>NZ_NMQV01000003.1 GCF_002234375.1 Pseudomonas fluvialis
GCCACGGAGCGGGCCCTGAGCAGCTTGCTCCGCTCAGGGCCCGCTCCGTGGCGATTCCGTTGGCTGTGGGGTTGCTGTGTTCGCTGTTGGCGGCGCTGCTGCCGACGCTGGTGGTGCCGTCGTTTTGGCCGATTTTCGAGGCCTTCGGCGAGCACCTGCCCCTGCTTACTGCGCTTGCGCTGAACTACTACTTGTTGCTCTGGCTGTGGCCGCTGGGTTTTGTCGTGGTGTTCCTCTGCTGGCCGGCGGCGCGACGCCGTGGCTGGGTGCCCTGCCTGACGGGCGTGCTGGGCCTGCTGGCCAGCCTGGTATTGCTGGCTGTGTCGATGTATGGGCCGATCTTCAGTTTGGGCTAGGGCTTGTAAACCGCCTAGTAGCGGGCCATCGAGGCTGCCCTGACGATCAGGGATGTCGGCATATTGCGATTCATGGAGGCGCAGGCATGTGGGATGACGGTCGTTTGCTGCTGGCCTTGGGGCTGTTTGCCAGCGGGCTGTATCTGTTGGTGAATCTGCTGTTCTGCCCGTTCAGCGCGCTGCAGCTGGGGCTGGCAGTGGCTTGCCTGCTGGCGGCGTACTGGGTGAAGCCGAGGCGGCGCAGCCTGGGCGAGGTGGCCGACTGGCTGGATGTCCTCGATCTGCTCATCGAGTTGCCTGTACGTGCCGTGCTGGGGCTGCTGCGTGGCGTGGCGCGGTTGCTGCGCGGCGATGTGGGTGGCCTGGATTTGTAGTGGCGTGTTTCGCGAGCCATGCCCGGTTTGTCTGCTGCGCCTCGCGCAGAATGCGTCGTGCCGGTGATGCCGGCCTTGTCCACCCCGCTGCGCTGCAAGGAGAAACGCGTGAGCCAAGCCAATGTGTATGCCCCGCCCCAGGCGGAATTGTCCAACCGGCAGAACGAGACCCAGGTCATTGATGCGCTGACGGTGTCTGACGGTTGGAAACGCACCTTCCACTTGCTGGTCAAGGCCGGTGGCCCGCGTTTGCCGAATCTGCAGGCCTTGAGCGGCGGCGAGCGCTTCAAGGTGAGTTTCAACATTCTGGGGTTCCTCTTCGGGCCTTTCTACTACCTGGCCAAGGGCATGTGGAAAAAGGCGCTTAGCCTGTTTGCCGCCTGCCTGGCGGTGCTCATTCCGCTGAGCCTGACGTTGGAGTATTTCGGCCTGGATGCACTGGCCAACGCCTTGGGTTATGGCGCTGCTGCGGTTTTCGCGGTGCGTGCGAATATCGATTACTACAAGAAAGCCTGTCTGGACGATAACGGCTGGTGGTAGTGCGCGCGGCCCGCGCCGCGACGCTCTGCCACGTCCGGCAGCAGGCAGCGCTGCCGAGTAGCAGCTATGCTCAGGCAACACCTGTCATGTCGTGTTGCTGGAGCTTGCCATGTTGCGCCTGTTTGCTGATCTCGCGTTTCGCTGGAAGATTGCCCTGCCGATCATCGGCCTGGCCGTTTTGCTGCTGTTGACCGGAGGGCTGGGTGTGCGCGGCATCAGCCAGGAGGTGGAGTCGAGCACGCGGCTGACCGAGCGTTACCTGCCGGCCATCAGTCTGTTGCTGAACGCCGACCGTGACTTGTACCAGGCCTTTGTGGCCGAGCGCAGCCTGCTTGGTGCAGGTAGCGCGGCACATCTTCAGGCGCTGCGCGATAGCCATGCAGAAAACCTGCAGCAGGCCTATGCACGCGTGCATCAGTATGCCGACTTGCGTCCAGGCGACGATGCGTTGCGCCTGGTGGCCGCATTTGACCGGGATTTTACCCGTTGGCAGGAGACGTCCCGGCAGGTCTTGCAGCTGTCGCAGAGCGATGTGCAGGCAGCCAGCGCCCTGAGCTTTGCGCAAAGCGAAGCGCAGTTCGAGGCCATGCGCGATGCCATCGACAAGCTGGGTGAGCTGGAAGACCAGGCGGCGGCAGCGGAAGGCCGGGCGGCCATCGAGCGGGGCAAGACCGTGCAGTGGCAGCAGTCACTGCTGGTGGCGCTGGGCCTGTTGGGCTGCCTTGTACTGGTGCTGGGGTTCCCGCTGCTGGTCACCCGGCCCATGCACCGTCTGTTGCAGCGGATCGAGCAAATTGCCGATGGGGACGGTGATTTGCGGGCGCGTGTCGAGGTTGCCTCCGCCGATGAGCTGGGTCTTCTGGGGCGTGCGTTCAACCGCTTTCTCGACAAGCTGCAGCCGCTGATTGGCGAAGTAGGCGCGGTGACTGGTGAGCTGTCGCGCGCGGCCAGCGGCCTGTCGGCGGCGGCGGCGGAGAGCCGCCAGGTGATTCAGGAGGAACACCTGGCGGTAGACCAGGTCACCACCGCCGCCACGCAGATGAGCGCCGCGGTGCATGAGGTGGCGCGCAATGCGCAGGCGGCCGCCGAGGCGTCCCGTCAGGCGGGTGAGCAGTCGCAAGCGGGTGCCCAGGCGGTCAATGCGACTATCCAGGCCATGCGCGCCATGGCTCGCGAAGTGGAGCAGGCCCAGGCCAGTATCCACGAGCTGGAAGCGGAAACGGCGAGCATTGGTGCGGTGCTGGAGGTGATTCGGGGGATTGCCGAACAAACCAATTTGTTGGCGCTCAACGCCGCCATCGAGGCGGCGCGCGCCGGTGAGCAGGGGCGTGGCTTTGCTGTGGTGGCTGACGAAGTGCGCGCCCTGGCGGCACGCACGCAGGATTCGACCAAGGACATCCAGTCGCGCATCGAGCGCCTGCAGGGCGGTGTTCAGCAGGCGGTGCGCGTCATGCAGGCGGGTAGTCAGCAGGCGCGTGCCGGGGTGGAGCAAGCCGCGGGAGTCGACCAGGCACTGGTGTCTACCAATGAGGCGGTGCAACGCATCAGCGACATGGCTGCACAGATCGCCACGGCCTGTGAGCAGCAGAGCAGTGTGACCGAGGAGATCGCCCGCAATATCAGCGACATCAATACCTTGTCCAACCGTGCCGCGCAGATGTCCGATGACAGTGCGCAGGCCAGCCAGCAACTGACGGTCACCGCCGAGCAGTTGACGCGCCTGGTGGCGCGTTTCCGCGTCTAGTCGGTGGGGGGCTCAGCCTTCGCCGAGTTTGAGACGGCGCTTGAGGCGGCGCAGGCTGAACCAGACCAGGCCGATGCATAGTGGCACGGCGAGGCCGGTGGCCAGCTGGCTGTCGGCCAGCAGCCCCAGGCTCTTGGCTGATTCCGCAAGATACTTGCACAGGCCGACCAGGTAGTAGCTGATGGCGGCCACCGACAGGCCTTCGACGGTCTGTTGCAGGCGCAGTTGGGTATGGCTGCGTTTGTCCATGGCCTGCATCAGCTGCTGATTCTGCGTTTCGATGGTCAGGTCGATCCGCGTGCGCAGCAGCTCGCTGGCCCGCTGCACACGGCGCGCCAGGTCATTCAGGCTTTGCTCGGCGGCTTCGCTGGTCCGCCAGGCCGGCGTCAGGCGGCGCTGCAGGAACTCGCTGAAGGTCTGCAGGCCAGGGCAGGGCCGCTCGTGCAGTTCGGCCAGACGGTTGCTGATCAGTTCGTGATAGGCGCGGGTGGCTGAAAAGCGGTAGTTGTGGGTGGCGATCAGTTGCTCGATACCGGCCGCCAGGCTGCCCAGCTCGCCGAGCAGGTGACGTTCGTCGGCCAGGTTCTGGATCTGGTTGATCTGCTGGATGGCCGTAGCCAGCTGGCGCTCCATGGCCTTGAGCTGCGGAGCCATGGCCTTGGCCTGCGGCAGCGCCAGAAGCAGCATCATGCGGTAGGTTTCCATCTCCAGCAGGCTGCGCACCAGACGGCCAGTCTGGCAGGGGTTGAGGCTGCGGTTATGGATCAGCAGGCGTCCGCAGCCGTCGCTGTGGATGCGATAGGCACTCCACAGGCGGGCCTGGCCATCGCTGACTTCGGCGCTGATCAGGCGTTGTCCCTCAAAGTGCCGGCGCATGTCGTCCGGGCTGGATTCGCTGGCCGGAGCAGGGTGTATTTCCAGATGGTTGCAGCTGAGTAGTTGGCCGGGCAGCTCGTTGAGCCAGTCGGCCGGCAGCAAGCGGAGGGCGTTGGCGAGGAAGGGTTCGCTGTCGCTTTGCTTGCTCAGCAGGGTATAGGTGGAGAACTCGGTATGGCGCTCCCAGCGCAGTTCGAAGCCACCGAAGTCCTGGTAGTAGCAGGAGGATTGCGCGCTGGGTGGCAGGACGGCGTGGCGTTCGCAGAGGCGCAGCAGGTGCTGGTATTCCGCGCCAGGCTGCGCCGGGTCGGCCAGCAGCACCAGGTGCGACAGGCGCGAAGGGGTGGCCAGCACGGGGAAGGGCCGCGTATGCAGCTCGTTGAACAGTGCTTCGCGCTCGGGATGGAAACGCAGTGCAGCGCTACGCGGTAGGGTCAAATCGCTCATGGGGGCTGTCGGTCGCGGCGTCGGGGTCGCGCATTCTGCCATGCCGGCTGCCTGTGTCGCTGCACTGTGCTGCCTGCGACCTGCTGTCGCGGTAGTGCCGGGCGCTGGCACGCAATGTCTGGCGCAGGTCAGGCCAGACCAGTTGGCGGGCCTGCAGCTCGGCCTGTAGTGGGGTGCAGTCGTAGCGCTCGCGACGTATGAAGGCCAGGCTTTCCCGGCGGCTATGCAGTAAACGCTCGGCGCCGGGCAGGCGGAGCAGTGCGGCGAGCAGGCCCATGGGGACGTATCGGCTGGGCGCCGCTACGTCAAGCTCCTCGGCGAGCAGGGCGAGCAGTTCGCCCAGGCTGGGGCTGTGCGGGTCAAGGGCGAGCAGCTCGCTGCCGTTGGCCAGTGGTCGCTCGACCAGGCTGGCCAATAGCGCGACGAGCAGGTCGACGCTGATCAGTGGCAGCCAATGTGCCGGGCTGCCGGGTATGCCATGCAGGCGCCCCTGGGCCAGGTTGTCGAGTAGTTCGTAGAGTGGCTGGCTGGGATTGAGATGGCCGCTCTGGCTGTGGCCGCACAGGGTGCCGGGGTGGACCACGTTGTAGGGCACTTGCAGCTGGCGGGCCAGGGCGCAGCTCTGGTAGTGGGCTTGTAGCTTGCTGGCCTCATAGGTGCCGGCGCGCCGGTACAGCCTGTCCCAGTCGCTGTGTGCGGGGTGCTGCGGATCGATGCCCAGTTCGGCCAGGTGTGCCGGGTTGCCCAGCATGAAGCCGCCGACCAATAGCAGGCGGGCCTGCAGGCGGCTGGCCAGCTGGGTCAGGGCCAGGCTGCCGGCGACATTGCAGCGTTCGGCCTGCTCGCGCGGCAGGCCCCAGGCAAACTGCGCGCCGAGATGGATGATCTGGCTGATGCCGCGTGCGAGCAACGGGGGCTCATCAAGCCCCAGCCCGGGGTGCTGCAAATCACCGGCGAGTGCGTGCAGGTGCGCGGGGTTGCCGCCGCGTGCCTGGCACTGTGCGCGCAGTGCCGGCAGTTGCCCGGGTTGCCGCAGCAGCAGGTAGAGCGAGTGTCCCTGGCGGCTGAGGGTGGCGGTCAGCCAGCTGCCGATGAAGCCACTGGCGCCGCTGATGAGAAGATTGGCCATGTGCGTTTTCCTGTGTTGGGAAGCATCGCCGGGGAGCCTAAACTGTCGAGTCAGATCGACAGTTAAGGAGTGTCTGATGCGAGTTGCCGACGTGGAGAGGGCCTCCGGGCTGAGTCGCCATACCCTGCGCTTCTATGAGGCTCGCGGGCTGATCGCCGCACCGCAGCGGGCGGCCAATAACTACCGGATCTATCCGCCGCAGGTGCTGGAGCAGCTGGCGTTCATCCGCGAGACGCAGGGCATGGGCTTTAGCCTGGAGGAAATCGGCGAACTGCTGCGCTTGCGCCGAGAGGCACGCCTGGATTGCGCGCAGGGGGCGTTGTTGCTGCAGGGCAAGCTGCAGGAGGTGGAGCAGCGCTTGCGCCAGTTGCGTCGTTTGCGCAATTACCTACGTGCTGAACGTGATCGTCTGCGCGACAGTGCGTTGGCGCATGGCCTGCCGCTGGCGCCTGAACTGCAGCGGCGCCGCTGAGACCTGCGCCGGGAGGGCCTGGGGCTTTTTACCGCCGGCTAGAGGTTGGGCTTGTAGGCGCAGTAGCCGGGGCGCGGGCCGATGCGCGGGTGGTTGCGACAGGTGTCCGGACGCTTGTCATAGACGGTGCACAGGCGGGTCTTGCGGTCCAGGTAGAGGCAGTCGTTGTTGCTCATGCGGGTGAGCGTGAAGATGCCGCTTTTCTGGTGAAAACGCTCGATCACGCCATCCTTCTGCAGGCGTTTGGCGATGTTTTTCAGCGGCTCGCCGCGTTCGAATTCATCGACCAGGCCGAGGCGGATCAGGTCGCTGAGGCGTGCCTCGACCGGCATGGTGCAGCAGCTGGAGATGCAGCTGTGGCACATGCTTTTCTCGTAGCGAATCCAGGTTTCGGTGCGATCGAGGTCGGCGCCGAGAATCAGCAGGGGTTTCATGGCGTGGGTCGTGGCGGTGGTGAGGGGCGCGCATCATAACCAGCCGCTGCCGGGCTGCCCAGTACGCTCCGTCAGGCGCGGCTTGCTGGACAGCGTTGTGTCCGTCACGTCTCTGGCAAGCGTCTGTGGGTTGTCGACAGGCGGCTGGATATACTCGCCGCCGGCAGGGACAGGGGAGTGCCACGCGATGCAATGGATTTTCATGCTGATAGGACTGGTGCTGGGTGCCAGTATCGGCGAGTCATTTTCCGCCGGGCTGTTTGGCATCCTGTTCGGCCTTGGGCTGGCGCAAGCCTTGCAACAGCGTCAGCTGCAGGCCGCCAACAGCGCGCTGCACAAGGAGCTGCAGCAGCTTGGCCAGCGCCTGAAGCGTCTGGAACAGGACGCAGCAGCGCCAGCCGAGCCGCTAGCACAGGCCGCCAGGCCCGCGCAGCCGGCGTCGCAGGTTGCCGAGCCGCCCATGCCGGCTGCGTCTGCGCCTGAAACTGCCGCGGTGCCGGCTGACGAGGCGCTGCAGTTCAGTCTCGATGAGATTAGCCCGGCAGCCGAACCCGTCAGCCCGGCCAACAGCCAGCCGCTGCCAGAGCGTATCTGGCGCGCCGCCCCGGCAGCCCCTGAACCTGCTGCGCCGCGTGCTCCCGCGCCGGTTGCCGCGCCGCGCGAGCCGGGTTTCCTGGTGCAGGCCTGGGGCTGGGCCCGTGACTGGTTACTGGGTGGCAACACGGTGCTGCGTGTCGGCCTGCTGCTGCTGTTCCTCGGCCTGGCCTTCCTGTTGCGCTATGCCACGGAGGGCATGGTGGTGCCCGTGGCGCTGCGTTACAGCGCAGTGGCCGCCAGCGCCCTGGCCCTGCTCGGCCTCGGCTGGTGGCTGCGCTTGCGGCGCCCCGGCTATGCCTTGTTGCTGCAAGGCACCGGGGTGGCGGTGTTGTACCTGACCATCTTTGCCGCCTTGCGTCTGCATCCGCTGCTCGATAGCCAGCCGGCCTTTGCCCTGCTGGTGCTGGTGACGGCCTCTGCCTGTGTGCTCGCGGTGGCACAGAATGCCCAGGGCCTGGCGGTGGCGGCGGCATTGGGCGGCTTTGCCGCGCCAATCCTTACCTCCAGCGGCAGCGGCAATCATGTCGCGTTGTTCAGCTATTTCCTCCTGCTCAATGCCGGGATTCTTTCGGTGGCCTGGTTCAAGGCCTGGCGACTGCTCAACTTGGTCGGTTTTGTCGGCACTTTCGGTATCGGCCTGGCCTGGGGCTGGCGCTCCTACCAGCCGGAGCTGTTGTGGAGCAGTGAACCCTTCCTGGTGGCGTTTTTCCTGATCTATGTGCTGATCGGCCTGCTGTTCACCCGGCGTAGCCTGCGCCAGGCCGGCGAAGCCCCGCAGGAGCGTGAGGCGCTGTTGCGCTGGTCGCTGGGGCGTACCGATTATGTGGATGCCACGGCAATGTTCGGCCCGCCTCTGGTGGGCTTTGCCCTGCAGGTGGGCCTGGTGCGGCATATCGAGTTTGCCGTGGCCTTCAGTGCCCTGGCACTCGGCGGCTTCTACCTGCTGCTGGCGCTTTGGCTGCGCCAGCGGGCCGGAGCGCGGGCGCTGTTGCTCACCGAAACCTGCCTGGCGCTGGGGGTGATCTTTGCCAGCCTGGCCATTCCGCTGGGCCTGGATGCGCAGTGGACTTCGGCGGCCTGGGCGGTCGAGGGCGCCGGTATCTACTGGCTCGGCCTGCGTCAGCAGCGCCGTCTGGCCCGGTTGTTTGCCCTGCTGCTGCAACTGGCGGCCAGCCTGGCCTATCTGTCTACCCTCGGCCTGGCCAGCCAGACCGTGTTGGCCGGTTCGGCGCTGGGCGCCGCCATGCTGGCCGGCGCCTGGCTATGCAGCTATGGGTTGTTGCGTCGTCACCAGGCTGCGCTGCCGCTGTGGCCTTGGGAGGCGCGTTTGCAGCCCTGGCTGGCGCTGGCCGGCCTGCTGTGTGCCTACCTGATCGCGCCACTCCTGTTATCCGCCGATTTCACCGCCATGGCCTGGGCACTGGGCGGCCTGCTGACCCTGCTGCTGGGCCTGCGCCTGCGCGCCCGAGTCTTCCTCTGCGCAGCGTTTGCCGTGCAGTTGCTGGGTGGCGTGTTGTTCGTCGGCCAGCTGGATGGGGCCAGCAGCGGCCAGGGCATGCTGGCTTCGGGCTGGAGCGGCTTGTTGCTCAGCCTGCTGATCGGCCTGGCGCTGATTGGCAGCATGCTGCTGGCCTCGCGTGATGCCCTGGTGCGTGAGGACCGTCGGCTGTTGCGCGGTCTGGCGCTGGTGCTGCTGGCCGGCCTGTTGCTGATCAACCTGGCGGTGTTGTTCGTCTTGCCCTGGCGTACGGCCTGTGCGGTTTGGGCTGGCAACGGTCTGGTGATTCTCTGGCTGGCCCTGCGTCTGCAGCAGCGCGCGGCCTTTGTATTTGCCCTGCTGCTGCAGGGCGTGGCGGGTTGCAGTTTCTTCCTTGCCGCGCCGCTCTGGCAGGTGGCCGGTCAGGCTGAAGCGGCAGCGCTGGCCCACGCCGGCTTCTGGACGCCGGCGCTGCTGGGTCTGGCGGCGCTGCTGGGGGCCTGGCGCTTGTGGCGGGAAAATCAGCACGGACAGGCCGCCGAGTGGCGCGTCAGCCTGCTGCAGCTGTCCTGGCTGTTGCTGGCCTGGGGCCTGGCCTGGTGGGTGTTCGCCTGGGTCAGCGAGATTGACCGGCTGTTTAGTGGTGCAGCACAAAGCAGCGCGTTGCTCGCCCTGGCGGCGGCCTGTGCGGCGCTGGCCGGCTGGTTGGCCGGGCGCCTGCGCTGGGCCGAGCTGGGCCTGGCCAGCCTGCTGCTGGTGCCGGCAGCCTGGGCCATCCTGGCGGGCGCGGCGCATGCGCTGTACCAGCCGGCTGCCGCCTGGGGCTGGCTGGCCTGGCTGGCGGTCGGCGTGGTGCATATGCGCAACCTGCGTCAGCTGGCCACGCAATTGCCGGGTGGCGCGTGCAGTGCTGCGCATGTGCTGGGTCTGTGGCTGCTGTTGCTGGTGCCGACGCTGCAGCTGCGCTACCTGCTGATGCAGTTGGCCGAACAATACAACGCCTGGCGCTGGCTGGGCTGGGCGCTGCTACCGAGCCTCTACCTGCTGTGGGTGGCCCGTGCCTCGCGCCTGCCCTGGCCGCTGGCCAGCTATCCCTGCGAGTATCGCCTGTGGGCGGCGGCGCCGCTGGCCGGGTTGTTGCTGGTGTGGTTCTGGCTGGCCAATGCCTTCAGCGGCGGTAATGCCGATCCTCTGCCGTACCTGCCGCTGCTCAATCCTCTGGAACTGGGCCTGTTGCTGGCGCTGAGTGGTGCAGCGCTGTGGGCCTGGCAGGCCGGGCAGGCATGGAACTGGCCGGCAGCCCTGTACCGCCAGGGCGTGCAGGGCGTGCTGGGGCTGTCGCTGTTCGCCCTGGCCACGGCCATGGTGTTTCGCAGTGCCCATCACTGGGGGGATGTGCCGTACGCCCAGCCGGAATTGTTGCGCTCGATGCTGGTGCAGGCCGGGCTGTCGCTGGTGTGGACCAGCATTGCGCTGGGCCTGATGATTGCCGGTCACCTGCGCGTGCGCCGGCAGTGGTGGCTGTTGGGCGGGCTGCTGATTGGCGTGGTGGTGGCCAAGCTGTTCTTTGTCGAGCTGGGCAACCGCGGTGGCCTGGAGCGTATCGTGTCGTTTATCGGGGTTGGCGTCCTGCTGCTGGTGGTGGGCTACTTTGCCCCGCTGCCGCCGCGCCAGGATGAGGCCCCTGCGCAAGGAGTACAGGGATGAAGCTGTCGTTTGCCATCATGTTCGGGCTGTGTGCCAGTCTGTTGCAGGTTCAGGCCCGGGCCGAGGCCCCGGAAGATTATCGCTACCGGCTGCCGCTGACCCTGCAGGGCGATGGCCCCTGGTATCGCCTGACGCTGCCCTTTGCCGTGCAGCAGGCGGCCAGTCATGACGATCTGCGCGACCTGCGGGTCTTCAACGCGGCTGGCGAGCCGTTGGCCTTCAGCCTGCAGCACAGCAGTGGTCAGCAGGCCGAGCAGCGCAGCAGCCGCAGCGTGCCGCTGTTCGCCTTGCAGGGTCCGGCGCAGCAGGCGGCCAGCGCGGCGCGGATTCGCGTGCAGCGCGCCACGGACGGTACCCTGGTGGAGCTGCTCGACAGTCCGGCGCACGCTGAGTCCGAGGTGCTGCGCGGCTGGTTGCTGGATGTCAGCGCTATCGAGCAACCGCTGATCGAGCTGGAACTGGACTGGCAGGCCGAGGATGGCTTCCAGCGTTTCAGCATCGAGGCCAGCGACGATTTGCAACACTGGCGCGCGCTGGGCGAAGGGCAGCTGGTTCGCCTGACGACGGCGGGTGAGCGTATCGAGCAGCGCCACGTGCGCTTGCCGGGGCAGCGTGCCCGCTACCTGCGTCTGCTCTGGCGGGATGCCCCGGCAGTGCCGTTGAGCAATGCCGTGGTGCACAGCGCCACTGCCGAGTGGCGCGCCGCCGAGCTGGCCTGGTCCGACGTACTGACGGGACAACGCCTGGACTCCGGGGAGTACCACTGGGAGTTGCCGCGCGCCCTGCCGGTCAGCCGCCTGCGTCTGGCTCTGGAACAGCCGAACATGCTCCTGCCGTTGCGCGTGCAGAGCCGCCGCGAGGGCCAGCCGCACTGGCAGGGGCTGGCGGCCGGGGTGTTGTACCGCGTGCCGGGCGAGCAGGCGGAAAGTCGCAACGACGAGCTGGCCTTGCCGGGGCGCAGCGTACAGCAACTGCGTCTGCACATCGATGCGCGTGGCGGTGGTCTGGGCAACCAGCCGGCGCAGTTGCAGCTGGCTTTGCCGGGGCGCGAGCTGTTGTTCCTGGTGCGCGGTGCAGGGCCTTACCAGCTGGCGCTGGGCCAGGCGCAGGCCGAGCCGGCCAGCCTGCCGCTGAGTACGCTGCTCGGCGGGCGCAGCCAGCCACTGGCGGCGCAGACGGGCGAGGCGCGCTTGACCGACATGCCGCAGCACCTTGCCGAAGTGGCCAGCGAACAGGCCAGCGAGCGTCTGGGTGGCGCGGGGCAACGCCTGGCGCTGTGGATCATACTGCTGCTCGGGGTGGCCCTGCTGGGTGGCATGGCCTGGAGTCTGCTACGTGACAAGGGGCGTACGCCGGGGCCGCCAAGCGCCTGAAGCGCGTCGGTCGCCGGCAGAGGCGGCCGGCGGCATTCCGGGTTAAACTGCCGCGGTTTTTTCATTCCCTGGAGCCTTCCATGTCGCGCGTCACCCTCAGCCGCTATCTGATCGAGCAGACCCGCAGCCACCATACCCCGGCTGATCTGCGTTTCCTTATCGAAGTCGTGGCGCGGGCCTGCAAGGCGATCAGCCATCAGGTCTCCAAGGGGGCGCTGGGTGGCGTGCTGGGTAGCCTGGACAGCGAGAACGTGCAGGGTGAGGTACAGAAGAAGCTC
This sequence comes from Pseudomonas fluvialis, assembly GCF_002234375.1. Taxonomy (GTDB): domain Bacteria; phylum Pseudomonadota; class Gammaproteobacteria; order Pseudomonadales; family Pseudomonadaceae; genus Aquipseudomonas; species Aquipseudomonas fluvialis. The sequence goes on from NZ_NMQV01000003.1 coordinate 11,805, forward strand.
GACGTGATCTCCAACGAGATCCTCCTCGAAGCCAACGAGTGGGGCGGCCACCTGGCCGGTATGGCGTCCGAGGAAATGGACAACGCCTACCAGATTCCCGGCAAGTATCCGAAGGGTGCCTACCTGCTGGTCTTCGATCCGCTGGACGGCTCCAGCAACATCGACGTCAACGTCTCGGTGGGCACCATCTTCTCGGTGCTGCGCTGCCCGGACCGTAACGGCGAGACGGGTGATCTTGGCGAGGAGGCTTTCCTCCAGCCGGGCACCGAGCAGGTGGCCGCCGGTTATGCCATCTACGGCCCGCAGACCATGCTGATGCTGACCCTCGGTGACGGCGTCAAGGGCTTCACCCTGGATCGTGAGCTGGGCAGTTTCGTGCTGACCCACGACAACATCCGTGTGCCGGAGTCGACCAAGGAGTTCGCCATCAACATGTCCAACCAGCGCCACTGGGAGGCGCCGGTGCAGCGCTATGTCGATGAGTTGCTGGCCGGTGAGACCGGTCCGCTGGGCAAGAACTACAACATGCGCTGGATCGCCTCGATGGTCGCCGATGTGCACCGTATCCTCACCCGCGGCGGTATCTTCATGTACCCGCGTGATGCCCGTGAGCCGGAAAAGCCCGGCAAGCTGCGCCTGATGTATGAGGCCAACCCGATGTCGATGATCATCGAGCAGGCCGGTGGTGCTGCCACCAACGGTACGCAGCGTATTCTCGACATCCAGCCAACCTCGCTGCACCAGCGGGTGGCGGTGTTCCTTGGTTCCAAGGAAGAAGTGCTGCGCATCAGCGCCTACCATCGCGGCTGATAATAGCGGCTGACCTGACGCTCACCCATTTGGGGGAGCGTCAGCTTGCTCGGGCTCTTTTAGGCTTCGTGGCTCTTATAAAAACAAGAACCCGGAGTGCTCATGTTCAAGCCTTACAAAGCCCTGGTCGCCGCCATCGCCCTAGCTAGTTTGCCCCTTACCAGCTCGGCAATGCCCTACTCGCAGTTCATCGTTTTTGGTGACTCATTGAGTGATAGTGGGCAGTTTCCGGATTTCGGCAGTCCCCTTTTGGCTGGTAATCCTACAGGTGGGAACCGGTTTACCAACCGCACAGGCCCCAACTATCTGGCGAACAATACCGAGTACTTTGACTTGGTTGTCACGCAACGCTTGGCCGCCCAGCTTGGCTTGCAAGCCTTTGCTTCTACACCTGCATTGCCTCAGGTACTGACAGGTAATCCTGACGGTACCAACTACGCCGTAGGTGGTTACCGAACCGAGCAGGTGCTGGCCTCGATTACTACAACCTCTGAAACGATTGTTCCGGTGGGACAGGTAGGTGCTGGAACAGTCTTGCGAACGCGGCAGGGCTACCTGGCGCAGTTTGGTAGCGCCGATCCCAATGCGCTGTATTACATCAATGGCGGCGGCAACGATGTGCTGCAGTCAGTCGTAATTGACCAAGCGAGCGCCGCCACGGCGGCTGCCAATTTGGTTACAGGCGTTGCAGCACTGCAGGCGGCCGGTGCACGCACCATCATCGTTTCTGATCTTCCAGATGTGGGCATGACTCCGGCGGGGTTTGCCAGTGGTAGTCGAGCGGCCTGGTCGACGGCATCCGGGCTGTTTAATGACGAGTTGGGTCGTCAGTTGGCTGCATTGGGCGGTAATGTCATTCGCTTGAATTTCCGTGGACTGCTGTCTGAAGTGCAAGGCGATCTGGCGACGTTTGGTTTTGATCCCCTAGTGGTACAAACCGATGTTTGTTTCAGTGGATCCAGCTGCTTGGCCGATCCTACTTGGGGAATTAGTGGAGTAACGCCCAACCCTAACCGTCTCATGTTCAATGACGGTGTTCACCCAACAGGTGCTGTGCAGCAGATCAGTGCGGACTATATCTATTCGATCATCTCCGCACCCTGGGAAGTCAGCCTGCTGCCGGAAATGGCGCTGTCCAGTCTCATCAGTCATCAGCAACAATTGCATAGTCAGTTGCAGGATCAGTGGCAGACGAGCGGTCAATGGCGCAGCTTCGTGAGTGCTAACGGTATGCGTCGTGAATTCGAACGTAATGCTGGTGTAGCGGCCGGTGACAGTGATGGCTTGGGGTTGACCCTGGGTAGCAGCTACCGACTGACTGACCAGTGGCGTGTTGGCCTTGCTCTCGGGCTGCAGTCGCAGCAACTGGAAACAGATAGCAAGTCCGAGTATGACCTGCGCAGTTATTTGCTGAGTGGTTTCGCTCAGTTCCGGCAGGATCGTCTGTGGGCCAATGGCAGCGTTAGTGTTGGCCATCTCGACTATCAGAACCTTGAGCGGCAGTTCGCCTTGGGCATCGCCAAACGCAGCGAGAAAGGCGATAGCGATGGCAAACTCTATGCCTTGTCTGCGCGCATTGGTTACGACTTGGCCAATGAAGGTACTGGTTGGCAGGTGAGTCCGTTTATCAGCGCCGATTACGCGCGTATTGATGTGGAGGGCTACCGTGAAAGTGGCAACCGCTCAACGGCGTTGAACTTTGCTGATCAGCAGCGTGACAGCCAGCGTCTGGGGCTAGGTTTGCAATTGAGTCGACAAATCACGCCAAGTACCCAGTTGTTTGCCGAAGTGTCCCGTGAACGCGAATTTAAGGATGATCCTCAGCAGCTGCGCATGGGCCTGAATAGCGTGGCCAACAACAGCTTCGAACTGCAGGGTTACATGCCGCAAAATGGGCAAACCCTGGGCAGTCTGGGTGTTAGCCATCGCCTGGGCAACGAGCTGGCGCTGTCGGCTAGCTACCACTTCCGCGGTACTGAGGACCGCCAGCACGGCCTCAACCTGGCGCTCAGCTGGGACTGGTAAGGCATACGGCCTGACTGAAAACGGGGTAGCCTAGCTGCCCCGTTTTGCTTTCCCGGAGAATTAACCATGCGCCGTTCCCTGCTCGCCGTCGCTGCCCTACTGCTGGCCGGCTGCAATCCGCTGACCCAGGATAACTACCAGCAACTCAAGCCGGGCATGCCGCGTGCCGAGGTGGAGCAACTGCTGGGCAGCCCGCGCGAGTGCAGTGGTGCGCTGGGTATGAGTAGCTGTCGCTGGGGTGACGAACAGCGCTACATCAGCGTGCAATATGCCGCCGACAAGGTCGTGCTGTTTTCCGCCAGGGGGCTCAAGTAGCGGCGACTATTCCCAGTGCAGGCGTGCCAGCTGCCAGCGCCCGTCTTCGTACCACCACTCCAGCTCGACCTGATAAAGGCGCGCGCTGTCCGGCAGCAGGCCTTCGGCACCGCTGAGCGCGACATCGGCGCGGGTATGCCCGCGCGTGCTGTAGGTCGGGTCGAGGCGGCTCTGGCGCAGGGGTGCCAGCACGGCAATCTGCCGGTGGCGCAGGAACACCAGGCGCATGGTTTGCTGGGCCCATTGGCGGTCTTGGCCGGCATGTGTCTGGAACTCATCATGCAGCTGCTGCAGCACGGCCTGGGTACGGCGTTGTTGCAGGTTGTCCTGCAACTGCGTGACGGCCTCTTCCAGTTGCGCCAGGCGATCATCTTGCCCGCAGCCGCCGAGCAGCCAGGTTAGACAGAGCAGCATGGCCAGGCTGGCATGACGTATCAGTGACCTGTGCAAAGGTAGTTTCCCCGTTATCATGGCGGTCAGCGTATTTGCCGTGAGTCGGCACTTGCCTGGCGTGCCGCCAGGCCTATCAGGAGTAGACCATGCAGAGCCTGTATCCGGAAATCAAACCCTATGCGCGTCATGCCCTGGCCGTGCAGGAGCCGCATATCCTGTATGTGGACGAGAGTGGTTCGGCCGATGGCCTGCCGGTACTGTTCGTGCATGGTGGTCCGGGCGCCGGTTGCGATGCCCTGAGCCGGCGCTTCTTCGATCCGGCGCTGTACCGTATCGTGACCTTTGACCAGCGTGGCTGTGGCCGTTCGACCCCGCATGCCTGCCTGGAGCACAACGACACCTGGGCACTGGTCGAGGACATGGAGCATATTCGCCAGCAACTGGGCATCGAGCGCTGGGTGTTGTTCGGCGGCTCCTGGGGTTCGACGCTCAGTCTGGCCTATGCGCAGCGCCACCCCGAGCGGGTGCAGGCGCTGATCCTGCGCGGTATCTTCCTCTGCCGACCAGAGGACTTCCGCTGGTTCTACCAGGAAGGTGCCAGCCGCCTGTTCCCCGATTACTGGCAGGATTACCTGGCGGTGCTTCCGCCCGCCGAGCGCGGCGACCTGATGCAGGCCTACTACAAGCGCCTGACCGGCAGCGATGAAATTGCCCAGATGCAGGCTGCCAAGGCCTGGTCCTGCTGGGAAGGGCGTACCGCCAGCCTGCGCCCCAATCCGCAACTGGTCGAACGCTTCCATGAGCGCGCCCTGTCGATTGCCCGCATCGAGTGTCACTACTTCGTCAACCAGGCCTTCCTCGAGCCGGACCAGCTGCTCCGCGACATGCCGCGCATTGCCCACCTGCCGGGGATCATCGTGCATGGCCGCTATGATGCGGTGTGCCCGCTAGATAACGCCTGGGCGCTGCACCAGGCCTGGCCGGGCAGCGAGCTGCAGATCATCCGCGATGCCGGTCACGCGGCCTCCGAGCCGGGTATCGCCGATGCCCTGGTACGCGCGGCCGACAGCCTGGCGCGCCGCCTGCTCGACCTGCCGCTGGAGGATGCATGAGGGCGCTGATCCAGCGCGTCCGCGAGGCACGCGTGGAGGTAGACGGCGCCTGCGTCGGAGAAATCGGCCAGGGCCTGCTGGCGCTGGTTGGCGTACAGCCGGCGGATGATGCGGCCAGCGTGCAACGCCTGTTGCAGCGCCTGCTCAACTACCGGGTGTTCAGCGATGCCGACGGCAAGATGAACCTGTCGCTGCGCGATGTGCAGGGCGGCCTTTTGCTGGTTTCACAATTTACCCTGGCGGCCGATACGCGCAGCGGCTTGCGCCCGAGCTTTTCCACGGCGGCGCCGCCGGCGCAGGGCCGGGAACTGTTCGAGCTGTTGCTGAGCGAAGCGCGTGCGCAGCACGTGCCGGTGGCCAGTGGCCGCTTTGGGGCAGACATGCAGGTGCAGCTGATCAACGATGGGCCGGTGACCTTCCTGCTGGAAGTGTAGGTCCTGCTACCGCTGATATTTGCCTGCGCCAACAACAGCGCGGTGTTCTGTGTGCGCAGCGCTTCAGAACAGGCGGGCCAGCAGGGCCGGAACAGCCGTTTCCACGCGCAGAATGCGCGGGCCAAGCTGCACGGCCTGCAGGCCGGCCTGCTCCAGTAGCGTGACCTCATAGGGAATCCAGCCGCCTTCCGGGCCGATGGCCAGAGTGACCGGGCCGCTCACCGCGCGCGGGCAGGCCGGGTAGTCGCCCGGATGGCCAAGCAGGCCCAGAGTGCCGGCGGCCAGTCCGGGCAGGCGGTCTTCGACAAAGGGCTTGAAGCGCTGTTCGATGTGCACCTCAGGTAGCAGGGTATCGCGTGCCTGTTCCAGGCCGAGCAGCAACTGCTCGCGAATCGCCTGCGCGTCGAGGAAGGGGGTTTGCCAGAAACTCTTTTCCACGCGGTAACTGTTCAGCAGTACCAGGCGCGGCACGCCCATGGCCGCAATGGTCTGCAGGGTGCGCTTGAGCATCTTCGGGCGGGGCAGGGCCAGCACCAGCGTTACCGGCAGCTTGGCGGGTGGCGGCTGATCCAGCGCCACGCGCAGTTCGGCCTGCTGAGCGTCCAGCTGCAGCAGCTGGCCCTGGCCCATCAGCCCGCCGATCCGGCCGACCCGCAGCGTGCTGCCGACCTCGGCGCGATGCACTTCGCGCAGATGCTGCAGACGCCGGCCCTGCAGGCGTACATGGCAGGCATCGAGAAAGTCGGCGTCTTCCAGGAGCAGCAGGTTCACGACTGTGCTGCAGGCGGCTGGTCGCTGGGCTCGCTATCCTCAGTCGGACGCTTGCTGACCAGGCGGCCGAAGATCAGTCCGGCTTCGAACAGCAGCCACATGGGGATGGCCAGCAAGGCCTGGGAAAATACATCCGGGGGGGTCAGGAACATGCCGACCACGAAGCAGCCAACGATCACATAGGGACGGCTCTTGACCAGGGTTTCCACGCTGACGATACCGGCCCAGATCAGCAGGAAGGTGGCGATGGGGATCTCGAAGGCTACGCCGAAGGCGAAGAACAGGGTCAGGACGAAGTCCAGGTACTGGCCGATATCGGTCATCATGGCCACGCCGTCGGGGGTCACGCTGGCGAAGAAGCCGAACATGATGGGGAACACCACGAAATAGGCGAAGGCCATGCCGGCGTAGAACAGCAGGATGCTAGAGATCAGCAGGGGAACGGCGATGCGTTTCTCGTGCTGGTAGAGCCCCGGTGCGATGAAGCCCCAGATCTGCTGGAGCACCACCGGCATGGCGAGGAACAGCGAGATCACCAGGGTCAGCTTGAACGGGGTGAGGAACGGCGAGGCAACCCCGGTGGCGATCATCGTCGCGCCTTCGGGCAGGTAGGCACGAAGTGGTGCGGCAACCAGTGCGTAGATGTCCTGCGCGAAGTAGAACAGGCCGATGAAGATCAGCAGCACCGCGACCACGCAGCGCAGCAGGCGGTCACGCAGTTCGCTGAGGTGGGCAACCAGCGGCATTTCCTGGTCGGAGGTCAGCTTTTCGGTCATGGCGGCGTGCTCTTGTCCGGGGCCGTCGATGCATCGGCCGCGCTCTTGCTCGCGGCGCTGCTGCCGGGCGTGGGCGGCAGTACGCTTTGCGACAGTTCGCGTTCCATTTCCAGGATGCGTTCGTTATGCAGTTGCCGGCGAATTTCGTCGGCACCGATCTCGCGCTCCACTTCGGCCTTAAGATTGCTGAAGCTACGCTTGAGGCGCCCGATCCACAGGCCGGCCATGCGTGCGGCCACCGGCAGGCGCTCCGGACCGAGCACCAGCAGGGCCACCAGGCCGACTACCAGTAGTTCGGCAAATCCGACATCGAACATGGCGTGGCGCCCTTAGTCTTTCTTGGCCGGTTCTTCGACCTTGCGTGCTTCGCCCTGCAGGGTTTGCCCGGCCTTGTCTTCCACCGCCGGCTTGTCTTCTTCGGTGTTCATCGACTTGCGGAAGCCCTTGATGGCGTCACCCAGGTCGGAGCCAAGGCTTTTCAGGCGCTTGGTGCCGAACAGCATGATGACGATGAGCAGGATGATGAGTAGTTGCCAGATACTGATGCCGCCGAGACCCATGGGGATATCTCCGTGAGGTAGGGTGTATTCAGGAAGGTTGCCGGGCGGCTTTTTCCGCGTGCCCGGAGAGGCCGAAACGGCGCTCCAGTTCGTCGAGCACCGCCTGCGGGTGCTGGCCCAGTGCGGCCAGCATGACCAGGCTGTGGAACCACAGGTCGGCGGTTTCGTAGATCAGCTCGCTGCAATCGCCGCTGAGCGCGGCATCCTTGGCGGCCAGGATGGTTTCCACCGATTCCTCGCCGACCTTTTCGAGAATCTTGTTGAGACCCTTGTGGTACAGACTGGCCACATAGGAGCTGTCGGCAGCGGCGCCCTTGCGGGCTTCCAGTACATCGGCCAGGCGGCTGAGGGTGTCACTCATGGGTATGTCCTGCGTGATAGATGGCCTGCGGATCCTTGAGCACCGGGTCTACGGCCACCCAGGCACCTTCGCGCAGAACCTTGTAGAAACAGCTCTGCCGGCCGGTGTGGCAGGCGATGCCGCCCAGTTGCTCGACCTGCATGATGATCACGTCGGCATCGCAGTCCAGGCGCAGTTCGTGAAGTTTCTGCACGTGGCCGGAGTCCTCGCCCTTGCGCCACAGTTTGCCACGCGAGCGCGACCAGTAGATGGCGCGTTGCTCAGCCACGGTCAGGGTCAGGGCCTCGCGGTTCATCCAGGCCAGCATGAGGATGCGGCCGCTCTGATAGTCCTGGGCAATGGCCGGGATCAGGCCGTCGCTGTTCCAGTTGATGTCGTCGAGCCAGTCGCTCATGGGCTATTCCGTGGCTGGGTCAAGGTCGGGGTAGTCTGCCAGTCTGTGCGCGGGCTGGCTATCGGCGCAGCAGCAGCCACAGGCCGCCGCCCAGCATCAGCCAGGCCGGCCAGGCGGCCATGCTCAGTAGCAGGCCCTGGCTGGCGGCGCCCAGCAGGAGGGCCGCGCCGATCAGGCGGCCCGGCCAGCTGGCGCGAAGCGGCGCGGCGGGCTGCGGGTGGTTGAGACGATCCAGGGTCTGCCGGGCCATCTGGGACAGTTGCGGTACTTGTTCGGCCTGGTTCTGCAGGTTGCGCAGCAGTTGCAGCGGGCTGATGCGCTCGCGCATCCAGCGTTCGAGGAATGGCTGTGCGGTGCTCCACAGGTCGAGGTCCGGGTACAGCTGGCGGCCCAGCCCTTCGATATTCAGCAGGGTCTTTTGCAGCAGTACCAGCTGTGGCTGCACTTCCATGTTGAAGCGCCGGGCGGTCTGGAACAGGCGCAGCAACAGCTGGCCGAAGGAAATGTCTTTCAGCGGGCGTTCGAAGATTGGCTCGCAGACGGTACGAATGGCCGCTTCGAACTCGTTGACGCGGGTGTGCGCCGGCACCCAGCCGGAATCGATGTGCAGCTGTGCAACCTTGCGGTAGTCGCGCTTGAAGAAGGCCAGCAGGTTGCGCGCCAGATAGTCCTGGTCCTCGGCGGTGAGGCTGCCGACGATGCCGCAGTCGATGGCGATGTACTGCGGCTCCCAGGGGGTGCGGGTGCTGACGAAGATGTTGCCGGGGTGCATGTCGGCATGGAAGAAGCTGTCGCGAAACACCTGGGTGAAGAAGATTTCCACGCCGCGTTCGGCGAGTTTCTTCATGTCGGTGCGTTGTGCGGCCAAGGCGTTCAGGTCGGTGACCGGGATGCCGTAGATGCGCTCCATCACCAGCACCTTGTGGCGGCACAGCGGCCAGTGAATCTGCGGTACGTAAATCAGCGGCGAGGCTTCGAAATTGCGCCGTAGCTGACTGGCATTGGCGGCTTCGCGGAGCAGGTCGAGCTCGTCGTAGATGGTCTTCTCATAATCTTCGACCACCTCCAGCGGGCGCAGGCGGCGGGCATCGGCGGACAGTCGCTCGGCGCTGCGGGCAAGCAGGAACAGCCAGGCCAGGTCCTGACGGATGATCGGCTTGAGGCCGGGGCGGATGACCTTGACCACCACTTCCTCGCCGCTTTTCAGTTGTGCGGCGTGCACCTGGGCCACCGAGGCGGAGGCCAGCGGTTGCTCGTCGAAACGGGCGAACAGTTGCGAAACCGGCGCGCCGAGCTGCTGTTCGATACGTGCGATGGCCTGGGCCGGCGGGAAGGGCGGAACCTGGTCCTGCAGGCGTGCCAGCTCGTCGGCGATATCCAGCGGCAGCAGGTCGCGGCGGGTGGAGAGCAGTTGGCCGAACTTGATGAAGATCGGCCCGAGGTCCTCCAGCGCCAGGCGCAGGCGTTCGCCACGGCTCAGCGCCAGGGGTTTGCGCGGCAGCCAGCGCCACGGCAGCAGGGCGCCGAGCAGGCGCAGTGGCCAGGGCAGCGGCAAGGCCAGCAACAGGTCGTCGAGGCGGTAGCGGATCACTACACGGAGGATGCGCAGCAGGCGGCGGGTGGCAAGCAGCTTCATGCGTCGGGCTTGGCTCGTTGGGCGAGACGCTGCAGGCGCGCCTCCAGGCGGTCGAGGGCCAGGTTGAGCTGGTCCAGTTCGGTAAAGCGCGCTTCAGCCTCGCGGCGGCCGACCAGGGTGCGGGTTTCTTCGGCCAGGTAGTCGGCGAACATCTGCTGCAGGCGTCCGGCGCCCTGTTTCATCCAGCTGGCGCGGCTCTGCACATGGCCGGCGAGCAGCGGGCCGGCCACCGGGCCGAGCCAGCGGGCCAGTTCGTACTGCCAGTCCAGCTCCAGGTCCTGGAGGATGGCCGCCAGCTCCAGCAGCACGCCGCTGTCGCCTTGCAGGGTCAGCTGGTCGCTGTGCAGCAGGCTGGTCTTGTCGTCGGCCAGCGCCAGGCGCAGCAACACGGCAGCCGGGCCCTGCAGGCGGCAGTCGGCCTCGGCTTCCCAGTGTGTGGCCAGTTGCAGGCCGTCGGCGCCGGGGAGCAGGTACAGCTGGATGGCCGGTGCGCTGCACTGCACGGCAATCACCCGGCCGCTCAGACGGGCCAGGCGTGGCAGTGCGGTGCTGTCCATGGCCAGCAGTCGGTTCAGGCCGAGTTCGACCCCGGCATACAGCCCGCTGAGCAGCATCAGGGCTTGATACCGCGGTGCAGGGCGACGATGCCGCCGGTCATGTTGTGGTAGCTAACGCGCTCGAAGCCGGCCTCGGCCATCATCGCCTTGAGGGTTTCCTGATCCGGGTGCATGCGGATCGACTCGGCCAGGTAGCGGTAGCTGTCGGCGTCGTTGGTGATCAGCTTGCCGGCCAGCGGCATGAAGCGGAACGAATAGGTGTCGTAGAACTTCGACAGCAGTTCGCTGGACGGTTTGGAGAATTCCAGGACCAGCAGGCGGCCGCCCGGCTTGAGCACGCGCAGCATGGAGCGCAGGGCGTCGTCCTTGTGCGTCACGTTGCGCAGGCCGAAGGCGATGGTCACCACATCGAAATGATTGTCCGGGAACGGCAGTTTCTCGGCATCGGCCTGTACGAAACAGACGTTGCCGGCGACGCCCTTGTCGAGCAGGCGGTCGCGGCCCACCTTGAGCATCGAATCATTGATATCGGCCAGCACCACTTCACCGCTGGGGCCGACCAGGCTGGCGAACTTGCGGGTCAGGTCGCCGGTGCCACCGGCAATATCCAGTACCCGGTTGCCCGGGCGTACGCCGGACAGTTCGATGGTGAAACGCTTCCACAGGCGGTGCATGCCACCGGACAGTACGTCGTTCATCAGGTCGTACTTGCTGGCGACCGAGTGAAAGACTTCCGCGACCTTCTGCGCCTTCTGGCTTTCCGGCACGCTCTGGAAACCGAAGTGGGTGGTGGGTTCCTGCTCTGTGGCCTTGCGTGCGTCGCTCATCTTGCTCTCACCTGGGAAAGTTCGCCGGGCATTCTAACACCCCACTTGGCGCCTTTGTCTGCGCGGCTGTCCAGCGGATGCCGGGCGAGCGTGCGGCTGGTAGAGTTGTGTGACGACATGCCGCACCTCCGGAGCCAGCCGGTGCGGCAGACTTTCCACCGTATGTATTAAGGAGCGGCGATGTCCCGTATCAGTGTTGCACGCCATCACACCCTGGGCCTGGAACAGGCGCGCGGCAAGGCGCAGGCGCTCGCCGAGCGTCTGGCCAGCCAGTACCAGGTTAAATACCGCTGGGTCGGTGACACCCTGGAGTTCAAGCGCAGCGGTGCCGACGGGCAGATCGCGGTGAGCGCCGATCAGGTCAGCGTGCAGCTCAAGCTGGGCCTGTTGCTCTCCGCGCTGGGTGGCACCATTCAGCGTGAAATCGAAGAGGTGCTGGATCGCGAGTTGTGCTGAGCTTCGGGCGACCTTGCACTCTAGGGTGTGATTTCTAATTTTCCTCGCTACCTTGGCCCCAAGCCTGTGAAAGGCGATGACTCCACTTCATCACGTATGCGAGGTGCAACATGAGCAAGGTTGCCGTCAAGAAAGACACTGCTGAACAAGACAAGGCTGGCGCGCTGGCTGACGTAAAAGCCTATGCGCGGAAAATCTGGCTGGCGGGCCTGGGCGCTTACGCCAAGGCAGGCCAGGAAGGCGTCGAGTACTTCAAGGACCTGGTCAAGGCCGGCGAAGGCGTCGAGAAGAAAGGCAAGAAGCTGGTTGACCAGCAGGTCGACGCGGCCAACAGCCAGATCGATGCAGTGAAAAACAGCGTCGCCGAAGCCAAGGGCAAGGTGGAAGGTCGTTTCGAGCAGATCGAGCAGGCTTTCGACAAGCGCGTGGCCAGCGGCCTGAACCGCCTGGGCATTCCGTCGCGCCAGGACATCGATGCACTGTCTGCTAGGCTTGATGCGCTGAACGCGCTGCTTGAGCAAGCGGCTAAGAACAAGTAAGGAGAACGAATATGGCTGGCAAGAAGAAAGTCGAGAAAGTGGAAAAGGACAGCAGCTCCTGGGTTGGCGAGATCGAAAAATACTCGCGGCAGATCTGGCTGGCTGGCCTGGGTGCCTACTCCAAGGTGAGCAAGGACGGCAGCAAGCTGTTCGACACCCTGGTCGAAGACGGCCACAAGGCTGAAAAACTGGCCAAGAAGGAAGTCGAGAAGCAGGTTGGCGTGGTCAAGCACAGCGTCGATGCCGCCAAGTCCAAGGTGGAAGAGGTCAAGGACAAGGCCCTGGGCAAGTGGAGCGAGCTGGAAGAGGCCTTCGACAAGCGCCTGAACAGCGCGATTGCCCGCCTGGGTGTGCCCAGCCGCAACGAAGTGAAGGCACTGCAGAACAAGGTTGATACCCTGACTGCCCAGCTGGAGAAGCTCACTGGCCTGAAGGCCGAGTCGGCCAAACCCGCCGTGCGCAAAGTGGCTGCCAAACCGGCTGCCAAAGCCGCTGCCAAGCCGGTAGCCGCCAAGCCTGCGGTGAAGAAGCCGGCCGCTGCCAAACCGGCCGCTGCCAAGCCCGCCGCGAAACCCGCTGCCAAGCCGGTAGCCGCCAAGCCGGCCGCCGCGCCGAGCGAGGCTCCGGTGGCCGCTCCGGCTGCCCCGGCTGCTACGCCGAGCAGCGCTTCCTAAGCGCGGCGCTCTCGACAAAAGCCCGGCCTTGTGCCGGGCTTTTGTTTTTCAGGCCTGCAGGTAGCTGTGCGCCAGCTGCTCGACCAGCTGGCGGGGTTGCTCCTGTAGGTGTGGTGCAGCCAGCATCATGACTTGGAATACCACCAGCTGGCTGTTGCCCGGGGTGCCGAGGATGCGTTGGTAATCCAGGGAAAACAGCAGGGTCAGGGTGATCTGCTCGACCAGCTGCCCTAGCGCCTGCGCCTCACTGACCAGCAGTCCTTCGGCCTTGAGGCGGGCCAGCAGGCTGGCCAGGGTGCGCTTGAGCGTGTTCAGCCAATGGCGCATGCCCTGGGCCAGGCGTGGCAGGCGGCTGGCCAGGTTGGAGAGGTCCTGGAAGAGGAAGCGGTACTGCGCCATGCGCTCGACGATCAGGTGCAGGAACAGCCAGTAGTCTTCGACGTCCAGGCGGGCTTCCAGCGGCGGGTCGAGCAGCGGCGCCATGTCTGCCTGGAAGCGTTCCAGCAGCTGCATGGTCAGCGGTTCCTTGCCGTGGAAGTGGTAGTACAGGTTGCCCGGGCTGATGCCCAGCTCGTTGGCGATGTCCAGCGTGGTGACATTCGGCTCGCCATCACGGTTGAACAGTTCGAGGGCGCAGTTGAGGATGCGGTCGCGGGTTTTCATGCCTTGCCTGTGTTCCCGTGCAAGAAGTGCTGAGCGGGCTCAGCGAACATGGACGTAACTGCCTGGAGCGGCCTGCAGTGGCGGATATTGAGCGTTGCCCAGTTGCTCGGGGCTGTCCTGCAGCTCACCGCTACGTGCCTGTAGCCAGCTCATCCACTCAGGCCACCAGCTGCCAGGCTGGCGAGTCGCGGTGCTCTGCCAGTCCTCGGGCGATGCAGCGCGATGTGCTGCGCTATAGAACCAGCCCCGGGTATTGTCCGGTGGGTTGAGGATGCTCTGGATATGCCCGTTGTTGGCCAGCACGAAATGCTGTTGCCCGCCGAGCAGCAGGCCGGAGCGATGAACCGCCTGCCAAGGCGTGATGTGGTCGCTGATGCCGGCCACGCTGAAACTGTCCAGGCGTACCTTGCGCAGGTCGATGGCTTTGCCGCAGACCTGCAGCGTGCCGGCGTTACGCAGCGGGTTGTACTGGAAGAAATCCAGCAGCTCGCCATGCAGCGCGGCGGGCAGGCGGGTGTTGTCACTGTTCCAGTAGAGAATGTCGAATTCCGGAGGGCGCCGGCCGAGCAGGTAGTTGTTCACCCAGTAGTGCCAGATCAGGTCATTGGGGCGCATCCAGGCGAACACCCGGGCCATCTCCTTGCCATCCATCACGCCTTCCAGATAGCTGCGGCGCTTGGCCTCCTGCAGGGCCGCTTCGCTGGCGAACAGGCTTAGCGGGTTGTCCAGCTGGCTGTCCAGCAGGGTCACCAGATAGGTGGCGCTGGCCACGCGGCGCAGTTGTCGGCGCTGCTGCAGGTAGCCTTGCAGCAGCGCCATACACAGGCCGCCGGCACAGGCGCCCATCAGGTTGACCGGCTGCTGCTGACAAATGTCGCGGCACACTTCCAGGGCCTGGGCGAGGGCGGCGACATAGTCGTCCATACCCCACTCGCGATGCGCGGGGTGCGGATTGCGCCAGCTGACCATGAATACCGCGATGCCTTGTTGCAGGGCATAGCGCACCAGGCTGTTATGTGGACTCAAGTCGAAGATGTAGTACTTGTTGATCTGCGGCGGCACGATCAGCAGCGGCCGCTGGTACTGGCGTGCCTGCTGCGGATGGTACTGGATCAGCTCCAGTTGCTCGTTGCGCCAGACCACCTGGCCGGGTGTGCAAGCCAGGTTGCCGCCGACACTGAAAGCCTGCTCGTCGACCTGGCGCGGCAGGCCATGGTTGTCACGCAGGTCGGCGAGCAGCTGACAGGCTCCCTTGAGCAGGCTGTGCCCGCCGGTGTCCAGCAACTCCTTGATGGCTTGCGGATTGAGCGGGCTGTTGGACGGGGCGAGGGCGTCGCCCAGCAGACGCAGGACAAAGTGCGCGCGGGCCCGGTCATCGTCGCTCAGGCTGTTGTCGTCCAGCCAGGCATGCAATTGCTGTTGCCAGGCCAGGTAGGCTTGCAGGGCGCGCCGGTACAGCGGGTTGTGGCGCCAGGTCGGGTCGCTGAAGCGACGATCCTGCGGATCGGCCTGCAGCGTGCTGCGGCCGAGCAGGACCTGGAGTAATTGCGCACTGAGCTGCAGCAGGTGATGGCTGCTGGTCATTGGCTGGCGCAGCCCCTGCAGCAGCAGGAGTTTGAGGGTATCCAGCAGGTCGCGGCCCGGCAGACCGAGCAAGCTCTGCTGCACGCTAAGGGTGGTGTCCGTTGACAGCTTCTGCGGCTGTTCGGGCATGGGCGCTCCGTTGTCGTTCCGTGGTGCGGGAGCTGCAAGGCCTGTGCCTGTGTGCACGGCCAGCAGGTAGCCCGGCGAGGCGGGCATCTACACCCTGCCTGTTGTCCCGGAACGGGTCAAGCAGCAAGGCCCGACAAACGGGCCTGGTTCAGCTTGTACGGCTTGGTGCGGCGTGCGGATGAATGATGGCGCGGCGTTTTTCCTCGGCAAGGAAGCGCAGGATGATCGGTGCCACGCTTTCCGCGCGGGTCACCAGAAACAGGTGGCCATCGTCGATCACGTGCAGTTCCGAGTTGGGAATGCGCCAGGCCAGCATCTTCATGTTGATCAGCGGGATGATTGGATCATCATCGCCGGCCAGTACCAGAGTGGGCTGCTTGATGCGGTGCAGCCAGTGGAAACTGGTCCAGCCCAGGCCGGCGAACAGCTGCCAGTAGTAACCCAGTTTGCCACCCGAGCGCACCTTGCTGGCGTGTGCCAGGGCCAGCTTGGGGTCGCGGCGGAACGCCCCACCATAGATATCCGGGGCGATATGTACGCCGTAGGACGGCTGGATGTAGCGGCGCGGGCTGGCCATGCGCCAGAGTACCTTGGGTTTGCCGGGAACCATGATCGCCCCCGCGGCGGTCGCGGCAAGAATCAGTTTCTTGCAGCGCTCGGGGTAGTCGTGGGCAAACTGCTGGGCCAGTGCCCCCCCCCAGGACACGCCAATCACGTTGACCTGGCCGTAGTCGAGGTAGTCGAGCATGCGTGCGGCCAGCTTGGCCAGGCCGGGAAAGCGGTAAGGCGTGCTGGGAGTGTCGGAGCCACCCACGCCAGGCACGTCGAAGGCGATGATCTCCAGATTGGGATCCAGGGCGCGAACGAACGGCATGACCAGTTCGAGGTTGGCGCCGATGCCGTTGAAGATCAGCAGCGGCGTCATGGAGCCATCGCCTGGGCGTACCGCAGTACGCAGCGACTGGCCGCCAAGCTCGATGGTACGAAAAATGAAAGGTTGCGACATCGGTGCGAGGCCCTATGTAGTGGCTTGCGGCGTGCCGACGCCCATCCGGCATCGGGCCGGATGGGCGGGCGGCGTGGTGTGCCGCAAAGGGGTGAAGGTCGGGCCGGACCGCTTAGCGCTCGTGCACATAGGTGCCGGGAGAGGCTTCGGCGGGCGGGAAGGCCTTGCTGCCCAGGTTGAAGTTGGTTTTCTTCAGCTTGCCGGAGCGTTCCTGCACCCAGCTCTGCCAGTGCAGCCACCAGGAGTCGGCGTGCTTGCTGCAGCTGGCCAGCCAGGCCTGCGGGTCGGCAGGCAGTTCGCTGTTGGTCATGTAGCGTGCCTTGGGGTTGCCCGGCGGGTTGAGGATGCTCTGGATATGCCCGCTGTTGGACAGTACGAACTCACACTTGCCGCCCAGCAACAACGCCGAGCGATAGCAGGCCTCCCAGGGCGTGATGTGGTCGGTAGTGCCGGCGACGCAGAAGAAGTCGCAGGTGACTTGCTTGAGGTCGATCGGCGTACCGCACACTTCCAGGGCATTGGCGCGCAGCAAGGGGTTGGTCTTGAACATTTCCACCAGTTCGCCGTGGAAGGCGGCCGGCAGGCGCGTGGTGTCATTGTTCCAGTAGAGGATGTCGAACACCGGCGGTTCGTTGCCGAGCAGGTAGTTGTTGACCCAGTAATTCCAGATCAGGTCGTTGGGACGCATCCAGGCGAACACCTTGGCCATGTCCTTGCCTTCCAGCACGCCGGCCTGGTAACTGCGCCGCTTGGCGGCTTCCAGGGTCTGCTCGTCGGCAAACAGGGCCACCTGGCTGTCCAGGGTAAAGTCGAGCACGCTGACCAGCTGGGTGAAGGCATTGACCTTCTTCTCGCCGGTGGCCTGCAGGTGGCCGAGCAGGGCGGCGGTGGTGATGCCGCCGGAGCAGGCGCCGAGCATGTTCAGGTCGCTAGCCCCGGTGATTTGCAGGATGGCGTCGATGGCTTCCTTGAGCGCATCGATATAGGTCGACAGACCCCACTCGCGCTGTGCCTTGGTCGGGTTGCGCCAGCTGACGATGAAGGTCTGGATGCCACTGCGCAGGCAGAAGCGCGCCAGGCTTTTCTCTGGCGACAGGTCGAAGACGTAGAACTTGTTGATCTGCGGCGGTACCACCAGCAGCGGACGCTCGTGCACCTGCTCGTTGGTCGGCTTGTACTGGATCAGCTCCAGCACCTCGTTGCGAAACACCACGGCGCCTTCCGTAGTGGCCAGGGTCTTGCCGACCTCGAAGGCGGTCATGTCGGTCTGGCTGGGCATGCCACCGTTGTTGACCAGGTCCTTGGCGAGGTGCGACAGGCCGTCGAGCAGGCTCTTGCCGCCGGTTTCGAAGAAGCGCTTGACCGCTGCGGGGTTGGCCATGCTGTTGGTCGGCGCCATGGCTTCGGTCATCAGGTTGATGACGAAGTGGCCGCGACTGATGTCCTTTTCCGGCAGGTTGCTGTGGTCAATCCATTCATGCAGTTCCTTGCGCCAGGCCAGGTAGGTCTGCATGTAGCGCTTGTACAGGGGGTTCAGGCTCCAGGCCGGGTCGTTGAAGCGACGGTCGTCGCTTTCCGGGCTTAGCTCCGAGCTGCCCAGCAGCACGTTCTTCAGTTCCACGGCAAAGTGCGCGACATGCTTGGTGCTGTGGATCGGCTGGCGAATGGCCTGGCCCAGCACCATGCGCGCGCTGGACAGCAGGTCTTTGCCGCGCATGCCGATTACCGGATTGAGGCCGAGGGTGCTTTCTGCGGCTTGTAGAGGCAAGTCTTTATTCTTGTTGGTCATCTTCTTCGAACGCTCCATTGTCCTGAGACGGTTACCGGCCACGGCTGAGCAAGGCGCAGGGCAAGATCCGGTACGGCTCGGGTTCTTATTGCAGGGGTGCGAAGCGAGCTTCGCGCACTTTCATGACGCGTACATGGCCGTGTCGATGCAAGCTGCTGTTTTCCTGATTACCCGGCTTTCGGAGATTGCGCAAGCACTGCCTGGCGAGAGAATGGCACTGAGTATGACGGTGCGGATTAGAAAAAGCCTACTAACCGCGAGGCTGTAGGGCTCAGTCGAGCAGGCGCACGATACTTTCGTCCGGATCACGCCGCCGCCCGGCGGCATGCAGCTGTTGCAGATAGCGCTGCCACAGGCTGTCATGCTCGGTCGCCAACTGGTACAGGTAGTCCCAGTGGTACAGGCCGCTGTCGTGGCCGTCGTCGAAGATCAGCTTGAGTGCGTAGTTGCCAGCTGGCTCCACCGCCAGCAGGGCAACGTGCTGCTTGCCGTATTGCAGGATTGGCCGGCCATGCCCGCGCACCTCGGCAGAGGGCGAGTGGACGCGCAGGAATTCGGCATCGAGGCGATAGCTCTGCTCGCCGTAGCGCAGCTCGAGGATGCGAGAGGCTTTGTGCAGCTTGATGGCACTGGGGATGGGCATGAGCAGCTCCAAACGCCAAGCGCCAAGCCAACAGTCGCCGCGGTGTGCTTGTGGCTTGGCGCTGGTGGTTTTGTTAGAGGATGTAGCGCGACAGGTCTTCGTCCTGGGCCAGCTCGCCGAGGTGACTGTTCACATAGGCTGCGTCGATGCGAATGGGCGCCTCGTTGTGCTGCGCGGCCAGGTCGGCGGCACTGAACGATACTTCTTCGAGCAGACGCTCAAGCAGGGTGTGCAGGCGGCGCGCGCCGATGTTCTCGGTTTTTTCGTTGACTTGCCAGGCTATCTCGGCCAGGCGCTGGATGCCCTCTTCGGCAAACTCGATGCGCAGGCCTTCGGTCTGCAGCAACGCCGCATACTGCTCGGTCAGCGAGGCATGCGGTTCGCTGAGAATACGCTTGAAGTCATCCGGCGAGAGGGCCTTGAGTTCCACGCGGATCGGCAGGCGGCCCTGCAGTTCGGGAACCAGGTCGCTGGGCTTGCTCAGGTGGAAAGCCCCCGAAGCGATGAACAGGATATGGTCGGTCTTGACCATGCCCAGCTTGGTGTTAACCGTGCAGCCTTCGATCAGCGGCAGCAGGTCGCGCTGCACGCCTTCGCGGGACACGTCGGCACCGCCAACATTGCCGCGCTTGGCGACCTTGTCGATTTCGTCAATGAACACAATACCGTGTTGCTCGACCGCTTCCAGGGCGCGAGCCTTGAGTTCTTCCTCGTTGACCAGTCGCGCGGCTTCCTCGTCACGGATCAGCTTGAAGGCGTCCTTGACCTTGAGCTTGCGGGTTTTTTGCTTGCCCTTGCTGAGCCCGGAGAACAGGTTTTGCAGCTGGCTGGTCATTTCCTCCATGCCGGGCGGGCTCATGATTTCCACGCTGGCCGGGGTGTCGGCCACCTCGATGTCGATTTCCTTGTCATCGAGCTGGCCTTCGCGCAGGCGCTTGCGGAACAACTGGCGGGTGTTCGACTCGCCGCTGCCGGAAGCTTCTTCGCCAAAGCTGCGCGCGGGCGGCAGCAGGGCGTCGAGGAGGCGTTCCTCGGCGGCATCTTCGGCGCGAAAGCGCATCTTCTGGACTTCCTGCTCGCGCAGCATCTTTAGTGCGGCGTCGGCCAGGTCGCGGATGATCGACTCGACGTCACGCCCGACATAGCCGACCTCGGTGAATTTGGTGGCCTCTACCTTGAGGAAGGGCGCATTGGCCAGCTTGGCCAGGCGGCGGGCGATCTCGGTCTTGCCGACCCCGGTCGGGCCGATCATCAGGATGTTCTTTGGCGTGACTTCCTGGCGCAACTCGGCAGGCAGCTGCATGCGCCGCCAGCGGTTGCGCAGGGCAATGGCCACGGCGCGCTTGGCGTCATCCTGGCCGATGATGTGGCGGTCGAGCTCGGAAACGATCTCGCGGGGTGTCATGGACATGGCAAGGCTCCGCTGCATTCGGCTCAGACGGCCGAGTCCAGCTCTTCAAGGGTGAGATTCTGGTTGGTGAACACGCAGATGCTGCCGGCGATATGCAGCGCGGTTTCGGCGATCTCGCGGGCGCTCATGGCCGCATCGCCTTTCTGCAGCAGGGCCAGGGCGGCCGCCTGGGCAAAGCCGCCGCCGGAGCCCATGGCGATCAGACCGTGTTCCGGTTCGACCACGTCGCCATTGCCGGTGATGATCAGCGAGGCGTCCTTGTTGGCCACCGCCAGCATCGCCTCCAGGCGGCTCAGGCTGCGGTCGGTGCGCCAGTCCTTGGCCAGTTCCACGGCAGCACGCACCAGGTGACCCTGGTGTTTTTCCAGTTGTCCTTCGAAACGCTCGAACAGTGTGAAGGCGTCGGCGGTGGCTCCGGCAAAGCCGGCCAGTACCTGGCCGTGATAAAGGCGGCGGACTTTCTTGGCGTTGCCTTTCATCACGGTGTTGCCCAGGGAAACCTGGCCGTCGCCGCCCATGACGACTTTGCCATTGCGGCGTACGGAAACGATGGTGGTCAAGGGAGGCTGCTCCTGCTGGCGACTGATGCAGGACTATATGGGGCGACATGCCGCCCGCTTCAAGCCGCTGCCAGCAAGAAAGCGTCTTTAACGCTGTTGCAGAAGCAGGTTGCCGAAGCCATCGGCGGCCAGGGCCTTCTGAGCGCTGGCCAGTTGTTCGCGGCTGGCATAGGGGCCGATAAGCACGCGGTGCCAGGTCTCCTCGCGCACCTTGCCGGACTCGATTTGCACGCTTTGCCCGAGCAGAATCAGCTGCGCGCGCATGCGGTCGGCTTCCTCGCGCTTGCGGAACGAACCGGCCTGCAGGAAAAACCGGCTGCCTGGCTGGGCGGCGGGTGGCGTGCTGGCAGTCTGCGCGCTGGCGACCTGCGGAGGCGGCGGCGGTACTTCGCCGCGTAGCGCGGCTTCGGCGCGTGCCTGGTCGATGCGCGCGGCTTCCTCGGCGCTGACGGTGGCCGGTGGTGGCGGTTCGTCGACCTTGGGTGAGCTGACCGGTGACTCCGGCAGCAGGGTGTAGAAGTCGTATTTGGGCTTGACCGGCTCCGGGCGTGCGCTCGGCGCGCTGCTCTGTGCCTGCGCTTTCGGTGCCTGGCGGGCCTGTTCCGGCTTGTTGCGGCGCACCTCGTCACGGCCTGGTTCCAGGCTGAACAGGAACATGAAGAAACCGCCGATCACCAGCCCGCAGGCCAGCCATACCCAGCCAGGCACCGGCTTTTTCGCCGGGGCCTGATAGCGGCTGGCGCCGCGTTTCGGGGCCGGTTTCTTGCGCGCCGCCATGTTACATGCGCTCCAGCGGCTGCAGGCCGAGCAGCTCCAGGCCCTGCTTCAGGGTGCGCCCGCACAGGGCGGCCAGGCGCAGGCGGCTGCTGCGCTGCTGCGGGTCTTCGCAGGCGAGGATCGGACAGTGTTCGTAGAAGCTGGAGAACAGTCCGGCCAGGTCGTACAGGTAGGCGCACAGCAGGTGCGGCTCGCCCTTGTCGGCGACGTTGCCAAGCACTTCGGCAAACTGCGCGAGCTTGCCGGCCAGTGCCTGCTCCTGTTCGCTGTGCAGGCTGATCTGCCCGTCCAGTTGCTCGATGCTCTGGCCCAGCTTGCGGAAGATGCTGGTGATGCGCGTGTAGGCGTAGAGCAGGTAGGGCGCGGTGTTGCCTTCGAAGCTGAGCATCAGCTCGAAATTGAAGCGGTAGTCGCTGCTGCGGTGTTTGGACAGATCGGCATATTTCACCGCGCCGATGCCCACCGCACGGGCGATATGGCGCAGGCTTTGCTCGTCCAGTTGCGGGTTTTTGCCCTTGACCAGCGCATAGGCGCGCTCTTCGGCCTCGTTGAGCAGGTCGATGAGTTTCACCGTGCCGCCGTCACGGGTCTTGAACGGCCGGCCGTCGGCGCCGTTCATGGTGCCGAAGCCCATGTGTTCCAGCTGCATGCCGGGGTGTACGAAGCCGGCGCGGCGCGCCACCTCGAAGACCATCTGGAAGTGCAGCGCCTGGCGCTGGTCGACGAAGTACAGTGCGCGATCCGCCTTGAGCACTGCGCTGCGATAACGCATCGCAGCCAGGTCGGTGGTGGCGTAGAGGTAGCCGCCGCCGGCTTTCTGCACGATCACCGGCAGCGGATTGCCTTCGGCGTTCTTGAAATCGTCGAGGAATACGCACTGGGCGCCATTGTCTTCGGTCAGCAGGCCCTTGCTGCGCAGGGCTTCGACAATTCCTGGCAGTTCGGCGTTGTAGGCGCTTTCGCCCTTGACGTCGGCCATGCTGAGTTTCACCCCCAGGCGGTCGTAGACCTTCTGGCAGTGCGACAGCGAGATGTCGTTGAAACGGTGCCACAGGCGCAGGCATTCGGCATCACCGGCCTGCAGCTGGACGACCAGCTCACGGGCCCGTTCGGCAAACGCCGGTGCGGCGTCGAAGCGCTGTTTGGCGGCGCGATAGAAGCCTTCCAGGTCGGACAGCTCGCTTTCCGCGGCAGCCGGGTTTTCCTCCATGAAGGCCAGCAGCATGCCGAACTGGGTGCCCCAGTCGCCGACATGGTTCTGGCGGATCACTGTGTCGCCGAGGAATTCCAGGACCCGCGCCACGGCATCACCGATGATCGTCGAGCGCAGGTGGCCAACGTGCATTTCCTTGGCCAGGTTGGGCGAGGACAGGTCAATCACTACAGTCTGCGTCGGTCCGTTCTTGCGCACGGCAAGCTGGGCGTCGGCGAGTGCCGCTTCAAGGCGCTGGGCCAGGGCGTCGCTGTTCTGGAAGAAATTCAGGAAGCCCGGGCCGGCGATCTCCACCTTGCTGATCTGGCTGTCGGCGGGCAGGGCGGCGACGATCTTTTCCGCCAGCTCGCGCGGTTTCAGCCCGGCCGGCTTGGCCAGCATCAGGGCGATGTTGCTGGCGAAATCGCCGTTGCTTTTGTCCTTGGTGTTTTCCACCTGGATGCTCGGGGTCAGTCCGGCCGGCAGCTCGCCGGTCGCGACGAGGCTGGACAGGGCGTGCTGGATCAAGTGGCGAATGGTGTCTTTCATGGTCTGCTCGGTCGGCCGCGGCTGGTCGAAAACTGCGCATTATACGAGCAGCGGCAAGCGGCAAGCCATAACCGACAAGGAAAAGCGCATGACGCGGCGTGCCGGATGCCTAGAAAAGATCAAGCGGGTCGACGTCTACTGACCAGCGCACGCTGCGCGCTGCAGGCAGTGACTCGACCTGCGCCAGCAGGTTGCCGAGCAGCCGGTGCAGACTGGCCCGCGCGCTGCCCTGTAACAGCAGTTGCGCGCGAAAGCGCCCGGCGCGGCGCTCCATGGGCGCGGGTACCGGGCCGAGCAGTTCGATGCCGCTCAGCTGCAGCTGGTCCAGCCACTGTTCGGCCAGGCTGCACACGTCATCGAGGAAGGCCTCGGCCTGGCCCGGCTGATGGGCCTCGGCGCGCAGCAGGGCCAGGTGGCTGAAGGGCGGCAGACCGGCAGCGCGGCGCTCGCTGAGGGCCTGTTCGGCAAAGGCGAAATAGCCCTGTTCGGTGAGCTGGACGAGCAGCGGGTGTTCGGCCAGATGGGTCTGGATGAGCACGGTGCCCGGAGTTTCCGCCCGCCCGGCGCGTCCGGCTACCTGCACGATGAGCTGGGCCATGCGTTCGGGGGCGCGGAAGTCGGTGGAGAACAGACCGCCATCGGCATCGAGGATGGCGACCAGGGTGACGCGGGGGAAATGGTGGCCCTTGGCGAGCATCTGCGTGCCGACCAGGATGCATGGCTGGCCCTTGCCGATGCTGTGCAACAGCTGCTCCATGCTGCCCTTGCGTGCCGTGCTGTCGCGGTCGATGCGCAGCACCGGCACCTCGGGGAACAGCGTGGTCAGGCGCTCTTCGGCGCGCTCGGTACCGGCACCCAGCGGGCGCAGGTCGACCTGCCGGCATTTGGGGCAGTTGCGCGGGCTGCGTTCGGCATGCCCGCAGTGGTGGCAGCGCAGTTCGCCGGAGCGCTGGTGCAGGGTCATCCGCGCGTCGCAGCGCGGGCACTGGCTGATCCACCCGCAGTCGTGGCACAGCAGGGTCGGGGCAAAGCCACGACGGTTAAGGAACACCAGCACCTGCTGGCCGCGCTCCAGGGTCTGGCGCATGGCCTGTTGCAGGGGGCCGGAGATGCCCGAGTCGAGCGGCAGGCTCTTGATGTCCAGGCGCAGGAAGCGCGGTGGTTGTGCCGCGCCGGCCCGCTGGGTCAGGCGCAGCAGGGCGTAGCGGCCGGTATGGGCATTGTGCAGGCTTTCCAGGGCGGGCGTGGCCGAGCCGAGAACGATGGGCACGCTTTCCAGTTGCGCGCGCATCACCGCCAGATCGCGGGCGTTGTAGCGCAGACCCTCCTGCTGCTTGTAGGACGCGTCGTGCTCTTCGTCGATGATGATCAGCCCTGGGCGCTTGAGCGGGGTGAACAGTGCCGAGCGTGTACCAATGATGATGTCGGCCTGGCCATCGCGCGCGGCCAGCCAGGCGTCCAGACGTTCGCGGTCGTTGACGTTGGAGTGCAGCAGGGCCAGGCGCGCATTGAAGCGCCGCGAGAAACGCTCCAGGGTTTGCGGACCGAGGTTGATCTCGGGGATCAGTACCAGCGCCTGCTTGCCAGCTTCCAGGCATTGCTGGATGAGCTGCAGGTAGACCTCGGTCTTGCCGCTGCCGGTGATGCCGGCGAGCAGGAACGGCTGGAAGCGATTGAAAGCCGATTGTACGGCGCTGACGGCCAGGCGCTGCTCGTCGTTGAGCGGCAGCGCGGGCTGTGCCAGCCAGCTGCCATGGCGCTCGCGGGGTGCCTGGCGGCGCTCTTCGAGGCACACCAGGCCTTTCTCCAGGAGCAGTTGCAGACTGTCGCGATTGAGCTGCAACTGGCCGAGCAGGCTGTGCGCGATGCCATGCGGGTGCTGCGCCAGGGTACGCAGCGCCTCGCGCTGGCGCGGTGCGCGCAGCAGGCGCGGGTCGTCGAGGGAGGCCTGCGGCTGCTTGACCCAGAAACGTTCGACGCGCGCTTCGGCCGCTTCGCCCTGACGCAGCAGCACCGGTAGTGCCCAGCTGAAGGTGTCGCCGAGACTGTGCTGGTAGTACTGCGCGGTCCACTGACACAGGCGAAACAGGCTGGCCGGCAGCAGCGGTTGGCGATCCAGCAGGGCCAGCGCCGGGCGCAGCTTGTCGGCGGGCAGGCTGCTGTGGCTGGCCCGCTCGATCAGTACGGCGATCACCTCGCGCCGCCCGAAGGGCACGCGCAGGCGTACGCCGGGCTGCAGCAACTGTTCGCTGACCCCGGCCGGCGGTAGGTAGTCGAACAGGCGCCGCAACGGCGAAGGCAAGGCGAGGCGCAGAATCAGGTCAGGCACGGTGGGCTCCATCAGGCTGCGGCGATCCTAGCATTTCCGCGTGTCGGGCCAAGCCGTGGCGCGCTTGCATCCGCTTTTTGCTCTGGTATGATCGCCCGCCTGTTTGCGTGCGGTACTCGACATAGGGTCGGGTGGCGGCACAAATCTACCCGAGGAATCCTCCATGAAAGCCGATATCCACCCGAATTACGTTGAGATCGAAGCCACCTGCAGCTGCGGCAACGTGATCAAGACCCGTTCCACCCTGGGCAAGAACATCAGCCTCGACGTGTGCAACGAGTGCCACCCGTTCTACACCGGTAAGCAGAAGGTGCTGGACACCGGCGGCCGTATCGATCGCTTCAAGCAGCGTTTCGGCGTGTTCGGCACCAAGTAAGCCGAAGCATGCTCAGGACAGTGCACCTTATGCCTGGCCTGCTGCGAAAAAAGGCGCCCCTGCTGGGCGCCTTTTTTATCGCCTGGCTTTTCTCGCCCGCGCTGCAGGCCTTCTGCCCGCCGCCGCCGGCCGGTCTGCCGCAGGTGCGTGTGGAGCGGGTGGTCGATGGTGATACCTTGCGCCTGCAGGATGGGCGCAGCGTACGGCTGATCGGCATCAATGCGCCGGAGCTGGCGCGCCGTGGCCAGCCGGCACAGCCCCATGCCCAGGCGGCTCGGCAGTACCTTGCGCAGCTGGTTGCGGCCAGTGGCGAACGGCTCTACCTGCAGGCCGGTCGGCAGGCGCGGGATCGCTACGGACGCAGCCTGGCGCACCTTTACGACCGCCAGGGTGGCAGCCTGGAAGCGCAATTGCTGGCTGCCGGCATGGGCTGGCAGGTGGTGGTGGCGCCCAACACCGCGCAGGCTGCCTGCCTGCAGCGTGCTGAGCGGCAGGCGCGTGCGCAGCGCCTGGGGGTGTGGCGTCAGCCGCAGTGGCTGCAGCCGGCGCAGTTGCAGCGCGGCGGCTTTGCATTGATCGCCGGGCGTGTGCAGCGTGTGGAGCGTAACCGGGGTGGCCTGTGGCTGGAAATGGGCGAGCTGGTGGTACGTATTGCCAGGCCGCGGGCGGCAGAATTCGCCGCCATCGACTGGCCCGCGCTGCAGGGACAGCGCGTGGAAGTGCGTGGTTGGGTTGTCGAGCGACGTTCTGTCGCAGCGGGTCGTGCACGCTGGCAGTTGTCGCTGGAGCACCCGCTGCTGCTGCAGCCGGTGCGCTAAGCGGCAGGCTGCCGTGTCGGGCCGTGGCGCGGCGGGCGGTCTTGTTCGTGGACGGTATCTTCCGTATGCTCGGCCGCCTGCACGTCAACCAAAAAAAGCGGAAACCACCGACATGTCCGATCTGAAAACAGCCGCGCTTGACTATCATGCCCAGCCCCGTCCGGGCAAACTGAGCGTCGAGCTCACCAAGCCCACCGCCACCGCACGTGACCTGGCCCTGGCCTACAGCCCGGGTGTTGCCGAGCCGGTGCGGGAAATCGCGCGTGATCCGGAGCTGGCCTACCGCTATACCGGCAAGGGCAACCTGGTGGCTGTCATTTCCGATGGTACGGCGATCCTTGGCCTGGGCGATCTCGGCCCGCTGGCCTCCAAGCCGGTCATGGAAGGTAAGGGCGTGTTGTTCAAGCGTTTTGCCGGCATCGACGTGTTTGACATCGAAGTCGAGGCAGAAAGCCCGCAGGCCTTCATCGATACCGTTCGCCGTATCTCCATCACCTTCGGTGGTATCAACCTGGAAGATATCAAGGCACCCGAGTGCTTTGAGATCGAACGCACGCTGATCGAGCAGTGCGATATTCCGGTGTTCCACGATGACCAGCACGGCACCGCCATCGTCACTGCGGCCGGCATGCTCAATGCCCTGGAAATCGCCGGCAAGACCCTGCCGGAAGCCAGGATCGTCTGCCTGGGTGCCGGCGCTGCGGCCATTTCCTGCATGAAGCTGCTGGTCAGCATGGGCGCGAAGATCGAGAACATCTTCATGATCGACCGCAAGGGTGTGATCCATGCCGGTCGCGACGATCTCAACCAGTACAAGGCAGTCTTCGCCAGCGAAACCGACAAGCGCACCCTGCAGGATGCCTTGACCGGTGCTGACGTGTTCGTCGGCCTGTCCGGTGCCAACCTGCTGAGCCCGGATGACCTCAAGCTGATGGCCGACAACCCGATCATCTTCGCCTGCTCCAACCCGGACCCGGAGATCAAGCCGGAGCTGGCCCGCGAAGCGCGCCCCGATGTGATCATGGCTACCGGCCGTTCCGATTACCCGAACCAGGTCAACAACGTACTGGGCTTCCCGTTCATCTTCCGCGGCGCTCTGGACGTACGTGCCACGCGCATCAACGAAGAGATGAAGATCGCGGCTGCGCTGGCGTTGCGTGATCTGGCCAAACTGCCGGTACCGCAGGAAGTCTGTGACGCCTATGGCGGCATGGCGCTGTCCTTCGGTCGCGAGTACATCATTCCCAAGCCGATGGACCCGCGCCTGATCACCGAAGTGTGTGATGCCGTAGCCAAGGCCGCGCTGGAAAGTGGCGTAGCAACCCTGCCGTATCCGAAGAACTATCCGCTCAAGTCGGTAGATGACGTGTTCAACGGCTGAGTGTCGTGCTGCAGAAAAACCCGCCGCTGGCGGGTTTTTTTATGCGTGGTCGTCCCGTGTGCTGGCACGCCTCTGACGTTACCAGCTACAGAAGCAACCAACCGCTAGGTTGTTGCCGACCTTGACCTGGCGGCCGGCGACCAGTGCCTCGAGAACCGGGTCGATGAAGCTGTTGCTGCTGTTGCAGCTGGCGCCTTCGCTGTAGGGGCCGAAGTAGGCCAGGCGGCCCTGGCGATCCCACAGGGCGACGGCCGGGCTGGCCGGCAGGCTGGCACTGCCCGGCAGCTCCAGAGGTTGCAGGGTTGCCAGCATGGCCGGTAGCTGGCCGCGCGTACCGGGTTTCTGCACATGGTGGAAACGCACGCCCTGTACGGCGAAACGCTTGACCAGATCAGCCAGGTGCTGCTGGTTGCCACGGTTGCAGGGGCAGGCTGGGTCCCAGAAATGCACCAGATGGATTTCCCCGTTGCCGGCCAGGGCGCCGGGCAGCTGCAGGGCGCTGCTGTCGAATAGGGCTGCCTGCTCGTCGAAGGCGCGCAGGTAGCGTGCCTGGTACCACCACAAGGCGGCCAGCAGCGCGGCTACCCAGAGCAGTACGGCAAGGATCAGCAGGAGATTTTTGCGCGCAGGCTTCATGGCAACCACACTGGCAAGAGGGCTGCATAGCTTGCCATGTTGCGCTGTGCAGCAGAACCTGTAGTGTCGCACCGGGCGCTGTTCCGGCTATTTGACCCGCGAGGCTGTCGTCATGTCGTTGTCGTTTGATCCCGATGTATTGCGCGACCTGCTGCCCCCGCTGGAGCAGGCTGTGGAATTGCCGGCGATGCAGGCCTACCGGCAGTTCTATGGCCTGGAGTTTGCGGGTGTACAGCAGGTACGCCTGGGGCATGTCGAGGCCGCCGGCTATCGCCTGGCCGTGCAGTGCTGGCAGCCAGCCGCGGCGACGGCCAGCCTGTTGCTGCTGCATGGTTACTACGACCACATGGGCTTGTACCGGCACATCATCGATTGGGCCTTGCGTCAGGGCTTTGCGGTGCTGGCCTGTGATTTGCCCGGGCATGGCCTGTCCACGGGCGAGCGAGCCAGCATCAGTGACTTTGCCGAGTACCAGGCAGCCCTGCAGGCGCTGTTTGCCCAGGCCGAACGGATGGCCTTGCCCAAGCCCTGGCATGTGCTGGGACAGAGTACCGGCGGCGCGATCCTTCTGGATTACCTGCTCACTGGCGAGCCGCGTCCGGAGCTGGGGCAGAGCATCCTGCTGGCGCCGTTGGTGCGTCCGCGCGCCTGGAACTGGTCACGGCTCAGTTATCGCTTGCTGGCGCCGTTCGTCGATGCGGTGCCGCGCCGTTATACGGTCAACTCCAGTGACAGTGCGTTCATCGACTTCGTGCATAACCAGGACCCGCTGCAGCCACAGGTTTTGCCGGTGGCTTGGGTGGCGGCGCTGGAGCGCTGGATCGCGCGGATCGAGCAGCTGGCCCGGCCGGCGCCAGGTGGACTGCGCCCGCCGCTGATCGTGCAGGGTGGGCTGGATCGCACGGTTGATTGGCGGCATAACCTGGCGGTTCTGCAACGCCAGTTCCAGGGGGCGGAAGTCTTGCTGCTGGAACAAGCCTCGCACCACCTGGCCAATGAGCAGGCGGCACTGCGTGAGCAGTATCTGGGGTTTCTCAGTCGACGGCTGCAGGCGCCGGGCTGGCCGGCGCTGGGTTGAGGGCGGCGCGCAGGGCACCGAGTGCCGCCTGGTAGTAGGCCTGGCCCTCTGCGGATTCGGCGAAGGTGACAAACTCGGCCAATTCCTGGTCGTTGAGGTCGCGATAGATGAACAGCAGGCTGTTGCCCAGGTCGCTGTCGATTTGCGCAATCAGCTTTTGCCGCGGGCCGTCCAGCAGGTTATCGCTGATCTGGTAGTCGGCCAGCCCAGGGATCATCTGACCCAGGCTGTCGGCGGCGATGCCGGCGATGGCCAGGCTGACTTCGGCGGCGGCGGCACTGGCCGGCAGTGCCTGGCCGAGGCGCTGTGCGAGTGCCTGGCGTGGCGCGCTGGCCTGATTGCGCGGGATCACCCCGAGGGCGACTTCCTCGCTGGCACTGGCCTGCAGTTCGGCACGCACTACCTTGCGGCCCAGTGGCGAGTCAAAGAACGTCTGTGCGGCCTGCGGATCACGCAGCTGTTCACGCAGGTGTTGCGCAACGCGCGACTGCAGGGCATCGGCGGCAAAGCGGCGGTTGCTGGACTCGACCATCACGCGGTACAAGGCATCCGGCAGGTTGCCCTGGTAGCGTTGCTGGGCGGCCTGTAGTGCCTTGCTGAAATTGACCTGGTGTTGCGCCCAGCCGGCGCTGCGGTACAGCTCGGCATGTGGATCGGCGCTGGCGAGCAGGGGTGTGAGGCAGAGCAATGCAGCAAGCAGCAGGCGCATGAAAACTCCCAGGAGCGACGGCCAGATGATAATGCGCGCTATTCTGCGCAGCGCCAGACGGCTTGTCGAGGCGCCAGGACGACGCAGGAGTCGGTGATGCAGAAGATATTGGTGAGCGCCTGCCTACTCGGTGAAGCGGTGCGCTACGACGGTGCCGCTCATGGTCCTTTTGCCCAGTTGCAGGCCTGGCAGGCCGAAGGGCGCGTACTGGCGCTGTGCCCGGAAATGGCCGGCGGCCTGCCGACGCCGCGGCCGCCGGCAGAAATTCTCGGTGGCCAGGGGCGCGCGGTGCTGGCCGGGCAGCAGGTGGTGCGTGATTGTCATGGCCGGGATGTCAGCGATGCCTTCCGGGCAGGCGCCGCACGGGCGCTGGCATTGGTGCGCGAGCAGGGCATCGGTATGGCCGTGCTCAAGGCGCGCAGCCCGTCCTGCGGCAACCGGCAGACCTATTCCGGCGAGTTCTCGGGCCGTCTGGTCGAGGGTGCCGGGGTCACCGCCGCAGCCCTGCAGGCGGCGGGGGTGGTGGTGTTCAACGAGTATGAGCTGGAGCAGGCAGCCGCCTGGTTGGCCCTGCAGGCCGACTGAAGCGAATCAGCGGCCTTCCTGCATGCGCACCAGCTGGCGTTCGAGGAGTGCCGGGTAGGGATCGAGCAGGCGCTCCACGCAGCTGCAACCGGCCGGACTGGCGATGCTGCGGATGCGTGCATGGCTACGCAGGGCTTCCTGGCTGGCTATGCTCTGGTCGAGCAGCAGCAGGTTGCGGCTGTGCTGGCTAAGTGCCAGGGCGGCCTGGCTGCTGGCGGCCAGCAGCAGCTGTCCCTGGCCGAGCGCGCTGAGGTCTTCGCCCAGGCTCAGGCCCAGTTGCAATTGCAGGGTGAAGCCGCTGTCGGCCACTTCGATCTGCAGTGCATGACCCAGTGCCCGCAGCAGCTCGCCGCAGCACAGCGCATGGCTGAGGAATTGCTGTTCATCCTGGCTGCTGTGGAACAGCAACAGGCTGCTGCCATCGTTGAGGGTATGCAGTTCCCCCTGGTACAGCGTGGCAGCCTGTTGCAGGCAGTCACGGTAGCGCTCCAGCAACTGCACCAGGCGCGGGCGTGGCAGGTGGCGTAGTTGCTCCTGCGCGCCCAGCTGTACGGCGAGTACGGCGGTCTGACCGGGCGTGACAGAGGGCAGGGGTGCGGGCTCATCCGGCTGACGCAGCTCGGCGAACGGATCATGTTCGTCAGGCGTTGCGGGGAAGTCGTCAGTATCGCCTAGCGCAGTCCGTTCGGCGGAGAGCGGCTCTTCGTCGAATGCAGGCTCATCCGTCCAGTCGTCGAGAGTCGGTGCGTCGTCTGCCAACGGCACGCTTTCGCTGGCCATGGAGGGCGCCGCTGGCTTGGGTGGTAGCAGGCGCGCCTGGAGCTGACGGGCCAGATCGCCGATCTCATCCTGACGGCCGCTGCCGGGCGCCGGGTCATCCGGATCGCGCAGCCACAGGCGCAGCTGCAGCAGCGGGGTGGACAGGTGACGACCAAGACGCAGGCTTAGTGACAGGGTCAGGGCCAGCAGGATCAGGCTGAGGATGCCCATGCTTTGCAGGCTGATGGTCATCGGCTGCTGGAACTGGCGCATATCCAGGCTGATGTGCAGGTGGCCGGCGATCACCTCCTGAAAGGTGATAGGCGTGGTGAACAGCCCGCTCTGCTGGTCGAGCATGCCATGGCCGGGACGTGAGCCGGCCTCGGCGAGCAGGCGATTATCCACGCTGTAGATGGCGGCGTGCGCCACCAGTGGGTTTCTCACCAGATTGTTGAGCAGGACGTTGAGACTGAGGATGTCGTTGGCGACCAGCAGTTCGGTGGCCGAGGCGGCGGTCTGCACGATCAGGCTCTGTCCCAGGGCGTCGGACTGCTGCTGCATGGCATGCTTGAACTGCATGCCGATGACCCAGGCATAGATCACCAGGGCCAGGGCGACCAGCAGCAGGCTGTGGCTGGCAATACGCAGGGTCAGCGGTACGCGGCGCTGGCGCAGGGCGTTGAACAGCAGCAGGAACAGGTTGTCGGGCTTGACAGATGACGGCCGGGGCACAGGGCGTAGCTCGGGCAGGGAAAAGAGCCGGCAGTATACCCAGCGCCCTCTATGCGGCAAAGCGCGCCGGGCGCGGCGCACCAGGCAGCCTGCAGACTGCGCGCTGGCGCACGTTTTGCGCGTAGCGTCCGGGTGGCCGGGCAGCGGAGGCATGCGTGGCACTTTGCAGGTAGAATGCCGGCCTCTTTCTGACAGCGGAGGTGTGCCTTGCGCGAGATCGTCCTGATCAATATCACCGGGGAAGACCGTCCCGGGCTGACCGCAGCGATTACCGGGGTGCTGGCCCAGGGCGGGGTGAATATCCTCGACATCGGCCAGGCGGTGATCCACGACACCCTGTCGTTCGGCATCCTGGTGGAAATTCCGGCTACCGAGCAGGCCTCGTCGGTACTCAAGGACCTGCTGTTCACCGCCTATGAGCTCGACCAGCAGGTGCGTTTCACGCCGGTGGCGGAGAGCGATTACCAGCAGTGGGTGGATGGCCAGGGCAAGCCGCGGCATATCGTGACCCTGCTGACCCGCAAGGTCACGGCCGAACAGCTGCAGCGGGTGAGTGCGATCACCGCGCGCTATGGTCTGAACATCGACCATATCGATCGCCTGTCCGGGCGCATGCCGCTGGATACCCCGGATGAGCGCAGTAAGGGCTGCATCGAGTTTTCCGTGCGTGGCGAGCCGGCCGATACGGCGGCGCTGCGTGCCGAGTTTCTCCGCGTGGCCCAGGAGCTGAATGTCGATATCGCCTTCCAGCGTGATTCGCTGTTCCGCCGCAACCGTCGTCTGGCAGTCTTCGACATGGACTCGACGCTGATCGAGGCCGAGGTGATCGACGAACTGGCCAAGGCCGCCGGAGTCGGTGAGCAGGTGGCAGAGATCACCGAGCGCGCCATGCGCGGCGAGCTGGACTTCCGAGCCAGCTTCAAGGAGCGTCTGGCCCTGCTCAAGGGGCTGCCGGAAGAGGTGCTGGAGCAGATTGCCGAGCGCCTGCCGCTGACCGAGGGTGCCGAGACACTGTTCGCCGAGCTCAAGCGCCTGGGCTACAAGACCGCCATCCTGTCGGGCGGCTTTACCTATTTCGCCAAGCGCCTGCAGGCGCTGCTGGGTATCGACTACGTGTATGCCAACGAGCTGGAGATCGTCGACGGCCGGCTCACCGGCGTCGCCATCGAGCCCATCGTCGATGCCCAGCGCAAGGCCGACCTGCTGCGCGAACTGGCCCAGCGCGAGGGGCTGCAGCTGGAACAGACCATTGCCGTGGGCGACGGGGCCAATGACCTGCCGATGCTGGGCCTGGCCGGCCTGGGCGTGGCGTTCCGCGCCAAGCCGCTGGTCAAGCAGTCGGCCAAGCAGGCGATTTCCACCCTGGGCCTGGATGGCATCCTCTATCTGCTCGGCTACCGCGACCGCGAAGGCCTGGAGTAACCCCTGTCAGGGGTAGGCGACCCCGCTACCACGTAACCCGCAGTAACCCTGCGGGTGACGGTCGAGGTACTGCTGATGGTAGTCCTCGGCGTAGTAGAACGGCCCGGCCAGGGCAATCTCGCTGGTGATCGCCGGATAACCGGCGCGGCTCAGCGCCTGCTGGTAGGTGTCGCGGCTGGCCAGTGCCTGGGCGAGCTGCGCGGCGTCGCGACAGTAGATCGCTGAACGGTACTGGCTGCCGATGTCATTGCCCTGACGCATGCCCTGGGTCGGATCGTGTGCCTCCCAGAACACCTTGAGCAGGCTGGCGTAGTCGGTCTGTTGTGGGTCGAAGACCACCAGTACGGCTTCGCTGTGGCCGGTCAGGCCGCTACACACCGCTTCATAGCTGGGCTGGACGGTATCGCCCCCGCAATAGCCGACGGCCGTGCTGTACACCCCAGGTTGTTGCCAGAAGCGCCGCTCAGCCCCCCAGAAGCAGCCCATGGCAAAGATTGCCCAGTGCAGGCCCGGGGCGAAGGGCGGCTGCAGGGGCTGGCCGGTGACCCGGTGGCGTTCGGGCAGGCTGTGCGGGGGGCTGATCAGACGTTGCATGGCGGGTACACCTCAGACAGGGCGCTGATAACGGGATAGCCGTTGTAGGAGTTCGTCGGCGGGCAGCGGGCGATCGAACAGGTAGCCCTGGCCGATATCGCACTGCTGGCGGCGCAGGAAGGCCAGCTGCTGGCGATCCTCGATGCCTTCGGCCACTACCTGCAAGCGTAGCTTGTGGGCCATGGCAATCACCGCGGCAATGATCTCCATATCGTCGTCACAGTGCGGTACATCACGTACGAAGCTGCGGTCGATCTTGATCACGTCGATGGGAAACTTCTTCAGGTAGCCCAGCGACGAATAGCCGGTGCCGAAGTCGTCCATGGCCAACTGTACGCCCAGTTGCTTGAGCTGGTGCAGCTGCTGGCGAGTGGCCTCGCTGGCTTCCAGTAGTAGCGACTCGGTCAGTTCCAGCTCCAGCTGGCTGCCGGGCAGGCCTTCTTCGGCGAGGATGTCGCTCAGTGAACGGCACAGCTCGGGATCGGCAAATTGTCGTGAAGACAGGTTGATGGCCATGTGCAGCCTGCCCAGACCGGCATCCGCTAGCTGGCGGGCCATGCGGCAGGCGGTGCGCATCACCCATTTGCCGATGGGGATGATCAGCCCGCTTTCCTCGGCCACGGCGATGAAGCTGTCCGGGCTGATCATGCCGCGTTGCGGATGCTGCCAGCGCAGCAGGGCTTCCAGGCCGAGCAGGCGACCGCTGTGCAGGCACAGCTTGGGCTGGTAGTGCAGGCGCAACTCATCGCGCTCCAGAGCCAGGCGCAGGTTGTTGTCGAGGAACAGCTTGTCCTGGGCTTCGGCATTCAGCGTTTCACTGAATACCTGCAGTTGCTGTTTGCCGTTGGCCTTGGCCTTGTGCAGGGCCAGACCGGCATGTTTGAGCAGGGTCGGCGTATTGCTGCCGTGCAGGGGGGCCTGGGCCAAGCCGATGGAGCCGCTGATGCTGATCAGCTGGTTGTCGACGAACAGCGGCTTGCCGAGGGTTTCCAGCAGTTGCCGGGCCTGCTGCTGGCCACTGTGCAGGCTGCAGTCTTCCAGCAGCAGGGCGAACTCGTTGCTGGCAAAGCGGGCCAGCGGGGTCTGGTTGGGCAGGCTGTTGCGCAGGCGCCGGGCCAGGCTGGCGAGCAGTTTGTCGCCGCTCTGGTGGCCCAGGCTGTCGTTGATGCGTTTGAAGTTGTCGATGTCCACCAGCAACAGGCAGCCATTGCCTGGCGCCTGGCGCTGGAAGTGCTGGTCGAGACGGTTGATGAAGAACGCGCGGTTGCCCAGCCCGGTCAGGGTGTCGGTGTAGGCAAGCTTTTCCACGCGCTGCTGCTGGAGCTTCTCGTCGGTGATGTCCTGGTAGATGCCTAGGTAATGGCTGAGCTGGCCCTGCGCGTCAAATACCTTGGAGATATTCAGGCGTCCCCAATAGGGTTCATGGTTCTTGCGCCGGCTCTTGAATTCACCCTGCCAGCTGTTGTGGCTGGCCAGCCCGCTATGGCTGTCGAACAGTCGCTCGGCGAGGTTTTCCATGGCGGCCAGCTCGGTGATCGAACGGCCCAGCACCTCGTCGGTGCTGTACTGGGTGATCTGGCTGAAGCTGGCATTGACGTAGTCCAGGCGCCCCTCGGGGCTGACCAGCAGGATCGCGCAGGCGCTTTGCTGCAAGCCGGCGAGCAGGGCGGCGTGTTGCGGGTTGGGCAGGGTAAGGTCGTCCTGACAGATCAGGTAGCCCTGCAGGCGCTGCCGTCCGGGGCCGGGCAGCGGCTGGCCAAGCTCGCAGAGTTGCAGCGGACCCAGTGGGCTATGCAGGCGATACTGCACCCGATAGTGCCCGTGCTGCTGCAGTTGTTGCTGGATCTGCTGGTGCAGTTGCAGGCGCTGCGCCGGCTGCATGAGACTGGCGTAGGGGGCTTCCAGCAAGTCGCACAGCTGGCTGGCGGGCAGGCCCAGGCGGGCCTGGCAGGCCGGGTCGAGGTAGAGCAGCTTCCAGCTCGCCTCGTTGAGCCGTTCGAAACGCAGCAGGCCCAGGCGTGCGGGGTCTGGCAACTGCGTCACAACATCGGCCAGCTTGCGACCGGCGGCTTCTGGATGACTTGTCATCGATGGGCGGGCTTCCAGTATGCTGGGCAGGAACTACCAATGGCCTGCTCAGCTGAGCGACGACAAGGGTGCACCATGCACAAGTCACTGACAAGACAGATAAAAACATTGCTCGCCGGGATCTGCCTGAGCGCCTTGGGCAGCACCGCGCTGCAGGCTGGCGAAGGTTTGGAGTCCGCCGAGGCCGCCCAGTACCTGAGCGAGCTGAAGCGTCTTTACCTGAGTAGCGATGATCGCCAGGCCCTGCTGGCGCATGGCAACAGCCTGCTGCACAGCTATGCGCTATTGGCCGGCTACCAGCCCGGGCGTGCCGATGCCGTGGATCTGCGTTACCAGCTGAGCAGCCCGCAAGCCGGCGAGCTGCGTGTGCGCGAGGAGCGTCGGGCCCGCGATGGCAGTCTGCAGGTCAGCAACAAGGTCTTGCCGGTGTTTGGCGTCGACCCGTTCATTCGCTACGAATGCCCGCAACAGGGCCAGCAGTGTGTGATCCTCGACCCGCGCGACGGCAGCCCGCTGCTCAGCATCGTGCGTGACCACCAGGGTGCGGCGGAGCTGGCCAAGGCGCTGAGCTACCTGCTGCGCAACCTGCAGAAGTAGCCGCAGCGCCGGCACCCTCAGAGCAGCAGGGTGCGGATGTCGCCGAGCAGGTCAGCAAGGCGCCGGGTGAAGCGCGCGGCGGCAGCGCCGTTGATCACCCGGTGGTCATAGGACAGTGACAGCGGCAGCATCAGGCGTGGCTGGAAGGCCGCACCGTCCCACACCGGCTGCATGCTGGCCTTGCTCACCCCGAGGATGGCCACTTCGGGCGCATTGACGATTGGCGTGAAGCCGCTGCCACCGATATGACCGAGGCTGGAGATGGTGAAGCAGGCACCCTGCATGGCATCCGCCGAGAGCTTCTTGCTGCGCGCTTTCTCGGCTAGCTCGGCGGCCTCGCCGGCCAGCTGCAGCAGGCTCTTCTGGTCAACATCGCGGATCACCGGCACCAGCAGGCCGTCCGGGGTATCCACGGCAAAGCCGATGTGCACGTAGCCCTTGCGGATCAGTGCCTTGCCCGAGGGCGCCAGCGAGCTGTTGAAGTCCGGCAGCTCGCGCAGCAAATGCGCGCAGGCCTTGAGCAGAATGGGCAGGATGGTCAGCTTGACGCCGGCTTTCTCGGCAGTGGCCTTCTGTGCCACGCGGAAGGCCTCCACCTCGCTGATGTCGGCGCTGTCGAACTGGGTGACATGCGGCACATTGAGCCAGCTGCGGTGCAGGTTGGCGGCGCCGACCTGCATCAGGCGGGACATCGCTACCTCTTCGACCGGGCCGAACTTGCTGAAGTCGATTGGCGGGATCGGCGGAATGCCGGTCGCACCACTCGCTGCAGCGGCTGGCGCTTCCTTGGCCTTGTGCAGCATGGCCTTGACGTAGTTTTGCAGGTCCTCCTTGAGGATGCGCCCCCTGGGACCGCTGCCGCTGACCGCGGCCAGTTCGACACCCAGTTCGCGGGCCAGCAGGCGTACTGCCGGGCCGGCGTGCACCTTGCTGCCGGCGCGTGGCGGCGGGGTGGCGGGCGAGCTGGCGGCGGCGGCCGACAGGGCGGCAATCGCGCCGACTTCGGCGGCTACCGTCGGCTCGGCGTTGGCCGGCAGGCTGTGAATGGGCGCGGCACTGCCGGCAGTTTCGGCCTGGGCAGCGGGCGCTCGGCGGCGCAGGCGCAGGATCAGATCGCCGCTGGCCACCTCGCTGTCCAGACGGGTGAGGATTTCCTCGACCACGCCGGCGGCCGGCGAGGGAATTTCCATGCTGGCCTTGTCCGATTCCAGGGTCAGCAGCGATTGCTCGGCGTCGATCTGTTCGCCGACCTTGACCAGCAGTTCGATGACCCGTGCCTTGCCGGCGGCGCCGATGTCCGGCACATGGATGTCCTGCAGTATCTCGTTACCCTCGCTCGGCGCGACTGGCTGGGCGGCTGGCGTCAGGTCGTCATGGGCCGCGGGTGCTGCGGTCTGCGTGGTGCTGGCTGCCGTGGCAGGTTGGGTGTCGGCGGCCTGCAGCTCGAGCAGCGGGTCGCCCTCCTTGAGGCGGTCGCCGAGCTTGACCAGCAGGCGACTGACCACCCCGGCGCGCGGGGCGGGAATCTCCATGCTGGCCTTGTCCGATTCCAGGGTCAGTAGCGACTGGTCGGCTTCGATCGCATCGCCAACCTTGACCAGCAGTTCGATCACTTCGCCTTCGCCGTTGCCGATGTCCGGTACGCGAATCAACTCACTCATCTTGTACTCCTTCAGCACCCGCCTGGGCGGGTGCGTTGCAGAGAGGGCTCTGCGCTGTTCGGTGGAGCGGCCGGTATTGTGCCGGCTGCAGTCAATGCGCTGCTGGCTCAGCAGTCCAGCGGATTGGGCTTGTCCGGGTCGAGGCCGAAGCGGGCAATGGCTTCGGCCACCACCTTGGCGTCGATCTCGCCGCGGTCAGCCAGTGCTTCCAGCGCCGCCAGGGCCACCCAGTAGCGGTCCACCTCGAAGAAATGCCGCAGCTTGCGACGGCTGTCGCTGCGCCCGAAACCATCGGTGCCGAGCACCTTGTATTCCTTGCTCGGCACCCACTGGCGCACTTGCTCGGCGAACAGCTTCATGTAGTCGGTGCTGGCCACCACCGGCCCCTTGCGGCCGTTCAGACATTGCTCCAGGTAACTCAGCTGCGGGCTTTGCAGCGGGTGCAGGCGGTTGTGGCGCTCCACGGCCAGGCCGTCGCGGCGCAGTTCGTTGAAGCTGGTAACGCTCCATACGTCGGCGGCCACGTTGAATTGCTCGCGAAGAATCTGCGCGGCCTCGCGTACTTCGCGGAGGATCGCACCGCAACCGAGCAGCTGTACGTGGTGGGCGGCGGCGCGCGTGTCCTCTTCGAGCAGGTACATGCCGCGGATGATGCCGTCCTCGACGCCCTCTGGCATGGCCGGCTGGGCATAGGCTTCGTTCATCACGGTGACGTAGTAGAAGATGCTGTCCTGCTCCTCGAGCATGCGCCGCGCGCCCTCGCGGATGATCACCGCCAGCTCGTAGCCGTAGGTCGGGTCATAGCTGTGGCAGTTAGGGATGGTGCTGGCGAGGATGTGGCTATGCCCGTCCTCGTGCTGCAAGCCCTCGCCGTTGAGCGTGGTGCGCCCGCTGGTGCCGCCGATCAGGAAACCCCGTGCGCGGCTGTCGCCGGCCGCCCAGGCGAGGTCGCCGATGCGCTGGAAGCCGAACATCGAATAGAACACATAGAACGGCAACATCGGCTGGTTGTGCGTGGAGTAGGCGGTGCCGGCGGCAATCCAGCTGGACATGGCGCCCGCTTCGTTGATGCCTTCTTCGAGGATCTGCCCTTTCTTGTCTTCGCGGTAGAACATCACCTGGTCCTTGTCGACCGGCTCGTACAGCTGGCCGACCGAGGAGTAGATGCCCAGTTGGCGGAACAGCCCTTCCATGCCGAAGGTACGCGCTTCGTCCGGGACGATGGGCACAATGCGCGGACCGAGCTGCTTGTCCTTGAGCAACTGCGAGAGGATGCGCACGAAGGCCATGGTGGTGGAGATTTCCCGCTCGCCGGTGCCGTCGAGGATGGCCTTGAGGGTGTCCAGTGGCGGTATCGGTACACGGAAGCTTTGCTGGCGGCGCTGCGGCACCACGCCGCCCAGCCGGGCGCGCCGTTCCTGCAGATAGCGCGCCTCGGCGCTGCCTTCGGCCGGGCGGTAGAACGGCAGCTTCTCCAGGTCGGCATCGCTGACCGGGATGTCGAAGCGGTCGCGGAATTTCTTCAGGCTGGCGATATCCACCTTCTTGACGTTATGCGCGGTGTTCTGCGCTTCGCCGGCGCCGATGCCGTAGCCCTTGATGGTCTTGGCCAGCACCACGGTCGGTTGACCCTTGTGGTTAACCGCCGCGTGGTAGGCGGCGTAGACCTTGTACGGATCGTGGCCGCCGCGGTTGAGGTTCCAGACTTCCTGGTCGGAGAGGTCCTTGACCATCTCCTTGAGTTCGGGGCTGTTGAAGAAGTGCTCGCGGACGAAGGCGCCGTCCTTGGCCTTGTAGTTCTGGTAGTCGCCATCGACCACCTCATCCATGCGGCGCTGCAGGATGCCGTCGTGGTCCTTGGCAAACAGCGGGTCCCAGAACCGTCCCCAGATGACTTTCTTGACGTTCCATTCGGCACCGCGGAACACCCCTTCCAGCTCCTGGATGATCTTGCCGTTGCCGCGTACCGGGCCGTCCAGACGCTGCAGGTTGCAGTTGATGACGAAGATCAGGTTGTCCAGTTTCTCGCGCCCGGCTAGGGCAATCGCGCCCAGCGATTCCGGTTCGTCGCACTCGCCGTCGCCCATGAAACACCAGACCTTCTGTTTGCCGGCCGGGATGAAGCCACGATGCTCCAGATACTTCATGAAACGCGCCTGGTAGATGGCCTGCAGGGGGCCGAGCCCCATGGATACCGTGGGGAACTGCCAGAAATCGGGCATCAGCCAGGGATGCGGGTAGGAGGGGAGGCCCTGGCCGTCGGTTTCGCGGCGGAAGTTGTTGAGCTGCTCCTCGCTGATTCGCCCTTCCATGAAGGCGCGCGCGTAGACCCCGGGCGAGGCATGGCCCTGGAAGAAGATCAGGTCGCCGCCGTGTTCTTCGCAGGGCGCCTGGAAGAAGTAGTTGAAGCCCACGTCATACAGCGTAGCGCTGGAGGCGAAGGTGCCGATGTGCCCGCCCAGGTCAGGGTCCTGCTGGTTGGTGCGCATCACCATGGCCAGGGCATTCCAGCGCACCAGCGAGCGAATCCGCCGTTCCATGAACAGGTCGCCTGGCATGCGTGCCTCCTGCGCCACCGGGATGCTGTTGCGGTAGGGCGTGGTGATCGCATAGGGCAGCTGGGTGCCGCTGCGCGTGGCCAGTTCGCCCATGCGGGTCAGCAGGTAGTGCGCGCGGCTTTCGCCTTCCTTGTCGACGACCGACTCAAGGGCGTCCAGCCATTCCTGGGTTTCGACGGGATCGAGGTCTTGCATGGCTTGCTCCAGGGCTTAAAGGCACACAGAATCGGGCCTTAGTGACGTCGCCTGGCCTTGTGGGCGGGCAACTGGAATTCATCGGGATAGCGGTGCTACCAGAGGCTTGTAGTTTTACTACATTGCGACGCCTTGATCAGCCCCCCGCGGCACATCTTTTAGTAGTAAAACTACAATTTTCTGTCTGCCCGCTTGACAGGCCCGACAGAACCGCCTGAGCCAAAAGGATAGACCATGAGCTTGCCGTCACTGCTGGACCTGTCTCCCGCCCTGCATGGGCTGGCCGAACGCGCCGAGCCGAGCGTGTTGCAGGCGCTGGGGGGGGCGCAGGCGCTGGCCGACTGGCCGGCGCAGCGTCGTGAACAGTTGCCCCGGCTGCTGGCCTGCAGCGATTTCGTACACCAGCAGATCCTCCGCGCTCCGGCAGACTTTCTGGCACTGGCTGCCAGTGGCGAGCTGGAGCGCCCGCTGGGGCCTGGGGAGTTGCGTGAGGCGTTGCAGCAGGCCCTGCAGGACTGTGCCGACGAGGACACCCTGGCCCGTCAGTTGCGGCGCTTTCGCAACCGTCAGCAGCTGCGCATCATCTGGCGTGACATCAGCCGCCAGGCCAGTCTGCAGCAGACCTGCCTGGAGCTGTCGGCACTGGCCGACGCCTGCGTCGACCAGGCGTATGCCTGGCTGTACCGCCAGCATTGTGCGCAGTTCGGCACGCCCATCGGGCGGCGCTCCGGCGAGCCGCAGCATCTGGTGATCCTCGGGATGGGCAAGCTGGGTGCCTTCGAGCTCAACCTGTCTTCGGATATCGACCTGATCTTCGGCTATCCCGAAGGCGGGGAAACCCAGGGCGCACGGCGTGCACAGGACAACCAGGAATTCTTTACCCGCCTGGGGCAGAAGCTCATCAAGGCGCTGGATGCGATTACCGTGGATGGCTTCGTGTTTCGCGTCGACATGCGCTTGCGCCCCTATGGCGACAGTGGTGCCCTGGTGCTTAGCTTCAATGCCCTGGAGCAGTACTACCAGGACCAGGGGCGTGATTGGGAACGCTACGCGATGATCAAGGCACGGGTCATCGGCGGCGACCAGCAGGCCGGTCGCCAGTTGCTGGAGATGCTGCGGCCGTTCGTCTACCGCCGTTACCTGGATTTTTCTGCCATCGAGGCGCTACGCGCCATGAAGCAGCTGATCCAGCAGGAAGTGCGCCGCAAGGGTATGAGCGAGAACATCAAGTTGGGGGCGGGAGGCATTCGGGAGGTCGAGTTTATTGCCCAGGCTTTCCAGCTTATCCATGGTGGCCGTGACCTCAGCCTGCAGCAGCGCTCGTTGCTCAAGGTGCTGGATACCCTGGACGGGCAAGGTTACCTGCCTGGCGAGGTGGTCAACGAACTGCGCGAGGGCTATCACTTCCTGCGTTACACCGAACATGCTCTGCAGGGCATCGCCGACCGGCAGACGCAGATGCTTCCCGAGGATCCCCAGGAACAGGCGCGGGTGGCGCAGATCATGGGTTTTGCCGACTGGGCGGCCTTTCATGCTGAGCTGATGCGCTGGCGGGCACGGGTCGATCACCATTTTCGCCGGGTCATTGCCGACCCCGACGAGGACGTCGATGCCGAGCAGGAAACGCCCGGCGGCGAGTGGTTGCCGCTGTGGAGCGAAGCGCTGGACAGCGCTGCCGCCGAGGAGCAACTGGCCGAGGCGGGCTTGCAGAATCCGGCACAGGCCTACAAACGCCTGCTCGATCTGCGTCATGGCGGCCAGGTGCGTGCCATGCAGCGCCTGGGGCGCGAGCGTCTGGATGCCTTCATGCCGCGCCTGTTGGCGCAAGCAGTGAGCCAGCCTGATCCTGACCTGGTACTGGAGCGGGTCATGCCGCTGGTGGAAAAGGTGGCACGGCGCTCGGCCTATCTGGTGTTGCTCAGCGAAAACCCGGGTGCCCTGCAGCGCCTGCTCAGCCTGTGTGCCGCCAGTCCGTGGATCGCCGAGCAGATCGCGCGTTTCCCACTGCTGCTCGACGAGCTGCTCAACGAGGGACGGCTATTCAGCCCGCCGCAAGGCGAAGAGCTGGTGGCCGAGCTGCGCGAACGGCTGATGCGCATTCCCGAAGATGATCTGGAACAGCAGATGGAGGCCTTGCGCCACTTCAAGCTGGCCCACCGTCTGCGCGTGGCGGCGTCGGAGATTGCCGGCAGCCTGCCGCTGATGAAAGTCTCCGACTACCTCACCTGGCTGGCCGAGGCGATTCTCCAGCAGGTGCTGCAGCTGGCCTGGCGGCAACTGACCAGCAAGCATGGCGTGCCGCGGCGCAGCGACGGCAGCCTGTGCGATGGCGACTTCATCATCGTCGGCTATGGCAAGGTCGGCGGCATCGAGTTGGGGCATGGCTCCGACCTCGATCTGGTGTTTATCCATGATGCCGACCCGCAGGCGGAAACCGACGGCGCCAAGCCGCTGGATGGTGCGCAGTTCTTTGCCCGCATGGGCCAGCGCATCATTCACATGCTCAATACCCTGACCACCTCCGGGCCGCTCTATGAGGTGGATATGCGTCTGCGTCCCTCCGGCGAGTCCGGCCTGCTGGTCAGCTCGCTGAGCGCCTTCGCCCGCTACCAGCAGCAGGAAGCCTGGACCTGGGAGCACCAGGCCCTGGTGCGTGCCCGTGTGCTGGTGGGCTGTCCGCGGGTCGCCGCCGGTTTTGCGGCGATACGCGC
The DNA here is from genome assembly GCF_002234375.1 of Pseudomonas fluvialis. Taxonomy (GTDB): domain Bacteria; phylum Pseudomonadota; class Gammaproteobacteria; order Pseudomonadales; family Pseudomonadaceae; genus Aquipseudomonas; species Aquipseudomonas fluvialis. The sequence goes on from NZ_NMQV01000003.1 coordinate 55,977, forward strand.
CGAGGTATTGGGTCGGGCGCGTGACCTTGATCAGCTGCGCCGCGAAGTCAGCGAAATGCGCGGCAAGATGCGCGACAACCTGGGGACGCGTGCGACCCAGGCCGGCCTCGGCGAGCTGGCCGAAGACCCGGCGCAGCGCTTCAACCTCAAGCAGGACGCCGGCGGTATCGTCGATATCGAATTTATGGTGCAATACGCGGCCCTGGCCTGGTCCCACGAACACCCGCAGCTGCTGCGTTACACCGACAACATCCGCATTCTGGATGGCTTGCGCGAGGCGGCGTTGCTCAGCGCCGAGGACGTTACGGCGCTGCAGGAAATCTACAAGGCCTACCGCGCCACCGCGCATCGCCTGGCCCTGCAGAAACAGGCCGGCGAGGTGAGTGCCGACCAGCTGCTTGCCGAGCGCCGCAAGGTGCGGCACATCTGGCAGGCGCTGGGGCTGAACTGACGGGGCTGCCGGGCAGGCTGCCCGGGCCGAGAATCCATGAGTAACCGAGGAGTAGGCAAGATGTCGATGTCCGACCGTGATGGCGTGATCTGGTACGACGGCGAACTGGTGCCGTGGCGCGACGCCACCACCCATGTGCTGACCCACACCCTGCACTACGGCATGGGCGTGTTCGAGGGCGTGCGCGCCTACAACACCCCGGACGGCACGGCGATCTTCCGCCTGCAGGCGCACACCGACCGCCTGTTCGACTCGGCGCACATCTTCAACATGCAGATCCCTTTCTCCAAGGAAGAGATCAACGAGGCGCAGCGCGCCGCGGTGCGTGAGAACGGCCTGGAAAGCGCCTACCTGCGCCCGATGGTGTTCTTCGGCAGCGAAGGCATGGGCCTGCGCGCCTCGGGCCTCAAGGTGCATGTGATCGTCGCCGCCTGGCACTGGGGCGCCTACATGGGCGAGGAAGCCCTGCAGAGCGGTATCAAGGTGCGCACCAGTTCCTACACTCGCCACCACGTCAACATCGCCATGACCCGCGCCAAGGCCAACGGCAACTACATCAACTCCATGCTGGCCCTGCAGGAAGCCATTTCCGGCGGCGCCGACGAGGCCATGCTGCTTGACCCGGAAGGTTATGTGGCCGAGGGTTCGGGCGAGAACATCTTCCTGGTCAAGGACGGCGTGGTGTACACCCCGGAAGTGACCTCCTGCCTGAACGGCATCACGCGCAGCACCATTCTGACCCTGGCTGCCGAGCATGGCATCAAGGTGGTGGAGAAGCGCATCACCCGTGACGAGGTGTATATCGCCGACGAGGCCTTCTTCACCGGCACGGCCGCCGAAGTGACGCCGATCCGTGAAGTGGATGGCCGGAAAATCGGTGCCGGACGTCGCGGCCCGGTCACCGAGAAGCTGCAGAAGGCCTACTTCGACCTGGTCACTGGCAAGACCAGCGGCCACGCCGAATGGCGCACCCTGGTTAAATAAGCGGTCATTAGGTCGAGACAGGGAGGCATCGCGCCTCCCTGCGCATTTCTGGAATTGGCATGAATATTCTGATCATCGGCCCTAGCTGGGTAGGCGACATGGTGATGGCGCAGACGCTGTTCACCTGCCTCAAACAGCGTCATCCCGACTGCCAGATCGATGTGTTGGCCCCCGACTGGAGCCGGCCGATCCTCGAACGCATGCCCGAGGTGCGCAATGCGCTGAGCTTCCCACTCGGTCATGGCGTGCTGGAGCTGGCCACCCGGCGCAAGATCGGCAAGTCCCTGGCCGGCCAGTACGAGCAGGCGATCCTCCTGCCCAACTCGCTGAAGTCCGCGTTGGTGCCGTTCTTTGCCGGTATCCCCAAGCGCACCGGCTGGAAGGGCGAGATGCGCTACGGCCTGCTCAACGATGTCCGCAACCTGGACAAGCAACGCCTGCCGCTGATGATCGAGCGCTTTATGGCGCTGGCCTATGAACCCGATGCAGCGCTGCCCAAGCCCTATCCGCAGCCGCGCTTGGTTATCGACAATGCCAGTCGCGAGGCCGCCCTGGCCAAGTTCGGCCTGAGCCTGGATCGTCCGGTGCTGGCGCTGTGCCCCGGCGCCGAGTTCGGTGAAGCCAAACGCTGGCCGGCCGAGCATTACGCCAAGGTCGCCGAGCTGAAAATCCGCGCCGGCTGGCAGGTCTGGCTGTTCGGCTCGAAGAACGATCATCCGGGCTGCGAGGAGATTCGTGCTCGGCTGATTCCCGGCCTGCGCGAGGAGTCGGTGAACCTGGCCGGCGAGACCTCGCTGGCCGAAGCCATCGACCTGCTGTCCTGCGCCGGCGCCGTGGTGTCCAACGACTCCGGGCTGATGCACGTGGCCGCCGCACTCAACCGTCCGCTGGTGGCGGTGTACGGCTCCACCTCGCCGCAGTTCACCCCGCCGCTGGCCGATCAGGTGGAGATCGTCCGCCTGGGCCTGGAGTGCAGCCCGTGCTTCGAGCGCACCTGCCGCTTCGGGCATTACGACTGCTTGCGCGAACTCAAGCCGCGCCCGGTGATCGAGGCGCTGCAGCGCCTGGTTGCCGATCCGCTTGAGGTGGAATAGCCCGCCGATGCGTGTGCTGCTGATCAAGACCTCGTCGCTGGGCGATGTCATCCATACCCTGCCGGCGCTCACCGATGCGGCGGCGGCGATTCCCGGCATCCAGTTCGACTGGGTGGTGGAGGAGGGTTTTGCGGAGATCCCTGCCTGGCACCCGGCCGTGGCCGAGGTGATCCCGGTGGCCATTCGTCGCTGGCGCAAGAATCTGCTTGCCACCTGGAAAAGCGGCGAGTGGGCGGGCTTCAAGCGCCGCCTGCGCGAGGGCCGCTATGACCTGGTGATCGATGCCCAGGGCCTGCTGAAAAGCGCCTGGCTGAGCCGCTACTGCGTAGCGCCCGTGGCCGGCCTGGACCGCGCCTCGGCACGCGAGCCGCTGGCCAGCCGCTTCTACGATCGCCGCTATGCCGTGGCCTGGGGCCAGCACGCCGTTGAGCGCACCCGCCAGCTGCTGGCGCAGGCGCTGGGCTACCAGGTGCCGGCGTCGGTGGGGGATTACGGACTGGATCGCGCGGCCATGGCCGGCGCACCGGCCGGCGAGCCTTATGTGCTGTTTCTGCACGGCACCACCTGGGCCAGCAAGCACTGGCCGGAAGCCGACTGGCGCGCCCTGGCCGAACACCTGGATGCCCGTGGCATGGCCGTGCGCCTGCCCTGGGGCAACGAGGCCGAGAAGGCCCGTGCCGAGCGTCTGGTCGAAGGCCTTGCCCATGCGCAGGTGCTACCCAAGCTGAACCTGCGCGGCGTAGCAGCGGTGATCGCCGGCGCGCGCGCCTGCGTGGCGGTGGACACCGGCCTCGGCCACCTGGCCGCCGCGCTGGATGTGCCGAGCATTTCCCTCTACGGCCCGACCCTGCCGATCAAGGTCGGCGCCTACGGTCGCGGGCAGGTCCACCTGTGCGCCACGGGGCCGCTGGCCGGTGGCGGCGACCGCGACAAACCCTGTTTTGACGGCCTGGACGCGGCGCGCGTGGCGCCCGAGCTGGACCGTCTGCTGGCCAGTCTGGAGACTCGCTGATGCAACTGGCCTTCGTGCTCTACAAGTATTTCCCCTTCGGTGGGCTGCAGCGCGACTTCATGCGCATCGCCCTGGAGTGTCAGGCGCGCGGCCACGCCATCCGCGTCTACACGCCGATCTGGGAGGGCGAGGTGCCCGCCGGCTTCGACGTGCGGGTGGCGCCGATCAAGGCGTTCTTCAATCATCACCGCAACGAGAAGTTCAGCGCCTGGCTGGCGGCGGACCTGGCCCGTGATCCGGTGGACCGGGTGGTCGGTTTCAACAAGATGCCGGGCCTGGACGTCTACTACGCTGCCGACGGCTGCTACGAGGACAAGGCGCAGACCCTGCGCGCGCCTATCTACAAGCGCTGGGGCCGCTACAAGCACTTCGCCGATTACGAGCGCGCGGTGTTCGCGCCGCAGTCGAAGACCGAGATCCTGATGATCTCCGAGGTGCAGCAGCCGCTGTTCATCAAGCACTACCAGACGCCGCGCCAGCGCTTTCACCTGCTGCCGCCGGGCATTGCCCAGGATCGCCGTGCCCCGGCCAACGCCGCGGAGATCCGCGCCGAGTTCCGTCGCGAGTTCCAGCTGGCGGACGATGAGCTGCTGCTGGTGCAGATCGGTTCCGGCTTCAAGACCAAGGGGCTGGACCGCAGCCTCAAGGCGCTGGCCGCGTTGCCGCACGCGCTGAAAAAGCGTACCCGGCTGATCGCCATCGGCCAGGACGATCCGCGTTCTTTTCAGTTGCAGGCCAAGGCGCTGGGCGTGTCCGATCAGGTGCAGATCCTCAAGGGGCGCAGCGACATTCCGCGTTTCCTGCTTGGCGCCGATCTGCTGATCCATCCGGCCTACAACGAGAACACCGGCACCGTGCTGCTCGAGGCGCTGGTCTCCGGCCTGCCGGTGCTGGTTACCGACGTGTGCGGTTATGCCCACTACATTGCCGAGGCGGATGCCGGACGTGTGCTGCCCAGCCCCTTCGACCAGCAGCAGCTCAACCAGTGGCTGGCCGACATGCTCGCCGACGATGAGCGCCGCGCCTTCTGGGGGCGCAATGGCCTGGCCTTTGCCGATTGCGCCGACCTTTACTCGATGCCGCAGAAGGCTGCCGATGTGATTCTCGCGGAGAAACGCCCGTGAAGCTGATGCTTGCCGAGCCGTTCAAAAGCCTGTGGGCCGGCCAGGACGCCTTCACCGCCGTCGAGGCACTGCAGGGTCAGGTCTACCGCGAACTGGAAGGCCGCCGCACGCTACGCACCGAGGTGCAAGGGCGCGGCTACTTCGTGAAGATTCACCGCGGCATCGGCTGGGGCGAGATCATCAAGAACCTGCTCACCGCCAAGCTGCCGGTGCTCGGCGCCGCTCAGGAATGGCAGGCCATCGCCCGCCTGCAGCAGGCTGGTGTGCCGAGCATGACCGCCGTGGCCTATGGCGAGCGCGGTGCCAATCCTGCCCGGCAGCATTCCTTCATCATCACCGAGGAGCTGGCGCCGACCACCGATCTGGAACAGTTCAGCCTGAACTGGCGCGAGCAGCCGCCCGAGCCACGTCTCAAGCGTGCGCTGATCGGCGAGGTGGCGAAGATGGTCGGCAACATGCACCGCGCCGGGGTCAACCACCGCGACTGCTACATCTGCCATTTCCTGTTGCACACCGACCGGCCGGTGACAGCAGATGACTTCCGCCTCTCGCTGATCGATCTGCACCGCGCGCAGACCCGCGCCGCCACCCCGCGCCGCTGGCGCGACAAGGACCTGGCCGCGCTGTATTTCTCCGCGCTGGACATCGGCCTGACCCGCCGCGACAAGCTGCGCTTTTTGCAGGGGTACTTTCAGCGCCCGCTGCGCGACATCCTGCGCGACGAAGCGCGGCTGCTGGCCTGGCTGGAGCGCAAGGCCGCCAAACTCTATGAGCGCAAGCAGCGTTACGGGGATGCGCTCTGATGGCCGGCTGGACTCTCAATCCGGCCTACGCCGCGCGTGCTGCAGAGTTTGCCAGCCTGGAGGCGGTGTTTGCCCTGTCGGGCGAGCGGCTCACCTCGGACCCGCTCTCCGAGGTCATTCGCATCGAGCGGGACGGCGTGCGCTATTACGTCAAGCGCTACTGGGGCGCGGGCAAGGGCTTGCGGCGCTTCATCGGCCGGCCACGGGTCAAGGCCGAGTGGCAGAACCTCAAGTATTTCGCCAAGTGGGGAATTCCCACCGCGGAAATCGTTGCCTACGGCCTGGAGCGTCGCGCCGGGGCCTTCCTGCGCGGCGCGCTGATCACGCGTGAGCTGGAGAATACCTGCGACCTGGCGATGATGGCCTGGCATGGCGATGCGCGCCTGCGCGATGCCGCCTGGGTGGACCATGTCAGTCGTCAACTGGCGCGAGCTACTCGTACCCTGCATGACCACCATTTCACCCATAACGACCTGAAGTGGCGCAATCTGCTGGTCAACGAACGCGCCGAGCTGTTCTTCATCGACTGCCCGACCGGTAGCTTCTGGTGGGGACCCTTGTTGCGCTACCGCATGGCCAAGGACCTGGCCTGTCTGGACAAAGTGGCCAAGCAGGTACTGTCACGCACGCAGCGACTGCGCTTTTATCTGCAGTATCGTGGCCGCCAGCGCCTGAATCAGGTCGACAAACGGCGGATTCGCCAGGTGCTGCGCTTTTTCGAGGGGCGTGAATGAAAACTCCATGCGGGTCCGCCGTCACCCCTCCGCCGGGGAGCCTGTGGCTATGAGCGACTTTATTGCCGCGGCAGACCGCGCCCTGCTTGAACAGCACGGCCTGAACAGTTTCGAGGCGCTCTGGGCGTTGCAGCTGGAGGCGGTGGACGAGCCGAATACTGAGCGTGGCGGCTGGAGCAGCGTGTATCGCCTGGAGCTGGGCGAGCGTGCCTACTACCTCAAGCGGCAGAGCAATCACCTGACCCGCAGCTTGCGCCACCCCTGTGGCGAGCCAACCTTTGCCCGCGAGTTCCGCAATATCCAGCGCTATGCCGAGTTGGGGATTCCCGCACTGCAGGCGGCTTTTTTTGCCGCGCGCCGTGTGCCGGGCGAACAGCGCGCGGTGCTGCTGACCCGTGCCCTGGATGGCTGGCAGGAGCTGGGTGACTACCTGGCCTGCTGGAGCCAGTTGGCCGTAGCGCAGCAGCAGGCCATCCTGCGTGCCTGTGGCGAACTGGCGCGTCGCCTGCATGGTGCCGGTCAGCTACATGGCTGCTTCTATCCCAAGCACATCTTCCTGCAGGCGCAGGGTGAACGCTTCGCCGCCTGCCTGATCGACCTGGAAAAGACCCGCCCGCTGTTGCTGGGTCGTCGCGATCGCATCAAGGATCTCGAACCGCTGCTGCGTCGTGCGTCGCGCCAGTGGGGAGGCGACGAATGGCGTGTACTGCTGCAGGCCTATCTGGATGATCCGCTCAGCATGCCGCAGTGGCTGACCTATTTGCGTGCCCGACTGGCCGACAAGGAGGGACGTTGATGCAGCTGTCGCAATTGGTAACGGCAGGACGCGCCCCTGTGCTACCGCTGCATCTAGAGGTGGCTGATGAAGCGTTGCAGATGCAGCAGCTGTTGCGCGTATTGCCGGGGCAGCGCTATGTCGGCGTAGCCGACTGGCAGGGGCGCCGGGTGCTGGCCAAGCTGCTGGTCGGCGGTAAGGCCGAGCGGCATTTTCAGCGGGAGCTGGCCGGAGCCCGGATGCTGGCCGAACAGGGCCTGAACACGCCGGCCCTGCTCGCGCAGGGTTTCCGCGAAGGGCAGGGCGGCTGGTTGCTGTTCGACTACCTGGAAGAGGCCGAAAGCCTGTGGGCGCGCTGGCAGGCCGTGGCGCACCAGCCACTGCTCAGTGCGGCGCAGCAGGCGGTGCTTGGCGAGGCCCTGGGCTGCATTGCCCGAATGCACGGCAAAGGCTTGTGGCAGGCCGATCTGCACCTGGACAACCTGTTGCGTCAGGCCGATCGCCTGTGGGTGATCGATGGCGGTGGCGTGCAGGTTGAAAACGCCGGCCAGCCGCTGTCGCAAGCGCGGGTGCTGGAGAATCTCGGGGTGTTCTTTGCCCAGTTGCCGGCTGAACTGGATGAGTTTCTCGAGGAGTTGCTGGTGCATTACCTGCTGGTCAATGGCGAACACGCCTTGCCGTTGGAATTGCTGCAGGGCGAGATTGCCAAGGTGCGGCGCTGGCGGCTGCGCGATTATCTGAAGAAGGTCGGCCGTGATTGCAGCCTGTTCAGTGCGCGCGTCGGCGCGTTTGGCCTGCGTGTGGTGCGCCGCGAGGCGCAGGCAGCGCTGCAGCCGCTGCTCAATGACCTTGATCAGGCCATCGAAGCCGGGCATATCTACAAAACCGGCGGTGCGGCCACCGTGGCGCGGGTTGAGCTGGACGGCCAGCCGCTGGTGGTCAAACGCTACAACATCAAGAACGCCTGGCATGCCTGCAAACGTTTCTGGCGTGCCAGTCGTGCCTGGCACAGCTGGCGCGAAGGGCATCGCCTGCAACTGCTGGGCCTGCATACGCCAAAACCGCTGGCTGTACTGGAGCGCCGCTGGTGTTGGTTGCGCGGGCGTGCCTACCTGATTACCGACTATTGCGGCGGGCAGGATATAATCGCGCGTTTCGCGGCCTATCGGCAGGCGGTACCCCCGGAAAACGAGCTGCTGGCACTGGATCGACTGTTCGCAGCCCTGCTGCGCGAGCGCATCAGCCACGGTGACTTGAAGGGGCACAACCTGTTCTGGGATGACGCGCAGGCTGCCTGGTCGCTGATTGATCTTGATGCCATGCGTCAGCACCGCAGTGCGCGCAGTTTTGCCAGGGCTTACGCCCGGGATCGCGCCCGTTTTCTGCGTAACTGGCCAGCGGATTGTGCGCTGCACCAGTTGCTCGACCAACGTTTACCGCAGGTGCCCGGCACCTGCCCGAATTAGAGGCTTATCCCTGTGGCACTGACTATTCTCGGCCTGTCCGGCGCCCTCAGTCACGACCCGTCCGCCGCCCTGTACATCGACGGCAAGCTGATTGCGGCCGTCGAAGAAGAGCGCCTGGTACGCGACAAGCACGCGAAGAACCGCATGCCCTACGAGGCCGCCAAGTTCTGCCTGGAGCAGGCCGGGATCAAGCCGGCGGATGTTGACGTGGTGGCGATTCCCTTCGCGCCGATCAGCATTTTCGAGAAGGCCCGCTGGCAGTACGCCAAACGCTACTGGTACGCCCCGGACCGTGCGCTGGACGCCATCCTGATGGGCAACCGTCGCTATTACCGCTACAAGAAGCGCATCGAGTGGTGCCTGCAGCAGCTGGGCTTCGACCTGAAGAAGGTGAAGATTCAGCCGGTCGAGCACCACTTGGCGCATGCCTCCAGCGCCTATCACTGCTCGGGCTTCAAGGAAAAGACGGCAATTCTCGGCATCGACGGCAAGGGCGAGTACGCCACCACCTTCTTCGGCTACGGCGAGAACGGCCAGATCCACAAGATCAAGGAGTTCTACGATCCGGACTCGCTGGGTGGTCTGTACGGCGCGATCACTGAGTTCCTCGGTTTCGAGATGCTCGACGGCGAGTTCAAGGTGATGGGCATGGCGCCCTACGGTGACGCCGCCAAGTATGACTTCTCGCGCCTGGCCACGTTCGAGAACGGCGAGCTGATCATCAACACTGAGTACGCCAACGTCATCGGTTTTCGCCGCTACAAGGAAAAGGGCAAGGGCTATTACTTCTCGCCCAAGCTGATCGAATGGCTGGGTCCCAAGCGCGAAGGCGACATCGCCGATGATCCCTACATCCATTACGCCGCGGCCATGCAGGCGCTGTTCGAGAAGCTGGCCCTGGAAATGATGGATTACTACCTGGGTGACATCATCAGGCAGACCGGCAAGATTGCCTTTGCCGGCGGCTGCGCGCTGAACGTCAAGCTGAACCAGAAGATCATCGCCCGCGACGAGGTCAAGGAGCTGTTCGTGCAACCGGCTGCCGGCGATGCCGGTACCGCAGTCGGCGCCGCGGCCTATGTATCCGTGCAGCGTGGCGTGCCGGTGGAAAAGATGGAGCATGTCTATCTTGGCCCGGCCTATTCCAACGAAGACATCATCGCCGCCTGCGCCCGCCACCCGAACAAGCCGGTATTCAAGCAGATCGACAACGTCGAGCAGCGCATCGCCAAAATCATGGTCGACGGCAACCCGGTGGCCTGGTTCCAGGGGCGCCTGGAGTTCGGCCCGCGTGCCCTGGGCGGTCGCTCGATCATCGGTTGCCCAAGCATTCCCGGCGTGGCCGACCGGATCAACGAGCAGATCAAGTTCCGCGAGCGCTGGCGGCCCTTCTGCCCGTCGATGCTCGACACAGTGGCGCCGCAGATGCTCAAGGTCGACCACCCGAGCCCGTTCATGACCTTCACCTTCGAGGTCAACGAAGAATGGAAAACCCGCGTCAGTGAAGTCGTGCACGAAGACGGCACCTCGCGCGCCCAGGTGCTCGAGCGTCAGTACAACCCGCGCTGGTACGACCTGATGGTCGAGCTGGAGAAGCTCACCGGCAATGGCGTGTCGCTGAATACCTCGCTGAACCGCCGTGGTGAGCCGATGGTCTGCTCGCCGACCGATGCGCTGAACATGTTCTACGGCTCCGACCTGCAGTACCTGATCATGGAAGACATTCTCGTGGTCAAGGAAGGCAAGGGTTGGTATGACTCGCTCTGAGGCGTTGCTGATCAGCGTTGTCATCCCGGCATACAACTATGCCCATTTGTTGCCGCGTGCCCTGGATTCGGTGCTCGGACAACTGAGCGACGACGTCGAGCTGATCGTGGTGGACGATGGCTCGACGGACAATACGGCCGCCGTGCTCGCCGATTATCAGGCGCGTCATGCTGCACTGCAGGTGATCAGCCAGGTCAACGGCGGCGCGGCGGCAGCGCGTAATCGAGGTATCGCCGCCGCCGCAGGCCGCTACGTGCTGCTGCTGGATGCGGATGACGAACTGCTGCCGGGGGCCCTGGCCGCTCTGCGTGAGCAGGTGCTGGTCCAGCCGGCGCTGGGCATGGTGCTGGGCGCGCAGATTTCGGTATACCCCAATGGCCGCGAACGTCTGCGGGTACCGCCTGCGGTTCCGTCGGCCGGGCCGCGCGCGCTGATTCGCCGCTACCTGCTGCAGAAACGCATCAGCATCTCGCATGGTTGTTCGCTGTTTCGTCGCGACCTGCTGTTGCAGCGTCCTTACCCGGTGCAGTTGCGCAGCGGTGAGGATATCGCGGTGTTTGCCTTTCTGCTGGTCAGTGCTCCGGTGGCGGTGCTTGCCACGCCGCTGGCGCGCATTTACAAACATGCCGATAGCCTGCGACATAACCGCGACAAGGCCGAAGAGTATGCGCTGGGCATGGTGGAAGCGGTGTTTTCCAGCCTGCCGGCGGATTGCCAGTCATTGCGCCGGCGCTATACCGCGCAGCGCTACCTTTCGCTGTTTCGTGCCGCACAAAATGCCGGCTCGCGTGGCGAGGCGCGTCATTTCTACGCCCGTGCGCTGCGCCTGAATCCCCTGCAGGCCTTGCGCTGGAGCTACCTGCGCAAGGCCTTGCGCCTGCTGTTCGGGGGCTGACATGCGCATTCTTGTGCTGACCACAGCACCGCGTCAGCCTGATAACCACCTTTTGTGGGAAGGTTTGCGAGAGTTTGCTGACGTAGAAATTCACTATTTTAGTAAGCAAGAGCAGAAGAGTCTTGGTGCTGTCCTGAGTCGCTTTGATTTTTCTTTATATGATCGTGTTATCTGTGATCTGTTATTTCGCTATTTAGTGCGACAGCGGCGAGTGCTCTCGCGCATCAGCGGGTTATTGATTTACGAGGAGGATGCCTGTCAGGAGTTTATTGAGGGCTCTAAGTGGGAAGGCGCTTTTTCAACGTTTTACCTGAAATTGCCGAACGCACGGATTGTTTTGACGGGCTTTCAGGTGTGTCGAAAATTCCAAGAAATGGGCGTAGATGCCCATTTTCTGCCGAAAGGCTTTGATAGTTCAAAGCTCTATAACATGGGCTTGGAGCGTGATATCCCGTTGGGCTTTGTTGGGCGGCTGGATAGCGATACCTATAAGCAGCGCCGAGAGTTTCTGCAGCGTGCCGAAAAAGAGTTCGGACTGCAGATTCTCCGCGCCGAACCAGGTGATGAATATCGTAAATTACTCAACAGGATCAAGGTCTTCGTTAGTGCTGATATTGGGCTTGGTGAGTATATGGCCAAAAATTTCGAGGCGATGGCTTGCGGTTGTGTGCTGCTTGCGTTCAAGCAAGGGTGTGGGGAAGAGGAAGCTCTAGGGCTCGAGTCTGGAATACATTGGCTTTTGTACGAAGGACAGGAGCAGTTCGAGCTTTTTGTTGAAATGCTTATGACAGATACGGGGCTTTCAGATGCGTTGGCCTGTGCCGGCCAAATGGAAGCAAAGCAGCGGTTTGATTATTCTGCTCAATCGCAGTCACTGTTTAGTTTGCTGGTTCTCCCGAGCGATCCCGCCCTGAAAAGAATGAGTTTATGGCAGCGGTTGCTTGGACTGAAGTTTCAGATAGGAGGCCAACATGGCAATTAAGTTATATTGGCATCGTGGCAGTGGTCGAAGCGATGCTGGTCAGCGGAATTTTGGAGACTATTTGTCCCCTTTGATCGTGGAAGCAGTGTCTGGTTGTTCTGTTAAATATGCGCCTCTGAAAGAGGCAGAAATGATGGCGATCGGCACGATTCTAGCTAATGAATATAAGGCCAAGCGCTATGGTTTTAAGCGGAAGATTCATGTCTGGGGGTCCGGTTGTGGGCAGCCGGATGAGCGTTTTAGTTCGCGACACTACTACCATGCTGTACGAGGTAAAGAGACTGCCCAGCGAGTTATTGGTCAACCAGTGATATCGGCATTTGGAGACCCTGGACTCTTGGCAGAGATGCTTGTTAAACGCCCGATTCAGAAAAAATACAAGATTGGCTTTGTGGCTCATTACGTTGACCGCGACAGGCCTGAAGCGATTGCTTTTGCCGCGACAGATGGAGTCCATTCGATCAATGTTTTCGATGAGCCGCGAGATGTTCTGCATCAGATTGCAGCCTGTGAGTTTATTGTTTCATCCAGTTTGCATGGTTTGGTCGTGGCGGATGCTTATGGTGTTCCAAATCTCAGGGTGCGACTCTCGCGTGGCCTCATAGATGAGCTCAAGTTCGATGATTATTATTCGGCGTTTAATCTTTCGGCTCCTCAGCCATTGACGTCAGACAAGCTTGCGTCATTGGCCGCTGCGCCAGAGTGGATAGCGGATGGTTATAGCAGGCCAGGTCTAGCAGGTATCCAGGACGGCCTAATCAAGCACTTCCCCAAAATCTAGAGACAGAATAATGAAAATTTACACAATTGAGTATTCCGGAAAGTCTTTCGAAGACTGGGCCAACCTTGGGGATGATATTCAGTCGATTGCAGCTAAGAAGCTTCTGCCGCATGTGGATGGTGGAATTTCTCGAGAAAAACTTAGGCAGCCGGCGGAGCCTGGTGTGTTATCAATGAATGGCTATTTTCTGGGAGGGTGTGAGTGGCCGCCAGCCCCAGAACTGACTCCAATATTCTTTGCTTTTCATATGACTCCAGGTTCAGTGGCTCGTATCTGCTCACCAGAGGGCATTGCTTATCTGAAAAAGCATGAGCCGATTGGTTGCAGAGATCGCGGGACTATGGAGATACTTCAGCGGTATGGCGTTGAGGCTTTTTATAGCAAGTGTGTAACGCTCACCCTCCCGCGTAGGGAGTGTGAGCCAGAGAATGGTCGCATTTATATGGTTGGCTTGAGCAAAGGTGCAGAATCTGCAGTGCCTCGTAGTATACGTAGGCGTGCGGTTGTGGTGGATCAGGCCAAATTGCGTTTGCCTGATTTAACACCAGGCCTAAAGGAAGAGATTTCACAGCATCTGCTGGATACATACAGTAGAACGGCTTCGCTTGTTATTACTTCGAAAATACATTGTGCGATGCCCTGTATTGCAATGGGCATTCCTGTGGTTTTTTTGTATGACAAAAAGAAGGTGGATGATTATCGTGTTGGCATTATAAAGGATCTGATTGGGATTCAGTATGTTGGTGAAACAAGGCTGGATAGGATTTTTTTAAATAGATTGCGTGGTTTGAAGTTTGATTGGAATCCGCAACCCTTGGAGTTTGAGAGTGAGAAGCTGAGGATTAGGGAGGGCTACTTATCTGCTTTTGAAAGGGCGGTTGCTAGGTTTGGTTTATAGTATTAATTTTTTGTTGTGGTTGTTAGTTTTGAGTTTGTATGGGTGGGGTGTTTTGTGAATATTAAGCCTGGTGTTTTTTCTGAAGGGCGTTCAGACTTTTCTGTGGATGTAGGTGGTGAGCATTATGATATATATTTTCAGGGTCGGGGGGTTTCTGGTTCAGCAGAGGCCTTAGTTCCCTTGGTGATGCTGGCTGCTATGAAGAATAATCAGGATATACATGTTGAGGGTGTTTGTTCGCCTACGTTCATGGCGAATATGTGCTCTCTTTCAAGTATTTTCTCTAAATGGTTTTCTGCTGATGGGTTTCATCAGGTTTCAGTACAGGCTGAGCAGTTGAGGGTTCCTGAGCCGGCAGTGGGCGGGCGTGTGGCTTCGTTTTTTACTGGTGGTGTAGATTCTTTTTATACTTTTTTAAAACATAAAGATGAGATAACTGACCTTATTTATGTTCATGGCTTTGATCTGCCTTTGGAGGAGACAGCCAAGCGTCGCGCTGTTAGTGAAATGGGTCGTAGGATAGAGCAGGCAACTGGCGTACGATTCCTTGAGATCGAAACAAATAGCCGGCGAGTTTTGCGTGATTGGGGGCGCTGGGGTGTTCATGGGCATGGCCTGGGTCTAGGTTGTATAGGTCGATTGTTGACTTCAGAGTTCAAGCGTATCTATGTTCCCTCCAGTTTTCATGAAAGTGATCTGTTTCCTTGGAGCTCGCATCCAGAAACAGATGTTCTATATTCCGATGAGTCTATTGAGTTTGTTCATGATGGCTGTGAGGCTTTTCGTGCGCAAAAAATTGAGTTTATATCTGGTTTCTCAGTGGCTCTAGATAATTTGCGAGTTTGTGGCGAGAAGAACCAGTTGGATTTGAATTGCGGGCGTTGTGAGAAGTGTGTGAGAACAATGACTAGCCTCTATGCGTGCGATGCCTTGGAGCGGGCACGGACTTTTGGTGAGTCGTTGACTTCTTCTTTGGTCCTCAAGCAGCTGATTTATGATGACTCAATTGTTGCTTTTGTTAAAGAAAACATTGCACTGATGGAGCGGCGTGGAAAGTCTGGTTCTGATATATGTGAATCGTGGCGCGTTGTCTTGGGGCGGTCGTCTTTTGAAAATAAATTGCGCCGTAAGATTTATAAGATCAAGAAGAAAATTGGGTTGAATATGTAGTTGTTTTGGTGTGTTATCTCGGTTTTATTTCCCTGGTGTCCAAAAAATATGAGTTGAATGTGATGTCAAAAGAAAATTTACCTGTTGGTTTTCGTCTTGATATAAATGGTTTGCGTGCTTGGGCGGTGCTGGCGGTAGTTTTTTATCATTGGCTTTTTATAGCAAGTGCGTGACACTGACCCTTCCTCGTAGGGAGCGTGAGCCCGAGAAAGGTCGCATTTATATGGTTGGCTTGAGCAAGGGTGCAGAATCTGCAGTGCCGCGTAGCATTCGTCGGCGTGCGGTTGTGGTGGATCAGGCTAAATTGCGTTTGCCTGATTTAACGCCAGGCCTAAAAGAAGAAATCTCACAGCATCTGCTAGATACATACAGTAGAACGGCTTCGCTTGTTATTACCTCGAAGATACATTGTGCGATGCCTTGCATTGCAATGGGTATTCCAGTTGTCTTTTTGTATGATAAGAATAAAAAAGAAGATTACAGGGTTGGAATAATTGGGGATCTAATTGGGATTCAGTATGTTGGTGAATCTAGGCTTGATCGCCTTGTCCTTAATCGTTTGCGCTCTATGAAGATTGACTGGAAGCCAAAATCATTGGACTTTAAGGCGGAGAAAGAAACTATCCGTCAAGGTTATCTGGCTGCATTTGATCGGGCATTGATGCGCTTTCAATTGTCTCGAAATGAGTAAGTATTGAGTGGTGAAGGCTGTGGTGGTGTGCTCAACTCGATAAGCGTTGGGCCTAGCTGCTGGCGCCAGTCGCTGCCTATCACGTGAAGCTCCGGCAGGGCGCTGGGGGCGAGTACCGAGCAGGGCGGGCGCCTGGCCGGCGTGGGGTATTGTTGCGTGGCAATCGGGTGAACCTGCGGGGCTTTCTGCAACAGGCCGCAGGCCTGGGCCTGGCGGAAAATTTCCAGAGCAAAGGCATGCCAGCTGCAGGCCGGTTGGCCGGAGAAGTGGTAGATGCCCCAGGGCAGGCTGCCTTGGGCAAGGTAGCTGGCACTCAGCGACCAGAGTGCGGCGGCGATGCTGTTGGCCGAGGTTGGGCAGCCCAGCTGGTCATCCACCACCGACAATTCGTCGCGCTCCCTGGCGAGGCGCAGCATGGTCTTGACGAAGTTGTTGCCATGACTGCCGAACACCCAGCTGGTACGCAGGATAAGGCTCTGCGGGCAAAGTTCGCGCAACAGCTGTTCGCCGGCCAGCTTGCTGGCGCCATACACATTGATAGGGGCTGTCGGGGCGTCTTCGCGGTAGGGCTGCGGACTGTCGCCGGCGAACACATAGTCGGTGGAAATATGCAGTACGCCGGCGCCATGGCGTGCCGCACTGCGGGCCAGGTTGGCCACGCCCTCGGCGTTCACCGCGTAGGCCTGCGCCGCGTCGCTCTCGGCCTTGTCCACGGCGGTATAGGCTGCCGCGTTGATGATCAGGCGCGGCTGCAGGCGGGCGATGCACTGCTCAACGGCCTGCGGATCACGGATGTCCAGTTCGGTAGAAGCCAGGCCGGTTACCTGTAGGTGCTCCGGCGCCTGGCCCATCAGCGCATGACCGACCTGGCCCTGCGCACCGGTGACGAGAGTGCACGCGCTCATGCGTTGCCATCCAGCAGCTGAGCCAGCGTCGGATTACGCTGATCCTTGGCCGAGAGCAGCGGTTGTTCGATGGGCCAGGGGATGTTGACCTGCGGATCGTTCCACAGCAGGCCGCCTTCATCCTCCGGGATGTAGTAGTCGGTGCACTTGTACTGGACGTCGGCGATGTCGCTGAGCACGCAAAAGCCATGGGCGTAGCCCGGCGGTATCCACAGCTGGCGATGGTTCTCGTCGTTCAGTTCGACGGCGACGAACTGGCCGCAGGTCGGCGAGGCCGGGTTGATGTCCACGGTTACGTCGTAGACCGAGCCGCGACTGACGCTGACCAGCTTGCCTTGCGGGCGACTGCGTTGGAAATGCAAGCCGCGCAACACGCCACGTGCCGAGCGCGAGTGATTGTCCTGCACGAAGGTGTGCGCGATGCCCAGCTGCCTGTAGCGCTCGGCCTGGTAGCTCTCCAGGAAAAACCCCCGGGCATCAGCGAATACCTTCGGTTCGATGATCAGCACGCCGGGCAGTACGGTTTCCAGCACCTTCATGAGCGCGGCTCCTGGCTAGCTAGGCGCAGCAGGTACTGGCCATAGCTAGTCTTGCCCAGTGCGGAGGCCTGGCGCTGTAGTTGCTCGCGGCTCAGCCAGCCCTGTTGATAGGCGATTTCCTCCAGGCAGGCGACCTTCAGCCCCTGGCGGGCTTCGATGGTCTGTACGAAGTGGCTGGCCTCCATCAACGAGTCGTGGGTGCCGGTATCCAGCCAGGCAAAGCCGCGGCCCAGCAGGCTTACATTCAGGTCGCCGCGCTGCAGGTAGGCATTGTTGATGTCGGTGATTTCCAGTTCGCCACGCGCCGAGGGCTTGACCTGCTTGGCGATCTGCACCACGTCGTTGTCGTAGAAATACAGGCCGGTCACCGCGTAGTTGGATTTGGGTTGCGCCGGCTTTTCCTCGATGGACAGCGCCTTGCCCTGGGCGTCAAAGGCCACCACGCCAAAACGCTCCGGGTCGCTGACGTGGTAGCCGAATACCGTAGCGCCGCGGGTGCGACTGGCCGCTTCGCGGAGCATGGCGCTGAAGCCGTAGCCATAGAAGATATTGTCGCCGAGGATCAGGCACACACTGCTGTCGCCAATGAACTGTTCGCCGATGAGGAAGGCCTGGGCCAGTCCGTCCGGCGAGGGTTGTTCGGCGTAGTTGAGCTGGATGCCGAACTCGCTGCCATCACCGAGCAGTTTGCGGTAGCCGGGGAGGTCGTCGGGGGTGGAAATCAGCAGGATCTCGCGGATGCCGGCAAGCATAAGCACCGACAGCGGGTAGTAGACCATCGGCTTGTCGTAGATCGGCAGCAACTGCTTGGAGACGCCGCGGGTGATGGGATGCAGGCGGGTGCCGGAGCCGCCGGCGAGGATGATGCCTTTCATGCCTGTTCTCCCAGACGATTCAGTTGATAGGTGCCGCTGAGAACGTTTTGCCACCAGCTGCGGTTGTCCAGATACCACTGCACGGTCTTGCGCAGACCGCTCTCGAAGGTTTCCTGGGGTAGCCAGCCCAGCTCGCGTTCAATCTTGCCGGCATCGATGGCGTAGCGCCGGTCATGCCCCGGGCGATCCTGTACGAAGGTGATCAGCTCGGCAAAGCGGCTGATGCCGGCCGGTTTTTCCGTGACCAGTTCATCGAGCAGGGTGCAGAGGGTTTCCACCACTTGCAGATTGCGCTTCTCGTTATGGCCGCCGATGTTGTAGGTGGCGCCGGGCTGGCCACGGGTGAGCACTTCAACCAGGGCGCGCGCATGGTCCTCGACATACAACCAATCGCGAATCTGCGCGCCGTCGCCGTACACCGGCAGGGGTTTTCCGGCCAGGGCGTTGAGGATCATGTGTGGAATCAGTTTTTCCGGGAAGTGATACGGACCGTAGTTGTTCGAACAGTTGGTGATCAGTACCGGCAGCCCGTAGGTACGCTGCCAGGCGCGTACCAGGTGGTCGGAGCTGGCCTTGGAGGCGGAATAGGGCGAGCTGGGGGAGTAGGGTGTCTGTTCGGTGAACAGCTCCGTGGTGCCTTCCAGGTCGCCGTATACCTCGTCGGTGGAAATATGATGGAAGCGGAAGCGGCTCCGCGCTTCCTCGCACAGGCCGAGCCAGTACTGCCGGCAGGCTTCCAGCAAAGTGTAGGTGCCGACGATATTGGTCTGGATAAACGCCGCCGGGCCGTCAATGGAGCGATCCACATGCGATTCGGCAGCCAGGTGCATCACTGCATCCGGGCGGTGTTCGGCCAGTACGCGCGCGACACCCTCGGCATCGCAGATGTCGACCTGCTCGAAGCGATAGGCCGGGTGCTCGCTGGCTCCGGGTAGCGACTGCAGGTTGCCGGCATAGGTGAGTTTGTCGAGGTTGACCACCTGGTGCGGGGTGTTCTGTAGCAGATGGCGAACCACTGCAGAACCAATAAAGCCGGCGCCGCCGGTGACGAGAATCTTCATGGGGAAACGCTTGTCTTCATGGCGCCGGCGAAGCGCCAGGCGACAAAGTCTAATGATTTTACCCGCGCTCTGCACGGCAGCGCTCTGCACGGCAGCGTTGGGCAAAGTGCTAATATCGCCCCCTTTTGCAGGAATGGCCGGCTGCCCGCAGGGCGGCTGGGGCGACAGGAGCGGTGGGATCATGTCCAAGAGTGCGTCAACCACGCGGGTGCAGGCGGGCTTCCGTGCAGATATCAATGGCTTGCGCGCCTGGGCGGTACTTGCCGTGGTGCTCTATCACTTCGCGATTCCAGGTTTTTCCGGGGGATTTTCTGGGGTCGACGTATTCTTCGTCATCTCCGGTTTCCTCATGGCGGGTATCGTCGTAGGCGGCCTGCAACGCCAGCGCTTCAACCTGGCCGACTTCTATCTGGCGCGCGCCCGGCGCATCCTCCCGGCTTTGCTGGTGCTGGTGGCTGCGGTGTTGCTGGTGGGCTGGTGGTTGCTGATCCCCAGCGATTATCAGGTGCTTGGGCGGCATGCGCGCGAAAGCGTGCTGTTTACCGCGAACCTGCAGTATCTGTCCGAGGCCGGCTATTTCGATGCGGCGTCCCATGAGAAATGGCTGCTGCATACCTGGTCGCTGGCCGTCGAATGGCAGTTCTACCTGCTGTATCCGTTGGCGCTGTTGGCGTTTCATCGCTTCTTTGCCAGCTGGCGCGCTCTGTTGGCGGTGCATGTGCTAGCCCTGCTGGTGTCGCTGGCGCTGGGCGTGTGGTGGACCCTGGAGACGCCGGACAAGGCGTTCTATCTCCTGGCGCCGCGCGCCTGGGAGCTGTTGCTGGGCGGCTGCGTGTTCCTCGTGAGCCAGCGCTGGAGTCCATCAACGGCCCTGGCGCGTGGCATGGAGCTGAGCGGTTTGCTGGCGATCGTGTTCAGCATGACCCTGCTGGATGCCGGGCGCGCCTGGCCCGGTGCCTAGGCGCTGTTGCCCACCCTGGGGGTAGCGGCTGTCCTGCTGGCGCGTCGCGAGTCCTTGTGGACGGCCTCGCGCCTGGCGCAGTGGCTGGGCACGCGCTCCTATTCCATCTACCTGTGGCACTGGCCACTGGTCGCAGGCCTGGTGTATTTCGACCGCCAGCACCTGGGGTACTGGGTGGCGGCAGGCATTGTGCTGTCGCTGCTGCTTGGCGATCTTTCTTATCGTCTGGTCGAAGGGCCGAGTCGTCGCTGGCTGGCCACGCGAAGCCGCTGGGCCTGTCTGGGCTGGCTGTTGTTGGCTTTGCTGGTGGTGGCGTTGTCGGCGCAGGCGGTGCGTCGCAGTGGCTTTCCCGATCGTCTGCCGGAAAGCCTGGCGCAGGTGGAAGCGCAGCGTCACAACAAGAATCCCCGCCAGGACGAATGCCTGAAGGCGGATGCACGTTGTGTATTTGGTGGCGAGCGGGTACGGGCGCTGGTAGTCGGTGATAGCCATGCCGATGCCATCGTCAATGCCATTGTTGCCGCACTGCCGGAGGCCGAGGATGGCCTGTACTTCCGCGCCGAGAGTGCCTGCCTGTTCGTCAAAGGCGTTCGCTGGGCAGGCAAGGGGGAGCGCGAAGACTGCCAGCAACTGTTGCGCGAGGTGCCGCAGGAGTTGGCGGATGCCGATCCCCGCTTGCCGCTGATAATTATCAATCGGACAAGCAATTATATTTTTCCGCAGTCTGCGGAGAAGTCGCGGCCATCATTTTATTTTTCTGT
Organism: Pseudomonas fluvialis; assembly: GCF_002234375.1. GTDB lineage: Bacteria > Pseudomonadota > Gammaproteobacteria > Pseudomonadales > Pseudomonadaceae > Aquipseudomonas > Aquipseudomonas fluvialis. Next base: position 76,706 of record NZ_NMQV01000003.1, read on the forward strand.
TGAGCGCTCGGGAGATGATCCTGCCTTCCAGGCCGAGTTCCGCCAGCATTACCTGGATACCCTGTGTACTCTGGCTCGCCAGCGTCCGGTCTACCTGCTGCGCCCGGTGCCGGAGATGCCGGTGCATGTGCCCAAGGCGGTGGGGCGTGCGCTGATGCGCGGCTTGCCGGCGGATGTGTCGATCAGTCGCGAGGATTATCGTCAGCGGCATGCCTTTGTCTGGGCGCTGCAGGACGAGGCGGCCAGCCAGTGCGGTGTCCAGTTGCTCGACCCGCTGCCCTATCTTTGCGATGAACAGGTCTGTCACGGCAGCGTCGCGGGTGTGCCGCGCTATGTGGATATGGACCACCTGAGCGAAAGCGGCAACCGCTTGCTGACGCCGCTGTTTGCCCCGATATTTGCCCAGCCGGCTGTGGAGCCGGCTACTGAACGCTAGGAGTCGGCAATGGGGCAATAGCTGAAACTTTGGCTGCATAACGTGGCCTATAAGAACCGGCGCAGCGTGCGCGCGGGTAACTGGCTGTAGCTCCGGAAACCGTGGTGGCTACGCGTTCCCTGGTCAGCCGCGCTTTCGATGAGGGGCATTGTGTGGTGGGTGGCGTGCCGGCGGTGGTGATCAAGCGCGGTATTCGCTGGGACCGCCGCATGCTCTAGGGGCGCTGCGCTCACTGGGCGCGCTGGGCTTGCGTCCGGGTTGGCAAAACGGTAGTTCGAGCGGGGGGCGATGCCTTGTTGGGGGCCGTTCTGCGTTATGCTCGGCGACGTTTGCTCAGGCCAGCCTGCTGCCCGCGGGACTCGAGGGATCTGCGCGGGTGTTTATCTGCTGAGGAGTGTTCTTGAAAGTCATCCTATTCGTCATGGACGATCAGCGTGTCAACCTCGATCATTTGTACGAGGTGGTGCGTGACAGCTGTGCCAGTTGCGAGGTTGTGCGCCTGTGCAAGCATGAGCAGCAGCACCTGGCACAGGTATTCCGGCGCGTGGATATTGGCAGTTACCAGCGGGTGGTGATTTTTTCCCGCCTCAAGCGTTTGCGTGGCCAGTTAGCCCTGCTGCGTGCTATCCCGGGGCTGGTATTCCTGGAACACGATGCTTGCCAGAACTATATGCCCAGCAGCAAGTATTACCGCCAGTATTCGCGCTTCTATCGCCAGCTACCCTGGGCCAGGGTGCTTGCTTCCAGTCTAGGTGTGCAGCGCCGGCTAGCGGCGGAAGGGGTTGATAGCCGGTTTGTCTCCAAGGGGTACGACGAGCAATTCTTCGTTAACCAGCAGCAGCCCCGTGATATCGAGTGTGCGTTCCTGGGTAGCCTTAAGGGGCACACCTACGCCGAGCGACGCAGCATGCTTTCGGCAATCGCTGCGGTTGTGCCGTTGCGGATAGGGCGAACCGAGACGCGTGAGGAGTATCTGCAGTTGCTCAATCGTACGCGCATCTTCGTCAGTGCCGACGTAGGTATGGGCGAGTACATGATCAAGAATTTCGAGGCCATGGCCTGTGGCTGTGCGTTGGTTGCCTGTAGTCAGGGCGACGAGGAAGACGCGGCGCTGGGTTTTGTCGATGGCGAAAATGTCCTGCTGTACCGCAGCGCCGATGAAGCGCTGGAGAAGATTGCCCGGCTGCGTAGCGACACACAACTGGCCGAGCGGATTGCCCGGGCAGGCCAGCGCTTTGCCGAGCAGCGTTTCGGCTTCGCACGAATCGGCACTGATCTGGCTGCAGCCATTCAGGCTCCGATGCGTGAATGGCCAGGGCTGACACGCTGGCAGCGCGTGCATCTGCGCCTGCGCTATGGTGGCGGCTGGTGAGCGCAGCCATCAAGCTCTACTGGTGTCGCGGGCGTGGCCGGGATGATCCGGCACAGCGCAATTTTGGCGACTTTTTATCCCCCCTGCTGGTGGAGATGCTGTCCGGCAAGTCCGTGCGTTACGCCCCCGTGCACAAGGCAGACATGATGGCCATTGGTTCCATCCTGCCGCGCGAACACAAGGCGCGGCGCTTTGGCTGGCCGCGACGTCTGCATGTCTGGGGCACGGGCACGGATGCCGAAGACCGGCACTTCTCGGGCCGCCACTACTACCACGCGCTGCGTGGGCAAAAAAGTCTGGAGCAGGTCGAAGGACTGCGTATGCATCCCGCGCTGGGCGACCCAGGCCTGTTGGCTGCTGCCTGGTGGGCGGGGCGTGGGCACGTGCCCAAGCGCTACCGGATTGGCCTGATTCCGCATTATGTCGATCAGCAGGATGCGGCGCTGCGCGAGATTGCCTGCCTGCCAGGCGTTTGCCTGATCGATGTGTTCTGGCCGGTGGATGAGGTACTGCGTGCCATCCAGGCCTGCGATTTCGTATTTTCCTCAAGCATGCACGGGTTGATCGTGGCGGATGCCTTTGCGATACCCAATCGTCGCCTGCGTCTTTCCAGTGGGCTGATTTCCGACTTCAAGTTTGTCGATTACTACTCGGCCTTTGCGCTGGATGAGCCACAGCCGTTGGCGCGTGAGATGCTTGGGCAATTGGCTCAGTATGACCCTGGTGCGCTGATTGGTGACTACCAGCGTCCTGGTCTGGCCAGCCTGCAAGATGGCCTGATCAAGGCCTTTCCCTGTATTTGAGGCGTTTCCGATGGTTTCTGCGCTGAATTTTGCGCGGCTGGGGCGTTTGTCCCTGGCTTTGTTGCTGGGCCTGTTCTGTCTGGCATTCTACCTGCCGCTCTCATCCAAGGCGGTCAACAATATCTTCTATATCGGCTTGGCTGTGCCGATGCTGCTGTGGCTGTTGGCACGTCCCCGTGCGCTGGTCGAGCTGCGCCCGTTCGCCTGGCTGTTTGGTCTGTTGGCGCTGATGGTGGCGCTGGATGCCGGTGACCCGGCCGGCCTGAAGAAGGCGTTGTACCTGATGCTGTTCTTTGTGGCCTGCCTGTTCCTGTCGGCACGCTATTGGGCGCTGCATGCGCCTTTATTGCTGTTTGCCTTGTGCAGCCTGGGTTTGTTGTTGTTTGCACTGACCGACTGGCTGTGGATATGGACGCATAGTGGCCAATGGATTCGTTATGGGCGTTTTCTTGGCGAATCACTGAACCCGGTGTACTTCTCCCTGCTGCTGGGTTTTGCCCTGTTGTACCTGTGGCTGTTCCACATAGCCGAGCGTCTGCAGCAGCGCTCGACCTGGCTGATGTTGCTGGGGCTGTTCGTGCTGAGTGTGCTGCTGGTGCTCTGTGCGAGCATTTTTCAGTCGCGCTCGACGTTGCTGGGCTATGCCGTGTTCTTTGCTGGTTTTCTGCTCTACAAGCGCCTGTTCTTGCTCGGGTTGGTGCTTGGTCTGGGGCTGTTGCTGCTTGCCGTGCTCAGTGGCGTGGATGACCTGTTGTTGCAGCGCGGCCTGAGCTACCGACTGGATATCTGGCAGGCCGCGCTACAGCGTTGGTTGGGCGAGTGCAGCCTGTGGTGGGGCTGTGGCAATGACGGTGCACTGTTGCTGGGCCATTTTCATCACCCGCACAGTGGCTACCTGGCCATGCTCTACCGCAATGGCCTGGTGGGCGCGTTGCTGTTTCTGATCTTTGCGCTGCTCTATCTGCGTTATGCGCGATCGCCTGGCGCGCCCTGGCTACTCTTGTCGCTGTTTGGTTGGGGTAGCCTGCTGACGACGACCAACGGTGTGCTGACCTCACCGCAGCCACTGTGGATCTATTTCTGGTTACCTACCTTCATGGCCATCATTGCCGGCCAGCCGCAGGCGCTCCAGCGTTACCTGCAGCGTCGTGATCAGGCGCTGCGTTCGTAGCGCTGCAACAGTTCGTCGAGCGGGAAGTCGACCAGCTGCTTGCGTTTGAGATAGTGACGCAGGTGCTGGAAGTTGCGCTTGATCTGCCAGCTGTTCAGCGGCCGACGCTTGTGTTGTAGGTCGAGGATGTCGATCAGGCCGTAGTTACCACTAGGCAACTGCAGAATGTTGCCCAAGTGCAGCGAACGAAAGTAGACGCCCTGGCGATGTAGGTGACGAATGAAGCGGGCCAGCGAATCGAGCAGTGGCATGACCTGCTGCGGGTCGTCGATGAACAGCTGTTCGACGGACTGCCCGGGCAGCGGTTCGTAGAGGCAGCCGCTGAGGCCCTGGTCGCGGTCGATCCAGAACAGCTCGACAACCCGCGGTACGGCAATTTCCTGGGCCTGCAGGCGGCGGGCATTGTTGGCGAAGCGTCGTGCCGCAGGTTGCAAGCGGGCCAGCAGCGGGTGGCGACGGGTATGGAAAATCTTCAGGAACAGGCCGTTGTCCAGCGCGACTACCTTGGGTCCCCGGCCATCCTTTTCCAGTACCTTGCCATGGGCCAGCCAGCTTTCCAGTTGTTGCGCTGTTACAATCCGCATCGTTTTCCTCTAGCCAGTCTTGTGGGGCTTGCCGTATGGCCAATTCTACCCAGCAATCCAGCCTGAAGGTGTATTTGCGGTTGCTGCGTTATGTTGTTCCCTACTGGGGGGTCTTTGCCCTCAGTATTCTCGGCTTCCTGATCTTTGCATCTACCCAGCCGATGCTGGGCTACATGCTCAAGTACTTTGTCGATGGCCTGTCCAATCCGGAGGCCAGTCTGTTTGCCAATGTGCCCTGGTTGCTGGAGCATGCCCCCTGGCTGGCGCAGCTCAAGCTGCTGCAGGCAGTGCCGCTGCTGATCGTACTGATCGCCGTGTGGCAGGGTGTGGGTTCTTTCCTCGGTAACTATTTTTTGGCCAAGGTTTCCCTGGGCTTGGTGCAGGATTTGCGCATCGCGCTGTTCAACAATCTGCTGACCTTGCCCAACCGCTATTTTGACAACCACAACTCTGGGCACCTGATTTCGCGGATTACCTACAACGTCACCATGGTCACCGGTGCCGCGACCGATGCCATCAAGGTGGTGGTGCGCGAAGGCATGTCGGTAGTTTTTCTGTTTGCCACGTTGTTGTGGATGAACTGGAAGCTGACGTTGGTCATGGTGGCCATCCTGCCGCTGATCGGTTTGATGGTGGTCAGCACCAGCCGCAAGTTTCGCAAGCAGAGCAAGAAGATCCAGGTAGCCATGGGCGATGTCACGCATGTCGCCTCCGAGACCATCCAGGGCTATCGCGTGGTGCGCAGCTTCGGTGGCGAGGCTTACGAGCAACAGCGTTTTCATGACGCCAGTGAGGAAAACCGTCGCAAGCAACTGAAGATGGTCAAGACCAATGCGGTCTATACGCCCAGCCTGCAGTTGGTGATCTACAGCGCCATGGCGGTGCTGATGTTCCTCGTGCTGTTGTTGCGTGGTGATGCCAGTGCGGGTGACCTGGTGGCCTACATTACCCTGGCAGGTCTGTTGCCCAAGCCCATTCGCCAGCTCTCGGAAGTCAGCTCGACGGTGCAGAAAGGTGTCGCTGCCGCGGAAAGTATCTTCGAGCAACTGGATGAGCAACCAGAAGTCGATCATGGCAGCCAGGAGCGCGAGCGAGTCAGTGGGCGTGTCGAAGTTCGCGAGCTGAGTTTTGCCTATCCAGGCACTGACAAGCAGGTCTTGCACAACATCAGCTTTACCGCCGAGGCAGGGCAGATGGTGGCGCTGGTCGGGCGTTCCGGTAGCGGTAAGTCGACGCTGGCCAACCTGATCCCGCGTTTCTACCACCATGATCAGGGGCAGATTCTCCTCGACGGGGTGGATGTCGAGGATTACACGCTGCGTAACCTGCGTCGGCATATCGCGCTGGTTACCCAGCACGTGACGCTATTCAATGACAGCGTGCGCAACAATATTGCCTATGGCGACCTGGCTGGCGCACCCTTGGAGGCTGTGCAGCGTGCGGCCAGCGATGCCTACGCCGCCGAGTTCATCGAGCAGATGCCACAGGGTTACGACACCCTGGTGGGGGAGAATGGCGTGCTGCTTTCCGGTGGCCAGCGTCAGCGCTTGGCGATTGCCAGGGCCTTGCTCAAGGATGCGCCCCTGCTGATCCTCGATGAAGCCACCTCGGCGCTGGATACTGAGTCCGAGCGGCATATCCAGGCGGCACTGGACAAGGTCATGCAGGGGCGTACCACCCTGGTGATCGCCCATCGACTGTCGACCATCGAGAAAGCCGATCTGATTCTGGTTATGGATCAGGGGCAGATCGTCGAGCAGGGCAATCATGCGCAACTACTGGCCTTGGGCGGGCACTATGCACGCCTGCATGCGCGCCAGTTTGCCGAGGATGGCGACAGCGCCGCCTCTCCCGCCTAGACCGCCATGCTGCTAGTCTGCGTTGAACAGGGATTTTCACGCAGGCCGGGGTGGGGTGGTGTATGCAGCATGTGCCGGTTCATACAGCGCAAATGCAACAGTGGTTGCTCTGTCCGGGGGACTGGGTCGAGCCACCCAACCAGCGGCGTGGTGGTCTGAGTGGTGTACAGCGTGTTCAGCTGGATGACGGTCGCCTGCTTTACCGCAAGCAGCAGGTCGGTCATCTCTATCACAGTTGGCGTCATCCGCTGGGCTACCCAACCCTGATGCGTGAGCGTGATGCGCTGTATGACTGTTTGCGTCTTGGCGTGCCGGTTCCCCCCCTTCTGCTGGCGCAGTGTGCGCGACAGGCCGGCCAGTGGCATGCCTGGCTAGTGACCGCTGACCTGACGGGTTTTGCCAGCCTGGAGCAATGCTATGCCGAGCAGCGTGAACGCGGCTGGGGAACGGAGCGACATGCGCAGATTCTCGAATGCCTGGGGCGCGCCGTGGGGCGCCTGAATGGCGCGCGTCGCCAGCACGGTTGTCTGTATCCCAAGCACCTGTTTGTCAGCCTGGCCGATGGTCCGCCAAACGTCGCACTGATCGATCTGGAGAAAAGTCGGCGTCGCCTGACTCGTGCGCAAGCCGCCCGCCACGATCTGCAGCAGCTATGGCGGCGCTGCGGTTGGCGAGGTGCCATGTGGCAAGCATTTTTGCGTGGATATCGCTACAGTTACGGCCCTTTGCCGCGCTTGCCGGCTGCACTCAGAGATGCGGGACTGGATGTAAATGCTTGATCTGCTGCGATTTCGTCGAGAACGAGGCTGGGAACCCTGCGATGCCGGCACCTATGCCGATGCCTGGGCCCAGTTTGGTGGCAGTGTTGCCACGCATCCGCAGGTGGTGGAGCGCCTGGCTGCCTTTGCCGGCATACCGGTGCGCTACCTGGCCTGGGTCGAGAACGGCCAGTTGCAGGCTGCCATTGCCACATGGGGGCGCCATCTGGCGTTGTCCAAGGATGTTCTGAAAAAACAGGGAAAACGTGGCCTGTTCGATCTGGGTAATGCCGAGCTGATCCTGCCCCTCGCGCCAGGTGCGCAGGTAGCCTTGCGGCATCGTGCGCGTTATCTGTCCGAGTTGATGGCACCGGGGATCACTACCCTGCAGGCGCAGCCTGAAGGTTTGGCCCTGGCGCGCGAGCCGGAACAGTACAGCAAGAAGTTTCGTTACAACCAGCGTCGCGAGCAGCGCCTGCTGGAGGAGGCCGGTGGGCTGATCCGGCCCATGCTGAGCTTGACGGCCAGCGAGCAGGCCAGCGTGTACAGCGAGCTATTCCAGCGGCGCTGGGGGTTTGCGGCAACCGGCCAGGAACACCTGGCGGAGGTCTTTGACCTGTTGCGCGAGTTCATGACCGGCTCGCTGATCTACCTCAATGACCAGCCGGTGGCCATCCAGATCCTTTACCGGGTCGAGGCGCCGCGCTGGATCAGCCTGGAGTACATCAATGGTGGCGTCGACCCGCAGCAGCGCGACTTTAGTCCGGGTAGCGTGCTCAGCTTCGTCAATACGCAGGATGCCTGGGCGGAGGCCCGGGCGCTGGGTAAGCCGTTGCGCTATTCCTTTGGTCGCGCTGATCGGGAGTACAAGGATCGCTGGTGTCATCGTGTCGCCTGCTACCAGACCTGATGTTTTGAGCGCTCTGAGAACCCCTTGCCATGCCGCGTGCCGATCATGACCCGTCGTAAACAAGTCCTGTTGAAACACCATCGCCGCAACAAACGCCTGGTGTTGCTGCTGGCTTTGTTGCTGCTGGCGCTGAGCAGCCTGCTGGCTGTCTGGCTGCCACCGCTGCTGTTGGTATTGGGCTGGGTCGCTCACGAGGCTTGGTTTGCCGACCACCTGTTCTATGCGCCCGGTGACGATTATCGCTATGACTTTCCCGAGGACTGCCTGAGTATTCCTGCGCATATCGAGGGTGGACGACTGCACGTCGAAGCGGCACTGCAGGGATATGACACTGTGCTGCTTGAGTTGCGTTTGACGGCTACCTGGCTGGGGCGCTGGCTCGATCCCTATGTGCGCCTCGGCAGTGATCGCCAGGATTTCGAACGTGGTGTGGCCGGGCGGCGTTACCTCAACCTTTCCGGCCTGCCTGTGGCAGACCTGGCTATTGCGCCGCGCTTCTGTCGCATCGAGGGGGCGTTGCGCGTGCATGCCATGCGCAATCCGGATTTTGCCGAGCAACGCCTGTTGATCATTGCCCCCCATGCCGACGATGCCGAGCTGGCCGCTTTCGGCCAGTACAGCCGTTGCGCGGAGGCGGCCATCGTCACGCTCACCCAGGGCGAGATCGAAGCCGAAGCCTATCAGCGCCTGGGGTTGGATAGGGCGGCAGCAGCACGTCTGAAGGGCCGCCTGCGCAGCTGGGACAGCCTGGCGGCCCCGCTCTGGGGGGGCGTAGAGCAAACGCGCTGTGTGCAGCTCGGCTACTACTGCCTGCAGCTGAGTGCCATGGCCGAGCAACCGCAAACGCCGTTCGGCTCGCGGGAGTCCGCTGAGGCTGACGTGCGTAGCGTGCGCCGGCACAACCCTTTGTCTCTACCAGGCGACAAGGATGGCCAGCCGACCTGGGATAACCTAATTGCCGATCTGGTCGCGGTGATCGAGCATTATCGCCCCGAGGTACTGCTGGCTCCGCATCCGGAGCTGGACCCGCACCCTGATCATGTCGCTAGCACCCGTGCCGTGCTCGAAGCCTGCGCGCAAAGTACCTGGCAACCGGACACGCTGTTGCTCTATGCCAACCACCTGCACGACAACGATCGCTGGCCGATGGGCCCTGCGGGGTATGGCATTGCCTTGCCGCCAGTTTTCACCCCACTGCCGGGGGACCGCCTGTGGAGCCCGCTGCTGAGCGCCGAGCAACAGCTGGACAAAGCCATGGCGCTTGGTTTGCAACATGACCTGCAGGGCGCGCTGCCCCTGAAGAGACGCCTGCGGCGGTGGATTCAGCAGGCGCTGGCCGGGCGACGCTGGCCCGCCACGGGGGAGAACGAATTCTTCCGCAAGGCGGTGCGCCGCCATGAGCTGTTCTGGGTGAGGCCCCTTGGCTGAAGCCTTGTGTGGCTTCAGCCAAGGGGATTTAGGCCAGTAATAGATCGGCTGCGCTTAGGTTGGTAATGCCGACAAGCTTGATGGAAAACTCAGGCTGCTGATCCCCACCAGCATTGCCGTAGAGAATCAGATCACTGCCATCGGTTTCGTAGCGCAGTTGTTTTACACCAGAAAAGGCCTCTTCACCGACAAAGCTGTAGCCTTTCAACGCTTTGAAATCGAGCAGATCTTCGCTTCTGGTGAAGTCCATGATCACATCTTGCCGCTCTGCCAGGCCAAGCTCTTTGAGCGAGGTAAAACGGAAGGTGTCCTTGCCGCCGCCGCCAGTCATCGTGTCGGCGCCTATGCCGCCGATAATGATGTTGTCAGCATTGTTGCCAATGATGATGTTATCGGCAGCATTGCCGGTCAAGTTAAGGCGGGTGAGGCCAGTAGCACTGGCATCCAGGTTCTCCAGGTTATTGGCCAGACGCAATGTTGTGGCCTGGCTGAGTGCAAACTCGCCACGCAGTTGCAGCGTGTCAATGCCTTGGTTGGCCAATTCGCTGATCTTGTCTTCCAAGACCACGACAGCTGTGTTGCCTTGTCCTTTAAGAGCGAGATCGACGATATAGGTGTCATCGCCTTGTCCGCCGATCAGTGTATCTATGCCGCCCGCGCCATCCAGAATATTGTTACCGGCATTGCCAGTAATTTTATTAGCCGCACTGTTGCCTGTTGCGTCGATATGGGCGCTGCCCAGCAGTTCCAGGTTTTCCAGATGTTCGCCCAGGGTCCAGCTTAGCCAGGCTTTCACGGTATCGATGCCCTGATTGGCAAGCTCAATGGTCTCGTCACCGATATTGTCGACTATATAAATATCATTACCGGCTCCGCCGAACATTTGATCTGCGCCAGTCCTGCCATCCAGTATGTTGGCGGCAGAGTTACCGTGTAGGATGTTGTTCAAGCTATTGCCGGTGGCGTCCGCTTTCTTGCTGCCGTAAAGCGTCAGGTTTTCGATATCACCCAAGGTTTCAATGGAGTAGCTAAAAGCTGTTTCGACTGTGTCAATGCCTGCGCCCCCTTTGATTACAGGGTCTCTGTCCAGTAGGCGGATAACGTCATCACCATTTCCGGCGTCGACCACCAGTAGGCCGCGGCCACCTTTCAGTGTGAGATGATCATTGCCATCACCTGAGTTGATGCGCAGTGTCTGCGTGGCTTTGTTTGAAAGTTCAATTTCAAAGGTATCGTCGCCGCTCCAAAAATCTTGCTGGCGGAGGGTTTGAATGTTGATTGTGCTATGGCTATCCAGGTATCGGGAGTCCTGGATTTCGAAAAAGCTCTTGTCGTGGAAGTCTGTACGGAACTTGCTTAGTGTTCCACTGACCTGAACGCCGCCCACGATGCTTCCACTGATGTTGAACGTGCCTTCAATGAGGTTGCTTTTTTCGATTTTCTGCGCGGTACTGTACAGTTTTGTAAGCGTGCCACTTAGTATGCCGTATGCGGTGGAGTTGATCTCGCCTGCCAAGCCGGCAGTGATATTTCCATATTCGGCATCCCTTGATTTTCCAAAGATGTCGACTCTGTAGTCTTTAATTGTTCCGCCTTGGTAATTGATCTCTAAGTAGTCATGGTTGTCGGTTATATAGCTGTAGTTCAGGCTTCCGGTTATGCTTTCCCTGACGCCCGAAGGGATAGCCAGTATGACTGAGTTGGCAAGTGCTGTGCCGTACTCGTAATAATAATCCTGTCCGATTGTTGTGATGGTCCCGTTGTAGGTGCGGGTTGCACCATCTTCAAAGCGTAGGGTGGTTTTGCTGCTTGTGCTTCGGTAGGTGTCAAAGTAGTAATATGCCTCGTTGAACATGGCATTGACGCTCAATAGCGTACTCGCCGACTCGGACAGGCTTTCTGTTTCCGCCGCGTTGGCAATAAGGTGGTTCAGTGCGCCTTCGCTGAGTTTCAATTTTACATGTGCCAACTTGGCCTCCTTGACAGTTGATCGCTAAGAAAATTCTGAACAAGCCGCTGTTTCTCGAAGTCACTGCCTTGCTGTTCGCATGGTTACTGACTGTGTTTTTGGGGAAGGGATTCTCAGATAATCCCTAGGGGTCGTTAAGAGAGCCAGGCAATGAAGCTCTCTTCGGAGATTTTGTTCATACTGGTGATGCCGTTCAGCTTTATTGCCATGTCTGCTCCATTAAGGCCGTCAGTATCGACAAAGACATAGCTATTTTTTTTGTCGGTGGTTGTGTGGCCGACAAATATTCGAGCAGTGCTGTCGTTAGCTGCTGCCAACAGCTCTGCATAGCTGGCTTTGCCATCACCCTTGTTCAGCGCAATAACGACTTCATCGGGGGTGAATGAGAAGTCGAATGCCAGTCTGTCGCCTTGTTGTATTTTGAAGTCGCTGACAGTGTCTAGTTCTGTCTGAATGACTGAGGAGTCTCCGGCATGGAATAAGAATGTGTCTGCCCCCGCGCCTCCTTTTAGCGTGTCGATACCGCGCCCGCCAATTATTAGATCATCCCCGGCGCGGCCATCAAGGCTGTCGTTACCGTCGCCGCCATTCAATATGTCATGCCCTTTGTTACCGAGCAGCTTGTCATTGCCGGCGCCGCCATACAGTGTATTTCCAGTCTTGCTAGTGCCGCTCAGTGTGTCGTTTCCGGACAGTAATTCCTCAATGAGAGCATAAAATGAATCGGTTCCTACCAGGTTGAGCAGTGTAGCATCCAAACTCTTGCTGGATTGATAGCTGTGTTGGATGCTTAGGGTCTCGCCGCTGAGCATTTTGTCAGTCATGCGGTAGCTAAAGTTTATGTTGTCCAGTTGTCCATAATAATAGGAACCTGTTGCACCAGGCGCCGGGTTGCTTACGAGATCCCAAAAAAAGCCATTGCCACTGTTGATTTCCAGCTTGCTCTGCTCGCTGTGAACTTTGCTTGCAGAGAGGCCTTTGATGGTTTGTTTGTAGTCGATCGTGAGGGCGGTTGTCTTTAGGGAATCCTGTTGGAGATCTGTGCCATAAAATCGGTAAATATGCTCGCCCGTCATGGCTTTGTTAACTGTTCCTGAGTGACTGTATTTCTGCCCCCCGTCCGAGCCTTTTTCATTAAAGCGGAATTTGCTGCTCCCACTGCTTGCTGTGACCGTGTCATCATTGATTTTTAGATTGCTTTTTGATGTGAGGCTTGCGGAGAGTTGCACGCTTTGTTGTTCAATAGGGTTTTTATGAGTTAATTTGTTTGAGTATGTTTGTTGGTAGCTGTGAATGCTGTTCAAGGCAGTGCTATTACCACCAAGAAATTTTTCCAGCATTTTTCCGGAAATGACTGCGTCGTCGGGGTAGTCACTGTCTCCGAACCAGTCATAGCTATTTGGTACATTTTTAAAATGATCGGTAAGCGTACTGCTGGTCGTATTCTCAATTAGCCGGCTGCTGTGTGTGCCATTGCCTACTTCGGTCACTGTGTCGATATGCAGTTGTTCGCGCAGACGCAGTAAATGATCTGCCAGATGCTCCATGGGTTGCTCCATGGCCAGATGGGGGCTTGCAGTCAGTTCCTCAATCAGGCGGTACATGAGTTCTATTGTGTTGTCGGTCTTGATTGTGGCCATCAGAGTGTCCCTGTGCTGGTGGTAATTGGTTATTAATAGTTACTCGTGCAACAGTTTGGAGACTGTACGCAGGTCCTGTTCGCTCAGCGTGCCGCTCCAGCGATACAACAGAAGCAACTGGGTAATGTAGTTGTACTGGCTGCGTAGCAAATCGCGTCGGCTGCGGAACTCATCACGCACGCGCTCGAGGACATCGACGGCATTGAAAACACCCAGTTCGAAGGCGCGCTCGGCGGCCTGGCGTGACTTGATCGCCGCCTGCAGGGCTTGTGTGGCAGCCTGAATGCGCGCCGGGGCGGTTTCTACCTTGAGCTGTGCATTGCGGGTCTGTCGAATGATCTCGCGACGCAGTCGTTCGTAGTCATGACTGGCCGCCTGCTGTTCGGCCTGCAGGGCAGCACTGCGGGCACGGGTCGAGCCGCCGCTATAGAGCGGCAGCTGGATGCCTACGGCGGCAATCAGGTTGGTGCTTTCTGGCGAGGGATTGCCTTCGTAGCCCAGGTCACTGCGCTGTGCCGTGAGGTTGAGGCTGACTTGCGGCAAATGGCCGGCCTTGGCTTCGCGGACGGCATGTTCTGCCGCGGCAATACCGTGCTCCTGGCTGCGCAGTGCGGGGTTGAGCTGCAGCGCCTTGGCGACCCAGTCGACTTCGTGGCGACGCAGTTGGTTGAAGTCCGGTTGTGTACCCAGCCGCTTGAGTGGTTCCTCGACGGGGCGGCCGATGCGTTCTGCCATGGCATCGCGACTGGTCTGTGCGGCATTCACGGCGTCCAGCAGATTGGCCTGCAGCTCGGCTACCCGGGCGTCGGCATCCAGCACATCGGTGAGCATGGCCATCTGTCGCTTGAAGAGAGCCTGGATGCGCTGCTGGTTACGCTGGGTGGCCTGCAGTTCGGCCTCGGTCAGGTCGCGCTCATCCTCGGCGGCGAGGATGGCGAAATACAACTCGGCAATCTGCAGGGCGGTCTGTTTCTGCGTATCGTCGATCGCCAGGTGCTGTTGCTCGGTGAGTTCGCGGAAGCGTTCATAGCTGCGCCAGACGGCAGGGTCATAGAGTGGCTGGCGCAGGTTGATGCCGTGACTGCTGCCGTTGTAGAGCAGCCGGCCCTGTTCATACTGTTGATGGCTGCGGCTGTAGGTGTTGCTCAGGCTCAGCTGGGGCAGCAGGCGTCCACGTGCTTCCTGCTCGCGCTGTTGCGAGGCCTGATGAAAGGCCTGCTCGCGCTGCAGCACGGGGTCCTCTCGGCTGGCCTCGACATAGAGACTCCACAAGTCGCTGGGTGTGTCGGCAAGCGCGCAGTTGAGAAACAGGACACTGAACAGGGTGCCGATACGCAGGTAGGCGGACATGCTTCAGTCCTCGTTCAGCGAGCGAGCCATCCAGTTGCTGGCAGGCTGCAGCAGGTAGCTCAACAGGGTGCGCGAGCCAGTGTTGATCAGTACTTCGGCGGGCATGCCTGGCAGGAGGCTTTGTTGACCGAGGTCTGCAATGCCCTTGCGGGTAAGGGTAATGCGTGCCAGGTAATAGCTCTGCCCAGTGCTCTGGTCGAGCAAGCTATCGGCCGAAATTTGCTCTACCACGCCCTCAATCACAGGCGTCGTGGCGCTGTTGAATGCGCTGAAGCGTATGTCGGCAGGCTTGCCGGCGGCGACGCGATCAATGTCGCTGGGACTGACGCGAGCCTCGATGATCAGGTCTGCATTGTCCGGTACGATTTCCAGAATCGGCTGCCCTGCGCCAATCACGGCGCCCAGCGTATGCACGTTCATGCCGAGGACCATGCCGGACGCCGGCGCGCGGATTTCACTGCGCTGCAGGCGCTCTTCGACGCTGCGCAGGCGCTCGCCGATGTCGAACGCCTGGGTTTGCGCGGCAACCAGCTGTGTGGTCACTTCGTGGCTGAACGTCTTGTCGATCTGCAGGATCTGCAGGCGCAATTCGCCGCTGCGCTGGCGAGCCTGGGCAATCGCCGAGCGGTGTTCGGCGATTTCCGCGGATAGTCGCTCCAGCTGGCGTTCCTGCTCGCGCAGGCGTTGACGATCCGTGAAACCTTCCTTGAGTAATGCGCGCAGGTCTGCTGCCTCTTCGCTGTGCGACTGCACCAGTGTCTGCTTGTTGCGAATGATCGCCTGCAGTCCCTGGATCTGTTCTTCCAGCTGGCCGATGGACTGCTGGAGTATCTGAATTTCACCTTCACGGGCTCTTTGCCGCGCTTGCAGCAGGGCCTGCTCGGTCTGCCAGGCTTCTGCGACGCGTGGCTGGTTTTCCGCGCTGGCGGGTACGCTCAGTGTGTCGGCTTGTTGCAGCTCGGCGAGCAGTCGTGCTTCCAGGGCTGCGGTGGCTACCTGCTGATTGCGCAACACTTCACGCTCGGCCTGCAGTTGCGAGGTGTCCAGGCTGACCAGTACGGTGCCCTGGCTGACCTGCTCGCCATCACGCACATGCAGGGCGCTGACAATGCCGCCCTCCAGGTGCTGTACGGTCTTGCGGTAGCTCTTGATCGTGACGACCCCCGGGGCCAGTGCGGCACTGTCCAGCGGGGCGATACTGGCCCAACTGCCAAATACGCCAAATACCAGGAACAGCACGCCATACCCGATACGTCGAGCGTGTCGGTCGTCGAGTATCGAGGAGAGATCGGTTGCGCTCACGAATTGGCCTCCGCACCTGGCTTGCTGCCTGCCTGCAGGTGTTGCAGCACCTTGGCGGTAGGGCCGTAGGCAACCAGTTCGGCGTTATTGAGCACCAGCAAGCGTTCGATAACTTGCAGGATGCTGGATTTGTGGCTGATGACGATGCAGGTACAGCCGTTCTTGCGCAACTGCTGCAGGGTGGCCAGCAGCATCTGTTCGCCACGCTCATCCAGGTTGGAGTTGGGCTCGTCCAGTACCACCAGGCGGGGTTGGCCATACACTGCGCGGGCCAGCGCAATACGTTGTCGTTGCCCGCCGGATAGGCCGCCGCCATTGGCGCCGATCAGGGTGTCATAACCTTCCGGGAGCTGCAGGATCAGCTCATGTACTCCGGCCAGACGGGCGGCATCCACCACCCACTGCGGGTTTACCTCGCCGAAGCGGGCAATGTTCTGCGCAATACTGCCTTCGAATAGCTCGATGTCTTGCGGCAGGTAGCCCAGGTAGGGACCCAGTTCCTCGCGGGTCCACTGGCTGATTTCCACATCATCAAGCCTTACCGAACCACCACGAGGTGTCCATATACCGAGGAGCGCACGTGCCAGGCTGGATTTGCCTGCGCCGCTTGGTCCCATAATGGCCAGGCTACTGCCGGCCGCCAGGCGAAAACTCAGGTTGCGAATGGTCAGTTGCTGGCTACCCGGTGGGGCCAGCAGCAGGTTTTCCACCTGTACTTCTCCGCGCGGAGCGGGGAGTGGCATGCGCGCGGGTTCGGCGGCGATCTCCTCCAGCAGTTCATTGAGCCGATGATATTGGCCCCGTGCTGCAACCACGCTTTTCCAGGAACCAATGAGCTGATCGACAGGGGCCAGCGCGCGCCCGAGCAATATCGAACCGGCGATCATCATACCGGGGCTGATCTGTTGATCGATGGCCAGGTAGGCACCGACGCCGAGTACCAGCGACTGAGTGACCTGGCGAAAGGTTTTGGAAATGGCACTCAGCAAGCCGGCACGGTCACTGGCTAGGCTCTGGCTGAGCAGTACCCGCTGGTTGAAGGCGCGCCAGCGCTGGCGAAGATTGCCCAGCATGCCCATGGCGGCGACGACTTCAGCATTACGCAGGTTTTTCTCGGTGAACTGGCTGGCTTGCAGGTTTTCCTGGTTGGCCTGCTGGAGCAGCGCTTTTGTCCAGCGCTCGTTGAGCACGGCGAGAAGGCCCAGGCAGAGTGCGCAGCCTAGTCCCAGCCAGCCGAACCAGGGATGGAAGGCAAACATCACCGCGAGGTAGATGGGAATCCAGGGTGTATCGAAGAAGGCGAACAAGCCATTGCTGCTCAAGAACTGTCGCAAGGCGGTCAGGTCAGTAAGCGGTTGTGCGCTGGACTGGCGTCCGCCGCTGAGCAGTGCCAGGCGGAAGCTAGCATCGTAAAGCCGATCTGCAAGCTGGACGTCGAGCTGGTTGCTGACCCGCACCATGATTCGGGAGCGTACCCATTCCAGGGCGCCCATGCTTAACAGCAACGCTATCATGAGCAGCGTCAGCATGAGCAGGGTGGCTTTGCTGCCGGTGCTGACGACGCGGTCGTAGACCTGCAACATGTAGAAGGACGGCACCAGCATCAGCAGGTTGATGAAGCAGCTGAACAGGCCGATGGCGAAGAAGCTTTTTTTGCAGCGACGCAGCGCGTCAAGCAGCGGGGGGGTGGATGTACTGCGCAAGGACATGGGCCTGTAAATAAAGGCGGCCCCAGTATAGGGGCCGCGTTCAGCATCGTGTTGCCGGTTTAGGCGCCTACCTGGCTGACATCGATAAAGCTGGCGGTATCAATCTTGTTGCTGCTGGTGATGCCGGTCAACTTGATAGCCATGTCCATGCTGCCGTTATCGTCAGTGTCGACGAAGGCATAACCATTCTTCTTATCGGCAGCGGTATAACCGACAAAGATTTTCGCACCACTGTCGTTGGCGGCGCTCAGCAGCTCATCGTAGCTGGCTTTGCGATCAGTCTTGCCAAGGGCAATGGTGACATCTTCGGCGGTGAAGTCAAAATCAAACGCCAGTTTGTCGCCCTGTTTGATTTTGAAGTCGCTCACGGTATCCAGGTTGGCCTGGTTCAGGGTCAGGTCATCGTCGTAGAACACAAAGCTGTCGGCTCCGGCGCCGCCTTTGAAGTTATCGATGCCGGTATAGCCGATCAGTACGTCATTGCCGGCGCCGCCATCGAGGCTGTCATTACCGCTGCCGCCGAACAATACGTCATTGCCGGCGCCACCTTTGAGCGTATCGTTGCCTTCGCCGCCATTGAGATAGTCGTTACCTTTGTTGCCGGTGATCAGATCATTGCCGGCACCACCGTAGAGGTAGTTCTGCTCCTTGCTGGTGCCGGTGATGGTGTCGTTGCCGGAAAGCAGGTACTCCATAAAGGATTCAACGCTGTTCTCGTTGTCCATGACCATCGGCATCAGCATGTCGTCGTCATAGTCGTCGTCAGGTACCCAGGGTAGGTAGCTGCTATCGATCGGGCCGCTGGACTGGAAGGAATGCTCTTCGGTGTAGCTGTAACCGCCTTCCTTTTCGGTCTCCTTGTTGCTGATGTTCAGCTTGTTGATGAGGCCGGTGAAGGTGTTGCTGCTGGAGTCGTAGGTAACGCCTGCAGTGCTTTCCAGTAGAAAGCTGCCTTTCTCGCTGTAGCTCAGGCCATCTTCCTTGCCGCTCTCTGACCAGCTCGAGGAAATGCGGTTTGCCTGGGTGCTTTCATGCTCGAAGGCTATCCAGCCGTCATAGTCCTGCTGGTTGTAGACAGCACGACCACTGAAGTTGTACTTGAAGGAATCCTTTCCGGTGTCGCGAGTGCCTTCCCACAGCTCATTCCAGCTTTCCGCGGCGCTGTAGTCGGCCTGCTTGATAACCAGACTGTCGTTCTCGAAAGCGATCTGTGCGGTAGCTTTCTCGTTGTCGGTGTACTTGCCTTCATAGTCGACGCCGACCGAGGTGACGTTTTCAGAAAAATTGAAGCCGGTGGCGTTGTTGATGTCGCTGCCGACATTGTTGCCCGAGAAGCTGTATTTGCCTGTTCCGGTTTCCTTGGTGTCGGATTCGCCTTGGAAGTTCTTGTAGGTCGTGGTCTGCTCGATCAAGTTGGCACTTTGCGTGGTCTTGATCGTCGCCGTACCGCCGGCCTCATCGGTATAGCTGTCGTCTGGCTGGTTGCGGTTGTTGACGAAGAACTGTGCTTCGTAGGAGACCTCCTGGGTTTCCAGGAAGGCATTGCTGATGGCGCGGGCCACTTCCCCGGCCAGATCCATCGTGTTGGACGTTTTGATAACAGCCATGTTTCACCTCGTATAAGCCCTTGCGGGGCATTGGTCTTGCGTTGGCAAATCAGCAGTCGCACGTGTATGGCGCGAGCGCAGGCTGGGCAGAGGACCGGCGGGGGCGTGAGGTGGCTGGCACGAAACATCCCTGTCGTGTCGCTATGCTGGCGATTTACCCAGCGTAGCCAAGTCCCCAAAGCTTGGCAATCATCATCTACCTGGCAGAAATGCCCGTATCACCGGGCGCTGCGGGCGTATCCGCGTGATGCGCCCAGGCAGCGGGCTGGCGGCCATGGCCCGTGCTATGATCGGCGCCGATTTTTACCTGTGGAGTCCCCATGAAGCTGTCCATGCCCCGTTACGATCAGGCTGCCGTGCTGGTGGTTGGTGATGTCATGCTCGACCGTTACTGGCATGGCGGTACTTCGCGCATTTCCCCCGAAGCCCCGGTGCCTGTGGTCAAGGTCGAGCAGATCGAAGATCGGCCAGGCGGTGCGGCCAACGTGGCATTGAATATTGCCGCGTTGGGCGGACAGGTTCGTCTGGTCGGGGTGACCGGGCGTGATGAGGCGGCCGGCTCTTTGCAACGCAGCCTGCAGTCGGCAGGGGTGGCCTGCCATTTCCAGCAGGTCGAGGAGCAGCCGACCATCGTCAAACTGCGTGTGTTGAGTCGCCACCAGCAGTTGCTGCGTATGGATTTCGAAGAGCCTTTCGCGACCGATGCGCAGGCGCTGGCGGCTCAGGTCGAAGCGCTGCTGGATGGCGTCGCTGTACTGATTCTCTCCGACTACGGTAAGGGCGCATTGCCCAATCATCAGGCGCTGATCAGTCTGGCACGTGCCCGCGGCATCACGGTGCTGGCTGATCCCAAGGGGACGGATTTTTCCATCTACCGGGGCGCCAGCCTGATTACGCCCAACCTCCACGAGTTCGAGACCATCGTTGGCCGTTGTGCCGATGAAGCCGAGCTGGTGCGTAAGGGCGCGGCATTGATGAATGAGCTGGCACTGGGGGCGCTGTTGATTACCCGCGGCGAGCATGGCATGACGCTGCTGCGTCCCGAACAGGCTCCGTTGCACCTGCCCGCCCGTGCCCGTGAAGTGTTCGACGTGACGGGCGCCGGTGATACGGTGATTTCGACCTTGGCGGCCTCCCTGGCAGCGGGTGAGTCGCTGCCCAATGCAGTCGGCCTGGCCAACCTGGCGGCTGGTATCGTCGTTGGCAAACTGGGCACGGCAGCCATTAGCGCTCCGGAACTGCGCCGTGCGGTGCAGCGTGAACAGGGTTCGGAGCGCGGGGTGGTGGGGGTCGAGCAGTTACTGGTGGCCCTGGAAGATGCGCGTGCGCATGGCGAGAAGATCGTCTTTACCAATGGTTGCTTCGATATCCTGCATGCCGGCCATGTTGCCTATCTGGAGCAGGCGCGTGCTCAGGGAGATCGCCTGGTACTGGCGGTCAATGACGATGCCTCGGTCAGTCGTCTCAAGGGGCCAGGCCGGCCGATCAACAGTGTTGATCGGCGCATGGCGGTACTCGCCGGCCTGGGCGCGGTGGATTGGGTAGTGAGCTTCAGTGAGGACACGCCGGAGACGCTACTGCGTAGGGTGCGTCCGGATGTTCTGGTCAAGGGCGGTGACTACGGCATCGAGGGGGTGGTCGGCGCCGATATCGTGCGTGCCTATGGCGGCGAAGTGCGTGTGCTTGGCTTGGTGGAGAATAGCTCCACCACGGCCATTGTGGAGAAGATCCGCGGAGAAGCCTGACGCCTGAGACGCAGGGGGGGGCGTGTTGCTGGGGGGCTGCCTTACCTGTACTCTGCTGGCACGTTGCCGGTGGAGAGGGGCTGTCGGCATGTTGAAAGGCCTTGATGATTTTGTTGCTCAGGTTTGGTTTAAACGTATTCCGTTACGTACAGATGAGTAAAACGCTGGCCGGGTTCTGGCGCTATAAGAAAAATTATCGGGTATTCATTTACTTACCTCGTGCGTCTTGAGATTTAGATTAAAAACAAGGAGCAACATGATGAAGCTTGGTTATTACCTGCTGCCTGGTCTGCTGCTGGGAATTTCCGGTTGTGCCTCAACCACGCCGGACAGCGAAGTGGACTCGGTGCACTACAGCCAGTGGGCTGAGCAACAGGCCCAGCAGAATGCTGAGGCGGCACCGCAGGTGGCTGCGGAGCCTGTGTTGGCGCAGCTTGACGAAGCGACTCCAGCCGCGGCAGAAAACACTAGCCAAGCCAGCCAGCCAGCGGCCTTCGTAGTGTCGGCTAACCAGTGCTGGGTACAGTCGGTGGTCCGCCCCAAGCCGGTACAGAAGCCGCTTGAGGTAGTCACCAAGGATTCTGTGAACAAAATCCAGGTGACGCCGACGCAGCTTAGCCAGGAGCGCAAGCAGGTGGTGACCAAGGATGGCGTGACCATGTACAAGGTCGAGCCGCCGGTTTACCGCCAGGTCAAGGAGCGCGTCGAGGTACGTCCGGAAATTGTCCGTACCATCGTCGAGCCGGCTGTCTTCGAAATGAAGAAGGAAGTCGTCGAGGTCGAAGCCGCCCGTACCGAGCTGGAAGCCTGCAAGACTGCCGGCGTGACCTTCGCCCGCGAGAACACGGCGCGTACCCTGTGTGCCCGGCTGATCCCGGCCAAGACGGCTACCGTCATGAAAAAGACCCTGGTCAAGCCGGAAACGAAGCGTGAAGTGGTTGAACCTGCGGTTTTCAAGGAAGTGACCCGCTGGGTGCTGGAAACCCCGGCCCGTGTGGTTGAGGTGCCGGTAGCCAACGAGACAGCCGAACTACCGGTGCAGGTGGTGGCGCAGGCCGAGAAGGTGGATGAGCAGCAAGTTCCCGCCGAAGTACGTCAGTTGACGGCTACCGAGTACACCGGCGAGCCGCAGATGGTAACCGTACGTGCCGTGTGCGATGCCGACCTGAATGCACCGATGATTGTTTCCATGCAGAACGCCCTGCAGTCTGCCGGACTCAATCCCGGGGCGGCCGATGGCAAGCTGGGTCCGCGCACCGTGGCGGCCCTGCTGGAATACCAGCGTCGCCATGGCCTCGCTTACGGCGCCTTGACCTATGAAAGCCTGCAGCACCTGGGTGTGGTGCAGCAGTAAGCGCTCACGGCTACGCCTACTTACAACGCCGCAGCATTCTGCGGCGTTGCGCATTTCGGCATGGGCTTTTTTGTTCAGGCGGCGCGGCGTAGCCAATCGTGCCAGGCGATGCGCTCGTCATGCACTAGCCAGCCATCGCGCGTGGCAAAGGCTTCGGAAAGCCAGAGGGCTTGGGTGTGCTGGAACGGCCGAAGCTCGCCCTGTTCAAGGGTGAACAGGCGATTCTGCTCGGGCGCGAGGAGAAACAGCTCATGCTGAGGTTCCAGGCGGGCGACCAGCGCATCGCCCTCCAGGCGTTCATCGGCATGCTGCAGGCTTATCTGGCGAAGGTTGTCCGGCAGCTGCAGGCGCAAGTCGTAGACCAGTTGCAGCGAGGCGCTGGGTAGGTGCACGTAAGCCTGCGGGCGCTCCATGAGGGGTTGGCCCTGGCAGTACACCGCTAGCGCCGCACCACATTGCGGGCGCAGCTGGAAGTACTGATGGCAATAGCGCAGCGTGGGGTAGGGGGTCGCCAGCCAGGTATCCAGATAGCGTCCCTGTAGCCAGCCTGCTGGGCTCTGTACCAGGCATTCTTCGGCCACTTCGGTGACTGCGCTGAGCAGTGGCAGCTGTAACTCGTGGGCAGGCACGTAGCCAGAGATCAGTTTCAGGACACAATCGCCGCGGTCGCTGCGCCGCTGGCGAACCAGCACCTGGTAGTCCTGTCCCTGCCAGGCCAGGGTCAAGCGTACGGAAACCCCAAGGTTGGCCAATTCCAGGACGAATTGTCGGCTGTCCTTGGGCGCGGCGAGAGGTCGGCGGCGTGCGAGCATTTGCTGGAAGTTGAGCGGCAGGGGCAGGCCCTGGTAATGCAGGGCGTGTGCGTCGGCCTCGACGTGAAGGGCCTGAGTCTTGAAGTGCTGGGGATCCTTGCGGGCGAGTACGGTCGACATGGGCGGGTCCTCGGCGTGGCCCGGCGAACCCTCAGTCCGCGGTGGGCATGGAACGGAGCAGCTGGCTCAGCAGCGCTACGTTATGCGACAGATGTTGCGGGTTGATGGTTCCAACGATCGCACTGCTCACCCCAGGATGGGCAAACACCAGCTTGAAGCTGGCGCGCAGCGGGTCACTGCCCGGCTGCAGGCAGACATGGCCGCTGGCCAAGGCCTTCTTGATCAGGATGGCCTTGCCGTGGGCTGCAGCATAGTCGAGCACTGGCTTCTCGGCTTGTTCGTTGAGGTTGTAGGTGACCATGGCGCAGTCGCCTTGCTCCAGCGCCAGCAGCCCACCCTCGACGGTTTTGCCGGACAGGCCGAAGGCGCCGATCTTGCCCTCGCGCTTGAGTTCGGCGAGGGTCTCGTAGACGCCGCTGTCGTGCAGGATGGCCAGGTCGTTGCCGTCCGAGTGCACCAGGACCAGCTCGATGTGTTCGGTTTGCAGGCGCTGCAGGCTGCGTTCCACGGAGTAACGCGTGTGCGCCGGGCTGAAGTCGAAGCGCGACTGGCCCAGCTCGAACTCCTCGCCGACCTTGCTGACGATCACCCAGGCGTGGCGCTGGCCGCGCAGCAGCGGGCCGAGACGTTCCTCGCTGACACCATAGGCCGGCGCGGTGTCGAGCAGATTGATGCCCAGTTCGCGGGCCTGGTCGAGCAGGGCGCGGGCAGCGGCGTCATCGGGGATGCTGAAGCCGTTGGGGTATTTCACGCCTTGGTCACGGCCCAGCTTGACGGTGCCCAGGCCCAACGGTGAGACGTGCAGGCCGGTGCTGCCCAGCGGACGCCAGAGGTCGTGCAAGGTTGCTTGGTTCATGCCAGCAGCTCCTCCCAGGCCGGCTGTGCCACGGGCGGGCAGGGCAGTGCGGGCAGCGGCGCATGCGTGCCCGGGCAGATGCCGTCGCGGGTCAGCTTGGTCAGTACCCGATCAGCCAGGTCCGGCGACAGTGCCAGCTTGGTCGGCCAGCCCACCAGCAGGCGGCCCTGCTCGGCGAGGAAGGCATTGTCCGGGCGCACCAGGCCGGACTGCGCCGGCTCGGCGCGATCGACGCGCAGGGTGGCCCAGCGGGTGGCGCTCTGGTCGACCCAGGGCAGCAGCTCGCCCAGCTCCTTCTGTGCGGCGCGGATCTGCGCAGCCTCGTCGCGGGCCACGCCATCGGCCTCGGCCAGGTCGCCGCCGAGGTACCAGACCCACTGGCCGTCGGCGGCCGGATGGCTGGTCACGGTCACCCGTGGCTTGGGCCCGCCGCCCAGGCAGTGCGCGTACAGCGGTTTGAGGGCCGGCCCCTTGGCCATCACCATGTGCAGCGGGCGCAGCTGCTGGCGCGGCTCGGCCACGCCCAGCGCGGCGAGCAGCCCGGCGTTGCCGGAGCCTGCGGTGAGCACGATGCGTTGGGCGCGAATGGCGCGGCCGTCGACGTTCAGGCCGACCAGCTCGCCGCCCTCGTGCAGCGGGATGATCTCGCCGGCGGCCAGCAGGCTGCCTTCGGCCAGCTCGGCCAGGCGCGCGATCAGGCTGGGCACGTCCAGCACCAGCTCGGCCAAGCGGTAGACCTTGCCCTTGAATTTGGGATGTTGCAGCGCCGGAGGTAGTGCCTCGCCCTTGACCTGGTCGACCCGGCCGCGCACCGCCTTGCTGGCGAAGAAGCTGGTCAGGTTGCCGGCCAGGGTGCCGGGTGACCACAGGTAGTGAGCCTCGGAGAGCAGGCGCACGCCGGCCAGGTCCAGCTCGCCCTGGCTATCCAGCGCCTCGCGCCAGCGCCTGGGCATGTCGGCGATGGCCTCGGAGGCACCGGTCAGGGCGCCATGCAGGGCGTACTTGGCGCCGCCGTGGATGATCCCCTGCGACTTGACGCTCTGCCCACCGCCGAGCGTACCGCGCTCGAGCAGCAGGGTGGAGAAGCCTTCCCGGCGCAGGCGGGCGTTCAGCCAGAGGCCGGCGACGCCGCCGCCGACGATCAGGACATCGGTGCTGAGGGGGTGGGACATGCGTAGGCCTCTCCGGAAAACGGGCGGGCAGTATAACCTTGGGGCGTCGTTGCACGCTGCAGGCTGGGTGCTGCGCTGCTCTGTCGAGGCGCCGGGTCAGTGCCCGTTATGCGTCGAGAACAGCTGGATAACGGCCACGCCGCTGATGATCAGTGCCATGCCCAGCAGTGTGGCTGTATCCAGGCGTTGGCCGTAGATCAGCCAGGCAGCCAGGCTGATCAGCACAATGCCCAGGCCTGACCAGAGTGCGTAGGCGACTCCTACGGGAATACTGCGCATGACCAGGGCCAGCATGGCGAAGGCCAAGGCATAGCCGACCACCACCAGGAGCAGAGGCAGTGGCTTGTTCAGTCCGTCCACCGACTTGAGGGCTGTGGTGGCAATGACCTCGGCGATGATCGCCAGGGCGAGAAATACATAGCCTTGCATGGGGACTCCAAACCGCGGCAGCACCGGCATGGTAAGCTGCGCAACCATGAATCGTGCCCTGTATACCTTACTGTTTCATGTCGCCCTGCCACTGATCCTGCTGCGCCTGGCCTGGCGGGCCTGGCGTGCGCCGGCCTACGCACGGCGGGTGGCTGAGCGTTTTGCCTTGGGGCTGGCGCCGCTGCAGCCTGACGGCATCTGGCTGCATGCCGTGTCGGTGGGCGAAAGCATCGCGGCGGCGCCGTTGGTACGTGAACTGCTGGCGCGTTATCCGCAGCTGCCGATCACCATCACCTGCATGACGCCTACCGGTTCCGAGCGCATTCGTGCGCTGTTTCCTGCCGAGCAGTATGCCGGACGCATCCAGCACTGCTACCTGCCCTATGACCTGCCGTGGACGGCGGCGCGCTTCCTGCGCCAGCTCCGTCCGCGCCTGGCGGTGATCATGGAAACCGAGTTGTGGCCCAACTTCATTGCCGCCTGCGAACGTCGCGCCATCCCCGTGGTGCTGGCCAATGCCCGCCTGTCCGAGCGCTCGGCACGTGGCTATGCACGCTTTGCCCGGCTCACTGCACCAATGTTGGCGCGTTTGCAACTGATTGCCGTGCAAAGCGCTGCCGAGGCGCAGCGCTTCCTGCAGCTCGGTGCGCGCCCCGAAGCCGTGCAGGTGACCGGCTCGATCAAGTTCGACCTGCAGGTAGATGCCCAGTTGCTGGCGCGTGCCACAGCCTGCCGGGCCGACTGGGGCGCGCGGCCGGTATGGATTGCTGCCAGTACCCATGCCGGCGAAGACGAGATTGCCCTGGCCGCGCATCGCCAGTTGCTGGCGCGCTGGCCACAGGCCTTGCTGATTCTCGTGCCGCGTCACCCGGAGCGCTTCAACAGCGTTTACGAGCTGTGCCAGCGCCAGGGTTTTGCCACCTGCCGGCGCTCGGCGGGCGTGCAGCCCCAGGCAACGGATGCGCTGTTGCTGGGCGATACCATGGGCGAGCTGCTGTTCCTTTATGCCCTGGCCGATGTGGCGCTGGTTGGTGGCAGCCTGGTGGCCAACGGTGGGCACAACCTGCTGGAGCCTGCCGCACTGGGCAAGCCGGTGCTCAGTGGCCCGCATCTGTTCAATTTCCTGGAAATCTCTAGCCAGCTGCGCGAGGCCGGTGCCCTGCGCGAGGTGCAGGATGCCGACAGCCTGGCCCGCGAGGTGGCCCAGTTGTGGCAGAGCCGTGATGACTGGCAGGCCATGAGTGAGGCCGGGCTGGCGGTGTTGCGTCGCAACCAGGGTGCGCTGGCGCGTCTGTTGGGTGGCATACAACGCTTGCTGCCTTGATCCCGCGTATCAGCAAAACGCCCCTGGCCGTTAGCGGGCAGGGGCGTTTCTGTGGTAGCGGCTGAAAACAGCCGCTTGTGCTTTAGCTCAGAACTGCGGGTTGCCCTGCAGGGTCGCCTCGGCGGCCTTGGCCAGGTCTTCCGGGAGGAAGTCCTTGTCCGGGTCGTAGAGCGGATTGAGGAAACTATCCAGCGCTTCCAGGTCGGCCGGGCTGAGCGTGCCGGCGGCCTGCTTGAGGCGCAGGTTGTTGAGCAGGTAGTCGTAACGCGCGTTGTTGTAGTTGCGCACCGCACTGAACAGCTGACGCTGCGCATCGAGCACGTCGACGATATTGCGTGTACCGACCTGATAGCCGATCTGCGTGGCTTCCAGCGCGCTCTGCGTGGAGATGATGGTCTGCCGGCGGGCCTTGACCTGCTCCACGTCGGTATTCACCGCACGGTGGAAGTTGCGGGTGTTTTGCACCACCTGACGGCGCAGGCTTTCCCGGCTTTGCTCGGCCTGGTTGAGGCGCTGGTAGGACTCGCGCACCTGGGAGCTGGTCAGGCCACCGCTGTACAGCGGGATGTTCAGCTGCAGGCCGATGCTCTGCTGCTCGGCATCCGGGCCGTAGCGCAGCGGCTGGCCGGCACTGTTGCGAAAGCCCAGCAGGTCGTTGTCGCCTTTCTGGTACTGCGCCACGGCGTCCAGCGTGGGGGCGTGCCCGGCTTTGCGCTGGCGCAGGGTTTCCTCGGCGGCCTGCACGGCAAAGTTGCTGGCCTGCAGGTTGAGGTTCTGTTGCGCGGCAGTATCGACCCAGGCCTGTGCGTCGTTGGGCACGGGCTCGACCACCGGCAGGCTGTGCTTGACCCCTTCCAGGCCTTCGTACAGTCGATCAGTCAGCGTGGTCAGCGACTGGAAGGCATCGGCCACGTTGCGCTCGGCGATCAGCCGGTTGGCGCGGGCGTTGTCGTAGCCGGCCTGCGCTTCCAGTACGTCGGTCTTGTCCGACAGGCCCACGTCGAAGCGCTCGTTGGCCTGGTCCAGCTGGCGCTTGAAGGCGGCTTCTTCGGCCTTGGTGGTGGCCAGGTTGTCCTGGGCACGCAGCACGCCGAAGTAGGCCTCGGCGCTTTGCAGGATCAGCCCCTGCGAGGTGGCCGAGAACTGCAGGGCCGCCTGCTCGCTGCTGGCCTGGGCGGCCTGCAGCTGGAACCAGCGGTCGGCACGGAAAATCGGCTGGCTGAGGCTGGCCTGGTAGGCGATGCCACTGCGTGAGCCGCTTTGCGTACCCAGCGAGCTGTCCACTTCGCTGCGTGTATCGCTGACATTGGCCCCGGCATTGACCTGTGGCAGCAGCCCGGCGCGGGCCTGCGGCACCACTTCGCGCTGGGCCTGATACTCGGCCTGGGCGGCGGCGAGATCGGCGTTGTTGGCCAGGGCGTCCTGATAGATGGTCAGCAGGTCGGCCCGGTTGGATGTCTGCGCCGGTTCGGCCCAGGCACCATGGGAGATGGCGGCGATGGCAACAGCCAGTGAAAGTCTGCGCAACATGGTCAGTCCTGGAGTGCGTGATAACCGGGCAAGGCTAAGGCCGGTAGCAGGGGCGGTCAAGGTACAGTTGCCGCGCCTGCGCAGCCTGGGCGATTGTGCGTGTGCTGTGCCGCGCCGATTGTCGTCTGCTCGATTGCTGGCGTCGCTCAGGCTGTTTAGACTGCGGGCAGTTCTTGTCGGGGTGCCCAGAGTCGTGGGCTGAGATCGGACAGTTCCGGATCCCGTTGAACCTGATCAGGTTAAGGCCTGCGTAGGGAACAAGATGTGCTCGCCCGCGTGGCGACCCCCTCTGGCACCGCTCCCGGTGCGCCCGTCGCCTTCAGGTTCGCTCCGACAGTCAGCCCGGAGAAGCCGATGAGCGTGCAAAACCAGAAGAACCTCAGCGAAAGCGCACAGGTCGACCAGCAGTCCGTACAACCTTTCCCCCGTTCGCAGAAGGTCTACGTGCAGGGTTCGCGCCCGGATATCCGCGTGCCGATGCGCGAGATCAGCCTGGACGTCACCCCCACCGCCTTCGGCGGCGAGATCAATGCCCCGGTGACCGTTTACGACACCTCCGGCCCCTACACCGACCCGAATGTGACCATCGACGTGCGCAAGGGCCTGCCGGACGTGCGCAGTGCCTGGATCGAGGATCGTGGCGATACCGAGAAGCTGCCTGGCCTGTCCTCTGAGTTCGGCCAGCGCCGTCTGAACGACGCCGAGCTGTCGGCCATGCGCTTCGCCCACGTGCGCAACCCGCGCCGCGCCAAGGCCGGCCACAACGTCAGCCAGATGCACTACGCGAAAAAGGGCATCATCACGCCCGAGATGGAATACGTCGCCATCCGCGAGAACATGAAGTTGGCGGAAGCGCGTGAAGCCGGTCTGCTGAAAGAGCAGCACGGCGGGCAAAGCTTCGGCGCCAGCATCCCGAAAGAGATCACCGCCGAGTTCGTGCGCAGCGAAATCGCCCGCGGCCGCGCCATCATCCCGGCGAACATCAACCACGTGGAGCTGGAGCCGATGATCATCGGCCGCAACTTCCTGGTGAAGATCAACGGCAACATCGGCAACTCGGCGCTGGGTTCTTCCATTGAAGAGGAAGTGGCCAAGTTGACCTGGGGCATCCGCTGGGGTTCGGACACGGTCATGGACCTGTCCACCGGCAAGCACATCCACGAGACCCGCGAGTGGATCATCCGCAACTCGCCGGTGCCGATCGGCACCGTGCCGGTGTACCAGGCGCTGGAGAAGGTCGGCGGCATCGCCGAGGACCTGACCTGGGAGCTGTTCCGCGACACCCTGATTGAACAGGCCGAGCAGGGCGTGGATTACTTCACCATCCACGCCGGCGTGCTGCTGCGCTATGTGCCGCTGACCGCCAAGCGCGTCACCGGCATCGTCAGCCGTGGTGGCTCGATCATGGCCAAGTGGTGCCTGGCGCATCACAAGGAGAATTTCCTCTACACCCACTTCGAGGAAATTTGCGAAATCATGAAGGCCTACGACGTCAGCTTCTCGCTGGGCGACGGCCTGCGTCCGGGTTCGATCGCCGACGCCAACGATGCCGCGCAGTTCGGCGAACTGGAAACCCTCGGCGAGCTGACCAAGATCGCCTGGAAGCATGACGTGCAGACCATGATCGAAGGCCCCGGCCACGTGCCGATGCAGCTGATCAAGGAGAACATGGACAAGCAGCTGGAATGCTGCGACGAAGCGCCGTTCTACACCCTCGGCCCGCTGACCACTGACATCGCCCCCGGCTACGACCACATCACCTCGGGCATCGGCGCGGCGATGATCGGCTGGTTCGGCTGCGCCATGCTCTGCTACGTGACCCCGAAGGAGCACCTGGGCCTGCCGAACAAGGATGACGTGAAGACCGGCATCATCACCTACAAGATCGCCGCGCACGCCGCCGACCTGGCCAAGGGCCATCCGGGCGCGCAGATCCGCGACAACGCACTGAGCAAGGCGCGCTTCGAGTTCCGCTGGGAAGACCAGTTCAACCTTGGCCTCGACCCGGATACCGCGCGCGCCTTCCACGACGAGACGCTGCCCAAGGAGTCGGCCAAGGTCGCGCACTTCTGCTCCATGTGCGGACCGAAGTTCTGCTCGATGAAGATCACCCAGGAGGTGCGCGAGTACGCCGCCGAGCACGGCCTGACCGACGAGCAGAAGGCCATTGAGGCTGGCTTTGCCGAGCAGTCCGAGCGCTTCAAGGAAGAAGGCGCGGTGATCTACCGGCAGGTGTAAGCCAGGCGACTGGCATGCAGGCAGCGAGTGCGGCTACTCTGCCTGCATTGTCAGTGTGTGGTGTGCAGGCTTATGTCCGAGTTCCATCCTAGCCAGGCGGTTGATGCCTGTGAGGTCGTGCAGCGGGAGCAGTGCTTCCGCGGCTTTTACCGTGTGGATCGTTTGCAGCTGCGGCATCGTCTGTTCAATGGTGAACAGGGGCCGCTGCTCAGTCGCGAGTTGTTCGTGCGCCCGGATGCGGTTTGCGTGCTGCCCTACGATGCGCCGCGCGATTGCGTGGTGCTGGTCGAGCAGTTCCGCGTCGGTGCCCTGGACAAGAGCGTCAACCCCTGGCTGATCGAGCTGGTGGCCGGGTTGATCGACAAGGACGAGCAGCCACAGGCGGTGGCGCGCCGTGAGGCGCTGGAAGAGGCCAACCTGACGCTGGCTGAGCTGTGGCCGGTGTGCCAGTACTACCCGTCGCCAGGCGGTTCGGATGAGCGGGTGCACCTGTTTGTCGGTCGTTGTGACAGTCGCGGCGCCGGCGGTGTGCATGGCCTGGCCGAGGAGGGCGAGGACATCCGTGTGGCGGTGTGGTCGCTGGATGAAGCCCTGGCCGCCGTAGAGGACGGGCGCATCGACAACGCGGCGAGCATTATGGCCTTGCACTGGCTGGCGCTGAATCGCCAGCGCGTACGCGAGGCCTGGGCATGAGCCTGCTGCGCGAGCGCTACCGCGTCGATCTGAGTGGCCTGCAGGCGATCTGCGAGCTTAACTATCTGCGTCTGCTGCGCTTATTGCCGGACATGCGCGATGGCCTGGCGCAGCGCAACCTGCTGCTGAGTCAGGGCGAACAGTCGTTCGGCCAGCTGCATATTGCTGTGCTGGAAAACTGCCCCTACACCACCACCCTGCGCCTGTGGCAGGTGCAGCCACTGGCCTGGTTGCCGCAGGCCTGCCTGCAGGTGCGGGCCTACCATGACGCACGGATGGCCGAAGTGGTGGGCGAGGATGACAGGCAACGCCTGCACGGCAGCTACCCTTATCCCAATCCGGCCATGTACTTGCCGGATGAGAAACTGCAGGTCAATCGCTTTCTCGGTGAATGGCTGAGCCATTGCCAGGCGCACGGGCATGCCGCAGAAGCGCTAATCTGAACAACGTGGCAAGATTTCAGCGCCGTTAACTGTGATCTGTTTCCAGTTGCCGGCTTTACCCTGCCGTGGCGCAGACACCATAATTCCGAGCACTTTCCCTGGAGATGGCCCCTTGCCGAGTGCTGCCACCCCCTCTGCCGCCCCCTCTGCCGATAGCTCGGTGTTGCTGGTGCAGCTGTCCGACAGTCACCTGTTCGCCGAGGCGGATGGCCGGCTGTTGGGCATGGATACCTGCAATAGCCTGCAGCGGGTGATCGCGCTGGTCGAGCAGGAGCAGCCGCGCATCGACCTGGTACTGGCTACGGGGGATCTTTCCCAGGATGGCTCGCTGGCCTCCTACCAGCGTTTTCGCCAGCTCACCGACAGCCTGGCACCTCAGGTGCGCTGGTTTCCCGGCAACCATGACGAGCCGGCGGCCATGCAGGCGGCGTGCGCCGGTACGGCGTTGCTCGACAGCGTGCTGGACATCGGCCAGTGGCGCATCATTCTGCTCGACTCTTCGATCGTCGGTGCCGTACCCGGTTATTTCGCCGAAGAGCAGCTAAGCCTGCTCGATCAGGCGCTGGATAGCGCCGGCGCACGACATGTGCTGGTGAGTTTCCATCATCATCCGGTATCCATCGGCTGCCGCTGGATGGAGCCTATCGGCATCCGTAACCCGCAGGCCTTGTTTGCACGCCTGGCCGGGCGCAGCCAGGTCAAGGCCTTGCTGTGGGGGCATGTGCACCAGGAGTTCGACCAGCAACTGCACGGTATGCGCCTGCTGGCCTCGCCCTCGACCTGTGTGCAGTTCGCGCCGGGTAGCGAGGATTTCCAGGTGGATCACGAGGCGCCCGGCTATCGCTGGTTGCGCCTGCATGACGATGGCCGCCTGGATACCGGGGTGTCACGGGTTACCGGCATCGACTTCGAGATCGATTACAGCGTCAAGGGCTATTAAGCGGCTTCTCGCTGCCCTGCTGGGCATGCCGTTGCGCAGGCGATAGCGCTCAGAAATCCCCCCACAGCTGCTGCGCCACGCTGAGTGCGACCACCGGCGCGGTTTCCGTGCGCAGTACCCGTGGGCCGAGGCGTGCGCCGAGAAAACCGGCCGCCTGCGCCTGGCTGACCTCGCTGTCTGTCAGCCCGCCTTCCGGGCCGATCAAAAAGGCCAGGCTGCCCGGGCTCGGGTGGCTGGTCAGCGCCTCGGCCTGTGGATGCAGGACCAGCCTGAGGTCGGCGTTTTGCTGGGCCAGCCAGTCAGCCAGCAGTTGCGGGGCGTGGATCTGCGGGACGACTGAGCGGCCACACTGCTCGCAGGCGCTGATCGCTACCTGGCGCCAGTGCGCCAGGCGCTTGTCGGCGCGTTCATCCTTCAGGCGCACTTCGCAGCGTTCGCTGACGATCGGCGTGATCGCCGCGACGCCCAGCTCAGTGGCTTTCTGGATCGCCCAGTCCATGCGTTCGCCGCGCGACAGGCCCTGGCCCAGGTGAATGTGCAGAGGCGATTCGGGCAGGCCGGCCAGCTGTTCGCTGAGTTCAACCCGCACAGCCTTCTTGCTCACTTCGATCAATGCTCCGCGATATTCCTGGCCGCTGCCATCGAACAGCTGCAGGGCATCGCCCACGGCATGCCGCAGTACGCGGCCGATGTAGTGGGCCTGGGCCTCGGGTAGCGTGTGTTGGCCCAGGGACAGTCGGGCATCGATGAAGAAACGGGATAGGCGCATGGGAAAAAGCTGCTGAAGGCGGGAGGCTGAACGAAAGTGGGGCATGGTGCAGTTCGCCGTGCTTTTCGTCCAGCCTCCAGTGCTTTTCTCGGCCGTTGAAAACTAGCCCGGATCGCGATGATCGGGATAACGATTGTCTACCGCGACGCTGAACGACGCGCGCGTGGCGATATCGATGCCCTCGCTGGCTACCTCGGCGAGGAAATCGATCTGCTCGGGGGTGATCACGTACGGCGGCAGGAAGTACACCACGCTGCCCAGCGGGCGCAGCAGGGCGCCGCGCTGCAGGGCGTGCTGGTATACCGCCAGGCCACGGCGTTGCTGCCAGGGGTAGGCGGTCTTGCTCGGCTTGTCCTGGACCATCTCGATGGCTAGGGCCATGCCGGTCTGGCGCACTTCGGCGACATGCGGGTGGTCCTTGAGGTGTGCGGTGGCGCTGGCCATATGCGCAGCGAGTGCCTGGTTGCGCTGAATCACCTGGTCGTCGCGGAAGATGTCCAGGGTCGCCAGGGCGGCGGCACAGGCCAGCGGGTTGCCGGTGTAGGTATGCGAGTGCAGGAAGGCGCGCAGGGTCGCGTAGTCGTCGTAGAAGGCGCCGTACACCTGGTCGGTGGTGAGCACCGCGGCCATCGGCAGGTAACCGCCGGTCAGCGCCTTGGACAGCACCAGGAAGTCCGGGGTGATGCCGGCCTGCTCGCAGGCGAACATCGTCCCGGTGCGGCCGAAGCCGACGGCGATCTCGTCGTGGATCAGGTGCACGCCGTAGCGGTCGCAGGCCTCGCGAAGCAGCTTGAGGTAGATCGGGTGGTACATGCGCATGCCGCCGGCACCCTGGATCAGCGGCTCGACGATGACGGCGGCGACTTCATGGTTGTGCTCGGCCAGGGTCTGTTCCATGGCGGCGAACATATTCCGCGAGTGCTCTTCCCAGCCCATGCCCTCGGGGCGCAGGTAGCAATCCGGGCTGGCTACCTTGAGGGTGTCGAGCAGCAGCGCCTTGTAAGTGTCGGTGAACAGCGCCACGTCGCCCACCGACATCGCCGCCACGGTTTCACCGTGGTAGCTGTTGGTGAGGGTGACGAAGCGTTTCTTCTGCGGCTGGCCGCTATTCAGCCAGTAGTGGTGGCTCATCTTCAGCGCCACCTCGATGCCCGACGAGCCGTTGTCGGCGTAAAACACCTTGGCCAGCCCGGGCGGGGTGATCTGCACCAGGCGCTCGGACAGTTCGATCACCGGCTGATGGGTGAAGCCGGCCAGCATCACATGCTCCAGGCTGTCCAGCTGCTCGCGGATGCGTGCGTTGATGCGCGGGTTGGCATGGCCGAACACATTGACCCACCAGGAGCTGACCGCATCCAGGTAGCGCTTGCCGTCGAAATCTTCCAGCCAGACCCCCTCGCCACGGCGGATCGGAACCAGCGGCAGGCGCTCGTGGTCTTTCATCTGCGTGCAGGGGTGCCAGAGCACGGCCAGGTCGCGCTGCATCCACGGTGTATTTGCGTTCATGGGCTTCTCCTTGGCAGGGATAGAGAGCCTAGGGGCTGCATGCCTGTGGATGCAAGGCTGGACTGATCAGCCTGATAGATATGTTTCAGTTAATTTTTCCCCTTTTATTCGATGGTTTAACCGCTAGGCTAGACATCCATCGACAGCGCGGCCCGGTCTTGCCAGGTGCGGCGCACAACTCGGCAATTGTGGAGAAACAACCATGCAATGGGCTAATTCGGCATCCCGTTACGGGCTGGTCAGTGTGTTGTTGCACTGGCTGGTGGCTCTGGCGGTATTCGGCCTGTTCGGCTTGGGTTTGTGGATGGTCGGCCTGGACTACTACAGCAGCTGGTATCGCACTGCGCCGGATCTGCACAAGAGTGTGGGCATCCTGCTGTTCGCCGTCATGCTGTTGCGCCTGGGCTGGCGCCTGGTTGCCGCGCAGCCCGCTGCGCTGGCCAGTCATGATCGGCTGACCCGGCTGGCCGCCAAGGCCGGGCATGCCCTGCTGTACCTGCTGCTGTTTGCCCTGATGGGCTCGGGCTACCTGATTTCCACCGCCGATGGCCGGCCCATCGAGGTGTTTGGCCTGTTCAGTGTGCCGGCGACCCTGACTGGCCTGCCGCGCCAGGAAGACCTGGCCGGACAGGTCCATGAATACCTGGCCTGGGGGCTGATGGCGCTGGTGGCGGTGCATGCCCTGGCGGCACTCAAGCACCACTGGCTGGATCGCGATGCCACCCTGCTGCGCATGCTAGGACGTGGTTCGCGTTGACACGTGTTTTGGCAGTACCCGGTCGCCGCAGGGCGACCATCCCCTACTACAACAGGAGACTCACCATGCTGAAGAAATCCCTTGCTGCACTGACCCTGGGCGCTGCGCTGTTCGCCGGCCAGGCACTGGCGGCCGACTATGCGATCGACAAGCCCGGCCAGCATGCCTTCATCAACTTCAAGATCAGCCACCTGGGCTATAGCTGGCTGTACGGCACCTTCAAGGACTTTGACGGCAGCTTCAGCTTCGATGCGGCCAACCCCGAGGCCAGCAAAGTCAACGTGACCATCAATACCGCCAGCCTGGACTCCAACCATGCCGAGCGCGACAAGCATTTGCGTAGTGCGGATTTCCTCAACGTCGACAAGCATCCGCAGGCCAGCTTCGTGTCCACCGCCGTCAAGTCCACGGGCGAGGGTACGGCGGATATCACCGGCGACCTGACGTTGAATGGCGTGACCAAGCCGGTGGTGATCCAGGCTCGCCTGCTGGGTGAGGGGCAGGACCCCTGGGGCGGCTATCGTGCCGGCTTCGAGGGTTCGACACGTATTGCCCTGAAGGATTTCGGTATCACCAAGGATCTTGGCCCGGCCTCTCAGGAAGTCGAGCTGATTCTCTCGGTGGAAGGCATCCGCCAGTAAGCCGCGCAATAGCTTAGCGCCCATAAAAAACGCCGGCATTGCCGGCGTTTTTTATGGCGTGTCTTGCTTACTCGTCGCTGCTGTTCTTGCGGGTCAGCAGGGCGGGACGCTCGCCACGCGGGCGCTTGTTCTCCAGGCTTTCCAACTGCTCCAGGCTGGGCAGGCGCTCACCCTTGCGGATGATCAGCGGTTGCTTGCTGTTGCGCGGATCGGCAACGGCTGGTTCACGCAGCGGGCGAGTTTCTTCGCGACGCGGGCCGTTGTTGTGACGCGGCTGACCGTTAGGCCGGCCGGCCGGCTTGCCGTTGCGTGGCTTGCCCTGGCCGCCCGGCTGTCCGCCGCTGCGCTTGCCGGCTGACTGGCCTTGCCCCTGGCGTGGCTGACCGCCCTGGGCGTTGCTACGCCGTCCGGGGCGTGCCGGCGCCTTGCTCGGCGTGGGCACGTAGTCGGCACGATTGCCAAAGTTGTCGTATTCGTCATCGAGGAACTCCTCCGGATCACGATCCGGCGGCGGCATGACCGGCAACGCGGCCTTGCCCGCAGGGCTTAGCGGACTTGCCGTGGCGCCGTCCTTGCCCTTGCCACCGCGGCGCTTGCGGTTGCGCTTGGCTTTGCCTTCGCCTTCGCCCTTCTCTTCGGCTTTCCTGTCCTCGCCGGCCGGTTTGGCAGGTTTGGCCGGCTCGTGACGTGGCTTGTTGGCGCGTGGCTGGCGCTCCGGGCGGGGTGGGCGGACTTCTGGTTTTTCCACCTCGATACTGTCCGGGTCGAAGCCCAGGGTATCGCCGTCGGCAATGCGCTGCTTGGTCAGGCGTTCGATGGCCTTGAGCAGCTTTTCCTCGTCCGGGGCCACCAGGGAAATGGCTTCACCACTGCGTCCGGCCCGGCCGGTGCGGCCGATGCGGTGTACGTAGTCTTCTTCGACATTGGGCAGCTCGAAGTTGACGACATGCGGCAGCTGGTCGATATCCAGGCCGCGGGCGGCGATGTCGGTCGCCACCAGGATACGAATCTGGTTGGCCTTGAAGTCGGCCAGGGCCTTGGTGCGGGCATTCTGGCTCTTGTTGCCGTGGATGGCGGCCGCACTCAGGCCATGCTTGTCGAGGTACTCGGCCAGGCGGTTGGCGCCGTGCTTGGTACGGGTGAATACCAGCACCTGTTCCCAGGCGCCCTGGGTGACCAGATGGGCGAGCAGGGCGCGCTTGTGGCTGGCCGGCAGGCGGAATACGCGCTGTTCGATGCGCTCCACCGTGGTGTTCGGCGGGGTGACCTCGATGCGCTCGGGGTCATGCAGCAGCTTGTTGGCCAGATCGGTGATGTCTTTGCTGAAGGTCGCGGAGAACAGCAGGTTCTGCCGCTTGGCCGGTAACTTGGCGAGGACCTTCTTCACATCGTGGATGAAGCCCATGTCGAGCATGCGGTCGGCTTCATCAAGCACGAGGATTTCCACATGGGACAGGTCGACGGCTTTCTGCCCAACCAGGTCGAGCAGCCGGCCGGGGCAGGCCACCAGCACATCCAGGCCCTTGGCCACGGCCTGGATCTGCGGGTTCATGCCGACGCCACCGAAGATGCACGTGCTGACCAGCTTGAGGTCGCGGGCGTACAGCTTGAAGCTGTCATGTACCTGTGCCGCCAGTTCGCGGGTCGGAGTCAGTACCAGCACGCGGGCCTGCTTCGGACCATGGCGCTGTTCGCGGTCGGGATGGCCGCCGGGGAACAGCAGCTCAAGCACGGGCAGGGCGAAGCCGCCGGTTTTGCCGGTGCCGGTCTGTGCCGCCACCATCAGGTCACGGCCCTGCAGGACCGCCGGAATGGCACGCTGCTGGACGGGCGTGGGTTGGCTATAGCCTGCGGCCTCGACGGCGCGGACCAAGGCCTCGGAAAGGCCGAGGGAGGCAAAGGACATGAGTCATCCTGTGTAGGTTAGGGCGTAGCCCGATGGGTCTGGGTACCTCGCCTGAATCGCGTCTGGGTGAGCGATCCCGACCGGTCCTGCTGGCCTGCGAAGCAGGCGAACATCCGGGCGTGGGCGGAAAAGGCTGGCGGAGTATAACAGAGCTGCACGCTTGTGCAGCCCTGCTTGTCGTCTGGCTGTCGGGTGGTCAGCGCGGCAGGCCAAGGTTGTTCCAGATCGCCAGGCTGGGTTCGGCCTGGTTCAGCGTATAGAAGTGCAGGCCCGGTGCGCCACCGGCCAGCAGGCGTTCGCACATTTCGCTGACCACCTGCTCGCCGAACGCCTGGATGCTTTGCAGGTCGTCGCCATAGGCTTCCAGCTGCTTGCGGATCCAGCGCGGGATCTCCGCGCCGCAGGCGTCGGAGAAGCGCGCCAGCTTGCTGTAGTTGGTGATCGGCATGATGCCGGGGGTGATCGGCAGTTCCACGCCCAGCTTGCGCACACGCTCGACGAAGTAGAAGTAGCAGTCGGCGCTGAAGAAATACTGGGTGATCGCGCTGTCGGCACCGGCCTGGCACTTGCGCACGAAGTTGTGCAAATCGTCTTCGAAGCTACGTGCCTGCGGATGCACTTCCGGGTAGGCGGCCACTTCAATGTGGAAGTGATCACCGGTCTCGGCGCGGATGAACTCGACCAGTTCGTTGGCGTAGCGCAACTCGCCTGAAGCCATGCCCATGCCCGAGGGCAGGTCGCCACGCAGGGCAACGATGCGCTGAATGCCATTCGCCTGGTAGGTATTGAGCAGTTCGCGCAGTTCGGCCTTGCTGTCACCAACGCAGGACAGGTGCGGCGCGGTGGGCACCTTCACTTCGCCGTCGAGTTGCAGCACGGTGTTCAGTGTACGGTCGCGGGTAGAGCCCCCGGCACCGTAGGTGCAGGAGAAAAAGTCGGGTTGGTAGCTGGCCAGTTGGCGGGCTACGGTGAGCAGCTTTTCATGGCCCGCATCGGTCTTGGTGGGGAAGAACTCGAAGCTATAGCGTCGATCGGAGGTACTCATAAGCGAATCCTGGAGGCTTGCAGGCCAGTGATGGTCTGGGAGTCCTTTGATCGCTGAAGGCTGGAGGCTGGAGGCTGGACGTAAAAGCAACTCGGCGGTGCTCTTCCGTTCAGCCTCCAGCCTCCAGCCTCCAGCGGCCTTCTTAGTAGCGATAGGCGTCCGGCTTGAACGGGCCTTCGACGGTTACGCCGATGTATTCGGCCTGCTTGGTGGTCAGTTGGGTGACAACCCCACCGAAGCCCTTGACCATTTCCAGGGCCACTTCTTCGTCCAGTTTCTTCGGCAGCACTTCCACGGTCAGGCGCTCGGCTTTCTTCTCGGCGGAGAGTTCGGCGAACTTCTGCTCATAGAGGAAAATCTGCGCCAGTACCTGGTTGGCGAACGAGCCGTCCATGATGCGGCTCGGGTGGCCGGTGGCGTTGCCCAGGTTCACCAGGCGGCCTTCGGCGAGCAGGATCAGGTAGTCATCGTTGCTCGGGTCGACGCTCTTGCCGGTGCGGTGGATCTTGTGCACCTGCGGCTTGACCTCTTCCCAGCCCCAGTTGGCGCGCATGAAGGCGGTGTCGATCTCGTTGTCGAAGTGGCCGATGTTGCACACCACGGCGCGCTTCTTCAGCGCCTTGAGCATGTTGGCGTCGCACACGTTGACGTTGCCGGTGGTGGTGACGATCAGGTCGATCTTGCCCAGCAGGGCCTTGTCGATGCTCGCCTCGCTGCCGTCGTTAAGGCCGTTCAGGTAGGGCGATACCACTTCGAAACCGTCCATGCAGGCCTGCATGGCGCAGATCGGGTCGATCTCGCTGACCTTGACGATCATGCCTTCCTGGCGCAGCGACTGGGCCGAGCCCTTGCCCACGTCGCCGTAACCGATCACCAGCGCCTGCTTGCCGGACAGCAGGTGGTCGGTGCCGCGCTTGATGGCGTCGTTGAGGCTGTGACGGCAGCCGTACTTGTTGTCGTTCTTGCTCTTGGTCACCGAGTCGTTGACGTTGATCGCCGGGACTTTCAGGGTGCCGGCCTTGAGCATGTCGAGCAGGCGGTGCACGCCGGTGGTGGTTTCCTCGGTGATGCCGTGGATCTTCTCCAGCATGGCCGGGTAACGCTCGTGGATGATCTGGGTCAGATCACCGCCGTCGTCGAGGATCATGTTGGCATCCCACGGCTGACCGTCCTTGAGGATGGTCTGCTCGATGCACCACTCGTACTCCTCCTCGGTCTCGCCCTTCCAGGCGAATACCGGGATGCCGGCGGCGGCGATGGCGGCAGCGGCCTGGTCCTGGGTGGAGAAGATGTTGCAGGACGACCAGCGCACTTCGGCACCGAGGGCGATCAGCGTTTCGATCAGCACTGCGGTCTGGATGGTCATGTGAATGCAGCCGATGATCTTCGCGCCGGCCAGCGGCTGGCTGGCCGCATACTTGCGACGCAGGCCCATCAGGGCAGGCATCTCGGACTCGGCAATGATGATTTCCTTGCGACCCCAGGCGGCCAGGGAAATGTCGGCCACCTTGAAGTCGGTAAAACCGGCAGGCGTCAGTACAGCGCTCATAGGATGAGTCTCCATTCGTTGTCTGCGAATGGGCGCCGTTGATGCGTATGGGTAACGCCCTGACCGAGCCTGACAGACGTGAGGCTGAGGCGAATCTGTTGCCGAGCGGCGGGTGATTCGAAACAGCTCTGGCGTCTGCTGCAGCGCCCCTCGGACAGGTGGCGGGAGCGGCGGGGCTGAGCCCGTCGCGCAAAGCCCATGCAGTATAGCGAGCGGCAGGCGGCAAGCCCATGCTTTTTAGTGCCTTCGGTCGGCTCTGCTAGTGGCGTTTTACCGCCTGCCGGCCTACCGTGCAGGAAGCGCCGGCAGGGGTCGGCGCCTGTTGCCGAGTCAAGGAGCCCTGCATGACGACCGCTTACTGGTGTGTGTTGATCGCCATTTTTCTGCCCTACCTGGCCACGGGGGCGGCGAAGTTTTTTGGTGCCGGTTACGGGCCGCAGGCCAACAGTGATCCGCGGGCCTTTCTGGCCGGCCTGCAGGGCTGGCGGCGGCGCGCTAACAATGCCCAGCAGAATGCGTTCGAGGTGACCCCGGCGTTTGCCGCTGCCGTACTGATCGCCCATCAGGTCGGCGTTGCCGAACAGTTGCTGCTTGATCAGCTGGCCGTGGCCTTTGTGGTCAGCCGGCTGTTGTACTTCGTTTGCTACCTGGCCGACTGGGGGCCGCTGCGCTCTCTGGTCTGGGCCTTTGGCATGGCAATGATCGTGGCGTTGTTCGTGGTGTCGGCCTGAGCCTGGCGAGGCTGGGCGCGCCGCCTGCCAGGGTATTAGGGCGTTAGCCGGATTGGCGGCGGGTCATCCCTGGTAACGCCCTGGGCGTTGACGGCCGGGCCGATGTGGCGATACTGGCGGGCGTTTTCTGCCCACAGGTTGTCGTGTCATGAAATATCCGCTGGTGTTGCTTGTTCTGGCTGGTCTAGGTTTGCTGGGCTGTGATTCGGTGGACCCGAATTCGCCGTTGGGCAAGCGCCAGGCGCTGTTCAAGGAGATGCTGCGTACCAGCGAAGACCTTGGCGGCATGCTGCGTGGCCGCCTGCCTTTCGACGAGCAGGCGTTCGCCAGCGGTGCGGTGCGTCTGGACGAGCTGACGGCACAGCCCTGGCAGCATTTCCCGCAGGTGCGTGACGAGGGAGATAGTCGCGCGCGTGACGAAGTCTGGCAGCGTCAGGCGCGCTTCCAGGAATTGGCCGATGCGCAGATGGCCAGTACCCGGGCGCTTGCCGAGGCTGCGGCGCGGCCACCGTTGCAGGCCAAGACTCTGGCACCTCTGGTTGCCCGCGTGGAGGCTGATTGCAAAGCCTGTCACAGTGAGTTCCGCCGCTACTGAGCCGGGTTTGTCGAACGCCGCCAGCGCTGTTAGAGTGCCGCGCCTTATCCCCCATGCAAATGGATTTGCCCGGCTGGGGGGCTATGGAAAGCCGGGCCTCATT
Organism: Pseudomonas fluvialis; assembly: GCF_002234375.1. GTDB lineage: Bacteria > Pseudomonadota > Gammaproteobacteria > Pseudomonadales > Pseudomonadaceae > Aquipseudomonas > Aquipseudomonas fluvialis. Next base: position 118,862 of record NZ_NMQV01000003.1, read on the forward strand.
GATTGCGAGGTCACCTCATGCGTTTCTCTTCCCTGTTCTGCATTGCTGCTTTCTGCCTGGTGGGCGCCCACGCCCAGGCGGCGGGTATTGAAGCCGCTGGTCTTGATCAGGCCAAGGCCAAGTGCGAAGAGCAGCTTTCCGCCAACCAGGAAACCCTGGGGCAGCTCAAGGCGTTGGGTCAGGCGCTCAACAATGAAAAACTCAGCGGCGCGGTGGCTCAGGCTGAAGGCGGTTGTGATCAGCTGGCCGCTCAGGCGGCCGGTTCGCAACAGGCCGGTCAGGCCAACGCCACCCTGGACAAGGTCAATGCCGCTGGCGATGCCCTGAAAAGCCTCGGCTCGGTATTCGGCAACTAAGCCAGCCGTAACGTCAAAAACCTCGCCAGAGCGATCTGGCGAGGTTTTTTCTGCCTACAGTCCTTTCAGATCGGCTCGAATGTGTGACGTGCCAGCGGGATGCTCTTCTTGGGGCGCCTTGTTCAGGTGCCACAATTTCCTTGGCCCCGTAGCGTAAAGAACGAGCGCATGAAGGCCTGGGCAATTCAACTAACTGCAGCTGGCAGGATGTTGTTTTTGCTCTGCCATTCAGGTTGCTGGAATTGGCCGTTCTGGGTCAGAGCACGCTGGTCAAGGGATGCTCGCGCGGGGATGCAGGTTATTGTTGAGCCTGCATCTCGGCAGGGCGCGCGTAGCTGGCGGTCAGGCTGGCACTGCCCAAGCTGTTGGCGTGGAGCATGTAGCCGACCAGTGCCGGCATGGCTTTTTCGTCCAGCTCCAGACGCGGAACCTTCAGTGCGTGCACGGTGAACACATAGCGGTGGGCCTTGTCGCCGGCAGGTGGGCAGGCGCCACCGAAGCCGGGCTGGCCGAAGTCGGTCAGGCTCTGCACGCTGCCCGCCGGCAGGGTCGCGCCGCCGGGCTGCCCGCTCCCTTCAGGCAGGCCGCGGCTGTCAGCTGGCAGGTTGAAGACCAGCCAGTGCCACCAGCCAGAGCCGGTCGGGGCATCCGGGTCGTAGACCGTGACAGCAAAACTGCGGGTACCGGCTGGTGGGTTCTGCCAGCTCAGGGCTGGCGCGCGGTTGTCTCCGCTACAGCCGAAGCCTTGATACTCCTGAGCCTTGCTCAGGGGCTGGCCCTCCTGCAGTTGCGGGCTGTTCAGTTCGAAGGCCAGGGTGTGGCCGGCCATGCCCAGGCCGGTCATGATCAGGGCGCATGCAAGGGGTTTCATTGGCGACTCCATTGTCAGCTAGGGGTAGCTGTAGTCTGCCGGCGCAGCGTTATGCTGGCGCGCCCGAATCGCTCAAGTGTTAGCCCGTTTCGCGCGTTTGCCGCAGCTGGCTGGGGCTCATCCCGTAGTGGCGCTGGAAGGCCGCGGCGAAGCGTGATGGTGACTGGTAGCCGCAGCTCGCAGCGATCGCGCCGAGCGGTTCGGACGAGGCGCTGACCAGGCCGAGGGCCTGCTCCATGCGGGCATCCTGCAGCAGGCGACGAAAGGAGATGCCTTCGCTGGCCAGCTTGCGGCGCAATGTGGCTGGGCTCATGGCCAGGTGGGTGGCCAGCTCTTCGGCTTGCCAGTGGCGACTCAGATCGCCGCGCAGCAGGTGCAGCGCGCGTTCGTGCCAGTGCAGGGGGCGGCGGTTGAACAGCACCCCGGCCTGGCCGGCCTCGGCCAGCGCCAGCATCAAGCCCTGCCAGGCATGCTCGGCGCGGGCGCCCCGCAGGCTGCCGGCCTGGGCCTCGGGCAATAATCCGAGCAGCTGTTCGAAGGCGTGAAGGGCGCTGGCATTTGGCGCAAAAAGCTGAGCCGGCTCGCTGCTGCCGAGCCCGGCCAGTTGTGCGCCATACAGCTCGTGCAGGCGTTGCAGCCAGCCGTCCTGCTCGCCCAATGCCCAGGCCTGATAGGTCCCGCTGGCGGTATCCGGCTGGTTGATCAGCTCTACCCGTTGCGGGCCGCGCAGGGCCAGCCAGCTGCCGGCCGGACAACGCCACAGGCGTTCGCCGATGCGCAGGGTTTTCTCGCCATGGGTCACCGCGATCAGTAACGGACCAAAAATCGGCGTGCGCTGCAGGCGCTGGGTCTGGAAGCAGTGGAATGACAGCAGGGGGAGGCTGGGCATGGACAATCCCTTGGGGCCATGAAGCAGAAAGCCCCGCCGGAGCGGGGCTTTCTTATAGCACGGGCGGGGGCTTACAGGCCGGCTGCGGCGCGCAGGGCTTCGACCTTGTCGGTCTGTTCCCAGGTAAAGGTAGTGAAGCTGTCGTTGCCGACGGTCTTCTGTTGCGGAGTGCGGCCGAAGTGACCGTAGGCGGCAGTGGCCTGGTACATCGGGTGCAGCAGGTCGAGCATGCGGGTGATGGCGTAGGGGCGCAGGTCGAAGACTTCGCGCACCAGCTGGATGATCCGCTCTTCGGCAATCTTGTGGGTGCCGAAGGTGTTCACCGAGATGGAGGTCGGCTGAGCCACGCCGATGGCGTAGGAGACCTGGATCTCGCAGCGCTCGGCCAGGCCGGCGGCAACGATGTTCTTGGCCACGTAGCGGCCGGCGTAGGCCGCCGAGCGGTCGACCTTGGACGGGTCCTTGCCGGAGAAGGCGCCGCCGCCGTGACGGGCCATGCCGCCGTAGGAGTCGACGATGATCTTGCGCCCGGTCAGGCCGCAGTCGCCCACCGGGCCGCCGATCACGAAGTTGCCGGTCGGGTTGATGTGGAACTGGGTGTCCTTGTGCAGCAGTTCGGCCGGCAGGGTGTGCTTGACGATCAGCTCCATCACCGCTTCCTTGAGATCGGCCTGGCTGATCTCCGGGTTGTGCTGGGTCGACAGCACCACGGCGTCGATGCCGACCACCTTGCCGTTCTCGTAGCGGCAGGTGACCTGGGATTTGGCGTCCGGGCGCAGCCACGGCAGCAGGCCGGACTTGCGCGCCTCGGCCTGGCGCTCGACCAGGCGGTGCGAGAGCACGATGGGCGCCGGCATCAGTACGTCGGTTTCGTTGCTGGCGTAGCCGAACATCAGGCCCTGGTCACCGGCGCCCTGGTCTTCCGGCTTGGCACGGTCGACACCTTGGTTGATGTCTGGGGACTGCTTGCCGATGATGTTCAGCACGCCGCAGGTGGCGCCGTCGAAGCCGACGTCGGAGTTGGTGTAGCCGATGTCGCAAATCACGCCGCGGACGATCTGCTCGAGGTCGACCCAGGCACTGGTGGTGACTTCACCGGCGACGATGGCCACGCCGGTCTTGACCAGGGTTTCCACCGCGACGCGGGCGTGCTTGTCCTGGGCGATGATGGCGTCGAGGACGGCATCGGAGATCTGGTCGGCGATCTTGTCCGGATGGCCTTCGGACACGGATTCGGAGGTAAACAGGGAGTATTCGCTCATTTCTTGGTCCTATCTGTCCTGCAAGGGTCAGTCCTGGGGTGAGTGGGTCAGGGTTTGGCGAAGTGCCGCACCTGGATCTGGAAACCGTTCTTCAGGCCCAGGTAGAGGCTTTCCCCTACCCGCAGCCCGGCTGCCTCGGCCCAGCGGGCCAGGTCGTCCTGCTCGAAACCCAGCCACAGGTCGCCACAGGCTTCGCGGGCCCAGGCCTGGTTATGGCTGCATAACTCGGTGATCAGCAGATGCCCGCCGCTGTTGATCAACGGGCTGAGCTGGCGCATGGCTTCGGCTGGTGCGGCGAAGTGGTGCAGCACCATGTTCAGTACCACGCAATCGACGGGGCTGTGCGGTTGCTGCAGGGCGTCGGCCAGTTGCAGCTGAACATTGCCCAGGCCTTCGCGCTCGCAGCGCTGGCGGGCCAGTTCGAGCATGGCCGGGCTGTTGTCCAGTGCGCTGACCTGGGCAAAACGCCGGGCCAGCTCGGGGAGAAAGGCGCCGTCGCCGGGGCCGACTTCCAGTGCGGTGGCCTGACGGGTCAGCGGCAGCGCATCGAGCAGGCTGAGCAGACTGTCGCGATACTGCGCCAGGCTGGCGATCAGGTCCTGCTGGGCCTGGAAGTTGCTGGCCATGCGCGCGAAGAACTCGCGGCTGGCTTCGGCGCGCTGGCCATGCACCGCGCGGATGCGCGCCTGCAGGTTGTCCGGCACAGGCAGCCTATCCAGCTCCTCAAGCAGCGCAGCATGCAGCGCACCACCCGGCAGGGCGCGACGGTAGAACACCGCATTGCCTTCGCGGCGTGTCGCCAGCAAACCAGCCTGGGCCAGCACTTTGAGATGGTGGCTCATGCCGGATTGGCCGATGGCGAAGATCTGCGCCAGCTCCAGCACGCCGAACGAGTCATTGGCCAGCGCGCGCAGTACCTGCAGGCGCAGGGGGTCGCCTGCCGCTTTGCAAAGGGCAGCCAGGTCGTCGGCGGGCTCGTGGTCGAGCGAAGGCAGCGGCAGGCTCATAGTCCGGGCAGTCTAGTCGGACATTTCGTGGTCAGCAACGGCAATATCAAAAATTCTTGATATTGCGCAAAGGCGCCGTGCGGCGCGTCGCCTGCTTTTACTGTTTGCCCCGGCAGGGGGTGGTGGGGGAAAATGCCGGCCTTTTCCGTGATCAGCCCCCCGCAGGAGATTAGCGATGCCCAGCCGTCGTGACCGAGCCAATGCCATCCGCGCCCTCAGCATGGATGCTGTGCAGAAAGCCAACAGCGGCCACCCGGGCGCGCCCATGGGTATGGCGGATATCGCCGAAGTGCTGTGGCGCGACCACCTCAAGCACAACCCGCAGAACCCGCAGTGGGCCGACCGCGACCGCTTTGTGCTGTCCAACGGCCATGGTTCGATGCTGATCTACTCGCTGCTGCACCTGAGCGGCTACGACCTGTCGATCGACGACCTGAAGAACTTCCGCCAGCTGCACAGCAAGACTCCGGGGCACCCGGAATACGGCTACACCCCGGGCGTGGAAACCACCACCGGCCCGCTGGGTCAGGGCATTGCCAACGCCGTGGGTTTCGCCCTCGCCGAGAAGGTACTGGGCGCGCAGTTCAACCGTCCTGGTCACCAGATCGTCGACCACCACACCTACGTGTTCCTCGGTGATGGCTGCATGATGGAAGGCATCAGTCACGAGGTCTGCTCGCTGGCCGGCACCCTCGGCCTGGGCAAGCTGATCGCCTTCTACGACGACAACGGCATCTCCATCGACGGCGAGGTGCACGGCTGGTTTACCGACGACACCCCGGCGCGTTTCGAAGCCTACGGCTGGCAGGTGATCCGCAATGTCGATGGTCATGACGCTGAGGAAATCCAGACCGCGCTGCAAACCGCCCGTGCGGAAAGCGAGCGTCCGACGCTGATCTGCTGCAAGACGGTGATCGGTTTCGGCTCGCCGAACAAGCAGGGCAAGGAAGAGTGCCACGGTGCGCCGCTGGGCAATGATGAAATTGCCGCGACCCGTGCCCAGCTCGGCTGGAACCATGGCCCGTTCGAGATTCCCGCCGACATCTATGCCGAGTGGGATGCCAAGGCCGCCGGCGCTGCCCGCGAAGCCGAGTGGAATGAGCGCTTTGCGGCCTACGCCGCTGCCCATCCGCAGCTGGCTGCCGAGTTCAAGCGGCGCATGGCCGGTGAGCTGCCAGCCGACTTCGCCGAGAAAGCCGCCGCCTATGTCGCCGACGTTGCCGCCAAGGGTGAAACCATCGCCAGCCGCAAGGCCAGCCAGAACGCGCTGAACGCCTTCGGCCCGCTGCTACCGGAATTCCTCGGTGGTTCGGCCGACCTGGCCGGTTCCAACCTGACCCTGTGGAAGGGCTGCAAGGGCGTAGAAGCCGGCGATGCTTCGGGCAACTACCTGTTCTACGGCGTACGCGAGTTCGGCATGAGCGCGATCATGAACGGCGTGGCCCTGCACGGCGGTTTCATCCCGTACGGCGCGACCTTCCTGATCTTCATGGAATACGCGCGCAACGCCGTGCGCATGTCCGCGCTGATGAAGCAGCGCGTGCTCTATGTGTTCACCCACGACTCCATCGGTCTGGGTGAAGACGGCCCGACCCACCAGCCGATCGAGCAGCTGGCCAGCCTGCGTGGCACGCCGAACCTCGACACCTGGCGCCCGGCTGATGCCGTGGAGTCCGCGGTGGCCTGGAAGTACGCCATCGAGCGCGCCGACGGCCCGTCCGCGCTGATCTTCAGCCGCCAGAACCTGCCGCACCAGGCCCGTGATGCCCAGCAGCTGGCCGATGTGGCCCGTGGCGCCTACGTGCTGAAAGACTGCGCCGGCGAGCCGGAGCTGATCCTCATCGCCACCGGTTCGGAAGTCGGCTTGGCCGTGCAGGCGTTCGACAAGCTGACCGCGCAGGGCAAGCAGGTGCGCGTGGTGTCCATGCCATCGAGCAGTGTGTTCGACCGTCAGGACGCCGCCTACAAGCAGGCCGTGCTGCCGGTCGAGGTGGGCGCGCGCATCGCCATTGAGGCTTCGCATGCCGACTACTGGTACAAGTACGTCGGTCTGGAAGGACGCATCATCGGCATGACCAGTTTCGGCGAGTCGGCCCCGGCCGCGCAGCTGTTCGAGGAGTTCGGCTTTACCGTCGAGAACATCGTTGCCACCGCCGACGAACTTCTCGACAGCTAAAAGACGCTGGAGGCTGGAGGCTGAAGGCTGAACGATAAGCGGCACGCGCTGCTTTCTCGTTCAGCCTTCAGCCTCCAGCTTTCGAGCGGCTTGTGACCAGGCAGGCCCCATGCAGAATCGATCTTATCGCGTCGCTCTCAACGGCTATGGCCGTATCGGTCGTTGCGTGCTGCGCGCCCTGCATGAGCGTGGGCCGGCGGCTGGCCTGGAGATCGTCGCGCTCAACGACCTGGCCGACCAGGCCAGCGTCGAGTACCTGACGCGCTTCGATTCCACCCATGGGCGCTTTCCCGGCGCGGTGGAGGTAGACGGCGACTGCCTGCACATCAATGGTGAGTGCGTGAAGGTGCTGCGCCACAGCACGCCGGAAGCCATCGACTGGGCGGCGCTGGGCATCGACCTGCTGCTGGAGTGCTCCGGACAGTACACCAACCGCGAACAGGCCAGGCGTTTCATCAACGCTGGCGCACCGCGCGTGTTGCTCTCGCAGCCGATGGCCAGTGAGGCGGACATTGATGCCACCGTGGTGTTCGGGGTCAACCAGCAGTGCCTGAGCGGCGCGGAGAAGCTGGTGTCCAACGCCTCCTGCACCACCAACTGTGGTGTACCGCTGCTCAAGCTGCTCAACGAGACAGTGGGTATCGAGTTCGTCTCGATCACCACCATCCACTCGGCGATGAACGATCAGCCGGTGATCGACGCCTACCACCATGAAGACCTGCGCCGCACGCGTTCGGCCTTCCAGTCGGTGATCCCGGTGTCGACCGGCCTGGCCCGTGGTATCGAGCGCCTGCTCCCGGAGCTGTCCGGGCGCATTCAGGCCAAGGCCATCCGCGTGCCGACGGTGAATGTGTCGTGCCTCGACATCACCCTGCAGATGGCCCGCGACGCCACGGCCCAGGAGATCAACCAGTTGCTGCGCGAGGCTGCCCAGGCTGGGCCGCTCAAGGGGTTGCTGGCCTATACCGAGTTGCCGCACGCCAGCTGTGATTTCAACCATGATCCCCATTCCGCCATCGTCGATGGCAGCCAGACCCGTGTGTCCGGCCCGCGCCTGGTCAACCTGCTGGCCTGGTTCGACAACGAATGGGGTTTTGCCAACCGAATGCTCGACGTCGCGGCCCACTGGCTCGACGTTGCCGCTGCTACCAACCAGCCCAGATGAAGGACTGATGCCATGACTGTTTTGAAGATGACTGACCTCGACCTCGCTGGTAAGCGTGTGCTGATCCGCGAAGACCTCAACGTCCCGGTTAAAGAGGGCGTAGTGAAGAGCGACGCACGCATCGTCGCCTCGCTGCCGACCATCAAGCTGGCGCTGGAGAAGGGCGCTGCGGTCATGGTCTGCTCGCACCTGGGTCGTCCGACCGAGGGCGAATACTCCGAAGAGAACAGCCTGGCGCCGGTTGCCGCCTACCTGAGCAAGGCGCTGGGCCGCGAAGTCCCGCTGGTCAAGGACTACCTCGGCGGTGTCGAGATCAAGCCTGGCGAGGTCGTGCTGTTCGAGAACGTGCGCTTCAACAAGGGCGAGAAAAAGAATGCCGACGAGCTGGCCCAGCAGTACGCGGCGCTGTGCGACGTGTTCGTCATGGATGCCTTCGGTACCGCCCACCGCGCCGAGGGTTCGACCCACGGGGTAGCCAAGTTCGCCCCGGTCGCTTGTGCCGGCCCGCTGCTGGCCGCCGAGCTGGAAGCCCTGGGCAAGGCGCTGGGTAACCCGGCCAAGCCGATGGCGGCCATCGTCGCCGGTTCCAAGGTGTCGACCAAGCTGGACGTGCTGAACAGCCTGAGCCAGATCTGCGACCAGCTGATCGTCGGTGGCGGCATCGCCAACACCTTCCTCGCCGCTGCCGGTTTCCCGGTCGGCAAGTCGCTGTACGAAGCCGATCTGGTTGACACCGCCAAGGCCATCGCCGCCAAGGTCAGCGTGCCGCTGCCGGTGGATGTGGTGGTGGCCAAAGCCTTCGCCGAAGACGCCGCAGCGACCGTCAAGCGGGTGGCCGATGTAGCCGAGGACGACATGATCCTCGACATTGGCCCGCAGACCGCCGCGCAGTTCGCCGAGCTGCTCAAGGCCTCGCAGACCATTCTGTGGAACGGCCCGGTCGGTGTGTTCGAATTCGATCAGTTCGGTAACGGCACCCAGGCGCTGGCCCAGGCCATCGCCGAGAGCCCGGCGTTCTCGATTGCCGGTGGCGGCGACACCCTGGCGGCGATCGACAAGTACGGCGTGGCCGAGCAGATCAGCTACATCTCCACCGGCGGCGGCGCTTTCCTCGAATTCGTCGAGGGCAAGGTGCTGCCGGCAGTGGCTGTTCTGGAATCACGCGCCTGATGGCGTGGACGGCCATGGGCCGGCTGGTCCGTGGCCTGTTGCTGAGGAGCAGGTTTATGCGCAAACAGGTCAGTCTCTGGCTGTCGGGCGCGGTATTGGCAGGTTGTGCGACTACTCCGCAGCCCGGCCCCTGGCAGCATTGGCAGTGCGACAGTGGCGTGGAGCTGCATTGGCGGCTGGTTGACGAGCAGGCCGAACTGCGTCTTGACGGTGCCCAGCGCTTGTACCGTCTGGCACAGCAACCGGCAGCCTCAGGCGCGCTGTACAGCGACGGCGAATTGGCCCTGCACACCAAGGGCGAACAGGGCTTGCTGTACTGGGTGGCCGACGATGACCTGATCGGCCGCGACTGCAAGGCGCAATAGGGCAGCAGCAAACCGCGCGGCACGCTGCAAGTAGACGCGAGAGTGCCGCCTGGGCTGTTTATTGCGGGCTTGCAGCTTGTCGCTGTTTTCAAGGCTTGAACCGAGTCTGCCGCTGCGGCAGGCTTGCACACGATTAACGACCCCCATCGGGAGACTGGAAACTCATGGCACTTATCAGCATGCGTCAGATGCTCGACCACGCCGCCGAATTCGGCTATGGCGTGCCGGCCTTCAACGTCAACAACCTCGAGCAGATGCGCGCGATCATGGAAGCGGCCGACAAGACCGATTCCCCGGTGATCGTCCAGGCTTCCGCTGGCGCCCGCAAGTACGCTGGCGCGCCGTTCCTGCGTCACCTGATCCTCGCGGCCATCGAAGAGTTCCCGCATATCCCGGTGTGCATGCACCAGGACCACGGCACCAGCCCGGACGTCTGCCAGCGCTCGATCCAGCTGGGCTTCTCCTCGGTAATGATGGACGGCTCGCTGCGTGAAGACGGCAAGACCCCGGCCGACTACGACTACAACGTCCGCGTGACCCAGCAGACCGTAGCCTTCGCCCACGCCTGCGGTGTATCGGTGGAAGGCGAGCTGGGCTGCCTGGGCAGCCTGGAAACCGGCCAGGCCGGTGAAGAGGATGGTGTCGGTGCCGAGGGTATTCTCGACCACAGCCAGATGCTCACCGACCCGGAAGAGGCCGCTGACTTCGTCAAGAAGACCCAGGTTGATGCCCTGGCCATCGCCATCGGCACCAGCCACGGTGCCTACAAGTTCACCAAGCCGCCGACCGGTGACATCCTCGCCATCGAGCGCATCAAGGAGATCCACAAGCGCATCCCCAACACCCACCTGGTGATGCACGGCTCGTCTTCGGTGCCACAGGAGTGGCTGGCGATCATCAACCAGTACGGTGGCGACATCAAGGAAACCTACGGCGTGCCGGTCGAGGAAATCGTCGAAGGTATCAAGTACGGTGTACGCAAGGTCAACATCGATACCGACCTGCGCCTGGCCTCCACCGGTGCCATGCGTCGCATGATGGCCGAGCAGCCGAGCGAGTTCGACCCGCGCAAGTTCTTCGCCAAGACCATCGAGGCCATGCGCGACATCTGCATCGCCCGCTACGAAGCCTTCGGTACCGCCGGCAACGCCTCGAAGATCAAGCCGATCTCCCTGGAAGGTATGTACCAGCGCTATGCCAAGGGCGAGCTGGCCGCCAAGGTCAACTGAGCCTGGCCGATGGTCTAGTGGCATCCGTGCCGGGGCCTGCCATGCTGTAGGCAGGTCCTGTCACGGAGGTGCTTATGGCCCTGCTACGCGCCATCGGTTTCTGTTTTCTTCTGCTAGTCGCGCCGCTCGGTGCTTTCCTTGCCAGTTACCCGCAGCTGGTGGCTGATGCGCTGTCCCAGTGGCTGGGTACTGCGGTCAGTCGTGGCCAGCTGGGTTTGGCTTTCATGCTGCTGACGGCGCTCTGTCTGCGTATCGATCTGGGTGTGCGGCGCCGTTATCAGCAGCGCCAGGCTCTTGTGTCGAGCTGACGGCTAGCGGCTTTGCCCGGAGCAGTGCATGACGGCATTGCGTTATCTGCAGGGTTATCCGCCCCACCTGCAACAGCAGGTAGGCGTGCTGCTACAGCAGCAGCGTCTGGGTGACTACCTGGCCCAGCGTTATCCAGAGCGTCACGCCGTGCAGAGCGACAAGGCGTTGTACGCGCATTGCCTGCAACTCAAGCAGCGTTTCCTGCGCAGCGCGCCGGCCATCGACAAGGTGCTCTACGACAGCAAGCTGGATGTGCTGCGGCATGCGCTGGGCCTGCATACGGCGATTTCCCGGGTGCAGGGCGGACGACTCAAGGCCAAGAAGGAAATTCGCGTGGCCAGCCTGTTTCGCGAAGCGCCGGCGGCCTTTCTCGACATGATCCTGGTGCATGAGTTGGCTCATCTGCGCGAGAGTGAGCACAACAAGGCCTTCTACCAGCTGTGCCAACACATGCTGCCGGGTTACGCGCAGATCGAGTTCGACCTGCGTGCCTGGCTATGCTGGCGCGAAGCGACTCAGCAGACTGCCACGACCTGCCAGTAGCGTGGCGTGCCTTCCCGTTGCAGGCTGACTTCATCGCCTTCCTGCAGGCCGAGCAGTGCCTGGCCCAGCGGCGCCTGGGGGCTGATCACTTGCACGCGCAGGGCGTTTTGCTGCAGCCGTGTGCCGGCGGCCATGGGCAGCAGCCATAACCATTGGCACTGCTCCTGGGCATCCTGCAGGGCGACCAGGCTGGTCAGCTGAACGCGGCCTTGCTGATCGACCGGGCGCAGTTGCAGGTTGTGTAATTGCTGGAGGGCCTGGCGTATTTCCAGGCAGCGCTGCTGCTGGCCGTTGGCCAGGTAGGCGGCCTCCAGGCCGCGCGTGTCGTACTTGTTTTCGGCTTTGCTCTGCTCGTGGGTGGCCGCCTCGTGGCTGGCCTGCAAGGCACGTTCGGCCAGCTGCAGATCATCCTGCAGGTGCTCGTGCAACTGTTGCAGCAGCAGCGTCTTGTCGAACATCAGGCTTGCCAATAGCTGCGGCCGCGGCCGTCACTCTTGGCGCGATAGAGCTGCTGGTCGGCCTGCTGCAGGCACTGTTCCAGTTCCTCTCCCGTGGTCTGATGGATACCCGCGCTGAACGACAGTGGCGGTGCGCCGATGGCGTACTTGATGTGCGCACACTGTGCGCGCAGCTGTTGCAGGCTGTCCGCCAGTTGGGCGGCGGGTAGCGTGCTGAGCAGGGCGAATTCCTCTCCTCCCAGGCGGCCGATCAAGGCGTGTGGCAGGCACTGCCGAGCGGCCTGGGCAAAGCCCACCAGGGCGGCATCGCCACTGGCATGGCCAAACTGGTCGTTGATCTGTTTGAACAGGTCGAGATCGAGCATGGCTACGCTCAGACCCTGGCCCTTGCGTGCGGCCTGTTGCAGCTGGCGGCAGGCGTTGTCATAGAACGAGCGACGGTTGTGCAGGCCGGTCAGCGAGTCGAACTGCGCCGCCTGTTTGAGTGCGCGCAGCAGGTCACGACGTTCCAGCGTCGACATGACCCGGCAGTTGAGCTCTTCCGGACAGAAGGGTTTGCGCAGGAAGTCATCGGCACCGTGTTTGATGAATAGTGCGCTGAGCGAACCCTTGGCGTCGGCGGACAGGCCGAGAATGATCAGTTCGCTGCGGCGCATCTGCTGGCGCAGCAGTTTGACCAGCTCGAAGCCGCTGAGACCGGGCATGCTGTGGTCGACCAGAAACAGGTCGATATCCGGCTGCTCCTGGAGGATGCGCAGGGCTTCGTCGCCATCCACGGCATCGATGATCTGGTACAGGTGCGGAGTGAGTACCCGGCGAATGTAGTGGCGGGTTGCCTCGGAATCCTCGGCAATCAGGATCTTCACCTGGCAATTGCGTTCCAGACGGTGAATCAGGCGCAGCACGTAGTCGTAGGAGTGCTGGCTTTCCTTCAGCACATAGTCGACCACGCCCTTGAGCAGCAGCTCGTCGCGACGCTGTTCGTTATAGGAAGAACTGAGCACGATGCACGGCAGGCTGTACTGCAAGACCAGATCAACCACTTCGCCGTTGGGCGCGTCGGGCAGGTTGAGGTCGACGATGGCCGCGAAGAACAGGTTGGCCGAGGTTTCCAGCAACAGCTGTGCCTCGCCAAAACTGGCGCAGAACACCGGTTGTAGTGCGCCATCCTGGCGGAACAGATGCTCGAGTACCTTGAGCACCAGTGGACTGTCTTCGATGACCAGGATATTACGCACGATATTCTCCACGACGACGGGCCGATGATGGCACAGCCCGCGCAGGCCTGCCATCGCGCCCGCTTTCAAGGCAGGCGCAGAATTCGCCATGCGCCGAACAGTACCAGGGCGACGATCAGCAGGCCGATCAGCAGATCCGGGTAGGCCGAGCCGCTCCAGGCGACCAGGCCGGCGGCCAGCAGCAGTCCTAGATTGGCCAGGACGTCATTGGCTGAGAAGATCAGCGAGGCGCGCATGTGCGTACCGCCATGGCGCTGGCGGTGTACCAGCCATAGACAGGTCAGGTTCACGGCCAGCGCTGCACCGCCCATGGCCAGCATCAACGTGGACTGCGGCTCGCTGCCATACAGGAAGCGGCGCACGACATCCGCCAGGATCAGTACTGCCAGTGCGGCCTGAACCCAGCCGGCATAATGGGCGGCGCGGCGCTGGCGTAGCAGATCATGACCCACGGCCCATAGTGCCAGGCCATACACGCTGGCATCGGCCAGCATATCCAGGCTGTCGGCCAGCAGGCCGCTGGACTGCGCCCACCAGCCGCCGAGCAGCTCGGCGACAAACATCAGCCCATTCAGCGCCAGCAGAATGCAGAGGGTCTGGCGTTGTGCCTGCGCAGTTGTCGGGTTGTCCGTTGCGTGGTCATCGCTGCGCAGGGGGCGTGACTCCAGGCAGCGCGCCGCCAGTTGGAGGTTTTCCACGGCTTGCTCCACGGCGCTGTTGGGGGCGGCAAGGCAGAGCAGCAGCTGGCGCTGTGACAGATCAATACGCAGTTGTTCGATACCCGCGATATCAGCCAGGGCCAGGCGCACCAGGCGTTCCTCGGCCGGACAATCCATCCGGCGTAATTCGTAGCGCAGCAGCCAGCCCTCGGCGGGCAGCGGAGCCTCAGCGCCCGGCGCGGTTGCCGCGCAGGTGTTTGGGCAGGTACAGGTGGGTTTGGACATGGCAGGGCTCCGGCAGCATGGCCCGGGCAGGCTATGCTCTAGGCACGCAGGGTGACGGGGAGTGCGGTGGTGTCCAGTGATTATGCAATCTATCGGCAACTGGTGTCGCAGCTGTTGGCCGGCGAAGAGCAGTTACCCAGCCTGCCGAGTATTACCCTGGAGATTCGCCGCGCGCTGAGCCAGGGGCAAGCCAGCCTGGCCGAGCTGGCGCGGCTGATCAGTCGCGATCCGGCGTTGACGGCACTGCTGATCAAGTACGCCAGCAATCCGCTGCAGCGCTTGCGCCGGCCGGCTCGCAACCTGGTCGAGGCGCTGAACACCCTGGGTTTGCCGCAGGTCGACAGCATTACCATGCTGCACAGCGTGCGCAGCCTGTTCACCCTGCACAGTGCCGGGCACAAGAAGGTGTTCCTGCAGGTGTGGGAGCGCCTGCTCTTGCAGACCAGCCTGTGCTGTTTTCTGGCCCGGCGTCTGGTGGTGTTGCCGGTGGAACAGGCCATGCTGGTCAGCCTGCTCAGCGAGATTGGCAGCCTGGCGGTGCTTTCGGCCTTTCGCCAGAGCATGGGCGAAGCGGAGCAGGGTATCTACCAGCGGCTGTGCGATGAGTATCGCGGTGGCCTGGGGGTGATCATGCTGCGCAAGTGGGGGGTCGCGGATGAGTACGTCGAGGTCATCCGTCATGCCGGCGACTGGCAGCATGGCGACGCGCTGCCGCTGGGCCTGCTGGATGTGCTCAACCTGGCGCGTTGGCATACGCTGCGCGCGCAGGGCGAAGCGGCGTTGCCCGCACTGCAAAGCCTGGCCGCCTATGCCAAACTGCCGGCAGCACTGGATTTCATGGATGAGCGCGGCCAGCTGAACCTGGTCTCCGCGCATGCCGAGGAGATCCAGGCGATTCTCGATAGCCTGCGTTAGCGGCTTAGAGCTGGCGTACGCGCAGGCTGCGGCCCTTGATGCGCCCGTTGCTCAGCTGCTCCAGCGCCTGGCGGGCCAGCGCGCGTTCCACGGCGACCAGTGCCTGGTGGTCGAACAGGCTGATCTTGCCGATCTTGTCGGCGGCGATTGCGCCGTTGCCGGTCAGCGCGCCGAGGATGTCGCCGGGACGCAGCTTGTCCTTGCGTCCGGCGGCGATACACAGGGTGTGCATGGGCGGCAGCAGCGGCTCCAGGCTGGTTTTCAGGCCGGCCAGCGGGAACCAGGCGGCGGCCTGGCCTTGCAGTGCCTCGATGGCCTGCACGCGACGCGCTTCGGCGGGGGCTACCAGACTCACCGCCAGCCCCGTTTCGCCGGCCCGCCCGGTACGTCCGATACGGTGTACATGCACTTCCGGGTCGCGGGCCAGTTCGACATTCAGCACCAGTTGCAGGCCTTCGATGTCCAGGCCGCGCGCCGCCACATCGGTGGCTACCAGAACGCTCAGGCTGCGGTTGGCAAACAGTGCCAGTACCTGGTCGCGTTCGCGCTGTTCGAGGTCGCCATGCAGGGCGGCGGCGGAGATTTTTGCGGCTTCCAGGTGGGCCACCAGCTCGTCGCATTGCAGGCGGGTGGCACAGAAGGCCACCGCGGGTTGCCGGCGGAAATGCCGCAGCAGGTGCAGTACGGCGTCGTAGCGCTGTTCGGCCTGGATCTCGTAGAAACGTTGCTCGATCTGCGTATTGTCGTGCTGAGCCTGTACTTCGACACGCGCCGGGTCGCGCAGGAAGCGGGCCGCCAGTTGCTCGATGGCTGGCGGGTAGGTGGCCGAGAACAGCAGGGTCTGGCGGCGCGTCGGGGTTTGCGCGATGACCTCGGCAATGCTGTCGATGAAACCCATGTCGAGCATGCGGTCGGCTTCGTCAAGCACCAGGGTATTCAGCCCGGAGAGGCTCAGCGTGCCCTTGCGCAGGTGTTCCTGGATACGCCCTGGCGTGCCGACGATGATGTGTGCGCCATGCTCCAGTGAACCGATCTGTGGGCCGAAGGGGACGCCACCACACAGGGTCAGCACCTTTATATTCTCGGCGGCGCGCGCCAGGCGGCGGATTTCCTTGGCCACCTGATCGGCCAGTTCGCGAGTCGGGCAGAGTACCAGCGCCTGGCAGCCAAAGTAGCGCGGGTTGATCGGCTGCAGCAGGCCGAGGGCGAAGGCGGCGGTTTTCCCGCTGCCGGTCTTGGCCTGGGCGATCAGGTCGCGCCCCTTGAGGATCAGCGGCAGGCTGGCGGCCTGGATCTCGGTCATCTGCTGGTAGCCCAGGCTGGACAGGTTGGCCAGCATGGCCGGGCTCAGGGACAGGGAAGAAAAGGCGAGGGTCACGATGCAGCCTGCAGAATAAGGAGGCGCTAGTGTAACAGCTGGCGACCAGCCTGCTTGAGCCGGCGATCACCGGCACTGGGCGACCATTTGCCAGCGGCGGCCAGCGCAGGGCGCTGGTATCATGCATCGGATAAGGGGTGGGAGTATGTCTGTACCCCTGTACCGGGCGGCTGTTCTGCCGGTCTGGTGACAAGGCGATATCCTGGCAGGTGGCTTGATGCTGAAGCGAATTGCGGTAGCCGATGTGCGTGTCGGCATGTACATCCAGGAGTTCTGCGGGTCATGGATGGACCATCCGTTCTGGAGGAGCAAGTTCGTGCTGTCCAGCCAGGCGGACCTGCGGCGGATTCGCGAGAGCAGTATTGGCGAGCTGTGGATCGATACCAGCAAGGGCCTGGATGTCGCCGCGGGTGTGCAGGCGCAGACGGCTGAGGAGGCCGCTGCCGAGGTCGAGCAGCGGCTGCTGGCT
Source organism: Pseudomonas fluvialis (assembly GCF_002234375.1). GTDB lineage: Bacteria > Pseudomonadota > Gammaproteobacteria > Pseudomonadales > Pseudomonadaceae > Aquipseudomonas > Aquipseudomonas fluvialis. The sequence goes on from NZ_NMQV01000003.1 coordinate 135,606, forward strand.
GCCGCGCAGGATACTCCGCCACCGCGCGCCAGCATGGCCGAGGAAGCCCAGCGTGCGCTGAAGCTCTGCCAGCGCTCCAAGCAGGCGGTGATGGCCATGTTCAGCGATGCGCGCATGGGCCGGGCAATTGGCGTCGAACAGGCCGGCGAGCTGGTTGAGGAAATCACCGAATCGATCATCCGTCACCCCAATGCGCTGATCAGCCTGGCGCGCCTGAAAAATGCCGATGAATACACCTACATGCACTCGGTGGCGGTCTGTGCGCTGATGATTGCCCTGGCTCGCCAGTTGGGACTGGAGGAGCGCCAGGTGCGTGAAGCCGGGCTGGCCGGGCTGCTCCACGACATCGGCAAGATGGCGGTGGACGATCAGATTCTCAACAAGCCTGGCAAGCTCACCGATGCCGAGTTCGTTGCGGTCAAGGCGCATCCCGAGGCAGGCAGTCGCATTCTCCTGGAGAGCAAACAGGTCAGCGCGCTGGTGGTGGATGTCTGCCTGCACCACCATGAAAAAGTCGACGGTACGGGCTACCCGCATCGCCTGAATGGCGAGCAGATCAGCCTGTTCGCCAAGATGGGCGCCGTGTGCGATGTCTACGATGCGATTACCTCGGATCGCCCCTACAAGAAAGGCTGGGACCCGGCGGAGTCGATCCGCAAGATGGCCGAATGGAGCAAGGGGCATTTCGACGAGGCGGTCTTCCAGGCCTTCGTCAAGTCGGTGGGCATCTACCCGGTGGGCGCGCTGGTACGTTTGCAGAGCGGGCGCCTGGCGGTGGTGGTGGAGCAGCACGAGAAGTCGCTGCTGACGCCCAAGGTCAAGGTGTTCTTTTCCGCCAAGTCACGCCTGCCGTTGCCGCAGGAAATCGTCGACCTGGCCAAATGGGCCGGCCAGGAGAAGATCATCGGACGCGAAGACCCACAGGAGTGGGGGTTCCGCAACCTCGACGAGTTGTGGAGCGGTTTGCCCGAGCCGCGTACCTGAGCAGACGGCTGCGCGCTGCGGCACGTCTGGCAAAATGCGCGGGATGATTTGACCGCCGCGCGGCACTGCGGCACCGTGCGGCGATGTTTTCCACGCACCGCGCCCAGCCATGCAGCACATTCTGATTGTCGAAGACGAAGCCGCGATTGCCGATACCCTGCTGTTTGCCCTGCAGGGTGAGGGCTTTCGCACCAGTTGGGTAAGCCTGGCGGGCGACGCACTGGCACTGCATGCGCGTGAGCCGGCCGACTTGTGGATTCTCGATGTCGGCTTGCCCGACATGAGCGGTTTCGAGGCGTGCAAGCAGTTGCGGCGCAGCAGCGAGGTGCCGGTGTTGTTCCTCACCGCGCGCAATAGCGAGATCGATCGCGTGGTCGGCCTGGAGATTGGTGCCGACGACTATGTCAGCAAGCCGTTCAGTCCGCGCGAGGTGGCGGCGCGGGTCAAGGCCATCCTCAAACGGGTACGCCCGGCTGTCGCGCAGCCAGCGGCCGCCGCACCCGAGGTCTTCCACTACGATGCATTGCGTCAGCAGATCAGCTATCACGGCCAGGTGCTGGCCCTGACTCGCCATGAATTGCGCCTGCTGCACTGCCTGTTGCAACAGCCGGAGCGGGTGTTCAGCCGCGAGCAGCTGCTGCAGGCCAGTGGCGTGAGTGCCGAAGCCGGCTATGAGCGAACCATCGACAGTCATATTCGCGCCTTGCGCAGCAAGCTGCGTCAGGTACGCGACAGCAGTGAGGCGATCCATACCCATCGTGGCCTGGGCTACAGCCTGAGGCTGCAATGAGCGGGCTGCGCCTGCCCGGCATGCCGCTGGGGGTACGCATCTTTCTGGTGTACTTCTGTTTCGTCGGGCTGGCCGGCTGGTTCGTGCTGTCCACGGTGATGGAGGAAATTCGCCCCGGAGTCCGGCAAAGCACCGAGGAAACCCTGGTCGACACCGCCAACCTGCTGGCCGAACTGCTGCGCGACGACCTGCGTGACGGCCGCCTGCACGAGCGCGACTGGCAGGCCTTGTTCCAGGCCTATGGGCAGCGCCAGCCGCAGGCGCAGATCTGGGACATCGCCAAGAACAGTGTCAGCCACCGTATCTATGTCACCGATGCACAGGGCCGCGTGCTGCTCGATTCCAGCGGTGTGGCGGTGGGCCAGGACTATTCACGCTGGAATGATGTCTACCTGACCCTGCGTGGCCAGTATGGCGCGCGCTCCAGTCGCGAGGTTGCCGATGACCCGCAATCCTCGGTGATGTATGTGGCAGCGCCGATCCGCGACGCCGGGCGGATCATTGGCGTGGTCTCGGTGAGCAAGCCCAGCCGTACCCTGCAACCCTACATCGAACGCTCGCAACGGCGCCTGGCCTGGTTTGCCGCAGGTTTCAGCCTGCTCGGCCTGCTCGTCGGTGCGGCGCTGTCCTGGTGGCTGAGTGCGGCGTTGCGCCGCCTGACCGGCTATGCCGTGGCGGTGGCCGCCGGCCAGCGTGCCAGCCTGCCGCAGGGGCGGGGTGGCGAACTGGGCCAGCTGGCCCGCGCCCTGGAGCAGATGCGCGCCGAGCTGGACGGCAAGGCCTACGTCGAGCACTACGTACATACCCTGACCCATGAACTGAAAAGCCCGCTGGCGGCGATTCGAGGTGCCGCCGAACTGCTCGAGGGCGAGATGCCGGCGGCGCAACGCCAGCGTTTCCTGGGCAATATCCAGCAGGAAAGCGCCCGTCTGCAGCAGCTGATCGAACGCCTGTTGGGGCTGGCCCTGGTGGAGCAGCAACAGAGCCTGCAGCAGGTTCAGCCGGTGGCGCTGCGGGCGCTGTGCGAGCAGCTCTGCCAGGGACAGGCCGCGCGCTTGCAGCGTGCCGGGCTGCACTGTACCTGGCAGATGGATGAGTCGCTGCAGGTGCTCGGCGAGCCCTTCCTGTTGCAGCAGGCGCTGGCCAACCTGCTGGACAACGCCATCGACTTCAGTCCGTCCGGCGCTACCCTGGAATGGCGTGCCGAGCGCCAGGGCGAACAGCTGTGCGTGCGGCTGTTCAATCCTGGCCAGGCGATTCCCGAGTATGCCCTGGCACGCCTGACCGAGCGCTTCTACTCGCTGCCGCGGCCGGGCAGCGGGCGCAAGAGCACCGGCCTGGGCCTGAACTTCGTTGCCGAGGTCGCCGCGCTGCATGGTGGGCGCCTGGAGGTGGGTAACGTGGCCGGTGGCGTGCAGGCCTCTCTGTGGTTGCCGGCGGCCTGAGCCGGCCTGCACAGGTTCTACACACACTCTGCACCAGACCTGCATAAAACCTGCATCGGGCGCCTGCACGCTAGGCCTGTCTGCCCCTAGGGCCTTGTGCAGGAGTGCCGCGATGAACCGAGAAATGACTGTGAAGCTGGGCCTGGTCGCCTTGCTGATGATGTTACTGATGATCCCGCTGCTGCTGATCGGCGGCCTGGTCGAGGAGCGCCAGGGACTGCGTGATCGGGTCCTGGAGGATATCGCCAACAGCGCCAGTCGCCAGCAGCAGGTGATCGGCCCGTTGCTGGTGCTGCCCTATCGCAAGACCGTGCGCGAATGGAAAACCCACGCCAAGACCGGGCAGCGCTATGAGGAAAGCCATGTCCGCCAGGGACGCCTGTATTTCCTTCCGGAACGCCTGCAGGTGACCAGCGAGGTGAGTAGTGAGCCACGCAGCCGGGGTATCTACCAGGCCCTGCTGTACCACAGCCGCAACCAGTTCAGCGGGCATTTCCAGGTGCCGGCGAACTACGGGATTAGCGCCGACTGGGCCGACTATGTCTTCGATACGCCCTATCTGAGCGTGGGAATCAGCGATATCCGTGGCATTGAAAGCAGCCTGCAGCTGCGCTGGAACGAACAGACCCTGGCGTTTGCCCCGGGTTCGGGGGAGCTGTTGCTGGAGTCCGGTGTGCACGCCGATCTGCCATTGCCATCGACCGCCGGGCAACAGCTGGCGTTTACCTTCGACCTGGCCCTGCAGGGTACCCGGCAGCTCGCCCTGAGCCCCCTGGGGCGGGACAGTCAGTGGCAGATGCGAGCCGACTGGCCGCATCCGAGCTTCGTCGGCCAGTTCCTCCCGCAGCGTCGTGAAGTGACGGCAGAGGGCTTCACGGCACACTGGCAGAGCAGTTTCTTTGCCACCAACTATGAGGAGCGCCTGCAGGCCTGCCTGGGGCACCGGCATTGCCTGAGCGACAGCGACAACCCCTTTGCGGTGAGCTTCATCAACCCGGTCGATCAGTACCTGAAGAGCGAGCGGGCGATCAAATACGCGCTGCTGTTTATCGCCCTGACCTTTGCCGGTTTCTTTCTTTTCGAGGTGCTCAAGCGCCTGGCGGTACACCCTATGCAATACGGCCTGGTCGGGCTGGCCCTGGCGCTGTTTTACCTGCTGCTGCTGTCGCTGGCCGAGCATGTGCCGTTTGCCCTGGCCTACCTGCTGGCGGCGGCAGCCTGCGTGTTGCTGCTGGGCATCTATCTCAGCGCGGTATTGCGCAGTGCCTGGCGGGGCGGTGCCTTTGCCCTGGCCCTGGGGCTGCTGTATGGCTTGCTGTATGTCCTGCTGGATGCCGAGGACTACGCCCTGCTGATGGGCTCGCTGCTGGTATTCGGCCTGCTGGCCGGGGTCATGCTGCTGACGCGCCGGCTGGACTGGTACAGCCTGGGCAGGGGGGCGTGAGCATGCCTGCGTCTCCCGCGTGGTGGTTGCGCCTGGTGCGTCTGGGCGGCTGTTATCTGCTCGGCCTGATTGCCGTAGGGCTGCTGCTGGTGGCGTTGCTGATGACCGGGCAGTTCCGTGTGGTGGCGCTCTGGCAGGCCAGTGGCCTGCCCCTGGCGCTGCTTCTGGAGCGTCTGCCTGGCGAGTTCTGGCAGGCCCTGCTGGGCCTGCCGCTGCACAGCCAGCCCGTGGCCTTGCGTTCGTTGCTGCAGTTTCTGCTGGCCTACGCGCAGCTGGCCTGCCTGCCGGCAGGGCTGTGTTACTGGCTGTGGTATCGGCGATGAGTGGCCTGCGCGAAGAGCGCCGGCAGGGTCGCCGCCTGGCCTGCTGGCTGGTCAGCCACTGGCGGGTTGCGACCAAAGGAGGGGCATGCCGTTGCGAACCGTGCGCCAGGCCTCTAGCGCGGGCCTGGGCGTCGCTTGATGGGCGGCCGCCAGGGAAATCCTGCGACGAAAGTCTGACTGGTTGAATTGCCGGCGGCTGCTAACTTGAGCTCTGTATAACAAAAACAACACGCGGAGGTCCCTCATGTCCTTGTCAAAAGAACAGGCAGCAACTGCCTACTGGAAAGAAAACCTACGGCTCATGCTGGGGCTGCTGGCGGTGTGGTTCGCGGTGTCGTTCGGCGCCGGCATCCTGTTCGTCGAGCAGCTCAACGCTATTCAGTTCTTCGGCTTCCCCCTGGGCTTCTGGTTTGCCCAGCAGGGTTCCATCTACGTGTTCGTGCTGATGATCTTCTTCTACGTGTGGAAGATGAATCAGCTCGATCGCAAATACGATCTGCACGAAGAGTGAGTCGACGAGCATGGCTACCCAAACCCTGATTTACCTGTTTGTCGGTGCGACCTTCGCGCTGTACATCGGCATTGCCTTGTGGACCCGTGCCGGCTCCACCAGCGAGTACTATGTGGCCAGCAAAGGCGTACACCCGGTACTCAACGGCATGGCCACCGGTGCCGACTGGATGTCCGCGGCGTCCTTCATTTCCATGGCCGGGATCATCGCTTTCGCCGGTTACGATGGTTCGGTCTACCTGATGGGCTGGACCGGCGGTTATGTGCTGCTGGCCATGTGCCTGGCGCCCTACCTGCGCAAGTTCGGCAAGTTCACCGTGCCGGACTTCATTGGTGAGCGCTATTACTCCAAGGCCGCACGGCTGGTCGCCGTGGTCTGCGTGATCTTCATCTCCTTCACCTACGTCGCCGGGCAGATGCGTGGCGTCGGTATCGTCTTCTCGCGCTACCTGGAAGTGAGCATCGAGACCGGCGTGGTGATCGGCATGGCGATCGTGTTCTTCTACTCCGTACTCGGTGGCATGAAGGGCATCACCTATACCCAGGTGGCACAGTACTGCGTGATGATCTTTGCCTACATGGTGCCGGCTATCTATGTGTCGATGATGATCACCGGCAACCCGATTCCGCAGCTGGGCTTTGGCAGCGAGGTTAGCGGTACCGGGCAGAGCGTTGTTGAACGCCTCAACGGGCTGGGTGCCGAGCTGGGCTTTACCGCCTACACCGATGGCAGCAAGTCGATGACCGACATGTTCTTCATCACCATGGCGCTGATGGTCGGTACTGCGGGTCTGCCGCACGTGATCGTGCGCTTCTTCACCACGCCGACCGTGCGTGACGCGCGCAAGTCGGCGGGTTACGCGCTGCTGTTCATTGCCATTCTCTACACTACCGCGCCGGCCCTGGCGGCCTTTGCGCGCACCAACCTGTTGTCCAGCGTACCCAATGCCAGCTACCAGGAACTGCCGAGCTGGTTCAAGACCTGGGAAAACGCCGGCCTGATCGGCTGGATGGACAAGAACAACGACGGCATCATCCAGTACGGTCCGGGCGCTGCCTTTGCCGGCAAGCCGGAATTCACCGGCGAGCGCGGCGAGAATGGCGAACGCCTGCTGAAGAACCCGGCGACTCCGGCCGAGACCGAGCTGTACGTGGACAACGACATCATGGTTCTGGCTAACCCGGAAATCGCCAATCTGCCGGGCTGGGTAATCGCGCTGATCGCCGCCGGTGGTCTGGCTGCCGCCCTGTCTACCGCTGCGGGTCTGTTGCTGGTGATTTCCACGTCGATCTCCCATGACCTGCTGAAGAGCACCCTGCGTCCGAACATCAGCGAGAAGGGTGAACTGCTGGCTGCGCGTCTGGCGGCCGGCGTGGCTGTGGTGGTCGCCGGTTTGTTCGGTATCTACCCGCCGGGCTTCGTTGCCCAGGTGGTGGCCTTTGCCTTCGGTCTGGCGGCTGCGTCGTTCTTCCCGGCCATCGTCATGGGGATCTTCTCGAAGAAGATGAACAAGGAAGGGGCGATTGCCGGCATGGTGGTGGGCCTGGCCTTCACCTTCAGCTACATCGTCTACTTCAAGTTCATCAACCCGACTGCCACCGCAGCCGACTGGTGGTTCGGTATCTCGCCGGAAGGCATCGGTACCTTGGGTATGCTGTTCAACTTCGCTGCTGCGGTTATCGTTGCCAAGCTGACCTCGGCACCGCCGGAGCGTATCCAGCACCTGGTCGAAGACATCCGTGTACCGCGTGGTGCCGGTGCCGCCATCGACCACTGAGTAGACCAGCATGACCTTCAACGCCCCGGCTTGCCGGGGCGTTTTTGTTGGTGTCGCGTATAGGGCAAGGCGGCCTGTTCAGGCCTCGGGCGTTGGGCTGATCTGGATGCGATTACGGCCCTGCTGCTTGCTCTGGTAGAGCGCCTGGTCGGCCAGGCGCAACAGGTCGTCGGTGGCCTGTCGGGTATTGTCGGCTATGCCAATGCTCAGCTCGATGGGCGCGCTCCCTGGCGCACAGTGTTCTTGCAGATAGCATTGCAGGCGTTGTGCCAGGCTGGCCAGGCCGGTCGCGTTGCTGTCGCGGGCGGCTAACACGAACTCGTCACCACCTAATCGGGCCAGGTAATCCTGCTGTCGTGACAATGTGCGCAGGGCTGCAGCCAGCAGCTGCAGCGCCTGGTCGCCACGTTCATGGCCATGCTGGTCATTGATTCGCTTGAAATGATCGATATCGATGACCATCACGGCCAGGCGGCCACTTGGCTCGCTTTGTAGTTGCTGCCAGCAGCGCGCGAAACCACGACGATTGAGCAATCCGGTGAGCGGATCGGTGTCGGCCAGTTCCTTGAGGTCGCTGATCTGCTGCTGGCGACTGGCGGCTTCCTGGCGCAGTTGCTGTAACTCCAGGGTCAGGTGCAGCTGCAAGGAGATGGCTTCGCTGATCAGTTGCAGGCGTTGCCGGGTGGCGTCATCCAGCGGCCGCCGTTGCTGGCTGGCCGCACACAGTGTGCCAAGGGTTTTCTCGCCGTGGACCACCGGCAAGACGATGAAGCTGCGAATGCCCATGGCCACCCCGGGGGTGTCAGGAAACAATTGCTCCATGCAGTCGCTGTGCTGTATCCCCTGGCTGAACATGTGCCGGCACAACGATTGGCTCCAGGCGCTCTCGGCACCTTCGCACAGAGGCAGCTCCGGGTCGGCATCGACCAGGATGACCCGCTGCAGCTGGGTATTCCAGTCGATCACGGTGATGAAGCTGGCCTGCATGCCGCACAAGTCTTTGACCAGCCTGAGCAGTGGTCGTGAAAGCGCTTCAAGCATGCGGTCGGCAGACGGATCGCTCATCCACAGGACTCATTCAGAAGGAAATACTGCAAGCGTAGTGCGCTCCGGCAGGCTATTCCATCGTGCATCCGTCGGCCTCGCTGGCGAGTAATGCCGCCTTGCGGGCCAGGCCCCAGCGATAGCCGGCCAGGCCGCCATCGGCAGCCAGCACGCGGTGACAGGGCACCAGCAGGGCCACCCGATTGCTGGCGCAGGCGCGGGCGACCGCACGTGGGTGGCTGCCCAGGCGGGCCGCCAACTGGCTGTAGCTTTCGGTGCGGCCGCAGGGAATCTCCTGCAGGGCGCTCCAGACGCGCTGTTGGTAGGGCGTGCCGGTTAGGTCGAGGGGCAGGGCAGGGGGGTGTCTGGGGGCCTGCAGGTACTGCTGTATGGCCGTCAATGCGTCGTGCAGGCTGCCGTCGCTGCATAGCGCGGCGTCCGGATAGGCGGCCAGCAGTTCAGCGCACAGGGCTTGCGGCTGATCGCCCAGTGCCAGCCAGGCAATGCCGCGCGGGGAAGCGGCCAGCAACAGCTGGCCCAGCGCACAGGGCGCCAGTTGGTAGTGCAGGGTGGGCGTCATGCCGGGGGTCTCCATGGCCAGGCCTGGGCTACAGTGTGCGCCTGCGGCGCGTTGGGTCAAGCCGTGCGGCTATCGCGCTGTCGGCAATTGCCGTATAACAGGCGCCATGTGCCGTTGCCGAGCCCTGCGCCGAACTCCATGAAGACCCCGAAACGCCTGCAGCCGTTGCTGGAAGACGGCCTGATCGACGAAGTGATTCGCCCGCTGATGAGCGGTAAGGAAGCTTCGGTGTACGTGGTGCGCTGTGGCGACGAGCTGCGCTGCGCCAAGGTCTACAAGGAGGCCAACAAGCGCGGTTTTCGCCAGGCCGTGCAGTATCAGGAAGGGCGCAAGACGCGTAACTCGCGTGATGCACGGGCCATGGCGCGCGGCAGCAAGTACGGGCGCAAGGAGCAGGAGGAAGCCTGGCAGAACGCCGAGGTGGCCGCGCTGTTCCGCCTGGCCAATGCCGGGGTGCGGGTGCCCAAGCCCTATGACTACCTGGACGGCGTGCTGCTCATGGAGCTGGTCGATGACGGTTACGGTGATGCCGCGCCGCGCCTCAACGATGTCGACCTGCTGCCCGAGGATGCCCGCGAGTTCCACGCCTTCATGATCGGCGAGATCGTCAAGATGCTCTGTGCCGGCCTGGTACATGGCGACCTTTCCGAGTTCAACGTGCTGCTCGACCCTTACGGGCCAGTGATCATCGATCTGCCGCAGGCGGTGGACGCGGCGGCCAACAATCACGCCTTCAGCATGCTGCAGCGTGACGTGCGCAACATGGCCGAGTATTTCGGCCAGTTTGCCCCCGAGCTGCTCGACACCCGTTATGCCGAGGAAATGTGGGCGCTGTTCGAAGAAGGCAAGCTGACGCCCGACAGCCCGCTGACCGGTAAGGTCGAGGAAACGCAGGACAGTGCCGATGTGCAGGCCGTACTGCGTGAGATCAAGGCGGCGCTGGCCGACGAGGCGCGCCGTCAGGCCGCCCTGCAGGCCGATGACCAGGAAGCGCCGGAGCCGACGCCGCCCTGGGCGCGTTGAACGGCTAAACGGCGGCGTTGTCCCAGTCGCCAGGTTCCTGCTGTCGAGTCTTGCCATGTTGCTGCGCCTGTTTTGCCTGCTGTGCTGCCTGAGCCTGCCGAGCTTCGCCTGGACGGCGGCACAGCGCTGCCCGGCTGGTCAGGCGCTGGTCTGTGTCGGGCTGTGTCTGTGTGTGGACGAGCAGTCGCCGCTGCATCGCGGTGTGCAGGAAGTGGCCGTGCCAGGCTTGCGCGACTGGATCATCGCTTCCCGGCAGCGCGCCCTGGCGGCGGGCACCCAGCCGATCCCCGCCGCCCTGCGGGAAGCCCTGGCTGGCTATTTCGATCGCGCCCTGCTGGAGCAGGTGCGCTACCGGGTCGGCGATCCCAACCCGACCAGCCTCAGCCATGGTGTGCTGCAGAACCCGGACATCAATGCCATCACCCTGATCGACGTCGTGATCTTCCAGCATGCCCACGAGGCCGAGCAGGACGTGGCGCTCTGGGCGCACGAGCTGCTGCATGTGCAGCAGTACCTGGAACTGGGCGTGGAGGGCTTTGCCGCACGTTACCTGAGTGACCCGGACAGCCTGGAGCGTCCGGCCTATGCCTTGCAGAACGAGGTGCGCCTGGCGCTCAGGAGGCGCAACAGGCTCCCTGCTCCAGGCCCCTGAGGATCGGGCAGTCGGCCCGCTGGTCGCCCTGGCAGCTATCGGCCAACTGGCGCAGGGTGTCGCGCAGGCTGCTCAGTTCGGCGATGCGCTGCTCCAGATTGGCGATATGTTGCAGGGCCAGGGCCTTGACCTCGGCGCTGCTGCGCTGCTGGTCCTGCCACAGGCCGAGCAGCTGACCGACTTCCTCCAGGGAAAAGCCCATGTCACGGGCATGCTTGATGAAGTTGAGCCGGCGCAGGTCGTCTTCGCCGTACTGCCGGTAGCCGTTGGCGCTGCGCCCGGCGGCCGGCAGCAGGCCGATCTGTTCGTAGTGGCGCAGCATCTTGGCGGAAAGCCCGCTGCGCCGGGCGGCCTGACTGATATTCATACGGCCTCCGTGACGAGTTGCTGCAAGGCCGTGGCATCCAGGGTTTCCGTGGCCAGCAGCTGGCGGGCGGCGCGCTCCAGCAGGGCACGGCGGGCTTCAAGCAGTTGCAGGCTGCGTGCAAAGGCATGGTCGATCAGCGCGCGGATCTCTTCGTCGATTGCCGTAGCGGTGTTGGGCGAGTAGTCGTGCCGCGCCTGCCAGCCCGCCAGGTCGTTCGCCAGGAAGGCCTGCGGTTCGCGTTCCAGGGCGATATGTCCGAGGCGTTCGCTCATCCCGTAGCGGGTCACCATGGCCCGTGCGATGTCGGTTACCTTGGCCAGGTCATCGGCGGCGCCGGTGGACAGCTGGCCAAACACCAGCCATTCCGCGGCGCGCCCGCCAAGCAGTACGGCCATCTTGTCCTGCAGCTCGTCACGGGTCATCAGGAAGCGGTCTTCGGTAGGCCGCTGGATGGTGTAGCCCAGCGCACCCATGCCGCGCGGAATGATCGATACCTTGTGTACCTTGTCGCTGCCCGGCAAGGCCATGGCCACCAGGGCGTGGCCCATTTCGTGATAGGCGACCACTTCGCGCTCGCGGGGGTTGAGCAGGCGATTGCGCTTCTCCAGGCCGGCGACGATGCGCTCGATGGCCGCCGTGAAATCATCCATCGCCACCGCATCGGCCTGGCGGCGGGTCGCCAGCAGGGTCGCTTCGTTGACCAGGTTGGCCAGGTCGGCGCCGGTGAAACCGGGGGTCAGTGCGGCGATCTGCTGGGGGTCGACATCGTCGGCCAGCTGCGCTTTGCGCAGGTGCACGGCGAGAATCTGCACACGCCCGGCACGGTCCGGGCGATCGACCAGCACCTGGCGGTCGAAGCGTCCGGCGCGCAACAGCGCCGGGTCGAGGATCTCCGGGCGGTTGGTTGCGGCGAGCAGCACCAGGCCGCCGCGGCTGTCGAAGCCGTCGAGCTCGGCCAGCAACTGGTTGAGGGTCTGCTCCTTCTCGTCATGCCCGCCGCCCAGCGGGCCAACGCCACGGGCACGGCCGAGGGCGTCCAGCTCGTCGATGAAGATGATCGCTGGTGCCTGGGCGCGGGCCTGCTCGAACAGGTCGCGGACCCGTGCGGCGCCGACACCGACGAACATTTCGACGAACTCCGAGCCGGAGATGGAGAAGAAGGCCACCCCGGCCTCGCCGGCCACAGCCTTGGCCAGCAGGGTCTTGCCGGTGCCGGGTGGGCCAACCAGCAGGATGCCCTTGGGCATGCGTCCACCGAGTCGGCCATAGCCCTGGGGGTCCTTGAGGAAGTTGACGATTTCCTGCAGTTCTTGCTTGGCCTCGTCGACACCGGCGACATCGGCAAAGCTCACCCGGATGTCGGTTTCCACATAGACCCGCGCGCGACTCTTGCCGATCTGCAGCATGCCACTGCCGCCCATGCTGCCCAGGCGCTTGAGCAGGAACAGCCAGATGGCGAAGAACAGCAGGGCCGGCACCACCCAGGACAGCACATCGCGCAGCAGGGTGCTTTCCAGCTTGCCGCTGTAGCGCACCGGGTACTGTTCGAGCAGGGCGGCCAGCTGGGGTTCCACGCGCAAGGTGGTGAAGCGCAGTTGGCCACCGCTGAGGGGTTCCTTGAGGCGGCCTTCGATCTGCCGTTCGCTGATGGCCAGTTCGCTGATGCGGCCTTCCTTGAGTTGGCTGACGAACTCGCTGTAGGGAATGCGTGCGACCGGCTGCTGGTTGTCCAGCAGGCTTTGCAGGAGCAGAAAGGCGATCACGGCGATCAGCCAGTAACTGATGTGGAAAGGGGCGTGCTGTCTCATCAACCGTTCCATCGCGTCATGGGCCAGGCCGCCATTATGCGCAGAAAGCCGTGACGCCGCCTGACCGGGATCAGCGCCCGCCGCGGATATTCAGGGTCACGCCCAGTTCGGCGGCGATGGCCAGCGGCAGCAGCAGGGTATCCAGTAGCAGGCTGGCTGGCAGGTCCAGTGCCGCATAGCGGGGTGGCAGTGCACCGAAGCGCTGCAGCGGGCAGCAACCGTCGTTGAGGCTGTACCAGTCCAGGCGGGTGCCGGAGTAGATGATCGGTGCATCGGCCTGGGCGGCATCCAGGGTGCGCAGGCTGGCACAGCCGCCGAGCTGCAGGCAGGCCAGCAGCAGGCAGGCGGCCAGCGTGCGCTCAGTCATGGCTGCCGTTGTGGTGCTCGCCCCAGCGCGGCAGCAGGTCCTGGGGAATCTGCAGGCAGTTGAGGATGCGCGCCACGACGAAATCCACCAGGTCGTCGAGGGTCTGCGGCTGGTGATAGAAGCCCGGCGAGGCGGGCAGTATGGTGGCGCCGAGGTTGCTCAGCTTGAGCATGTTCTCCAGATGGATGCTCGAATAGGGCGCTTCGCGCGGCACCAGGATCAGCGGCCGGCGTTCCTTGAGGGCGACATCGGCCGCCCGCTCGATCAGGTTGTTGCAGGCGCCACTGGCGATCGCCGAGAGGGTGCCGGTGGAGCAGGGCACCACCACCATGGCGGCCGGCGCGCTGGAGCCGGAAGCCGGCGGGGCCATCCAGTCTTCCTTGGCGTAGACGCGAATCTGTCCGGGGGCGGCGCCGGTGTATTCGCTGAGAAACTGCTGCATGGCCTGCGGCTTGCTGGGCAGCGCCACATCGGTTTCGGTGGCCATGACCAGTTGCGCGGCCTTGGAAATCAGGAAATGCACCTCGCGCTCTTCCTGCACCAGACAGTCGAGCAGGCGCAGGCCGTACTGCGCGCCAGAGGCGCCGGTCATGGCCAGGGTGATGCGTTCGGGACCGTTCATGCGTGCTCCTTGGCAAAAGGTTTGAGCTTGGCTTGGCGCAGGCCGCCAAGCAGGGCCAGCAGGTTGACTGCGAGCAGGAAACTGCCGATGCGCAACTGCGGGCTGGCAATGAGCAGGTGGTCGAGGCATCGGTAGATCAGCCACAGCACCAGCAGGGCCTGCAGGCTCAGGCCGAATCGCACCAGCCGCGGAGTGCCCCGGCCTACCAGCAGGTAGCACAGCACGGGTGCATAGAACATCAGCAGCGCCAGGGGCGCGCGCGTATCGGTCAAGATTTGCCGGTTGCTGGTTACCAGAATCAGGGTGGCCAGCACCATCAATAAGGCATACAGCAGATTCACTAGCCGATAGACCCAGCCCTGGGCAGCAGAGCCGGGCAACGTTTCCGTGGTGGAAAGACTGCCTGGTGTCCGATAGGGGTTGAAGTCATCCATGCCTGCCTCCGTAAGCCGATATGCGCGTCAGGCCTCCAGCGCCTTGGCCAGCTTGCCATGCAGGCCGCCAAAGCCGCCGTTGCTCATTACCACGATCTGGGTGCCGGGCGTGGCTTCGGCCTTGACCCCGGCAATGATCGCTTCCAGAGAATCACAAACCTGCGTCGGTACGGTCGAGGTCGCCACGGTGCCAGCCAGATCCCAGCCGAGATTCGGCGGCGCGTACCAGTACACCGAATCGGCCTGTACCACGGACTGCGGCAGCCCATCGCGGTGCGCGCCCAGCTTCATGGAGTTGGAGCGCGGCTCGACAATGGCGATCAGTTTGGCGCTGCCGATACGCTGGCGCAGGCCGTCCAGGGTGGTGGCGATGGCGGTCGGATGGTGGGCGAAGTCGTCGTAGAGGGTCACACCCTGTACTTCGGCGACCTTCTCCATGCGCCGTTTGGCATTGATGAACGAACCCAGTGCGCTGATCCCCAGGGCGGGCGCTACGCCGACATGGCGCGCTGCGGCCAGCACCGCCAGGGCGTTGGCCACGTTGTGCTGGCCGGTCAGGTTCCACTCGACGATGCCTGCCAGCTTGCCGTCGTAATGCACTTCGAAGCGCGAGCCGTCGGCGGCCAGCAGGCGTGCCTGCCACTGTCCGGCTGCGCCGGTGGTCTGCACGGGGGTCCAGCAACCCATGGCGATGACACGTTGCAGGGCGGTGTCGTTGGCCGGATGAATGACCAGGCCTTCGCCCGGTACGGTACGCACCAGGTGATGGAACTGCCGCTCGATGGCCGCCAGGTCCGGGAAGATATCCGCGTGGTCGAACTCCAGGTTGTTGAGAATGGCGGTGCGTGGGCGGTAATGGACGAATTTGCTGCGCTTGTCGAAGAAGGCACTGTCGTATTCGTCGGCTTCCACCACGAAGAACGGCGTGCCGCCGAGGCGCGCGGAAATGCCGAAGTTCTGCGGCACCCCGCCGATCAGGAAGCCCGGACTCATGCCGGCCTGTTCCAGCACCCAGGCGAGCATGCTGGAGCTGCTGGTCTTGCCGTGGGTACCGGCCACGGCCATGACCCAGCGGCCCTGCAGCACATGGTCGGCCAGCCATTGCGGGCCGCTGACATAGGGCAGGCCCTTGTTCAGTACATATTCCACCGCCGGATTGCCGCGGCTCATGGCATTGCCGATCACCACCAGATCCGGCGCCGGCTCCAGCTGGGCCGGGTCGTAGCCCTGGATCAGCTCGATACCCTGGGCTTCCAGCTGGGTGCTCATGGGCGGGTAGACATTGGCATCGGAGCCGGTGACGCGGTGACCAAGTTCCTTGGCCAGCACTGCCAGCGAGCCCATGAAGGTGCCGCAGATGCCGAGGATATGAATGTGCATGGAAACTCCAGGGTGTACCGCGCCAGGGCGCGCCAGATGGCCGCGAGAGTAGCACAGCCCCCGGCAGCCGCCCCAGTCCGGGGCAGGCGGGCAAACGCTTGTTTGGATTGCGCTTTCCACTAGAGTTAATGCAGCATCCCTGCACGTTGTCGCCTGCGCTCAGGTGGCGATGTCCCTTGACCCTACTGCGAGAGCCAGCATGCGAATCGTCCAAGCCACCCTGGAACACCTCGACCAGCTCACTCCGCTGTTCATCAAGTACCGTGAACTCTTTGGCCAGGTGGCCTACCCGGAGTCTTCGCGCAAGTTTCTTTCCACCCGTATCAGCCGCAAGGAGTCGGTGATCTACCTGGCCATGCCGGATGACGAGGAGCGCATCCTCGGTTTTTGCCAGCTGTATCCCAGCTACTCCTCGCTGTCGCTGAAGCGCGTGTGGATCCTCAACGACATCTACGTCTGCGAGGAGGCCCGTCGCCAGTTGGTCGGTGACCATCTCATCCAGGCCGCGAAGAAGATGGCCAAGGAGACCCAGGCGATCCGCATGCGGGTTTCTTCGAGCATCAACAACGACGTGGCGCACAAACTCTATGAGTCGCTGGGCTTCGTCGAAGACCACGAGTTCAAGAACTTCATCCTGCCGATCAGCCAGGACTGAGCGTCAGTGTCGGCGAATGCCATGCCGTTGTAGCTTGCGGTACAGCGTGTTGCGACTCAGGCCCAGTTGCCGCGCGCAATCGCTGACATTCCAGGCGTGCGCCTGCAGGGTGTCGAGCAGTGCCTGGCGCTCGGCCTGTTGCAGTGCCCCTGCGCTGGCCTGTTCGGCGGGCGGGCTGGCCTGGCGCAGTTCTGCCGGCAGGGCCTGCCAGTGCAGCGTGCCGCCTTCATGCAGGGCCAACAGACCGCGCAATACATGGCGCAGCTGACGCACATTGCCCGGCCAGGAATAGTCGAGCAAGGTACGGCGACAGGCCTCGCTGAGCGGCGGCGGGCTGCCCTGGGCTTCCTCGGCCAGCAGGCTGTCCAGTAGCGCAGCGCGGTCCTCGCGCTCGCGCAGGGCCGGCAGCGCCAGGGCCAGGCCATGCAGGCGGTAGTACAGGTCGGCGCGGAACTGGCCGCTGGCCACCCGTTGCGCCAGGTCGTGATGGCTGGCGCTGATGACTCGCACATCCAGCGCCTGGCTGTGCCCACCCAAGGGTTCTACCTGACGTTCTTCCAGCACCCGTAGCAGGCGGGTCTGCAGGGCCAGGGGCATATCGCCGATCTCGTCGAGCAACAGGGTGCCGCCCTGTGCCTGGAGCAGCTTGCCGCGCATGCCTTCCTTGCGTGCTCCGGTAAAGCTGCCGCCCTGGTAACCGAATAACTCACTCTCGATCAGGCTTTCCGGCAGCGCCGCGCAGTTCAGGGCAACAAAGGGCTGCTGGGCTCGTGAGCTGATCTGGTGCAGGGCCTTGGCGAAGACTTCCTTGCCGACACCGGTTTCGCCCTGCAAGAGCAGTGGCAGGTCACGTTCGTAGGCGCGCAGGCCCTGCTTCAGGGCGCGTTGCAGGCGTGGGTCGCGCAGGCACGGCCCGCGCCGTGCGACCACCTGGCCAGGTAACGGTGCACAGCGTGTTGCCGGGTTTGCCTGGCGGGCCGGCTGGCGCAACAGGGCAAACAGGGCGTGGCCATCGTGGCGGTACAGCGGCCAGCCCAGGCGAGGCTGGCGGCGTGCCTGGGCCAGCAGCTGGCCCAGCGTGCAGGCAAACAACTGCTCCAGTGACTGGCCGCGCAACGCCTGCTGGCTGTGCCCCAGCAGGTTGACCGCGGCGGCATTGGCCGCCAGCACCCGGCCCTGCTCGTCGAAGGCCAGCAGGCCCTCGCTGAACAGGCCCAGGCATTCGCCCTGGGGATGGAAACGCAGCAGCCAATGCTGCTCATGGCAACGCAGAAAGTAGGCACTTTCGATCACTTTGGCCGACAGGTTGACCAGCGCCATGCTGTGGAACTGCTGTTGGCGGCTGGGAGCTTCGCGCACCGAGGACAGGTCGAGTACGGCGAGCAGTTCGCCCTGGTCATCGAACAGCGGGGCGGCCGAGCAGCTCAGGCTGCTGTGGCACTGGCGGAAGTGCTCCTGGCGATGAATGGTCAATGGCTGGCGCTCGACCAGGCAGGTGCCGATGCCGTTGGTGCCTTCGCCGGCTTCGCTCCAGTCGGCGCCCAGCCACAGGCCGGCGCGCTGGAACAGCGGACGGTCGCCCGCGGCCGCCAGGCATTCGAGGATTACCCCCTGGGCATCGGTGAGTAGCAAGGCATGGCCGTCGCCGGCCAGTTGGCGCTGCAGGTTGTGCATCTCACCACTGGCTACGCGCAACAGGGGTTGCAGGTATTCGCGGCGCTCCAGCATACGGCCGTGCTCCAGCACGCAGGGTGCCAGCCACTGGCCGGGATCGAGCTGGTGCTGCTCGGCGCAGCGCTGCCAGGAGCGGGCGATCAGCGGGTCGCTGGCAGGTTGCAGGCTGGACATGGTCGGGCGCTCCGCGGCGGGTTCTGCGGCAGCATCGGCGATCGTCAGCGAACTGGCAATGCGCGAATGACCGAACGGTCAGCAGCTGTGTCATTTCCGGGACACTGTCATGGCACAGCTGTGTCATGGCGGCCACAGGGCCGTCTTCGGCACCGACGGCAGAGGCTCTAGGCCGGTCTTCTAAGCGCTTGGCCTGGCTCTTGCTCCGGGCATCGGACGGGTGCGTCTGCGTCCTCGCCTGCCACTGGCGGGTGCAGACGGCCCGGCGCTAACCAACAACAAGATCCAGGAGCAGCCTCATGCGTTATGCCCATCCCGGCACCCCCGGTGCCATCGTCAGCTACAAGGCCCGCTACGGCAATTTCATCAACGGACGCTTTGTGCCGCCGTTGCAGGAACAGTATTTCGTCAACAGCACGCCGGTTACCGGCGCAGCAATTGCCGAGTTTCCGCGTTCCGATGCCAGCGATATCGAGCGTGCGCTGGATGCGGCGCATGCCGCGGCCCCCGCCTGGGGGCGCACCTCGGTGCAGGCGCGTAGCCTTATCCTGTTGAAGATCGCCGAGCGCATCGAGGCCAACCTGGAGCTGTTGGCGGTGACCGAGACCTGGGATAACGGCAAGCCGATCCGCGAAACCCTGAATGCCGATATTCCCCTGGCGGCCGATCACTTCCGCTATTTCGCCGGCTGCATCCGCGCCCAGGAAGGCAGCGCGGCCGAACTGGACGAACACACGGCGGCTTACCACTTCCACGAGCCGCTGGGCGTGGTGGGACAGATCATCCCCTGGAATTTCCCGCTGCTGATGGCCGCCTGGAAGCTCGCCCCGGCGCTGGCCGCCGGCAACTGCGTGGTGCTCAAGCCGGCCGAGCAGACCCCCCTGGGCATCAGCGTGCTGCTGGAAGTGATCGGCGATCTGCTGCCGCCCGGCGTGCTCAACGTGGTGCATGGCTTTGGCCGCGAAGCGGGTGAGGCGCTGGCCACCAGCAAGCGTATCGCCAAGATCGCCTTTACCGGCTCCACCCCGGTTGGCGCGCACATCCTGCGCTGTGCAGCGGACAACATTATTCCGAGCACCGTCGAACTGGGTGGCAAGAGTCCGAACATTTTCTTCGCCGACATCATGCAGGCTGAACCGGAGTTCATCGAAAAGGCCGCCGAAGGGCTGGTGCTGGCCTTCTTCAACCAGGGTGAAGTGTGCACCTGTCCGTCGCGGGCGCTGATCGAAGAGTCCATCTATCCACAGTTCATGGCTGTGGTGATGGAGAAGATCGCGCGCATCCGCCGGGGTGATCCGCTGGACAGCGCGACCATGGTCGGCGCCCAGGCCTCGGCCCAGCAGTTCGAGAAGATCCTCGGCTACTTCGACATTGCCCGCGCCGAGGGCGCCGAGGTGCTCACCGGTGGTGCGGCGGCCGAACAGGCGGAAGCGCTGCAGGGGGGCTTCTACATCCAGCCGACCTTGCTCAAGGGGCACAACGGCATGCGTGTGTTCCAGGAGGAAATCTTCGGCCCGGTGGTGGCGGTGACCACCTTCCGCGACGAGGCCGAGGCCCTGGCGATTGCCAATGACAGTGAGTTTGGCCTGGGCGCCGGGCTGTGGACGCGCGACATCAACCGTGCCTACCGCATGGGACGGGCCATCCAGGCCGGGCGGGTGTGGACCAACTGCTACCACCTGTACCCAGCGCATGCCGCTTTCGGCGGTTACAAGAAGTCCGGGGTGGGCCGCGAAACCCACAAGATGATGCTCGATCACTACCAGCAGACCAAAAACCTGCTGGTCAGCTACGACACTCGTCCGCTGGGCTTTTTCTGAGCCAGCGTTGATCTGTGGCAAGCAGCCTCGACAACTTTTTACCGAGGCTGCGTTTCTAACCCTGTGCATAGGCACAACGCCTCAATAAGGAAATTCTGATGAGCAGCACATTTTTCATCCCCGCGGTAAACATGATGGGCCTGGGCAGTCTCGGCGAAGCCATGCAGGCCATTGCCCGCTATAACCTGCGCAAGGCGCTGATCGTCACCGACGCCGGGTTGGCCCGCGCCGGGGTGGCGGAACGGGTTGCCGGCCTGCTGGCCGAGCAGCGTATCGACGCGGTGATTTTCGACGGTGCGCAGCCCAACCCGACCATTGGCAATGTGCAGAAGGGCCTGGCGCTGCTGCGCCAGAGCCAGTGCGACTTCATCATCTCGCTGGGCGGCGGTTCGCCCCACGATTGCGCCAAGGGCATCGCGCTCTGCGCCACCAATGGCGGCGAGATTGCCGACTATGAAGGTGTCGACCGCTCCAGCAAGCCGCAGTTGCCGTTGGTAGCGATCAACACCACGGCCGGCACGGCCAGCGAAATGACCCGTTTCTGCATCATCACCGACGAAAGCCGCCACGTGAAAATGGCCATCGTCGATCGCAACGTTACGCCGCTGTTGTCGGTCAATGACCCGGCGCTGATGGCCGCGATGCCCAAGGGGCTGACGGCGGCCACCGGCATGGACGCACTGACGCATGCGGTGGAGGCCTACGTATCGATCGCTGCCACGCCGATCACCGATGCTTGCGCGCTGAAAGCCATCGAGCTGATTGCCCGGCACCTGCGCCAGGCCGTGGCGCAGGGTGATGACCTGCAGGCCCGTGAGCAGATGGCCTACGCACAGTTCCTCGCCGGCATGGCCTTCAACAACGCCTCGCTCGGCTATGTACATGCCATGGCGCACCAGTTGGGCGGTTTCTACGACCTGCCTCATGGGGTTTGCAATGCGGTGTTGCTGCCGCATGTCGAGGCCTTCAATGCCCAGGTCAGCGCGGCACGCCTGCGCGATGTGGCCAAGGCGATGGGCGAATCGGTGGAGGGGTTGTCCGAGGCGGCTGGTGCGGAGTGTGCGCTGGCGGCTATCCGCCGTCTGTCGGTGGATATCGGCATTCCCGCCGGCCTGGCCGAGTTGGGCGCGCGTCGCGAGGACATCCCCACCCTGGCCGCCAATGCCCTCAAGGATGCCTGCGGCCTGACCAATCCACGCCCGGCCAGCCAGGCGGAGATCGAGGCGATCTTCCACGCGGCCTTCTGAGGGGCTGGCAACCTTACCGAGCTTGCTCCAGCCCGACGCTGTCTCTAAGGTGCGTCGGGTTGGCGCATGGGGCGCCGACATTGTCCGGATGTTCCCGCATGTGGTCGTTTCGCGCCTGGCGCCAGCGTCGCTGGCTGGCCCGCCATCCCCTCGATCCCGCGCTGTGGCAGCAGGTGGTCGCCGCTCTGCCTTTGCTGCATGGCCTCACCGAGGCCCAGTTGCATTGCCTGGCCCAACGTAGCCTGCTGTTTCTGCGTGACAAGCGCCTGAGCTGCGTCGGCGATTTGCCGCTGGACGATTACCAGCGCCTGCGCCTGGCCGCCCAGGCCCAGTTGCCGCTGCTGGCGCTGGATGACCTGGACTGGTACCAGGGCTTCCATGAAATCATCCTGTATGCCGACGACTTCCTCAGCCCGCAGCGCTACCGCGACAGCACGGGTGTCGAGCACCAGTGGGACGATGCGCGCAGCGGCGAGGCCTGGTTGCAGGGGCCGGTGATCCTGGCCTGGCCTGGCGTGCAGGAAAGTGGCCAGTGGCACGGCTACAACCTGATCATCCACGAGCTGGCGCACAAGCTGGACATGCTCAATGGCGACGTCAACGGTCTGCCGCCGCTGCATGCGGACATGCGCCTGGAAGACTGGAGCCACAGCCTGCAAACGGCGTTCGACGATCTCAATGCACAACTGGATGCCGACCCGGCAGCAGATACGCTGATCGATCCCTACGCGGCGAGTTGCCCAGGCGAGTTCTTCGCCGTGTGCAGCGAGTACTTCTTCAGCGCGCCAGATCTGCTCCTGCAGGCTTATCCGCAGGTCTACCGGCAGCTGCGCCTGTTCTACCGGCAGGACCCGTTGCAGCGCCTGCCGGCTACGTCGATATAGCCATAAGTCGCTAGCCGGGCGCGGGGCTTGCCCCTATAATCGCCGCACTTTTTTGGCCCGCTCGCAGGAGTCGCCCCATGAGCTACAGCAAAATCCCGGCCGGCAAGGACCTGCCCAACGATATCTACGTGGCTATCGAGATCCCGGCCAACCATGCGCCGATCAAGTACGAAATCGACCATGACAGCGACTGCCTGATGGTCGACCGCTTCATGGCCACGCCGATGTTCTACCCGGCCAACTACGGTTTCATCCCGCATACCCTGGCCGACGATGGCGACCCCCTCGACGTGCTGGTCGTCACCCCCTATCCGGTGGCGCCGGGTTCGGTGATCCGCTGCCGCCCGGTGGGTGTCCTGAACATGACTGACGAAGCAGGCGGCGACGCCAAGCTGATCGCCGTGCCCCATGACAAGCTGACCCAGCTGTACACCCACGTGCAGGAATACACCGATCTGCCGGCCCTGCTGCTGGAGCAGATCAAGCACTTCTTCGAGAACTACAAGGATCTGGAGAAGGGCAAGTGGGTCAAGGTCGAAGGCTGGGGCAACGCCGACGAGGCCCGTGCAGCAATTACCAAGGCGGTTGCGGCTTACCAAAAATAAGTCTGGACCACCCTCGAAAACCGGCTCACAAGGCCGGTTTTTTTATGCCTGGTGATTCAGCATACCCTGGCAGACCATCGGGGTATTTCGCCGGGCTGAGCATTCAGCTAAGGTGCTTTATACCTCCTTGGGAGTATCGGGATGCGTCGCTGCCTGCTGTTGCTCTGCTGTCTTGCGTTGCTGGCCTGTCAGGGCGAGCAGGACGAGTTGCGTCTGGGCAGCAATCGCTGGCTGGGTTATGCACCGTTCTACCTGGCCGATGACCTCAACTGGCTGGAGTCCAGCCGTATCCGCCTGGTCGAATACCCCAGCGCCACCGGCGTATTGCGCGGGGTGCGCAATGGCCTGCTGGATGGCGGCCTGCTGACCCTGGATGAAGCCTTCAAGCTGCAGAGTGAAGGGCATGACCTGGAACTGCTGCTGGTGACGGATATCTCCCTGGGCGCCGATGCCCTGTATGCCCGTGCGCCGCTGCGCAACCTGGCGGATTTACGTAACCGGCGCATCGGAGTGGAGAACACCGCGTTGGGCGCGTTCATTCTCAGCCGCGTACTGGAGTTGGCCGAGCTGCGCCGTGATCAGGTCAGGATTGTCGACTTGCCGGTGCATGAGCATGTCAGTGCCATGGCGGCCGGGCGTATCGATGCGGTGGTCAGCTTTGCTTCGCAAGGGCCGGCCCTGCAGGCGTTGGGCGCACGGCGCATCTTCGACAGCCGCGAGCTGCCTTATGAAATCATCGATGTGCTGGTAGTGCGCCGCGACCGGGTCTCTCCGGCCCGGCGCAAGGCCTTGCAGGCGCTGTGGTATGACAGCCTGCGCATCTGGCGGGAAAATCCGCAGAACAGCGGGGAGCGTCTGCAGCGTCGTCTCGGCCTGGACGCTGCCGGCCTGCAGCTGACCCGCGAAGGGCTGTTGCTGGGCGATGCGGCACTCAATAGGCAATGGCTCGAACAGGGCCAGCTGCGAGACAACCTGCAGCAGTTGCACGACTACCTGCTGCGCATCGGCCTGTTGCGCAAGCCAGGTAATCCCGACGCGCTACTGCCCCAGTGCCGCGAGGACTCGCCATGCTGACCCACCTGTCGCTGCGTCGTTCGCTGCCGCTGTTGCTGGGCTTGGGAGCCTTGCTGTTCAGCGTATTGCTGGTCACCACACTGCTGCCGCGTAGCCTGGATGAAGCGCAGCGTACCTGGCGCAACCACGTCAACCAGAGTCTGATCCTGCTGCAGAGCAGCCTGGCCGATCACCTGCGCCAGGGCCGCCAGGCCGAACTGGAGAACGATCTGGCCGATCTGGCCAGCCTGGCCGATGTGCGCTGGGCCATGGTCCTGGATGGCCGCCAGCAGGTGATCGCGGCGACCCGCCTGGGTTTGCGCCCTGGCCAACTGGGCATACCGGATCAGGTCACGCTGGCCGGTTACGCGGTGGACAATCGCAGCGACTGGCTGGCGCATGGCGAGCAGCGCTTCCTGGCCATCTATCCACTGGGGCGTGTCGATCTACAGGGCGCACCAAGCGGCGAGGTGCTGCTGGTCTCCCTGGACTTTGCCCCGGTGTTGCAGCATACCCGGAGCAATGCCTGGCTCTACCTCGGGCAGACCCTGTTGCTCTTGCTGTTGCTGGGCCTATTGCTCAATTACCTGTACAGCCGCCTGGTAACCCGCCGCCTGGCGCGCCTGGAGCATGCGGCACGGCGCTTGGCCAGTGGCCAGTTGCAACAGCCGGCGGATGTCGACGGGACAGACGAGATTGGCCAGCTGGCGGCAACCTTCAACCAGATGATGGTGCAGCTGCAGGCGCGTCAGGCCGCCTTGCAGGAAAGCGAGGAGCTGCTGCGCAAGCTGATTGATGCCGCGCCGGTGGGCATGCTGGTGGTGGATGACGAGCTGCGCGTGATCCAGGCCAATCCCGCCGCGGCGGCGCTGTTTGGCTGTGCGGCCGAGGAGCTGCTCGGGCAGATCCCGGAAGACCGCCTGGTGCAGAGCAATGCCCGTCAACGCCTGCTGCAGGCGCCGCCCAGTCGTGCCGTGCAGCTCAATGCCTGGCGTGGTGACGAGCAGGTGCCGCTGGAAATCAGCCTGACGCCCTTCCAGCGGCATGGCCAGTCGCTGCGCCTGGTGTTGTTGCGCGATATCAGCGAGCGTCTGCAGGCTGAGCAGCGCCTGCGTTTTCTGGCGCATTTCGATCCGCTGACCCGCCTGGCCAATCGCAACTATGTCCAGCAGCGTCTGGAGCAGTTGCTGGATGCGCGTTGTCCGCTGAGTCTGCTGTTTCTCGATATCGACCATTTCAAACGCATCAATGACAGCCTGGGCCACGAGATTGGTGACCGCCTGCTGGTGGAAATTGCCGAGCGCCTGGGCACTTTGCTACCCGAGCGTGCCTTGCTGGCCCGCTCTGGCGGCGACGAGTTTGTCCTGCTCCTGGAAGGCTTCGCGGAGGAGCCGGCTATGCAACTGGCCGAGCGTCTCTGCCTGCTGTTCGAGCAGCCGTTCCGAGTGCGTCAGTACCAGTGCCGGGTATCCGCGAGTATCGGCCTGGCGGTGGCCAGCGGTCAGCCGGGTAGCGCCAGTGAGTTGCTCAAGCAGGTCGACCTGGCGCTGTACGCGGCCAAGGATGCCGGTCGCAACCGGGTGGCCTGTTTCACGCCGCAGCTGGCCGAGGCCGTCGAGGATCGCCAGCAGCTCGAAGAAGAGCTGCGCCAGGCCCTGCAGCATGATGAACTGGTGCTGCACTATCAGGCCAAGGTCGATGGCCAGGGGCGGGTCAAAGCCATGGAAGCGTTGCTGCGCTGGCAGTCGCCCGGTCGCGGTCTGGTGCCACCCAACCAGTTCATCCCGGTGCTCGAAGAAAGCGGCCTGATCATCGAGGCGACACGCTGGGTGTTCCGTCAGGCCTGCCGACAGGCGCGCCTCTGGGCCGAGCAGGGCGCTAGCCTGCGCGTGGCGGTCAACCTGTCGCCGCTGGACTTTCGCCAGGGCGATCTGGCCGGCAGCCTGCTGCAGATCCTTGCCGAGGAAGGCGCAGAGAGCGACTGGCTGGAGCTGGAAGTCACCGAAAGCGCCCTGCTGGATGCCGATGCCAGTGTGCTCAGTTGCCTGCAGCGTCTGCGTGCAGCGGGGCTGCCGCTGTTTCTCGATGATTTCGGTACCGGTTATGCCTCGCTCAGCTACCTGCGTCGCTTCCCCTTCGATGGCATCAAGATCGATCGTCAGTTCGTCAGTGGCCTGCCCGACTGTACGCAATCGGTGGCGCTGGTGCGTGGCATGCTGACCATGGCTCACCAGTTGGGCCTGCAGGTCGTCGCCGAAGGCGTGGAAAACGAACGTCAGGCGGCCTTCCTGCGCCTCAATGGCTGTAACCAGCTACAGGGCTTCTATTACGCGCGACCGCTGCCAGCGGCGCAGTGCCAGGCTCAGGGATGCCTGGTTGGGGTGCAGGGGTCGTAGCGCGTGTTCGAGATTGCCCTGTTGCTGGGCGCCGGCCTGCTGGCCGGTGCGATGAACGCCCTGGCCGGTGGTGGTACTTTCTTTTCCTTCCCGGCGCTGTTGGCCATCGGCTTGCCGCCGATCACCGCCAATGCCACCAATGCCGTGGCCCTGTGGCCGGCGAGTATGGCCGGTGCCTGGGCGGCACGCGCGCGGCTGGCCGAACTGCGCGACTATCTCTGGCCTCTGCTGCTGGCGGCCCTGCTCGGCGGTTTGGGCGGTGGCTTGCTGCTGCTGGCTGGTGGGGATGAACTGTTCGCCGGGCTGATCCCCTGGTTGCTGTTGCTGGCTACCCTGCTGTTTGCTGCCAGTCCCTGGCTGAGTCGCTGGCGTGCCGGCGCTAGCGACGTGCCGGCGCATGGCCCAGGATCATTGACCGGTCATCTGCTGGTGTCCCTGTATGGCGGCTACTTCGGCGCCGGCATGGGGATCCTGCAATTGGCCGCGTTGAGCATCGAGGGCCACCCGCTGGCGCGTGCCAATGCCCTGAAGAATCTGCTGTCGGCGGTGATCTATAGCGTTGCCAGCCTGACGTTCCTGTTCGCCGGGCGGGTCAGCCTGTATCCCTTCCTGCTGCTGCTGGGCGGCGCCACGCTGGGAGGATACCTGGGCGGGCGCCTTGGCGAGCGCCTGTCGCCACGCCTGCTGCGGGCTCTGGTCCTGCTGATCGGCAGCCTGATGACGGGCTACTATTTCACCGTCGATTGACCGCGGCGGTTTGCCCGGCATGCCGGCCTCTGCTAGTGTCGCGCCGGTTTTCGCCCTGCCGAGTATTGCCCCATGGCCCGTAAAAAAGCCCCGCTGGATTTCGAAACGGCGCTTGCCGAACTGCAAACGCTGGTCGAGCGCCTGGAAAGTGGCGAGTTGCCGCTGGAAGAGTCGCTGACGGCCTTCGAACAGGGGGTGCGGCTGACCCGTGACTGCCAGGATGCGCTGAATCAGGCGGAGCAGAAGGTTCAGCAACTGCTCGAGCGCGATGGCGAGGTGCAGCTCAGCCCCTTCGAGGTCGAGCCATGAGCGAGGCCTTGCAGCAGTATCAGGCGCGCTGCCAGGCGCGTGTCGATGCGGCCCTGCAGGCGTTGCTGCAGGCGCCTCTCGGTGAGTTGGAGCGCCTGTATGCCGCCATGCGCTACAGCGTGGTCAATGGTGGCAAGCGTGTCCGTCCGCTGTTGGTGTATGCCGCCTGCGAGGCGCTGGGCGGGCAGGCCGCACAGGCTGATGCCGGCGCCTGCGCGGTGGAGCTGATCCATGCCTATTCGCTGGTGCACGATGACCTGCCGGCGATGGACGATGACGACTTGCGACGTGGCCAGCCGACTACCCACCGGGCGTTTGACGAGGCCGCGGCGATTCTCGCCGGTGACGGCTTGCAGAGCCTGGCCTTTGCCGTGCTCGCCGATGCCGCGCACAACCCGCAGCCGGCTGAACTGCGCTTGCAGATGGTCGCCGAGCTGGCGCGTGCTGCCGGCCCGGCCGGCATGGTCGGCGGCCAGGCCATCGACCTCGGTGCGGTGGGCGTGCAGCTCGATCAGGCCGGACTGGAGCTGATGCACCGGCACAAGACCGGGGCGCTGATCGAGGCCAGTGTGTGCCTGGGGGCGCTAGCCAGCGGCCAGGCCGGGGCGGAGCAGCTGCAGGCCTTGCAGCGCTATGCCGCGGCGATCGGCCTGGCTTTCCAGGTGCAGGACGACATCCTCGACGTGGAAAGCGACACCGCCACCCTGGGCAAGACCCAGGGCAAGGACCAGGCCCATGACAAGCCGACCTACCCGGCGCTGCTTGGTCTGGCCGGCGCCAAGGCCTATGCGGCGAGCCTGTGCGACGAGGCGCTGCAGGCGCTGGCTGCCTTCTCCGGCGAGGCGGATGCCTTGCGCGAGCTGGCGCGCTACATCATCGCGCGCCGTCACTGAGGCGTTTCAGCGCAGCAGTTGCTCCTGCAGGGCGCCGATCAGGTCGCTCTGACTGACGATGCCGACCAGGCGCTGCTGGTCGTCGAGCACCGGCAGGCTGTGCAGTCCCTGGCTGGACAGCAGGCCGATCATTGCGCTGACTGACTGCGTCTCCTGCACGCTGCGCACCGGGGTACTCATCAGCTCGGCCACACGCAATGGCTGGCGCAGTCCCCAGGCCAGCTGTCGGCGCACGCCACGCGGCCGGCTGAGCAGGTCGACCAGGCTGACCACACCGACCAGCCGGGCCTGTTCGTCGAGCACCGGCAGGCTGCGGATACGATGCCGACGCAACATCGCCATGGCTTGCGTGCGGCTGGCCTGCGGGCTGATCCAGCGCAGGTCGCGGGACATGATGTGGCGGGCCTGCAGGTCGCCGACCCGGCGGCGCAAGGCCAGCTGCTCGCCAGCCTGCAGCAGGCGGGCCAGCTCCTCCGGGGTGATGTCCACGAAGGCATCGAATTCGGCGAGTACCTGCTCCAGGTCGTCACTGGAAATACCCGCCCTGCCTTGCGGTGGCGGGTCCTGCGTAGCGTGGCGCGGCTCGTTGGTGCGGCGCAGCGGATAGGGCGAACCGCTGAGGTTGAGATAGCACAATGCACAGCCCAGCAGGCAGGCCAACATCACTAGCAGCGCTAGCAGCACGCCTGGGCCCTGACCGGCCATGGGTGGTTCGGCCAGGGCCAGCACCACCGCCAGCGCGCCGGCGGGTGGGTGTACGCAACGCAGCAGGCTCATCAACAGCAGGCTCATGCCCAGTGCCAGCCCAGCCAGCCATAGGCTGGGTAGTTGCAGGCTGTTCAGCAACAGTGCCAGCGGCGCGCTGCACAGGTAGCTGCCGAGCAGCGCCCAGGGCTGCGCCAGGGCGCCGGAGGGGACGGCAAACAGCAGCAGGGCCGACGCAGCCAGTGGGCCGAGCAGATGCAGCAGGCTCAGGTTGTCCAGCCAGTAGCTACCCAACAGACTGCACAGGGCCAGGCTGGCAGCGCAGCCGAGGCTGGCACGCAGGGCGTGGCGCAGGTTGCTGACCTGGAGAATGTCAAACAGGCGTGGCACGTGAAGGGTTTCCGGCAAAGGGGCGCAGTCTGCCAGATGTTGCGCCGCGCACCAAATGGGTGCTTTTACCGAAGAGGGTGAAAGTTATTCATCCACGGCCTGGCGCTGCGCCAGCTCCAGCAGGGTTTGGCGCAGCCAGCGATGCGCCGGATCGTTGTCCAGGCGACGTGCCCAGTACAGGTTGAGGGTTACCGCGGGCAGGGCGATGGGCATGTCCAGCAGGCGGTTGCCCAGTCCGGCGTTGAGCAGTTCGGCATAGCGTCGTGGCAGGCTGAGCAGCCAGCCGCGCTGGCGGACCAGCAGGGCGGCTGACAGGTAGTGCTGGCAGCGTTGCCGCACCTGGCGTTGCAGGCCCTGCTGGGCGAGGGCCAGGTCTTCCACGCAGAGGCCGCGGCGCCGCGAGGTGACGGCGACATGCTCGGCCTGCAGGTAGCGCGCGGCATCCAGCTCGCCGGCAAACCCGGCGGGGGCCATCACACACAGCGGCTCCTGCAGCAACTGGCACTGGCGCAGCTCGGTGTCGGTGGGGCGGGCGATTTCCACGGCCAGGTCGATCCGTCCCAGTTCCAGTTCGCGGCGCAGCTCGGCCCAGTGCAGGCTGCTGCTATGCACCTGGAGCAACGGGGCTTGCTCGGCGAGGCAGGCGATGGCCTGCGGCAGCAGCAGCGGTTCCATCTGTTCCGGCATGTTCAGGCGTACGCGCCGGCGCGCCTGAGCTGGGTCGAAGCTTTGCAGGGTGCGCAGGCTGTCTTGCAGGCTGTCCAGGGCGTCGAGAATGCCCGGGGCCAGCTGCTCGGCCAGCGGGGTAGGCAGTACGCCACGCCCTTCGCGAATGAACAGCGGGTCGCCGAGCTGCTCGCGCAGGCGGGCCAGGGCGTGGCTTACCGCCGACTGGCTGAGGTGCAGCAGCTGGGCGGCACGCGTCAGGTTGCGCTGCTGATAGATCATCGCGAATACGCGGAACAGGTTAAGGTCGAGGCGGCCGAGCAGGCCGCTTTCATGCGCAGTTTTCATGGTCTGGCTCGCAGCTCACGGAAACCTCACGCTATCAGCCAGGCATGCCTTGGTAATCATGCATCAGCTGCATGGATAGCAATGCATAAGCATCAGTTCTCCCAGGGCGCCTGGCTGCCTAGCATGGCGGCAAACAACAACAGGCGGAGCCCTTGCCATGGACGAACAGACCTACCTTGCCCAACTCGACCAGCTCCAGCAGGCTCACTGGCCGGCCGGGGTGCCGCGTCAGGTGCATTACCCGCTGGGTGAGCAGCCGCTCTGCGACTACCTGCGCACCTGGGCGCGCCAGCAGCCCGAGGCCATCGCCCTGGACTTCTACGGGTACAGCCTGAGCTGGGCCGAGCTGGACCACCTCTCCGACCGCTGCGCGGCGCTACTGGTCGAGCTGGGCGTGCAGCCGGGTGACCGCGTCGCCCTGTTCATGCCCAACTGCCCGCAGCTGCACATCGCCTTTTACGGGCTGCTCAAGTGTGGCGCGGTATATGCGCCGGTCAGTCCGCTGAGCAAGGCGCTGGAGCTGAGTTATCAGCTCAAGGACAGCGGCGCCCGGGTCATTCTCTGTTTCGATCAGCTGCTGCCGGTGGTGCGTGCGGTGCGCGAGGACTGCGCGCTGCGCCATGTGCTGGCCACCAGCCTCAGCGAACTGCGCCCGGAGCAGCCGAGCATTCCCGTACCCGATCTGCTGCTGGCAGCGAAAGTCAGCGGCGATGACTTTCTCGACTTCTACGCGGCGCTGGCCGCCTGCACGGCAGCAGCACCGACGCACCGTGTGCAGCTGGATGATCTCGCCGCGCTGAACTACACCGGCGGCACCACCGGCCTGCCCAAGGGCTGCATGCACAGCCATCGCGACATGCTCTACACCTGCGCCAGCTTTGTGCCGACGGCCATGCACTTGCAGGCCGATAGCGTATTGCTGAATTTCCTCCCGGAATTCTGGATCGCCGGGGAAAACGCCGGCCTGCTGTTCCCGGTATTCGCCGGTTGCCGCCTGGTGTTGCTGGCACGCTGGGATGCCACGGCCTTCATGGCCGCCGTGCAGCACTACCGGGTCAGCCACTGTGGTCTGCTGGTCGACAGCGCCGCCGAGGTGCTCGACCACCCGCAGGTGGCTGACTACGACCTGCGCTCGCTGCAGCGCACCGGGAGCATTTCCTTCATCAAGAAACTGACCCGCGACTACCGCGCGCGCTGGCGCGCACTGACCGGCTGCACGCTGTTCGAGTTCAGCTTTGGCATGACCGAAACCCACACCTGCGACACCTTTACCTGGGGCCTGCAGGACGCCGACTTCGACCTCACCAGCGCGCCGACCTTCGTCGGCCTGCCGGTGCCCGGCACCCAGTTCAAGGTCTGCGACTTCACCACGGGCGAGCTGCTGCCGTTGGGCAGCGAAGGCGAGCTGTGCCTGCGCAGCCCGGCGCTGATGCACGGCTACTGGCAACGCCCGGAAGAATCCGCCGCCGCGCTGAGGGAAGGCTGGCTGCACACCGGCGACCTCGGCCAGATCACCACGCAGGGTTTCATCCGCTACCTCGGCCGGCGCAAGGAAATGCTCAAGGTCAACGGCATGAGCGTGTTCCCCAGCGAGCTGGAGGCCCTGCTTGGCCAGCACCCGGCCCTGCTGGCCAGCGCGGTGATCGGCCGCCCTGACGCGCTGCGCGGCCAACAGCCGGTGGCCTTCGTCGTGCTCAAGCCCGGCCGCAGCGAAGATGCCGAGACCCTGACCGCGTGGTGCAGGGAGGCCATGGCCAGCTACAAGGTGCCGGAAATCCGCGTGGTCGCGGCGCTGCCGATGACCGCCACTGGCAAGGTGAAGAAGAACGAACTGGAGAGCCTGCTGTGAGTGCGCCCTTTCAAGCCATGCTGATTGCCAACCGCGGCGAGATCGCCATTCGTATCGCCCGCGCCTGCGCCGACTTGGGCATTCGCTCGGTGGCGGTATTCGCCGAAGACGACAGCGCCAGCCTGCATACGCGTCAGGCCGATCTCGCCGTGCCGCTGCGCGGGCGTGGCGTAGCGGCCTACCTGGACATGCAGCAGCTGATCGACGTGGCCCGTGCCCAGGGTTGCGAGGCGATCCATCCCGGCTACGGCTTTCTCGCCGAGAATGCCGAGTTCGCCAGGCGCTGCCAGGCTGCCGGCCTGACCTTTATCGGTCCGCCGCCGGAGGTGCTCGAACTGTTCGGCGACAAGGCCGCCGCCCGCGCGTTGGCCGAACGCTGCGGCGTGCCGCTGGTTGGCGGAATCAACCGTGCGGTGACCCTCAGCGAGGCGCAGGCCTTTCTCGCCGAGCATGGTGCGGTGATGCTCAAGGCCCTGGCCGGCGGCGGCGGGCGTGGCATGCGTGCGGTCTTCGAGCCGGCCGAGCTGGACGCGGCCTATGCGCGCTGCCAGTCGGAGGCGCAGGCGGCGTTCGGCAACGGTGCCCTGTATGTCGAGCAATTGGTAGGCCAGGCGCGGCATATCGAGGTGCAGGTGCTCGGCGACGGCAGCACGGTCAGCCATCTGTGGGAGCGTGACTGCAGCCTGCAACGGCGCAACCAGAAGCTGCTGGAAATCGTCCCCAGCCCCGACCTCGATGCCGAGCTGCGTAAGGCGATCATCGACTGCGCCCTGCAGCTGGCCGGCGCGGTGAACTACCGCGGTATTGGCACCTTCGAATTTCTCCTCGATGAGCGTCAGCCCGGCACGTTCTACTTTATGGAAGCCAACCCACGGGTACAGGTGGAGCATACGGTGACCGAGCAGGTCACCGGCGTCGACCTGCTGCATGCGCAAATCCGCTTGCTGGCCGGCGCTTCCCTCGACCAGCTGGGCCTGCGCCAGCCGCCGGCCGTGCAGGGTTGTGCCGTGCAGCTACGCATCAACCTGGAAACCCTGCACCCCGACGGCAGCACGCGCCCGGCTGTCGGCACCCTCAGCGCTTACCAGCCGCCCAGCGGCCCCGGCCTGCGCGTGGACGGCTACGGCTACGCCGGTTACCCGGTCAGCCCCAGCTACGACTCGCTGCTGGCCAAGCTGATCGCCACTGCGCCCGACTACCCGGCCGCCCTGCGCCGCGCCTACCGCGCGCTGTGCGAGTTCCGCCTGGATGGTGTGGCGAGCAACCTGCATCTGCTGCAAAACCTGCTGCGTCTGCCCGAGGTGCAGGGCAATCAGGTCAGCACCCGCTTTGTCGAGAGCCGCCTGGACGAGCTGCTCGCTGCCCAGCCCGAGGCGCACGCCCACCACTATTTCGCCGCCAGCCAGGCACCGGCCACGGCCGGCCTGCGGGCGGTCGACGCGCCGCCTGGTAGCCAGCCGCTGAACACGTCGAGCAGCGGCGTGCTGGTGTGCCTTGAAGTGGCCGAGGGCGATGCGGTGGCTGTCGGCCAGATCGTCGCCGTGCTGGAAGCGATGAAGATGGAGTTCGAGGTGCGCGCCAACCACAGCGGCATCGTCCGCGCCTTGGCCGCCCAGCCGGGCGATACCCTGGCCGAAGGCCAGGTGCTGTTGTTCCTTGAGCCGGCCGAGGTGGCCGCCGAGCAAGGCCTCAGCGAGCAGAGCCTGGACCTGGCGCATATCCGCGCCGACCTGGCGGAGGTGCTCGAGCGCCACGCGCGTCTCACCGACCAACGCCGCCCGCAAGCCGTGGCCAAGCGGCGCAAGACCGGCCAGCGCACGGCGCGCGAGAACCTCGCCGATTTGCTGGATGACGGCAGCTTCAGCGAATACGGCGCCCTGGCCCTGGCCGCACAACGCCGCCGGCGTTCGGCCGAGGAACTCATGGAGCTCAGCCCGGCCGACGGTCTGGTCGCTGGCATCGGCACGATCAACGCCGCCCAGTTCGGCACGCACAGGGCGCGCTGCATGGCCCTGGCCTACGACTACACGGTGTTTGCCGGCACCCAGGGCGTGATCAACCACAAGAAGACCGACCGCATGCTGCAGCTGGCCGAACAGTGGCGCCTGCCGCTGGTGCTGTTTGCCGAGGGCGGCGGCGGTCGCCCGGGTGATAGCGACTTCGTCGGCGTGGCCGGGCTGGACTGCCACACCTTCGTGGCCATGGCCCGCCTGTCGGGGTTGGTGCCTACGGTGGGCATCGCTTCCGGGCGCTGCTTTGCCGGTAATGCCGCATTGCTGGGCTGTTGCGACGTGATCATCGCCACGGATAACGCCAGTATCGGCATGGCCGGTCCGGCGATGATCGAAGGCGGCGGCCTCGGCAGTTTCAGGCCCGAGGAGGTGGGGCCGGTGTCGGTGCAGGGGCCCAACGGGGTGATCGATGTGCAGGTGGCCGACGAGGCTGAAGCCGTCGCTGTAGCCAAGCAGTACTTGTCCTACTTTCAGGGGCCGCTGGCCGACTGGGCGTGCGCCGACCAGCGCGAGCTGCGCCAGGTGATCCCGGAAAACCGCCTGCGCGTCTACGACATCCGCCGGGTGATCGAGCTGCTGGCCGACCGCGACTCGCTGCTGGAGCTGCGCCGCCAGTTCGCCCCGGGGCTGATTACCGCGCTGATCCGCATCGAAGGGCAGCCATTCGGCCTGATCGCCAACAACCCCGCGCACCTGGGCGGGGCCATCGACGCGGTGGCCGGCGACAAGGCCGCGCGCTTTATGCAGCTGTGTGACGCCCATGACCTGCCGATCCTGTCCCTGTGTGACACGCCCGGCTTCATGGTCGGACCGCAGGCGGAGCAACAGGGTACGGTGCGCCATGTCGCGCGCATGTTCGTCGCCGCCGCCAGCCTCAGCGTGCCGTTTTTCAGCGTGGTACTGCGCAAGGGCTATGGCCTGGGTGCGCAGGCCATGGCCGCAGGCAGCTTCCACTCGCCGCTGTTCACCATCGCCTGGCCCAGCGGCGAATTCGGCGCCATGGGCCTGGAAGGCGCGGTGCGTCTGGGCTTTGCCAAGGAACTGGCGGCTCAGCCAGACGCCGCGGCACAACAGGCACTGTTCGACACGCTGGTGGCCAAGGCCTACGCAAACGGCAAAGGACTGAACATGGCCAGTTACCTGGAGATCGATGCGGTGATCGACCCGGCGGAAACCCGCGCCTGGTTGCGCCGTGGTCTGCAGGCAGCCGGTCAGCCGACCGTGCGTACCGGCAAGAAGCGGCCTTGCGTGGATACCTTCTAGAGCGAATAGGCGCGCTGGCGCCGGCGCCGGCTGGCGATCTGCGTTTCCAGCTCCAGCAGGTTGTCCCAGCCTTGCTGGCGCGCCTTGCTGAACAGGATCAGCGCCAGTTCGGCGGTGACCAGCGCGTCGGCGCTGGCACTGTGGCGTTGCAGGACCTGCAGGCCGAAATGGCTGATCCAGTCGTCCAGACCGCCACGCCCCACTTGTGCCTGCGGGCAGAGGATGGGCGCCAGCTCGGCCAAGTCGATAAAGTGATGGCGCAACGTGTAGCCCAGGCTTTGTTTGAGGGCGCGGGCCAGCATGCGCTGGTCGAAGGGCGCATGGAAGCCCAGTACGGGGCTGTCGCCGAGGAACTCCATGAAGTCCAGCAGCGCCTCGCAGGGCTGCAGGCCGGCGGCGATGGTGCTGGGTGCCAGGCCATGGATGAGGATGCTTTCGCTGACCTTGTGGTCCTGTTGCAGGGTGCTGGCGTACTGGCAACCGAGGTCGATGGCGCCATCTTCGATGACCACCGCGCCGATCGACAGTACCTGGTCGCGCTGGGTATTCAGCCCGGTGGTTTCCAGATCAAGTACCACCAGACGCTGCTCGCGCAGAGGCCGCCGATCAGCCGCCTGGGCTGGCGGCAGGGCGTCGCGGCGGGCACGCTGCTGCTCGTCGAGGTCGGCGCCCTGGCGCCCGCTGAGCCAGTCGAAGAACTGTTTCATAGCTGGTAGCGCAAGGCCAGGCTGCTTTGCAGGCGTTGTGCCTGGCGAAAGGATTCGCGCAGGATGCGCCTGTCCAGATGGTTGAGGTCGTCCGGGTCGATGCGGTTGGAGTACGCCTGAGCGGCACGCGCCTGGGCCTGGTGGTGCTGCATGCGGATCAGCTGGATGTAGTGATAGGCCTCCTCATAGGCTGCGCCGTCCTGCGCCTCGATGATGCCGCGCTGGGTCAGCTGGCGCAGGCGCTCGAGGGTGCTGATGGCCTCTACGCCATGCGCCAGGGCGAGCAGGCGGGCACCGTCGACGAAAGGGGTGAGGCCCTGCACCTTGAGATCCAGGGTGTCCTTTTCCGCCCCCTTGCGCGCCACGCTGAAGTCGCGGAACAGGCCGCCGAGCGGTGGTTTCTGGCGCAGCGCGTTCTCGGCCAGCATGCGCTGGAACAGGCTGTTGTCGCCAACCCGCTGGAGTAGCTCATGGCGCAGTTGCTGGCAGCCTTCTTCCGGCCCCCAGACCACGCGCAGGTCAAAGTAGATGCTGGAGGCCAGCAGGTTTTCCGGGGTGGCGGCATCGACAAAGCGTGCGAAACGCTGGCTCCACTCCTGACGCGACAGGCACAGCTCGGGGTTGCCGGCCATGATGTTGCCCTTGCACAAGCTGAAGTCGCATTGCGCGAGGGCCTGGTTGATGCGCTGGGCGAGTGGCAGCAGGCGCTGGCGGATCGCTTCGGGCGTTTCCCCTTCTGGCGTTTCGAAGAGGATGCCGTTGTCCTGGTCGGTGTGCAGGGTCTGTTCGCGGCGCCCCTCGCTGCCGAACACCAGCCAGCTGAACGGCAGGCCGGGGTCACCCTGTTCCTCGATGCACAGCTCGATGACCCGGCAGACCGTGTGGTCGTTGAGCAGGGTGATCAGGTGGGTGATCTGCGCCGAGCTGGCGCCATGGGCGAGCATGCGGTCGACCAGTTGGCGGATGTCGCTGCGCAGTGCGGCGAGGGTTTCGATGCGCCCGGCATGGCGGATGGTGCGTGCCAGGTGCACCAGATCGACCCGTTGCAGGGAGAACAGATCGCGTTCGGAGACCACGCCGCACAACTGTCCGTCCTGTACCAGGCAGACGTGGGCAATGTGTCGCTCGGTCATCGCGATGGCCGCGTCGAAGGCGCTGGCCTGCGGTGGCAGGTGGAAGGGGTTGGCGGTCATCAGCTGGCTGATTGGCTGCTGCAGGTCGATGCCGCTGCGTGCGATGGCGCTACGCAGGTCGCGCAAGGTAAAGATGCCCAGCGGATGTTGCACGGCGTCGACGATGACGATGCTGCCGACTTGCTGTTCGTGCATCAGACGCACGGCCTCCTGTAGCGGCTGCTCGGGGCTGCAGGTCAGCGGCTGGCGCATGGCCAGCTCGGCGAGGCTGGTTTCCAGCGAGTACTGTGCGCCGAGACTTTCCGCCGCGCGCAGCTGCACCTGCTGGTTGACCTGGTCGAGCAGGCTGCTGACGCCGCGCAGGGCAAAGTCGCGAAAGGGATTGGAGCTGGCGAACAGTTTGATGAAGGCCGGTTTGCCCAGCAGCAGGCAGAAGGTGTCTTCGGCAGCCAGGTGCTCGGTGCGGGTGGCACGTTCGCCAATCAGCGCGGCCAGCGGGAAACATTCGCCGGTGGTGATCTCGAAGGTGGTCTCCGTACCGCGCTTGGCGGTATGCGGGCGTTCGCCATGCACGCGGCCCTGCTTGACGATGTAGAAGTGCTCCACGGTGCCGTTGCTGGGCTTGATGATGGAGTCCCCGGCGGCATAAAAGCGCAGCTGGCAGTGTTCTACCAGGTAGCCGAGGTGGGCGACATCCATCTGATTGAAGGGCGGGAATTTCTGCAGGAACTCCAGGGTGCCCTGGATATTCTGCAGCACGGCCTGCCGGCCGGCTTCGGCAAACGCATCCGTCTTGCTCATGCAGTGCATCTCCCGCTGCTGTTTGTCACTATGCTCAATCCGTCGTGCCCGGCGGGCCATTACACCTAAGTCTAGTCGGTCGAGCACGGGGCGGGCTGCGGGTACAGCGCCCATGAAAAAGGCCGATGCAAGCATCGGCCTTGGGACACGCCAGGACGCTGCTCAGGGCAGGGTGAACAGCACCTTGACCGAGTCGTTGACCGCAGCGGCGTCGACGTAACCGATGGCATCGGCTTCGCCGGCGACCTTGGCAACGACGTCGGCATCACCACCGACGCTGGGCAGCGGCTGGCCCTTGCCGGTGAACACCAGGCCCGACCAGTAGGACTTCAACTGGGCTTCGTTCTTGCTGGTGACCTTGGTGTAGAAGGCTTCCTTGGTGGCATTCCAGCCAGCCTGGTCATAACCCTTCATGGACTTGTCCTTGCCCAGGAAGATGTTGGCGACTTCGGCCTGGGAGGGTGCCTTGGCGGCGCCCGGGTTGACGATGACCGCGACTTCGGCCTGGGCCAGGCCGGCCAGGGCCAGGCCCAGGGCGGCGCTGAGGAGACGAACGGACTGCTTCATGGACTGGCTCCTCAGAATACGAAGTCGACGCCGACGGAGATGATGTCGCCGTCGTAGTTGCGGGCCGGTACGCCGGCCAGGCCGCCGCTGCGCTCGAAAAGTTCGTTCTCGTATAGCTCCTGCTTGCCGCGCACGAACACGCCATCGTAGCCGCCGCTGGTGTCGACGCGCTTGTACTCGGTCTTCAGCACCACGGTGGGGGCGATGTTGTAGTTCAGACCCAGGGTCCAGGAGTTCTGCCGGCCTTCGTTCTCGTCGAGCTGGGCATAGGTGACGTGGGCCAGGAAGTCGCCGAAGCGACGGCCACCCATCAGGTAAAACGAGTCGATGCTGGCGTTGTTGTCGTTCTCGGTGACGCGGGTGGTCCACTCGTTGGCGGTCAGCCAGGTGCCGTTGTCGTACTGATAGCCGATCGAAGTGAACTTGCCCTTGTCTTTCTTCAGCTCAAGCAGCTGCCGGTAGGTCGGGGTGCCGAAGGCGTTGACCACGCCATCGATGGTGGTGGAGATGTCCGCCTCGACATAGCCAACCCGGAAGGTCCCGTAATCGTTGGTGGCCAGGCTGACGTTACCGCCAAACAGCTTGCCGTAGTCGATGCTGAACAGGTCGTCATAGGCGAAGTAATCGCGGTTCTTGGCCTGGCCGGCGGCGACCTGGAAGGTCACCGAGCCGTAGGACAGCGGCAGGGTGTAGACGACGTCGGCCCCTTCGTAGTTGGTCAGCTGGA
Source organism: Pseudomonas fluvialis (assembly GCF_002234375.1). Taxonomy (GTDB): domain Bacteria; phylum Pseudomonadota; class Gammaproteobacteria; order Pseudomonadales; family Pseudomonadaceae; genus Aquipseudomonas; species Aquipseudomonas fluvialis. The sequence goes on from NZ_NMQV01000003.1 coordinate 174,782, forward strand.
CCTGGCTGTAGACTTCATCAGGCAGGCGCAGCCAGGGGTAGCTGAAGCCGACATCGAGGCTTTCCGAATACATGTACACCGGGCTGCGCAGGCGGCCGGCGCGCACCATCAGCTGGTCGTTGGCCTGCCAGGACAGGTAGGCCCACTCCAGGTTGGCCTGCCACTCATCCTGCAGCGGCTTGGCGGTAGCCTGCAGGGTCACGCCAAGGGTATCGGTCAGGCCATAGGTGAGCTGGGCACCGAACTTGGACAGCTGGTCGCCGCGCCAGGAATCGGTGGTTTGTCCGCTCACGCCATAGCTGCGGCCCTGGTCTTCGCCGCCGAGGTGGGTGATGCCGACGCTGCCGAAGTAGTTGAGACGATACTCGCCCTGCTCCAGGGCGAATGCCGGTGCGCTGGCCAGGCAGATCGCCAGCGGCAGCAGTTTCATTTTCATCATGGGGGTCATGCTCCTGTGTTTCAGGTTAAACGCGAAATTGCGCCGTTGCCGCGCGCAGGTGATCTCCGGTGTTGACCAACTGCTCACCAAGGCGTGCGGTGGCTTCGGCGCCATGGGCGGTTGCTTGGGCATCCTGCTGCAACACTTGGGTGTCTTGCTGGATCGACGCGGACAGGCCGATCTGCTCATGGGTGAACTGGGCAATCCCGGCATTCAGTTCATTGATCTGACTGACGGCCTGGGCGATGGCTTCCAGTAGCTCGGTGGCTTGCGCCGAACGTTCGATGCTATGGCGGGCTTTCTCGCCATTGCTGGTCATTACGTTGAGCACGTTGTTGGCACTGTTCTGCAGGCGCTGGATGATTTGCTGGATTTCCGCCGTCGATGCGGCAGTTTTCTGCGCGAGGTTGCGTACCTCGTCAGCCACCACGGCGAAGCCACGACCCTGCTCGCCGGCACGCGCCGCCTCGATGGCCGCGTTGAGCGCCAGCAGGTTGGTCTGTTCGGCGATGCTGCGGATTACGGTGAGTACCGAGCCGACCTGCTGGGTTTCCTCTTCCAGCTGCTCCATGGCCTGTACGGCGCCCATCACACTGTTGCCCAGGTCATTGATGCTGCTCGACAGGCTGCCGATATTGTCGCGTGCGCTGCTGGCCTGGCGGCTGGCCGCGCCGGCCTGCTCGGAAGCCTGTTGCGAGCGCTGCGCGACTTCCTGGATGCTGCCGGTCATGGTCTGGATATCACGCCCGATGGATTCGGTATGGCCCTGCTGCGAGCGTGAATTGCCCTGGGCTTCCTGGGTCAGCTGGTAGAGCTCCTTGGAAACGTTGCCGAGCGGTGCCGCGGCGTCGATGATCTGCCGGATGGTGCCCTGCAGCTTGTCGAGGAAACCATTGAACAGCTCGATCATGGCGCCGATTTCGTCATGTGCCTCGACGGTCACTCGGCGAGTCAGGTCGCCATCGCCCTGGGCAATGGCGCGCAGCGAGGTGATGACCCCATGTACGTTGGCCATGATGCCGCGGATTACCAGCAGAGCGCCGGTGCTAACCACCAGCACCAACAGCACGGCCAGTATGATCCCGGTACGGGTTGTGCTGGCATTGCCTTCGCGGGCCTGGGCCAGGGTATGTTGGAAGTTCTCCAGAGCTTGTTGGCGGAACTGTTCGGCAATCCGTTGGGCTGCTTGCAGGTCACTGGACATACGGTCCAGATTGGGGCGCAGGTCTTCAAAGCTGGCGCTACCGGCAATCAGTTGCTCGGAGGCCGCCAGAGCATTGTCGGCGTAGCGTTTTACCGCGGCCTGCCAGTCCTGCAGCCCCTTGCTGAGCTGCGCATCGTCCAGGGTCAGCGGCTTGAGGCTGTCATGCAGACTGGCGATTTCCTTGAGCACGCTGCGCGCTTCGTCCAGTGTGGTCAGTTCGCCCGCGGCCACGGCACTGTTGAGCAGTGCGGGAAGGCGCGAGAACTGGAAGATCGCCGCGTCAGCCCGCTCCAGTGTCGGGTAGCTGGTGCTTTCCAGAGCCAGCAGGCGTTGATCGTTATGCGACAGTTGCAGTGCGGTGTAGACCACGAAGAGCAACAGGCCGAGCAGGGCAATGGCCGGTAGCAGGGTCAGCTTCAGCGACAGGGAGAGGTTCTTCAGCATGGCAGTGCTCGCAAAAGGGCGACGGGCCTTCAGGTGACTAAAAGGTCGTTCAGGGTCATTCCCTAACCTTTCTCGCCTGCCATGGACATGCCCATCGTAGCCTGAATCGTGCCTATTGCTATAGCTCAACTCCCCTGGGTATGCCTTTTTTTTGAGCTTTTTTGCTACAAAAGTGCAAGCGACTGCCCCTTCATGGGGCAGTCAAGGTGGTGGTGCGGGTACCTTGGGCTAATCGGCAAGCTCCAGCAGTTGTGTGATTCGCTGCATATCCAGTACGCCGGAGAGCGCCTGTTGTCCGCCGTGTCCGTCGAACAGCAGGGTGCGTGGCAATTCGCCGCGCCAGCGTGGGTCGAGGGCGTAGGCCATGGCCTCGGGAGCCTCGTCGGCATAGGCGTAGTGCTGCCCGTCCAGGCCATGGCTGGCCAGCAGTGCGGCATGCTCGGCAAGCCGTGGCTCGCTGGCCACGGTGATCAGCCGTAACTGCGGGTAGGCCTGCTGGGCTTGGCGGAAGTGGGCGAGGTTCTGCTTGCAGTAGCCGCACTCCAGCGACCACAGGGCGATCAGCGTGGGTTGTCGATACTGGCTCGCCTCGACCAGAGCGGCCGCCTGCTGGCGATCCAGAGTGTCGACGCGTGGGGCGGCGAGCAGCGGCAGGCTGCACAGAGCGAGCAGCAGGCCGGCATGAAAAAGACGCGACATCATGGCAATGGGTACCCCTTGAGGCCGTGATCGGTGCTGTGCCAGACCGGCAGCAGCTGGTTGCCGACCCGGAGCAGGCGTGGGTGGTCGGACGGGCCCTGGCTGCTGGCCAGGGGTACGCGGCGAAAGTGTTCGCCGCCATCCTCGGAAATTTCCGCGAGCAGCTGGGTGCGCTGGCCGTCAAACTCTTTCCACAGCAGGACTACGCGCTGGCCGAGGCTGGCCACTGCACCGTGTCCGGCGCGCGGGCCACCGAGGCTGCGCTGGCCGAGCACCTGGCCGTCGGCCAGCTGGCCGTAGAACAGCGGCCCCTGTTCGCCGTGCGGACTGAACCACAGCGCATGCAGCCGGCCCTGGCTGTCTTCGGCCAGGGCCGGGCCGTGGTGCGGGCAGGCATCCACTTGCCAGCCGTCGAAGGTGGCGCGGCGCAGCTCACCTGGCCGCTCGCGGCCCAGTGGCAGTAGCGCGTGGTCACGCTGGCCCTGCTCGAACAGCTGGCGCCAGAACAGCAGCAGGCTGCCATCGGCGCGCTCGGTGAGCGCCAGGCGGCAGCACTGGCAGCTGTGGTCGACCAGTTTGTACTCGGCGACGAACTGCCGGCCGCCATCATCCGAGTGGCTGGCATACAGCGCCGAGCCCTGGTAGGCAGGGTTGTCGAGGCGCTCGCGGCCGTCGATCCACACCAGCCAGAGGCGTCCGTTGCGGTCCAGATGCTGGCGCACGAAGCTGTGCCCGGTGAGGCGCTGGTCGCGATGCACGGTGCGCGGTGTGCTGAAGTCGCGGCCATTCTCGGCGCGGGCGAAGCGGATATCGCCGGTAAAGCGTTCGGCAAACCGCCGCGACCAGCTGACATACAGCGCGCCCTGCGCGGATACGGACAGTTGCGGGGCGTTCTCGGCGTCATCGGCAATCGCTTCGGCCTGGCTGTTGACCTGGCTGTGTGCCTGCCAGTGCTGGCCGAGGTCGTTGCTGCGCAGGATCTGCAGATGCCCGTCGCGAACCAGGGCGGCATACAGTGCACCATCGCTGCCGGCGGCCAGGCCGACACCCAGTCCGGGCTGCGGGTTGCCCATGGCCGCGGCCAGCAGGGGGATCGCGCTGAGCAGGCCAGGGGCCAGCCAGCGACAAAACGTTTTCAACATGACGAACTCCTTGTCGGTTTTACCAGCGGAGCTGCAGGCCCAGGGTGACGTTGCGCGGCAGGCCGGCGTTGTAGCTGGGTTCGCCGCTGTTGAGCGCGGAGGTTTCCGCGTAGCGCTTGTCCTGCAGGTTGTTGATGGCGGCATAGACCTCCATCTGCGAGCTGAGCAGGTAGTTGCCGCGCAGGTGCAGCAGGTCGTGCCCGGGATAGCGGCTGGTGTTCTGCGCGTCGCGCCAGTAGCTGCCCAGGCGCTGCCACTCCAGTTCCAGGCGGCCACCGTTGAGCAGCGCCGGGCGGTAGCTCAGGCGGTTGTTGGCGATCAGGCGGGGCGCCGCCTCCATCTCGTTGCCGGTGTAGTCGCTGCTGTTCGACAGCTGCCAGTCTGCATAGCTGTGCTTGGCGTAGGACAGGCTGGCCTCCCAGCGCCAGGCATCGGCCAGTGGCAGGCCCAGGCCCAGCTCGACGCCGCGGTGCAGGGTCTTGCCGGCGTTGGTGGCCCGTCGCTGGTTGGTTACCGGGTCCTGGTAGTTGAGGATGTCGTCGCGCTTGGTCATGTGGTACAGCGCCAGCTCGTAGTCCAGCTCAGCCAGGTAGCCGCGCAGACCGACTTCGTAGTTGTCGACGATGATCGGCTTGAGGTCGAGCAGCGCCTCGGCGGCGGCTTGCGCACGGCTCGCCGAGCTTTCCCGCGAACCACGGAACACCTGGCTTTCCGAGGGGGTGCGGAAGGCGTTGCTGTAGGCCAGGAACGCGCTGAGCTGCGGGCTGAAGGCGTAGGTCGCGCCCAGCTTGGGGCTCAGGTGCTGATAGCGCACGGTGCTGCTGGCCGCGTGGCCATACCAGCCATTGCCGGGGAAGGCTCCCGGCACGCCCTGGCTGGCGCTGGCCTGGCCGCCGTTGAAGTGGTTGTCATAGTCGTACTGCATCTGGTCGAAACGCAGGCCGGCGGTGAGGCGCAGGGCCTCGCTGGGCGACAGCTCGCCGTGCAGGTAGGGCGACAGGCTCTGGAAGGTGACGTCGTAATCGTAGATGCGTACGGGGGCACGCTGCGGGTCCAGCTGGTAGTCGATGGCGCCGTAGGCGTTGCTCCGGCGCAGCAGGGCGATGGAGTCTTCTTCGCGCGAACCGGGGCTGTAGTCGTAGTCCAGGCCGACGATCAGCCGGGCTCGCCAGGGCTCGAAGTCCACCCGGTACTTGCTGAGGAAGCCAAAGGAGCGGTTGGCAGTGGTGTACTGGCTGGGGTCGTAGCTCACCGACCAGCTGGGAATGATGTCCATGCTGTTGTCGCGCAGATAGGGGGTGAACGACAACAGGGTCTGCTCGTCGAGCTGGTAGTCGAAGGCGCTGGACAGACGCCAGGCTTCTACCTGGCGGGTGGAGAAGGGGATGTTGTTGTGGCGCGGGTCGGCGTGGTACTGCGCCTGGTTGAGCGTGCCGACATGCGCCTGGTCGATTTGTGAGTAGCTGAAGACGCTTTTCACCCGCAGGGCATCGTTGTGCTGGTGATCCCAGCGCAGCAGGGCGCTTTGCCGGTCATAACCGGCGTGCTCTTGCCAGCCGTCCATGCGTGTCAGGTTGAGGGTGGCACGCAGGCCGTCGCGTGCGTTGCTGTCGCCGGCATCCAGCAACAGGCGCCGCCAGCCGTAACTGCCCAGTTCACTGGTCAGGGCGAACTCGGCTTCGGGCGGCGGTTCCGGGGTCAGCACGTTGACGATCCCGCCGATCGCATCCGAGCCATACAGGGCGCTGCCCGGCCCCTTGCTGACTTCGATGCCGCCGGCCTGCGGCACGTTGATCTCGTACAGCGCGTTATGGTTGAAAAAGCCGGTGGAGCGGGTCGGGATGCCATCCTCGAGAAACAGGTAGACCGGTGCGGTGGTCAGCGGCTGGCGAATGGCCGTGGAGTGGCCTTCGCCGGACAGGTTGCTCAGGCGTACTCCGGGCATGCGGTTGAGCACTTCGCTGGGGTGGCGCGGGCGCTGCTCCTGGATATCCAGGGCGTCCACCTGACTGATGCTGGCGGGGATTTCGCTGGTCTTCTGGGCTTCACGGGTGGCCGTGACGCTGATCTGCTCCAGGTGCAGAGCCTGTTCATCGGTATCTGTCGCGGGGCTGGCCTGGGCGCAGCAGGCCATGCCGGCCAGCAGGCCGGCGAGGGAAATCGAACGCATGGAAAATCCTGTCCTTTGGCACACGCACAGGGCGTGGCGGGCATGCAAGCGGGCTCCGGCAGGCCAGGTGCAGGCTGTGCCGGGCGAACGGGGTGCAGCAGGGGTCAGGCGGACAGGTGGGGCGGGGCACGCGACAGCGGTACCGGCCAGTGGCTGGCCTGCTGGTCAGGCGCACGGCTCATGGCCGGGCGGGGTGGGTGCTGCGCAATAAACAGCGACAGACCCAGTCCCAGCTTGCTGTGCGGCAGGCTGGCCAGGCTGCAGTGCAGGCTGCACCACAGGCACGGCAGGCTGTCGCTGAGCGGTGCTGTACCGTCCAGAGCAACCCGTTGATAGCCCTGTGCCGTACACAGCTCGACCCAGGTGGTGCCGCTGCTGTTCGCCGGCATCGGCAACCATGCCGCCAGGAGCAACGCCAGGCAGGCGAAGTAGCAGGTCAGCAGTTGGCGAGGGGCGTGGTTGGCAGGCATGGGCTAAGCCAAATGAGAAGTGCCTGCACTATAGGTAGCTGTTGCGGGCGCGGCAATCGACAGGCTTGTCAGTGATCAAGAAGTGCGGAAAAACCGCGGCGGCAGGTTCGTCGTTGCCCGGCTAGGCTGTGAAGGACGTGGCTCGATGGAGAACAGGTTATGTACCGCGTGCCCTGGCTGCTGGGTGGTTGGTTCTGTGTGCTGGCGAGTGCGTTTGCCGAGCCGCCTGCAGCGATCCTGCAGCGTGCCTTGGACGAGCTGCAGCCGAGTAGCTTGAGCCGTGCCGAGCAGCAGGCCGAGCTGGAGTGGTTCATCGCCGCAGCGCGTCCCCTGCAGGGACTGCAGATTCGCGTGATTGCCGAGCGGATTGCCACCCACGAGTACGAAGCCTTTGTCCTGGCACCGCTGTTCAGCGAGCTGACGGGTATTCGCGTCATCCACGAGATCAGTGGCGAGGATGACGTGGTCAACAAGCTGCGTGCCCAGCAGCGCACCGGCTTGCCGCTATACGATGCCTTCATCAGCGACAGCGATTTGCTCGGCCAGCACTTCCGCGATGGCCAGGTATTGGCGCTGACCGACTTCATGGCGGGCCAGGGTGCGGCGTTCACGCTGCCCAGCTTGGCACTGGATGATTTCATCGGCCTGCCGTTCGTGACGGCGCCGGATGGCAAGCTCTACCAGTTGCCTGACCAGCAGTTTGCCAACCTTTATTGGTACCGGCAGGACTGGTTCGAACGAGCGGAATTGCGCCAGGCCTTCCAGGAACGCTATGGCTATGCGCTGGACGTGCCGCAGAACTGGTCGGCCTATGCGGACATTGCCGAGTTCTTCAGTGAGCAGGTACGCGAGCTGGATGGGCGGCGTGTCTACGGGCACATGGACTATGGCGCCTACGACCCCTCACTGGGCTGGCGACTGTCGGATGCCTGGCTGGGCATGGCCGGGGTCGCCGACGTCGGCCTGCCCAACGGCGTGCCGGTGGATGACTGGGGACTGCGTGTCGAGGGCTGCCGGCCTGCCGGGGCGAGCATGCAGCGCGGCGGTGCGCTGGATAGTCCGGCAGCGGTCTATGCGCTGCGCCAGTACATCGACTGGTTGCAGCGCTTTGCGCCGCCAGAAGCGCGCCAGATGAACTTCAACCAGGCGGGTAGCGTTGCGGCACAGGGACAGATTGCCCAGCAAATCTTCTGGTACACCGCCTTTACTGGCGATTACACCCGGCCAGGCAGTCCGGTGGTGGACGAACAGGGGCTGCCACGCTGGCGCGTAGCCCCTTCGCCACGTGGGGCCTATTGGCGCGAGGGCATGAAGTCGGGGTATCAGGATGTCGGTGCCTGGACGCTGCTCAAGGGCAGCGAACCCGCCCGGCAACAGGCCGCTTGGTTGTATGCGCAATTTGTCGTATCGCGCAGTGTGTCCCTGCGCAAGACCCTGGTAGGGCTGACGCCAATCCGCCGTTCCGATCTCGACTCGCCTGCCATGCAGGCAGCAGCCCCGCGTCTTGGCGGGCTGGTGGAGTTCTATCGCAGTGCAGCCGCACGTCGCTGGACGCCGACCGGCGCCAATGTGCCGGACTACAGTGGCATGGCCAGCCTGTGGTGGCGTTACCTGTATCCGGCGCTGGACGGCCGGCAATCTGCGCAACAGGCTCTGCAGGCGCTGGCCGGAGCGTTTGATGAGCATCTGGCCCGGCTGTCCGGCAGCCAGGCGCATGCCTGTGCGCCGCGTCTGAACAGCCGCAGTGACCCGCAGCACTGGTTGCGTCAGCCGGGTGCGCCCTGGCCGGCGCTGGCTGACGAGCAGCCAGCAGGGCGCACGCTGCCCTATGCGGAGGCCTTGCATGCCTGGGACTGAACGGATCTGGCGCGCGTTATGCCTGCTTGGTGCCTGCTGGCTGGTGCCCTGTGCCCAGGCCGAGCTGCGCCTGTATGCCTGGGAGCGTCCGCCGCTGGTGATGCGTGATGCGCAGGGCGTGGCCCGGGGCCTGGTGCCCGAGTTGCTCGAGGCCATGTTTGCCCGCGCCGGGTTGGCCTATACCGTGGAGTTTTTGCCGTTGCAGCGGGCTCTGCGCCAGGTGCAGCAAGATCCGCAGGCGCGCAGTTGCGTGGTGCTGGTCGAGCGCCAGCAGGAGCGCGAAGCGCGCTTCCTGTGGGTAGGGCCCTTGCTGATTTCGCGCCTGGCACTCTATGCACGGGCCGATGACGCTCTGCAGCTGGGCAGCCTGCCCCAGGCCAAGGCCTGGTCGATTCTCAGTCATCAGGGTTCCGGGGCGGGTGAGTACCTGCAGCGCATGGGCTTGCAGGTGCATTACTCGAATCATGAGGCACTGAACATCGGCATGCTCCGGCATCAGCGTGCACGCTTGTGGGCCACCAGCCGTGCGGTGGCGGAGCAGGGGGCGGGTGGCTTGGCGTTGCGTGAGGTGCTGCCGTTTCTGACGCTGATGGAAGACCTGGCCTGCCATCCGCATCTGCCGGACGAACAGCTACAGGCGCTGCGTCAGGCGTTGCAGGCACTCTACGCGGAGGGGCAGGTTCAGGCACTGTATCGTCGGCATGGCGTGGCCCTGCATTGAAAACGCAAGAGCCGCCCCGAAGGGCGGCTCTTGGTGGACGCGCGAGCGAGCTTACAGGCCGTTTTTGGCCTTGAACTCGCGGCGACGGCGGTGCAGTACCGGCTCGGTGTAGCCGTTGGGCTGCTTGGTGCCCTCGACGATCAGCTCCAGGGAAGCCTGGAAGGCGATGTTGTTGTCGAAGTCCGGCGCCATCGGCTTGTAGGCGGCATCGCCGGCGTTCTGGCGATCCACTACCAGGGCCATGCGCTTCATGCTTTCCAGCACCTGCGCTTCGCTGATGATGCCGTGACGCAGCCAGTTGGCCAGCAGTTGGCTGGAGATACGCAGGGTGGCGCGGTCTTCCATCAGGCCGACGTCGTTGATGTCCGGCACCTTGGAGCAGCCGACACCCTGGTCGATCCAGCGCACCACGTAGCCGAGGATGCCCTGCACGTTGTTGTCGATCTCGTTCTGGATTTCCTCGGCCGACCAGTTGGTGTCCTTGGCCAGCGGAATGCTCAGGATGTCATCGACCGAGGCGAAGGTGCGCTTGGCCAGCTCCTGCTGACGCTCGAACACGTTGACCTTGTGGTAGTGCAGCACGTGCAGTGCGGCGGCGGTCGGCGAAGGTACCCAGGCGGTGTTGGCACCGGCCAGCGGGTGACCGATCTTCTGCTCGAGCATGGCGGCCATCAGGTCGGGCATGGCCCACATGCCCTTGCCGATCTGCGCGCGGCCGGACAGGCCACAGTTCAGACCGTGGTCGACGTTCCAGTTCTCGTAGGCGGCGATCCACTTCTCGCTCTTCATGGCGGCCTTGCGCACCATCGCGCCGGCTTCCATGGAGGTGTGGATTTCGTCACCGGTACGGTCGAGGAAGCCGGTGTTGATGAACACCACGCGCTCGCTGGCGGCCTTGATGCACGCCTTGAGGTTGACGGTGGTGCGGCGCTCCTCGTCCATGATGCCGACCTTGAGGGTGTTGCGGGCCATGCCCAGCACGTCCTCGATGCGGTCGAACAGTTCGTTGGCGAAGGCCACTTCTTCCGGGCCGTGCATCTTCGGTTTGACGATGTACACCGAGCCGGTACGGGTGTTGCGACGGCTGGTGTTGCCCTTCAGGTTGTGCAGGGCGATCAGGCTGGTGACCAGGCCGTCCATGATGCCTTCCGGCACTTCGAAACCATCCTTGTCGATGATCGCGTCGTTGGTCATCAGGTGACCGACGTTGCGGATGAACAGCATCGAACGGCCGTGCAGGCTCAGCTCGCTGCCATCGGCGGCGGTGTAGCTGCGGTCCGGGTTCATGGTGCGGGTGAAGGTCTTGCCACCCTTGGCAACCGCCTCGGCCAGATCGCCCTTCATCAGGCCCAGCCAGTTCTTGTAGGCGATGACCTTGTCATCGGCATCCACCGCGGCAACCGAGTCTTCGCAGTCCATGATGGTGGTCAGGGCGGCTTCCATGAGCACGTCCTTGACCCCGGCGGCGTCGGTCTGGCCGATCGGGCTGCTGGCGTCGATCTGGATCTCGAAGTGCAGGCCGTTGTTCTTCAGCAGCACGCCCTTGGGTGCGGCAGCTTCACCAACGTAGCCGACGAACTTCTCCGCCTGGGCCAGGCCGGTGGTGCTGCCATCCTTCAGGGCAACGACCAGTTTGCCGCCTTCAACACGGTAGGCAGTGGCGTCAACGTGGGAGCCGGCAGCCAGCGGAGCGGCTTCGTTCAGGAAGGCGCGGGCAAAGGCGATGACCTTGTCGCCGCGTACCTTGTTGTAACCCTGGCCCTTCTCGGCGCCGTTTTCTTCGCTGATCGCGTCGGTGCCGTACAGCGCGTCATACAGCGAACCCCAGCGGGCGTTGGCGGCGTTCAGGGCGAAGCGTGCGTTCATGATCGGCACCACCAGCTGCGGGCCGGCCATGGTGGCGATCTCGGCGTCGACGTTCTCGGTGGTGACCTTGAAGTCTGCCGGTTCGGGCAGCAGGTAGCCGATTTCCTGGAGGAACGCCTTGTAGGCTACGGCGTCATGCGCCTGGCCCTTGCGTGCCTGGTGCCAGGCATCGATTTTTGCCTGGATGTCGTCGCGCTTGGCCAGCAGCGCGCGGTTCTTCGGCGCCAGGTCGTGGATGACGCTGGCGGCACCCGCCCAGAAGGCTTCGGCGGCGACGCCGGTGCCGGGAATGGCTTCGTTGGTGACGAAGTCGTAAAGGGCTTTGGCGACCTGCAGGCCACCGACTTGAACGCGCTCAGTCATTGCTTGCCTCACTTGATTGCAAACGGCTTGGAACCTGGCCTGCTTGCGGCCATGTAGTACGGGTCGGCGGATACTACAGGATGACGCGGGAAAAATCAGGGGGCGTGGCCGGGCAATTGACTGTCGGCAGGCCTTTGCCCGGGCCTATACTCGGGCCCATCCATCACTCTGCCGCCAAGGATATCGCCATGCAGGTTACCCAGGCCCGACTGGCCGATGAGCCCATGCTGCGCCCGCTGTTCGCCGCCTACCTGCAGTTCTACCAGGTGCCTCGCGCGGACGCAGAGATTCGCGCGTTCCTCGAGCAGCGCCTGCAGCGGGGCGACTCGCATATCCTCCTGGCGCGTGATGAGCAGGGCCAGGCATTGGGTTTCGTGCAGCTCTATCCGCTGTTTTCCTCGCTGGCCATGCGCCCGGCCTGGTTGCTCAATGACCTGTTCGTCGCGCCGCCGGCGCGCCGCCAGGGTGTAGCCCAGGCGTTGCTGCAGGCGGCCCAGGCGTTGGGCCTGGCCAGCGGGGCCTGTGGCCTGCAGCTGGAAACCGCGCGCGACAACCTGGCCGCACAAGCCTTGTACGAGCGACTGGGGTTTGTTCGCGACGAGCAGTTCTTTACCTACTGGCTGGCCTTGCCGGCCGCTGTTTGCAAGGAGTAGTCCATGGAACATCTGGTGTTGACCGTGATTGCCGCCGACCAGCCCGGCCTGGTGGAAAAGTTGGCCAGCTGTATCGCCGAGCAGGGTGGCAACTGGCTGGAAAGCCGTATGGCGCGCATGGCCGGGCAGTTTGCCGGGATTCTCAGTGTGGCCGTGCCGGCGACGCAGCAGGCGGCGCTGGTCGAGGCCTTGCAGGCGCTGGCCGGCGCGGGTATCCGTGTACAGCTGGCGAGCAGTGGTGTAGCGCCTGCACAGGCGGTGCGGCATATCAGTCTTGATCTGCTGGGCAATGACCGCCCGGGTATTGTTCGTGACATTACCCGTCTGCTGAGCCGCCATGCCATCAACGTCGAAGATCTGCAGACCGAGGTGTTGCCGGCACCGATGAGCAGCGATTTGCTGTTCCACGCCGTGGCACGCCTGGCGGTGCCGCAGGGGCTGACCCTGGAGCAGTTGCAGGCGCAGTTGGAAACCTTGGCCGATGAACTGATGGTTGAGCTGAACCTGCAGGCGGACTGACTATCCCCAGGCGGGGTGGATGAGCTTGTGGATAAGCTGGGGAGTTCGCCGGCCAGCCCGCGATGCTCGGGGGTTGTACGCAACTGGCTGAAAAACGAGCAGATTTTCCGGGTTATCGACAAAACATGGGGATCGTTCTGTGGATAACCGCGGGATGAATCCCTCCAGCCCCGATGCCCCCTGGCCTGGCCGGCATTGCTGGTTTTTTAGCCGCTGCTGCGCGCCTGCAGGCCCTGGCGCTTGAGTTGACGCCACAGGTCCAGGCTGTACAGCAGCAGGCCGGCCCAGATGCAGGCAAAGGCCAGCAGGCGGCTGCGGTCGAGCGCTTCCCCGTAGACCAGTACGGCCAGCAGCAGCACCAGGGTGGGTGCCAGGTACTGCAGGAAACCCAGTGTGGCGTAGGGCAGGTGGCGTGCTGCAGCGTTGAAGCACAGCAGGGGTACCAGGGTGATCGGGCCGGCTGCAGCCAGCCACAGGGCCTGGCTGTCGCTCCAGAATGCCGGTTGGCTACTTTGCGCCGCAGGGTGCAGATACAGCCAGGCCAGTGCCAGCGGCAGCAGCAGCCAGGTTTCCACGACCAGGCCGGGTAGCGCGGCGACCGGGGCCTGCTTGCGGATCAGGCCGTAGAAGGCAAAGCTCAAGGCCAGTAGCAGGGAGACCCAGGGCAGGCTACCCAGTTGCCAGAGCTGCTGCAGCACGCCCAGTGCCGCCAGCGCCACGGCCAGCCATTGCAGGCGGCGTAGCCGTTCGCCGAGCAGCAACATACCCAGTAGCACGTTGACCAGCGGGTTGATGTAGTAGCCCAGGCTGGCTTCGAGCATGCGCTCGTTGTTCACCGCCCAGACATAGATCAGCCAGTTGCAGGCAATCAGCAGGCTGCTGGCCGCCAGTACCCACCACAACCTGGGTTGTGCGCGTAGCTGGCGCAGCCAGCCGGGGTGTTTCCACAGCAGCAGGAGCAGGGCGCCACCCAGGGCGGACCAGAGCACCCGGTGGACAATGATTTCCAGTGCGGGGATGGCCTGCAGGGTCTTGAAGTACAGCGGGAACAGGCCCCAGATGATGTAGGCGGTGATGCCAAGGGCAAGGCCGCGGCGGGTTGAGCTGGCCATCGGGGATTCCAGTGTGCATGCAGGTGGTCATTCTAGTCCCCGAGCCAGAGCCTTGTCCGGGAGTTTCCCTGACTGATGCGACAAATTGCCTCTCTGCTCGATTAGTTGGCCTGTTCTTGTCCGGGCGCAAGGATGGACTGTGCGCTTTTGTCGCGTAATACGCGCACTTCAATCCAGCAGGAGCGTGCGTTGTGAATTCAATCAAATACTTGGCCTTGTCCGTGGCGCTGGCGTTTACCGGCCAGGTACTGGCGGATGGGGCCGACGGCCTGTCACGCGTCAAGGTCGATCTGCTGGCGCCGCCGCAGGTGCATGCTCATCAGCAGGTAGCTCCTCAGGAGCCTCGCGTCGTGCAGTTCCGCCTGGTGGTCGAGGAAAAGAAAATGGTCATCGATGACCAGGGCACCACCTTGCAGGCCATGACCTTCAATGGCTCGATGCCAGGGCCGACCATGGTGGTGCATGAGGGCGATTATGTTGAGCTGACCCTGGTCAATCCGGCCAGCAACAGCATGCCGCACAACATTGATCTGCATGCCGCTACCGGTGCTCTGGGCGGCGCCGGTCTGACCCTGGTGGCACCCGGTCAGGAAGCCGTGTTGCGTTTCAAGGCCGACCGTACCGGTACCTTTGTCTACCACTGCGCGCCGGAAGGCATGGTGGCCTGGCACGTGCTGGCCGGGATGAGTGGCACGCTGATGGTATTGCCGCGTGACGGCCTCAAGGACGCCGCCGGTAAGCCGCTGCATTACGACCGTGCCTACACCATCGGGGAATTCGACCTGTATATCCCCAAGGACAAGGACGGCAAGTACAAGGACTACAAGACCCTGCTCGACAGCTATGGCGATACCCGCGCCACCATGCGCGGGCTGATTCCCAGTCACGTGGTGTTCAATGGTCGGGTGGGTGCGCTCACCGGCAAGAACGCGCTGACCGCCAAGGTCGGCGAGTCGGTGCTGTTTATCCACTCGCAGGCCAATCGTGATACGCGTCCGCACCTGATTGGCGGCCATGGTGACTGGGTCTGGGAAACCGGCAAGTTCGACAATCCGCCGCAGAAGAATCTGGAAACCTGGTTCGTACGCGGTGGCTCGGCCGGCGTGGCGCTGTACACCTTCCGTCAGCCGGGTGTGTATGCGTATGTGAACCATAACCTGATCGAGGCCATGGAGCTCGGTGCAGCGGGGCATGTCATGGTGGAAGGCGAGTGGGACGACGACTTGATGAAGCAGGTCAAGGCGCCGGGTCCGATCACCGCTGAGGAGTAAGTCGCTGATGAGTCGCCAGGCGCTGGGCTGGTTTTCGCTGGGGGTGCTGCTGTTGGCCGGTTGCGGCCAGTCCTTCAGCGAGCCGGAGCTGGTCCGGGTGCCTGGTGGCCTGGCGCGTTATCACCTGCCGGGTAACAGCCAGGTGTACGAAGAGCATCTGGCGGGCTTTGCCATCATGCGTCGTCAGGTCAGTCAGGCTGAGTATGCGGCCTGTGTGGCAGAGGCAGCGTGCCCGCCCGCCAGTGCAGAGCGCCCGCTCGCCGACTCGCCAGTCTTGCCGGCGGTAGGGCTTAGCTGGCAGGACGCCCAGGCCTATGCGGCCTGGCTGTCGCGGCGCAGTGGCGAGCATTACCGCCTGCCGCGGCATGGCGAGTGGGTGCTGGCTGCCGCCTCGGCCTATGTCGAGGAAGCGCCGGTTAGCGATGATCCGGACAATCCGGCACGTCGCTGGCTGGCTGAATATGCACAGCGTGCCAGCCGAGAGCGTCTACCCAGGACGCTCAAGGCATTTGGTGGCTATGGGCAGAACGAGCATGGCCTGCAGGACATGGCGGGCAATGTCTGGGAGTGGACAGATACCTGCTTCTCACGCAATGCCGGTGAGTTCTGTGGCATTCGTATTGCGGCGGGTCGCCACCCCAGCGTGCTGGCGGACTTCGAGCGCAATCCGATCAGCGGGGCGTGTTCGGTAGGTCAGCCGCCGACTCACCTGGGCGTACGCCTGGTGCGTGAGACGGTCTCAGAGGAATAGGCGCAGCGGTGGCTCGTCCAGTGCCGCCAGCTGTTCGCGCAGAGTCAGAATCTGCTCGCCCCAATAACGCTCGCTGCCAAACCACGGGAAGCTCTGCGGAAAGGCCGGATCGTCCCAGCGGCGCGCCAGCCAGGCGCTGTAATGCATCAGGCGCAGACTACGCAGGCCTTCGATCAGCGGCAGTTCGCGGCTGTCGAAATCGTGGAATTCCTGGTAGCCCTCGATCAGCTCGGCCAACTGGCCCAGGCGTTCCTCGCGGCTGCCGGCCAGCATCATCCACAGATCCTGGACGGCCGGTCCCATGCGGCAGTCATCGAGGTCGACGATGTGAAAACTCTCGTCGCGGCACAGCAGGTTGCCGGGGTGGCAGTCGCCATGCAGGCGGATGGCCTGCGCCGGATGGGCGGCGAACAGGGCGTCAAGGCGTTTGAGCAGGTCGCGGGCTACCGACTCGTAAGCCGCTAACAGGCTGCGCGGAATGAACCGGCCGTCGAGCAGTGTCTCCAGCGAGGCATGGCCGAAGCTGGCTGCGGTCAGGGCCTCGCGGTGCTCGAAGGGGCGCAGGGCACCCACTGCATGCAGGCGGCCGAGCAACTGGCCAAGGCGGTACAGCTGGTCGAGATTGCCCGGCTCGGGTGCCCGTCCGCCGCGCCGCGGGAACAGCGCAAAGCGGAAACCCGCATGCTCGAAGAGGCTGCTGCCGTCGCGTTGCAGGGGGGCGACCACCGGGATGTCCAGGGCGGCCAGCTCGGCGCTGAATTGATGCTCTTCGCGAATGGCTGCATCGCTCCAGCGTTGCGGGCGGTAGAACTTGGCGATCAGCGGTGCCTCGCCTTCGAGGCCGACCTGATACACACGGTTCTCGTAGCTGTTCAACGCCAGTACGCGGGCATCGCTGAGGTAACCCAGGCTTTCCACGGCATCCAGCACCAGGTCGGGCGTGAGGCTGGCAAACGGATGGGACATGTGGCGTGCTCCTTGGGCGCGGGGGCACGCAGTGTAGCGCCTGTCTGCGGTTCAGTCCTGCGGCCTGGGCGTACGCGCCAGGCAATACACGTCTACCCGGCTGGCACCGGCCTGCAGCAGCAGGCGCGCCAGGCAGGTCGCGGTGGCGCCGGTGGTCAGTACATCGTCAACCAGGGCTACCGGGCGGCCGGCCAGCAGGCTGCTCTGTTGCACGCGAAAGGCCTGGCGCAGGTTGCGCCGCCGGGTGTGTGCATCCAGGCCCTGTTGTGCGGGGGTGTCACGGATACGTTGCAGACATTGGCTATTCACCGCGATATGCAGGTGCTGGCCCAGCCATTGGGCGAGCATCTGCGCCTGGTTGAAGCCGCGTTGGCGTTGTCGCTGGCGACTGAGTGGTACGGGCAGCAGCCACTGCGGGCGAGGCAGGCCTTCGTTGAAGGCGTGCTGCAGGTGCTCGGCCAGTTGCTCGGCGAGCAGGCGGCCGTAATTCCACTGGGCCTGGTGCTTGAAGCGGGTGATCAGGCTGTCGACCGGGAAGGCATAGCGCCAGGCAGCCTGCACTTGGCTGAAGGGGGGAGGGCTGCGCAGACAGGCCGCACAATACTGGCCGCTGCTGGGCAGGGGGAGGGCACATTGCAGGCAGTGGCCTTGCAGCCAGGGCAGTTCGGCCTGGCAGTCGCTGCACAGACCATGGCGACTATCGGTATGGCTGCCACATAGCTGGCAGAATTGGTCGATTTTTAGCCATTGGTTGACTCGCATTGTTCTGCTTGGTTGACAGCTCATCGTGCTTCCTTGACGATTGCTCATCCGTGAATGCCAGTCAGCCTAGCAGTTGTTGCGCGCTGTGCTGGCCAGTCCTGTCTGCCATGAGGAATGTCGCCGCGATGAGCGTCAGCCAGCCTGTTACCCGCCACGATTGGACGCTCGCCGAGGTCAAGGCGTTGTTCCAGCAACCCTTCAACGACCTGCTGTTCCAGGCGCAGAGCGTGCATCGCCAGCATTTCGATGCCAACCGTGTGCAGGTCTCCACCCTGCTATCGATCAAGACCGGTGCCTGTCCGGAAGACTGCAAGTACTGCCCGCAGTCCGGCCACTACAACACCGGCCTGGACAAGGAAAAGCTGCTGGAAGTGCAGAAGGTGCTGGAGGCGGCGGCGGAGGCCAAGGCCATCGGTTCGACGCGTTTCTGCATGGGAGCGGCCTGGAAGCATCCCACGGCCAAGGACATGCCCTATGTGCTGAAGATGGTCGAGGGCGTCAAGGCGCTGGGCCTGGAAACCTGCATGACCCTCGGCAAGCTCGATAGGGAACAGACTCAGGCGCTGGCTGCCGCCGGCCTGGACTACTACAACCACAACCTGGATACCTCGCCGGAGTTCTACGGCAATATCATCACCACCCGCACCTACGCCGAGCGCCTGGAAACCCTGGCCCATGTGCGTGAGGTGGGGATGAAGATTTGCTCCGGCGGCATCCTCGGCATGGGCGAGTCACTGGATGACCGCGCCGGCCTGCTGATCCAGCTGGCCAACCTGCCGGAACACCCGGAGTCCGTGCCGATCAACATGCTGGTCAAGGTCAAGGGCACGCCGCTGGCTGAGGCGCAGGATGTCGATCCGTTCGACTTCATCCGCATGCTCGCCGTGGCGCGGATCATGATGCCGAAGTCCCATGTGCGGCTGTCTGCCGGGCGTGAGCAGATGAATGAGCAGATGCAGGCGCTGGCCTTCCTGGCGGGTGCCAACTCGATCTTCTATGGCGAGAAACTGCTGACCACCGGCAACCCGCAGGCCGACAAGGACATGCAGTTGTTTGCGCGTCTGGGTATTCAGCCGGAGGCACGCGAGGAGCATGCCGACGAGGTACACCAGGCCGCCATCGAGCAGGCGCTGATCGAGCAGCGTGATTCCAAGCTGTTCTACTCGGCCGTTTAACGGCAGCAGCAGGCTGCACGGTCCCGGCGCGAGGGTTTGTCGCCTGGGTCGTGGGGCTTGCCGCCCGGAGCTTTTGTAATGTCTTTCGATCTCGCTACGCGTCTCGCCGAGCGCCGTGTCGCCCATCTGTATCGCCAGCGGCCGCTGCTCGAATCGCCGCAGGGGCCGCAGGTGCGGGTCGACGGCCGTGAGCTGCTGGCCTTCTGCTCCAATGACTACCTGGGGCTGGCCAATCACCCTGAAGTGATCCAGGCCATGCGCGATGGTGCCGCGCAGTGGGGCGTCGGCGGTGGTGCCTCGCATCTGGTAATCGGCCACAGCACGCCGCATCACCAGCTTGAAGAGGCCTTGGCCGAGTTCACCGGGCGGCCGCGCGCGCTGCTGTTCTCCACCGGCTACATGGCCAATCTGGCGGCGGTGACGGCGCTGGTCGGGCAGGGCGACACGGTGCTGGAGGACCGTCTCAACCACGCGTCGCTGCTGGACGCGGGGCTGCTGTCCGGCGCGCGCTTCTCGCGCTATCTGCACAACGACGCGGCCAGCCTGGCCAGCCGTCTGGAGAAAGCCACGGGCAATACCCTGGTGGTCAGCGATGGCGTGTTCAGCATGGATGGCGACCTCGCCGACCTGCCGGCACTGTGTGCCGCCGCACGGCAGAAAGGCGCCTGGCTGATGGTCGACGATGCCCATGGCTTCGGTCCGCTGGGCGCTACGGGCGGCGGTATCGTCGAGCATTACGGCCTGGGGATCGAGGAGGTGCCGGTGCTGGTCGGCACCCTGGGCAAGGGCTTCGGTACTGCCGGCGCCTTCGTCGCCGGCAGTGAGGAGCTGATCGAGACGCTGATTCAGTTCGCCCGCCCCTACATCTATACCACCAGCCAGCCGCCGGCCGTGGCCTGCGCCACCTTGAAGAGCCTGCAACTGCTGCAGACGGAAAGCTGGCGCCGCGAACATCTCAACCGGCTGATCGCCCGCTTCCGTAGTGGCGCTGCGGAAATCGGCCTGCGCCTGATGGACAGTCCGACGCCTATCCAGCCGATCCTGGTCGGCGACAGCGAGCGTGCACTGCGGCTGTCTGCGCTGCTCAGGGAGCGTGGTCTGCTGGTCGGCGCCATCCGCCCGCCGACCGTGCCGGCCGGCAGCGCGCGGCTGCGTGTGACCCTCTCTGCCGCGCACAGCGCAGCACAGCTGGAGCAACTGCTGGACGCCCTGGCCGAGTGCTGGCCGTTGGTGAGTGAACATGACTGAGCGACTGATCCTGTTGCCGGGCTGGGGCCTGGGCAGCCTGCCGCTGGAAGTGCTGGCCGAAGCCCTGCGTGGCCTCGACCCGGCGCTCAGGGTGGAGATCGAACCGTTGCCCGAGCTGCGTCGCGGTGAGCCACGCGACTGGCTCCTGGAGCTGGACGAGCGCCTGCCGCCACACACCTGGCTGGGCGGCTGGTCGCTCGGCGGCATGCTGGCCAGCGAACTGGCGGCGCTGCGCGGCGAGCGTTGTCGCGGCCTGCTGACGCTGGCCAGTAATCCCTGTTTCGTCGCTGCGGAGGACTGGCCCTGTGGTATGCCTGAGGACACCTTCGCGGCCTTCGTTGCCGGCTGCGCCGAGCATCCGGCGGCCACCCTCAAGCGCTTCTGCCTGCTGTGCAGCCAGGGTGCGCTTGAAGCGCGAACGCTGGCCCGGCAACTGCAGAGTGCCGCTCCGCAGCTGTCGCACGAGGTACTGCTAGCCGGGCTGGAGGTGTTGGGCAACTTCGACGGGCGCAGCGCCCTGCAGCGCTTCGCCGGGCCACAGCTGCATCTTCTGGCCGGTGCCGATGCACTGGTGCCGGCCGAGGTGGCCGGCGAGCTGCTGGCACTGCAGCCGGATATCGAGGTGGGGCTGATCGAGGAAGTCAGTCATGCCTTCCCGCTGGAGCGCCCGCACGAGGTGGCCGCCGCCATTCATGCCTTTATCACCGAGGCTGGCGATGTCTGACGCTGCACTGCCGGACAAGCGCCGGGTGGCCGAATCCTTTTCCCGGGCGGCGGCGAGTTACGACAGCGTTGCCGAGTTGCAGCGCGCGGTCGGCGGTGAGCTGCTGCAGCGCCTGCCGTCATTGCTGCCGGCGCGCTGGCTGGACCTGGGCAGCGGTACCGGACATTTCACCCGTTGCCTGGCCGCGCGTTATCCGCAGGCCGAGGGTGTGGCCCTGGACCTGGCCGAAGGCATGCTGCGCCATGCCCGACCGCAGGGCGGGGCCGGCTGTTTCATCGCTGGTGATGCCGAGCAGCTGCCGCTGCGTGACGATAGCTGCGAGCTGATCTTCTCCAGCCTGGCCGTGCAATGGTGTGGCGACTTCGCCGCGGTGCTGGGCGAGGCCCGTCGCGTACTGCGTCCTGGGGGTGTGCTGGCCTTCAGCAGCCTGTGTGTCGGCACCCTGCAGGAGCTGCGTGACAGCTGGCAAGCCGTGGATGGCTTTGTGCACGTCAATCGCTTCCGGCATTTTGCCGATTACCAGGCGCTGTGCGCGGCCAGTGGCCTGCAGGTGCTGACGTTGCAGCAGCAGGCGCGGCGGCTGCACTTTCCTGACCTGCGTGCCCTGACGCATGAGCTCAAGGCGCTGGGCGCGCACAACCTCAACCCAGGACGTCCCGATGGCCTGACCGGGCGTGCGCGGATCCGTGCGCTGGTCGAGGCCTACGAGCAGTTCCGCCAGCCTGCGGGCCTGCCGGCTACCTATCAGATTGTCTATGGCGTGCTGCGGCGGCCCGCCTGAGGGCGGCGTGCCTGGCGATTTCGAGGAGTGACCGTTATGCCACAAGCCTACTTCGTGACCGGGACGGACACCGAGATCGGCAAGACCACCATCGCGGCCGGCCTGCTGCACGCTGCGCGTCTGGCCGGGCTGAGTACGGCGGCGGCCAAGCCGGTGGCTTCCGGCTGCGCGCAGACGAGCGAGGGACTGCGCAATGAGGATGCGCTGGCGCTGCTTGGGCAATGCACGCTGGCGCTCGACTATACGGAGGTCAATCCATTCGCCTTCGCGCCGGCCATCGCGCCACACCTGGCGGCACGCGAAGCGGCTGTCGAACTGAGTGTGGCGCGGCTGCAACCGGCTGTGCAGCAGGTGCTGGCGCGTGGTGCCGATTTCACCCTGGTCGAAGGCGCCGGTGGCTGGCGTGTGCCGCTGGCCGGGCGTGAGACCCTGGCCGACCTGGCGGTAGCGCTCGACCTGCCGGTGATCCTGGTGGTGGGCGTGCGCCTGGGATGTATCAATCACGCCGTGTTGAGCGCCGAAGCCATCGCCCGCGACGGCCTGCGGCTGGCTGGCTGGGTCGCCAATATCGTCGACCCACAGACCTCGCGCCTGGAGGAAAACCTGGCGACGCTGGTCGAGCGCCTGCCGGCCCCCTGCCTGGGACGGGTGCCGCGTCTGGCCAGTGCGGTGCCGCACGCGGTAGCCAGTTACCTGCAGCTACCTATGCTTTCGCTATAAACGGTTACACAGCCATAGCACTTTGCTTGTACGAATTTTGAGCAGAGTCTGCTTCAATAGACCTGTGTCCCGTCCTGCATGATCAGGAGCTTCTTATGGAAATTTCCTCCAACGCTTTCAACTCCGGTCTCAACGCCATGCGTGCCGGTCAGCAGCGTATGGATCAGGCCGCCAGTGAAATTGCCCGTGGCGCGGTAGCTCCGCAGGGTGAAGCACAGGGCAGCCCTGCCCAGGCGCTGCCGCCTGCTCAGCCCAGTCAGGCTGCCGAGCGGGTAGATAATCAGGCGCTGGCCGAGAGCCTGGTTGAACTGAAAAGTGCGCGCAACGATGTCGAGGCGGGCGCTCGGGTTGTCGCCACTGCCGACGAAATGCTCGGCACCCTGGTCGATACCCGCGCCTGACACCGCGCCCTGCGTTGTGCAGGGCGGTTCGGTGCTTGGGGTGTCGGCGTCGAGTGACTGATCATGCTGATCGGCAGCCCATTTCCCTTAGCCGTGCCATTGGCATCCGGTCTGGACAAGCGTGTTGCAATGACAGCTGGTCCGCCCGTCAGTCCGGCGTTGGCCGAGGACTCTTCCTCTGCTACGGCTGAATCTCCCGCCGCCGTGCAGCGCTCCGCCGGTCCCGGCGACCCCCGCGAACAACCACCCGGTGATCCGGCCGAGCAGGCGCAACAACAGCGTGAGTTGCTGCAGGTACGCCAGTTGGCCAGTCGTGAGCGCGAAGTGATCGCCCATGAACAGGCACACAGTGCGGTGGGTGGTCGATACGCCGGGGCACCCAGCTACAGCTACACGCGTGGGCCGGACGGGCGCAGCTACATCAGCGGTGGCGAGGTCAGTATCGATGTCAGTCCGGTGCCGAATGATCCTGAAGCGACCCTGCGCAAGATGGAGGTGGTGCAGCGCGCCGCCCTCGCTCCTGCCGAGCCTTCCGGGCAGGATCTGCGCGTAGCGGCCGCAGCGCGGGCCATTGCCGCGCAGGCGCGAGCCGAGTTGGCCGAGCAACAGCGTGCCGAACAGCAGGCTGCCCAGGCGGAGCGCCAGGCGCGTGCCGACGCGGCCGAACAGACGACGCGTGAGGCAGCCGCCGAAGAGCCTGCCGACGCTCAGCCGGCAACGCGCCTGCCGCCTCCGCCCAGTCTGGAGCTGTATCTGCTGCTTGGACGTCCCCTGGCACCCGACACCTCGTTTCGCGCACGGGCCTGAGCAGCGTATCGGGCAATTTCTGCTATGTTCAATGGATGCTGCAGAACCTGCCAGGCAGGTGCTTGACAGTGGCTTGGCGTAAACGTATGTTTCAAACGCCTGTTTGACTGCCCGTCGAAAGTGATGGTGCGGACATCGAAAAAGTTGTTGCTGACAGTGGCCGGAGTGCCGGTCTTCTCAACCAGAAACCCTTCGCAGAGGTTTACCGATATGCCTGATTACAAGGCCCCCTTGCGTGATATTCGCTTCGTACGTGACGAACTGCTCGGCTATGAAGCGCACTATCAGAGCCTGCCGGCTTGCCAAGATGCTACCCCGGACATGGTTAACGCCATTCTCGAAGAAGGCGCCAAGTTCTGTGAGCAGGTGATCGCTCCGCTGAACCGTGTAGGTGACATCGAAGGCTGCACCTGGTCCCCTGAAGGCGTGAAGACCCCGACGGGCTTCAAGGAAGCCTACCAGCAGTTCGTCGAAGGCGGCTGGCCGAGCCTGGCGCATGACGTCGAGCACGGCGGTCAAGGCCTGCCGGAGTCCCTGGGCCTGGCTATCAGCGAAATGGTTGGTGAAGCCAACTGGTCGTGGGGCATGTACCCGGGCCTGTCGCACGGCGCGATGAACACCATCTCCGAGCACGGTACCGACGAGCAGAAGCACGTCTACCTGACCAAGCTGGTTTCCGGCGAGTGGACCGGCACCATGTGTCTGACCGAACCGCACTGCGGTACCGACCTGGGCATGCTGCGCACCAAGGCTGAGCCGCAGGCTGACGGCAGCTACAAAGTTTCCGGCACCAAGATCTTCATCTCTGCCGGTGAGCACGACATGTCGGGCAACATCGTGCACATCGTGCTGGCCCGTCTGCCCGACGCCCCGCAGGGCACCAAGGGTATCTCGCTGTTCATCGTACCGAAGTTCCTGCCCAACGCCGACGGCACTGCCGGTGCGCGTAACGCCGTGTCCTGTGGCTCGATCGAGCACAAGATGGGCATCCACGGTAACGCTACCTGCGTAATGAACTTCGACGGCGCCACCGGCTACCTGATTGGCCCAGCCAACAAGGGCCTGAACTGCATGTTCACCTTCATGAACACCGCTCGTCTGGGTACCGCCCTGCAGGGTCTGGCCCACGCCGAAATCGGCTTCCAGGGTGGCCTGAAGTACGCTCGTGAGCGTCTGCAGATGCGTTCCCTGACCGGCCCGAAAGCGCCGGACAAGGCGGCTGACCCGATCATCGTCCACCCGGACGTACGTCGCATGCTGCTGACCATGAAGGCTTTCGCCGAAGGTAACCGCGCCATGGTTTACTTCGCGGCCAAGCAGGTCGACCTGGTCAAGTACAGCCAGAACGAAGAAGAGAAGAAAGCAGCTGACGAGCTGCTGGCCTTCCTGACTCCGATCGCCAAGGCGTTCATGACCGAAGTCGGCTTCGAAGCAGCTTCGCACGGCATGCAGATCTATGGCGGCCACGGCTTCATCGCCGAGTGGGGCATGGAGCAGAACATGCGCGATTGCCGTATCTCGATGATGTACGAAGGCACTACCGGTGTTCAGGCCCTCGACCTGCTGGGTCGCAAGGTGCTGATGACCCAGGGTGGCGCGCTGAAGAACTTCACCAAGATCGTGCACAAGTTCTGCCAGGCCAACGAAGGCAACGATTCCGTCAAGGAATTCGTCGAGCCGCTGGCCAAGCTGAACAAGGAGTGGGGCGACATCACCATGAAGATCGGCATGGCTGCGATGAAAGATCGCGAAGAAGTCGGCGCCGCTTCCGTGGATTACCTGATGTACTCCGGCTACGCCTGCCTGGCCTACTTCTGGGCCGACATGGCGCGCCTGGCCGCCGAGAAGCTGGCTGCCGGTACCGGCGACGAAGCCTTCTACAAGGCCAAGCTGCAGACCGCTCGCTTCTACTTCGCGCGCATCCTGCCGCGCACCCGTACTCACGTAGAAGCCATGCTGTCTGGCGCCAACAACCTGATGGACATGGCCGAAGAAGACTTCGCGCTGGGTTACTAAGGGTTGCTTGAGTAAAAAGAACCCCGCCATGCTGGCGGGGTTTTTTTATGGGTTTTTCCAGGCAATGCGCGGTAGATCAGTGCAAGTCGTGACTGCTTGGCTGCTAGGGGTGAGCGGTGAAACGCTTGCAGACCTTACAGTCCTAACCTGACTCTATGTCTTTGAAACGTTGTTAAGCTAAACTGCCGGCCTTGCAAAACCGGCCGATTGGCTTTCACCCTGGTTTTTTCGAGGAAATACCCGTGGCAGATTACAAAGCTCCTCTGCGCGATATGCGCTTCGTACTCAATGAAGTCTTTGAAGTGTCCAAGCTCTGGGCACAGTTGCCTGGGCTGGCCGAAGTCGTCGATGAGGAAACCGCCGCCGCCATTCTCGAAGAGGCGGGCAAAGTCACTGCCGGCAGCATCGCTCCGTTGAATCGCAGCGGTGACGAAGAAGGCTGCTCCTGGGTAGACGGTGCGGTGAAAACCCCGGCCGGTTTCCCCGAGGCCTACCAGACCTACGCCGATGGTGGCTGGGTAGGTGTGGGCGGCTCGCCGGAGTTCGGCGGCATGGGCATGCCCAAGGTAATCGGCGCGCAAGTCGAAGAAATGGTCAACTCGGCCAACCTGTCCTTTGGCCTGTACCCGATGCTGACCGCCGGTGCCTGCCTGTCGATCCTCAACCACGCCAGCGAAGAGCTGAAGCAGCAGTACCTGCCGAACATGTACGCCGGTGTGTGGGCTGGCTCCATGTGCCTGACCGAGCCGCATGCCGGTACTGACCTGGGCATCATCCGCACCAAGGCCGAGCCGCAGGCCGATGGCAGCTACAAGATCACCGGCACCAAGATCTTCATCACCGGTGGTGAGCATGACCTGACCGAGAACATCATTCACCTGGTACTGGCCAAGCTGCCGGATGCCCCGGCCGGCCCGAAAGGTATTTCGCTGTTCCTGGTGCCGAAGGTGATGGTCAATGCCGATGGTTCGCTGGGTGAGAAGAACAGCCTGAGCTGTGGCTCCATCGAACACAAGATGGGCATCAAGGCTTCGGCCACCTGCGTGATGAACTTCGACGGCGCCACCGGCTACCTGGTTGGCGAAGTCAACAAGGGCCTCAACGCCATGTTCACCATGATGAACTACGAGCGTCTGGGTGTGGGTATCCAGGGCCTGGCGCTGGGCGAGCGTTCCTACCAGAGCGCCATCGAGTACGCCCGTGATCGTATCCAGAGCCGTGCACCGACCGGCCCGGTCGCCAAGGACAAGGCCGCCGACCCGATCATCGTGCATCCGGACGTGCGCCGCATGCTGCTGACCATGAAGGCGCTGAACGAAGGTGGCCGTGCTTTCTCCAGCTACGTTGCCATGCAGCTCGACACCGCCAAGTACAGTGAAGATGCCACTGTGGCCAAGCGTGCCGAGGAGCTGGTTGCCCTGCTGACCCCGGTTGCCAAGGCCTTCCTCACCGACATGGGGCTGGAAACCACCGTGCACGGCCAGCAGATCTTCGGCGGCCACGGTTTCATCCGCGAGTGGGGCCAGGAGCAGCTGATCCGCGACTGCCGTATCACGCAGATCTACGAAGGCACCAACGGCATCCAGTCGCTGGACCTGATGGGGCGTAAGATCGTTGGCAGCGGTGGCAGCTTCTACAAGCACTTCTCTGACGAAATGAAGGCCTTCATCGGCAGTGCCGATGCCAGCCTGGCCGAGTTTGTCGAGCCGCTCAAGGCTGCCGTGAGCAACCTGGACGCGCTGACTGCCTGGGTCATCGAGCGCGCCAAGGCCAACCCGAACGAAATCGGTGCCGCTTCGGTGGAGTACCTGCAAGTGTTCGGCTACACCGCCTATGCCTACATGTGGGCACTCATGGCGCGTGCCGCCCTGGCCAAGCAGGATCAGGACGAGTTCTACGTGAGCAAGCTGGGTACCGCGCGCTTCTTCTTCGCCCGCCTGCTGCCGCGTATTCACTCGCTGAGTGCTTCGGTCAAGGCGGGCAGCGAGTCGCTGTTCCTGCTCGACGCCGCGCAGTTCTGAGCCTAGGCGACGCCTTGCGTCGCTCATAAGAAACAGGCCCGCCAGAGATGGCGGGCCTGTTTTTTTGTGTCGGATTATTCCCGGCCCAGGGTGTCGGCCAGCGCCGGGTTGTCGATAAAGCGATTGCGCGTGCCCTGAATCTGCGCAATGCGTTCATTGCGCGCCTGCTCCTCGCTGTCCGGCGGGTCCATGCGGTGCCAGGCCTTGAGCTCTTCGAGGTTGCCGGGCAGGCGCAGGTTGTACTCCTCGTGCATGTAGAACATCGCCCGTGCCACGTTGCCTTTGGCTGTGTCTGGCGGCTCGATGGTCTTGTGCTTGATCTTCACCGCGCAGTCGAGATCGGCAAAACGTGGCTCGACTTGCTCAGCCAGTGTGCCAAAAGCGGCGCCGCGGCGTGCCTGTTCCACACGGGTGAGTGCCGGGTAGTAGTTGTGCAAGTCGGCCAGCATGTAGGGGTATTTGGGGTTGACGACCGTGCACTGGTTGCTGGTCGCGCAGCGCATGGCCTGCTTGATCTGCCGTTCACTGAATACGGCGGCGGCTGTGAAGGTGCTGTGTGCGCCACTAAAAGGCGTAGCGCAATACAGTGTGGTGCCGCCCTGGGGATAGAGCGACCAGAAGTGCTGGGCAATGGCCTGTTCGGCATCGTCTAGCTGGTTTTGCCCGCTGGCCAGGGCAGCAGGGCTGCTCAGGGCCAGGCAGGAGAGAGCGATAGCGAGTGAGCGCATGCGAAGAACCTTTGTTATATGGCCTGTGGCCTTGTTGTCGGTGGTGCGCCATGCGGCATGCGTGGAACCAGGCTGGAGGGTTCGCGGTGCATGGCATTTGTCGGACAATTTCAGTCTAACAAGAGCTTCGTCACAAGTGAAACCGCTAGTGCTTGGCATTTTCGCAGTCGTCTTCGCGCTAGGCGCAGCCGTGTAAGCCTTGGCTTACACGGTGTGGTGCATTTTGCCACTATGGCCTTACTGGCGCCCTGAGTAACATTGCCAGCACAAGGACGACGCGCAGGACGCGCCACGGAGTACAGGGATTGCGAGGATTGCCATCAGGACGATGGCCGAGCATGGAAGCCGCAACATTCTGCAGAACCCCGCTAGTCGGGGTTTTTCTTTGCCTGGGAATTGCCAGTCGTAGCTCCGCGGCCTGTCTCCTGCAGATGGCGCAGAGCGACATCAATCAGCGCCAGCAATTCATCGATGGCCAGTGTCGCGCACTGGAAGTAAGCCTTGGCGGCTATCCCAGGTTGCTCAACATTCAATAGTTCCTGGTCGATACAGCGCAGGAAGCTCAACACCGTCTGCTCTCCGCGCATCAGGTTGAAGCGTCTGCATTGCTCATGGTTGTGCAGGGTGGTGAAGGCGCTACGCGACAGTTGCTCGATCTTCTGTTTCAGGAAGCGCAGGCGTACCCGCTGCTCGGCACTGCTGTGCCGTGCGGCAGCGATTCCCGTACCCAATGCGCGCGCTTGCCCGGCCCACTCGGCTGCCTGGATCACCTCATGCCAGATGCACGGCAGGTAGGACAGCTCGCTGCGGCCCTGGCTCAGGTCGAACTCGCTGGCAATGTCCTCCATCAGAAAGATGGCGTTACGGATGATCAGGTGATGCTGGACCAGGTTATTGGCCGGGTCGCTGTTGCGCACGTCGCGCAGGCGCGACCAGTGATCGAACAGGCTGGCCCAGGCGGTCTGCTGGTTACCGGACAAGCGTGTCGCCTGCAGCAGGTGATCGTCGACCTGCAGGCGCACGGCAGCCAAGTCCTGGCTGAGACTGCTGTCCCCGCATAACAGGCCATTGCTCAGTCCGCGGTGGCGCTGCCAGCCGCCGATCAGCTCGCGTAGCAGGCTGAGCTGGGTGATGTTCAAGCGGAGCTGGCGCTGTTGGCGCTGCTGCAGGCGCCGATGCAGCGGGTAGAGCAGCGCGCAGAGCAACGCGACGCCAAGCGCCAGGCCGGGTAGGGTGATCCAGGCAGACACGTCGTGCATGCTGTTTACCTCGTCAGATGTGCCAGGTGATGGGCGATGCTGCGCGCCTGGTCGGCCGCTTGCAGATTGTCGGCATTACCGCGCCGCACGCGGTCGGCCAGTTCGGCGATTTCTGCCACGGCCTTGCCCTGTTGCTCGGTGCTCACGGCGACCTGCTCGACCTGCCCGGTCAGCTGGCCGGTCCACTCCTGCACGGTATCCAGTTGGTTGCGCACGCTGGCCGAGCGCGCCGCACTGCGTTCGGCTTGTTCGCTGAGCGCGGCCATCTGCTGGCTGGCGTTAGCAATGTGCTGCTGTATCTGCTCGATATTGCGGCTGATCTCATTGGCTGACTCCTGGCTGTGCTGGGCCAGGCGGCGCACCTCGTCGGCGACCACCGCAAAGCCACGCCCACTTTCCCCGGCACGGGCGGCCTCGATGGCGGCGTTGAGCGCGAGCAGGTTGGTTTGCGTGGCGATGCCGCGAATGGTCCCGGACATCTCGCTGATGGTCTGCGAGTAGGCGTTCAACTGCTGGAACAGGTTGTTGGTAGCCACCGCCTGCTCGTCCATGCAGGTGACCTGCTGCACCAGATTGGTGAGCTGTTCGATGCTGTGCTGCAGTTCGGCGCTGGCTTGCTCGCTGGTTTGCCGCGCCGTTGCGGCCAGTCCCGCGACCTCAACGATGCTCACATTCAGCTGCTCGACCGCTGCGGCGGCGACGGTGGCCGCCACGCTTTGTGCTTGTGCATTGTGTGTCACCTGGGCGGCGCTGTGCTCCAGCTCCTGCGAGGAGTGCGAGATTTCATCCAGGCGTTGCTGCAACAGTTGTTGTTCGCGCTGCTCTAACAGCCGCTCGTGCTGCCAATGCTGGCGCAGCGGCTCCAGCAGGTCGCCGCTGCCGGCAGGGGTTGGCTCGCGCAGGGTGTGCAAGGCGTGGAACAGGCGTTGCAGGCACGCCAGGCTCAGGTAGGCAGACAGCAGGCTGAGCCACGCCGCGCCGTAACCTGGCCACAGCCATAAGCCAAGCAGGCTGAACGCACCCAGGCTGGTAAGCGCCAGCAGAGTGCGCTGCGGGCCGAGCACGCGCAGCAGCAGAAAGGCTGGATAGGTGATCCCGTTCATCTGGCAGAACTCCCTGGATAGCGCGAGGCACACCAGGTTTACGCAAGAGTGATGCCAGCTGGCCAGTACGCGCTCAGTCAGTCCTTGCTGTCAGGCGGGGCAATGCGCTTGCCAGGACGTCGCAGCAGCACCGGCGCCTGGCTATGGTGCTGTGCGCCATGGCGTGCTTGATTGATCAGCTGTGGAATCAGCGTGCTCTCCGGCAGATGCCGCCAGAGGCGGCTGGGCAGGTGTTGTTTGAGCGCGCGCGGATTAACGCGCGCCGGATTGAAGGTGCTGCTGTAGTAGGCCTGCCACAGCGCTTGCCCCTCGCTGTCAGGCTGCGTGGCCCAGACCTGCCATTGGCGCGGGCAGTGGCGATGATGGTGCAGGCGCTGGCCATCCCAGTGCACGCCGTCTGCAGGCGTGGCAATCAGCCAGCGTTGCTGGCCCAGGCGCTCGCTGAAGTGCCTGCTGGCCCAGGCGAGAATGTCATGGCGAGGCTCGAACCAGGCCAACAGGTCCACCTCGCTAACGGCGGGTGCCGGCTGAAAGCGCACAAAGGCGTGCAGGTGGTGTGCCTCGCGGCGTACGGCCTTGATGCGTCGCTGAAGTTCGCTGCCGTCAGGGTCGCCAGCCAGAGCCGCACTGCGCTGGCCATGCACAACACGCCATAGCACGCGATACAGCAGGCTCCAGCGTGCCTCGCCACGGTAGCGTGCGGCGCACTCCAGCTGTTGTAGAAGTTGTGCCGGTACGCGCAAGTGGCCGGTGCTGGCCGGCAGGGCGGCCTGACCATGATCGAACAGGCCAGGGCAGCTGTCGGCGTCCTGCCAGTGCAACTGATGCGGCGCCAGGCCCTGCAGCAAGGCCTGGCGTGCAACCTCACGCCAACCGGCGAAGGTGCCATCGACATACAGCGTACGCATTACCAGAGTGCCAATTGTGCCGGGCTGTCGCGCAGTTGCTGACGCAGGCTGGCGGACTCCTGCTCGGCCTGGCTGGGGCGATAGTCGGCGGTAATGATGAAGGGGCGCGCCTTGTCCAGCACGCAGCGCAGGTGCAGCAGGTCGGCCAGACGAATACGTCGCTCGCGGCGCAAGGCTACCAGGCGTCTGGCGCTGAGCATGCCGATGCCTGGCACGCGGGCTATCTGTTGCTGCTCGGCACGATTCAGGTCGAGCGGAAATTGCTCGCGGTGCGCCAGCGCCCAGGCCAACTTGGGATCGATATCCAAGGCCAGATTGCCCGGCCCGCCGAGCAGCTCGCGGGCCTGGAAACCGTACCCGCGCATCAGGAAATCGGCCTGGTAAAGGCGGTGTTCGCGTAGCAGTGGCGGCGCGGCAAAGGGCACGGTCTTCGGGCTGTGCGGTATCGGGCTGAACGCCGAGTAGTAGACACGTCGCAAGCGATAGCTGCGATACAGGGTCTGGGCGTTGTGCAGGATGGTGCTGTCGTCGGTCGCGTCGGCACCGATGATCATCTGTGTGCTCTGTCCAGCCGGAGCAAAACGCGGCGCGCGGCGTTCCTGTTGAGCCTGTTGCTCACCGTGATGAATCTGCTGCATGGCCTGGCGAATACTCACCACACGCTTTTCCGGTGCCAGTTGCACCAGGCTGCGCTCGGTCGGCAGTTCGATATTCACGCTGAGCCGATCCGCATAACGCCCGGCTTCGGCAATCAGTTCGGGGGCGGCATCGGGAATGGTCTTCAAGTGGATATAGCCACGGAACAGATGTTCCTCGCGCAACAGGCGTGCCACGCGAACCAATTGCTCCATGGTGTAGTCGACGGAACGGATGATGCCTGAGCTGAGAAACAAGCCACTGATGTAGTTGCGCTTGTAGAAGTCCAGGGTCAGCTGCACCACCTCTGCCGGGCTGAAACGCGTGCGCGGCACATCACTCGAACGACGATTGATGCAGTACTGGCAGTCGTACAGGCAGAAATTGGTCAGGAGGATTTTCAGCAAGGCAATGCAGCGCCCGTCCGGGGTAAAGCTGTGACAGATCCCCGCACCATTGGTCGAACCCAGCCCAGCCTTACCCTTGGAGCTGCGCGTGGGCGCGCCACTGCTGGCGCAGGAAACGTCGTACTTGGCTGCATCGGCGAGTATGGTGAGTTTATCCAACAACTGCATGGCGATCACAATCAATCGAATACTGTTTATTTGTACAGTATATGTAGAGCCTGCTGCCTGGCAAGCAGGTAGGCCCTCCCAGTCCCGCAGTGGGCTGGCTAACTAGGCTCACGCTGAAAAAAAGCCACGCAGCGCGGCTTGCAAGATGGTGGGTACACACTCTCCAGAAAGATCAGGCACCTGCAGAAATATCATTGCTACGGCTATTTCTAGTGCTTGGGTGGGGAACGAGACCGCGTGCGTTTTCAGGTTTCACTTTCTGCGTCGGGCCGAGGGGGGCTAATATCTGGCGCCAGTCTATTATTTCGCTCACGGGGGGGTGACTAAAGCCTGCCCTTAATTCAGACCTTAGGTGGCTCATGCCTCTCTCGCCTGAGTCTCCCGCCAGCGACTCGGTTGCCCTGCAGGTGCGCACCGACCGGCTGCAACTGCTGTTTCGTCAGTCTTTCCTCGCCACATTTGGCAGTGTGGGGGGAGCAACGGTGCTGTCCTGGTTGCAGCACGATCTGGGCAACCACGCCGTTATCGCCCCCTGACTCATTGCCCTGTGTCTGGCCGGCATGGTTCGACTCAGTCTGTTTTGGGCTTACCACCGCAGCGCCCCACATAACCGCACGCCTGCCCGCTGGGAAGGCGTGTATTGGGTGACGCTGGTAGTCACGTCCGCAATCTGGGGCATCGGTGCTTTTCTGCTGATGTCCCGCGACAGTTTGCTGTCACAGGTCATGACCCTCTTTTTTGCGATCGGCATGGCCGGCAGCGCCATTTCGGCCTATTCGGCTTATCGCTCCATGACCCTCGCCGCCGTGGCGCTGGTGCTGCTACCCACAACGCTGTGGCTGTTCACCGAACCGGGCACCGAACAACGGCTGCTGGCCGTGACCACTCTGGCCTTTTCCATCTTCGTCATGCGTGCCACCCGCGAACTGTCCGATGCACTGGGCTCTCTGCTGCGGCTGCGCCGCGAACTGGAGATCCAGCACCGCATCGCCAGCAATGCCGCGCGCACTGACGAGCTGACCGGGCTGAACAATCTGCGCGCTTTCAAGGAGCAGGCCGATGCGATGTTCTCTTACACCCGCCGCCACGGCTTGCCGCTCTGTGCGCTCATGCTCGACATCGACCACTTCAAACAGATCAACGACACCCACGGTCACGCTACGGGGGACCGGGTGCTGCACGCGGTGGCGAAACGACTGAAAGCAACCTTGCGTGAAGCCGACCTCTGCGGTCGACTGGGCGGCGAGGAGTTTGCAGTGCTGCTTGCCGGCACGGAATGGCATGAAGCACTGGCGATCGCTGAAAAGCTGCGCCTAGCCGTGCAGGCCATTGTGCTGCCGATCAACGACAGCAGGCTGAATGTGACCATCAGCATCGGGGTTGCCGAAGCGGGCGCGGCCTGCTCTGACGCCACGACCCTGGTGAGTCAAGCCGATGCGGCTATGTACCACGCAAAGTCCAATGGCCGTAATCAGGTGCACGGCGGCCTCGCCTGAACCCTGCAGATCCAGTTCTTGAGTTTGCGGTTGTATCCACCGCATAGCTCGTTGCGCCAGGATTTAAGCCGGTGATCTACTCGTTCGCGGCCTCAGCAGGCTGTGTGGCCGCATCCGGCTTCTCGTCGCTATCGCGCAGATGTTCGTAGCCGGGGACCTCATCAAGGCGAGCGATAGACACATGCTTGGGAGGCTCACATACGTGGCCAGCCTTGATCATCTCGGCTTCGATTGCCTCGGTGATGAACAAAGGTTCTTCAATCAGTGGGGTGTCGTGCATGCCTGTTCCTTTGGCAGCTGCTCAGTCGTGGTGCTGCGCTTGCATGAATTTTCATGACTAAAGCAGGCCTGTTCAGCGCTGCAGCAGCGCAGACATGGATGGTCAGGCCACGATTATTTTCCGTATAGCGTGGTCTGTACCCTGCTGCTACTGCCTGTTGCTAAGGGCTTTTGCTTTAGGGCCGTATTGTTCATTCACCCGCTTGATCGTAGCCATATCGTCAACGCTCAGCTGTCGCCGCAGCTGCACCCATGCAGTTCGCTCGTTACGCCAGGTGGCGATCTGCTCCTGGTCGGGGGCTTCTCCCATCTTTTCTGCGTACAGGCGCGCGGAACAGTGGCTGATGAGTATGCCCAGAGCATGCTCTGCCAAGTCGTATTCAGCCCATTTTTCTGCTTCGGTCATGGCGTACTTCCTTGTGTGTATCACGGGTCGATGTTCGAGCTGCTTATTGAGCCAATCCATATGCTTGAGGCAATGCTCGCTTGAACGGGTCTGGACAATCGAGTGCTGAAGGCGCCTGCGCTCAAGGAAGATTCTGCTGGGTTCGAACTGTATCGTGGTGCGGCGAAGAGGTCTGGACAAGGTTCGTGCGCTTCTCCAGTGACTGCCCATTCTGTGCTGGCCGGGTTTTACTGGCAGAGGGCAGGTCGGCATCGGCTGATGCCTCTTGTTGGGCGATGCAGTGAAAGCCCCTATGCACAGGTGTTCAGCGTTGGCCGGGCGAGGCTTTCAGGGCGTTACATTGGGCCGCTTCTGCGGTTGCGGGGCGGCCAGTCAGCCTGGCGCTTGCAGGCTTTGAAGGTGGTGGGCCCACACGGACTCGAACCGTGGACCAAAGGATTATGAGTTGCCTAGAAACGCTGCAAACCCAGTGAAATCGTGCGTAGCTTAGCGCAGGTACAGTTAGCTGAAAGTATCGTCGTAGAGCGGGTTAAGCGTAATTTGGCGAAATCGGTAAAAGCTGGGCACTGTACCGCTAGCGTACCGTTTCTTGTACCGAGTAACGGTCAGGTTTGGTCGCGCCACACTGTTAGCTGACAGGAGAGAGTGACCTTCAATTACCACCCTTTCATCTTGAACAGCCGGCCATGGTCGCCCTCATCATGTAGCGTCACGATGATTTCATCGGCTGCAAAGACGGCAGCATCATCCTCTGACCGTGCAGGCAAGTCCGAGTCAATCAGTGTGATCGCCGGTTGCAGGCCCAATTCTGCATATCGCCTAACCACTGTCAGGAGATTTTCCTTTTTGCGGTCATCCAAGGACTCCAGTACCCCGTCGTGATACACGAAGCGCGGAAACTTCTCGCTCAGATGCGCTCGCAGCACCGCCATATCGAATGCAACACACAACAGCTTACGATAGGTGTGTCCTAGGTCGGCACTGGTGGCATTACCCGATCCATCGAGGATTTCCGCCTTGAACTCCAGATGCCCGAGCTGATTGGGGGCTACACTCAAAAGCGCTTTACGATCAATGACTTCCTCAACGATCTCGCTGAAGAAAACCCGGATCGTGGAGAACAAGCTTTGCTGGTCTGAGTTCTGCTTTTCCACATCGGCCTCGATTTGTGCCTGCAAATGGCCGCATTCTTCCGTCAAGGATCGAATCTCTGTGCGCAATTCCTGCAGGCGATGCAAATGGCCTCGCTGATGCTCCAATAAGGTGATGTCGGCGCGCAGCGTCACCATTTCATCCGAGAGTTGTTTGTACTTGCTGAAGACATCCGTTCCGCTTAAGAAAGAGAGCATTTCCGAACGTTTTTTGCCCAAAGCATTCAGTTCTGCATTCACCCGTTTCAGCTCGCCCTCGATCTCGGCGAACTCCTCCTGAAGGTAGCCGCGGCGCTCCTCGGTGATTGCCCGGTTGAAGGCAATTAACTGCTGGTAATCCTTCTTGATCTGCCCTTGGAACAGCACGCCTGCTTCACTGAACAGGCGCTGCGCTTCATCAGGACTGAACAGGATTTGATCTTCTTGCAGAGATGCCTGTACTTTCTTCTTGTTCTGGCTCAATGAATACCGTTCGGCGTTGAGTGCGGCAATGCGTTCGTCAACTTCGTCAACCACCTGTTTTGTGCGGTCCTTGTCTTGGGCACGAAAGTCGAAAGCGTCTAGCAACGCCTGCTTCTTCTCCGCATCTTTCTGCTTTAGCAAAAGAATGCCTTCAATCTTACTGATGTCCTCGACCGAGCCGCCCAACTCTTTTTTGATGGTCTGCGCCGTTTCCTGTCTCTTGGACAGTTCCTGCTCTTTCGCATAGTGATCGGCAATGAGCTTTGCATCAAAGCCCAGCAGGTGGGCAAGGAATGGCTTCCAATCAGCATGTTTGGAGGCGAATTTTCGAAGTTGGAAAACTTCGCGGAAATCCTCCTGAGACCGTAACAGATAGCCAAGCACCTTACGGTACGACCATGGCTTAAGCGCGCGCCAGTCAAGCAGGCCGTCAAGCAGTTCACGTGCACGTTCAAAAGGAACGTCTTGGTGATCCCATTCCGCCAGCGATAACGCCGACAAGTCTTGATGGCTGGCTTCATGCCGCTTGAAAGCGATTTTCGTCGCTTCTTCTACGCTGCGCCGTATCGTGACAAAAGAGCCATCTTCCAGTTCAATTTCTAGGAAGAAGACAAACTCCTTGAATAAGTCAAAGTGCTTGAAAAGGAAAAATTTCGGGTCTTTCCCTGACAAAAATACGAAGTCGAGGAGGCGGCCGAGTGTGGTTTTTCCAAGATTATGGGTATCTTTTTTTAGATTCTCGGGCAGTCGAATTTCAGCGATTACTACATTCAATCCAAGAGCAAAGTCCACAGGTTCGAACATGTCCGGCTTATTGGAATAGAGTTTAGATAGCTTCATTTGGCCCCACGTATTCCACCGCGTCTGTCTTAGGACGATATTCAACAAGACCCATCAGGTAAAGAAAATTGAGCGCGGGCAGGAAAAGAATATCTCCACCAGAAACGCTCTTTTTCGCGAACTTCCGCAGTACATCGTATTCATCTATGCGGCGATCCTTCAGTCGCGACAGAAGCAGCAACGACACATTGATAACTGTGCGGTCAGGATGTGAGTGCTTAGTTGGTCGCAGCATCTTCCAGCTCCCCAATGTCGCAGTTCCAATACATATAGAAAAGAACGGCTCGTGTCAGCCGTTTGTGGGCATGCTGTCGAAGCACCGGATCACGGTTGAATAGCAGGTCAACTAGATACTCCATGACTTCATCGAAGGTTTGATAGTCTTTGCGCTTGGCTATGATCTTGAGTTGAAATTCGTCGACCACGGATTCATACATGCGCAGCAACTCGATATTTTCCGGTGCTGCCAAGAAAGTGCGAATTTGGGCGGTCTCCTTCAGATACTTACGTCGCTGGGCCTTCGCATACTCCTCAGTCATATTGTTTAGAGCGTTCTTTTGCTCATAGGTCACGCGCACGGTGGGTGGATCGTCGAGCAATGTGGCTAATCCATCCTTTTGACGAGCAAGCGCTTCAACTACCTCTGCAAGATCATCTGGACTGACTATCAGCGGAGAGTCTACCGCGTCCAATTTGGCTTCTTGGGCTACCTCTGGGAATCGCTTCAGCCAAAGCTCCAGTTGCTCCAGGCCACACAGATAGATCGATGAGGTAGGAACGCCACATTGGGCTGCTATATGGTCACGGATTTCTGTTTCGGAGTTGCCGGTGAGCCGACGATTCGCAAACAGCATGTAATGATCAAGTTGCTTGGCCTCGCGCAGTTTCTTGATGCGAGGAACCTCTTTGCCGATCACCGTGTTTTTACTGGACGTGCTGTAGAAGTCCAGTTCCGAAAAGCTTCGGTTATACCCGTTGGTGTGCTTGGCCTGGACGATGACTGTACCCACCCAGGGAGCTGCTTTGCTGGGGTGCAGTTCCGCTGTACCGATGAATTTCGCATCACGCCCGCCATCTGGCCCTTTCGCGAACCCCTGAACGGCTATGCCAAGCAAGCGTTGACACAAGAGTACGATCAGCACCTCAAACTGGTCGTCGCCCAAATCCTCATAGGCAAACTTCATCTTCCATCCCCGATCTGGTGTGTTATGTCACACGGCTACTGTGATGTTTGCGGTATGAGCGCTGCTGGCAGGCTGAATCACAATCTCAATGTTTTGATCCAGCGACACAAGCGCCTGCATTAGTCGTTCTAATGAGATGTTTTTAAGCTTGTAGTGACGTACCTGAGATACTTTGGGCTGCGTCATGCCTGTGATCGTTGCTGCTTCTGTCTGGCTCAGGCCGCGCTGCTCGATCAACGTATTCAGTTTGACCGCTAAAGCCGTCTTTGCCGAAAGCTCCTGGGTACTTTCAAAGCTGAGTACGTTGCTGGTGTGCTGGAGATTGTTGTAACGATTCATCAAGCTCCCCTATGTAACCGTGTCCGGCTGGTTACTACCGTCAAGTGGTGCAGTACCAAGCATCATGTCTGGATATGGCAAGGGCAGGCTCTGCTCTTTTTATGCGATTATACCTGTTCGGGTATGGGTGGCGAGTCTGGAGTGATGCACTCCATCCCCCGCTCTACCGCTTCTCCCAGAATTTCAAAGGCTCTGTATCGTTCGACACCTTGGAAAAGCGGAACATCCCCAAAACTGCTGCCCCGCTTTCGCCCCTGATTTCACTGTGCGTATCAGCAGCGCACTGCCGCATTTCGGGCACTGCCGCTCGGCTGTCGGATCACTGCGGCGCTTGAGGTTTTGCACATGCTCGCGGTGGGTGGCGAGCGTCGGCGCGCGGCGGCCGGTTTGCAGGGCGTGCAGCATGGCGTCGACTTCAGCCTCGCTGAAGACCGGCTGCTGGAATGACTGGATATAGCGGATAAAGCCGATGCCCTGGGTCACGTTGGCCGGCACCTCGGTTTTGAAGGTGCTGCCGCCAACGAAGGTGATGACCGAGTGCAGGTGCTCGGGATTAACGCCAAGGGTGGCTTCCAGGGCTTTGAGGTGCTTGTAGTTTTGCCGCAGCGGATTCTGGAATTTGAAGGTGCGTTTGTAGAGCTTCTGCGTCCACTGAGCTTGCTTCTCGCTGCCGAAGATCCAGCCGCTCATGTTCTTCGTTTCCAGCACGAAGATGCCGTAAGGCGAGAGGAATACGTGGTCGATCTGCGTGGTGCCGTCGGGCGTGTTCAGCGTGACATTGTGCAGGCGGCGGTAGGTCTGCTTGTCCAGCTGCCAATGGGCGAACAGCCGCACCAGGATCTCGCCAATATGACCCTTTGCCCATGGGGACTTGAGCAGGCCGATCAGCAGTGCGGCTGGGATAAACCAGGCCAGCATGCCCCAGACCGGAGCGATGATGGGGGAGAAGTCCATTTCCTGTCCTTGGTAATCCTGAGTTAACCGGATAGTACCGAAAGTCAGCGTAAATGGACGAACGTATTCGAAGGCGACAATCGGCTCATTGCGTGAGCCGAATATTCCGGCTATTCGGCTCACTCGGCTCTAAGCACCTGCTCAGGCTTTAGCTTCAGCCGCCGTGTTAATTTTCGCTGAGGTCATGTTTACGTTACATTCACTTAATCTTGTAACGTAAACATGACATGGACTACTCCCTTATCACGCATCGTCTCGGCCAACAGCTTCGGCAGCGTCGCCTCAATCGTGGGCTGACTCAGGCTGCTCTCGCTTCTCTACGCTGGACGAAATCCATGGGGTATTTGACTGATGGTAGAAATGTTTCTGTCTGGTGTTCGCTAAGTAGTCCGGCTGCGACGTGTTCATCTAGGTACATGGCAGCCTTGGGCCACCTGATTGAACTGCATCCGCTGCGCCTCGACTACCTGGCTGATCGAGGCCACTGTCTGTATGTCCTTTGACCGGCATGATCTAGGCTTCGGGAGAATCAAGGTCGGCATAGTCGCTGTCGCTGCAGGCTTCGTTTCTCGTCTGATTCATTGCCTTGGCTCGCTCCGCCACTTCCCGTGCGCGCGCGATATAGCCGGCATCGCCGGTTCCTTCCGCGTCGGCCAGAAACACCTCTATATCCTCATCATCGGTCAGGTATTTGGCAGGGTCATAGGGTGTCAGCAGCTCGCTGCTCATGGGGATATTCCTCGTTAGTCTAGAATTTCGCGTCGCGAAAATGAGGATGTGACTTGCTGGTCATGCTTTTTCGCGTGGCGAAAATCCGCAGTGGGTGTTGACCTTTACCTGATTTGGATCTCACCCAGACAGGAAGCAGTAAGTCCACTGTCCATGGTCAGAGGACGGCAACCCGTGCGGCTAGTCACGCCAGTATGTCACGGGTAAGGAATTTGATTTTTTACTCACAACCGTAAGAACGTGGGTAAATAACTGGGAAATTTACCCACGTACCGCAGGCGGCAGATTGTTCACGTTGCTCAACAGTGCATACAACTCGTCGTTGAGGTAGAAATTCTCTTTGCCTACCTTGTGCTTGGTAAGCAGTCCGGCCGCGACGAGTTCATCCAGGTATTTAGCTGCGGTTTTGCGGGTTACCTGCAATTCACGCATGACGAAGTCGATTTTCGTATAGGGGTGGCCGAACAGATTGTTGAGCAGATCCTGGCTATAGATCTTGGGTAGTTCGCTGCGCATCTTGTGCTTGTAACGCTGCATCAGTGCTTTGATGGCTTGGATCAGCGTGATGGTCTGATAGGACGTCTGCTCGACAGCCTCCAGCATAAACAGTAGCCAGCTCTCCCAGGCGTTATCGGTACGAACGACCTGCAGTAGGTGGTAATAATCCGCCTTGTTCTGGTTGATATAACGGGAAAGATAAAGCACTGGCAGGCCAAGCAGCCCCTGCTTCACCAGGTAGAGGATGTTGATGATACGGCCGGTACGGCCGTTGCCGTCGTAGAAAGGGTGGATGCTCTCAAACTGGTGGTGAATGACGGCCATCTTCGTCAGGTCGTCCCAATCGCAAAGCCCATCGGTATTGATGAACTCTTCCAGGTTATCCATCAGGGCCAGTATTTCGTCGGGATGCTGGGGTGGCATGTAGACGATCTCGCCTGTTTGCTCGTTCTTCAGGGCCGTGCCCGGCAGCTTGCGAAAGCCGGCATCGTTTTCCTCAATGCGAGCCTGGATATCCAGAATATCGCGCGTGGTGAGCAATTCAGTGCGACGTACCTGCTCGAA
Organism: Pseudomonas fluvialis; assembly: GCF_002234375.1. GTDB lineage: Bacteria > Pseudomonadota > Gammaproteobacteria > Pseudomonadales > Pseudomonadaceae > Aquipseudomonas > Aquipseudomonas fluvialis. The sequence continues at coordinate 216,195 of NZ_NMQV01000003.1, forward strand.
GCCATTGCGAAGTGCGACCGCATAGTTGTGCACCTCCTTGGCTGCGAGGCTGACGAACTGACGGTTGAAACTATCGCTCTGGTAGAGGTCATCATGTGTCGTGATGATGTTCTCGATAGCCGAGCTGTCTTTTGCCTCTTGCAGTGAGAGCGTGTTGATCAGGATGCTTTGGTTGGGAATGCTGCCGGCTACCCCTTTGAGCTCTGCCAATGCTTTGTGCGCGGAGGTCAAACGCTTGAGAACTGCGCGAGTCTCAATATCGCCGAGCTCGGGTAGCTTTGGCAGCCCGGCAATCAACAGTGGGTGTTCAGGCAGCATATTGTCTTACCCTTATCTAAGTCAGCTCGCGGATCGTATGCTCAAGGCTCTGATTCATATTGGCGTGTTGCGTATCTAAATCAGCTTGCCAAGCGATAGCTGTTGTCTGTCTGCTGCACCATGCCCAGTTCTTCTAGGGCATCCAGTACAGCCTGAACGGCGACCTTGGGTGAGCGTTTGAACTGGGCGGCGAGGGCGTCGGCGGGTAGTGGGCTTTGGCTGAGTGCGTGGCGCACGGCAGCAACCTGTTCGCGCATTTGCTTGGGCCAGGTGAGCTTGCCGGTGGCGGCTGCGGCGGCAGGGGTGGATTCGAAATCCGTTGTGTCGTCCAGCTCGGCTTCGCGTTGCTCCGGCGCGACGGCGGCGCTCGGGTTCTGGTACTCGGGGCGCAGCCAGCGCACCAGGCCGCGAGCTTCCTCGGCAGCGCGCTCGGCGTTGAGGGCTACCAGGCGGCGCAGCAGTTCTTCCTCGGCTTCGGCCTGGGCTTCGGATTTGTCCGGCAGTGGCGTGGTGGCGCCGGGTTTGCCGACCAGTTGCTCGGCCAGATCATCCCAGCCGTAGGCGGTGAATACGGCGCGGTCCAGTTCGTCGTGCAGCTCGCGCAGCAGGGAGACCAGGCCTTGTTCGTGGATGGTCTTGTCTTTGGCGGTCAGCGGCTCGCTGGCACGCAGCTTTTCCAGCACGTTGTACATGCCGGTCAGGGTTAGCTCGGGATGCTGGGCCTGTTGGCGTTTACGGTGGGCGTCGAGGCGTTCGGCCAACTCGCGGATCTGTGCCTGTTGCTCTGGCGTGGCGTCCGGGAAGGGGAAGGTTTCAAAGCAGCGGGTTTTGTTGTATCGCGCGTCGTTACCAACACCCAGGCGGCCACCAGCAGCCAGTGCCCAAGTTACATGAATCCGGGAGGTGAGGATGCCGAAGCCTGAGTAATCATTAACTGCAAAAATTACTGTAGTGCTGTCGCAAATTGTTGAGGCGTCCACTGACGTGAAAACTCGGTGTTTAGCAGTTAGAGACGTAGCGGCTGCTAAGCTAGCTGCCGCGAGTGCTGGCCTAAAGTCTGCTCTTGTGCGTGCGAAAAGCCACCAAAACTCTCGGCTTGAATGATCTTTATTTTGATCTCTTTCAGGCTTGACGCGTTCAAGTATCCATTGATAAATCGCCGGGTGCATGGTGCGAACATCATCTACTGATAAACCAAATAGATCGATTGCATAAAGTCCACGTGGCGACTGGGTAATGTCTCTACCTGTCAGTAGTGGGTGGATAATAGTGCTTTCCATGCTGCCTACGAGATGCATCATCTGCTCTGCAGAGATAATAAAACCTTGACCAGTCAGTTGATAGCCAACACAAGCAATGCCACGATTAGCTTTGAGTTCTTGAGCCTTTGCTGGGTCAACGCCGATTGTCAGGTTTGGTGTGACGTAGCCTGTTTCGATGGCAAGTTGAACAGCAATCTCATCATTACCTTGGGTTTGTTCGTGTATTACTCGGGCGACTTTGCCCTCTTCTGTTGCAGTGCCGACCGTTGTGAGAGTAACGCGAACAGCAGCACCATCAGCGCTATCTACCCACGGGTGATCAGGCACTACAAAGCGAATACCTACTCCAGGGTTCCTTTCAAAAGAAGCATCAACGACTTTACGAGAAAATGTTTGGCGTAGACTGTTCGTGGTAATTAAGCCGAATTGTTTGGCGCTCCCTGCTCCGATGGCATCGGCTGCTTTAGCCCACCAATACATAACAAAGTCCGCGTGCTCCGGAATATCGGAGTAGGTGGAGCGCAAGGCGCTGAGGTAGCCATCGCCAAGCGCGAGTCTGATTCGTCTGGCACCTATATAAGGTGGATTTCCAACGATATATTCCGCCTGCGGCCACTCGGCCTTGTGTGGGTTGCGGTAGATGTACTGCTCGACCTGCGCCGATTCATCCGGCACTTGTTCGCCGGTAATCGGGCTGGTCTTGGTGGTAATGCCATCCCAGCGGGTAATGGGCTTGCCGGCTTCGTCACGCAGCAGTTCCACGGCGTCGTAGGCAATCAGCGCATCGCGGTGTTCGATATTGTGGAAGTCACGCAGCACCGGCTCGGGCGGGTTGACCTTGCCGTGGGTGCGGAAGTGCCATTGCAGGTAGCCGATCCACAGCACCATTTCGGCGATGCGGGCGGCACGCGGGTTGATTTCCAGGCCGAGGAACTGGTGCGGGTCAACGGTGACGCCTTCGAGTTCCAGCAGCCCCTGGGATTCGCCCAAGTCGTGCAGCAGGTTGAGCACTTCGCCTTCCAGGCGCTTCATGTGCTCCAGGGTGACGTACAGGAAGTTGCCGCTGCCGCAGGCCGGGTCGAGTACGCGCACGTCGCACAGGTGGCGGTGGAAGGCGCGGATCTCGGCGACGGCTTCCTTGTGCTTGCCCTGGCCTTCATAGGTGAGCGCGGCAACCTGCACTTCCTTCCACTCGGCGCGCAACGGCTCGATGACGGTGGGCAGTACCAGGCGCTCGACATAGGCGCGGGGCGTGTAGTGGGCGCCGAGCTTGTGGCGCTCGCGGGGGTTCAGTGCGCGTTCCAGCAGGGTGCCGAAGATGGCCGGTTCGACATAGCGCCAGTCGGCCTCGGAGGCCTTGAGCAGCAGCTCCATTTGGTCGCGGTCGAGGGCGATGGCCTGGGCTTCGGCGAACAGGCCGCCGTTGAACTTGAGCAGGGTGCTTTCCAGGATCGGCGAGAAGCCGCCGCTGTTCATGGTTTGCCAGAGGTGCTCGAGCATCGGCGCGAAGGTGTCCGGCTTGTTCTTCAGGCGTTGCAGTAGCTCGGTAAAACCACGCTCGGGGAGCAGGCCCACGTCCTCGGCGAACATGGTGAACAGCGCGCGCATGAGGAAGCTGGCGACCAGTTGCGGCGGATGGCCATCGGCCTCCAGCGACTTGGCCAGTTTGGCCAGCTGATCGGCGATTTCGCGGGTGACGCGGGCCGAGCGGCGGGACGGGTCGAGTGAGAGCGGATCAAGCCAGACGGCGCGCAAGCGTTCGCGAACGTCTTCCTTACGCAGGTCTTCCAGGCGGATGCGATGGTTGAGGGCATCCGGGTAGGGCGTGTAGGTGGCACCGGAGCGGCTGAACTCGGCATACAGCTCGATGTTGCGGCCTACGTCCACGACCAAGATGAACGGCGGGCGACCTTCTTCGGCGGGCAGGGCCCGGGCGTACTGGTCGGCCTGGTTGTGGGCCTTGAGCATGGCCTTGTCCCAGCCGGAGCTGTCCAGGGTCTTACCGGTTTGTTTGGCCTCCAGCACGAAGCTGCTGCGCTTGTAGAGGTCGATGAAGCCGTTGTTGCTGCTGCCATCCGGCTGGTTGATGACTACGCGGCGCTCGAATACGTAGGCGTTGTCGCGGGTGTCGTCGCCGGCTGGTTCTGGCAGAGGAAGTTCGAGCAGACTGCAGAGTTCGGTGAGGAATAACTGGTAGTTGGCGCGTTCGCTACCGCCCGCGTTTTTCCAACGGGCGAGGAAGGTATCCAAGTGATCCATCACACTACTGCTCCGACTGCGGCAAAGGTTTCGATTCTAACGGACTCGACAGCTTTCAGTGCAAGGCATCACAAACTAGGCCTAGCTAAGCGAAGTTTGTGATGCTTGTGGACTCAGCTTTGATCCAGTGCTTGCAGCCTCGCAAGAATATCCTCGCGGTTGTGCGGGTAGTAAATCCAGTTCCTGTACTTGGTGTTGTATTCGCCGCCCAATTCATTTCGCCAGGATTTGAGCAGTTCAGTGATCTGCGGGTTGTACGACCAGGAACGCACGGCGATTGAGCCGGTAGGCAGTATCCGGGCGGATAACCACATACCCATGATCGTGTAGCGGTGCTCGATGAATTTGATCTCAGGTTCAGCCACAGGGAACTGGCTCGGAATGGGCTGCCAATCTATTGCCGGTAGCAATGGCATTGGTGGCGGTTCCGGATAGATCCACGATTTGTTATGTGTCTGCATCAGGATTAGGGCTTCGACCTCTTCTGAGGGAATAGGCTGATTGCTGAACAGCAGCTCGCGCAGGTCGATTTCGACGGTATGAGTGCCAACGGTTTTGATCCGCTCCAGCTTTTCCTCGTTAATGAACGAGGTGACTGCGATTTCGATGAGTAGCTGGCTGCCGTCTCTCAGGTGGGCGACTAGGTCAGGTTGGAATCCTGGTTGTGGTACCTCTTCATCTACCCGTTCGAAATCCCACCAGCTGGTCTGGTCTTCGTGCTCCGGGCAAGTGCCAGGCATTGGGGGCAACAGCAGACCGAGCTTGTTGCGGATGACCTCTTTGGCGTACAGGTGCAGCAGGGTTTCTGGCTGGATATTGCAGCTCTCCTTCTGTGAAGCGTGAGCGAAGTGGTGCTCTCGTATAAGTCCTTTTCTGGCGATGACAGGCTCTCCGCAGCTTATGCAGAAACAGTTGCAAGCCAGGCCGCGAATGGCGTTTTCAATGGTGATCAGTTGGCCGTTTGAATCGAGTGCAATGAACATGCTCATGGGGTAAGCCTCTGGTGTGAAGACGGCTTCAAGAGTCATGCTCTAGGCGGGGGCAAACATCCCCCCAACCTCCTGTAAAGGGGTTATGTGTAGGTATGGATATGGCTGCAGCCCTCGGAAATAGGGCTTTTGGAGTTTGTGTGCAGGAAGTAATGCGATGCTTGCAGGATGAGTTGATAGAGGTCCCGGCCGACAGCAAGGCATACCGGATTCTGCGATTTATGGTGCTGGCCAAGCTTGCCGACCTAGACAAAGGCAGGCATGAGCCGCAGCAGTTTTCTCGAAGCTCCCTGCTGCTTAACGTTGAGGGCGAGCTCAAAGGGCGGACGTTGAACGCGACTACCTGGTTGCCTGCAGGTCTGCTTGAGCAATTTCTGGATGCTCGTTTTGCTTCGCTTTGCGAGCGGCTGCGTCGGGCAGGGCTAGATCAGATGCCGGTAGTGCGCGCCAATGACGGTAAAGGAGGGAAGGGGAATGAGCGCGCTTTCTGGCTGGATGTGGCACCTCTTCCTGATGCTCTCGCTCCACAAGAGCCGCAGCGTTCATGGGCGCACATTGAATATTCCCGAACTGATGCCGGCAGCGTTCGGCCTAGTTGGTTGTTGCGCCTGATTTTCCGTAATGGCGAACTGAAGAACCGTAGCTGGAGAGGTTTGTCACTGCTAGTTGGTATTGTGATCGGGCTTGTGCTGCTGGGGCTCTGGCTGCTTGCTGGTGTATGGACTGTGGCCACGCTTGATCAGACATTGACGTTGCGACAGCTTGGTAACGTTGCCCTTCTGGGGCTGTTTGCCTGGTTCATCTGGGCAAATTTCTATGCCCCCTGGTGGCGACTGGTCGATGATCGTGTCATCAAGGCACCCTCGGCATTGCTCTCGATCCTTGAGGATTCTGCGGAGCTAGAAATGCACCGCGATAGCGAGGGGCAGCAGTGGACGAGATTTGTCCGGTTTAGTGCGGATTGCCCAATCTGCAGCGGGAGAGTTCTCTTGATGCCTGGCAAGCCAGACCAAGTGCTACCCATTGTCGGGCGTTGCATCGAGAGCCCCTACTCACACGTTTACAGTTTCGACCGGGTTAGGCTTTCAGGCGCTTATCTGGGCTGTGACGTCCTTAAGGGGTAGTTGGGTGGTTTTTGTCATTCACATATTCAGCGTCGACCAATGATCTTGGCGCTGAGCCAGGGGCAGAGTGACAGTCCGAATTCTTGCCCACTCTGCCTGGGATCAAGCCTGTTATTTGATCACGCCAAGGCTGGCCAAGTTATTTTCGCGCGCGCGAAAAAGCGGACCTCACTGCCGCCATGCTCTTTCGATCAATCGTCATTTCCGTGTCAGTTCATGCTGCGCGCGGGCCGTGTTTGTATGACATTTGATAGCACGAAACCTATCCTGCACTAGTGCATTACGAATGCTCTGCGCACCAACGATGAAATTTTCGCGCGCGCGAAAAAGTTGGCTCCACTGCCGCCATGCCCTTTCGATCAATTGTCATTTTCGTGTCAGTTCATGCTGCGCGCGGGCGGTGTTTGCCGGACATTTGATAGCACGAAACCTATCCTGCACTAGTCAATGACATGGTTTATCCCCAGTCTCGTCCCGTGGTTGAAAGGTAGCGAAAAGGAAGCAGTTAAAAAGTGGTTAGGGAGTACTTGAGTTGCTTTCGTGAGCAAGGAGAAAGCAGTGGCGCGCGCCTTGTAAGCAGTAAGGACGCAGTAAGGAAGCAATTTGCAGCTTTGTTCCTTGATGGCGCACAGGCGTGTCTGACAAATGCCACGTCGAAACCTATCCTGCGCTAGTGCTGAAGCAAGTCTTGCCCCAATCGTTGGTTCTCGTGCGCGCGGAAATGGCCAGACCAAAAGCTGCAAATCCTCACGGTGGGATCACACTCGCTGCTGCCGTTCATTGGCCCGGGCTGAGTTAGAAAGCTCGTTGTGGCCACAATCGATAGCACGAAACCTATCCTGCACTAGTCAATGACATGGCTTATCCCCAGTCTCGTCCTGTGGTTGGAGTTCGTGAAAATGAAGCAGTTACTTGGGCTGCGCTTGAGGGCTTTGGGTGCGCAGGCAAAAGCAACTGGGCTGCTGTAAGTGAAGAATTTTACTGCAGTTGCTGAGGGGGCTACGGGGCATGGCATCAAGCGATGTGTGTATTCCAGTGGTGCTGACACCCAGTTCCAGCGATAGCGCCCGTCCATGCTGGAGATTCTGACCCACCCATTCCAGTGATTGTGAGCCTGCGCGCTGATGGTTCTGCCCTGCCGGCAAGAATGAAGGCGAGTGGTAGCGGTGCCCCCCACGCAATAGCACAGTGGGCTAACCTTCTGAAACACGGGGGCCAACTGGACTTGCACTGCAAGGGCTGCCATCTCCCAGGCTAGGCAGTCCGTTCGTCGGATCACTCTCAGCTTTAAAGCTATCCTGTCGATAGATGATATTACCCCCCTAGGATGAAGGATATATCCATGATCAATGTAAGTGGGATATTTGCTGGATTTAGTGCAAGCACAGCCATACAGCACTCTAATATTCAATCCGAGAAGCGCCCCGACCCTATCGAACTTAAAGAGGATGACCTGAGGTCATTAAAGGAAGAAATTGCAGGGTATGATCTTGAAAATATCAGTCAGCAGGAACTGGTCGCACTGGGCGGCACACTTTTTCACGAAGGCCTGATAAATGACACCGTCTACGCCGTCATGGGGCTTGGAAATGCCGAGTATGATCAGCGGGGAAATCAAATAAATGAGCATAAGAAATTCAATGCCCTTGAATACTTTGACAAGCAACTATCGCTATCTAGCGAGCCGGGGGCGGGCGGGGAGCTTGGCTCTGCAAGCGGGAAAGATGGGTATAAGCAGTTGAACCAGGTGCTAAGTGTTCTGAAGTTCTTTGCAACCTCTAATACTCCCGACCTGGCTCTAAAGACCAAGGCTTAATCAGTTCTTTCCGCAAGGCCTGCACTATGAAGTGCAGGCCTTTCCGTTTCTTGAGCTAAATTTCTATAGCGTCCTGTTTACTGTCAACTTCCATTGGAGCGGAGAGCCACAGCAGTAGTTGTAGATAACGAAGCGGTATGTTCCTGCTGGCACTGACACGGATATATTTGTGTAACCGGTCGCATAGTTCGTCCACGTCGACCCATTCAATTTCTGCAAATAGACGTTCGTCGAGCCGCCGTTATTTAGCTTGCTGACATTGAACGTTTGATATCCGCTGCAATTTACGGTTTAGGGGCCGTATGCAACCACAGAATAACCGTATGGTAGATCGGAGGTTGAGTATGTTGTTTGTGACGTGGTGTAGCAGCCGGCCAAGGTCACAGTTGACTCATAGTTGGGCTCAGGCGCTGCTGGGCTAACGACTGGCGGTGTGCCAGTTTTAAACCATGGGGATATGGCTGTTTTTCCTTCCTTCGTATAGATCAGCCCCTTTGCATTTGCGGCGGGAATGTCAGCATCCCTGATGGCGTCAGGCTCTTGGCCGGCATGAACTATCGACGCCAATAATAGGAATGCAGCTGCCACTGAACTTACTATCCATTGTTTCATCTGTAACTCCTTGATGTTTTCTCCGCGTGCCGGATGGCGCGCACCGTAAAAGTAGCAGGCACGCTTGAATGAGCAAGAACTACTCGTCACCGATTTTTGCATTTCCCAACAATCAAGTACCCACCTGGCCCTGGATCGCTACCAGCAGGCGCTAGCTCTGTGGATCACCATATGACGAAGTAGCTAACGACTCGCTCAATAACGTGTAGGACGCCCTGCGCCAGAGCGTTTTCCACCCCATTTCTTCCGCACTTCTTCTCGGCAGCGATGCCACCCCTCGGCCCGAATGAGCATCGGCCAGATCAGTAACGGATGCTCATGCAGGTGCTGATTGATCAGTCGATAGATTTGATTGGCCTTGGGCGGCAGGCCATCAGGGCAGTGCAATAGATCAACCAGCATGCTCACGGCATTCGTATCGTTAAACGCCTGCTGCCGCTCACCGAGCAACTGCCACAGCAGCGGGCGACGCTCAGCCAGCCAGGCTGCAATGCTCTGTTCAGGGAACAGCACCACGGGAGTGAAGAGCCCCTCATGGAACTGGGTCACTTCCTTGGTCAGGATGCGATTTACCGCTTTATCGAACCGCTCTTTCTGGCGAACACCTGACTTGTAGCGCGCCGCCGCAGCTTGCGTTCCGATCTCGTCCTGAAGTGGAACATTGGGAGAGTGGTGTGCGCAGAGTTTTCTTCCGGGCAATGGCTGCCGCCAACACAGCGTGCAAAAGCTGAACGGATCAAGCCGCTGACCATTTTCCAGGCGCAAATGACTCGGCATGGGGATCTTCAGTTGAGTGCACATGCTGAGGAAGTAGGTGACCTCAATAACAGTCGGGAACGTGTACTCCCTTGGCGGCCAGGTCGTGAAGTGATGAATAAGCTCCACGGCCTTCATTACTTCAAACAGATGGGGATTGTTGCTCTTGCCAACACAGGAACCCAGATCGGCATAAATTCCCCAGATACCATTCCAGGTCGCTATGCGCTGCCCATAAAGCACATGGCAATGCTCAAGCGGGATCAGAGGCTGTAGATATTGCCTGATCAGCCGTAGTGCGATTGCCGGCGTAACAGCTATATCCGCTGCGTGCAGCCTGATTGCCCAAAGGGCAACCGCCACATCCTCGTATACGAAAGAGTCGAGAAATTCATCGTCCAGATAGAGAGGCAAAATCAAGTGTCCAGTCTGGCTAGTAGTTTGGCATCCACCAACTGCCTAGCATGCGCTATCGGGATATTGCAGTGCAGAGGGGATGACGGTGGAGACGATGACACTCATGGAGGTGAGCCAGATTCTCAGAATTTCTGAGCATACGGCCCGCAACCGATTGAGCATGGGCTTGCCGATGCCGCCTTCGTTCCGCGTCGGTCGCCGCCGATTGTTCCTCAGGCAGGAGGTCGAACGGTGGCTGGCCGCGCAGGCTGGAGTATCCGGCAACCACGGTCACTAGGGCCCAGAAAAACTACAGGACATCACGCTATCGATTAGGTCATGCGAGCAAGAAAAACTGTGGACGCAAAAAAGGCCCGGAGCAGCAACTCCGAGCCTTTTTCTAGATGACATAAGCACCTTCAACGCTTGTGGATTCTCAGCGTCCTTCTATCGGCTGTCAAGGCCGAGGGGCAGGTACTGCCTGCCGTTCAGCGCTCCACCCACGGGGCACGAAGGAGTATTGATGAGAGTCAGGATTGAACCGCGCCTGCTGCGCGAAGCCGTGCGCCTGCACTATGGCACACGTCTATCGACACGCGAAATCGCTCATAGCACCGGGCTTTCGCGCAACAGCCTCAAGCGCTTGTGTCGGCACTTGGAAAGCGTTGTCCTCGATGTGGGGCAGTTGGCTGAATGGAGCGACGAACAGCTTTACGAGCATTTGGGTATCAAGCCATTCAACGGCTTTCGCTTGAAAGCCTGTCCCGACTGGAACTGGGTGCATGCGGAAATGCGCAACCCCTGCGTCACCCTGGAGCTGCTCTGGCGTGAATGGCGGGCCACCGAGCCAGACGGCATCGCCTATTCACAGTTCACGGCAAGCTATCGCAGCTTTGTGCAGCAGCAACCATTGGCAATGCGTCAGCTGCATCAGCCGGGCGACAAGCTGTTCTTGGACTTCTCCGGCAAGACCATGCCGATCTATCTGGACGGCCAATCAGAACCTCGTCTGGCGCAAATCTTTGTCGGCGTGCTGGGCTACTCCAGCTACACTTTCGCCTGTGCCGTGTGGAGTCAACGAATCGAGGACTGGATGCACTGCCATGTGCAGGCCTTCAATTTCTTCGCGGGTGTGCCCCGCCTGCTGGTTCCCGACAACCTCAAGGCCGCGGTGATCAAGCATGGCAAGGATGAAGTCCAGCTCAACCTGATCTACCAGCAACTGGCGCAGCATTACCAAGCCGTCATTCTGCCGGCGCGCCCGCGTAAACCCAAAGACAAAGGCAAAGTGGAGGCTGGGGTGAAGCTGGTTCAGCGCTGGCTGCTGGCAGCCCTGCGCCACCGTCGTTTCTTCAGCTTGGCAGAACTCAATCAGGCCATCCTAGAATTGCTGCCGGCATTCAATCAACGCCCCTTCAAACGCCAGCCTGGCAGTAGTCGGCACAGCCTGTTCGTCGAGGTGGAACAGCCCGCTCTCCAGCCGCTGCCGGTCCACGCTTACGAGCATGCCGATTGGCGCTTCAAGGTACGAGTACGCAGCGATTATCTGGTGGAGTACGACAATCACCATTATTCCGTGCCGAGCCGATTAGTGCAGCAGCAAGTGGACGTCCGCGCTACGGGCGAGGTCGTGGAAGTTTTTCACAATCATCTGCGCGTCAGCAGTCATGCCCGGCAGTATGTTTCCGGCATCAGCGTACAGCCGGAGCACAGGCCGCCGAACCACCAGTATTACGCCGACAGTGAGCCCGCCGCATTGCTCGCCTGGGGCGAGCGAGTCGGGCCTGCACTGCTGTGCCACCTGCACTATCACCTGACCGAACGCACCGATGTGGCCAACGGGCACAAGGCTGCCAGCGCCTTGCGTAAAGAAGCTCGCCTGCATGGTGATGCCCGGCTGGAGGAGGCCTGCGCCTATGCGCTGACCATCAAGACCTTCGCCCTGAAAAGCCTGCAATCCATCTTGCGCGAACAGCCCGACAAGCGCCCTGGGCTGAAAGCACTACCCAGTTCGACACCTGCTCACGAAAACCTGCGCGGTGCCCATTACTTTGCCGATGAAAAGGATCGCTCGACATGCTGAACCAACAGACCCAAAGCAAACTCCAGCAGCTGCAATTGTCCGGCATGGCCAAGGCCTACCGCGACCAGCTTGAGCAACCACGCATGCAGGAACTGCCCTTCGATGATCGCCTGGGCCTGATGGTGGATCGTGAACTCAACGAGCGCGAGAATCGCAAGCTGTCTCGGCTGCTGAAACAGGCGAAGCTGCGCTATGCCGCACACCTGGAGGATGTGGATTACCGCAGCAGTCGCGGCCTGGATAAGCAAGTAATCGCCGGCCTGGCAGGCTGCGCCTGGATCGGTCAGCAACAGAACCTGCTACTGACCGGTGCCACCGGCACAGGCAAGAGCTGGCTCGCCTGCGCATTCGGCAGTCAGGCCTGCCGACAGGGCTACTCGGTGATCTATAAAAGCGCCTCGAAGCTCTATGAAGAGCTGCAAATCGCCATTGGCGATGGCTCTCTGCCCAAGTACCGAACAGCCTTGAGCAGAGTCCATCTACTCATCCTCGATGACTTTGGGTTGGCCCCGGTAGAGCCCACAGTGGGGTATACCTTGCTGGATATAGTCGATCAGCGTATGCAGACCGGCTCGCTGATCATCACCAGTCAATTCCCTACAGAGCACTGGCATAGCATGTTCAGCGACGCCACGCTGGCTGAGGCCATTTTGGATCGCATCGTTCATCGCTCACACCGCATCGGACTCAAGGGCGAGTCCCTGCGCAAGCAGGCTGCCAAGGCGCAGTGACCAACAACGAAGGGGGCAATGCCCCCTTCGCTATTTTCGCGCCCGCGAAAATGACCTAATCAGAGAGACTGCATTTCAAGATGGCGTAAGCAGGCATGCAGTTCGGCCTCATCAGTATGTCTGACATCCCCCTTCAACCAGGACTCAAGGCAAAATGCCTCAACGCCCGTCATTGCCGACACCTGATCCAGCCGCAGTGCGTGGGCAGCAATAGCATCACTGAGCCGCACGATGAGCATGGCTTTGCGCTGCATTGCGTCAGCATCGGTGCAGCCGAGATCGGCATAGACATTTTTGCTGCCTTCTTCAATCAATTGCGGTGACCTACAGGACGCGGGAGTAGACAGTTTAGCGCTTGAGGGGTGGGTCAGAATCACCAGTGCAGTGGCTCACAACCACTGGAAAGCCTGGGGCAGAACCATCAGCGCGAGTGGGTCAGAATCTCCGGAATAACGTGTCAGAACCACAAGCGCCCACAAGCGATGCATAGCTTTCTTTATGTGTGCCTTATTTAAAAAGTATTAAAGAGTATTAGCGACTTTTCCGGACTTGCCTGGAGCCCAGAGCTGACGGTGCTTTCAGGGTCTTTTTGAAGATTTTTTTGCAGCCGTCGCTTCGGTATCTTGCAGCCATGGCTTCGGTATTTTGCAGCCGTCGCTTCGGTACCTGCAGCCGTCGCTTCGGTATGGCTGTGGATAACTTTTGAGGGTGTTCGGCGCGAGCTGTGCTCTTGTTGTTTGCGCTGTCGATTGACGTGTACGAGGCTGCCTTCAATCCGATACTCAAACTCTTGTCCGCATTCAGCGTGGGCTAGTTCAAGTGCATCCAGTGCTCTTTTGAGGTTCTGAAAAGCACTTCGAGGGTAGTGGTCATGGCTGCCTGCGAGTCGTAGCAGGGTTTCCATCTTTACTGGCAGTGGGCGCGCATGGCTGGAGTAGTAGCCATGTAACCACTGGGCTAAAGGCTTTCCTGTCAGCGCTGCCCGGATTTGCCTGTCGACGTGGCTGAAGGCTCCTGTCCTGAACAGCGTGGAAAGCATTGGATTCAGTCTGATGATGTAAAGGCCTGATGCTTCATCGCGCACTACCTCATCGATCAGGCTTCCGATGTATGTATAGGTTTCATAGCAAATCTCGACAGCTGATGCTTTCAGGCGAACCAGCCGAGCATGCAGTGTCTTTCGATTAGTGCCCGCGTCAGCTTTTCCTTGCAGCTTGAGGAGCTCGTAGCTGCTTACCTTGAAGCTGAAACTCTGGCGGCGAATAAGCGCCATATGCAGAACTGCTTCCCACGCATCAAGGTCTCCCTGGTCGAGTAACGGACCGCTTTGCAGGAGGTTGAAGCCGTTTTGAGCATGAATAGGTTGCCGGTCGATATAGGGCCTTTGCCGAGTTCGCACCGCTGAAAACAGGGAAGAGCGCAGCGCTGCGTTCGGAATGCCTCTGATGCCTTGCGGCCACTTGGGCATTAAGGCAATTGGCGCGGCAAGGCTTTCTGGCGCTTCTGGAGAGCGCTTTTCTGCTGCTAGCTTGGCTGCTCGTTGCTGCAGTCGAGCTGCTTTCTCTGCCGGGCCCATTGGTGGGGTCAGGCTTCATCAATCAGGTTTGCAATTGCAGTTACACGGAAGTAAACGCGCCGACCAATTTTTAGCCTTGCCGTACCAAGTTTTCTCGCTAGCTCGTTGTTGCCGGTTAGCGTGATCCGGAGGCCTGCAGGGCTGCGATGCAATATCTCCGCGACTTGTTCTAGTGAGAGAAGTGGGGAGCCTCCGCAGGCGAGGAGAATCTGTTCTTCGGTAGTCATACGCTTACGCCTAATTAAGAAATGTAGGTTGCAGGTTAAGACTGACTACAAATAGGATTGGAACTTAAATATGAAGAAAAGGTTTACATGATTTGCGCAGTAACTCTCTCCAGGGCATAGAGGAACTTCTGGTCGCCCCAGGGTGTTCAACTGCCTTTATCGAAGGGCTGAACTCATTCAAGGAAGAGCTGACCGCATCTCATAGCCTGACTTCGCGTCGTTATTCGATATGGTCGCTGGTTCGCAAGCATCTGGATCAGCCATTTCAGGCTGTTCTGGAGGGGTATGCGGGGGCTTGGGAGCGTCGGCTTATCGGAGACTGCGTACTGTCCGAAATGGGGTGTAGCCGCCCTGCATGGCGCGTTAAGTACTCTGTGGTTCAAAGCCCAGGCGAAGCCTTCGACGAGGCGCGCTTCGAGCTGCTCAGTACTAAGCAGCGGGGTGGTAGACCTCAAGGTGTATTGCTGGCTGATTGGCAACTGGCCAACCTGAGAAAATGGGATAGCAATCTCCGATTTGCCATCCGTATGGCGCAGGAAGCTTCTGATGATCCCTTTGGTGTCGAGTGCCTTCACTTCACGGGGACGCTCGATACTGTCCGTCTCTTGCTTGTCTGGCTGAGCTATTGCCGGCCCTCGAGTTCGGTTCACCCGGGCTACGATGGGCGGCTAGCCGATGCAAAGGCTCGGAGGCATTCAACAAGCTATTGCGAGCTTTGCTGGCGTCTGACAATGCGCTCGTCTGCTTTTGTTTCTCTTCGTACGGAGCGTTTCGCAGGAGAGTCTGATTCAGAGTGGGAGGCACGCCTAGATCTTGAGCTGATGGCTAAGCGTCTGCCGACTGCCAGCTGGCGACGTTGGAGTAATCGGTTCTGTCGTCAGCACGATCCGCGCGATCCAGGCTCACGCTACAGGGCGGATCTACCTTACAAGGAGGCGTTCAGGCATGAGGTTGAAGCCTTGATGGGTAGAAGGCGGTCCAGCTATGTGCTTCGTTTTCCGCTGCCTAGAGGCGCAGATCAGCAAGAGGTCCGAAAAGCTGCTTATGACTTGGTTCACTCGGGATTGCGCCCTTTAGGGGCCACCGAACCTGGGTTGCGGGAAAAAGTAGTCTTGATGGCGCGAGAGGGGCTTTCGCAAGCTGAGATGGTTAGACGCCTCGGTGTTTCTCGCCAAACGGTTTCAAAAGCGATGAAAAGCTTTAGCCGTTTAATGAGCGTTCGTAGTTCAGAGGCCTACATCGATCCAACCTCGGGAGAGGTGGCGATTTCTGATGAGCAACTGGCGCTAATTCACGCTATGGAGCTACAAGGTGCCAGTGTTGCTGATATAGCACGTGCAGCGGGATTGTTTCCCCATACCGTTAAGGCCTTCAAGTCGCGGTCATAGAGCGCCGCAAATAGAGTCGCTCTGGATGTTGCATCAAGTGTCCTGTTTGCGGAGCGCTTTGGAGGGCAGCCTGTCGAGTCTCTCTACCAGATCTTCTGCGCGCAAGTGGGTGTAGCGTTTCAACATCTGCATCGACTTGTGACCGCTGATGGCTGACACCTCTTGATCGGATAGCCCGCCCTCGACCAATCGGCTAACCGCCTCATGGCGCAGATCGTGGAAGCGTAGGTCAGGCATGCCTAGCTTGGTCTTTAGCAAGCCCCAGGTCTTGGTGAAGGCGTAGGGGCCACGCTTGCCGGTTTTGCCTGGTTCGCCAAAGAACACCAGATCGCAGTCAATCGGCCGGACAGGGTTGTTCAGCGCCGCCTGGAAGGTCTCTGTGGCCCATTTGCTGAGAGGGACGGTGCGAGCGCTGTCGTTCTTGGTATCTGAGAGCCGCACCACTCGCTTTTTCATGTCGACCTGATGTCTGCGCAGGGATGTGATTTCTGATGAGCGCATGCCCGTTTCCAGGGCAATACGGACGATCCAGCCGAGCATGGGGTTGCTGTGATTGTTCACGGCTGTCAGCAGGCGGCGCTCTTCCTCTGCAGACAAGCGACGATCTCGGCCTTCGCCGGGGCTCGGTTTGCGGATGTTCAACACCGGGTTAAAGCTGAGGCCCAGGCCCCATTCCTGGATGGCCACGGTGAACAGGTGGCTAAGTAGGGCCAGTTCAAGACGCACGGTGTTGTTGCTGGTGGGCTTGCCGCGATTGGTGATCGAGGCCAGGCGGGTGTCGCGGTAGCTGGCGATGATTTCAGCGGAGAGGGCGGCCATGGAGTATTTGCCCAGGTGGCTGATCAGCTGTTGAGCTTTGGTGGCCTCGGCGCGCTGGGTGGTCGGCTTCTTGGTGGGGCTGATTTCGCTGAGGTAGCGTTTCAGCGCCATTTCCAAAGTCATGCGCTCGGAGCCGCTGCGTTGGATGTACACGCCCCTGACCATTTCGTCTTCGGTGCGGCGCGCCCAGTCTTCGGCATCGCGCTTGGTGCGGAAGGTTTTGGTATTGGTCGGCCAGCCGGTTTTGCGCACCAGGGCCTTCCAAGTGCCGGCTTCCGTTTTGACGATGGTGGCCATCTTTCCCTGCTCCAAAGGCGTGCCGCTGTACCGGCACTGTACTGAATTTGTACCTTTGGACTATAGGATTGGTCTAGCTGTTTTTCTTGCAGGCATGAAAAAGCCGCGCAGTGCGCGGCTTTGAAGGTGGTGGGCCCACACGGACTCGAACCGTGGACCAAAGGATTATGAGTCCTCTGCTCTAACCGACTGAGCTATAGGCCCTCAGAAGGAGGCGCGATTATAACCACGGGCTGGGAGGCCTGCCAGTTATCGGGCGGCATAAAGCAAAATCCCCGGCGGGCCGGGGATTTTGTGTTTACTCGTCGAGGAAGGAGCGTAGGTGCTCGCTGCGTGACGGGTGGCGTAGCTTGCGCAGGGCCTTGGCTTCGATCTGGCGGATACGCTCGCGGGTGACATCGAACTGCTTGCCGACTTCCTCGAGGGTGTGGTCGGTGTTCATGTCGATACCGAAGCGCATGCGCAATACCTTGGCTTCGCGGGCGGTGAGTCCGGAAAGCACGTCGCGGGTGGCTTCCTTGAGGCTTTCCACGGTGGCTACGTCGATCGGCGACTGCATGGTGCTGTCTTCGATGAAGTCACCCAGGTGCGAGTCTTCGTCGTCACCGATGGGCGTTTCCATGGAGATTGGCTCCTTGGCGATCTTCAGTACCTTGCGGATCTTGTCCTCGGGCATGTCCATGCGCTCACCCAGCTCTTCCGGGGTGGGCTCGCGGCCCATTTCCTGGAGCATCTGGCGGGAGATGCGGTTGAGCTTGTTGATCGTCTCGATCATGTGCACCGGAATACGGATGGTGCGCGCCTGGTCGGCGATCGAGCGGGTGATGGCCTGGCGAATCCACCAGGTGGCGTAGGTGGAGAACTTGTAGCCGCGACGGTATTCGAACTTGTCCACGGCTTTCATCAGGCCGATGTTGCCTTCCTGGATCAGGTCGAGGAATTGCAGGCCGCGGTTGGTGTACTTCTTGGCGATGGAGATGACCAGGCGCAGGTTGGCCTCGACCATTTCCTTCTTGGCGCGGCGTGCCTTGGCTTCGCCGATCGACATGCGGCGGTTGACGTCCTTGATCTCGGCGATGGTCAGTTCGACTTCGCTCTGCAGGTCGAGCAGCTTCTGCTGGTTACGCTTGATCTCGTCACTCAGCTCGGCCAGGGCGGCAGCGTACTTGGCTTTGCCCTTGCTGAGGCCATTGACCCATTCCAGGTCAACTTCGTTGCCGGGGAACAGCTTGAGGAAGTCACTGCGCGGCATGCGTGCGTCGCGGACGCAAAGTTGCATGATGGCGCGTTCCTGCTGGCGCACGCGCTCGAGGGCGCTGCGCACGCCGGCGACCAATACGTCGAACTGTTTCGGCACCAGCTTGATGGGCATGAACAGCTCGGCCAGGGCCAGCAGTTCGGCATCGGCCTGCTTGCTGCCACGACCGTGCTTCTTCAGGGCTTTCTTGGCCTTGACCAGTTGCTCGGCTACTGCACCAAAGCGGCGGGCTGCTTCTTCCGGGTCCGGACCGCCGTCGCCTTCTTCTTCCTCGGCGTCGCCGTCTTCTTCGTCTTCGTCGTCCTTGTCCTTGTCGACGCTGTCGTCTTTGAGCTCGACAGGCTCGACTTCGGCTTCCGGCACGCTGCCGTCATCCGGATCGATGTAGCCGCTGAGGACATCGGACAGGCGGCCACCTTCGCTGGTGACACGCTGGTATTCGGCAAGGATGCCGTCGACGCTGCCGGGGAAATGGGCGATGGCGCTCATCACCTCGCGGATGCCTTCCTCGATGCGTTTGGCGATTTCGATCTCGCCTTCGCGGGTCAGCAGTTCCACGGTGCCCATTTCACGCATGTACATGCGTACCGGGTCGGTGGTGCGGCCGATATCGGTTTCCACGGCAGCCAGGGCTGCAGCGGCTTCTTCGGCGGCGGCTTCGTCGGTATCGGCTTCGGCCAGGAGCAGGGCATCCGCATCCGGGGCGCTTTCGAATACGTTGATGCCCATGTCGTTGATCATGCGGATGATGTCTTCGACCTGTTCCGGATCGGAGATATCTTCCGGCAGGTGGTCGTTGACCTCGGCATAAGTCAGGTAACCCTGCTCACGGCCGCGGGCGATCAATTCTTTGAGGCGGGATTGCTGTTGCGCTTTTCCGGACATAACACCCTATCCACTGAAGGTCTTGGCGGGCAAAAAACAAGCCGGGGATTATACCCGAGCCGTTGGGTCAGACGCCAGTTTGGCTCTTGTCGCTGCTCTGCACGCGGCTGAAATGCTCGCGCAACAGTTCTTTTTCTTCCGTGCTCAGTTCGCCGGGGCTCTTTTGCAGGATGGCCTGCACGGCGTTTTCGCGTTGTAGGCGCTGCTGGCTTGCGGAGAGTGTAGTAATGGTGTCGAAAAACTGCTGTTCAAGGTTGTCGCTGTCGATCAGCCATTCCTTTTCCGCCAGGGCGCGCAGCAGGCGGCCCTGTTCGGTGCCGTGCCAGCGGGCGAGCAGTTGCAGGCTGTGCAGTTGCGGATTTTTCTGCAGGGCTTCGATCAGCGCGACCAGCAATTGCGCGTAGAGGTCGCTGCCGCCGGCGAAGTGACTGGCGTCATCGACGCGCTGGGCCAGTTGCGGGTAGCGCAGCAGGGTGCGTACGGCGGTCAGTGTGGGTGACTCGACGCTGACCGCCTGGCGCGGTGGGGGTGGCGGCTGGCGGCGCCCCTTGCCGGACCAGGGACGCTCGCTCTTCCAGCTTGTGCGGGGGGCGATTGCCGGTGCGTCGTTGCTGAGCGGACTGGCCGGGTGGTCGTCGTAGGAGGGCTGGGCGTCGTAATAGTGGCTGAGGTCGTCAGGCTCGTGCTGCGTGGGGGCGCTGGCGGACGGCGCCTGACGGGCGGCCGGTGTGTGCTCGGCACTCAGGCCGGTAATTTCGCTGAGGCGCTGGCGCATCAGGGTGCGCAGGTTGTTGCCGGGAATGCGCTCGATCAGTGGGGCGGCGAGGGTGGCCAGGTGTGCCTTGCCTTCCAGGGAGCGTGGGTCGGCTTCTTCGCTGAGTTGCTGAAAGAAGTAGTCGGCGAGGGACAGGGCTTGCTGTTGCAGGCGGTCGCGAAAACGCTCGCTGCCTTCGGCACGCACCAGGCTGTCCGGGTCTTCGCCTTCGGGAAGGAAGAGAAAGCGTGCGCGGCGTCCGTCCTGCAGGTTGGGCAGCACGGCTTCCAGGGCGCGCCAGGCGGCCTTGCGTCCGGCGCCGTCACCGTCGAAGCAGAACAGTACGCTGGGTACCAGGCGGAACAGGCGCTTGATGTGTTCTTCGCTGGTGGCGGTGCCTAGGGTGGCAACGGCGTTGCGCAGGCCTTGCTGGGCCAGGGCGATGACGTCCATGTAGCCTTCCACGACCATGATTTCGTCGAGTTGGCGGTTGTGCTGGCGTGCTTCATAGAGGCCGTAGAGCTCCTGGCCTTTGTGGAACACCGGGGTTTCCGGGGAGTTCAGGTACTTCGGCTTGTCGTCGCCCAGTACGCGCCCGCCAAAGGCGATGACGCGCCCGCGGCTGTCGCGGATGGGGAACATCACGCGGTCACGGAAGCGGTCGTAGCGTTTGCCGCTTTCGCTGTTTTCCACCAGCAGGCCGGCATCCAGCAGGGCTTTCTGCTGCAGGTTGTCGCCGCCAAACTGGCGCATCAGGTTGTCCCAGCCGGGCGGCGCAAAGCCCAGGGCGAAGTCGCGGGCGATGCTGCCGGACAGGCCGCGGCCTTTCAGATAGTCGACGGCTGCTTTGCGGGCTGGATGGCTTTTCAGGGCGGCGCGGTAGTATTCGGCGGCGGCGCTGAGTAGCGGGTAGAGCGGTGAGTCGCTGGGTTGGCGTGGCTGTTGCGGGCTGCGGCTGTCCTCGCGGGGCACGTCCATGCCGGCACGCTTGGCGAGGTCTTCGACGGCCTGGGGGAAATCCAGGTGGTCGTGGTCCATGATGAAGCCGAGGGCGTTGCCGCCGGCGCCGCAGCCAAAGCAGTAGTAGAACTGTTTGTCCGGGCTGACGGTAAAGGAGGGGGTCTTTTCCTTGTGGAACGGACAGCAGGCGCTGTAGTTCTTGCCGGTCTTCTTCAGTTGGATGCGTGAACTGACCACATCGACGATGTCGGTGCGGTTGAGCAGGTCATCAATGAAGCTCTGGGGTATCAGGCCGGCCATGGGGGTCACTGCAAGCGTATGTGGGTGAAGCGGGAACGCGCAGCTGGTGCATGCCACAAATGCAAAACCCGGCCGGAGCCGGGTTTGCCAAAGCCTTAGGCGGCGTTACTGATCAACTCAGTACAGACGCTCGCGGCGGCGCTGTTCGCGCTGCACTTTCTTGGCGTGACGCTTAACGGCTGCGGCCGCTTTGCGCTTGCGCTCGGTGGTCGGCTTTTCGTAGAACTCGCGCGAACGCACTTCAGCCAGTACGCCGGCTTTTTCGCAGGAGCGCTTGAAGCGACGCAGAGCTACGTCGAAGGGTTCGTTCTCTTTAACTTTGACGGCTGGCATCCAGGTCGTACCTTCATTAATTACCGGTGGTGAACGCGCTCCCGGCAAACGGCACGGGATACGTCGGTTTTCAAGGGTTGCGGATATTACCGCGTTGTACCAGCGAATGCAAAGCCTTGCTTAGAAAAGCGCTGGTCTGGGCGGGGGGTGGGCATTATGATGCGCGCCTTCGTAACGCGCCAGCGGGTTGTGCAGCATGCCCCGCGTTGCGCCCGCTGGGTGCAGGTGCGTTGTTCAGATTCGGCTTATTTCAAGGTTGACGGCTCATGCGAGTGCTGGGACTGGAAACTTCCTGCGATGAAACCGGCGTGGCGCTGTATGACAGCGAGCGCGGCCTGCTGGCCGATGCGCTGTTCAGCCAGATCGATCTGCATCGGGTGTATGGCGGCGTGGTGCCCGAGCTGGCTTCGCGTGATCACGTCAAGCGCATGCTGCCGCTGATCCGCCAGGTGCTCGACGAGGCGGGTTGCACGCCGGACGATATTGATGCGTTGGCCTATACCGCCGGGCCGGGCTTGGTCGGCGCGCTGCTGGTGGGTGCCTCCTGCGCCCAGGCGCTGGCTTTTGCCTGGGGCATTCCGGCGGTGGGTGTGCATCATATGGAAGGCCATTTGCTGGCACCGATGCTCGAAGAGCAGCCGCCCGCCTTTCCGTTCGTCGCCTTGCTGGTATCCGGCGGCCATACCCAGTTGGTGCGCGTCGATGGCATTGGCCGCTACCAGCTGCTCGGCGAGTCACTGGACGATGCTGCCGGCGAGGCGTTTGACAAGACCGCCAAGCTGATGGGCCTGCCCTACCCGGGCGGGCCGGAGATTGCGCGCCTGGCCGAGCAGGGCGTGGCGGGGCGTTTTGTCTTCCCGCGGCCGATGACCGACCGACCAGGGCTGGATTTCAGCTTCAGCGGCCTGAAGACCTTTGCCCTGAACACCTGGCAACGCTGCCAGGCCGAAGGTGATGCCAGCGAGCAGAGCCGTGCCGATGTGGCACTGGCCTTCCAGCAGGCGGTGGTGGAGACCCTGACCATCAAATGTCGTCGCGCCCTCAAGCAGACGGGCCTGAACAGCCTGGTGATCGCCGGTGGGGTGAGTGCCAACCGGGCGTTGCGCGAGTCGCTGCAGCAGATGCTCGGTGAAATGCGTGGCCAGGTGTTTTATGCGCGCCCACGCTTCTGCACGGACAATGGGGCGATGATTGCTTATGCCGGGTGCCAGCGTCTGCTGGCCGGGCAAAAGGAAGACCTGGCGATCAAGGTGCAGGCGCGCTGGCCCATGGAGAGCCTGCCGCCACTATGAATGCGCTGCAGGTGAACGCTTAGAAATGTCGCTCACGGCCGTCGAGCAGATCGCGTAAATTGCTGCGGTGTCGCCACACGATCAGTCCGGTCAGTACGCTCATGGGCAGCAGGGCCGCCGGTTGTTGCCAGGCCAGTAGCGGCAGGGTCAGCGGTGTAGCGGTGAGTGAGGCGAGTGAGCTGGTGCGGGTCAGGCTGAAGGTCAGCAGCCATACCGACAGGGCCAGTAGTGCCGCCGGCAGGTAAAGACCGAACAGCATGCCGGCGGCAGTGGCTACGCCCTTGCCGCCACGGAAATTGAAATACAGCGGATAGAGATGCCCGAGCACCGCCGCCAGGCCGACCCAGGCCTGTTGCTGCAGGCTCAGGCCCAGTTCAGCGGCGATCAGCACGGGCAGCAAGCCTTTGCCCAGATCGCCGAGCAGGGTGAACAAGGCGGCCTTGCGCCCGGCCATGCGCAGCATGTTGCTGGCCCCGGGGTTGCCAGAGCCACCCAGGCGTGGATCAGCGTTGCCGAACAGCTGGCTGATCAGGATGGCAAAGGACAGTGAGCCGAGCAGGTAGGCAAGCAGTACCAGCAGCCAAAACATGGTTTCCATTCCCGGGGCGGTTGAGCCCCGATTCTAGCGGGGCATGAGCAGGGTGGACACAGTCTTTATCGAGGGTTTGCAGGTCGACACGGTGATTGGCGTGTATGACTGGGAGCGCGGCATTCGCCAGTGCCTGCTGCTGGACCTGAGCATGGCCTGGGATAACCGTGCCGCTGCCGCCCACGACGCGCTGGCGGATGCCCTGGATTATGCCGCGGTTAGCGCGCGCATCCTGGCGTTTGCCGAGGAGGCGCGCTTCGAGCTGGTGGAAACCTTCGCCGAGCGCCTGGCCGAGGTGTTGCTGCGTGAGTTCGCCATGACCTGGCTGCGCCTGCGCGTAGGCAAGCCGGGTGCTGTGCCGGAGGCTCGCATGGTCGGGGTGGAGATCGAGCGCGGGAGCCGCTGATGCGCGTCTATCTGGGCCTGGGTAGCAATATCGAGCGCGAGCGCAACCTGTGCGCCGGACTCGATGCGTTGCAGCGGCTGTTCGGCGAGCTGCACTGTTCGCCGGTGTTCGAAAGTGCCCCGGTGGGGATTCGCAGCGGCCCGTTCTTCAATCTGGTCGTGGCAGTGGAGTGTGCGTTGCCACTGGCCGAGCTGGATCAGCGCTTGAAGGCCATCGAAGCGGCGAATGGTCGCTATGCCGAGGATCGCCGCGGCCTGCCGCTGGATATCGACGTGCTGCTGTACGGCGAGCAGGTCGGCGAGTTCGATGGACTGCTGCTGCCGCGTGCGGAAATCCTGCGCAATGCCTTCGTTCTCTGGCCGCTGGCCCTGCTGGCGCCCGATGTACTGCATCCGCAGGTGCAGCAGCCGTTTGCCGAACTCTGGGCGCAGGCGCGGATCGATCAGCAGCTGGCCCCGGTGGCTTTTGCCTGGCAGGGTCGCCAGCTCACGCCGGCGGCGCTGTTGGCAGACTAAATGCCTGCTTGTAGCGCTTGAGCGCCTGCAGGCGCTGCTCCGCGAGGGCCTTGCCCAACTCCGCACCGAACAACCCCTGGGCGACCAGTTCGCGGGCGCTGACCGCCTGGGCAGCCTGCAGGGCGCCTTGCAGGTAGCGGGCCTGCGGGTAGTCGCGCTCCTCGAACCCCAGGCGGCCACGGGCATCCATCTCGCAGGCGGCGAGGAACAGTTGCCAGCGTTCCGGGCGGCGCAGGGCATCCAGCGCCTGCAGCAGTTCCAGCACGGTGTTCGGACGCAGCTCCAGCGCCCTGTGGCAATGGGTGTGGTACTCGCCGGTGAGCAGGGCCAGCTCGGCGCAGTCGCGGGGCACGCGCAGGCGCTGGTTGACCTGCTTGATGGCTGCCAGGCCTCGGGTTTCATGGGCGATATGGCGGGGCCACTGCGCGCGCGGCGTGCTGCCCTTGCCCAGGTCATGCAGCAGGCAGGCCCAGCGCACGGCCAGGGGCTGGGCAAAGCGCGCGCATTGCTGGAGCACCATCAGGGTATGCAGCCCGCTATCCACCTCGGGGTGATGGGTCGCGTTCTGCGGCACGCCAAACAGTGCCTGCAATTCCGGCAGGAGCACCTTGAGGGCCCCGCAATCCTTGAGTACCTGGATGAATACGTCGGGGTGGGGCTCCTGCAGGGCGCGGGAGATTTCCTTCCAGCTACGCTCGGCGGTCAGGCTGCTCAGCTCGCCGGAGCGTGCCAGGCGCCGCATCAGACCGAGGGTTTCCTCGGCGACACGAAAGCCCAGGCCCGCATAGCGGGCGGCAAAACGCGCCACGCGCAGCACACGCAGCGGGTCTTCGGCAAAGGCCGGGGAGACATGGCGCAGCACGCGCTGTTGCAGATCGCGCTGGCCGCCATAGGGGTCGATGACATGCCCTTGCGCGTCTTCGGCCATGGCGTTGACGGTCAGGTCGCGGCGCAGCAGGTCCTCTTCCAGGGTAACGTCGGGGCTGGCGTGGAAGACAAAGCCAGCATAGCCCTTGCCGCTCTTGCGCTCGGTGCGGGCCAGGGCATATTCCTCGCCGCTCTGCGGGTGGAGAAATACCGGGAAATCATCGCCCACCGGGCGAAAACCCTGGGCCAGCAATTGCTCGGCCGTGGCGCCGACCACCAGCCAATCGATGTCGTGCACGGGCCGCCCCAGCAGCCTGTCACGTACCGCGCCGCCCACCTTGTAGATCTGCATGCCGCTCTCCTCTGTCGGCGGCAAGCTTGCAGCGCCGAGGGCGGACCTGCAAGCGTGCGCTTACAGCGCCATGCTGCTCTGGCTTTCCTGCGGCTCGGCGCGTGGTGGCATGTGCAGGGTTTCTATCAGCTGCTCGCCCTGATGGCTTTCCAGGTGAATGTCGAAGCCCCACAAACGGTGCAGGTGCTTGAGTACCGCCTGGCTCGATTCGCCCAGCGGACGACGGTCATGCCGGCTATGCCGCAGGGTCAGCGAGCGATCGCCGCGGCGGTCGACACTCCAGATCTGCACGTTGGGTTCGCGGTTGCCCAGGTTGTACTGGGCGGCGAGGGTTTCGCGCAGGTGGCGATAGCCGCTGTCATCATGGATGGCACTGACCTGCAGACTGTCCTGCTGGTCATCGTCGAGCACGCTGAACAGGCGCAGATCACGCATGACCTTGGGTGACAGGTACTGCAGGATGAAACTCTCGTCCTTGAAGTTTTGCATGGCGAACTTGAGGGTGCTCAGCCAGTCGCTGCCGGCGATCTCGGGGAACCAGCGGCGATCTTCCTCGTTGGGCTGTTCGCAGATGCGGCGGATGTCGCGGTACATGGCAAAGCCCAGGGCATAGGGGTTGATGCCGCTGTACCAGGGGCTGTCGAAAGCGGGCTGGAGCACCACGCCGCTGTGGTACTGGAGGAACTCCAGCATGAAGCCGTCGCTGACCAGGCCTTCGTCATACAGGTCGTTGATCAGCGTGTAGTGCCAGAAGGTGGCCCAGCCTTCATTCATCACCTGAGTCTGGCGTTGCGGGTAGAAGTACTGCGCCAGCTTGCGCACGATGCGGATCACCTCGCGCTGCCAGGGTTCCAGCAGCGGTGCGTGCTTTTCCAGGAAGTACAGGATGTTTTCCTGAGGCTCGGCCGGCCAGCGCTGCGCCTGCTCCTCGTTGTGCCGCCCGCTCGCCTTGGGAATGGTGCGCCACAGGTCGTTGATCTGCCGCTGCAGGTGCTCTTCACGCTCGCTTTGCCGGCGCCGCTCTTCTTCGGCGGATATCGGGTAGGGTCGTTTGTAGCGGTCCACGCCGTAGTTCATCAGGGCGTGGCAGGAGTCCAGCAATTCCTCGACGGCATCGATGCCGTGGCGTTCCTCGCACTGGCTGATGTACTGCTTGGCGAATACCAGGTAGTCGATGATCGAGCTGGCATCGGTCCAGCTGCGGAACAGGTAGTTGCCCTTGAAGAAGCTGTTGTGGCCGTAGCAGGCATGGGCGATGACCAGCGCTTGCATGCACAGGGTATTTTCTTCCATCAGGTAGGCGATGCAGGGATCGGAGTTGATCACGATCTCGTAGGCCAGGCCCATCTGGCCGCGCTTGTAGCCCTTTTCCGTGGCGAGAAACTGCTTGCCGTAGGACCAGTGATGGTAGCCGATGGGCATGCCGACCGAGGCGTAGGCGTCCATCATCTGCTCGGCGCTGATGATCTCGATCTGGTTGGGGTAGATGTCCAGCGCATAGCGCTCGGCAAGGCGGGCGATTTCCTGGTCGTAGCGGCGGATCAGCTCGAAGCTCCACTCCGAGTCCGTGGAAATGGGCTGGAGGCTGCGCGGGTTCATGCGTCGATCCTCCGCTGGAACAGTTCACGGAATACCGGGTAGATGTCGGCTGCCGAGACGATCTGCTGCTGGGCGAAGCTGTCGGGGAACGCCGCCGCGACCTGCTGGTACTCGTCCCACAGCGCCTGGTGTTCACGCGGGGTGATTTCCACGTAGCTGAAGTACTGCATGCTGGGCATGATTTGCCGGAGAAGCAGGTCGCGGCAGAGCGGCGAGTCGTCGTTCCAGTTGTCGCCGTCGGAAGCCTGCGCGGCATACAGGTTCCATTCGTGCACCGGGTAGCGGGCCTGCATGATCTCCTGCATCAGCTTGAGTGCGCTGGAGACGATGGTGCCGCCGGTTTCCCGTGAGTAGAAAAACTCGTCCTCGTCGACTTCGCGGGCGCTGGTGTGATGGCGGATGAAGACCACCTCGATCTTGTCGTAGCTGCGCTTGAGGAACAGGTAGAGGAGGATGAAGAAGCGCTTGGCGATGTCCTTGGTGGCCTGGGTCATGGAGCCGGAAACATCCATCAGGCAGAACATCACGGCCTTGGAACTGGGGTTGGGCTGCTTGCTCAGCAGGTTGTACTTGAGATCGAAGGTGTCGAGAAACGGCACCTTGTCGATGCGCCGGCGCAAGGCGGCAATCTCTTCCTCCAGGCGGGCCAGGCTGGGCTGATCCGTGCTGCCTGCCTCACGCAGCGCGGCAAGCTCCGCCAGGGCTGCCTTGAGCCGGGCGCGGCTGCTGCCGGTGAGGGCGATGCGCCGGGCATGCGCGGCGCGCAGCGAGCGGACGATGTTGATCCGCGAGGGATTGCCGTCGCTGCTGATGCCGGCACGTACCGTCTTGAAGGTGTCGCAGCCGCTGAGGTGGCGCTTGATCAGGTTAGGCAGGGCCAGTCCCTCGAACATGAAGTCGAGAAACTCGTCCTGGGTGATCTGGAAAACGAATTCGTCCAGGCCTTCGCCCTGGTTGCCAGCCTTGCCGCTGCCCTGTCCGGCACCGCCGCCCTTGGGGCGGGCGATGCGCTCGCCCTGGGTGAACTCGCGGTTACCAGGGTGCACACGATCCTGCCGACCACCCTGGCCGTGGTGCAGCACGGGTTCGTCGATATCGCGGCTGGGAATGCTGATCTGTTCGCCGTGCTCCATGTCGGTAATGGAGCGACGACTGACGGCTTCCTCGACGGCTTTCTTGATGTGCTCGCGGTAGCGGCGCAAAAAGCGCTGGCGGTTGACCGTGCTCTTGTTCTTGCCATTCAGGCGTCGATCGATCACGTGGCTCATAGGCCCCTCCGGACTACGGCCGGAGGCTGGCGGCTGGACGAGGCGTCGCGTGTTCGTCCAGCTTCCGGCCTCGGGCCTTGAGCGGCTTTTGGGTTACTGCGATTTGCGTACCCGCAGATACCACTCGGAGAGCAGGCGTACCTGCTTCTCGGTATAGCCGCGCTCGACCATACGGGTAACGAAGTCGTTGTGCTTCTTCTGGTCCTCCTTGCTGGCTTTGGCATTGAAGCTGATGACCGGCAGCAGGTCCTCGGTGTTGGAGAACATCTTCTTCTCGATCACCACGCGTAGCTTCTCGTAGGAC
Organism: Pseudomonas fluvialis; assembly: GCF_002234375.1. Taxonomy (GTDB): domain Bacteria; phylum Pseudomonadota; class Gammaproteobacteria; order Pseudomonadales; family Pseudomonadaceae; genus Aquipseudomonas; species Aquipseudomonas fluvialis. Next base: position 244,530 of record NZ_NMQV01000003.1, read on the forward strand.
AGCCAGCTGGGGTTCTTGCCGTTGTGGTTGGCCCGTGCACGCAGCACGAAGTTGACGATTTCGTTGCGGAAATCCTTCGGGTTGCTGATGCCGGCAGGTTTCTCGATTTTCTCCAGCTCCTCGTTGAGGGCCATGCGGTTGAGGATCTCGCCGGTCTCCGGGTCGCGGTATTCCTGGTCCTGAATCCAGAAGTCGGCGTACAGCACGTAGCGGTCGAAAATGTTCTGCCCGTACTCGCTGTAGGACTCCAGGTAGGCGGTCTGGATTTCCTTGCCGATGAACTCCACATAGCGCGGTGCCAGGTATTCCTTGAGGAAACGCAGGTAGCGCTCGCGGGTCTCTGCGGGGAACTGTTCCTGCTCGATCTGCTGTTCCAGCACATAGAGCAGGTGTACCGGGTTGGCGGCGATCTCGTGCGGGTCGAAGTTGAACACCTTGGAGAGGATCTTGAAGGCAAAGCGCGTCGACAGCCCGGTCATGCCCTCGTCGACGCCGGCGCTGTCGCGGTACTCCTGCAATGACTTGGCCTTGGGATCGATGTCCTTGAGGTTCTCGCCGTCATACACGCGCATCTTGGAGAACAGGTTGGAGTTTTCCGGCTCCTTGAGACGCGACAGCACGGAGAACTGCGCGAGCAGTTTGAGGGTGTCCGGTGCGCAGTGGGCATGGGCCAGCGAGCTGTTGGCCAGCAGTTTGTCGTAGATGCGGATTTCATCGCTGACCCGCAGGCAGTAGGGCACCTTGACGATGTAGATGCGGTCGATGAACGCCTCGTTGTTCTTGTTGTTGCGGAAACTGTGCCATTCCGACTCGTTGGAGTGAGCCAGCAGGATGCCGGAGAACGGCAGGGCGCCAAGTCCCTCGGTGCTGTTGTAGTTGCCCTCCTGGGTGGCGGTGAGCAGCGGGTGCAACACCTTGATGGGTGCCTTGAACATCTCGACGAACTCCATCAGGCCCTGATTGGCCCGGCACAGCGCGCCGGAGTAGCTGTAGGCATCGGCGTCGTTCTGCGGGTACTCCTCCAGCTTGCGGATATCCACCTTGCCGACCAGTGCAGAGATGTCCTGGTTGTTCTCGTCGCCCGGCTCGGTCTTGGCCACGGCAATCTGGTTGAGTATCGACGGGTACAGCTTGACCACGCGAAAGCGGCTGATGTCGCCGCCGAATTCGTTGAGGCGCTTGGTGGCCCAGGGCGACATGATGGTGTTCAGGTAGCGCTGGGGAATGCCGTATTCCTGTTCGAGAATCTCGCCGTCTTCGCGTGCATTGAACAGGCCCAGTGGTGACTCGAACACCGGCGAGCCCTGTATGGCGTAGAAGGGCACGCGTTCGATGAGTTGTTTGAGCTTTTCCGCCAGGGAGGATTTTCCGCCGCCCACCGGGCCGAGCAGGTAGAGGATTTGTTTCTTCTCCTCAAGGCCCTGCGCGGCATGTCGAAAGAAGGCAACGATCTGGTCGATGCACTCTTCCATGCCGTGGAAGTCGGCGAAGGCCGGATAACGGCGAATCACCTTGTTGGCAAAGATCCGCGAGAGTCGCGGGTCCTGGGCGGTTTCCACCAGTTGCGCTTCGCCGATCGCCAGCAGCATGCGCTCGGCCGCACTGGCATAGGCGCTGGGGTCCTGGCGGCACAGTTCCAGGTACTCCTGCAGGGAGTACTCCTCCTGACGCGTGGCTTCGAAGCGTTGTTGGAAGTGGCTGAAGATGTTCATGGCGGCACCTCGCTCGCAACCGGGGCGCAAGGCTCAGGCCGGAGGAGGCCACGTCTGGGCGTGGCTGGTGCAAGTCCCCCCGGTCGGCTCTCGCGGTGATGGATAGCCTTGAGGGAAAGGATAGTTGGCTTTTGCCAGGCTGCCGCTTGTGCGGTGTAAGCAAAAGCGTCAAGCGCGGGTCAGTCGGGACTGCCCTGTGCGACGTGCTCGGGGTAGCACTGCCGCCACAGTTCAAAGCCGCCATCCAGGCTGTATACCTCGGCAAAGCCCTGGTGCGCCAGGTAGGCCGCCGCGCCCTGACTGGAATTGCCGTGGTAGCAGACCACCACCAGCGGCTGCTCGAAGTCGGCCTGGGCGATAAAGTCGGCCAGCGAGTGGTTATCCAGGTGCAGGGCGCCGCAGATATGCCCCTGAGCAAAACTCTGCGGGTCACGGATATCCACCAGGACTGCCTGGCGTTCACGCAGGGTTTGCGCTTGCTGGGGAGAGATGCGTTGGAAATCGCTCATGCCGGGGTCTCGCTCTCGGGTTTGCAGTCGCAGTGCCAGCGTTGGCTGCTGTCGACATCCATCAGGGTCATCTGTCCGCCCCATACGCAGCCGCTGTCCAGGGCGTAGACATTGGGTTCGTCGCACTGGCCTTCGAGAGCCGCCCAGTGGCCGAAGAGAATACGTACGCCGCGCGCCTTGCGTCCGGGGTGCTTGAACCACGGCGCGTAGCCGCTGGGGGCGGTTTCCAGGCCTTCCTTGCTTTTCAGCTCCAGCGTGCCATCGGCGCGGCAAAAGCGCATGCGCGTGAAATAGTTGGTTATCACCCGTAGGCGGGCGACGCCTTTTAGCTCGCCATGCCAGCGTGCGGGCTCGTTGCCGTACATGCCGTCGAGGAACAGCGGTAGCCGCGCGTCGTCGCGCAGCGCCTGCTCGACTTCGCTGGCGCGGCGCAGCGCCTTGCGGATGCCCCATTGCGGAGGGATGCCGGCATGCACCAGTGCGGTATTGCGCGCTTCGTCAAAGTGCAATAGGGGTTGCTGGCGCAGCCAGTCGAGCAGTTCCGCGGCGTCGGGGGCTGTGAGGATTTCGCGCAGGGTGTCGCCGCGCTTGAGACGTTCGATATTGTGCGCCACGGCCAGTAGGTGTAGGTCATGATTGCCCAGCACGCAGACCAGCGCGTGGCGCATGGCAAACAGGAAGCGCAGGGTTTCCAGGGATTGCGGGCCACGGTTGACCAGATCGCCGACCAGCCATAGACGATCCACTGCGGGGTCGAAGGCCACGCGCTGCAGCAGGCATTGCAGCGGCTTCAGGCAGCCCTGCAGGTCGCCCACGGCAAACGTGCGTGCGCTCGGCGGCGTGTTCAATGCAGGGCTCCGGGCACGGCCAGGCGGAACGGCGCAATGGGCGCATCGAAGGCGTGGCCGTCGCTGGCCTGCATCTGGTAGCTGCCCTGCATGATACCTACGGCGGTTGTCAGCAGCGTGCCACTGCTGTAGTCGAAGTGCTCGCCGGGTGCCAGCAGAGGTTGCTGACCCACCACGCCGGCGCCGCGCACTTCCTGAACGTCGCCGTTGCCATCGGTGATCAGCCAATGGCGGCTGAGCAACTGGGCGGGCAGCTCACCCTGGTTGTGGATGCGGATATGGTAGGCGAAGGCGTAACGCTGCTGCTCAGGCTGCGATTGTTCGGCGAGGTATTCGCTGCGAACGCTGACCACGATCTGGTAAGGCGATTGACTCATGGCTGTCTCGCTGTCAGGCCGGCGATTGCGGCTGCAGGGCCAGTTGGTCGGCCAGGCGTACGAAAGCCGCCAGGTCGAGTTGCTCGGGACGCAGGCTGCCATCAACCCCGGCAGCGGCAATCGCCTCGCTGTCGAGTAGGCCCTTGAGGGTATTGCGCAAGGTCTTGCGCCGCTGGTTGAAGGCCTCGCGAACCACGCGCTCGAGCAGACGATGATCACGTGCCGGGTGCGGCAGCTGTGCATGCGGGACCAGGCGAACAATCGCCGAGTCGACCTTGGGCGCCGGGTTGAAGGCGCCCGGACCGACATTGAACAGGTATTCAACCCGGCAGTGGTATTGCACCATGATCGACAGGCGTCCCCAGTCGCCGCTGCCCGGCTCGGCGGCCAGTCGCTCAACCACTTCCTTCTGCAGCATGAAGTGCATGTCGCGAATCAGCGCGGCATTGTCCAGCAGGTGGAAGATCAGCGGTGTGGAGATGTTGTAGGGCAGGTTGCCGACTACCCGCAGGCTGCCAGGCGCGGCCTGCAGACGGGCGAAGTCGAACTTCAGCGCATCGCCCTGGTTGAGGCGAAAGCGCGGATTGTCGCCAAAGCGAGCTTGCAGGATGGGGATCAGGTCAAGGTCGAGCTCGATCACGTCGAGTTGCGCACCACTGGCCAACAGGCCTTCGGTCAGGGCGCCCTGGCCCGGGCCGATCTCCAGCAGGCGGTCGTCTTCACGGGCATGAATGGCGCGCAGGATGCGGTGGATGACGCCGGCATCATGCAGGAAGTTCTGGCCAAAGCGTTTGCGCGCGCGGTGTTGGTGCATAAGAACAGCTCCAAGCCTCAAGCTGCAAGCGTCAAGCAAGCGCCGAGAGCGGTGAGGCAAAGCGCGTAGTTTAACAGCGAAAGAGCTGGTGGCTGTAGGCACGCGCATTGCTGGTGAAGATTTGGCCTTATGGCTCGGCTAGTTGAGCGTTGCTTGCCGCTAGCGGCCTGAGGCTGCGGCCATCTGATAAGCGGTTTCCAGGGCGACCTGCAGGCTGCCGCAGTCGATACGCCCGCTGCCCGCCAGGTCCAGTGCCGTGCCATGGTCAACCGAGGTGCGGATGATCGGCAGGCCCAGGGTGACATTCACCGCCGCGCCGAAACCCTTGTACTTGAGTACCGGCAGGCCTTGGTCGTGGTACATGGCCAGTACCGCATCGGCCTGTTCCAGATGCTTGGGGGTGAACAGGGTATCGGCTGGCAACGGACCGATCAGCTGCATGCCTTCGCCGCGCAGTTGCTCAAGCGCCGGCGCGATGATGTCGATTTCCTCGCGGCCCAGGTGGCCACCTTCGCCAGCATGTGGGTTGAGGCCGCAGACCAGGATGCGCGGTTGGGCGATGCCGAATTTGCTGTGCAGGTCGGCATGCAGGATGCGTGTGACCCGCTGCAGGCGCTCGCCGGTGATGGCATCGGCTACCTCGCGCAGGGGCAGGTGAGTAGTGACCAGCGCGACGCGCAAGCCGCGGGTGGCCAGCATCATCACCACCTGCTCGGTATGCGTCAGTTCGGCGAGGAGCTCGGTATGCCCGGAGAAGGGAATGCCTGCTTCGTTGATCACGCCCTTGTGTACCGGGGCGGTGATCATCCCGGCAAACAGACCGTCCAGGCAGCCCTGGCCAGCGCGCTGCAGAGTATTCAGTACATAAGACGCATTGGCTGGATTCAGTTGTCCGGCCACGGCGGGCTCGGCCAGCGGGGTGTCCCAGACATACAGCTGGCCGGCAGCAGCCGGCTGTTGCGGCAGTGCCTGCGGGTCGACCTCATGCAGTTCGATGGTCAGACCCAGCTGTGCAGCGCGATTGGCCAGCAGGGCGCGGCTGGCAACGGCCACCAGGACATGGGGTTGTGCCTGACGGCTGAGCAGCAGACACAGGTCGGGACCGATACCGGCAGGCTCGCCGGGGGTCAGGGCGAAAGGGCGGGGCATAGCTTCAAGCCTCAAGCGGCAAATCACAAGCGGTAGGCAAAGCGCAAAAAGCCGGACAGTGCCCGGCTTTTCTTGCAGCGTGAAGCTTACAGCTTGTCGCTCACGTTAGATTTTGGTTTCGACATAAGCTTCGTCGCGAATCTGGCGTAGCCAGGCCTGCAGTTCGAGGTCGAACTTGCGATTACGCAGGGCGTTTTCCGCCTGCTGGCGACGGTAGGCTTCACTGCTGTCAGTGGCGCGACGACCTTCAACCTGCAACACATGCCAGCCGAACGGGCTCTGGAAGGGGCGCGACAGCTCATTGCTGGCGGTCTGGCTCATCACTTCGCGGAACTCCGCGACCAGGCTGTTGGGGTCGACCCAGCCAAGGCTGCCGCCGTTGAGTGCCGAGCCGGGGTCTTCCGAGAAACTCTTGGCCAGCGTGGCGAAGTCTTCGCCATTCTGCAGGCGCTGGTAGAGCCGTTCGGCCAGGCGCTGGGTTTCCTCGGCGCTACGGATCTCGCTGGGCTTGAGGAGGATGTGGCGCACCTGAACTTCATCGCGTACCAGGCTGCTGCCGCCGCGCTTGTCGAGCAGCTTGACCAGGTTGAAGCCGGACGGTGTACGCACAGGTTCGGTAACCTGGCCAATGCTCAGTTGGCTGACCAGGCGATCGAAGGGAGGCGGCAGCTGTCCAGCCTTGCGCCAGCCGATCTCGCCGCCTTCCAGGGCGGTGTCACCCGCCGAGCGGGTCATGGCCAGTTGGGCAAAGTCGGCACCCTGTTGCAATTGACGATAGAGCTCGGTCGCTTGCTGTGCAGCGGCCTGCACGGCTTGCGGTGTCGCACCATCGGGCAACGGGATGAGGATGTTGGCCAGGCGGAACTCTTCCGAGAGCTGCATCTGTCCCAGGTCTGAGGCGAGGAAGTTGTTGATCTCCTGGTCGGTCACCTGAATGCGCTCGGCGACACGACGCTGGCGTACGCGGCTGATGATCATCTCGCGACGCACCTGTTCACGGGCGTCCTCGAAACTCAGGCCGTCACGCTGCAGGGCAGCACGGAACTGCTCCAGGGTCAGATTGTTGCGCTGGGCGATGCTGATCATCGCCTGGGCCAGTTCCTCATCAGCAATGCGGATGCCTGAGCGCTCACCGATCTGCAGTTGCAGGTTTTCCACGATGAGCCGCTCCAGAACCTGCTGCTCCAGTACATCGCCCGGTGGCAGGGCAGCACCGCGACTGGCGATGGTCTGTTGTACTTCGCGCAGGCGATTCTGCAGCTGGCTGTACATGATCACGTCGTTGTCGACGATGGCAACAATACGGTCCAGCGAGCGAACCTCGGCATGGCTGGCGCCGGCCAGTAACAGGCCGCCCAGCAGCATCGGGCGCAGTGCCTTAGAAAGCTTGATCTTCACGTTCACGATAACCTTGAATGCCTTGGTCGAGGAAAGACTCTACCTTGTTGCCGACAACGCCGCCGAGGCCTTTCAGCACGATCTGCAGGAAGATGCCGCGGTCGGCGTCTTCGTTGCGTGCGGTGGACAGGCTGTACTCGTTGTAGTCCACCCAGTAGCGGTTGATCAGGCGCAGCTTCCAGCAGCAGCTGTCGTACTCGAAGCCACCGAAGGCTTCCAGGGTGCGGCTACGGTTGTAGTCATACTGCCAGCGGGCAATGGCGTTCCATTGCGGGACCATCGGCCAGATCACCGAGGCATCGTGCTGCTGGATCTTGTAGTAGTCCTTGATCACTTCGCCGGTCACCGGGTCGGTGTAGTCGCCACCCTGCTGCCAGGTGCCGGTGGTGGAGTTGTAGACCACGGCATCGTTGCGGTAGCGGTAACCGAAGTTGACCACCTTGTTCAGGTTGTCCTGCGGCTGGTAGTGGAACATCAGGCTGCCGGCGCGGGTCTGGCCCAGCGAGCGCTCCTGGGTCAGGTCGAGGTTGACGCGCCAGTCGCGGTTGAAGCGATACAGGTACTCCATCGCATAGGGCGAGGTCGAGGTACGTGCATCGTCACGCAGGCGATAGTCGATGCCACGCAGCTGTACCTTGCGGTCGGCGAAATGGAAGGCCTGGCCGAAACTGAAGCGCTGGCGCTCGAAACCGTTGGCTTCGATCCAGCGGCTGGTGGCGCCCAGCGACAGGCGGTTTTCGTCGCCGATGCGGTCCTTGCCGGAGAAGCGGTTTTCCCGCCACAGCGAACCATAGCTGAAGCTCGACTCACCGCTGTCGAAGATCGGGATGTCATCCTGTTTCTCGTGCGGCACATAGAGGTACATGGCGCGCGGCTCCAGGGTTTGGCGGAAGCTGCTGCCAAACAGGCTGGTGTCGCGGTCGAAGTACAGGCCGCTGTCGATGCTGTAGAGGGCCAGTTCACGGCTTGGGCTGCTGTTGAACTTCTCGTTGGCCGCAAGCATTTGCGCCTTGCCCTGTTGATCCAGGCTGAGGTCGTACTGGGTGGCCAGTAGCTTGAGGGTCGGCTTGAGGTAACCCCAGCTCCAGTTCAGCGGCAGGCTGATGCCCGGCTCGAAGTGCACCCGGTCGCCATTGGCGCGGTTCAGGCCGGTAATGCGCGAGTCCAGCCAGGGGCTGGTGTTGCCATCTTCATCGGTGAACAGTCCGTCGCGCAGGTTGCGGTCGAAACGCACGAACTCGGCGGCGTAGCCCAGGTCGAAGGCACCGGTGGCAAAGGGCATCTTGCCGTTGAGGGTCAGCTGCGGCAGGCGGTTGTACGGGGTGACGTCGGCAATGGTCGCCATCTCGTAGGCGTGGGCATTGAGCCGTGCGGTGTAGCTATCACCGCGCCAGGTCAGGGTGCCACGCTGATCGAGGAAGGCCGGCTTGTCGATCCCCAGACCGGTGTCCAGATCCTGGAAGTAGTAGGGGTCGCTGATGTCGGTGTAGTCGACCTCGGCGAGCAGGCGTTGGTCGAGCCCGGTCTTGTGCTGCCAGCTGTACATCCAGCGCTGGTCTGCGTACTCGGATTGCAGTTTGCGTTCGTCTTCCTTGTCGTTCAGCCAGGCACCGCCGAGCTGACCTTCGCTGCTGCGGGTCAGGTAGCGGAACTCACCCTCCATCAACAGACCGCGCTTGGCCATGTAGTGGGGATAGAGCGTGGCGTCGTAGTTGGGCGCCAGGTTGAAGTAGTAGGGCGTTTGCAGGCTGAAGCCGGTATCGCTGGAGCTGCTGAAGCTGGGCGCGAGGAAGCCCGACTGGCGGCGGTCGTCGATCGGGAAGTAGATGTACGGGGTATAGAACACCGGAATGTCCTTGACCCGCAGCGTCACGTTGGTTGCCGTGCCGAAGCCGGTGGCCGGGTTCAGCTTGATGTTGTTGCCGCGCACATGCCAGGCGTTGTCGCCCGGTTCGCAACGGGTGTAAGTGCCATCCTTGAGGCGGATGATGGCATCTTCCTGGCGCTTGACGTTCTTCGCGGTACCGCGCACGTGTCCCTGATGCAGCACGTATTCGGCGTTGTCGATTTGTGCTTCACCACTGTCCAGTTGCAGCTCGGCGCGGTCGCCGACCACCAGGGCACCCTTGTCGCGCAGCTTGACGTTACCGGTGAGCACGCCGAGGTTTTCGCTGCGTTGCAGGCTGGCTTCTTCGGCCTCGATCTGCATGCTGCCCTGGCGCAGGACCACGTCGCCCGCCAGTACCGCCTTGTCCTGCTCCTGCTCGTAGCGCGAGGCTTTGGCGGAGAGGAAGATCGGCGCATCTTGCTGGGCTGTGTCGTCGTTCATGCCGGGACGCAGCGGTTCGATATAGGCACCGGCGCAATAGGGGCCGGCTTCGGCCAGTTGGGCCGGACTCAGCTTGTCGCGCGGCACCCAGTCGAGATGGCTGAAGTCAGCGCTGCGGGGCGCAATCTGCTCGACAGCAACGCGCTCGCCGGGGGCGGCGGGCTGGCCAGCCTGCGCCGGGGCAGCCGTGCTGACGCTCGAGGCCGTGTGCTGTGGGCGTGGCGGCAGTGGCTGGGCGCTGACCCTGGGCGCACAGGCCCAGCCGCCAGTGGCCGAAGCCTGGCAGTTGAACTGCTCGGCGGCCAGCACGGACGAAGCCGCCATGGGTTGCAGGGCAAGCAGGCCACCAGTGACCAGCAGAGGAAACTTCTTGTGAAACGCGGGGAGTTTTGCTGCCATCTTGTTTTTACCGGGCTTCCTGCGCGCTATCGGCCCGCAGGGCCGCACGCCTCTCGATGGGCTAAGAAAGATGCCGGATAATAAAGCATGACCCGCACAACGGCTAGCGCCGTCGGAGAACCCTTGTAATGCCTGATCGTGATCCTCGTTTGTTGCTTGTGCATGCCTGGCTGGATGACGTCCTGCCTGGGCTGTTTGCCGCGCAGGGCTGGGGCGATGTGCCGCCGGCCAAGCTGTTGCCGGCCAGTAGCGATGCCAGCTTTCGTCGTTATTTTCGCTGGCAGTCGGCGCAGCGCACACTGATCATCATGGATGCGCCGCCGCCTCAGGAGGACTGCCGTCCCTTCGTCAAGGTGGCCGGAATGCTCGCTGCCGGCGGCGCACATGTCCCGCAGATACTGGCAGCCGATCTGCAACAGGGCTTTCTGTTGCTGGATGACCTGGGGCGCCAGACTTACCTGGATGTCCTCGATGAGCATAATGCCGATCGCCTGTTTGCCGAGGCGGTCCAGTCCTTGCTGACCTGGCAGCGCCTGCCGGTCACGGCCGAACTGCCGAGTTATGACGAGGCGCTGCTCAGCCGCGAACTGCAGTTGTTCCCTGACTGGTATGTGCAGCGCGAACTGGGCATCAGCCTGGATAGGCATCAGCAACGGCTCTGGGAACAGACCTGCCGGCTGCTGCTGGACAGTGCGCTGGCCCAGCCGCGTGTGCTGGTGCACCGTGACTTCATGCCGCGCAATCTGATGTTCAGTACGCCCAATCCCGGCGTGTTGGACTTTCAGGATGCGGTCTACGGCCCGGTCAGCTATGACATTACCTGCCTGTTCAAGGATGCCTTTATCAGCTGGCCGGACGCGCGCGTGCAGGCCTGGCTGGCGGATTACTGGCGTGCGGCGCGAGCGGCTGGGGTGCCGGTGCCGGGCGAGCTGGATGAGTTCCTGCGGGCCAGTGATCTGATGGGCGTGCAGCGTCACCTCAAGGTCATCGGTATTTTTGCGCGCATTTGTCATCGTGATGGTAAGTCGCGCTATCTGACCGATGTACCGCGTTTCTTTGCCTATATCGATACGGTGCTGGCGCGGCGTGCCGAACTGGCATGCCTGGCCGAGCTGCTCGACAGTCTGCCGTTGCAGGCAGTGCGCGGCGCCCAGGGGGGCGCCCGATGAAAGCGATGATCCTCGCCGCAGGCAAGGGCGAGCGTCTGCGTCCGCTGACCCTGCATACGCCCAAGCCGCTGTTGCCGGTGGCCGGGCAGCCGCTGATCGAATATCACCTGCAGGCGTTGGCAGCAGGCGGCTTTGACGAGCTGGTGATCAACCATGCCTGGCTCGGCGAGCAGATCGTTGCGCGGCTGGGCGATGGCAGCGCCTGGGGACTGCAGATCCGCTACTCCGCCGAGGAGCAGCCGCTGGAAACCGGCGGCGGCATCTTGCGTGCGCTGCCGCTGCTGGGTGATGAACCGTTCCTGCTGGTCAACGGCGATATATTCAGCGACTTTCCCTTTGCCCGTTTGCGGCGTCCTTTGGCGGGCTTGGCGCATCTGGTGCTGGTGGACAATCCCGCGCACCATCCGGCCGGGGACTTCATCCTGAATGAAGGGCTGGCGCGCAGCGAGGGCCCTGGGCAGCGACTTACCTATAGTGGCATTGGCGTGCTGCATCCGCGGCTGTTCGACGGTTGCCAGGCGGGGGCTTTCAAGCTGGCCCCGTTGTTGCGCGAGGCCATGCGCGAGGGCTTGGTGAGTGCCGAGTACTATGCCGGGCGCTGGATTGACGTGGGTAGCCCGGAGCGCCTGGCAGAGGTCGAGGCTCTGCTCGTCGGGAGCGCTGGATGATCTGGCCGGCCACTTGGCTGGCAGCGCTGGCCGGTCTGGTGCTGGCCAGCATTCCGGGGGCGTTGCTGGGCGCACTGCTGGGGCAGGTGCTTGATCGGCGCCTGGCCTTGCGCTCCTGGGGTGAGCTGTATCGACGCCTGGGTGGAACACCGGCGCTGAGTGGCGAAGAGTTGCTGTTTGTGGCGCTTGGTCGCTTGGCTAAGGCCGACGGTCGCGTGCAGGAACAGCATATCCAGCAGGCCCGTGAGGAAATGCGCCGCCTGGAGCTGCAGGCGGATGCCCAGCGGGCGGCCATCGATGCCTTTGCGCGGGGCAAGGCGGGGCAGGATGATTTACGCCGCCCGCTGCGGCGCCTGCGGCATCAGCCCGATCAGGCGCGCCAGTTGTTGCAGGCCTGTGTGCGTATGGCGCAGGCCGACCGGCGACTGGGTGGCGCAGAGCAGCGTCTGCTGGAGACCTGGCGGGACTGGCTGGGTGTTCCACGCAGCGAGTTGGATGGCCTGCTGGCCAGTAGCCGGCGCGGCGCGCCGGCGGCGGCCGTCCGTTCGGCCTATGAGCAGGCCCTGCAGTTGCTCGGTGTGGATAGTCAGGCGGATGCCAGCGAGATCAAGCGCGCCTATCGCCGCCAGTTGAGTCGCTGCCACCCCGACAAGCTGACGGGCAGTGGGGCAACGCCGGCGCAGATTCGTGCGGCGACAGAAAAGACCCGCGAACTGCACGCCGCCTATGCACTGTTGCGTCAGCGCCGACGCTGAGTCGTCTACTGTACCTGCAAGGTGAGCCAGCCTTTGAGGCGGCGGAACAGTTGCTCCTGCTCGACCTCAGGGTTGCCCGGCAGGGCCTTGAGGGCGATCTGTGTGTAGCGCGCCTTACCCTCGCGGCGTGCATCACGCTGGCGGGCGATGGCGGCCTGGCGGGCGGCCAGGTCATCCTTGTAGTAGAAATCACCGCTGGGCAGGTCCAGTTGGCTGAGCAACGCCTGCAGGGTAAGTGTTTCTGCGGGGACGTCCTGAGCCGAGATCAGTACCAGTTGGGTGATGTCCTTGGCGTCCTGGCGCTCCACCAGGTAGCGGCTGGCCCAGTAGGCGCCGCTGCGCTGGCCCAGCAGTACGATGCGCGGTGCCTGTTGCGCGCGGGCAAAGGCCAGGGCAGCATCCAGACGCGCCAGCCGGCGGTCCGCCGGTAGCTGTTGCGGCGTTGCGGGGGGTGTGACAGCCTGGCTGGTCTCGGTCTCGGTCTCGGT
>NZ_NMQV01000030.1 GCF_002234375.1 Pseudomonas fluvialis
CGTTTCGATCAAGTCTTTCGCCTCAACCGAGGCCGCGCATTCTACAGCAGCCTTTCAATCTGTCAAGCTGTTTTTGAAGAATTTTTCGTTTCTTCTCAACCGCTTAGCTGAACCGAAGCAGCGCTTCCGATCAGCGGGAGGCGCATATTACAGCATCCGAAAACACTGTCAACCCCCATTCCCGTACGCTTTTCAAAGAAATTTGATACGGGATGGCCATGATAACCGAGAGGCAGAAAAAGGCAAGCTGCGCCCAACAGCATCGCCGGTATACTGCTCGCCTCAGGATCAATTCCATATCCTGACTCCTAGAAAACCGACCAAGACTTATGCACAACCAAGCTCCCCTGCAGCTCTCCCACCGTTTCTCCGTTGCCCCCATGATGGACTGGACGGATCGTCACTGCCGTTATTTCCTCCGCCAACTGTCACGCCACGCATTGCTGTACAGCGAAATGGTGACTACGGGTGCACTTCTACACGGAGATACCCAGCGCTTTCTGGCATATCACGCCGACGAGCACCCAGTAGCCCTGCAACTGGGCGGCAGCCAGCCCGACGAACTGGCAAAGTGTGCACGCCTGGCAGAGGAATGGGGCTACGATGAAGTAAACCTGAATGCCGGCTGCCCGAGTGATCGGGTACAAAACAACATGATCGGCGCCTGCCTGATGGCATACCCACAGAAGGTTGCCGAGTGTATCCGCGCGATGTGTGATGCCACTTCGCTGCCCGTCACCCTTAAGCATCGCATTGGCATCAATGGCAGAGACAGCTACGCCGAGCTATGCGACTTCGTCGGAACAGTGGCGGAAGCTGGCTGCAGAAGCTTCACGGTGCACGCCCGGATAGCCATTCTCGAAGGCTTATCCCCTAAAGAAAACCGCGAGATACCACCGCTGCGCTACGAGGTTGCCAGACAACTCAAAAATGACTTTCCGCACCTGGAGTTCATTCTAAACGGCGGCATCAAGACGCTCGGCGAGTGCGCAGTCCATCTGCAAACCTTCGATGGGGTTATGCTCGGTCGCGAGGCTTATCACAACCCCTACCTGCTTGCCGAGGTTGACCGCTGTTTATTTTCAGATACGCACGATACCCCCACTCGCCAGCAGGTTGCCCTGCAGATGCGTACATATATAGAAGCGCACCTTCAACAAGGCGGGCAAATGCAACACATTACCCGGCATATGCTTGGTCTTGCCCAGGGATTCCCCGGAGCCCGCCGTTTTCGCCAGCTACTCTCGGCAGACATCCATCGTCATCCTGAGCCACTGGAGCTCTACGATGAGGCCTGCAAACTACTGGAGGGGCGTTGAGCACCACCCTGCGCTCAGGTAAGGTCAGCGCATCATCGCGATAGGGACAGGTAATGATTTCCAAGCTGGAACAACTCAAGCAGTACACCACGGTAGTAGCTGACACAGGCGACATTGATGCAATAGTGCGCCTCAAGCCGGTGGATGCTACAACCAACCCTTCACTGCTCCTCAAGGCAGCTTCACTGCCGCGCTATCAGGAACACCTTCAGCAAGCTCTGCAGAAGGCTGCCGGCGATCTGGCGCAAGCCTCTGATCGCTTTGCCGTGGCCGTTGGCCGAGACATTTTGCAGGTAATACCCGGACGCATCTCCACCGAAGTCGATGCACGCCTGTCTTTCGATAGCAAAGCTACACGCTATCGTGCCGAGCGACTGATTGACTTCTATGAATCCGTTGGCATTCCTCGCGAGCGGGTACTGATCAAGATAGCAGCCACCTGGGAAGGCATTCGCACAGCCGAACTACTCGAACGTTCCGGCATCCAGACCAACCTGACCCTGTTGTTTTCCTTTGCGCAGGCAGCCGCCTGTGCCGATGCCGGCATCTTTCTGATCTCCCCTTTCGTAGGCCGCATCTATGACTGGCACAAAAAAGCCAGCGGGCATGACTTTTCCAGCATCGAAGACCCTGGCGTCGCCTCGGTGGCACGCATCTATCGCTATTACAAAAAACATGAGTTCCAGACCGTGGTAATGGGTGCCAGTTTCCGCAACCTGGGCCAGATCGAACAATTGGCAGGCTGTGATCGGCTGACCATCAGCCCTGAACTGCTTGAGCAACTGGCTCAGAGCACAGGCACACTGCCACGCCACTTGCAGCCTGGCGACAGCCAGCCACGCTGGCAGCTGGACGAGGCAGGTTTCCGCCTGGCACACAACGAAGATGCCATGGCCACCGAGAAACTCGCGGAAGGCATTCGTTTGTTTGCCAGAGACCAGGAAAAACTCGAAGCGCTGCTGCAGTCGCTGCGCTGAAGGAAATGCCTAGCTGCGCTCCAGAGCGCTCACCAGATCATGGAAGGCTTCACGATTGGAGTCGTTGAGCCCCATGAGGATACGGTGCGCTTCCAGAACTTTGGCACGCACCACCTCTTCGGACTGATCCTGCGGAGGCAGATCTTCGAGGCAGTCTGGACAAGGCAGCGGGGTATCAATGATGTTGAACACCTGATCGAAACCCATCGACTGCAGCAAACGGGTGATATCCGCATTGGTGGTAACAACTGTCGGCAACAAGCCAACTTTCTGCCGGGAGAGAATCGACAGCTTGGCCATTAGCCCCAGGGTTGTACTGTCCACACTGCTGGTTTCAGTCAAGTCGATGACAATAGCCGAAAAGTTCAACGCCGTGAAGATCTTCTCGATGGTTGCATCCAGCGTAGAGCAGAGCGTGAGGCGTACTTCGCCAACGAATTTGAGAACGAAGGTTCCGTCCTGCTCTGCAAACTGGATCTTGCCCGTACTCATGCAGGGTCCCTGCGTAAAACCAAGAGGGCAATATCATCCGGCATCTCGCCCAACCTGGCCAGCCCAAAAGCCGTTCGCAAGCCATCCAGTATACCGCCGGCGCGCGCAACCCACTCAGGTAATGCAGCCTCTTTATCCTTCAGCGTGGCGCCGGGCAGCAAATCAAGTATGCCATCGGAGAACAAGCTGAGACTGAACTGCTCGGGCAAGTCGAGGCATTGATCTTGGTAAGTCGCCTCAGCAAACAATCCGATCGGCAAACCGCGCCCCTGGAGATAGCGTGCCTGACCATCCGCAAGCAGTACCGGCAGCGGCAAGTGTCCGCCGACACTGTAGGTCAGCTGATTACGTGCAAGGTCGATGACCCCGCCCAGCATGGTGACATGCTTGCCCAGCTTGCAATTGAGTAGACTGCGGTTGATGTGGGCAAGTACCTGCGATGGCAGGAAAGGCCCCGGCTGACCATTGCGTCGGGATTCATAGAGCAGACGCGAGGTCATGAACTTCAGCAATACCGTGACGAATGCCGACGATGCGCCATGCCCCGAGACATCTGCCAGATAAAACGCTACGCGCTGTTCATCCACCTGGAAGTAATCAACGAAGTCACCAGATAGATATAACGAAGGAATGATCTGATGCGCAAAGTGCAGATCAGCTACCTGCCAGGGTGTGCTCGGCAACATATTCAGCTGCACCTGTCGACCCGCTGTCTGATCCTCCTGCAGCAGCCGCAAGCTGTCCTGCAAATGCTGGTTGGCCTGCTCCAGCTTCTCCCGGTAGCGCAGGTTCTCCACCTGCAACTGAGTACGCTCCAGCGCACGCCGCACGGCCATCTCGAGTACGGCTAGGTCTTCCAGCGGTTTGATCAGATAGTCCACCGCCCCCAGACGCAGAGCCTCGACCGCATCGCTCATCACCCCGGCACCCGAGACCACGATCACGGGTACGGGCACCGGTCGCACACACTGCCCCAGGCGACGAATCAGTTCCAGACCGTCCATATGCGGCATACGCAGGTCACAGATCACCAGATCAGCCTGTGTCTGCTCGAACAGGGCCAGCCCCTGCGCCGCACTCCCCGCCTGCAGTACGGTGAAGCCACTGTCTTCCAGGTAGGCGGCGAGACTGGTACGCACCACCTCATCGTCGTCGATGATCAGCAATGTAGCGCTGGATTTATGCATGCGGCTTCCGGGCAGACAGCACCAGGCAGGTAAGTGGCACGAACAGGCCAAAGCAGGCCTGCGCACAGGTTCAAGGCGCTGACGGTACTCCCATATGCCAGGCCTTTCAAGCCACAGCCGGCCGTCGAAAGGCGCCTTTACAGGCGAAAACGGCCAGGGGTATAACAGCCTGCAGGGTCCGTACAATAACGAGGAACTGCCTATGAGCCTGGACGATCGAGCCTACAGCGAAAAACGCGACTTCATTCGTATGCGTGTCGAGGCCGAGGTAATTCTCGAGCATGAGGGCAAGCAGTACCCTGCCAAGTGTCTGGACCTATCCAGTACCGGCATGCAGGTCGAAGTGGATGCCCCCCTGCAACTGGCTGATCGCCTGCAGGTCCGAATTCCTTCGGAACACTCGCAACTGCGGGGCCTGGACGCCGACGTCGAGGTGGTGCGTTGCAGCCGCCTTGATGATGGCCGCTTATCCCTGGGGCTGACCATACTGGCCATGCGCTAGCCGACAAAAAAGAAGGCAGCCTGGGCTGCCTTCTTTCATCAACAAAGGACGACTTCAGAAGTCGTCAAAATCATCTTCCACCTGCCCGTCACGAACGCGAAATTCGCGGTTCTGCAAGTAGGCGTTACGTACAAAGACATACTTGTCACCGATGATCATCCGCTCGGCCGACAGCAGATTGGCGCGGGTATCGATCACCGACATGCCCAAGGCGGTATTACGCGTCGGGACATGATCAAGCTGTGGATAGATTCGCGCGCGATTGTCCACCAGCATGCCCAGCGCATCACGCGGGTTGCTCGGCCCGGCAAACGGCAATACCAGATAAGGTCCACTACCCAGGCCCCAGGCACCCAGGGTCTGGCCAAAATCCTCATCACTACGCAGCAACCCCATCGGCGTGGCGACGTCAAAGAGGCCCAGAACCCCAAAGGTGCTGTTGAACAGCAAACGCGAGGTATCAACCCCTGCCGCATGCAGCTTGCCCTGCAGCAGGTTGTTGCCCAGTCGCACTAACTCACCGAGGTTGCTGAACATGTTGTGAATGCCATCCTCGAGAGGCTGCGGCGTTACCTTCTGATAGCCCTGCGCCAATGGTTTCAGCGCATAGGTATCCAGCGTTTCGTTAAAGGCAAAGACCGGTCGATTGAACGCTTCCCAAGGATCATCCTGGTGTCCTTGCGGAGCCGCCATAAGCGGTGTGCCAAGCAATAGCAGCACGGTGCAGGACAGCCGACGGGGCAACCTGAACAACCGTTTAAGCAGCGTGTCACGCATGTTTCTCTCCTTGATCGAGACAGCAAACGCCACCTGAGTCGCTGGCAGCGTGGCCAGCCGCAGGTCAAAGCGGCGATTATAGCGGCTAGCCCTGCATTACGGCAGGTTTTAGCCAGATCACCCATGCAAGGAACCCTGCAATGACCGATACACCCCTGCTCTACCAGTGCCTGATAGCCGTACGCTGGGGCGACATGGATAGCTACGCCCATGTGAACAACACGCAATACCTACGCTATCTTGAAGAAGCCCGCATCCAGTGGTTCGCGCAGATCGGCATCGACCTGCAGGATGCTCCGCAAGGTCCTGTGCTGCTGCAGGTGCAACACAGCTTCCTGCGCCCAGTGCAGTATCCAGCCACCTTGCGCGTACAACTGCATGCCGGTGATCTGGGGCGTAGCAGCCTGGTCCTGCAGCACCGCCTGTACCTGCAGGACGATCCCACGCTGCTCGGCGAAGGCTACTGCAAACTGGTCTGGATTGAGCACGCCAGCGCTCGTTCTACCCCTCTGCCCGAACAGCTGCGCGCGCAATGGCCTGTCATGCCTGCGTCATGACCAGCCACTAGGCTGGCCGACCAGCCCCTACGGAGTATAGCCATGGCCAGCCCACTGCCCTTCAGACTCTGGCTGTTTGACTTGCAGGGTGTACTGCAAGCCACCTCGGAGAAAGACGCACACATCAGTCGTCACCTTCTCCAGCAACTGCAACAACAGGGTATCGCCTGGGGTTGGCTGAGCGATCAGCCCGGCGTACAAAGCCTCGCCCTACTCGAAACACTGGCGCAAAACGGCCTGCAGCCGCGCGCGGGGGTAGCCGGCACAGTCGCCTGGCCGGCACCGCATAGCTGCTGGCAAGCACTACAACAGGCGCAGGCGCACAGCTGCCGACAAACCCTGGTGATCAGCGCCACCCCGCTACTGAGCCAGAGTGCTCGTGCGGCCGGGCTGTGGTGTATTGGCCTGGCACGCCATGCCCAGGCCGATCGCCATTGGCTCAGCCTGGACAAACAGCGCCAGCACGACAGGCGTAGTCAAGCGACCCTCGCGCATTATGCGGCCGGCTGCCATTCGGTCGTCGAACAACTGGCCGACCTGCCAGGAAGTCTCCACGACCTGGCTCAACGCCTGCAGCGCGGCGAACAGCCTTGAGCAACCAGCCCCATCCGCTTGACGAGCATCAGGGCAAATGACGCCACCTGGGTTAACCTGTACTCAAGGTCACCCGCATGGCGTATGACGCTAACGAGACAGCTCGTCGCTGCTCACGCCAAGCGTCATGGCCGACATTTCTTGCCCTGTTAAGGAGAGCCGCATGCCCACCCACCAACTGCAGCAGCACATTGCCCAACTGCAACAGCAACTGATTGCCACGCCGAGCCTCGACCGTGCACACCGCGAGGATCTGGAAGCCCTGATCGCCGAACTGCAGCTGCAGCTGCAGCAGGAAAGCCTGGCCCTGGACAGTAACCTGGTGGACGGTTTCAACCTGGCCGTGGAACGCTTCGAAGTAGAGCACCCCACGCTGACTGGCACGCTGCGCAACCTGCTGCAGACCCTGGCCAACATGGGCATCTGAGCCGCTACTGACGAACCAGGCGCAGATTCTCCGGCTCGCCCGGTAGCAAGCTGCGCCAGGGATTGATATCCAGCCCGCCACGTCGCACGTAGCGCGCATAGACCACCAGTTCCTGAGGTGCTAGCAGGCGCAGCAGGTCGAGATACACCCGCTCCACGCATTGCTCATGGAAATCTGCGTGCTGACGGAAGCTGACCAGGTAGGCCAACAGGCTGGCGGCATCCAGGCTGCGCTCGGCTCGGTAGCTAACCACCAGGGTGCCCCAGTCCGGCTGGTGGGTTACCGGGCAGTTGGACTTGAGCAGGTGGCTGTGCAGCGTCGCCGCCCCTGCTTCTGGCGTACAACGCAGCAATTCGGGGCGCGGCTGGTCATAGCCTTGCACCTGGATATCCAGGTCGTCGATGCACAGCCCCGGCACTTCGCCCAGCACGTGCTGACCTGCCTCACGCACGCTGCTCAGGCGCACCGTAACCGGCGCACCCGCCACCCCGGACAGATCGGCAGCGATGATCTGCTGCAGCGCCTGGGCATCGGCAAACACACTCTGGTTCAGCGAATTGAGATACAGCTTGAATGACTTGGACTCGATGATATTGGGCGAATCAGCCGGGATACGGAACTCGGCCAGCGCCACTACCGGCTTGCCCGAAGGCAGCAGCCAGGACAGCTCGTAACAGTTCCAGATATCCACGCCATGATAGGGCAGCTGCCCCGTCTGCAGGCCCAGTTCGGCCCATTTGGCGGCACGCGGAATGGGAAACAGCAGCGCCGGGCTGTACTGGTCGACATAGGCACTGGTCTTGCCCAGCGGCGAAAGTTCGGCGGGGTGTTGCATGAACGACTGACCTGCGAAAAAACTCGGGCGGGCATTCTAACAGGCCCATCGCACGCATTCTGCAACAGAAAGCTGCCAGCCTGAGCCGGCCTGCATGGCACACTTCAGCATCATCCAGCACAGCGGAGACACTCATGGACGTCAGCCACCGCACCTCGCCCAACCATCCACATCTGCAGCATTTCATCGACCAGGCACATAACCTGCCTGGCGCGGTAGTCACCGCCGTCGTGCATCCAGTCGATGCACTGAGCCTGGCCGGTGCCTTGCAAGCTGCCGAACAGGGCATCATCGAGCCCTGGCTGGTCGGCCCCCAGTCACGCATTCGCGCGGCAGCCGAAGCCGCCGACCTGGATATCCGCGGGCTGCGCCTGATCGATAGCGAGCACAGCCATGCCGCAGCCGCCGAAGCGGTGCGCCTGGTACGCGCTGGGGAAGTTCACGCACTGATGAAAGGCGGCCTGGCCACCGGCGAGCTGCTCGCTGCGGTTACCGACCGGCAATTGGGCCTGCGCACCGAACGACGTCTGTCGCACATCTTCGTACTGGATGTGCCCAGCTACCACAAGCCGCTGCTGGTCACCGATGCGGCGATCAATATCGCGCCGGGGCTGGCCGAGAAAGCCGACATCCTGCAGAACGCCTTCGACTGCGCGCATGCGCTGGGCATCGCCGAGCCACGTGCAGCCATTCTCTGCGCCGTGGAAAAGGTCATGGCCAACATGCCCGCCACCCTGGATGCCGCGGCGCTCTGCAAGATGGTCGAGCGCGGCCAGATCAGTGGCGGCATTGCCGATGGTCCACTGGCCTTCGACAACGCCATCTCCCGCCAGGCGGCCGAGGCCAAGGGCATCCGCTCCACGGTGGCCGGCGAGGTGGACATCCTGCTCGCGC
Organism: Pseudomonas fluvialis; assembly: GCF_002234375.1. Classification (GTDB taxonomy): domain Bacteria; phylum Pseudomonadota; class Gammaproteobacteria; order Pseudomonadales; family Pseudomonadaceae; genus Aquipseudomonas; species Aquipseudomonas fluvialis. The sequence goes on from NZ_NMQV01000030.1 coordinate 8,562, forward strand.
CGGACCTGGAAGCCGGCAACATCCTCTCCAAACAACTGCAATACCTGGCCGGCGCCACCGCCGCCGGCATCGTCATGGGCGCCCGTGTGCCGATCATCCTGACCAGCCGTGCCGATGGCAGCCTGGAGCGGCTGGCCTCCTCGGCCGTGGCCCTGCTGGTCGCCCGGCACATGGGACGCCTGTGACATGCAGGCCTGGCTGACTGTCAACGCCGGCTCATCCAGCCTCAAGTGCGCGCTGTTCGACCCACAAGGGCCGTGTCTGGCACGCGGCAAGGTCAGCGGCCTGCCCGACGCCGCGCAGCTCAGCTGGCAGGTCGGCAACCAGCCAGTATGCCGACAGGCCTTGCCCGAAGTCGCCGGGCCTAACTGGCAAAGCGCCGCACTCGCCGCGCTGCTGCACTGCCTGCACAGCACCGGCGACTGGCAGATCAGCGCCATCGCACACCGTGTTGTGCACGGCGGCATGCGCTACGCACAGGCGCAGTGGCTGGATGATGCTTGCCTGGGCTATCTGCGCAGCCTGGAAAGCCTCGCCCCACTCCACCAGCCGTACAACCTGGCGCTGATCGAACAGTGTGCCGTGCAACTGCCCGGACGCCGCCAACTGGCCTGCTTCGATACCGCCTTCCACCAGCAGATGCCCGCGCTGGCCCGCGAATATGCCTTGCCACGCGCCCTGAGCGAAGCCGGCGTGCTGCGCTATGGCTTCCATGGCCTGTCCTATGCCGGGTTGCGCAGCCGCCTGGCCGAACTGGAACCACAACGCCACCTGGGCCGCGTGGTCATGGCCCATCTGGGCAGCGGCGCCTCGATGTGCGCCATGCGCAACGGAGTCAGTCAGGCGTCGAGCATGGGCTTCAGCGCGCTGGACGGCCTACCGATGGGCACTCGCTGCGGCCAGCTCGACCCGGGCGTACTACTCTACCTGATGCGCGAACGGGGCATGGATGCCGACGCCCTGGAGCAGCTGCTCTACCGGGAAAGTGGCTGGCTGGGGGTATCCGGGCTGTCCAGCGACATGCGTACCCTGCGCGCCAGTTCCGAGCCTGCCGCGCGGCAGGCCATCGACTTGCTGGCCTACCGTCTGCAGCGCGAGCTGGGCTCGCTGGTTGGCGCGTTGGGCGGCCTGGATCTGCTGGTGTTCAGCGGTGGTGTCGGTGAGCACGATGCCGCACTGCGCGCTCAGCTATGCCAGGCCAGTCAGTGGCTGGGCATCCGTCTGGATGAGCAACGCAACCAGGCTGGCACAGGACTGATTTCACACCCCGAGAGTGCCGTCGGGGTGTGGGTGATCGCCAGTGACGAGGAGGCGCAGATGGCCCGCGAACTGCGCCAGGCGCTGGCCGCGGGCTGAAGCTGCGCGCGTCCGGTCACGCCGGGCGCTTGGCGCGGCGCTGCCCCGCCGCAATGGCATCGGCAGCACGTACCCGTACATAACTGCCCGGCGCGGCCTGCAGCGGCGGGTAGTCGGCACTGCCCGGTTCGCGGGGCGGTACCTGTTCGCCGGCATACTGGGTAAGCCATTGCAGCCAGTGCGGCCACCAGGAGCCGGGATGGCGCTCGGCGTCGGCAAACCACTGTTCGGCATCCTCGGGCAGCTGCGCGTTGCACCAGTAGCCATACTTGCCCTTGGCCGGCGGGTTGACTACCCCGGCGATATGCCCGGAGCCGGCCAGCACGAAGGTGCGCTCACCGCCATGCACACGGGCACCCCGGTAGGTGGTTTTCCACTTGGCGATGTGATCCTGCTGGGTCGACAGGAAAAAGCTCGGCACCTCAATCTGCGCCAGATCGATGGACTCACCCGCCAGGGTCAGCGCATCGGCCTGCACCAGGCGGTTTTCCAGGTACATCTGGCGCAGGTAGTAGGCATGCATGCGTGCCGGCAGGTTGGTGCCGTCGGTATTCCAGTACAACAGGTCAAAGGCCGCCGGTGGCTTGCCCTTGAGATAGTTATTGATCCAGAACGACCAGAACAGCTCGTTCTCGCGCAACAGGTTGAAGGTAAAGGCCATCGCCCGACCGTCCAGGTAGCCCTGGCGCTGCAGCATGCGCTCGATGCCCGACAACGAATGCTCGTTGATGAACACGCCGATACCGCCAGGATCGGAGAAGTCCAGCAAGGTGGTCAGGTACGTGGCACTGGCCACCGGCTGGCGCCCCTTCTTGGCCAGCCAGGCCAGAGTGCTGCCCAGCAGGGTGCCACCGATGCAGTAGCCCAGCGCATTGAGCTGCTCCTCGCCGGTAATCGCCTGGATGACCTGCATGGCCTGCAGCGGGCCTTCCAGCATGTAGTCCTCGAAGCCCTTGTCACGCAGCTCGGGGCCGGGGTTGACCCAGGAAATGACAAAGACTGTCAGGCCTTGCTCGACCATCCAGCGAATCAGCGAGTTCTGCGGGGTCAGGTCGAGGATGTAGAACTTGTTGATCCATGGCGGCACCACCAGCAGCGGCCGCTGGTACACGCTGGGTGTACTCGGGCTGTACTGGATCAGCTGCATCAGCTCATTCTGGTAGACCACCTGGCCCGGCGTGGTGGCGATGTTCTCGCCAATGCGAAAGGCACTGACATCGGCCATCGCCACATTGAACAGGCCCGGGTTACGGCTGATATCCGTCAGCAACTGCCGCCCGCCTTCGAGCAGATTCTGGCCGCGCTGCTCAACGGTGATGCGCAGCGCCTCGGGATTGCTGGCTAGAAAGTTGGACGGCGACAGCGCACTGACCACCTGGCGTACGTAAAAGCGCATCTGGTCGTGGTTGGCTCCGGGAATCCCCGGCATCTGGTCCACCCAGTCGAGCAGTGCCTGGGCATTCAGCAGATAGGCCTGGTGCAGGTAATCGTAGGGCAGCCAGCGACGCCACTCTTCAGCGGCGAAACGCCGGTCATCCGGCTCGGCCGTGGCCACCGGATCGGGCTGCTGGCCGCAGGCCCGCGCGGCACCATATACCCCCAAGGCCACATGCTGGCGCAGCAACTGGCTTTCCGCCTCGACAAAGCGCAGCGGGTTGAGCAAAGCGCTTTCCCACAGGTTGCGATAGGCCGTGGACATCTCGCTGAGGGTGGACAGCGTGGTGTCGCTGACCAGACCGGTCTGGCCCAGCCACTTCTCCATCTGTTCCTCAGCCCGGTCGAGATTGCGATTGACCGTACGCAATACCTTGCCAGTTACTTTCTTCAGCATGTCGGGAAACACAGCCACAGTCCTCGTGGTGATCGCGGGGGATGATGCGCGGCACGCAAGGCGCCCGCTGCCGGGCGCCCTGGCGCACCTCAGGCTTCGCTGCCGGCGCTCTTCAGCGGTTTGGCGCGCGGCTTGCTGGGTGCTGCCGGTTCTTCTTCGCCCTGAAAGGCCGCCTGCAACTGCTCACCGACTTCCTGGACATAGCCTTGCCAGGCTTGCCAGTCGCTGGCCATCTGCTCGTTGAGGCTCTTGAAGGCCTCGGTCTGGCATTGCGCCAGGCCAGCCAGGTCATTGTTCTTCAGCGCCTCGCCAGCCGCCCGCGACTGCTCCATGGCGAAGGTGGCATAGCGCTGCAGGGATTCCAGCTGCATCTTGCTGGCCTTGCTGAACTGCTCGAACAGCCCCTGGTTGAGGCGCACGCTGCGCTCCAGCAGGTCACGGCTCTTCTCGGTAAAGGTTCCGAAGACATCTTGATTCATCGTTGCTACTCCTTGTCTTGATGGCAGGTATGCACAGGCAGGCTGAGCAGCGCCCGGGCGAGGTTCCTGCAGTATCCTCGCCCGGCCAGTCTAGCGCGGCCGTCTTGCAGTTTTGTTGACCTACTGCATGGCCTGAAGTTCAGCCCCCAGCGGCCGCCAGCGACGCAACAACAGATACAGGCTGGGCACCACGAACAGGGTGAACAAGGTGCCGACCAGCAGGCCACCGACAATCACCAGGCCCAGCTGCTGGCGAGCCATGGCGCCCGCACCCGTGGCCAGGGCCAGCGGCAAGGCGCCCAGCACCATCGCGCCGGTAGTCATGAGAATCGGCCGCAGACGCTGAGTGGCCGCCTCGCGCACCGCTGCCTGCAACTGCCAGCCCTGACGCAGCAGCTGGTTGGCGAATTCCACGATGAGGATGCCGTGCTTGGTAATCAGGCCGATCAACGTGACCATGCCGATCTGCGAATACAGGTTGAGCGTGCCGCCGAACAGGTGCAGCGCCAGCAAGGCACCGGCCATCGACAGCGGCACGCTGAACAGGATGATCAGCGGGTCGAAGAAACTCTCGAACTGCGCGGCCAGCACCAGGTAGATGAACAGCAGCGCCAGCACGAAGATCAACGCCACGCCACTGGAGGACTCCTTGAAGTCACGCGACAGGCCGTTGTAGTCGAACAAGGTCTGTGCCGGGAGGATTTCCCGGGCCCGCGCCTCCAGATGCTGCAACGCCTCGCCGAGGGTATAGCCGCTGCCGACGTTGGCGGTCAGGGTCACCGCACGCAACTGGTTGAAGTGGTTGAGCTCGCGCGGCGCCACGCTCTCCTCCACCTCGATCAGGTTGGCCAGCTGCACCATCTGCCCGTCCAGCCCGCGCACGAACACCCGGCGCAGGTCGTCCGGGTTGCTGCGGTCGACATCTGCCAGCTGCACCAGCACATCGTATTGCTCGCCGTCCTGCTTGAAGCGGGTGACCTGGCGACTGCCGAACAGGCTCTCCAGGGTACGGCCGATGCTCGCCACGTCACTGCCCACCGCCACCGCCTGCTCACGGTTGACGCGCACCTTGAGCTGCGGACTGTTCAGCTTGAGGTCGCTGTCCAGGCTCTCCAGTCCGGGGTAGCTGCGCAGGTCATCGAGCAGGCGCTCGACGTAAGGCTCCAGCTCGGCATAGTCGAGCGAGGAACGAATCACGAAGTTGACCGGCTGGTTGCGTGAGCTCTGCCCCAGCGGCGGCCGATTGATTGGAAAGGCGCGGATACCGGGAATGTCCTGCAGCAGCGGCAGCAGCTCGTCACGGATTTCGAACTGGCTGCGCGTGCGCTGATCCCAGTCCTCCAGCTTGAGAAACGACAGGCCCTGGGCTACCGTCGGGAAGCCGGCAATCACCAGGTAACGGTTGCTCTCCGGCAGGCTGGCGTAAGCCGCTTCCAGCTCCCGCGCATAATGGCTGGTGTAGTCCAGGGTGGCGCCGTCCGGCCCGCTGATCACCCCGACGATGGTACCGGTATCCTCAGTCGGTGCCAGCTCGCTGCGCAGGCTGACGAACAGTGCCGCACAGGCCAGCAACACCACCAGCAACAGGCACAGCACCAGCCGCCAGCGCGGCAGCACCCAATCCAGGCGCCGCTGGTAGCCGGCCTGCAGGCCGTTGAGTAGCAGCTCGATACGCTGGTAGAAGCGGTTATGCGCCGTGCTGCCGTGCGGCTTGAGCAGGTAGGCACACATCATCGGCGACAGGGTCAGCGCGACAAAGCCGGAAACCAGCACCGCACCCGCCAGCGTCCAGGCGAACTCGGTAAACAGTTTGCCGGTGGTGCCCTGCATAAAGCCGATCGGCGCGTACACCGCGGCCAGGGTCAGGGTCATGGCGATCACCGCAAAGGCAATCTCGCGACTGCCCTGCAAGGCCGCGGCCAGCGGCGCCATGCCGCGCTCAATGTGCCGGTGAATGTTTTCCAGCATGACGATGGCGTCGTCCACCACCAGGCCAATGGCCAGCACCAGCGCCAGCAGGGTCAGCGTGTTGACGGAAAAACCCAGCACCGCCATCAGCGCAAAACCACCCAGCAGCGACACCGGGATGGTCACCAGCGGCACCAGCGTGGCACGCAGCGAACGCAAGAACAGGAAGATGATCAGGATGACCAGTGCCACCGCTTCCCAGATGGTCACGTAGACGTTGTCGATCGACTCGCGGATGAACAGCGAGTTGTCGTTGGCCACCGCCACCTCCAGGCCTTCCGGGAGCAGCGCGCGGATTGATGGCAGCGCTTCCTCCAGGCCGGCGGAAATCTCCAGCGGGTTGGCCGTGGCCTGCTTGATGATGCCCACCGAGACCGCCGGCAGACCATTGAAGCGCACCAGGCTGCGTTCATCGGCCGCGCCCAGTTCGGCATGTCCGACATCGCTGAGGCGCACCAGATAACCGGGCGAGCGGTCGTCGCGCAGCAGGGCCTGGCGGGAATCGACGAGGATCAGCTGGTTGAACTGCTCGACGCTGCGCAGATCGGTTTCCGCCAGCACGGTGAACTCGCGCTGGCGCGACTCGATGCGCCCGGCGGGAATCTCCACGTTCTGCCGGCGCAGGGCATTTTCCACGTCCTGCACGGTGAGGTTGTGCGCTGCCAGCTTCTCCGGGTCCAGCCACAGGCGCATGGCATAGCGACTGGCACCGCGGATCTGCACCTCGGACACCCCGGGAATGATCTGCAGACGGTCCTGCACCACCCGCTGCAGCAGGTCGGCAATCGCCAGCACGCTGTGCTGCTCGCTGTAGAACGCCAGCCAGATCACCGGCTGGGCGTCGGCCTCCATCTTCTGCACCTGCGGCTCGCGCACTTCGTCAGGCAGCAGCGTACGCACCCGGCCCAAGCGATCACGCACCTCGTTGGCCGCCTCGGTGGCGGCGGTGCCCAGGCGAAAGCGCGCGGTGATCTGGGTATTTTCCGCACGGCTGATTGAGCTGACGAAATCCAGCCCGGCAATGCCCGCCAGCACATCCTCGATGGGCTGCGCGACCTGCGACTCCATGATCTCCGGACTGGCGCCGGGATAGATGACGTTGACCGTCACCACCGGCACATCGATGTTCGGGTACTCGCGCACCGGCAGGCGCTGCCAGGCCAGCAGGCCAAGCAACACTACGAGCAGCGACAGCACACTGGCCAGCACCGGACGCTCGATGCACAGCTGCGACAACCTCATGGCCGGGCTGCCTGCGCCGGCGCGCTGCGCACGCGTACCGGATCGCCGGGGAACACCTTGTGCCAGCCACTGCGGATCACCTGCTCATCCCCCCGCAGGCCTTCGCGCACCTCCACCCAGCCGTCGCGGCGCAAGCCCAGCTGCACCACCTGGCGACGCACCTTGCCCTGTTCCACCAGGCTCAGCAGGCGCTGCTCGCCCTGCGACATCACCGCCTCCTCGGGCACCAGCATGGCATCCGCGCGTTCCTCGATAATCACCGCCACCCGCACGAACTGTCCGGGATACAGATGCCCCTCGTGGTTATCCAGCTGCGCGCGCACCGCCTGGCTGCGCCCGGCCTCGTCGAGACGCGGGTTGATCGCCTGCACGCGGGCCTCGAAGCGCTGCCCCGGCTGGCTGTCCACCGTGACCTCCACGGCCTGACCGATGCGCAGCTGGCTGACGGTTTTCTGCGGAATACGAAAATCCAGCTTGAGCGGATCGAGCACTTCCAGGTTGACGATATCCTGGCCGGCCTGCAGGTAGTCGCCCGGGCTGGCCTGACGCAAACCCAGGGTGCCGGCATAGGGCGCACGGATGCGCGTCTTGTCCAGACGCGCCTCGGCCAGCAGCACGCTGGCTGCTGCCAGTTGCAGATTGGCCTGCGCCTCGTCGAGCGCCTGGGCGTTGCTGGCGCCACGCTGGTAGAGCTGACGGGTACGTTGCGCACTGCGCTCGGCCAGCGACAGGTTGGCCTTGGCCTGGGCCAGTTCGGCACTGGCGATGGCATCGTCCAGGCTGACCAGCAGATCGCCCGCCGCCACCTGCTGGCCCTCACGAAAATGCAGGCGGGCCAAGCGGCCGGCCAGCTCCGGGCGAATCATCACCGACTCGTCGGAACGCAAGGCACCGAAGGTCACCAGCTCATCACGCACCTTGTCGCGGCGCACTTCGCTGACCTCCACCAGGGTCGGCGGCTCGTCGGCCAGCACCGGCACAGCAGCCAGCCAACAGAAACCGGCCAGCAGCGCAGCGCACCAACCAGCCGTGCGGATGCCCAACCCTTGCGTTTCAAGCCTTGTCGTCACCCTGCTACTCCTTGCCGCTATTGCGCCCGGCATCCTGCCGGAGCAGGCAACCAGCCGTGGCTAGCTGCGCATACCCCGGCCACTGCTGAGCAGGTGGATGCACCAGAGGTAGAGGATAACCAAGGTGAGCAGCATAAAGGCGATGGCCAGGCCGATATTCAGATCGGAAACCCCAAGAATTCCGTAACGAAATGCATTGACCATGTGCAGGATCGGGTTGATCTGCGACACCTGCTGCCAGAACGGCGGCAACTGGCTGATCGAATAGAACACCCCGCCCAGGTAGGTCAGCGGCGTGAGCACGAAGGTCGGGATGATCGACACATCGTCGAAGCTGCGCGCAAACACCGCGTTGATCAGCCCGCCCAGGGCGAAGATTGCCGCGGTCAGCAGGATCACCAGCACCGTCACGCCCAGGTGCGCCACCTGCAGGTGGGTGAAGAACAGCGACAGCAGGCTGACGATCAGCGCCACCGCCAGGCCGCGCAGCACGCCACCGATGGCATAGCCGATGACGATGGTATGCGGCGACACCGGCGAGACCAGCAGCTCCTCGATGTTGCGCTGGAACTTGCTGGAGAAGAAGCTCGACACCACGTTGCTGTAGGCATTGGTGATCACCGCCATCATGATCAGCCCCGGCACGATGAACTGCATGTAGCTGAAGCCATGCAGGTCACCGATCTGCCGGCCGATCAGGTTGCCGAAGATGATGAAGTACAGGCTCATGGTGATTGCCGGCGGCAGCAGGGTCTGCGGCCAGATCCGCGTGAAGCGGCGCACCTCGCGGCGCACGATGGTCTGCAGGGCTACCCCATTGCAACGCAGCTCGGCACTCATGCCTTGTCCTCCACCAGGTTCTTCTGCACCAGGGAGACGAACAGTTCTTCCAGGCGGTTGCTCTTGTTGCGCAGGCTGAGCACCTCGATATGGCGCTCCGCCAACTGGGCGAACAGCCCGGTGACGCCGCGCTGGCGCGGCACCTGCACCTCCAGGGTATGGCTATCCAGCAACTGGCAGGCATAGCCCTGCAGCAGCGGCGCTTCGCCGAGGGTTTGCCCGAGATCGAGCAGCAACGTATCCATATCCAGCTTGAGCAACAGCTCGCGCATGCTGCTGCGCTCGACAATGCGCCCCTGGTCGATGATGGCGATGTTGCGGCACAACTGCTCAGCCTCTTCCAGGTAATGGGTGGTGAGGATGATGCTCATGCCCTGCTGGTTGAGTTCGCTGAGAAAGCTCCACATCGAACGGCGCAGCTCGATATCCACCCCGGCGGTGGGCTCGTCGAGGATCAGCAGGCGCGGCTGGTGCATCAGCGCACGGGCAATCATCAGGCGACGCTTCATGCCCCCGGACAACTCGCGGGACACCGCATGACGTTTGTCCCACAGGCCCAGCTGGGTCAGGTACTGCTCGGCACGCTCGCCGGCCACGCGCGCCGGAATGCCGTAATAGCCGGCCTGGGTCACGACAATGTCGAAGACCTTCTCGAACTGGTTGAAGTTGAACTCCTGCGGCACCACGCCCAGGCAACGCTTGAGCGCACCCGGTGCGCGGTCGAGGTCGTGGCCGAACACCTGCACCGTACCGCTGGTCTTGTTGACCAGGGTGGAAAGAATGCCGATGGTCGTGGACTTGCCGGCGCCATTGGGGCCGAGCAAGGCAAAGAAGTCACCTTCGGCCACGTCCAGGTCGATGCCCTTGAGGGCCTGAAAACCATTGTGATAGGTCTTGCACAGCTGGCGAAGGGTTAACGCGGCAGTCATCGGGGAGGTACCTGGCAACAATCAGTCAGCCAAGGTGGGGGCGCCTGCCGGCAAATGCAAGCTCACTCGCCGTCGCGGCGCTTGGCTGGATCGGCGGGCGGCTGCAGATCGCGCCAGCGCACATCCACCGGCGAACTCAACCAGCGCCGCAAACGTCCCAGCAAGCCCGGCGCAGGCAGCGGGTCAGGCGCGACATCCGGTAGCGGCGACGCGCTGGCGGCAGTCTCCGCCTCGGCAGTCCCGACAGGCTCCGCTACCGGGCTGTCCGCATGCTCTACCGAGCCACCACCCTCCACCTCGATCGACTCGATCGGCATAGGCAGCTCCGAGAGGCTCAGGCCCGCCTCGATATGTGCCAGGTTGGCGGCCAGCGCCTGGTCGAGCACTTGGTAGAACTGTGTCTGGCTTTCCGCGCAATGCGGGTTGCCGAGCATCAGTGCCAGGTCGCCACGCATATCCTGGATATGCGCGACCAACGCCCGGCAGATGCCCTGCTCCTTTTCCTCGACACGCGCCAGGCGCTGCGCGATAGCCTCGCGCGGCAGCTCGAACTGCAACGCAGGCAGGCTTTCACCGCGCTGCTCCAGCAGCACGCGCATGGCGATATTGGTCCGTGCAAAGCGATTGAAGCCGTTGACCCGCGGATGGATCAGCTCAAGATCGCTGAGGCTGGCCCGCGCATCGTCGACCAACTGCAAGGCCATAGTGCTGATTTGCGCCAGGCTGTCGCGCACCTTGCCATCCAGCTGCTCAATCGCCTGGCGCAGTTCAGCACTGGACAGATCGGCCACCCGCTGGCGGATCACCTCGAACGCACGCAGGTCGGAATCGCTCGGCGCAGCGCCCGCGGCACCGCTCAACTGCAGCACGCTACTCAGCGCCACGCGCAGTTGTTGCAGGGTCTCGGTAAGGCGCAGCAGGCCGAGCAGTACGGCACGCTTCTTCTCCAGCAGGGCCACCTGCTGACTGAAGGCCAGAGAACTGTCCACGGTATCCAAGGTCCCTCTCCACGGGTGTACACGCAAGCAGCCGGGCTGCACGAGGCAAGATCGCAGGAAGCGCCAAGCACTGCAACTGCCGGGGCGGGACGCTGACGCACAGCGATGGCGTCCCGGAGAGGGATCGAACCTCCAACCTTCCCCTTAGGAGGGGGACGCTCTATCCAATTGAGCTACCGGGACATCAGACGGCCGGCGAACGCCGACCGGGCGGCATGTTAGCGGCAGCGCCGCGCTTTGTCATGCCCCGAGGCCCCGCCAAAAGCTCGCAGGCCGCTCAGGGACGGCCCAGCGCAAAGAACTGCCCGGCGCTCCACACACCGAACCACACCTCGCCATCCAGCTCCTGCGGCTCGCTCAAGTCGACCATCTGGTAGAACACGTTACGGTGCACCAAGCCATCCAGATTGCTGCGCACCCGCACGTAGGGCGCCGGCTCGCCGGTGTGCGGATGCTCGCTGACCCGCAGCGGGTGCTCGGCATCCAGCAGCAGCTCGTCATCAACCTGGGTGAACAGACGCAGACACTGTGTCTGGCCCTGCCCCTCGACCTCCATGCGGGTGATTACGAAGGGCGCATCGTCGACGCGAATACCCACCTTCTCCACCGGCGTGACCAGAAAATACTGCTCGCCATCGCGGCGGATGATGGTCGAGAACAGACGCACCATGGCCGGCCGGGTGATCGGCGTACCCATGTAGTACCAAGTGCCGTCGCGGGCGATGCGCATGTCGATATCGCCGCAGAAATCCGGATTCCACAGGTGCACCGGCGGCAGGCCCTGGCTCTTGGGGATCTGTGCCAGCAGGTCGCCGGCCTTGTCGGATACAGTCATCAAAGGTTCCTTGCGCCGCCCGCGCCGCACAAGGCCCGCAACAGCAGCGTATGGTTAATGGCTCAGGCCTATCAGGCGCCGGGCATATTCTCGCAGCGGCGGGCCAATCAGGTCCTGCGGCTTTTTGTCATAGAACGTCAGAAAGCCGCCGCGCTGGCGAATCCGCGCGTAATCCAGCAGGTAACGGGTATTGGTTTCCAGCAGCATCAGCTGGATCACCCCCTTGTCCACACCCAGCCGATCCAGCGCCTCCTGGTCTGCCCATTCATCATAGGTGCCAATGCGGTCATCGGCACTGGCAAAGCGCAGGTACAGCAGGTAATGCGCGCCCTGCCCGCGCGCCGCCTGCATGGCCTCTTCAAGGCCCTGCGGGGACGGGGCGCGGCGCACCATGGGGAAATACTCGACAAAGCCTGCAAAGGCCTGCTCGGCCACCACGTTGGCCGGCGTGGCATGGCCGGGCGGCACGAAATGCCCCTGGGCAATATAGATCAGCGAGTCCGCCTGCAAGCGCCAGGTGCTGTTGCGCTGGATATGCGCATGGTCGAGCACGCCGGCATCGCGCAGCTGGTAGAGCGTGCCGTCGGCCATATCGCTGACCTTCATACAGCCCGTCAGGCCGAGCAGCACCAGCAGCATGAGCAGTCGTTGCATGGGTTATCTCCACAGGCAATGCCGGGAATCCGGCGCATGCTTCACTCAAGCAGGAATCACGCCAAGCAGCCGGCCTGCGTTCACAGACCGCGCTGCCACTCCTGGCGCAAACGTACTGCCTGCGGCTGCTCGATGGCCTGACGCACCTGGGCGAGCAGGCGCGCCTTGTCGGCACCGAGGGTGCCCTTGAGCACCAGGTAGTTGGAGGCATGGTCACTGCGAAACACCGTGTCGCGCAGCTCCAGGCGCTGCAACAGGCGCTCCACTTCGAGGAACAGGCCGTGCTGGTCGAGCGGCTGGTAATCGGCAAACCCGGCGCGGAAGCGCTCCTCGCCCATCGGGAAGCTGACCACCAGGGTCGACAGGTACTCCGGCTGGCTGTCGTTCATCAACTGCGCGGATTGCTCGGCATGCTGCACCGACAGGCTGCGCCCACCCAGGCCGTTGAGGATCATCACCGAGCGGGTAATCCCCGCCTGGCCCAGCTTGTCCAGCGCGCTGAGGGTCGAGGCATAGGTCTCGCCCTTGTTGACCCGCGCCAGCACCTCGTCATCGCCCGACTCGGCCCCCACATAGGCCATCTTCAGGCCGGCATCGGCCAGCTCGCGCAGCTCCTCCACCGACTTCTTGCGCAGGTTGCGCGGCAGGCAGTAGCTGGACACCCGCTCGACGGTCGGCATGTGCTCGGCAATCGCCTGCAGAATGCTCAGCAGGCGGCGGGTCGGCAGCACCAGCGCATCACCATCGGCAAGAAATACCCGCTGCACGATCAACTGCTCGCCACAACGGCGGATTTCCTCGAGCACCTGCTGCTCGTCACGCGCACGGAATTTCTTCTGCGGCGCCGTATACATCTCGCAAAAGCCGCAGTGGTTCCACGAACAGCCATTGGTCACCGGCAGGATCAGCGAATGCGCCTCGCTGGGCGGGCGGAATACCGGCTCGACATAGTCGATGGGAAAGGCCTGCATGGACGACTCCTCAGGCGTGGCCGGCTTCGCCGTCGCGCTTGCGCTTGTTGCCCATGCGCACGCCGATATCCATGAGGAACTGGAAGAAACCCTCCTGGTCCTCCAGCACACTGCTCCAGAACGGCGAGTGATACAGCGCCACCGCGCCATGCACCAGCGCCCAGGCCGCGCAATAGTGGAAATACGGCGGCACGTCCTCCAGCTTGCCATCGGCGATCCGCGCCTTGATCAACTGGGTCAGGCGCTCGAAGTTCGACGCACGGATGCTGTGCAACTGCTCAACCATCTCCGGCACCTGATTGCCCTTGACCACCTTCTCTTCCAGGCGGTCGAACAACCGGTAGCGCTGCGGGTCGCGCATGCGGAATTCAAAATAGGCGCGCGACAGCGCCTCCTTGTCCTTGTCGACGCTTTCCGAGTGCAGCAGCTCATTGAGATCGCGCTCGTAGTCGAGCATCAGGCGCAGGTAAATCTCCGCCTTCGACTTGAAATGCTTATAAATGGTGCCCTTACCGATACCTACCGCATCGGCAATCATCTCCACGGTGACACTGTCCTCTCCCTGTTCGAGAAACAGCTTCAGCGCGGTATCGAGGATTTCCTGCTCGCGGCGGCGAAACTCGCGGACCTTACGGGGTTCTTTCTGCATAAAGGGACTGCGTGGTCAGAATCGAGGCGGGCTATTATGCCTGTCCAGCCGCAAATTGCACGGATCAATCCGCCATGTTGAGCTTCCCCGACGAGTTTCCCCAGGCCCCTGGGCTGCGCTACCTCAACCACGCCGCCGTCGCCCCCTGGCCGGCACGCAGCCGCGACGCCCTGCAACGCTTCGCCGCGGAAAACTGCCAGCTCGGCGCCCGCGACTACCCACGCTGGATGGGCATCGAACTGCGCCTGCGCCAGCGCCTGCAACGCCTGCTCAACGCCCCCTCGGTGGAGGACATCGGCCTGCTCAAGAACACCTCCGAAGCGCTCTCGGTGGTGGCCTTCGGTATCGACTGGCGGCCCGGCGACGAAGTGCTGATCAGCGACCAGGAGTTCCCCTCCAACCGCATCGTCTGGGAAGCCCTGGCGCCGCGTGGCGTGCAGGTGCGCGTAGTGAGCCTGGACGGCAGCGACCCGGAACAAGACCTGCTCGACGCCTGCGGTCCACGTACCCGCTTGCTGTCGATCAGCGCCGTGCAATATGCCAGCGGCCTGCGCCTCGACCTGCCGCGCCTTGGCCAGGGCCTGCGCCAGCGTGGCGTACTGTATTGCATCGATGCCATCCAGCACCTAGGCGCGCTGCCCTTCGACGTGCAGGCCTATGACTGCGACTTCGCCATGGCCGACGGCCACAAATGGCTACTCGGCCCGGAAGGCCTGGCGGTGTTCTACTGCCGCGCCGAGCGCCGCGAACACCTGCAACTGCAACAGTTCGGCTGGCACATGGTCGAGCAGCTCGGCGACTACCAGCGCCAGGACTGGCAACCGGCGCACAGCGCGCGGCGCTTTGAATGCGGCAGCCCGAACATGCTCGGCGCCGTTACCCTGGAAGCCAGCCTGAGCCTACTGGAAGAGGTCGGCATGGCGCAGGTCGCCAGGCAACTTGAACAGCGCATGGACTACCTGCAACAGGGCCTGCAAGCCATCCCCGGCCTGCACCTGCACTCCCCGCTGCACGCCGAGCGGCGCGCCGGCATCCTCAACTTCACCCTGCAGGGCTGGGATAACGCCACACTGTTCGAGCAACTGCGCCAGCAGCAGGTGGTCTGTGCGCAACGCGGGGCGGGTATCCGCCTGTCGCCGCACTTCTACACCCCCGTCGAAGTACTCGACGACACCCTCGCCCTGCTCCGCCAGTGGGCCAGCCGGGGCTGACAGTTCTTAACAAGGCCACCGGTATCGCCAATCCATTTAAGAAAAAGCGGCCTGTGGCTGGACGTGTGCCAATACCCGGCAATACTCAAGGTACTGACGTGCGGCACACCTCCCCCGCGTGCCCCGCCAGTCGGGGGTACCTTGGATCGGGTACCTGCGTTTTTACTCTTAATGGTCTTGACCCGGCTCCGCCCCCAGAGCCGGGTTTTTTTTGCCCGTTTGGCGGAGCGCCCCAGCGCAGACGATTGCCCCACCTCATTCGAAAGCCCAGGCAGCGCGCTGCCAGCTCAGCAGATATCACCGCACTGACGACAGTGTCGGAAAACGCAACACCCAGTCTCGGTATACTCGCCTCGGCCAAACAATCTACAGCGCAGCGGTTCGCATTTCCTAAGCACCTGCCCGCTGTCGGGCAAAGCGTACGCAGTGGCCTAAGCCAGTAAAAACAACAAGAACGGACTCCCACACCTTCATGAATGACAAGGCCTATTTCAAATCGCTCGACGGCCTGCGCGGACTTGCAGCCATTGCGGTAGCGCTCTTTCACTGGCTATTAAGCTTCTCCGGCTACCTCGCCGTTGATTTCTTCCTGGTCTTGAGCGGTTTTATTCTGGCTCACCGCTACCTGTACACAGACAGGCCGGTCAGCGCCTGGAAGTTCAGTGTTTCGCGTATTGCCAGACTGTATCCGATGCACCTGTTCGGCCTGTTCAGTTATCTCATCGTCTACACAGTGATCGTCAACGATATCCCCAGATACCGCGACGGCACGTTCTTTACCTTTTTGCAGCAACTGACACTGACCCACAACATCGGGCTTAATCGCCAGTCATTGACATGGAATGCCCCTAGCTGGTCCATATCGGTAGAGTTCTGGCTGAATATCGTTTTTTTCTGCTTCATACGACGCCACACCAGCAGCTTGGTATTGCTGTTGATGAGCGTGACCGGCCTGACGGTCATCCACAACCTCAGCGGAACTCTGGATACCACCCACCAGAATTACTTCCAGGTAGTGAACTCCGGACTGCTGCGCGGATGGTCTGCCTTTGTACTGGGCATCCTGGCTTACCGGGCATGGCGCCTGCTGCGTGGCATCAGTTGGCCGCCCATACTGGCGCTCGGCGTTGAAGGCTTATTGTGCGTGCTGCTCTGGGTGATCTTTTTCAAGCTGAACGGCAACTGGCGATCGGCAGAGATATTTGCTCCGTTCGCCTTCACTGCAATCGTTGTTGTATTTGCTCTGGAACAGGGTTTGCTTGCCTGGCTGCTGCGCAAACTGCAGTGGTTGGGCACGATCTCATACTCGATTTACCTGAACCACCTGGTGCTCATTATGCTGATCGACAGCATCATGGGGCACCTGGGATACAGTCGTCAGCTCCTGACCCTGCTGTACCTGCCGCTGCTGCTGGCGTATTCGAGCATGACCTATCGCTGGGTCGAGGTCCCCGGAAAGCAACTGATCAGACACCTGGGAAAGCGCATGGAGCAACTAGCCAGCAGCGCTAGCCATTTGCCAGAGAAGCCCAATACCGCACTGTCATCAGCCGCTGATAAATAAGCACTAGGCAGATCAGCAAGCCCTGTCCTGGCACAAGGTCAATAACAATCATGATCCGCGCGGTCGATTGAACGCTTGGCCCCCGCTGCGCGAACTACAGATTGGCCAGGGCAAGAAAGCCCACAACAGGCCGGATAGTCGAATGCAACCGCACTGACGACCAGTGCAAAAACAATGCTTTGCTCACTACTTGCGGGGAGAGTCCATATGCATTGTCCGATGCGCCTTTGACCGCAAACCTGAATGCGCATAGCATGTGCGCATAAACACTCAGGAGGGAATGTCCATGCTCGCCATCTACAATCCCCATGCTCCAAAACGGGCCGCCAACCTCAGCATTAACGGTGACCTACTCAGTAAAGCCAAGGATTTGAACATTAACCTCTCCGCGACATTGGAGCAGGCTCTGGCCGAAGCCCTGAAGAAAAAACAGCGCGAGCAGTGGCTGACAGAGAATCGCAACGCCATCAATGCCTACAACGAACATGTGGAAGCTCACGGCGTGTTCAGCGACGACCTGCGGAGCTTCTGATGCCTCAGTTCGCCGTACACAAGAACACCAACGCTGCCACCAAGGCTGCCGTACCCTTTCTGCTTGACGTACAAAGCGACCTGATTGCCGAGCTCGGCACACGGGTTGTCGTGCCTCTCTACACGGCTACCGCCATGCAAGGGAAAACGCTCAGTACACTCACACCAACGTTTGAGATTGATGGCAAACAGTACGTGATGGTGACTCCTCAACTGGCCGGTATCGCCAAGAAGCAACTCGGTACTCAAGTTGCCGACCTCTCAGCACAACGCAATGAAATAATTGCTGCTATTGATTTGCTTATCACCGGTATCTAATCGGTGCTTCTAACGCCGCCAGCACGCGCTGGCTTTATAGTGAAGGCGCCGCCGCAGCGGAAAAGCCTTCGCTGTGCCCGTAATAGGAAGCAGACCACGTTTACGCTCTACTTAAATCGTGGCCCATCCCCTATTACGCGACTCAAACCATGACGGGATAGCCAATCTCTGCTGCCTCTGCGTAGACGGTTGCTAATTCTGCCTCTGGATTAAGCGCAAGAATGATGGAGTCAGTGAGTGGCTTGTGAGAAAAGATCGCCGCCGTGGCTTCCGCTGAAACAGCACACTCATAGTAGCTCTCGGCCCAGGCAATGTAACCCGATGGCCCCGAGAAAAGTAAAGCCAGCATCTCGCTAGCGCCATCGTCTTCACGGCCGCCGATCACCTTACTCCAGCTATGTTCATTTACTCCTCGCCAGTAACAGAACGTCGCGTGCTGCATTGAGAAAGCAGGCTCGTTCAGGAAAGATGAGAAAGAGCCTGGAACTTGACTTTGAATGTGCTCTGGCAATGTGGAGCCCTGCGCCAGTTCGTGTGCAAAGCCTTTGATTGCCGCCCCTGCACCATCGAATAGCAAGAACCAGTCATCACCGCATCCATTACGCATAGATGCCATTTCTTCGTTGTCGCCCCATTGGCTGTCGAAGCTGTAGTACCGATATTCCCATTCAGGACACAGGATTGCATCAAGCATCGCAAGGGCCTGTGTAATGCTACGCAAGTGCGAAATTGACGGCAGATGATCTGGTGACATATGAAATGACCTAACTTCTGACATGAGCCACAGCCTCTGAGGCCCCCCCCCGATGGAATGGCTAGGCATCTGAGCTTCGCCAGCAATAATGCACTCAAAGAAGTCAACCTGAGAGAACTGCTGCAGGCTCACTCAACAACTTCTGCACCCCAGCCGTCATAGCTTGCCGCAAATTGCTCGGCCAACGCTTCAAACTTGAGCGAAACTTCGTTGAGTGCTCGAAGCTCCAGCACCATGACCCGCTTGGCAACAACCTGGAAAGATGAATTCTCTTCGCCCAGTTCATATAGCTGCACCTCGTAGTCAAGCGCGCACAGTGCATTGACGATCGCGTGAGCACTCGCCTGATCTTCAACCTCAAACACAAACTCGGGTTCGTGTGGCTTTCGCAGATCACTGCCTGCCTTGGCCATTTCAAGCAAGACCTGTGCATCCGGATCATCGTTATCCTGTAACGTGGCGAGTAACGCTGTTGGTGTTGGCATTGTGACACCTAACGCCCAAGTTCAGGGGCGCCCGCTTGGCGTGGCCGAAGCGATCGTACGCATTGGCGTCCCCTGCAACGCCCAGTTAGGCTGGGGCGCGTAGGCACTGTGTTGCAGTTGCATATTGAATCTAGGCTTAGCTTGAGCGACGGGCGGTTGTCCACCTATCTGGGTGATGGTTAGCGATGCCGACTAGCGCAAGAAAATCCATGCGGCGACCACTGCTACTGCAAGCATATGCAATGCCATGCCCGCTTGATTCTGGCGATGAAGGCTAGGCGTTGAGGCCACATGCTTCATGCATGTTGTGTAGTCTCCGCCGACTTCCTTGGCAGCGGCAGAGACTGCTTTGTACCGAAGGTACGTGCCCCACCCCAGCAGTGATAAAGCGATAGTGGCGATGAGTATTGCGATGTGCATATCGATCGACGCGTTAAGCCTAAGGAAGGTCTGCATAAATGAGCGCTGACCGTGGTTGGGTGCACTGACATGACCAGATTGGCGGTTGAGCGCTCTCCCGGCAGGTGTTTTGGGCGCGTTTCGCGCCCATTTCCCATGCGCTGGACGCACTCATGCCAAGCTCCCCGTCAAACGCTTGCGCACCATCCACAGATTGGCCAGCGCAAACAGCTTGTGCAACTGCGCCGTGTTCTTGGCCAGGCCGCGGTAGCGCACCTTCACATGCCCGAACTGGCGCTTGATGACACGGAACGGATGCTCCACCTTGGCGCGGATGCTGGCCTTGATGCGCTCGACCTGATCGGTCAGCGCGTCCATGGGGTCGGCCTTGTCCAGCAGCTTGCGCTTGCCCGGTCGCATGGCCACATGCCACGTCACATCTTCTTTGGCGTCGGGCCGCTTGTGTGCGCCTTGGTAGCCAGCATCAGCGAAGACATCCGTCTCTTGCCCGTGCAGCAAGCTGTTGGCTTCGACCACATCGTTGACGTTGCCCGATGTGCCGCGCACGGTGTGCACCAGCCCCGAGTCGGCGTCCACGCCGATGTGCGCCTTCATGCCAAAGAACCACTGCTGGCCCTTCTTGCTTTGGTACATCTCCGGGTCGCGCTCGCCGCTGGCGTTCTTGGTCGAGCTCGGCGCCGAGATCAGCGTGGCATCGACCACCGTGCCACTGCGCAGCATCAGGCCCTTGGCACCGAGCAGCAGGTTGACCGTAGCCAAGATCCGCTCGGCCAGCTTGTTCTTCTCCAGCACATGACGAAAGCGCAAGATCGTGCTCTCGTCAGGCAGGCGATCATCCCAGCCACCCAGGCCGGCGAAGTCGCGGAACAGCGGCATGTCGTGCAGCGCTTCTTCCATGGCCGGGTCGCTCAGCGTGAACCACTGCTGCATGAAGTGGATGCGCAGCAGGGACTCCACCGGGAACGGCGGGCGGCCGCGTTTGCCTTCGGGCATGAACGGTGCGATCTGCGCCACCAGGGCGGACCACGGCACCACCCGGTTGTAAGCGCTCCATAAACCCCA
>NZ_NMQV01000031.1 GCF_002234375.1 Pseudomonas fluvialis
CTTTGGCCAGGCCGGTCAGGTTGTCCTGATAGGCTTCGGCACGCAGCTTCTCGGTGCGTGCCGCCTCTTCGGCAAACAGGGCCTTGAGCTTTTCCACCATCTGATTCATGGCCCTGACCACCCGGGCAAACTCAGGCGTGCGCGGCAATTCGGCCACGCTGAGAAACTCGCGCCGGGCAATTGCATTGGATTGCTCGACCATATAGTCCAGCGGGCGCAGTTGCCGCTTGAGCAGCAGCACACCGAGTGCCAGGCACAGTGCGCCACTCAGCGCCAACCACAGCAGGTTGCCCAGCGCTGCCTGCCAGAGCTTGCCGATGGCAAACAGCGGGTGGCTGATCACCTCGACACGCGCCGCCTGGCGCCAGCCATCACTGACAATGGCATCGCCCTGCGCCGGCTCCAGAGCTATCAGCCTGACAAACCAGGCCGGCACCTCGGAAACCACCGGCATACCCGTGCGCTCGACCAGAACCTCCTCGCCGTCGCCGGCATACACACGGATGCGCTCGAAATAGCCACTGTCGAAGATCGAACTGACCATCAGTTCTATCATCGCCGGATCGTCGACATGCGCACTGAGCGACAGGCCCAGCGCAGTCGCTGCATCCTGCGCATGTGCACGCAGCTGGTTGACCTGCTGCTCGCGGGAACCTTCAACCCCCAGCAGGAAACTGCCGGTAAAGTTGACCAGCAACAGCAGGCAGATCGCGACGAACAGCTGCTTGAACAATGACATTGCCTACTCCTTCGGCCGTACTCAGGGAAACCCTTCGGCCTGCATCTTCTTCAATAGATCTTGCCAGCGCGACAGGCGCTTGCTGTCGCCCACCTGCTTGCCACCCTGCGGCCCGGGCACCCACAGACCTTCGGCATTGAAGGCGTAT
>NZ_NMQV01000032.1 GCF_002234375.1 Pseudomonas fluvialis
ATGGTGATAAGAGACAGGTGCGGGGCAGCTGGGGCATACGGGGACTCCTCAGGCGCGGCGCCGGGCCTGCTGTTCGATCAGGGTTTGCAGGCGGTACAGATAAGCAAAACCCTGTTCCCAGCGCTGGTGCCCGGATTGCACATTGATATGCCCGGCTGCCGGAAGGATGACGGCCTGGCTGCCCCAGTCGCTGGCCAGTTCGCGGGCGCGCTCGGCACTGGCGGCCGGGTCGTTGTCCGAACCTACCAGCAGGCTGGGGAATGGCAGCCGCTGACGGGCGATAGGCGCGAAGTTCTGCAGCGGTGCCGGGCACCTGGCACGTTGCACATCGGCCGGTGCCACCAGCAGGGCACCGCGCAGGCGTGCCAGGTGCTCGGCCGGGGCGCTGGCAGCCCAGTGCGCGACGGTGATGCAGCCCAGGCTATGGGCAATCAGCAGGGTGGGGCGGGTGTCGCGGGCGATGCAGGCATCCAGCGCGGCGACCCAGTCGGCGCGCCGTGGGGTAAGCCAGTCGTGTTGCTCCAGCCGTTCGCTGCCCGGCAGTACGCGTTGCCAGTGGCTCTGCCAATGGTCTTCGGCAGACCCTTGCCAGCCCGGGACTATCAGATAACGAATCGCTTGATCGCGCATCGGCTGCGCCTCCTGTGCGTGACGAGGAGGGGCAGTGTAGGAGGGCTACAGGATTATTAAAAAAGAATAAAAATTTATTTGCTTATTCTTTTGTCGGCTAAGCAGGTGTTGTGGTGCAGGGTGGCTACATATTTCCAAAAAGAATATAAATGTTCTTAAATGATATTTTTAAGAATATTTGAGTGTCCCTACTATCCGCTCCACAGCCACCCGCGAGGGGCATCAGCCTCCGCTTCGGTGGCTTTTCAAGGAGCATAGAAATGAGCGCAACCCTGCGAAATCTCGAAGGTCAGGACGAGGCGGGCATTCTGCGTGAAATCCAGGCGGCCCTGCAGGGGCTGAAGTTTGGCTCGGTGGAAATCACCGTGCACAACGGCCAGGTGGTGCAGATTGAACGCAAGGAGAAATTCCGCCTGAACGCATCGAGCAGCAAGCCCAGCTAAACCTGCTTACTCCGTAAGCAAGATTGCCCGACCGGACCACCGGAGGGCGTGCAATGCAACCGGCCGCCGCTGCACCGCGCAGTTGGCCTTGGTCACTTCATTGAACGCCAATTCCCCGTGAGTCCCAGTAGGAGCATCAGCATGTCTATTCGTCGTTTTGCCCTGGCCACCCTGGCCAGCACCCTGATCGCCGGCCCTGTTGCCGCGCAAACCCTGCTCAACGTGTCCTATGACCCGACCCGTGAGCTGTACAGTGAATTCAACGCGGCCTTCAACAAGCACTGGCAAGCCCAGGGCAATGAGGCCGTAACCATCCAGCAGTCCCATGGCGGCTCGGGCAAGCAGGCCCGTGCGGTGATCGACGGTCTGCGCGCCGACGTGGTGACCCTGGCGCTGGCCGGGGATATCGACGAGCTGTACAAACTCGGCAAGCTGATCCCGCAGAACTGGCAGGAGCGCCTGCCGGATGCCAGCACGCCCTATACCTCGACCATCGTGTTCCTGGTGCGCAAGGGCAACCCGAAGGGCATCAAGGACTGGGATGACCTGGTCAAGCCGGGCGTAGCAGTGATCACGCCTAACCCGAAAACCTCCGGCGGCGCGCGCTGGAACCTGCTGGCCGCCTGGGCCTTTGCCCAGCAGAAGTACGGCAGCGAAGCGCAGGCCAAGGAGTTCGTCGCCAAGCTGTACAAGAACGTTCCGGTACTCGACACCGGAGCGCGTGGCTCGTCCATCACCTTCGTCAACAACGGCATCGGCGATGTGCTGCTGGCCTGGGAAAACGAAGCCTTCCTGGCGCTGAAGGAAGAGGGCGGTGACAACTTCGAGATCGTTGCCCCGTCGCTGTCGATCCTTGCCGAACCGCCGGTGAGCGTGGTGGATGCCAACGTTGACCGCAAGGGCACCCGCAAGGTAGCCGAGGCCTACCTCAACTACCTGTACAGCGATGAAGGTCAGCGCCTGGCCGCCAAGCACTTCTACCGCCCGCGTAATCAGGCGATCGCCAAGGACTTCAGCGAGCAGTTCTCTGACCTGAGGCTGGTGACCATCGATGCGGATTTCGGCGGCTGGAAAACCGCGCAGCCGAAGTTCTTCGATGACGGCGGCATCTTCGACCAGATCTACCAGGCCCGCTAAGCGCAGCCACCAGCGACAGGCCCCATGCTGCAAGCGGGCTTGTCGCCGTGGCGTGTACTGCTCGCTTGCAGCTTGACGCATGCCGCTGAGGTTTTATGTCTCGTCGTACTTCCCCCGTCATACCCGGCTTCGGGCTGACGCTGGGTTACACCCTGGTGTACCTCAGCCTGTTGGTGCTGATTCCCCTGGGTGCCATGTTCGTGCATGCCGCTCAGCTTACCTGGGAACAGTTCTGGACCATTATTTCCTCGCCCCGGGTACTGGCCGCGCTGAAGCTGAGCTTCGGTACCGCCTTTCTCGCGGCGGTGATCAACGGTGTGATCGGCACCCTGCTGGCCTGGGTGCTGGTGCGCTACACCTTCCCCGGTCGCAAGATCATCGAAGCGATGATCGACCTGCCGTTCGCCCTGCCCACGGCGGTGGCCGGTATCGCCCTGACCGCGCTGTATGCGCCTAATGGTCTGATCGGCCAGTTCGCCACATCCCTGGGCTTCAAGATCGCCTACACCCCGCTGGGCATCACTCTGGCCTTGACCTTCGTCACCCTGCCGTTTGTGGTGCGCACCATCCAGCCGGTGCTGGCCGACATCCCCCGCGAGGTCGAGGAGGCCGCCGCCTGCCTGGGCGCCAAGCCATTGCAGGTCGCTCGCCATGTATTGCTGCCGGCGTTGCTGCCCGCCTGGCTGACCGGCTTCGCCCTGGCCTTTGCTCGGGGGGTTGGTGAGTACGGCTCGGTGATCTTTATCGCCGGCAATATGCCGATGAAAACCGAAATCCTGCCGCTGCTGATCATGGTGCAACTAGACCAGTACAACTACGCCGGAGCGACCGCCATCGGCGTGCTGATGCTGGTGGTGTCGTTCATTTTGCTGCTGCTGATCAACCTGCTGCAGCGCCGCATCAGCCATTCATAAGGAGCCGGGTATGTCATCTGCAACCCTGACGGCCAGTGCCGTCAACAACGCTGCCCGGCGCGGCAGTGCCCTGGGCCGCCGCCTGCTGGTGATCAGCGCCTGGCTGGTGTTTCTGCTGTTTCTGGTATTGCCTTTGTTCGTGGTGCTGACCGAGGCCCTCAAGCAGGGCGTCGGGGTATTCTTTACCTCGATCTTCGAGCCCGATGCCATCAGTGCGCTGAAGCTGACTTTGCTGGCGGTGGGCATCGCCGTGCCGCTCAACCTGCTGTTCGGCGTGGCAGCGGCGTGGTGCGTGAGCAAGTACGAGTTTCGTGGCAAGAGCATCTTGGTGACCCTGATCGACTTGCCGTTCTCGGTGTCGCCGGTGATCGCCGGTCTGATCTACGTGCTGCTGTTCGGCGCCCAGGGCTTCTTCGGCCCCTGGCTGCGTGAGCACGATATCCAGATCATTTTCGCCCTGCCGGGTATCGTGCTGGCCACCCTGTTTGTCACCGTGCCCTTTGTTGCCCGCGAGCTGATCCCGCTGATGCAGGAGCAGGGCACCCAGGAAGAGGAGGCCGCGCGCCTGCTCGGCGCCAATGGCTGGCAGATGTTCTGGCATGTGACCCTGCCCAATATCAAATGGGGCCTGATCTATGGCGTGGTGCTGTGCACCGCCCGGGCGATGGGCGAGTTCGGCGCGGTGTCGGTGGTGTCCGGGCATATCCGTGGCTACACCAACACGCTGCCGCTGCATGTGGAAATTCTCTACAACGAATACAACCACGTTGCCGCCTTTAGCGTCGCCAGCCTGCTGTTGCTGCTGGCGCTGCTGATCCTGCTGCTCAAGCAGTGGAGCGAATCACGCATCAACCACCTGAAAGCCCGTGCTGGCGAGGAATAAGCCATGAGTATTGAAATTCGCAATGTCAGCAAGCGCTTCCTGACCTTTCAGGCCTTGCAGCAGATCAACCTGCATATCCACAGCGGCGAACTGGTGGCGCTGCTCGGCCCGTCCGGCTGCGGCAAGACCACCCTGTTGCGCATCATCGCCGGTCTGGAAACGCCAGACAGCGGCGCTATCGAGTTCCATGGCGAGGACGTCTCCAGGCACGATGTGCGTGATCGCAATGTCGGCTTCGTGTTCCAGCATTACGCGCTGTTCCGCCATATGACGGTATTCGACAACGTCGCCTTCGGCCTGCGCATGAAGCCCAAAGCGCAGCGTCCGAGTACAGCAGAGATCAAGCGCAAGGTGCATGAGCTACTCGATCTGGTGCAGCTCGACTGGCTCGGCGACCGCTACCCCGAGCAGCTTTCCGGCGGACAGCGTCAGCGTATTGCCCTGGCCCGCGCCCTGGCGGTGGAGCCACGGGTGTTGCTGCTCGATGAGCCGTTCGGTGCGCTGGATGCCAAGGTGCGCAAGGAGTTGCGCCGCTGGCTGGCGCGCCTGCATGAGGACGTCAACCTGACCAGCGTGTTCGTCACCCACGACCAGGAAGAAGCCATGGAAGTGGCGGATCGTATCGTGGTGATGAACAAGGGGGTGATCGAGCAGATCGGCACGCCGGCGGAGGTGTATGAGAAACCGGCCAGCGATTTCGTCTATCACTTCCTCGGCGACGCCAACCGGCTGCATGGCGAGGCCGGTGCGCCGCCGCTGTTGTTCCGTCCCCATGAGATCAGCCTGTCACGCCAGGCACAGGCAGGTCATCGACAGGGCGAGGTACGCGATATCCGTCCGCTGGGGGCGATTACCCGGGTGACCCTGAGCGTAGCGGGCCAAGCGGAGCCGATCGAGGCCGAGGTCGCCAAGGACCATCCGGGGCTGGCTGGCCTGGCACGCGGGAGTAGCCTGTACTTCCAGCCGCAGTTAGCGACACCGCGCGCTTAGTCGCTGGTACGGCGAATCTGTGCTTGCAGATTCGCCTGCCAGCTTGGCTGTCCGATGCTGCAACGAAAAGGCCCTCCGAAGAGGGCCTTGCGCAACTGTCGGGGTGTTAGACGTTGAAGCGGAAGTGCATGACGTCGCCATCCTTGACGATGTAGTCCTTGCCTTCCAGGCGCCACTTGCCGGCTTCCTTGGCACCAGCTTCCCCCTTGTACTGGATGAAGTCGTCATAGGCGATGACTTCGGCGCGGATGAAGCCTTTCTCGAAATCGGTATGGATGACCGCGGCCGCTTGCGGTGCGGTAGCGCCGACACGCACGGTCCAGGCGCGCACTTCCTTCACACCTGCGGTGAAGTAGGTCTGCAGGTTGAGCAGCTGATAACCGGCGCGGATCACCCGGTTCAGGCCGGGTTCGCTCATGCCCATGGTTTCCAGGAACATCTGCATTTCTTCCGCATCGTCCAGTTCGGCGATCTCGGCCTCGATCTTGTTGCACACCGGCACGACGATGGCGCCTTCTTCCTCGGCGATGGCTCGCACCACGTCAAGGTGCGGGTTGTTCTCGAAACCGTCCTCGGCGACGTTGGCGATGTACATCACCGGTTTGGTGGTGAGCAGGTGGAAGGTCTTGGCCAGGCGCTTTTCTTCGTCACCGAGGTTTTTCAGCAGGCTGCGTGCCGGCTTGCCCTCGGTGAAGTGAGGAATGAGTTTTTCCAGCAGATTTTTCTGTGCCACGGCGTCCTTGTCGCCGCCCTTGGCGGTACGTGCGACCTTCTGCAGCTGCTTCTCGCAGCTGTCGAGGTCGGCCATGATCAGCTCCAGGTCGATGATCTCGATATCGCGCTTGGGGTCGACGCTGTTGGCGACATGGATCACGTTGTCGTCTTCGAAGCAGCGCACCACATGGGCGATGGCATCGGTTTCGCGGATATTGGCCAGGAACTTGTTGCCCAGGCCTTCACCTTTCGATGCGCCCGCCACCAGACCGGCGATGTCGACGAATTCCATGGTGGTGGGGATCACGCGCTCGGGCTTGACGATCTCCGCCAGGGCGTCCAGGCGCGGGTCGGGCATCGGTACGATGCCGCTGTTCGGCTCGATAGTGCAGAAGGGGAAGTTCTCCGCGGCGATGCCGGATTTGGTCAGGGCGTTGAACAGGGTGGACTTGCCGACGTTGGGCAGGCCGACGATGCCGCAGTTGAATCCCATGGTGTATCCCTCGCGGAGCTGAATTGGGTGAAAGGTGATCAGGCCTTGCGGCTGTGCAACTGTTGCATGGCGCGGGTCCAGTTGCCGTCGAGCATATCGCCGAGGCTGTCCAGGGCGAAGTCGATGCTCTTGTCGAGCAGTTCCTGCTCGCTGCGTGGCGCGCGACCCAGTACGTAGCCGGAAACCTGGCTGGCATGGCCGGGATGACCAATGCCCAGGCGCAGACGGTAGAAACCGTTCTGGTTGGCGTTCTGCGCAATGATGTCGCGCAGCCCGTTGTGCCCGCCATGGCCGCCGCCCTGTTTGAGCTTGGCGACGCCGGGGGGCATGTCGAGTTCATCGTGGGCGACCAAGATGGCTTCGATGGGAATGCGGAAGAAGTTCGCCAGCGCCGCCACCGCCTGACCGCTGCGGTTCATATAGGTGGTGGGAATCAGTAGGCGAACGTCGCGGCCCTGGTGACTGAATTTGCCGACCAGGCCGAAGTACTTCTTGTCGAGGGACAGGCTGACGCGTTGCTGCTCGGCCAGGCGCTCAACGAAAAGAGCCCCTGCGTTATGCCGGGTCTGGTCGTATTCAGGGCCTGGATTACCCAGGCCGACGATCAGTTGGATGGCAGTCACGACAGGGGCCCTTTGTCAGGAAGCGGGGCGCGTATTACTCGGCGCCTTCTTCCTTCACGCGGGAGGCGTGGATGTTGCTGACTGCCAGGTTGTTGCCGTGGGCCAGGGCCACCAGCTCAACGCCTTTCGGCAGCTTCAGGTCGGACAGGTGCAGGGTCTGGCCTACTTCAACGGCAGCCATGTCGACTTCGATGAACTCCGGCAGGTCCTGCGGCTGGCAGGCTACTTCGACTTCCACGATGGTGTGGGAGATTTCGCCGCCTTGCTGCTTGACACCAACCGAGCTGGCTTCGTTGATGAAGTGCAGCGGTACGTGGGCGGTCAGTTTCTGGCCGGCAACTACGCGAACGAAGTCAGCATGTACCACATAGCCTTTGGCCGGGTGACGTTGCAGGGCTTTGATCAGTACGCTTTCCTGGGTGCCGGCAACGTTCAGGCTCAGCACGTGGCTGAAGGCTGCTTCGTTTTCCAGCAGCTTGGCCAGTTCTTTGGCCAGCAGGCTGATCGATTGCGGGGCCTTGTCGCCGCCGTAGACGACAGCAGGCACCATGGCGACGTTACGACGCAGGCGGCGGCTCGCACCTTTCCCCAGGTCGGAACGCACTTCGGCATTCAGGGCAAATTCAACAGTCATGGCATTCTCCAAAATATCCCTTCTCGGTACACGGCTTGCGACCAGCGTGTTCCGGGGCGGGCAAAAAGCCTCGCCAGGTGGCGGGGCAGGGTACGTCAGGCGATGTCCGCTTAGCGGAACATCGCACTGATCGATTCTTCATTGCTGATGCGGCGCACCGCTTCAGCGACTACCGGGGCAATGTCCAGCTGGCGAATGCGCGAGCAGGCCTGGGCCGCGGCAGACAGCGGGATGGTGTTGGTCACCACCAGCTCGTCGAGTACGGAGTTTTCAATATTCTCAATGGCGCGGCCGGACAGCACCGGGTGCGTGGCGTAGGCGTAGACCTTGGCGGCACCGCGCTCCTTGAGCGCCTTGGCGGCATGGCACAGGGTGCCGGCGGTATCGACCATGTCGTCGACCAGAATACAGGTGCGGCCCTCGACATCACCGATGATGTGCATCACTTCGGAGTGGTTGGCCTTCTCGCGACGTTTGTCGATGATCGCCAGGTCTACACCCAGGCTCTTGGCCACGGCGCGCGCACGCACCACACCGCCGATGTCCGGGGAAACGATCATCAGGTTATCGAAGCGCTGGTCTTCGATATCGTCGACCAGTACCGGCGAGCCGTAGATGTTGTCGACTGGAATATCGAAGAAGCCTTGGATCTGGTCGGCGTGCAAGTCAACGGTGAGCACGCGGTCGATGCCGACCACGGTCAGCATGTCGGCCACTACCTTGGCGCTGATGGCTACGCGTGCCGAACGCGGACGGCGATCCTGGCGGGCATAACCGAAATAGGGAACCACGGCCGTGATGCGGCTGGCAGAGGAGCGGCGGAAGGCGTCGGCCATCACCACCAGTTCCATCAGGTTGTCGTTGGTCGGCGCGCAGGTAGGCTGAATGATGAAGACATCCTTGCCGCGCACGTTTTCCAGGATTTCTGCACTCACCTCGCCATCGGAGAATTTGCCAACGGCTGCTTCACCAAGGGGGATGTGCAATTGACGAACGACGCGGCGCGCCAGATCGGGGTTGGAGTTCCCCGTGAAAACCATCATCTTGGACACGCGCAGTACCTGCCAGCTGAGGGTGGGCCTTACAAACCAAAAGCCGTTCCAAGACGCTGCCTTGGCAGATCTCGAAACAGCTTTTGCGGAATATGGCAGGGGCGGCTGGATTCGAACCAACGCATGGCAGGATCAAAACCTGCTGCCTTACCGCTTGGCGACGCCCCTGTATGGTGTTGCTCTGTGCTGACGGGTGGTTGATGGCAGGGGCGGCTGGATTCGAACCAACGCATGGCAGGATCAAAACCTGCTGCCTTACCGCTTGGCGACGCCCCTGTGTCGTACAACCCGTTTTGCATCACTTCTTGGCCAGTGCCTGGAGCTTGCGGTGCAACATGGAGATGTTGCGCCCCTGAGCTACAAAGCTCGGCAGAGTGGCTGGAAGTTGGCGGCGGACTTTATCAGCTTCGTCGCGGCTTGGGAAGCTCCCAAACACACAAGATCCAGTGCCGGTGAGTTTTGCTGGGACAAATTTGTTCAGCAAGATCAGCGCGTTACGCACTTCGGCGTAGCGCTTCTCGACCACCGGCTGGCAGTCGTTATGACCGCCCCCTGCAAGAAGGCTGCGAACTTTAATGGCCGGCGTATTGCGTGTCAACTCGGGGTCGTTGAAAACTTCTGCTGTGCTGACAAAGACTTGCGGCACGGCAACGAGGAACCACGGCTCGCTCAGTTGGACCGGCTGCAGACGTTCGCCGACGCCTTCGGCAAAGGCCGCATGGCCGCGCACGAAGACGGGCACATCAGCGCCCAGGCGCAGCCCCAGTTCGGCCAGGGTGTCCTCATCCAGTCGGGTCTGCCAGAGATGGTCGAGTCCCAGTAGGGTAGTGGCGGCATCCGAGCTGCCGCCGCCGATACCGCCGCCCATGGGCAGCTGCTTGTCCAGCCAGATATCGGCGCCCAGCCGGCAACCGCTGTGTGCCTGGAGCAGGCGTGCGGCGCGGACGATCAGGTTGCTCTCGTGATCCACTCCATCGATCGGTGTATGCAGCTGTATTTTGCCGTCCTGGCGCGGGATGAAACTCAGTTGGTCGGCATGGTCGAGAAACTGAAACAGGGTCTGCAGTTCGTGGTAGCCGTCGGCACGACGCCCGGTGATGTGCAGAAACAAATTGAGCTTGGCCGGTGCCGGCAGTTGCAGGGCATCGCCAGGAGGGGTATGCGGCATGGTCAGTGTCCGAGCTGGCGGGCTTGCCAGTCCTTGATCACCAGGATGATCTGCAGCTCGCCACGCTGCGCCTTGAGACGTTGCGGCAGGCTGAAGCCGTGCTGGTCGCGGTAGTCGAGAAATTGCAGTTGCCAGCCATCCTGCTGCAGGGCGGCCAGGCGGCTGTCGCTGTCCAGGGTCAGTTGGCTGCGGCTGCCGGGGGCGGGCAGGCCGCGAATCCACCAGTGCAGCTGGCTGACCGGCAGTTGCCAGCCGAGTTGCTCGCCGAGCAGGGCCTGGGCCGACTCGCCTTGATAGCGGCCCTGGTTGGCGATCTCCAGATTGACCGCGCCATCGCGTCCGGTCAGGCGCGCGGCGCCGCGGCCGAGCGGCCCGGACAGGCGTATGTCGAAATAGTCCTGGCGTTGCAGCCAGAACAGTGTGCCGCTACCGGAGTCCTGTGGGGCACGGATGCCCAGTTTGCCGCTGATCTGCCAGCCATCGATCTGGCTGGTCTGGGTCTTGTGTACTTGCCAGGCCTGGGCGTTGCCCTGGCCCTGGAGCACCTCGCGCGGGGTGAACGTCGAGCAGCCAGAGGCGAGCAGCAGAGTGACTGCCAGCAGGGTATTCAGGCGCATATCAGGGGTGTTCCTCGCCGGTCAGGCGCAGCAGGGTTTCGCGCAGGATAGGGCTGTCCGGTTGCGCGTCGAGGGCCTGGCGCCAGACCTGGCGTGCTTCGCGTTGCTTGCCGCGCAGCCAGAGTACTTCGCCGAGGTGGGCGGCCACCTCGTGGTCGGGGAAGGCGGCGAAGGCCTGGCGCAGGTACTGTTCGGCTTGCTGCAGGTTGCCCAGGCGGTAATGCACCCAGCCCAGGCTGTCGAGGATGGCCGGGTCCTGCGGGTTGATCTGGTGGGCCAGTTCGATCAGTTGCAAGGCTTCGTCGTAGCGTTCGGTGCGATCGGCCAGCGTGTAGCCCAGCGCGTTGAGGGCCATGGCGTTGTCGGGCTCCTGGCTGAGGATGAAGCGCAGGTCGGCTTCCAGCTGAACCAGATCATCACGCTGTTCGGCGAGCATGGCGCGCGTGTACAGCAGGTTGAGGTCGTCCGGGTACTGGCGCAGCGCCTGTTCGATCAATTGCCAGGCAGCCTCGCCACGCTGTGCTTCGGCGAGTGTCTCGGCTTCCAGCAGGTACAGTGCCACGGCCTGTTCGGCTTGTTGCTGGCGGGCCTGCTGCAACAGGCTGGACAGCTCGGCGAAGCGTTGGCTGTCAGCGAGTAGCTGGGCGAGGCGTGCTTGGGCGGGCAGGTAGTCACTGCCCGGGCCGACCTGGGTGTAGGCCTGCAGGGCTTCCTCGGGCTCGTTCTGCTGTTCGTAGAGGCGGCCGAGGTGGAAGTGCGCGGCGTCGACGTGCACCTGGCGCAACAGCAGCTCGCCAAGGTGCTGGTGGGCGCGTTCCCAGTCACGGTTCTCCAGGCTGATCAGCGCCAGCGACAGGCGCAGGTCATCATCCTCGGGGAAGCGCTGCAACAGTTCGGCAAATGCCTCGCCAGCCGCCTGCAGGTCTTCCTGTTGCAGCAGCAGGCGTGCTTCGGCCAGGCGCAGGCGCTTGTCGGTCGGGTGCTGGCCAATGCCCTGGCGCAGGCGCTTGAGGGCCTGCTCGTGGCGGCCGAGGTCCTGCAGCAGGCGTGCCTGCAGGAGAATGGCGCTGGCCTGACTGGCCTGGGGCAGGCGCTGCAGTTGTTGCAGGGCCTCCTCGTTGCGGCCGTCCTGGTAGAGCAGTAATGCCTGGCCGAACAGCAGTTGCTGATTGTCCGGATAGCGCTCCAGCAGGCGCTGGAAACCATCCAGCAGGCCGGCGCGGGTGCGCTCGTCGGTATCCGCGGCAGCCAGGGCCAGGAAGTCGAAATGCGTGTCGCCCTTTTGCTGGAGGACCCGCTCCATGACCTGCATGGCCTGCTCGTGCTGGCCGGCGCGAGCCAGCTGGATGGCTGCATTGCGCTGGGCATCCAGGCTGTCCGGGGCGCTTTTCGCCCACAGTTGCGCGCTTTCCAGGCTGGCTGGGCCGTCATCAAGGTATTCGGCGATGCGGAAGGCGCGTTCGGCAACCCCGGCATCGCCGGTGGCGCGGGCCTGCGCCAGGTAGTTGTCGAGGGCCAGGTCGAAACGGTTGCGCTGGCCGGCCAGTTCGGCGGCGAGCAGGCTGAACAGCGTGTCCTGACTGAATGACGCGTACTGCTTGGGCGGCAAGCTGGGTGTCTGTTGCGCCGAGGTGGTCTGCTCGGCTGGCGGTTCGCCCAGGGGCAGCTGCTGGCAACCGCTGAGCAGGCCCAGGCCCAGTAGGAGAGGGTACTTAAGCAAGGCTGGCGACATGGTCATGACAGGTAGTGACTGGGGTTTGCGGCATGATGACATAAGGCCGTGGGCAAGCCCACTGGCGTTCCTCTTGACCTGAGACATGTCGGTGGTTGTTCTCGTTCGGGTGAAATAGGACAATCTGTCCCCTTTCCTGACTGTTCAGCGATCCTGCATGGCCTTTCTAGCCCTTGGCATCAATCACAAAACCGCTTCGGTAGCCGTGCGCGAACGCGTGGCTTTTACCCCGGAGAAGCTGGTGGAGGCGTTGCGCGAGCTGTGCCGGCTGACGCCCAGTCGCGAGGCGGCGATCCTCTCGACCTGCAACCGCAGTGAGCTGTACCTGGAACAGGATGCCTTGGCTGTCGACGAGGTATTGGCCTGGCTGGCTGATTTCCATCAGCTGAATGTCGCCGAATTGCGTGATTGCGCCTATGTACATGCCGATGAAGCCGCCGTGCGGCACATGATGCGGGTCGCTTGCGGGCTGGATTCACTGGTGCTGGGTGAGCCGCAGATTCTCGGCCAGATGAAATCGGCGTATGCCGTGGCCCGTGAGGCCGGCACGGTCGGGCCGCTGCTCGGGCGCCTGTTCCAGGCGACCTTCAGCACCGCCAAAACTGTGCGTACCGATACGGCGATTGGTGAAAACCCGGTGTCGGTGGCCTTTGCCGCGGTCAGCCTGGCCAAGCAGATCTTTGCCGACCTGCACCGTAGCCAGGCGTTGCTGATTGGCGCCGGTGAAACCATTACCCTGGTGGCCCGGCACCTTTACGAGCAGGGGGTCAAGCGTATCGTGGTGGCCAACCGCACCCTGGAACGTGCCAGCCAGCTGGCCGAGCAGTTTGGCGCGCATGCGGTACTGCTCTCGGAGATTCCCAACGAGCTGGTCAACAGCGATATCGTCATCAGTTCTACCGCCAGCCAGTTGCCGATTCTTGGCAAGGGCGCCGTGGAGCGTGCCCTCAAGCAGCGGCGCTACAAGCCGATCTTCATGGTCGATATTGCCGTGCCGCGGGATATCGAGCCCGAAGTGGGCAATCTCGATGATGTCTACCTCTATACCGTCGATGACTTGCATGAAGTCATCGAGGAAAACCTCAAGAGCCGTCAGGGTGCTGCGCGCGCGGCCGAGGAGCTGGTGGCCAATGGTGCCGATGAGTTCATGCTGCGCCTGCGTGAACTGGCTGCCGTGGACGTGCTCAAGGCCTACCGGCAGCAGTGCGAAAGCCTGCGCGACGAAGAGCTGGCCAAGGCGCAGCGCGCGCTGGCCAATGGCAGCCCGGCCGAAGAAGTACTGCAACAACTGGCCCGAGGCCTGACCAACAAGTTGCTGCATGCGCCCAGCGTGCAGTTGAAGAAACTGACCGCCGCCGGTCGCCTGGATGCCCTGGCTCTGGCGCAGGAGCTGTTTGCTCTGGATGAGCGGAGCGAGCACTGATCATGAAACCGTCGTTATTGAACAAGCTGGCGACCCTGCAGGATCGCTTCGAGGAGCTCACCGCACTGCTCGGCGATGCCGAAGTGATTGCCAACCAGCCACAGTTTCGCGCCTATTCGCGCGAGTACGCCGAAGTCGAGCCGGTGGTGCAGGCCTATCGGCAGTTGTGCAAGGTGCAGGATGACCTGGCGGGCGCCCAGGCGCTGCTCAAGGACAGCGACCCGGACTTGCGGGCCATGGCCGAGGAAGAGGTCGAGCAGGCCAAGGCCTCGCTGGAGGAACTGGAAGATCGTCTGCAGCGCATGTTGCTGCCCAGGGATCCCAACGACGGGCGCAACGTCTATCTGGAAATCCGTGCCGGTACCGGCGGTGACGAGGCGGCGATTTTTTCCGGCGACCTGTTTCGCATGTACTCGCGCTACGCCGAAAGGCAGGGCTGGCGCGTGGAGATTCTCTCGGCCAGCGAGGGTGAACACGGTGGCTTCAAGGAGGTTATCAGCCGGGTGGAGGGTGAGAACGTCTACGCCAAGCTGAAGTTCGAATCCGGCGCACACCGTGTGCAGCGCGTACCGGAAACCGAGTCCCAGGGGCGTATCCACACGTCAGCCTGTACCGTGGCGGTATTGCCCGAACCGGATGAACAGGCGGCCATCGAGATCAATCCGGCGGATCTGCGTGTGGATACCTACCGCAGCTCCGGCGCCGGTGGCCAGCACGTCAATACCACCGACTCGGCGATCCGCATCACGCACATTCCCACCGGCACGGTGGTCGAATGCCAGGAAGAACGTTCGCAGCACAAGAACCGCGCCAAGGCCATGGCCTGGCTGGCAGCCAAACTCAAGGACCAGCAGGAAGCCGCCGCGCACAAGGAGATTTCCGATACGCGCAAGTTGCTGGTGGGCTCGGGCGACCGCTCCGAGCGTATCCGTACCTACAACTTCCCCCAAGGGCGGGTGACCGATCACCGGATCAATCTCACGCTCTACAGCCTGTCCGAAGTGATGGCCGGGAGTGTCGAGGCGGTCATCGAGCCCTTGCTGGCCGAATACCAGGCCGACCAGTTGGCAGCACTGGGCGACTAACCACAGCAGTCCGTCACAAGCCACAAGTCGCCCGTTGCGTGCGGGCCTGCTTGTCGCTTGAGGCTTGCAGCCTGAGGCTAAACATTATGGCCAGCATCGAATTCCTGCTTGAAAGCGCCGATCTGCCCGAATCGCCCAGCCCTAGGCTGGACGCCGAGTTGCTGCTGGCCGCTGCGCTGGGCAAACCGCGCAGCTACCTGCGCACCTGGCCCGAGCGTGAGCCGGAGGCCGCACAGCAGGCCTGCTTCCAGGCCTATCTGCAGCGCCGCCGCGCCGGTGAGCCGGTGGCCTATATCCTGGGTCAGCAGGGTTTCTGGAGCCTGCACCTGGAAGTGGCCGCGCATACGTTGATTCCCCGGCCGGATACCGAGCTGCTGGTGGAGAGCGCCTTGCAGCTGTGCGCGGAGACTCCACTGGCGGTTCTTGACCTGGGCACTGGCAGCGGCGCGATTGCCCTGGCCCTGGCCAGTGAACGGCCGGCCTGGCAGGTGTGCGGGGTGGATCGCCTGGACGAGGTGGTGGCTCTGGCCGAGCGCAACCGCCAGCGCCTGGGCCTGGACAACGTGCGCTTTCTGCGCAGTCACTGGTTCTCCGCACTGGCCGGGCAGCGCTACGCGCTGATTCTCAGCAATCCGCCCTACATCCGTGCCGATGATCCGCACCTGACGCAAGGTGATGTGCGTTTCGAACCGAGTAGCGCGCTGGTCGCCGGGGCCGATGGCCTGGATGATCTGCGTCTGATCATCGCCCAGGCACCGGCTTATCTCGAGGACGGTGGCTGGCTGCTGTTGGAACATGGCTTCGACCAGGCCGAGGCGGTGCGTGCGCTGCTCGTCGCGGCCGGTTTCCACGAGGTGCATAGCCGCCGTGACCTGGCCGGCCACGAGCGCATCAGCCTGGGGTGTAGCAAACATGGGTGAAGCAATGCTGACGGACGACGAGCTGCTGCGCTACAGCCGGCAGATCCTGCTGGCGCAGGTGGATATCGAGGGGCAGCTGCGCCTGAAACGCAGCCGTGCACTGATCGTCGGGCTGGGCGGGCTGGGTTCGCCAGTGGCGCTGTACCTGGCGGCAGCTGGGGTGGGCGAGTTGCACCTGGCGGATTTCGATACGGTGGATATCACCAACCTGCAGCGGCAGATCGTGCATGACACGGCCAGCGT
>NZ_NMQV01000033.1 GCF_002234375.1 Pseudomonas fluvialis
CGTAAGCGCTCCATAAACCCCGTCCTAGTGGACGGGGTTTGTTTTCAGGAAGCAAAGGCAGAAGCCGGCGAGCAGTTCCACGGCAGCAGCGCTTCGTAGTCCTCGACGCTCTGTGCCGTTGGCAGGCGTTCGAGGATGTGGCGCAGCCAGGCGTAAGGCTCTTGGCCGTTGGCCTTGGCGGTTTCGATCAGGCTGTAGATCTGTGCGCTGGCCGTGGCGCCCTTGGGCGTATCGCTGAACAACCAGTTCTTGCGACCGATGACGAACGGGCGGATGGCGTTTTCGGCGCGGTTGTTATCGATGGGCAGGTTTCCACCTTCGACGTAACGCACCAGCCGGCCCCAGTTGCTGGCCAGGTAGTTCACCGCCTTGCCCAGGGCCGTCTGCCCAGCGACCTGCGGCTGGGTCTTGTCCAGCCAGGCCTTGAGTTGATCGAGCAGCGGTTGGCTGCGTTGCACACGGGTGGCCTGCCGCTCGGCATCGCTGGCGTCCTTCAGTTCACGTTCGATGCTGTAGAGCTTATTGATCAGGTTCAGCGCCATGTCGGCACGGCCGGTCTTGCCCTTGGGCTGCACTTTCTGCGCCTCGACGAACTTGCGCCGCGCATGCGCCCAGCAGGCCAACCGCTCGATGCCCTCTTGCACGGCCACGGCGTTGTAGCCAGCGTAGTCGTCAGTCATCAGGTAGCCGTGATAGCCATCGAGCAGGCGCAGCGGTACCTCCTGCGCGCGGCTGGCTGTGTAGTCGAAGAGGATCACCGGTTTATCCGGCGGCCCGCCGCTTTGCACCCACATCCAGGACTGCGCGGTGGGATCGCGTCCGGGTTCGTGCAGCACCTGCAGGCGGGTTTCGTCGCAGTGCAGCACCGGGTAGTCCAGCAGTTTGTCGCGCATCAGGTTGAGCAGCGGCTGCAGCTGCTCGCCACTTTGGATCACCCAGCGCGCCAGGGTCTGGCGGGGAATGTCGATGCCGTGGCGACCGAGCATTTTCTCGAAACGGTACAGCGGGATGCCGTCGGCGTACTTGGTGGTCAGCAGCATCGCCAACACGCTGGGACTAGCCAGGCTCTTCTCGATCAGTTGGGCCGGTTTGTCGGCGGTGACCGGTGCGGTTTCGCAGGCCTTGCAGGCGTAAGTCTTGCGGATATGACGGATAACCCGCACCTGCATCGGGATGATCTCCAGTTGCTCGCTGGTTTCCTCGCCGATAGCCTGTTTGCGGCAACCACAGGCGCAGGTCAGTTCGTGCTCGGGCAGTTCATGGACGACTTCGACGCGCGGCAGATTGGCCGGCAGCGGCTTGCGCTTGCCACGACGCTTGATCGGCGCAACGACTTCTTCGGCTGGCTCGGCAGTCGGCTCTTCGACCAGCTCTTCGGCCTCGTTGAACATGGCCAGCTGCGGTGAGTCGGCATCTTCAGGGCTGCGCTCGGACTTGGGTGAGAACAGTTTGTGGCGCAGCAGGGCGACCTGCTCCTGCAATTGCAGCACCAAGGCCTTGAGCAGGACGGGATCGTTAGGAAGGTTGTCGGCGCCAAATTTCATGGCGCTGGATTATACCGGCTCAGGCCACGAACCGCGGCGTCAGTACCTGGTGCGGTCGATTGCGCCACAGGTCAATTCCGTCGAGCAGCCAGTTCAGTTCGTCAACCGTCAGCTCGATGGCCTCGTCGCCTGCATCGTGCTTGGTCTTGAAGCGCTCGGCTTCCAGTCGCTTGAGCCACAGGCAGAAACCGTTGCGCTCCCAGTAGAGAATCTTGACCTGGCTGCGCGTGCGATTGAGGAACACGAACAGCACCGGGTTGAACACTTCCACCTTGATGTCCAGCTCGACCAAGGCTGCCAGGCCGTTGATGGATTTGCGGAAGTCGACGGGCTTTGGGTACAGGTAGACCTTCTGCACCTTGGCATCGGGACGCATCATGGGATGAACTCCAGTGAAAACGGGAGCTCAGCATCCAATGATCTGCGGCCTATGGGCAGGTGGGGTTTATGGAGCGCTTAC
>NZ_NMQV01000034.1 GCF_002234375.1 Pseudomonas fluvialis
TCGGTCTCGGTCTCGGTCTCGCGGGCCTGCTCGGCGGGCGGCGTTTGCTCGCTGCTTGTCGTTGCGGGGGGCGGCGCAAGAGGCAGTACGGCGGCCGGGAGTGGCGCTGGCTGGGGATCTGGCAGGCTCAGGCTCAGGGTATGCCAGCCGGCTTCCGGCAGCTTGCGGCGCAGCGGGCCAATGGCTTGTGGCCAGTCGGCACTTTCACCATCGCCAGGCAGCAGGATGACCAGGCCGGCTGCCTCGGCCTGATTAGCGGGTTGCCAGAGGGCCAGGAAGGTTTCATCTCCCGCCTGCAGAGACTGCTGCTCTGTCTCGGGCAGGCGAACCTGCAGGGTCTGCTGAACCAGTTCGCTGGCTTCCGGGAGTGGCGGGCGTGCCGCTACGCTGCTGGGGGTGTCGCTTGCCTGGCTGTCGCCGGTGCTTTCAGCGCTGTTGCTGGGCTCCTCGGCCTGCGCGGGGTGCAGGCCGAGGATCAGGGCCAGGGGGATCAGGCGTTTCAGGTTCATGGGCATCTCGCTACTAGCCGATCGCGGTGGATACTTGGCAGCCTAATAGCAGACCGGGCGTTTGTCAGGTGGCGACCCGCGACAAACAGGGTGCTTGCGTTATACGCGCTGCCAGGCAGGTCGT
Source organism: Pseudomonas fluvialis (assembly GCF_002234375.1). Classification (GTDB taxonomy): domain Bacteria; phylum Pseudomonadota; class Gammaproteobacteria; order Pseudomonadales; family Pseudomonadaceae; genus Aquipseudomonas; species Aquipseudomonas fluvialis. The sequence goes on from NZ_NMQV01000034.1 coordinate 634, forward strand.
CGGGCGGGTACAATGCGCGCTTACCGTGATTTGCCGAGGTGCCGCATGCAGTCGTTCGCCATTGCCCCGTCCATTCTCTCTGCCGATTTCGCCCGTCTGGGCGAAGAGGTCGACAAGGTGCTTGCCGCTGGCGCCGACATCGTGCACTTCGATGTGATGGACAACCACTATGTGCCCAACCTGACCATCGGTCCGATGGTCTGCGCGGCGTTGCGCAAGTACGGCATCAGCGCGCCGATCGATGCGCACCTGATGGTCAAACCGGTGGATCGCATCATCGGCGACTTCATCGAGGCGGGCGCATCCTACATCACCTTCCACCCGGAAGCCTCGGAGCACATCGACCGTTCGCTGCAACTGATCCGTGACGGCGGCTGCAAGGCCGGTCTGGTGTTCAACCCAGCTACCCCGCTGGATGTGCTCAAGTACGTGATGGACAAGGTCGACATGATCCTGCTGATGAGCGTCAACCCCGGTTTCGGCGGGCAGAAGTTCATCCCCGGCACCCTCGACAAGCTGCGTGAAGCCCGCGCGCTGATCGATGCCAGTGGCCGTGAGATTCGCCTGGAGATCGACGGCGGCGTCAATGTGCAGAATATCCGCGCGATTGCCGAGGCGGGCGCGGATACCTTCGTCGCCGGTTCGGCCATCTTCAACCAGCCGGACTATAAAGCCGTGATCGACGCCATGCGTGGCGAGCTGGCTCAGGTGCGCGGGTGAACACATTGCGCCAGCTGTTCGCCGGCGGGCTGCCGCGCCTGGTGATGTTCGACCTGGATGGCACCCTGCTGGATTCGGTGCCGGATTTGGCAGCGGCCATCGACCGGATGTTGCTGCAGCTGGGACGTGCGCCGGCAGGGGTAGGCAAGGTGCGCGACTGGGTGGGCAATGGCTCCAGGGTGCTGGTGCGTCGCGCCCTGGCCGATGGTTTGGAGCATGCGCTGATCAGCGAAGAACAGGCGGCGCCGGCCCACCAGCTGTTCCTCGCTGCCTATGCCGATTGTCATGCGTTAAGCACGGTCTATCCGGGCGTGCGCGAATGCCTCGACTGGCTTGCCGCGCAAGGCATTGCGCTGGCGCTGGTCACCAACAAGCCGGAGCGCTTTGTGGCACCCTTGCTGGAGGAAAAAGGCCTGGCCGGTTACTTCCGCTGGATACTGGGTGGCGACAGCCTGCCGGTGCAGAAACCTGATCCGGCCGCGCTTAACTGGGTGCTGGAAAAGGCCGGCGTAGCGGCGAGCCAGGCACTGTTTGTCGGCGACTCGCGTAATGATGTGCTGGCCGCCCGGGCTGCCGGTGTGCCCTGCGTGGCGGTGAGCTATGGCTACAACCACGGCCGGCCGATTGCCGAGGAACAGCCCGCCCTGCTGCTGGATGACCTGCGCCAGTTGGTTGCTTCGTCGACGGTGCTGGGGTAGTGTGATTGGCAACTTTCAAGCCCGCCTGCAGAGATCGGATCGTGGTGGTTACCCGCAAACAGTGGATGCATGTCCTCAAGGCTCTGGCCCGCTGGCGCTGGCGCGCCTGATACATGCCCGCCGGCTGGCCCGGCCTGTTTGCTAACGACTGAAATACCCTCACGCCACGAGGCTGATCATGACCCGCGAAGAATTCCTGCGTTTGGCCGCTGCCGGCTACAACCGCATTCCCATGGCCCTGGAAACCCTGGGCGATTTCGACACGCCGCTGTCGATTTACCTGAAGCTCGCCGATGCGCCCAACTCCTACCTGCTCGAATCGGTGCAGGGCGGCGAGAAATGGGGGCGCTATTCGATCATCGGCCTGCCGGCGCGTACCGTACTGCGCGTGCATGGCCACCAGGTAACGGTGAGTGTCGACGGCCAGATCGTCGAACAGCTCGACAGTGACGATCCGCTGGCCTTTGTCGAGCAGTTCAAGGCGCGTTACCAGGTGCCGAGCATCGAGGGCTTGCCGCGTTTCAATGGTGGCCTGGTCGGTTATTTTGGCTACGACAGCGTGCGCTATGTGGAGCGCAAGCTGGCCGCCGTCAGCAAGCCGGATCCTTTGGCTACTCCGGATATCCTGCTGATGGTGTCCGATGCCGTGGTGGTCTTCGACAACCTGTCGGGCAAGCTGTACGCCATCGTGCTGGTCGACCCGACACAGGGCGAGGCTTTCGAACGTGGCCAGGCGCAGTTGCGCGAGTTGCTGAACAAGCTGCGTCAACCGATCACTCCGCGTCTGGGTGTGGACCTGAGCAAGCCTGCGGGCCAGGAGCCGGACTTCATCTCCAGCTTCAAGCGCGACGACTACGAGGCGGCAGTGGCTGCCATCAAGGAGTACATCCTGGCTGGCGACTGCATGCAGGTGGTGATCTCCCAGCGCATGTCGATCCCGTTCCGTGCCGCGCCCATCGATCTGTATCGCGCGCTGCGCTGCATCAACCCGACGCCCTACATGTACTTCTTCAATTTCGGCGACTTCCATGTGGTCGGTTCGTCGCCGGAAGTGCTGGTACGCGTCGAGGACAGCCTGGTCACCGTGCGTCCGATCGCCGGCACCCGCCCACGTGGCGCGAGCGAAGAGGCCGATATCGAGCTTGAGCAGGATCTGCTGTCCGACGCCAAGGAAATTGCCGAGCACCTGATGCTGATCGACCTGGGGCGCAATGATGTCGGACGGGTTTCCGCGACCGGCAGTGTGCGGCTGACCGAGAAAATGGTCATCGAACGCTATTCCAACGTCATGCACATCGTTTCCAACGTGACCGGGCAGCTCAAGGCCGGCCTCACGGCGATGGATGCCCTGCGCGCCATCCTGCCGGCCGGCACGCTGTCCGGTGCGCCCAAGGTGCGCGCCATGGAAATCATCGATGAACTGGAGCCGGTCAAGCGTGGCGTGTACGGCGGTGCTGTAGGCTACTGGGCGTGGAACGGCAACATGGATACGGCCATTGCCATTCGTACCGCGGTGATCAAGGACGGTGAGCTGCACGTGCAGGCCGGCGCCGGCATCGTTGCCGACTCGCAGCCGGCCCTGGAATGGGAAGAGACCCTGAACAAGCGCCGCGCCATGTTCCGCGCGGTCAGCCTCGCCGAACAGTCCGTAGAGTAAGGGGCCCCACCATGCTGCTGATGATCGATAAGCAGCATCGGCTTCTTGTGGTGTCCGTTGGCGTCTACGCATCCCCATCAAGCCCAATGTTTAAGCGGGTTTCACGTTCGTTGGCGTCCATGGCGTCCGTTGGAATCTACGGATAATGCGGGTATCGTTGCGGGTATCAAAGTACGGATACCCGCACTATGCCTCTTACCGATGCCAAGATCCGCAACACTAAGGCTGGCGATAAACCCCTCAAGCTCACCGATGGTGGTGGGCTTTACCTGGAGATTCGCCCGACCGGTACCAAGCTATGGCGTTTGCGCTATCGCATAGACGGTAAGGAGAACGTGTTTGCAATTGGTGGCTATCCGGAGATCGGCCTGGCCGATGCGCGTGATGCGCGGGAAAAGGCCAAGCCGCTGATTCGTCAGGGCATCCATCCATCGCACAATCGGCAGGCTGAGCGACTGGCTAACAGCGCTGCCAATGCGAACACTTTCGAAGCGGTTGCCCGCGAGTGGATCAAGAAAAAAGCCCCAAGTTGGACGCCATACTACTTACGGCAGGTTGAGCGGTTCATGGCAGCCGACGTCTTCCCCTTTGTTGGGAAGTTGCCGATACGCAATGTTTCTGCTGCGCATTTGCTTGAGATCCTCAATCGAATTGAAGGGCGAGGGGCCGCCACAGTTGCCTTGCTCGTAAGGCAGTGGTCATCGGCAGTGTTTCGATATGCCGTCGCGACATTGCGTGCAGATGCCGACCCGGCTGCGGCCCTGAAGGGGGCTATCCAGCGTCCCAGGGTGCAGCACCACAAGCCGCTCACCCGTGATCAGATAGCGGAGTTCTCTAAGGCCTTGGAGCAATACGGTGGCTACAGAGCCACGGTAATCGCGCTACGTCTGATGCTGCTCACATTCGTTCGCACTGTAGAGCTGCGCAAGGCGGAGTGGATTGAATTCGACCTGGATCGTGCTGAATGGCGAATCCCGGGTGAGCGCATGAAGATGCGTGAGCCGCACATCGTTCCTCTATCGAGTCAGGCAGTCGCACTGCTCCGTGAGCTAGCCACCCATACGGGCGGTCGTCGCCAGCTTTTCCCGAACCTTCGCAATCCGAACGAATGCATGACGGCAACGACGCTGAACCGTGCGCTTGAGCGCATGGGATTCAATGGGAAGGACAGTATCGGTTTTTCGGCTCATGGCTTCCGCGCAACAGCTTCGACAATGCTGAACGAAATGGGATATCGCGCAGATGTTATCGAGCGTCAGTTGGCGCATGCCGAGAGAAACAAGGTGCGCGCAAGTTACAACCAGGCGGAATATCTGGATGAGCGACGCCAGATGATGCAGGCCTGGGCTGATGATATTGATATGAATATTTCAAAGGGGCGCCGTTGAGTTTCATTTAGGGGGGGGCTGGATTAGCGTACCATCCCCTATTGAAATTATCTGGCTTCTGTTTGATTCGAATTGACTAAATTAACTTCGTTAGAGCTTTTCTTTCTGGAATATAAATTCCTTTTTCCTCTTCCATTTGAAGAAGTATTTCCAGTACTTCGGTTCTTCTTAAATCATATTTGCCTGCTAGCTTGTCAAGGCGATTAATTGCCTTTTCAGATAGGATGAAGTTGTATTGTTTTTTTCCTGTTAATTTTGCTCGATATTTATTTTGGCTCCATCGTTTCTTGATGGACTCCATAAGTAGTATTTTATCTGATGTGGTAATGAACTGGATTTCGAGCAAGATTATAAATTCTTCTTTTTCTTTTGGGGCGTTTTCTTGGTATGCCAGGAGTGGAAATTTCTTTTTAGTTATTTCCCATGCGGTTTCTAGTCTTTGTTCGATGTCGCTGCCATCAAACCATTTGAATATCTGGTCTAATCTCGAGTGCTGTTCCCATTCAAATTTTATTTGATTGATGTTCCATGACTTGTGGGTTTTTTCTATTGCCCATATGTCCACCATGGCAATGGTAAAAGCTCTGCCCGTCAAGTTGGTTGGCGGCAGGATGGGCTGATAACCGTGTTTTTCAATAAGCTTTCTAGATATAAATAAATTTTGTCTTTTGTTGTTTGTTATCCACTCTAAATCTTTTTCTGGCAGCAAGAATAAGGCGCTTTGTGCCTCAATAAGCTCTGCGTTTAATTGAGTGTTCTGGATGATATCTGCCATGCGGTCTCGCATGGCAGGGCTGCCGAGCTCCCCGAGATTGGCGTGTGGGGCTTGGCTTTTCAGGAAGAGCCATAGCCAGGTGCTTAGCCTGCTATCTACATTGAGACCGTTCAGCGTTTTCTGGAGTCTGTCGTTGATTGCGCTAGCCATGACGTAAGCTCTTTATAATTTAAACTCTAGTAGAATTGCTGTGGTATTTCAGGCCAATTTATGTTGTGTTTCGGGTGTATTTTAGTGGTTCCATAGAAGTTTTAATCAGTCGTAGGCGCAGTATACATGGGGGCTAACGGATGGGGCAGCGTTCTGAATCGTCTTTTCAGGTCGATTCAGTGTCCTGTGGCTAGGTTGGTGGTGGGTGCGTTACCGCGCCGTGCGATCAGGAGCTGGCTTTGATCGTCGGCCTCGCTTTCTAGTTACAGAGAAAGCCAGGTGCAGAAGGGCTGTGCGGGTGGTTGTTCGGTAGGTGTTCCTCGCCGTCTATGGGTGGTGCCTTGGCGGCGTGTAAAAAAGTACGGGGAAGCCAGATCTGATGAGTCAAGTTAGGAGCTCATCATGAAAGTAATTCGATTGCAGCAGGTAATGGAGATGACCGGTCTCGGGCGCTCCACAATTTACAAGTATGTTTCCGAAAGTTGGTTTCCGAAGCCAATTCCCTTGGGAGGAAGAAGCGTGGGTTGGCTGGAGGGTGAGGTGTCTGAATGGATACTGGAGAGGGTGGCAGAGCGAGATATTCAAGAAGTTGCTTAAGGTGAAGCACCAGCTGTTCTTGTAAGTAGTTGGTTGTCACCACAGTCGGGGCGAGCCCGGCTGTGGTGATATTTTACGCGAGTAGTTAGTTTGAAGTTTTTATGGCGTTTGTCTGTGTGGGCTTGTCTGATTTCCTGGACTTTATGAGTTTTTCTTCTCGGTATTGGTAGTATGCTTTAGTAGTATGATTACTGGTATATGAATGGCACCCACAAGTGCCATTCATAGGGTTGAAGATTGATGTCTGTTAAAATCTACTTGCTGTTAGAAGTATATGAATCTAACAGTGAGGTGTTAAGTAATGTTACGTCATCATCAAAACAAAAATCTACTCATTCATTATGGGGGTGACTATTGTGGACTGCCAGTCCAGAGCGATAAGGGGCCATTTTTTCAGCAGTATCTAGAAAAGCTTCGTGGTGTGATTGATAGTGCTCTTCAGCAGTACTCTAGAGTGTTGGCTTTTAGGATTGACCTGAGGTTTCCAGTTGGAATCACTCTCCCAGATGACCATTGCACTAATAAGGTAATAGAGCGCTTTATAAAGTCGCTCAAGGCGAAGATTTCCAATAATCGGAAAAATGCACGTCAAGAGAACAAATATGCACATGACAGCGTTGTGCGATTCGTATGGACGCGGGAAGTTGGGTCGAATGGAAAGCCACACTATCACATGGCTATTTTGCTGAATTTTGATGCGTTTAATGCCCTCGGTAAATTTGAGACAGGAAGGGACAACATGTTCAATCGTCTCGAACAGGCGTGGGCAAGTGCCTTGGGCTTATCAGTGGAGGCCGTCAGAGGGCTGGTGGAGATACCGGCCAATTCTGCCTACTGCCTACGTCGTAATGATCCGCAGAGTCAGGCTGATTTTTTCTATAGGGCCAGCTACCTCTGCAAGGTTGCTACCAAGGTCTACGGAAATGGCCAGCATGGTTTCGACGCAAGTAGGCTCTGATTCCCCATAGTACTGTCGCTTGCGTTGGGCCCGGCTGGGCTCAAATAACCCTGGCAGGTTAGGTTGGGGAGTCTCTATGGCACTGGGTGGATGACTAGGAGCTTGCTCCAAGCGCCGCCTGTGCCTTGTGGATCACTTCCATCAGCAGGCGCTCTTCAGGTTCGCTGCCTGGTTGATCAGATAGCTGGCAGAGTCGATCTTGAGCTTTGCGCAAAATCCCTCTTTCCGCGCGGTCTGTTTCGCGAGCTAGACCGTCTAGGTCAATCAGCAGTGCTTGTATCTCGCCGGTACTCATTACCGTATCTCAGCCAGGCAGCGGCTACGTAAAGCGGAGTCTTGGATTGCATAGCAGCGACCGGGGTCATTGTGGGCCAGAGCCAGGCAGTAGGTTCTGGCGTCAGCGTCTGCGATGTTATAGCAACTGGATGAGTCGGCGGCGCTTGCTGCTGACGTGAGGCCAAGCAGCAGGCCGGCAAGATAGCGACTGATCATGGTGAGTGCTCCCGGGGGTCGAGAGGTCATCAGTGAAAGGCCTAGGGAGTAAAATGTGGCATTGGTGACCCAGCTCGAGGACTCTTCATGAGCCAGTCAGCGCGTACAACGGTAAAGTGCCAAGCCCCTGGTGACGGCTCGGCGGATGTCATCGGTGCCATCCCGGCAGCACCACTCGCAGGATACCGACGCGACTCCCGGCAGGTGGTGGACTGTAAGCTCTATCAGCGCACCCTTGGTGTCAGTTCCTGGCCTTGGCGACTTCGCTGCGCACCAGATCGCGCAGTGGCTCGGGGCCGAATTTGTCCAGCGCGTGGCCATTGACGAAGAAGGTCGGGGTGCCCCGGATACCCACTGCCTTGACGTCCTGCATGTCCGTCTCCAGCACAGCGTCGACGCCGGGCGCATGCATGTCTGCGCGGGCCTTCTCCACATCCAGACCGGAGCTCTCGGCGGCGGCCCAAGCTGCGGCCACCCTGGGGTCGTCGTGCCAGTCCGGCTGGGCAGCGAGAACGGCCTCCAACACCTGCGAGTAAAGGTTCTGCTTGCGCGCGGCCTCCAGCATGCGAGCCACCTCCTCGGAGCCCTGGTGGAACAGTACGTAGCGCAGCACCAGTCGCACGTCGTTAGGGTTCTCGGCGAGGATCTTCTTTACATACGGGTAGAAGGCTCGGCACGCCTCGCAGGAGGGGTCGAAGAACTCGACGATGGTCACCGGCGCCTGTGCTGGGCCGAATACCGGCGAGTGGAAGCGGACCAGGTTGCCTCCATTGGGCGCGTCCATTGGCATCTGGGCAGGCCCTTGGGCCTGCTGCGGCGGTTGCGACGGCGTGACCTGTGGGTAGAGGAAAACGGCCACGGCAAACATGGCCAGGATTGCCACGCTGATGATCAGGACCAGGGCACGGCGGTTCATGGGGTAGTTCTCCAGCGAATGACAAGGAGCAGGATGGCGATCAGGACGAAAGCGAACAGGGCCAACATCGGCAGCGGCACACCGCCGAAGATGGTCATGCCGGCGCCCGAGCAGGACGGTCCTGTGGCCGTGCAGGGCTGGATCGGCTGGGGAATCAGCCCCGCGTAAAGCAGCGTGTGGACGAAGGCCAGTGCCACGCCGCTGCCGGCCAGCGGCAGGGCGTAACGCCAGATGGCGAAGTCCGAGCGGTAGCAGGCAATGGCCAGGATCACTGCCAGTGGGAACATGAAGGTGCGCTGGAACCAGCACAGTACGCAGGGGGCATGACCCATCACCTCACCGATAAATAGGGCGGAGAGGCTCGACAGCAGCGCCACCAGCCAGGCGAGTAGAAGCAGTGGCCAAGATCCGGAAGATGATGACGTACTCATAGGTCCCTCCTTATGTAATGAGGACAGCAGCGGACAGCCATCCCATTGACTTGAAACATGACGATTCCTCCCAGATTGGCGGTTTCAGAAGGGCTTGTCGGGATCATAAATCCCATAGGAGATTCCCAAAAAATCGGCGCCACTGGGACGCCGAGTGTCTGGGAAGGGGCAACGCCCAGACGAAAACACTTTCAACCACACGGCTGCAGTTAGCCGCTCCTTACATTAGGTGGGGCCATTTGTAGGCGGCTTGTCAGCAGATCCTCGCTCAGCCGCGCGGGCATCCTCCTCCGACTGTTTGGTACTCAACCGTCTGGAGCGCGCCCTTCGAGTCGAGGAAGGTCATCCGAGCAGGCACGACGCCACAGACCTTGGCCTTGCGTGTCACACTGATCACCTTGACTACATCGAGCTCCATGCCATAGCGATACTTCTCCACTTTCGGAGCGGGTTTCCCGAGCTCTGCGGCATACGCTTCCATGGCGCGTTGGTTCTCCTCGATGAGCCTGCCAGGATCTCTATCGAAACCAGCCGACATTGCGAAGGAAGAGACGGTAAACATCGAGATGGCCAAAATTGCTTTCAGGGTTTTCATTTGAATTCCTCTATCACTTCGGTAATTTGACGAGTGCTGCTTCAGCGACTTCGGCTTCCGGATCACTTGTCGGCAAACACGGTTATGTTGTGGTACGCAATACCGCCCCGGAGGGCTGTGATTGCGATGAAAAATGAGGTGATCCATCAGAAAGCCCCCACTTCACGCTCGGCCATCAGGCGCTCGGTGTCCTTGCGGCCGAACAGCCAGAACATCACCGGGGTCAGGTAGGTATCGAGGAGGGTCGAGCTGATCAGGCCGGAGAAGATCACCACCGCCACCGGATGGAGGACTTCCGTACCCGGACGCTCGGCCTCGAACAGCAGGGGCGCTAGGGCGAAGGCGGTGACCAGAGCGGTCATCAGCACCGGACTCAGCCGCTCGAGGGAGCCACGCAGGATCATCGCGTGGTCGAAGTTCTCGCCCTCGATGCGCATCAGGTTGATGTAGTGGCTGACCTTGAGGATGCCGTTGCGCACCGAGATACCGGCCAGGGTGATGAAGCCGATCAGCGCAGCAATCGACAGCGGCTGCCCCGACAACCACAGGCCGAGCACCGCGCCGACCAGGGCCAGCGGGATGTTGACCATGATCAGCGCCGACAGGATTGCCGATTTGTAGCGGCTGTAGAGCACCACGAACATCAGGATCAGCGAGACGATGGACAGCAGGCCGACCAGACGCGACGCTTCCTCCTGAGCCTGGAATTGGCCGCCCAGGGTGATGAAGTAGCCTTCCGGCAGCTTGGTCTCGTCGACCACCTTGCGGATGTCTTCAACGATCTCCGACAGCGGGCGCCCTTGGGCGTTGGCCGACAGCACGATGCGACGCTTGCCGTCGTCGCGACTGATCTGGTTCGGGCCGTCGCCGTCCTCGATGCTGGCGATCCGCGACAGCGGCACCCGACCGGTCGGGGTCTCGAACAGGATGTTGCTCAGCCCCTCCGCCGAACGCGCCGTTTCGGGCAGACGCACCACCAGGGCGAAACGCCGGCCACCCTCGACGATCTGGGTGACCTTCTCGCCCTCGACCAGGCTCTCCAGCGTCGCCAGGATCTGCGGCGCGGGCACGCCGTACTGGGCGGCGGCGGCGTAGTCGATGCGCACCTTGATCTGCGGAGCCAGCACCTGCTTCTCGATTTCCAGGTCGGCGATGCCGGGAATATCCGCCAGCTTGCTGCGCAGGGCATCCGCCTGACCCCGCAGGGTATCCAGATCCTCGCCGAAGATCTTGATGGCGATCTGCGAGCGCACACCGGACAACATGTGGTCGATGCGGTGCGAGATCGGCTGACCTATGCCGATGGCCGCCGGCAGATTGACCAGCCGCGAACGGATGTCGCCGGTGATCTCATCCATCGAGCGGGTCAGCTCGGCGGCCGGCTTGAGACCGACATCCAGCTCGCTGACGTGCACACCCTCGGCGTGCTCATCCAGCTCCGCGCGGCCGCTGCGGCGACCGACGTGGGTCACTTCCGGCACTTGCATGACCAACTGCTCGGCCTGCTGGGCCAGCGCCGAGGACTCCGCCAGAGTCACACCGGGGTTCAGACGCAGGCCGATCAGCAAGGTGCCCTCGTTGAACGGCGGCAGGAAGGTCTTCGGGAAGAACGGCACGCTCGCTGCCGCGATCAACACGGCAATGCCAGCTACGACTACAGCTGCCTTCGGACGCTGCAGGACGGCTTGCAAGCTGCTGCGATAGCGGCTTTTCAGCCAAGCCAGCAGCTTGGTGTCGCCATGCTCCAGCGACTTCATCTGCGGCAGCAGATAGAAGGACAGCACCGGGGTGACGGTCACCGAAACCACCAGCGAGGCCAGGGTCGAGACGATGAAGGCGATCCCCAGCGGTACGAACAGCCGCCCTTCCATACCCGGCAGGGCGAACAGCGGCAGGAACACCAGCACGATGATGATGGTGGCGTAGAGGATGGCCGAACGCACCTCCATGGTCGCGTGCCCCACCAGTTCCAGCGGGTGCAGGCGGTGCTCTGGGTGCTTGGCCCGCTCCACCTTCAGCCGGCGCAGCACGTTCTCCACGCCCACCACGGCATCGTCGACCAGGCCGCCGATGGCGATGGCCAGACCACCGAGGGTCATCGTGTTGATCGACAGGCCGAAGTACTTGAACACCAGACCGGTGATGAAGATCGACACCGGAATGGCCGTCAGCGCGATGATGGTGGGCCGCAGCGTGCCGAGGAAGAAGAACAGGATCGCCGCGACGAACACCGAGGCGCCGATCAGCTTGCCCTGCAGGGTGCTGATCGAGGCCTCGATGAAACTGGCCTGGCGGAAGGTGACTTGGGGGGCCTCCATTCCGGCCGGCAGCGACTTGCGCATTGCCCCCAGCGCCGCCTCGATGGAGCGGGTCAGCTGGATGGTATCGGCCGTCGGTTGTTTCTGGATGCCGAGGATCACCGCGGCCTTGCCTTCGAAGCCGGCGTCGCCGCGCTTCAGGGCCGCGGCAAAGGTCACTTCGGCGATCTGCCGCAGCAGGATCGGCTGGCCGTTACGAGCCGTGATAGCCAGGCTCGACAGATCCTCCAGACTCGACGTCCGCCCCAGGTTGCGAATCAGGTACTCGCGTCCATTGAGTTCAAGGAAGCCGCCGGAAGTGTTCGACGAATAGCCCTTGAGCGCCTCCTCCAGTTGCGTATGGCTGATACCCAGCTCGGCCATGCGCGCCGTGTCGGGCTGGACCTGGAACTGGCGGACCTCACCGCCAATCGGGATCACCTGAGCAACACCGGGGATCGCCATCAGGCGCGGACGCAGCACCCAGTCGGCGAACTCGCGCACCTGCATCGGGGTGGTCTTGTCCGCATCGATGGGGATCGCGATCTGCATGATCTCGCCCATGATGGAGCTGATCGGTCCCATGCGCGGGATCACGCCCGGTGGCAAGCCTTCCTCCATCGCGGAGAGCCGCTCCGACACCATCTGCCGGGCCCGAAAAATCTCCGTGCTCCAGTCGAAGGTGACGTAAATGAACGACAGCCCGCTGCTGGAGACCGAGCGCACGCTCTCCACGCCGGGTAGACCGTTCATCGTGGTCTCCAGCGGGAAGGTGATCAGTTGCTCGACCTCTTCGGCGGCCATGCCGCCAGCCTCGGTCATGATGGTGACCGTGGGCTTGTTCAGATCGGGAAAGACGTCCACGGGCATGCGTGACAGTGTGAATGCGCCGTAAGCCATCAGCACCAGGCTGGCGATGATCACCAGCAGGCGGTTGCCGAGGCTGTTGTCGAGGAGCCACTTGAACATGGGTCAGGCTCCCTTCAGCGAATTTGGTTGATCAGGCTGGCGGCCTGCGTCACGACACGATCCCCAGAGGCAAGCCCACTGGTCACCACCACGGATACCCCGTCCAGCGCGGCAAAGGTGACCGGGCGCGGCACGAAGTGCTCCGGGGCGGTCTTGACCCAGACGACATTCTGGTTGGCAGCATTCTTCATCAGCGACGCTGCTGGAACCCGGATGCCCTGGGTACGACTGGCGGTCTGCACGAAGACTTTCACCGGCTGCCCCACGGCAAGCCGGGACAAGGCGCTGCCCTCGCCCTGGAACAGCATCGGCAGGGCCTGATCGCGCAGGCTGCGGGCCGCGCCGATGAAGGTCAGCGACACACGTTCGCTGCCCACCGCCAGAGTGGCTCCCGCCACATCGGCCGCTTGGTTCAGGTCGTAGGCCAGCGCTTCGATACGCAGACGGGAGGGATCGACTACCTCGAACACCAGTTCGCGGGCGTCGACGACCTGGCCGGCGACGGCATTGGTCGAGGCAATCACCCCGGAAACCGGCGCAACCAGTGCGTCCCGCGCATTGACGCCCGAACTCAGCGCAGCGATTTGCGCCCCCAGACTCGCGGCCTCGCTGGCCGCTGCCTCGATATCCTTGCGCGGCACCGTATCGGCCAGCTCGCGCAAGCGCGCCAGGCGCTGGTCGGCAAGGCCCTTGGCCGCCCGCAGTTGGGCCAGCTGCGCAGCCTGATTGGCCCGTTCGAGGACATCGCCGGTCGCTACGACATAGGCCAGCACCTCACCTTTTTTCACCACCTGCCCGACGCTGGGAAAGCCGCGCGGTCCAGCCACGAGGCGCCCAGCCAGCACGGCCTGAACCATGCCGCCGGCATTGGGGTCCATCACCACCTTGCCGGCCAACTCCAGCGAGCGCGGCAACTCGGCCGTCTCGAGCGGCAAGGTACGCACCCCGATCTGGCGTTGCGCCGGCTTGGGCAGGAATACGCTGCCGTCGGGCAGTCGCTGCGGGCCGTTTCCGTTGGTTGCAGGCGCTTCTTCGCCATGGTCATGCCCTTCGCCAGCCCAGGCTGGCGAGGTCAGGGACAGCAGAGCCAAGCACACCGCGGAAATCAGAAAATTAGCTTTCATGGAACACCTTCACGAATGACGAGGAGCGACACGGGCGCGGCGCATAGCCCAACCCAGCAAGGCGAGCAGAACCAGCCCGCCGGCCCCCCAGGCACCATAGGTACCCCAAGAGGCGCCAGATGCAGACTCTTCGGCGTGCTCTTCGTGGATATCCAGATCACCGCTCAGCAGCTCCGTGCGCTGGCCGACGACGACCTTGGCCTTGATGGCGATCTCGCCCTCCTCGGGCTCTGCCGCCAGCTCGGCCTCAAACTCGCCGGCTTCGTGCTGCTCGGCCTCGACCTTGACGCCGCCAATCTCCAGTTCGAGGCTCGCGCCCTCGACCGGACTGTTATCGGCTGCATGGTCGAGCCACAGGGTGAGGTCGTGGCCATCGAGCACGCCGACCAGCTCGAAGGTGTCGGAAGTCGCTGCGAAACGCGGCAGGGCCGACCCTGTCGGAGTGGCCGGTGCTTCGCCATGGTCATGCCCCTCGCCGGCTTGAGTGGCCAGGGGGGCGGCAGCGATCAAGATCGCTACAGTGAAGGCTGTCAGCCTTGGAAACAGTGTCATTTTTGCAGTCCTGTAGGTTCGTTCCGGGCTTATTCGGGCAGCAGACCCAGTGCCTGACGCAGCGAGGAGATCGCCGCCGCCTGATCGAGTCGGGCCAGGGCGGCCTGACGCTTGGCGTCGGTCGCCTCGAGTTCGATACGCAGGCGCGTCGGCAGATCGGTTTCGCCGAGACGGAAGGATTTTTCGAAGAAACCACGCGACTCCTGGGCGAGCCGGGCACGCTTCTCGGCAGCCGTCATTTGGGCGCGGGCGGATTCGAACGCCAGCCGGGCGGCCTCCAGCTCGCCGAGCAGGCGCTCACGCGCCAGACGCGCCTGCACCTCGGCCTCGATGGCCTCGGCCTCGGCCGTGGCTTGCTTGGCACGATTGCGGCTGCCCGAACCAAAGGGGATGCGAATGCCTAGGGTGAGGCTTTCGTCATAGGACTCCCCCGGCTCGCGTTCGCGGCTGGTCGACAAGGTCAGCTCGGGATTGGCTCGGGTCTGCACGCGAGCCAGCTCGGCCGAGCGGCGGGCGACCTCGGCCTGATCCAGCAGTGCGGACACAGTCGGATGCTGGGCATCCAGCACAGAGAAGTCGGCGGGCAGCGCGGGTACCGGCTCACCGGCAGCAACGCCAGGCGCAGTCTCTTCGCGTCCCACCGGCAGGGTGCCGATCAGGCTGCGCAACTGCTGCGCAGCCGTCGTCAGCGCACTCCTGGCTCGCGCCGCCTCGATCTCGGCCAAAGCCGCAGCACCCTCGGCCTGGTGCTGATCGGCCAGGGCCAGCTCGCCCGACTTGACCCGCTTGGCGACATCGGCAGCGAGCTGCCGGGCATTGCCCTCGCGCTCGCTGGCCAGGCTCGCTTCGACCCGGCTGCGTTGCCACTGCCAGTACGCCTCGCGCACTTCAGCAGCAGTGCGCAACTGCGCAGCCGAGGCGCGACTGGCGGTGGACTGGGCCTCGGCCTCGGCCACGGCGCCCGTACGCGAGCGCTCACCGGGCAGCCACAGGGGGATGGCGAGGCCGACATTGTGCTCGCGGCTGCCATCGTTGCCATTGAGCTGGTCGCCTTTGCTCGACAGCTCCAGGGCCATGGGCTCGGCGGTCCAGCTGTCGGCGACAGCTCGACGGGCAGTGGCCGCCTCACGACGCGCAGACGAGGACTCCGCTTCGGGCTGACGCGCCCACGCGGTATCGAAGGCTTGCTTCAGCGATAAAGGACCGGCAGTGACCGACTGCAGGCTGGAAGCACTTGGCGCTGTCTGCGCCAACGAACTGCCGGTGGCCAGCACGAGCAAGGCACAGGGCAGCCATTTTCTGGTTTTGCTTGGGAACATCCCGACTCTCCAGTGATGAAAAAGCTCACGGGGAATCGGCGAGACGCCATCAGCTGGCTCGCGGCACGCCAACGCTCATCGTCGGTGACGATGGTCATTGGACGGGGCAGGGAGAGAGGAGTCGCCTCGCCGATCAGGCGAGGCGGGCCCAGGCAGGGCGCTCAGGCGGAGAGGATGGCCGGGACAGCGGATGAGCCTGGAACCCTGTTTTGCCAGCTGACGAGCTGTTCACATCGAACAGGGCAGCATCGGAAAAGATCGGCGTGAGGCCAGCGGAAACGCAGGCGTTGCAATCGCCATGCAGGTTCTTGCCGCTTTGGGGATCGGGACCGTCGTCGTCCTCGCTTCCCGCCTGGCTTTGGTGCTGATGGAAGTGGTGACCGAAATGCTTCGTCTGGTTACCCGATTCGTGCTGGCAATAGCTACCCAATGCAGCCCAACCGAGCTGCAGCGGCATCATCACCAGCAGGAGAATCGTTAGCCAACGGCGCATAAGTACTTGATCGTAGATAGATTGGTTATGTGAAATCTTAACAGCTGCAGTCTGGCAAGAAAACCTGACGGGACCGACGGCCCGCATTTTCCAGCCTGGCTTGCACCCATGGATCGGCACTCGTTGAGCGCAGGAGCACGCAAACCCTCTACTTGCGCAGCAACCGAAGCCCGTTGGCTACCACCAGCAAACTCGCCCCCATGTCGGCAAACACCGCCATCCACAGAGTAGCCTGCCCGGTGAACGTCAGCAGCAGGAAGACCGCCTTGATCCCGAGGGCTAAAGCGATGTTCTGACGCAGCACCGTTGTGGTCGCCCGCGAAATCCGGATGAATGCGGGAATCTTGCGCAGGTCGTCGTCCATCAGCGCAACGTCTGCCGTCTCGATGGCGGTATCCGTACCCGCCGCCCCCATGGCGAAGCCAATGCTCGCCCGGGCCAGCGCGGGCGCATCGTTGATCCCGTCCCCCACCATGCCGACCGCACCGGCCTTGTCGCTCGTCATCAGCCCTTCGATGGTCTTGAGCTTGTCTTCCGGCAGCAGCCCACCTCGAGCCTCGTCGATGCCGACCGAGCGGGCAATGGTTTCGGCGGTATGGATGTTGTCGCCGCTGAGCATCAGGGTTTTCACCCCGAGGGCGTGCAGCTCACTGATCGCTTCGCGACTGGTTTCTCGCACCGTGTCGGCCACCGCGAAAATGCCCAGGACTTCGTGCTGGTTGACCAGCAGCACCACCGACTTGCCTTGACGCTCCAGGGCAAAAAGCTGCGCCTCGATAGCTTCCGAGCACAGCCCCAGCTCCTCGATCAGTCGGTGGTTGCCCAGCTGGTACAGATGATCGTCGATACGACCACGCACACCACGCCCCAGAATGGCAGCCAGATCGGCCACCGGGTATAACGTCAAGCCGGCTTCGTTTGCCGCGCGGGCGACGGCTTGCGACACCGGATGATCCGAGCGCGCAGCGAGGCTGGCCGCCAGAGAGTGAACCCGAGCCTCGTCTCCGCGCAAAGACATGAAGTCCGTCTGCACCGGTTTGCCATGGGTGATGGTGCCTGTCTTGTCGAGTGCCAGCGTGGCTAGCTTGCGCCCCTCCTCAAGGTACACACCGCCCTTGATGAGAATGCCCTTGCGGGCGGCCGCAGTTAGGCCGCTGACGATGGATACTGGCGTGGAGATCACCAGCGCACAGGGGCAGGCAATCACCAGCAGCACCAGCGACTTGTAGATCCAGTCCATCCACTCGCCGGACAAGAACAACGGCGGTATCACCGCTGTCAGCCAGGCGATCAGGAACACTGCCGGCGTATAGATCCGCGCGAAGCGGTCGACGAAGCGCTGCGTCGGCGCCCGACTCCCTTGGGCGGATTCGACGGCATGAATGATCCGGGATAACGTCGAGTGACTGGCTTCGGCCGTCACTCGAAATTCGAACGACCCCGTCTCGTTGATCGTACCGGCAAACACGCTGTCACCCAGGCTCTTGTCCACCGGCAAACTCTCGCCGGTGATCGGAGCCTGGTTCACGGTCGAATGCCCCTGGGTCACCACGCCATCCAGAGCGACTCGCTCACCTGGTCGCAGACGCACTATGGCCCCCACCGCTACCTGCCTGGCGGGCACCCCCAACCAACTGCCATCCGGCTGCTGGACGGTGGCCGTTTCCGGAGCGAGTTCCATCAGGCTGCGAATCGCGTTGCGCGCACGGTCGAGCGATCTGGCCTCGATCACCTCGGCTAGGGCGAACAGGAACATCACCATGGCCGCCTCCGGCCATTCGCCGATGAGCATCGCCCCGGTAACGGCAATCGACATCAGCGCGTTGATGTTCAGGTTGCGGTTCCTGAGGGCAATCCAGCCTTTCTTGTAGGTTGAGAGTCCGCCTACACCAATCGCCAGCACGGAAAGCGCCACGACCAGCCAGTGATTGCCACCGCTCAACCAGTGCACGACCTCGGCCAGGATCGCACTCACGCCCGCCACGGCCAGTGGCCACCAATGGTGGGTGCCGGTAGACGGTTCGGCAGTGCCGTTGGCAACGCTCGGCTCGACACTGGCTTCGAGGCCGATGGATGTCAGCGCGCCCAAGATGGCATTCAGGCTTTCGGGACGGTGCGTGACCGTCAAACGGCGTTGCAGCAGATTGAAGTCCAGTGACTCGACGCCAGGCATTCCGGTCAGCTTGTCGCGAATCAGCCGTTCCTCGGTGGGGCAACACATCTTCGCGATGGTCAACACCGTGCACACCTGCTCGGCTGGCGGGGCAAGACGCAGGGCCTGCATGCCGATGGCGCGCAATCCAGCTTCGACCGGTTCCAACGAATCGAGCTGATGGTTCACCGTCAGCGTGCGCTGCATCAGGTTGAACTCCAACCCTGTCACTCCGGCGAGCGGCTCAAGCTTGCCGCGAATCAGTCGCTCCTCGGTGGGACAGTCCATGTTGTCGATGCGGTACTGCACGACCTTTCCCGTCCCGCTGGCAAGACTCTTCGGTTCCGCTAACGACGTAGTGGAACAACCGCACCCAACAGCATTGCACTCACCCATGCTGTACCCCCAAGCCTGACGTTGGGCACGAGTAAACAACCTGTAGCGACTACAGAGTCAAGAGCCTATGCTGCAAGTAGGAGTCACCAGATCCAGTTATCGGAGAGCAACGTGAAAATCGGTGAGCTGGCCAGAACCACGGGCACCCAGGTCGAAACCATCCGCTACTACGAACGCGTGGGGCTACTCGCCTCGCCCGCCCGCAGCGACGGCAACTTTCGCATCTACACTAAAGCGCATGTCGAAAGGCTGTCCTTCATTCGCCGTTGCCGCATGCTGGACATGACACACGCCGAGATTCGGGGACTGCTCCACTTCAAGGATGCCCCCAGCGAACACTGCGCCGATGTGAACGCCCTACTGGACACGCACATCGGCCATGTCACAGCGCGCATCGAGGAGCTCCGCCAGCTGGAGCTACAGCTCAAGAGCTTGCGCGAGTGCTGCAACGAGCCGAGTACCGCCGCCCGCTGCGGCATCCTCCACGAATTGTCGCAGCCGTTATGCGAGGGCGAAACGAGCGAGGGCAATCACGTGCGCTGCGCACATTCAGGAGGCACCTCCCATCAGCGGTAGCTGGGTCCACCCACTACATCACCGCTTATTCCTGAAGCTGTGCGAAATGTAATGCTGCGCTCAGCTTGCTGTCAGCCTTGGCGGTCTAGGATAGGACTGGAAATGTTTCTGTCTGGGCGTTGCCCCCTTTCTTGAAAAGCAGTGCCCACTGGACGTCGTTTCTTTCAGGAATCCCCTGTCATGCGCCATACCAGCTCCCCCAGCGAACCCAGCGGCTCCTTCTGGCGCAGCAAGCCCGGCATTGTCCTGGGCATGCTCGCTGTCATTGCGCTGTTCTACCTGGCCCGAGAACACTACGCCCATGCGGCAGGCTTGCTGCCCTACCTGATCCTTCTACTCTGCCCGTTCATGCACCTGTTCGGTCATCACCATGGCAGCCACAGCCATCACGTAACAGAGCGCAATGATTCAGACGAGAAGGAAAAGTAGCGCATGCCTGCCATCCCACGCCGATTGCCCCGGGCAGCGGAGAGCAGAGCATGAATTGTGGGCGCCACGGAGCGGAACTAAACTCCCGTCCATGAAACGTTCCCTGCGGCTCTGCCTGATTTTCCTGATCAGCCTGGCGCTTCCCTTTGCAGGGATGGCAGGGGTGTAGGCGCCGGTGGAACCCTGCCCAATGCAAGCGATCATGGCGGACACCATGGATATGACGCCCTACTGCTGCCAGGACATGGACAGCTCCGCCGAGCATGGCAAGCCCAGCAAGACGGGACAGGAATGCAAGACCGCCAGCCTGTTGCAGGTGGTGACGATCAAACCTTCCGCTCCCCTGACCGCCCCCATGGCGGTGCTCGACACCCTAGGGTTTGTCTGAAAAGTCTGTCTGGCTAAAATCGCGTCCCCATCGCTTTGAGCCCAGCCATGTCAGGCCGTTATGAAATTTCCGCCCAGCGCTGGGCGATGATCGAAGCCATCGTTTCACCGCCTCAGCACATGGGGCGCCCCAGGCGGGATGATCGCCAGATGCTCAACGGCATCTTCTGGATTCTGTGCTCGGGCGCCAAATGGCGCGACCTACCCGAGCGCTATGGCCCTTGGAAAACGGTGTACCAGCGCTTCAGGCAATGGCGCGATAACGGCACCTTCGAGCAGGTTCTACGGCACTTGCATTTGCGCCTGCGTGAAGATGGCCTGATCGATCTGGACACCTGGATGGTCGACTCGACCTCCATTCGAGCGACCAGAGCCGCCAGCGGTGCTGGAAAAAGGGGGGCGCGCGAGAACCGCAGCACCACTGTCTCGGGCGCAGCCGAGGCGGACTACCACCTGTTCGGTTTCACTGGTACGCCGATCTTTGCGAAGAACTCGGCAACCGGCGGCAACCCACTGCGCCGCACCACCGAGCAGGCCTTTGGCGACAAGCTGCACACCTACACCATCGTCGATGCGATCAACGACAAGAACGTCCTGCCGTTTCGCATCGACTACATCAACACCCTCAAGATGCAGGCGCGGATCAAGGACAAGCAGGTCTCGGCCATCGACACCGAGCGCGCCCTGCTGGCGCCGGAGCGTATCAGCCAGATCGTCGGTTATATCCGCGAGCATTTTGATCAGAAGACCAAGCGCGCCAGCACCTATCGCCATGACGGCAAGCGAGTAGCAGGCTTCAACTCGCTGTTTGCCTGTGCCTCGATTGATGCGGCCAAGCGTTACTACGCGGAATTTTCCGCGCAGCAGCAGGCGCTGCCCGAGGCCCAGCAGCTTAAGGTTGGGCTGATCTACAGCTTTGCCGCCAACGAGGACGACGAAGACGGCCTGCTTGGCGAGGAGGAGTTCGAGGCCGAGGGGCTGGATCAAAGCTCGCGGGATTTTCTGGATGCCGCGATCAAGGATTACAACGCGCTGTTCGCCACCAGCTTCGACACCTCGGCGGACAAGTTTCAGAACTACTACAAGGATCTGTCGCAGCGCCTGAAGAAGCGCGAGCTGGACCTGGTCATCGTGGTCAACATGTTCCTGACCGGCTTCGACGCCACCACGCTGAACACCCTGTGGGTGGACAAGAACCTCAAGGCGCATGGCCTGATCCAGGCGTATTCGCGCACCAACCGCATCCTCAACTCGGTGAAGACCTACGGCAACATCGTTTCCTTCCGCAACCTGGAGCAGGAAACCAACGATGCGCTGGCCCTGTTCGGCAACAAGGACGCCAATACCGCAATGAGTATTGGCGGGAATCGCACCATCAGAAGCACCAACAGCAACAGTGCCAGGCACCCGGCCAGGATGCCGGCGAACATGGCTGCTGCCGCCAGGATACGTAATAGTTTCATTGTTTGCTTACCTCACAGATAACCCTGTTCCGCCAGCGACACGCAACCTTCGCGGCCCACGACGATGTGATCCAGCGTGCGCACACCAACCAGGTTCAGCGCCTCCTGCAGTTTCTTGGTGAGGATGCGATCAGCTTGACTGGGGTCTGGGTTGCCGGAAGGATGGTTGTGTACCAGGACCATGGCCGCAGCGTTGTATTTCAGGGCGATCTTGACGACCTCTCTGGGGTAAACGCTGGCGCCGTCGAGCGTGCCCCGAAACATCTCCTGGAAGGCGATTACTCGGTGGCAACTGTCGAGCATGAGCAGGGCGAAAACTTCGTGCTCGTAGTCGGCCAGCAGGGCCTGCAGGTGGCTGAACACCTCCTGAGGCGACGTCAGTGCTCGTCCCCGGCGCAGGCGCAGAGTGGCCAATTGCCGAGCCATCAGCAGAATGTCGGTTTCCGTGAGCGGCGACTCGGCCAGGTAGGTGCCGGTCGCTTCACAGGCCTTCAGTTTGTGCAGGCGCATGTGGGGCTCCTTCATGGTGATTAATCTGGGGGGGTATGACGCTGAGCTTGTGCGTCCAGCTTCTCGGTCAGGCTGGCTTTCGTTGAGCGCTGGGGAGTGGTGGTGGTTGGAGGTGGGGTTTCTTCGGTGGGGTAGAACTCCTCGACGATGGCGCCGACATCCTCCTCGCTGTCTTCGAAGGCTCCGTTGCCGAAGCCGCGTCGTGCCGCCTCATCCAAAGCGACCTGATTGAAGCCCGCAGCCTGGCGCCGCGAATCGAGTTCGCTGGCTGTCACCAGTGCTTCAGCCATGTCCATGCCGCCGCGTACCGTCAGATCGGCGTAAAAGATCGGCGTGCCATGGCTCTGTCGTGTCGACTTACCACGCAGACGCAGCTCCAGCGGCAAACAGGCCAAGCGATTACCCGAGATTGCCTGGAAGTAATGCAGACGAGCGGCGAGGGTGCGGATGCTGTTGAAGCCGGTGGTACGGAACACGAAGCTGCCCAGCGGATCCTCATCGCCAATGACCACGTTCAGTCGGCCGTAGGGCTTGCAGGCACCGCCTTTCGCCAGTGGGCAGGCATCCGGCGACGGGCAAGGCATCGACTGCATGCCGTCCTGGGTAACCCGTTTGCAGGTCTCGCCATTGCCGATGCAGACTGGTCGCCCCGATTGCCGGTCGAACAGCGTGTAGTCAGCCCTGAAGTTCAGCTCCGGCTCGTTGAACAGCAGGCGTACCGGAATACTGCGCAGCTTGTCGTCCTTGCCTTCGCGCAGCTCATCATTGAGTGGGTGCAACAGCCAGCCGTCCTTGCCCTGCACCTGGGACGTGATGGTGAACTGGTCATCCTTCTCCGGCAGCCGTTTGCCGTTCTTCTCGATGACCTTACCGATGGAAATCCGCCCGAGTACTGGTGGAGTGATAGCCAGACCTTTGAGCATGGTGAGTCTCCTGGAAATGAAAAAAAGGCCAGCCACGCAGCGCGAACTGCATGGGCTGGCCAAGGGGAGGGAGGGGATGGAAGTGCTGGGTTTCAGCCGACCAGGAAGCGCCGTGCACCCGGTTTCAGCAGTGGGTACTTGGCCTGCAGGTAGGGCTTGTCCTGGAGCAACTGCACGACATCGAGACCGATGCTGTCCTTGGCCTTGCGCCAGGAGACGTAGCCGCTGGAGAACTCCGCCCGACTAGCATCGCCCATGGCTTGCTGCAGGATCTGCTTCAGTTCAGCCTCGCGCTTCTCTTTGTCGGCAATCGACTGACGCACGGCTTTCAGCTCGATGTACGCAGCAGAAAGCCCCGCATGCTGGCTGAAGTCGACGACCTGGCCGTTGTCCTCCGGGTAGAGGCAGCGCAGCGCCGACTCGGCCGAAGCCGTGCCGTCAGCCGGCGGTGGCGTATCCGTCTCAACGTAGTGCCAGAATTTGCGCTCCAGCTCGATCAGGCGAGCGATCATCTGCTCGTCCCGTTCGATACGGTGGATCTCCAGCGTCTGGCCACCCAGCAGCACGGCCACATCCGCCGCCTGCTTGCCGGTGACGGCGAGCTGGTGCATCACCTGCAACTGCACATACTCAGGCACGCCCTCTTTCCAGAGGCGTGCCCCGTTTATGCCGGCTGTCTTGCATTCCAGGATCTGCACATCGTCCGCCCCGATTACCTCGCGGTCGATGTTAGCCAGCATCCAGGGCAACTCCGGATCAGGATGCTGCAGTACGGCGTTGATGCGCCGCACCTTGTTCTTCGTGCGCTTGCTGTAATGCCAGGCCACGATGGGCTCCAGCACGTTGCCCCAGTACATCGGGCTTTCCTCATCCTGAGGATCAGCCTTCGGCATGCCGGCATCGCGACCGGTCTTTTCAATCCACAGCTCCAGTTGCGACTTGTAGGGGTTCAGTCCTACGGCTGCGGCAGCGTCCGAACTGCCAATACCTTGCTTGCGGATCTGCAGCCAGTCTTCGCGCGGCAGCTCCTTGGTGCTGATCAGGCGTAGGGCTGGGCGGGGTTTGCTGGGGCTGCGGTTCAATGAAGTGGCTTTCATCATGTTTCTCCTGCAGGCATAAAAACGCCCAGCCAGCACAAGGCTGACCGGGCGGTTATGGTGGTAGGTGGATGGCTAGTTGGGGATATGCCGTTGACATATCCCGCTTGATTGACACAATGGGATATACGCAAGGCATATCCCGGGGAGGTTTCCATGGAACAAGGTGCAGTTTTTCAGAGC
>NZ_NMQV01000035.1 GCF_002234375.1 Pseudomonas fluvialis
TCCCAGCTGAGCTATAGCCCCATCTCGAGGACGGGGCGCATGTTAGGCGCGCCCCGCCGCCCTGTCAACACAATTTTTATTCGGCCCGCATTTTTTTTTTGCAGACAGAACAACCACTTACCCCAAGAGCCTGGCGCAAGGCCAGGCCCGCCGGGTAATCACTTCAACTCGGCCAGTAGCTTCTCCCACTCCTTGCTTTCCTTCTTCGAAGGACTGCCCAGCAACTCCACGGCCTGACGCAGACGAAAACGCGAAAGATCCGGGCCGAGGATCTCCATGGCGTCGAGAACCGATACCGAGCTGGCCTGTCCGGTGATGGCCGGGAAGATCAACGGCATGACATCACGCAGCTTGAGCCCCTGATGCTCGGCCACCTGCTGGATGATTGCGGTGATCTTGTCCTTGTTCCACTGGCGCAATGCCTCGAGCTTCCAGAGGATCAGTTGCAACAGCAAACGTACCTGATCGGCCTGCAGTTTCTTGTGCTCGAACAGGCTGGCCTGCAGCGGCACCCCTCCCATGAAGAACATCCCAGCCAACGGTGCTAGCTGGCTGAACGTTTCGATGCGGCCCTGCACATGCGGCGCGATCTTCATCAGGTACTGCGGATTGAGCGCCCACTGCTGCACTTCGGCGGCAAAACGCTCGACCGGCAGTTCACGCAACCATTGGCCATTGAGCCAGGAGAGTTTCTCCAGATCGAAGATCGGCCCCCCCAGGGATACCCGCTGGATGTCGAAATGCTCGATCATTTCGGCCAGGGAGAACTTTTCGCGCTCGTCCGGCATCGACCAGCCCATGCGCCCCAGGTAGTTGAGCATGGCCTCCGGCAGAAAGCCCATGCGCTCGTAAAAGGTAATGCTGGTGGGGTTCTTGCGCTTGGACAGCTTGGACTTGTCGGGATTGCGTAGCAGCGGCATGTAGACCAGCTGCGGCTGCTCCCAGCCGAAGTATTCGTACAGCTTGATCAGCTTGGGCGCCGAAGGCAGCCACTCCTCGCCACGCAGCACATGGGTAATGCCCATCAGGTGGTCATCGACCACATTGGCCAGGAAGTAGGTGGGCAGGCCGTCGGCCTTCATCAAGACCTGCATATCCATGCGGTCCCAGGGAATTTCCACCGCACCACGCAACAGGTCAGGCACCACGCAGACACCCTCACTGGGCACCTTCATGCGCACCACGTGCGACTCGCCGGCGGCGATGCGCTGCTCTGCTTCCTCTGCCGACAGATGCATGCAGTGCCCGTCATAGCGCGGGGTTTCCTTGCGTGCCTGCTGCTCGGCACGCACCTGGTCGAGACGTTCAGCGGAGCAGAAGCAGGGGAAGGCATGACCTTTGGCAACCAGCTCATCCGAATACTTCTTGTAGATGTGGCCCCGCTCGCTCTGCCGATACGGACCGTGCGGCCCGCCCACATCCGGCCCCTCGTCCCATTCGATACCCAGCCAGCGCAGGGCATCGAATATCTGCTGCTCGGACTCGCGTGACGAGCGCAGCTGGTCGGTATCTTCGATACGCAGGATGAACTGGCCGCCGTGCTGGCGAGCAAAGCACAGGTTGAACAGGGCAATGTAGGCAGTGCCAACATGCGGATCGCCGGTGGGCGATGGCGCGATACGGGTACGGACGGTGGTCATGGGGACTCTCGAAACAGGCTGCCGAAGCAGGAGTAAAAACAGGCCGATGTTAACAGGGCGCAGCCGCCCCGCTCTACCGGCTCAGAGGGCCAGCAGGCGCTCGCGCAGTGCCTGGATCTCATCACGCAACTGCGCAGCCTCTTCAAATTGCAGTTCACGGGCCAACTGGTACATCTGTTCTTCCAGTTGACGGATACGCTTGTTCAGCTCCGCCGGTGAACGCAACTGCGCCTCGTAACGCGCCGTTTCTTCTGCGGCACGCGCCTGGGCCTTGCGCTTGTTGCTGCGTGCGCCCGGCACTACGGCCCCCTCGAGGATGTCACGGATGTCCTTCTTGACGCCTTTCGGCACGATGCCGTGCTCGGCATTGAAGGCCAGCTGCTTGGCGCGGCGCCGTTCGGTTTCGTCAATCGCCCGCTGCATCGAACCGGTCATCTGATCGGCATACAGGATGGCCTTGCCATGCAGGTTGCGTGCGGCGCGACCGATAGTCTGGATCAGCGAGCGCTCGCTGCGCAGAAAGCCCTCCTTGTCCGCATCGAGAATGGCCACGAGCGAGACTTCAGGCATATCCAGCCCCTCGCGCAACAGGTTGATGCCAACCAGCACATCGAACACCCCGGTACGCAGGTCGCGGATAATCTCCACCCGCTCCACGGTATCGATATCCGAGTGCAGGTAACGCACCCGTACATCGTGCTCGGACAGGTAGTCGGTGAGATCCTCAGCCATGCGTTTGGTCAGCGTGGTCACCAACACCCGCTCCTCGGCTGCCACCCGCAAACGTATTTCGGAAAGCAGGTCATCAACCTGGCTACGCGCGGGACGCACCTCGATCTGCGGGTCTACCAGCCCGGTCGGGCGCACCACCTGTTCGATGACACGTCCACTGTGCGCCGCCTCGTAAGGCCCTGGGGTGGCCGAGACAAAGATGGTCTGCGGACTGATGGCCTCCCACTCCTCAAAACGCAGGGGCCGATTATCCAGCGCCGAAGGCAGGCGAAAACCGTACTCGACCAGTGTTTCCTTGCGCGAACGGTCGCCTTTGTACATCGCCCCGACCTGCGGCACCGAAACGTGCGACTCATCGATTACCAGCAAGGCATTGGCCGGCAGGTAGTCGTAGAGGGTTGGCGGCGGCAGGCCCGGCCCGCGCCCGGACAGGTAGCGCGAGTAGTTTTCGATGCCGTTGCAGTAACCCAGCTCGAGAATCATCTCCAGGTCGAAGCGCGTGCGCTGCTCCAGACGCTCGGCGGCCACCAGCTTGTTTTCCCCGCGCAGGTAGTCAAGGCGCTGCTTCAGTTCGATCTTGATCTGCTCGACAGCCTCCAGCAGGGTCTCGCGCGGCGTGACGTAGTGGCTTTTCGGGTAGAAGGTGAAACGCGGCAGTTTCTGCAGCACCTCACCGGTCAGCGGATCGAAGGCACTGATGCTCTCCACCTCGTCATCGAACAGCTCGACACGAATGGCTTCCAGATCGGACTCCGCCGGGTAGATATCGATGACATCGCCACGCACGCGGAAACTGGCCCGGGCAAAATCCATGTCATTACGGCTGTACTGCAGGCTGGCCAGGCGACGCAGCAATTCACGCTGATCGATACGATCACCGCGATCCAGATGCAGGACCATTTTCAGATAAGCCTGCGGATCGCCCAGGCCATAGATGGACGATACCGTACAGACGATTATGGCATCCTCGCGCTCCAACAGCGCCTTGGTCGCCGACAGACGCATCTGCTCGATATGGTCGTTAATCGAGGCGTCCTTCTCGATAAAGGTATCCGAAGAAGGCACATAGGCTTCGGGCTGGTAGTAGTCGTAGTAGGAAACGAAATACTCCACGGCGTTATGCGGAAAAAAACTCTTGAACTCGCCATATAGCTGCGCCGCCAGGGTCTTGTTGGGCGCCAGCACCAGGGTAGGGCGCTGTACCTGGGCAATCACGTTGGCGATGCTGAAGGTCTTGCCTGAGCCAGTGACACCCAGCAGGGTCTGGTGAGACAGCCCTGCTTCCAATCCTTCGACCATCTGGCGGATCGCCTCGGGCTGATCGCCAGCTGGGGTATAACGGGTCACCAGTTCGAATGCCGCCATAGATACCTCGGAAAAATAGCTGTGACGTCGCCTCACGCGGCTCGTCTTAACGGGGCAAACCACCCATGCATTGCACGCCTTATGCGGCGATCTTTCCATGGGCGGCGGCGCACAGGGTCGCTATACTAGCGCCCCGATTCGTCCAGCCCCAGCCTGCAATGGCCGGGACCCACCAGCCCTCCTAGAGTTCGAGCCGCATCATGAGCCTCTTCTCTGCCGTCGAAATGGCACCGCGCGATCCCATCCTGGGTCTGAATGAAGCATTCAACGCCGATCCCCGCAGCAGCAAGGTCAACCTTGGCGTGGGTGTCTACTTCACCGATGAAGGCCGCATTCCACTGTTGCGCGCCGTAGCGGCAGCCGAGCAGGCACGGATCCAGGCGCATGCACCGCGGGGTTACCTGCCGATCGAAGGCATCGCCAGCTACGACAGTGCCGTGCAGAAACTGCTGTTTGGCCAGGATGCCGCGCTGCTGCAGGCGGGCCGCGTGATCACTACCCAGTCACTGGGCGGTACCGGAGCACTGAAGATTGGCGCAGACTTCCTCAAGCGCCTGCTCCCCGAAGCCTGCGTGGCGATCAGCAACCCCAGCTGGGAGAATCACCGCGCACTGTTTGAATCAGCCGGCTTCCCGGTACACAACTACAGTTATTACGATGCCGCCAGCCAGGGCGTCGATCGGCAAGGCATGCTCGACGACCTGCGCGCCCTGCCGGCACGCTCCATCGTCGTCTTGCACGCCTGCTGCCATAATCCGACCGGCGTCGACCTCGAGCTGGATGACTGGAAAGCCGTACTGGAGGTTCTGCGCGAGCGCGAACACGTACCCTTTCTCGATATTGCCTACCAGGGCTTTGGCGATGGCATCGACGAAGATGCGTTCGCTGTGCGCCTGTTCGCCGAATCCGGCCTGAACTTCCTGGTATCCAGCTCGTTCTCCAAATCCTTCTCTCTGTATGGCGAGCGTGTCGGTGCCCTGTCCATCGTCACCGACTCCCAGGAAGAAAGCACCCGCGTGCTCTCCCAGGTCAAGCGCGTCATCCGTACCAACTACTCGAACCCACCCACTCACGGCGCCACTGTGGTTGGCAATGTACTCAACAGCACAGAACTACGTGCCATGTGGGAGCAGGAATTGGCCGAGATGCGCGAGCGCATTCGCGACATGCGTACAACCATGGTTGAACAACTGGCCAGTCTCGGCGCCAAACGCGACTTCGCCTTTGTGGCCCGCCAGCGCGGCATGTTCTCCTATTCTGGCCTGACGCCCGAACAAGTAGAACGCCTGAAAAGCGAGTTCGGCATCTATGCCGTGGGCACGGGACGCATCTGCGTGGCAGCACTGAACAGCGGCAATATTCGCGCAGTTACCGAAGCCATCGTAAAAGTCCTCTGAAAAACTCGGAGAGGTCTTCACAGGTGTTGACTTCTCCTTAGCAATCAGTAGGATACGCACCGTTGTTCCGCGATAGCTCAGTCGGTAGAGCAAATGACTGTTAATCATTGGGTCCCTGGTTCGAGTCCAGGTCGCGGAGCCAAATTCAAACCCGATCCTAGGATCGGGTTTTTTATTGCCCGCGGCATATCACCCGGCCGCCCCTTCCTTTGCCCCACGCTTTTCGCCTGCAGCACGTTTCAGTAATACTTTCCGCCGTAGGCCAGACGAGCCAGGCCCAGCAAAGCACCTGCAAAAATGGCCAAAGCCAGGGTGTTTTCTACCAGGGTTTCAACAAACAACATGGTCTGCACTCCTCTCCAGCTAGATTAAGCTCGCTTCGTATACGAGCATCGCCCGGAAATAACTGTATGTCCATACAGTGCTTTGTGCAACCCCCTTATCACGGAAAAAGGGCCGGCACAGGCCGACCCTTTTCTGCAGACGCGCACTCACCTTCAGGGGCTAACGCTCAAGCGAGCGCGATTCTTCTCCAGCGTCGCTACCCCGATCCCCTTGACCTCAAGCAATTCTTCAACCGACTGAAACGCTCCGTGCGCCTGACGGTAATCGACGATAGCCTGAGCCTTGACCGCACCAATACCTACCAACTCACGCTGCAAGGTCGCCGCATCCGCGCTATTCACGTCAATCACCCCGGCCACTTCTGCCTGGCTGGCCGCAGGCAGCGCAGTCGGCGCCATGCTTTCCGCAGCCTGCACAGCCAGGCTGGAGAACGACAGGCAAGAGAACAACAAGGAGGCTACAAGTGCTTTTTTCATGATCAGTTCCTTTGAATAGACAGTGTCAATGCAACCACAGCCGGGTTGCCACTGAGACCCTAGACAAAGCTGACCGACCGTCAAACGCAGTCAGCATGCAGCGACGGATTCTGTGACAGTTCGCGCAGGAGCAGGATACTGCGCCCACTCAGGAAGCCAGTGGTTGAGTCGCCTCTTCCAGCCAGCCGAGGATCCGTACCGCATCATCCCGAGAGCTTCCACATACCTGTGGATCAGCGGCAAAGTCCAGGCAGACGGCTGGTCGTTCGGGTTTGCCAAACAAGGCGCAACGGTTGTCGCCAGCAAGATGTAGGCAACGCTGCCCCGCAGGCTTGCCCTGAGGCATACCGGGAATCGGCGATGAAATGGAAGGTGCGATGCAACAGGCACCGCAACCGGCTCGACACTGCATGAACACCTCGCAAGCGGCCTGGACGACCGCCCTTGCAGCGGTCGGCGGGCATTTTAACCAGCCTGGCGTCACTGTAAATACAGCCCCTTGGCGGCAACAACAGCAAGGATTAGGCTGCGCAGCAATTTTCCAATGAGCCGTCGACCATGCCTGTGTGGATGCAAACCGCTGCCCTGCTGTGCCTCTCCAATGTTTTCATGACATTCGCCTGGTACGGTCATCTGAAGACACTGAACAGCAAGCCCTGGTTGATTGCCGCTCTCCTCAGTTGGGGGATCGCGCTATTTGAATACCTGCTGATGGTTCCCGCCAACCGTATCGGCTATACCGTGCTGTCGGTCGGCCAGCTGAAGATCATGCAGGAAGTGATCACCCTGGCGATTTTCGTGCCCTTCAGCGTGCTGTATATGCAGCAACCTCTCAAGCTGGACTACCTGTGGGCCGGGCTATGCTTGCTGGGTGCCGTGTATTTCATTTTCCGCAACTAAGGGCGCACGTAAGCGGGCAATCAGGCTGGAAGTATCCCAGCGCCCTCCACCCAGGCGCTGGACATCGGCATAGAACTGATCAACCAGCGCAGTGACTGGTAGCTGCGCGCCATTGCGTCGCGCCTCATCAAGCACAATAGCCAGATCCTTGCGCATCCAGTCCACGGCAAAACCGAAATCGAAGCGCCCCTCCAGCATCGTCTTGTGCCGATTCTCCAACTGCCAGGATTGCGCAGCCCCCTGGCTGATCACGGCCATCGCCGCCTCGCCGTCCAGCCCGGCACATTGTGCAAAATGCAGCGCTTCGGCCAGTCCCTGAAGCAGGCCGCCGATGCAAATCTGGTTGACCATTTTAGTCAACTGCCCGCTACCCACCGGCCCCATGTGTTGCACCCGCCGTGCGTAGCAGGCCATGACCGGCTCAGCTCGTGCGAACCACAAGGCTTCACCGCCAACCATGATGGTCAACTGGCCATTGATTGCTCCCGCCTGACCGCCTGACACCGGGGCATCAATGAACCCCAACTCACGCTCGGCTGCCTGTATCGCCAACTCCCGCGCCACGTCAGCCGAAGCGGTGGTGTGATCAACCAGCACGGATCCCGGCGACATACCGGAAAAAGCGCCCTGCTCGCCCAGCAAGACTTGACGCAAGTCGTCATCATTACCCACGCAACACATCACCAACTCGGCACCCTGCGCTGCCTGGCGCGGCGTATCGGCACAGTCACCGGCATACTCCGCAGACCACTGCAAAGCCTTGGCCGGTGTGCGGTTGTACACCCTGACGCGATGCCCCTGGCGCTGCAAATGCCCCGCCATGGGATAGCCCATCACCCCCAAGCCAATGAATGCCACGTTCATATCCATACTCCTTGAATGCACCAGCGCGCACAGTAGCAAGCCTTTGCAGGCCCTCGAAAGGCCCGCATACTGCCAGCTTTCATCCTGTAGCACGCAAGGAGCGAGCGATGCCCGCCTGGCTGGTCATTGACCTGGAAGCCACCACCGACGAGGGTGGCTGGCCCCTGGAAGAGATGGAAATTATCGAGATTGGTGCCGTGCTGGTAACTTGCGGCGGCGAAGAAATCAGCCAGTGGCAGCATTTCGTACGGCCCATTCGCCATCCGCAACTGACCGACTTCTGTAGACAATTGACGCAGATAGAACAATATCAGCTGAACAACGCCGCAGGCTTTGCCCAGGCTAGCCAAGCGCTTGACGAGTGGCTGGCCAGCCAGACGCGCACAGTACTGGGCTGGTGCAGCTGGGGTGACTACGATCGCCGCCAGTGGCATCTGCAAGCTTCCCAGGAGCATGCGCAAAGCAGCCTACTGCATCTGCCGCACCACAATCTGAAAAAGCACTATGCCAGGCAACAGCGACTAGGCAGACAGGTTGGCCTAAAGCGAGCCCTGCAACACGCCGGCCTACAGTTCTGCGGCCAACAACACCGCGCACTCGACGATGCACGCAACACCGCCCGCCTGCTCAACTATTGCCGCCTACCAGGCCATATCGAGACGAGCACGCCTTAGTGACGCTGACGCGAGCCTTGGGCATACTGGCGCTCCTTTTTCCACCCCCAAGAGGATGCCAGATGTTCAAGGTCAACGAGTATTTCGGCGGCACAGTCAAATCCATCGCCTTCACTCAGCATGAAGGCCCTGCCACCATTGGCGTCATGGCCCCTGGCGAATACGAATTCGGCACCAGCCAAGCGGAAGTCATGCATGTAGTCAGCGGCGCGCTGACCGTCAAACTGCCCGGTAGCGAGCAGTGGCAAACCTTTGCAGCTGGCAGTCAGTTCAATGTGCCCGCTGACAGCAAATTCCAGCTGCAGGTTGCCGTAGATACCGCCTATCTCTGCGAATACCGCTAAGCAAGCAATCCGCCACCTGCATAAGCATCAGGGCCGTGCAGGTGGCAGGCGTCCGCGCTCATCGGAGAACACCACCTCAACCCGTCGATTTTGTGCCCGTCCGCGTGCCGAAGCATTTTCGCTCAACGGATAAGCCTCGCCGTAACCCACGACCTCGACACGCTCGCGGCGGATGCCCAAGTCAACCAGTGCATCAGCTACCGCCTGCGCTCGCTGCTGTGACAACTGCATATTCATCGCCTTGTTACCCAGGCTGTCACTATAGCCTTCGACCCTTACAACACGCGCCGGATTGAGCTGCAGCAGCTGGACAATCTTCAACAAGGTACGACTCGCCACCGCCTTCAGCTCAGCACGCCCCGTATCGAAAGCCATATCGGCAAAACTCAATACCAGGCCGCGCTCACCACCTTCCGTCTGCAGGCTAAGCACCTGATCCTCAAGCCACTGACTATGCTGCTGGACGCTGAGCAGGCGTGCCTCGCGCAAAGACAACTGCAGTCGCTCGCGCTCACCCTGCAACCGCTGCAAACGCTGGCGATTCAAGGCCTGCTGGGTATGCTCGCGGGCAATAGCGCTGTAAGCCTGGCTCAAATAGGCAAAATGCTGCACATCGCCAGCACTCCCCCAATAACCTGCCAGGCGCTCGGCGCGCGCCAGTGACTCGCCGGCACGCAGCACATCCTTGGCCGCGTACTGTAAAACCTGCGGATCACTTTTGACCTGCTGGAACGCCTCACGGGCCGGCACCAAAGCCTCCTCGCTATGCTGAGGACTCGCACAGCCGGCCAACAGCAGCACCATCGAGCAAAACAGGACACGCATCAGTTCACCTCACTCAGCTGTTTGCGCAGTCGCTGCAACTGCAGCAACAGGACGTCCAGTTCAGCCTCACTCTGCGCCGACAGTTGTTGTGCTTGCGCAAGTCGCGCATCCAGCTCGGCCTGCTCAGCCAAGACACGCGCCCGTTTGAAGTCTTCTTCCGCCATATTCTTGCGCGCACGCGCCAGCTTCTGTTCAGCCGATTGCAGAGCGCGGGCAGTGGCTGGCACCCCCGTGTCATACGCCTGCTGCAAGGCTTGCTCGCTCAAGCGCAGTTGCTCAAGGGGGGCCGGATCATGAGCGCAGCCCGACAGCAATGCCAACAGGCCGAGCATGAGCAGCCCCTTTGTTTCAATGCGCATGTCGTTCACCCATCGTAGTCAGATTCATTCAAGCAACAGCGAGTCCTGCTGCACCTGCTGGGACTGCCACAACGCCAGGCTGTCTTGCAGCACGCGCTCGGCGACACCGGAGGCACGCAATTCCATCACGCTGCGCGCCAGCTGCCCGCGCAGGCGCGCGGTATTGCAGGCCGAATTGTGTGAAAGCGTGAAGTGCAGGCCCTCACTGGAAATGGCCGGCTGCAACACGTCCAGCTCCTCGGCAAACCCCAGACTCTGCGCAATGGCCGTGCCGGGGTACTGCTCATACAGCACATAGTCGGTACGCCCGAGCAGCAGCTTGCGCATCGCCTGGGCAATACTCGGTACGACCTCAATACTCAAGTGCTGCTGAGCATACCGATCAAAATCCTCGCCAAAGCTGTTATTGACCAGGGTACCGCCCTTGAGTCCCTGCAGATCCTGGCGGCCAGCGTAGAACAGCTCCTGGCCACGCCGCACCCAGACCACGCTGTCGGTATGCAGGAACGGCGGGTGTACGTAGTCCATATATTCAACACGCGCCTGCGTCACGAACGCACCGGCCAGCATGTCTACCCGCCCGCTACGCGCCTCGTCCTGAGCTCGCGCCCAGGAGCCGGTGTAGATAACGTCGACTTCAATATCGAGAGCGCGACCAATGCGCTTGAGCAGCTCGGCATTTGCGCCCATCAGCTGCGCCGGATTATCCGGATTGCGCCACAGGTATGGCGGATACTCCGGATTCCCCGTTGCTACCAGACGTTCGCAGCTGCCAGCACTCCAGGCAGGCCCCGCCAGCAAGAAAAACAGGACACCCGCACACGATAAAAAGCTTCGCAGCATACCGACTCCCAAACAACGCAATGCCAGCGACCAGAGCAAAGATCATAACGCATCGCATTGCCCACAGCGCACAAAACCCACCGCGCAAAAACAACAAACCCGCCATAGCGGCGGGCTTGTTGATACAGCAGCTGAGGTGATCAGACCAGGCTTTCCAGCTCCGGAACAGCCTCGAACAGATCAGCAACCAGGCCGTAGTCGGCGACCTGGAAGATCGGCGCCTCTTCGTCCTTGTTGATTGCCACGATCACCTTGGAGTCTTTCATGCCAGCCAGGTGCTGGATAGCACCGGAGATGCCGACCGCGATGTACAGCTGCGGCGCGACGATTTTGCCGGTCTGACCGACCTGCATGTCGTTCGGCACGAAGCCGGCGTCAACGGCCGCGCGCGAAGCGCCAACGGCAGCGCCCAGCTTGTCGGCCAGCGCGTACAGGTGCTTGAAGTTGTCACCATTGCCCATACCACGACCGCCGGAAACGACGATCTTCGCTGCGGTCAGCTCCGGACGATCCGACTTGGCCAGCTCTTCACCAACGAAGGCCGACTTGCCGGCATCAGCTGCGCCTGCCACGGCTTCAACGGCGGCAGAACCACCTTCAGCAGCGGCGGCATCAAAACCGGTGGTACGTACGGTGATCACCTTAACGGCAGCCGAAGACTGCACGGTAGCGATGGCATTACCCGCATAGATCGGACGCTTGAAGGTATCCGCGCTTTCCACGGCGATGATCTCGGAGATCTGATCAACATCCAGAGCAGCGGCAACGCGCGGCAGGAAGTTCTTGCCGGTGGTGGTGGCGGCAGCCAGGATGTGGCTGTAGCTCTTGCCCAATTCGGCAACCAGCGGTGCGAGGTTTTCCGGCAGTTGGTGAGCCAAAGAAGCGTCGTCTGCTACCAGCACCTTGCTCACGCCAGCAACCTTGGCTGCTGCTTCGGCGGCAGCGGCGCAACCAGCACCGGCAACCAGCACGTGAATGTCGCCACCGATCTTCTGGGCTGCAGTCACGACATTGAGAGTCGCGGCGCTCAGGGCAGCATTGGAGTGTTCAGCGATAACCAGGATAGCCATTTAGATTACCTTCGCCTCGTTCTTCAGTTTCTCGACCAGTTCAGCCACGGACTTGACCTTGATGCCGGCGCTGCGGGTAGCCGGCGCTTCAACCTTGAGGGTCTTGACGGTGGAGGCGGTGGAAACGCCCAGCGCATCGGGAGTCAGAGTCTCCAGCGGCTTTTTCTTGGCCTTCATGATGTTCGGCAGCGACGCGTAGCGCGGCTCGTTCAGGCGCAGGTCGGTGGTCACGATAGCCGGCAGGCTCAATGCAACGGTTTGCAGACCGCCGTCAATTTCGCGGGTCACGTTAACCTTGTCACCAGCCACTTCAACCTTGGAGGCAAAGGTGCCTTGCGGCATGCCAGTCAATGCACCGAGCATCTGGCCGGTCTGGTTGTTGTCGCTGTCAATCGCCTGCTTGCCAAGAATAACCAGCTGCGGCTGTTCTTTCTCAACCACGGCCTTGAGCACCTTGGCCACAGCCAGGGAGTTCAGTTCATCATTGGACTCAACCAGAATGGCGCGGTCAGCACCCAGTGCCAGAGCGGTACGCAGTTGCTCCTGAGCCGCATTCGGGCCAACGGCCACAACTACGATCTCGCTGGCAACGCCCTTCTCTTTCAGGCGTACGGCTTCTTCCACGGCGATTTCGCAGAAGGGGTTCATCGACATCTTGACGTTGGCGAGGTCGACGCCGGAGTTGTCCGCCTTGACGCGAACCTTGACGTTGTAGTCGACCACTCGTTTGACAGCTACAAGAACCTTCATGGATTCCTCGTTACTCTCCGGTGAATAAGAATGTCGCCCAGGCGGTGCCTGGCGGGTGATGCAGATCGGCCGGAACCGATAGTCAGCCCATGCGAGCGAGCGCAAAACCGTTCGTATCTTGACTGTATCGCCTATCTGGGTCAATACGGCAAAATAGGCACAATCGGCTGCCTAAGGCTGATGCTAACAGGGTTTTGGCAAATTCAAACAAACGTTTGTATTGGAGCTATCCCAGCCTGCAGATATAATGCTGCGGCTCTGATCCGGGATAGATCCTAGCCTACATCATAAAATATCGAAGAGCCTCGAGTAGGAGATAGACTGTGGAACGCGAATACATGGAATTCGACGTCGTCATCGTCGGCGCCGGCCCCGCCGGTCTTTCCGCCGCATGCCGACTGAAACAGCAAGCCGCTGACGCTGGCCAAGAAATCAGCGTTTGTGTGGTCGAGAAAGGTTCCGAAGTCGGCGCCCACATTCTCTCCGGTGCGGTTTTCGAACCACGCGCGCTCAACGAACTCTTCCCCAACTGGCAAGAGCTCGGCGCTCCGCTGAACACCTCAGTCAAACGTGACGACATTTACCTGCTCAAAAATGCAGAAAATGCCACACGTATCCCAGACCTCTTTGTGCCGAAAACCATGCACAACGAAGGCAACTACATCATCTCTCTGGGCAATCTTTGCCGCTGGCTGGCCCAGCAGGCCGAAGGCCTGGGCGTCGAGATCTATCCGGGCTTCGCTGCTCAGGAAGCACTGATCGACGAGAACGGCGTGGTGCGCGGCATCATCACAGGCGACCTGGGCGTGGATCGTGAAGGCCACCCGAAGGAAGGCTACTACACCCCGGGCATGGAACTGCGTGCCAAGTACACGCTGTTCGCCGAAGGCTGCCGTGGCCACATCGGCAAGCAGCTGATCAAGAAATACAACCTGGACAGCGAAGCCGACGCCCAGCATTACGGCATTGGCATTAAGGAAATCTGGGACATCGACCCGGCCAAGCATGAGCAGGGCCTGGTGGTGCACACCGCCGGCTGGCCGCTGGACATCATGGGCAAGGAAAACACCGGTGGTTCGTTCCTCTACCATCTGGAGAACAACCAGGTAGTCGTTGGCCTGATCATCGACCTGTCCTATGCCAACCCGCACCTGTCGCCCTTCGATGAATTCCAGCGCTACAAGCACCACCCGGTGATCAAGCAGTACCTGGAAGGCGGCAAGCGCGTCGCCTATGGCGCACGCGCCATCTGCAAAGGCGGCATCAACTCGATGCCCAAGATGGTGTTCCCGGGCGGCGCATTGATCGGTTGCGATCTCGGCACCCTCAACTTCGCCAAGATCAAGGGCAGCCACACCGCCATGAAATCTGGCATGCTGGCTGCGGAAGCGGTTGCTGCAGCCCTCTTTGCAGGCAAGGAAGGCGGTGATGTGCTGACTAGCTACGTCGACAACTTCAAGAGCAGCTGGCTGTTCGACGAACTGTTCCGCAGCCGCAACTTCGGCCCGGCCATCCACAAGTTCGGCGCACTGCTGGGCGGAGCCTTCAACTACATCGACCAGAACTGGTTCGGTGGCAAGATCCCCTTCACCCTGCATGACAACAAGCCGGACTATGCCTGCCTGAAGCCGGCTGCCGAATGCACGAAGATCGACTACCCGAAACCGGATGGCAAACTCAGCTTCGACAAGCTCAGCTCGGTATTCCTCTCCAATACCAACCATGAAGAGGAACAACCCTGCCACCTGAAGCTGACCGACCCGAGCATTCCGCTGAGCAAGAACCTGCCGCTCTATGACGAACCGGCACAACGTTACTGCCCGGCCGGGGTCTATGAAGTGGTCACCCAGGAAGACGGCAACAAGCGCTTCCAGATCAACGCGCAGAACTGTGTGCACTGCAAGACCTGTGACATCAAGGATCCTGCACAGAACATCACCTGGGTAGCCCCGGAAGGCACTGGCGGCCCGAACTACCCCAACATGTAAGTGCGCCTCGTATAAAAAAGCCCGACCAATGGTCGTAATGCTGTTCACTTAAG
>NZ_NMQV01000036.1 GCF_002234375.1 Pseudomonas fluvialis
TGGAAGTTTGCCTCAGCCTCCGCAGGCGGGATATAGCCGATTGAGCTCAACAGGCGCTGGTGGTTGTACCAGTGCACCCATTTCAAGGTCGCCATCTCAACAGCCTCGCGGCTCTTCCACGACTGGCGGTAAATCAGCTCGGCCTTGTACAGCCCGTTGATAGTCTCAGCCAAGGCGTTGTCGTAGCTGTCGCCCTTGCTGCCAACCGAGGGTTCAATACCGGCCTCTGCCAGCCGCTCGGTGTAGCGGATCGAGACATACTGGCTGCCACGGTCGCTGTGATGGATCAGACCACCCGTGCAATGCGGCTGGCGGGCATACAGGGCTTGCTCCAGAGCATCCAGCACGAAGTCGGTCTTCATGCTGGTACTGACTCGCCAGCCAACGATCCGCCGCGCAAACACGTCAATCACGAAGGCCACATACAGCCAGCCCTGCCAGGTCGACACGTACGTGAAGTCCGACACCCACAGCTGATTTGGACGGTCGGCATGGAACTGGCGCTGCACACGATCCAGCGGACAGAGCGACTTGTCGCCGGCCACCGTTGTTCGCATGACCTGGCCGCGCCTGATGCCCTGTAATCCAGCCCGACGCATCAACCGCTCCACCGTGCATCTGGCCACCTCGGTGCCTTCTCGCCGGAGCTGCTTCCAGACCTTCATCGCGCCATAACACTGCATGTTGGTGTCCCATACACGCTGGATTTCCAGGATCAATGCGTCATCGCGTCGAGCACGGCAGCAACGTAATGCCGGGTTGCGCTGCTGAGCCGCGTGCCAGCGGTAACCGGACGGGGCGATCTGCAAGACACGGCAGATCGACTCGACCCCGAGACGGTCACGATGCTGATCGACAAATGCCCTCAGGACTTGGTGCGGCGGTCGAGCTCCGCCTGGGCAAAATACGCACTGGCCAGGCGCAGAATCTCGTTGGCTTTGCGCAGCTCGCGGTTCTCGCGCTCCAGAGCCTTTATGCGCTCGCGCTCTTCGCTGGTCTGACCAGGGCGCTGACCGGCATCGGTCTGCTGGCGGCGAATCCAGCCATGCAGGGTTTGCGCTGCGCAGCCGATTTTCGGCGCAATGGCCTC
>NZ_NMQV01000037.1 GCF_002234375.1 Pseudomonas fluvialis
TGCGCTCGGGTGCTTCGCGGGGATGAACGGGGCGCTAACCGGCCTGGGATGGCTGGCGGCGAATCCAGCCATGCAGGGTTTGCGCTGCGCAGCCGATTTTCGGCGCAATGGCCTCCCGCCGCGTCAGGATAGTTGTCGTGTGAGTTGATTCGATGAGTCTTGGTCGGTGGGCGGAAGTGAGAGCCGTGTGGCGCGTTATTCGATAGAGCATCGGGAGTGGGTGGTGCGGCAGATGATGCCGCCCTTGAACCGGACGGTGCCGGAGCTGGTGGAAGCGACAGGCATTACTGATGCCACCCTGTATGCTTGGCGCAAACAGGCCAGAGCAGCGGGAGCAGTGGTGCCGGGAGATGGACAGCAGGCCGACCAGTGGTCGAGCCAGGACAAGTTTCGGGTGGTGCTGGAAAGCGCCAGCCTCAATGCGGCTGAGCTGGCGGAGTACTGCCGGCGCAAAGGCCTGTATGTCGAGCAGATCAACGCCTGGCGCGAAGCCTGCGAGCAGGCCAACAGCCTGGCTCAGCCGAGCAAGACCCGGCGCGAACGCGAAGAGGAAAAGGCCGCGAAGAAGCGCATCAAGCAGCTGGAGCGTGAACTACGGCGCAAGGATGCGGCGCTGGCAGAAACCGCGGCTCTGCTGGTGTTGCGAAAAAAAGCCGAGGCGCTCTGGGGGAAGGACGAGGACGAATGATCAGCGCCCCGGATCGCCGTGAAACGCTGCAGTTGATCGAGGACGCCGTGGCGGCGGGAGCGCGGCGGGCGCAGGCCTGCGCCGAACTGGGCCTGTCGCTGCGCAGCCTGCAGCGCTGGCAGCACTGCCCGGAGGATCGGCGTCCTTCGGCACAGCGAGCTGAGCCGGCCAACAAGCTGACCCCGCAAGAGCGCCGCCGCGTGCTGGAGGTTGCCAATCAGCCCGAGCTTGCCAGCCTGCCGCCGCAGCAGATCGTGGCGCGGCTGGCCGATCAGGGCACCTGGCTGGCCTCGGAGTCGACCTTTTACCGGTTGCTGAAGGACGCCGAACAGCAGCATCCGCGCGGCCGTAGCCGCCCACCGGTGAAACGAGCGCTGACGACCCATGTGGCCGACGGCCCGAACCAGCTGTGGTGCTGGGACATCACCTGGCTGCCGACCACGGTCAAGGGCCGTTACTTCTACTGGTACATGATCAAGGACGTCTACAGCCGGAAGCTGGTGGCCAACGAGGTGCATGAAAGTGAAAGCGCCGAGCAGGCCGCCCAGCTGCTACGCCTGGCCTGC
Organism: Pseudomonas fluvialis; assembly: GCF_002234375.1. Classification (GTDB taxonomy): domain Bacteria; phylum Pseudomonadota; class Gammaproteobacteria; order Pseudomonadales; family Pseudomonadaceae; genus Aquipseudomonas; species Aquipseudomonas fluvialis. The sequence goes on from NZ_NMQV01000037.1 coordinate 1,255, forward strand.
CTACGTGAACAGCGAGCAGGCCAGCCGCTGGTACTGCACTCGGACAACGGCAGCGCGATGAAGGGCTCGACCATGCTGGCGGCCATGCAGAACCTGGGTGTGATGCCCTCGTTCAGCCGCCCGCGGGTGAGCAATGACAACGCCTATGCCGAGGCCTTGTTCCGCACGGCGAAGTACTGCCCGCTGTGGCCGGAGCGGCCCTTCGACACGCTGGAGCAGGCCAGGAACTGGGTGAACAGCTTCGTGGCCTGGTACAACCATGAACATCGCCACAGCGCCCTGAAGTTCGTGACCCCGGCGCAGCGACATACTGGCCAGGCGGAAGAGTTGCTGCGCAAGCGTATCGAGCTGTACGAGGCGGCGCGTGCACGGCACCCGGAGCGCTGGAGCGGCAACATTAGGAACTGGGTGCTGGCACCAATCGTGTGCCTGAACCCGGAGCGGGAAGCGGTACTGCAGCAAACATCAAAGGCAGCGTGACACGCTCACGCGACAACTACCTTGAAAATCGCCGGCCTCAATGGCCGCCCACTCGGAGGGGTAGTCGTTCAGGTGTTCCAGAACCATGCGCACAGCACGTTCACGGACTTCGGGGG
>NZ_NMQV01000038.1 GCF_002234375.1 Pseudomonas fluvialis
CCAACCATGCGCACAGCACGTTCACGGACTTCGGGGGAGTAGGTCGTAGTCTTTCTCATGGCCTCATCTTCTCAAGAGTTGAGGCCTCCACAAAAGCCGGGGCGATTCATGGAACGACTTGATTGAAGTCCTTACTGACTTCCGCCTATATCGCTCAGCAGTCTTAGAACCCGGCAAGAATAAATCACCTATCGCAAATGCCCTCGACGGGCAACTCTACGATAGAGGTTGGCAAGAAAAGCAGTTCCAGACAAGCACCATTGTAGACGGCGTAGTTAGAGAAACCCCAACGCACAAAGTCGATTGCTTCAAGAATAAAATTGCTATCGAAATTGAATGGAACAACAAAGACCCATTCTATGACCGTGACCTTAACAACTTCCGACTTTTGTTTGATTTAAAAGCCATTAGCGTGGGAGTGGTAATCACTCGGGCTACTGAGTTACAGAAAATCTTCAACGAACTAGGGAAAGGCAGCTCCTACGGAAACTCTACGACACACTATGACAAGCTGGAGCCAAGAATCCTTGGCGGTGGCGCTGGCGGGTGTCCTGTTCTTGTATTTGGAATCACTAGAAGCCTTTACGTCGAAGATTAATCCTAAGACAAATCAAAAGCCCGCTTGATTGCGGGCTTTTTACTATTCAAGTTTGACAAACTTATAAAATATGGCAACTTGAATAGAGTAGAAAGAGAAAACCACCCGGCAAGGTGGCAATCAGTGGAATAAACAGAAACATCAACAATATTCATTTAATCATCAAATAAATTATTGTCAAGACCACTTCCGAAGTTTTCTCTTTCTGAACATTAACCAGAAGAGGAATACAATGGAATGCTTAGACCTATTTAACGAGAAATTACCAGCAAGACCGTATCACGCTGACTACTTATCAAACGGCTTAAAAATAAACAAAAAAGAAAAAGCCGCACTTGCTCGCCACATTCAACCGAATGGCCCAACCCATAAGCTATGGCTTGTCTATGACGTAGATCGTCGAGACGCTGGCTTACATTGGGAGCAGGTAGGAGCACCACCACCTAATCTAATCGCTCGAAATCCGGCCAATGGGCACGCTCATTTGCTCTACGGCTTACATACCCCTATCCGAACCGCAATCGACTGTAAAACAGCCCCTTTACGCTACGCTGGGGCTATCGACAACGCTATGCGAGATCTTCTCGACGCTGACATAGGTTATTCAGGGCTTATCTGCAAAAACCCATTGAATCCACATTGGATCGTCAAACAGTGGGAGCCAGAACTCTACACATTGGACGGTCTAGCCGATTACCTGGACCTTTCTGTCTACCAGAACAAGCGCAAGCTCCTCCCCGACTATGGACTAGGCAGGAACTGCACTCTATTCGAGAAACTAAGAGCTTGGGCATATAAGGCAATCCGTCAGGGCTGGCCTGAATATGAACAATGGCTAAACGCTTGCGTGGATAGAGCAACAGGCTACAACAGCCAATTTTCTACCCCTTTGGAACTTGCCGAAGTCAAACACACGGCCAAGAGCGTAGCCAAATGGACGTTTAGAAACTTCAACCGTGGAACCTTTGAAGATTACATCGCCAAAACTCATACACCTGAGATTCAAGCTATTAGAGGAAAACTAGGAGGCAGGCCAGCAACAACTACAGCCAATGGCAAGCCTTGGGAATTATTAGGAGTAAGTAGAGCAACTTGGTATAGATTACAGACTAGAACTTAATATTATTGTAATGAGACAAAAGCCTATATCAGATAATAGCACCCGAACCGGGTGTCTCTCCTTGCTCATTCCGTTAGCGAAAACCATATCCTCACCCACTTACACCCATTCCTAAACCGGCCACCAACCGAGCGAATGCAGAGCCTTCGCCCGCTTGGCGACCTCGATCCTCAAGGCGAACGGATAAGCCACTAGAAACGCCTTGGACGGCCTTTCAGGGTAGAGGGTATGGATTGGCATAGGACAGGGCAGAACGCCCCAAGAAGGCAAAGAAAAACGGCGATTCGTAGGTCAGGCTTGCGCTACAAAAAACGCTACAAACCGTTGCTACAAATCGCCGTTTCGGCTACCTCATAAACCGTTGATTTATAAGGCTTTTTTCGATATGGCGGGAAGATAGGGATTTGAACCCTAGGTGCCATTGCTGACACAACGGATTTCGAATCCGTCCCGTTCGACCACTCCGGCATCTTCCCGAACGGCGCGCATGATAGCAGCAGTCGCGCCATTGGCGAAGCCCTGCGCAGCACTTTTTTCCGGAATTTCAGCTATTTGCCCTGCTGCTCAGCGAGCAGCAGGGTGATCGCTACTGGAATAGTGCATCGCTGGAAAGGCCGTTGGCCTCGAAGATTTCCCGCATACGTTTGAGCGCTTCGACCTGGATCTGCCGGACGCGCTCACGCGTCAGGCCAATTTCACGCCCGACCTCTTCTAGCGTGGCACTTTCATGACCACGCAAACCGAAACGACGCACCACCACATCGCGCTGTTTCTCACTCAGCTCGCCCAGCCATTGATCGATACTGGCGTTGAGATCATCCCCTTGCAGCAACTCACAGGGATCGCTGGGACGCTCATCCGTCAGGGTATCGAGCAGCGTCTTGTCCGAGTCCGGCCCGATCGATACATCCACCGAGCTCACCCGCTCATTGAGCCCGAGCATACGCTTGACCTCCGCCACCGGTTTTTCCAACAGGTTGGCGATTTCTTCGGGTGATGGCTCATGATCAAGCTTCTGCGTCAGCTCACGAGCGGCTCGCAGGTAGACATTTAGTTCCTTGACCACATGGATAGGCAGGCGAATCGTGCGCGTCTGATTCATGATGGCGCGCTCTATGGTCTGGCGAATCCACCAGGTGGCATAGGTGGAGAAACGGAAACCCCGCTCGGGATCGAACTTCTCCACGGCACGAATCAGGCCCAGGTTGCCTTCCTCGATCAGGTCGAGCAGCGATAAGCCACGATTGATATAGCGCCGGGAAATTTTCACCACCAGGCGCAAGTTGCTTTCAATCATGCGCTTGCGGCCGGCCGGATCGCCTTTCTGCGCCAGGCGTGCGAAGTGCACTTCTTCCTGGGCGCTGAGCAGAGGGGAAAAGCCAATTTCATTGAGATACAGCTGGGTGGCATCCAATGCGCGGCTGTAATCAATGTACTTGTGTTGACTGCTGGCAGTGGCCCGTGTCTTGTTGACGGATACGGGGGCTTCGCTGCCCGATGCTTCGCTGTCGCTCATGACGTCTTCCGCTTCGAGAAGAAGCAGATCGTCGTCAACATCAAACTCCGGCGTTTTTATTTTTTTGAGTGCCATGTTTGTTGCCCCATGCTGAGTTATCCAACCGGCCTGCGCTGCTCTTCCGTGACAGCGGCAGGCCCGTCCCCTGCGTGCGTGGCAAAAGTGAAGCTAGGATCTGTGCGGTTGTCTCCGCATCGACACGCCCTTAACCCCGTATAGCTGGCGTGTGTTGAATCTGGCAGACCTTGAAGGTCAACGACGTGGCAGGTACTGCAAGGGGTCTACAGGTTTGCCCTGGCGGCGAATCTCGAAGTGCAGCTTCACCCGGTCGGTTCCTGTGGAACCCATTTCAGCAATGGCTTGCCCGGCCTTGACCCTTTGCCCCTCCTTCACCAAGAGCCTACGGTTATGTCCGTAGGCGCTCACGTAGATATCGTTGTGCTTGATGATCACCAGTTCGCCATATCCGCGCAAACCGCTGCCGGCGTATACCACCGAGCCATCAGAAGCAGCCAAAACAGGCTGGCCCAATTCACCGGCGATATCAATTCCTTTATTCAAACTGCCGTTTGAGGCAAAACGGCTGAGAACCGCGCCACTAGCCGGCCAGGCCCACCCGCCTACGACCTTTGGAGGGGCTATCGGTGGGCTCGGCGGTTTGCTTGCGGGAGGCGGAGCAACCACCACGGGGGCAGACACAGACGGTACGGCACTCGGCGGCTGGCTGACTACCGGTGGATTCCTGGGGATGACCGGTGGCGCCGTGCGTACGATTTGCGGCGCAGCCTGTTGCCCATCGAAACGAATGACTTGTCCAGGGCGAATCAGATAAGGAGGCGCGATCTGGTTGCGTGCCGCCAGGGCCTTCCAGTCCCAGCCGAAACGAAAAGCGATGGAATACAGGGTATCGCCACGCTGCACCACATACTGCCCCTGGGTTACGGGTTGCCGACTCTGTGCGGCATGACCTGGCGAGCGATCGACCACCTGTACAGTCCCGCTTTGCTTGCCCGCACAGCCGGCCAGCAGCAGGCTGCACAGGCCAAGCACGGCTAGCTGTCGCGAAAAGGCATGCTCTATCAATGCTGTCGTCATAATCCCGTCAGTCTCTCTCGCCACTCAGCGCTAGGCGCTTGGCCAACCATTCCAGCCCCAGCACCAAGGTGATACCACCGGCCGCCAGCAGCAAGGCTGCCAGCAACTGCGGATCAGTGTCGAACTGCAAGGCGAACTGAGTCGGCCAGAGGTTTTCCTGCAATACCGGCTGCGACACACCGCTGCTATCGGTACGCCAGCTCAAGGTCTGCTTCCACGGCCAAACCTTGTTCAACGAACCCACCATCAGACCAGTCAGGAAAGCCAGGGTCATGTCGCGCCAGTGCTGCAAAAGCCAGCTGAGTACCCGGGCAAAACTCAACAAGCCCAGCACGCAACCCGAGGCGAAAAGCAGCAAGATATCCAGCTGCAAGTTTTTGACAGCGCCCAGCACCAGCGAATAAAGGCCCAGCAAGACCAGAATAAAACTGCCGGAAATCCCAGGCAGGATCATCGCGCAAATCGCCACGGCCCCGGCCAGGAATACAGTCAACGGCGTGCCTTCCAACTGTACCGGCGCGGCCACGGTGATCCACCAGGCCAATGCTCCCCCCGCTACAAAACTGGCCACGCGCGTCAGGTTCCAACGTTGTACCTCACGCCCGACCAGGTAGGTGGACACCAGGATCAATCCGAAGAAAAACGACCAGATGGCAATCGGTTGGCTCACCAGCAGCCAGGTAATCAGCTTGGCCAGCGACAACACGCTCAGCAGAATGCCGCCGAACAACACCAGCAGGAAGGTGGCATTGGCTTCTTGCCAGGCCTCCTGTACACGCCCGCGCAGCAGCAACAGGCCAGCCTTGGGCAATTGAGCCAGCGACTTAAGCAGCTCATCGTAAATTCCCGTGATGAACGCCACGGTACCCCCGGACACACCCGGCACCACGTCCGCTGCCCCCATGGCCATACCCTTGAGAAACAGCAATAGATAACGCTTCATGGTTCCTTCCATTGACGATCAGGCCAGCGGCCCATTGAGCAGCGGCACGAAGCGCACCGCATCCAGCACATGGCGGGTATAGCCCTGTTCTTCACGGGTGATCAGCAGCAACTCCTGCACATCGCCTGCGCCTACCGGAATCACCAGGCGCCCACCAGGCGCCAGCTGCTCCAGCAGCGCTTGCGGCACCTCGGCGGCCGCTGCGGTAACGATGATGGCGTTATAGGGCGCCAGCGCCGGCCAGCCTTCCCAGCCATCCCCCCAGCGGAACACCACATTACGAATATTCAACTCGGCCAGGCGTTCCTTGGCGCGGTCCTGCAGAGTCTGGATACGTTCGACAGAGAACACCCGCTCGACCAGCTGCGCCAGCACCGCTGTCTGATAACCGGAGCCCGTGCCGATCTCCAGCACTTTGTCGAGCGGTCCGGCAGCCAGCAACAACTCGGTCATCCGCCCGACCATGTAGGGCTGGGAAATGGTCTGGTTGTGACCGATCGGCAAGGCAGTGTCTTCATAGGCGCGATGCGCCAGGGCTTCGTCGACGAACAGGTGACGCGGCGTACGCCGGATGACTTCCAGCACATGCGGATTGCTCAGGCCTTCCTCGTAGAGGCGCTCAATCAGCCGCTCGCGCGTGCGCTGCGAGGTCATGCCGATGCCATGACGCTGCAGGTGATCATGCCCACGCATCAGAACAGCCCCTCCAGACCATTGGCCAAACCGCTGAACGCCTCATGGAAGGTACGATCCAGCTGCAGCGGGGTAATCGATACATAGCCCTGCATGACCGCATGGAAATCAGTGCCGGCCCCACCATCCTCGGCATCGCCGGCTACCGAGATCCAGTAGCCCAGCTTGCCACGCGGATTGGCCACCTTGACCGGAGCGGCGGCACGGGCACGATGGCCCAGGCGGGTCAGTTGCACACCACGGATCTTCTCCAGCGGCAAGTTGGGTACGTTGACGTTGAGGACAGTACGTGGTGGCAGATCAAGCCGTTCGTGAGCCGCCACCAGCAGACGGGCGAAATGTGCCGCCGTAGCCAGGTTGTCGGGCTGCCGCGAGACCAGCGAGAAGGCAAACGCCGGCTTGTTCAGGAAACGCCCTTCCAGGGCTGCCGCCACGGTACCGGAATAGAGCACGTCGTCACCCAGGTTGGCGCCCAGGTTGATACCTGACACCACCATGTCCGGGGTCTGTTCCAGCAGGCCGTTGAGCCCGAGGTGCACGCAGTCGGTGGGCGTGCCGTTCAGCGCAATGTAGCCATTGGGCAGGGTGCTGGGATGCAGCGGCCGGTCCAGGGTCAGCGAGCTGCTGGCGCCACTCTTGTCTTCCAGCGGCGCGACGATGACGCACTCGCCCAGGTCGGCCAGCGCCGCATGCAGCGCAGCGATGCCCGGCGCCATGGCGCCGTCGTCATTGGATATCAGAATTCGCATGGAGTATCCGTCTGCCCCGCCGGTAGCAGATCGACCAGCTCGCGCACCAGGGCAGTGGCGAAGCATCCGGCCGGCAGGACGAAAGCCAGTTGCAAGATGTCAGGAGCTGGATAATGCCACGTCAGGCGCGCAATGGGGAGGCGCAGAATGCGCCGTTCGTGCGCCATGCCCGCCTTGGCCAGCCAGGCCACCAGCGCAGGTTCGGCCTGGGCAATCCGTGCTTCCAGAAGCTGCATGTCGCCCTCTGCGCTACTACTGCCCTCGCCCCACAGCGGGCCGGTAGGGTGCAGATCGAGTCGCGCCAGACGCTCATCGGCGCAATCGGCTTCACCCGCCAGAAAAAAGCTGCGGCTGTCGGTAAAGGCCAGCAGGTCGCCCGGCTGTGCCAGCTGCCAGCTGCCATCGGCAACGCGCGCGGCCAGAGCCTGGTTGAACAGGTAGCTGCGCGCCGCTGACAACAACCGCGAGCGCAGGTTGCGCTGCACCGGCAGCTCAGCACGCTCGGCGTACTGCCGCGCTTCGTGCAGATTGCCGCCCTGGTGACCGAAACGCTGCACACCGTAGTAGTTGGGAATACCCTGGCGAGCGATCTGCTGCAGACGCTCGTCAAGCGCGTCGTGATCAGCCTGCAGGGCCGTCAGGCGCAGGGTGAAACCGTTGGCGGCGTGCGCGCCACGCTGCAGTTTACGGTTGTGTCGCTGCTGACTGAGAATGCGCAAGGCCGGCCCCTCGGCATCCTGCAACTGCGGATCAGCCTTACCCGGCAGATGCAGGCTGAACCACTGACGAGTCAGCGCCTGGCGATCCTTCAGCCCGGCATAACTGACCAGGCGCAGCGGCAGACCGGCGGCACGCGCCAAACGTCGCGCAGCGTCCTCGGTATTCAGACCACGCTTCTCCACCCACAGCCACAGGTGCTCACCCTGCCCGCTGAGCGGGATATCCAGCACCTCATCAACCTGAAAGTCTTCGGCGCAGGCCTTAAGTTGCGCCCGCCCACAGGCTGCACCATAGGCACGCGGCCCGAGGAGCTGAAACTCGTTCATGCGCTCACCAGCAGAGCCACGGCATGCACGGCAATGCCTTCCTCACGCCCGGTGAAACCCAGCTGTTCGGTGGTGGTGGCCTTGACGTTGACCTGATCCAGCGCGACCTGCAGATCCTCGGCAATGCACTGGCGCATGTTCTCGATATGCGGGGCCATCTTCGGCGCCTGGGCTACGATGGTGGCATCGACATTGCCGACGCGGTAGCCCTTGGCCTGGACCAGGCCAAGCACATGACGCAGCAGCACACGGCTGTCGGCGCCCTTGAACGCCGGGTCATTGTCGGGGAAATGCTTGCCGATATCGCCGAGGGCCACCGCACCGAGCAGCGCATCGCTCAGGGCATGCAGCAGCACATCGCCGTCAGAATGGGCAATCAATCCGCAACGGTGGGGAATACGCACCCCGCCCAGGGTAATGAAGTCGCCCTCGCCAAACCGATGCACATCGTAGCCATGACCTATACGCATAAGAAAACGCCCTGAAAATGCCAGGGCGCGATTCTAACTGAAAGCTGCAAGCTGCAAGCTGCAAGCTGCAAGCGGCAAGCGGCAAGCG
>NZ_NMQV01000039.1 GCF_002234375.1 Pseudomonas fluvialis
GCTGGCCAGTTGCTGTTGCAGTTGGGCGATTTCGGCCTGCTGCTCGCTGCTGGGGCTGTCGAGTTTTTCCAGCTTGCGTAGCTGGGCCTTGAGCATGGCGGCTTCGATCTTGGCTTTTTTCAGCGCCTCGTCCTGGCCGGCGGGAGCAGCGGCTGGCGGTGTGCTGGGCGTGCTGGCCTGGGCGGCCTGCAGGGCCTGTTCGGCCGCCTGGGCCGCAGCGCGTAGCTCGCTGACCTGGTTCTGCAGCTCGGCGGTGTCGTGGATGGCCAGCTGTTTTTCCGCTTTTTTCAACGCCACCTGAGCCATGCTCGCGGCAATCTTCAGGCGCTTGAGTTGCTCATCGGCAGGTGTGGTCTCGGCTGCCGGTGCAGGGCTGGCGGCTTGGGCTGCCTTGGCCTTGGCTGCACGTTCTGCGCGTGCCTGGCGTTCGGCTTCCTTTTGCTCTTCGGCACGGCGCAGGCGTTCCTGACGCTGCTCAAAGCGCTGTTTGGAGTGTTCGGCCTTGAGTTGCTTTTGTTCCAGCTCGCGGATTTCCGCTTTGGCCGCGCGGTAGTACTGCACCAGCGGGATGCTCGAAGGGCAAACATAGGCACAGGCGCCACACTCGATGCAGTCGAACAGGTTGTGTGCCTTGAGCTGTTCATGCTGTTGGCCGAGGGCAAAGAAATGCAGTTGCTGCGGCAACAGGCTGGCCGGACAGGCGTCGGCGCATTCGCCGCAACGAATACACGGCAATGCGGGCGGCGCTGGCGGCAGTTCCTCGCGGGTGACGGCCAGCAGGCAGTTGCTGGTCTTGATCAGCGGGACATCCAGAGAGGGCAGGCTAAAGCCCATCATCGGCCCGCCCATGATCAGGCGGTCGAGGCGCTGCTCTGCCAGACCGGCAAAGGCCAGCAGTTCGCCAACCGGGGTGCCGATCAGCGCCTGCACATTGCCCGGGCGCGTCAGCGCTTCGCCAGTGAGGGTGGTGACGCGCGAGATCAGCGGCTTGCCCAGTACCACGGCATCATGGATGGCAACACAGGTGCCGACGTTCTGGCAGAGCATGCCGATATCGGCAGGCAAGCCACCGGATGGCACTTCTTTGCCGGTGAGGATCTGGATCAGTTGTTTCTCGCCACCCGAGGGATACTTGGTGGGGAATACCTTGAGCGTGTAGCTGCGTTGCTGCAGGGCCTGACGCAGTGCGGCAATGGCTTCAGGCTTGTTGTCCTCGACACCAATCAGCACCTGGTTGGGCTGGATCAGTTGCACCAGGATGTCGATACCGGAGACCAGCTCGCTGGCGCGTTCGCGCATCAGTACATCGTCAGCGGTGATGTACGGCTCGCATTCGGTGCCGTTGATGATCAGCGTGTGGATCTTCTGCGAGGGGCGCGCGGTGAGCTTGGCCGCGCTGGGGAAGCCGGCGCCACCCAGGCCACTGATGCCGGCCTGGCGGATTTTCTCCAACAGCTCGCTGGCCGAGAGGTGCCGGTAGTCGGCACAGGGTTCTAGCTCGCACCAGGTGTCCTGGCCGTCGGTATCGATGACGATGGCCGGCGCACTGAAGCCCGATACATGCGGATAGGGTTGCTCGCCGATGAAGCTTACGGTGCCGGAGCTGGGAGCGTGTACGGCCGCGCTGATCAGGCCGTTGGCGGCGGCGATCAACTGGCCTTTGAGTACCTGTTCGCCAACCTGTACGCACGGCTCGGCGGGCGCACCAATATGCTGGGTGAGCGGCACAATCAGGCGGGCCGGCAGGGGCGCGGCGATGATCGGTGTGCGGTTGGACAGTGCCTTCTGTTCCGGCGGATGGATGCCGCCGGGAATATCCCAGATACGCAGTTCGGCATTCATGCAGCATGCTCCCGGTCGGTGGCGATCAGTTGGCCGGGAGCCAGTGGCAGGCTCCATTTCCAGCCTTGCAGCGACTGGCCAAGCGGGATCATATCGATGCAATCCACCGGGCAAGGCTCCACGCAGAGGTCGCAGCCGGTGCATTCACTGCTGATCACTGTGTGCATCTGTCGCGCGGCACCGACGATGGCATCTACCGGGCAGGCCTGGATGCACTTGGTACAGCCGATGCACTCGGCCTCGCGAATGAAGGCCACCATGGGCGGTTTTTCACCTTCGGCAGCGTCCAGGGGCTCGGCTTCCACGTCGAGCAGGTCGGCCAGCGCCTGGATGGTCGCTTCACCGCCGGGTGGGCATTTATTGATCTTGTCGCCGTTGGCGATGGCCTCGGCGTAGGGCTTGCAGCCAGGGTAGCCACATTGGCCGCACTGGGTTTGTGGTAGCAGGGCATTGATCTGCTCGGCGATGGGGTCGCCCTCTACCTTGAAACGTACCGCGGCGAAACCGAGGATGGCGCCGGCCAGCAGACACAGGACAAGCAGTGCCGCAACGGCAATCAGCACCAGGCTCATAGCTTGATCAACCCGGCAAAGCCCATGAAGGCCAGTGACATCAGGCCGGCGGTGATCATGCCGATGGAGGCGCCCTGGAAGGGCTTGGGCACATCGGCAATGGCGATACGCTCACGCAGCGCTGCGAACAGCACTAGCACCAGAGAGAAGCCCAGGCCGGCGGCAAAACCGTTGAGGCTGGCGCTGAGGAAGGTGTATTCGCTGCGGTTGGCATTAAGCAAGGCCACCCCCAGAACGATGCAGTTGGTGGTGATCAGCGGCAGGAAGATGCCCAGCACCCGATACAGCAACGGACTGGTCTTTTGCACCACCATCTCGGTGAACTGCACCACCACGGCAATGACCAGAATGAAACTCATGGTGCGCAGGTATTCCAGGTCCAGCGGCTTGAGCACATAGTGCTGCAGCAGATAGCTGCAGATGGCCGCCAGGGTCAGCACGAAGGTGGTGGCCAGCGACAAACCAAGCGCGGTCTCGATCTTCTTCGATACGCCCATGAACGGGCACAGGCCGAGGAACTGCACCAGTACGAAGTTGTTCACCAGAATGGCGCTCACCATGATCAGGGCGAGTTCGGTCATGCGCTGTGCCTCATGCAAAAGAGCATCGCAGATGGGCCTGGGGGAGAAAATTAGGCGGCTTATTATCTGGAGAAGCCGCCATGTGCTGCAAGCTGCAAGTGACTGCCCGCCCGTGGCATGGCATCGCTTGCGCCTGCTGCCCGCGGCGTAGCTATTTGACCCGTTGTCCCGGCTTGGCGCCGCTGTCCGGGCTGAGCAGGTAGATTTCGCTGCCGCCGGGGCCGGCGGCCAGCACCATGCCTTCGCTGATGCCGAACTTCATCTTGCGCGGGGCCAGGTTGGCCACGTACAGGGTCAGGCGGCCTTCCAGCTCGCTCGGGTTCGGGTAGGCGCTCTTGATGCCGCTGAACACGTTGCGCTTGGCGTCGCCGATATCCAGGGTCAGGCGCAGCAGTTTGTCGGCGCCTTCGACGAACTCGCACTTCTCGATCAGCGCGATGCGCAGGTCGACGGCGGCAAAGGCGTCGAAGTTGATCTCGGCGGCCAGCGGGTCCTTGCTCAGTTCGCCATTGCCGGCGGCGGCCGGTGCGGCGTTCTCGGCGGCGAGGTCTTCCTTGGAGGCTTCGATCATGGCGTCGATTTTTGCCGGCTCGATGCGGGTCAGCAGCGGGTTGAACGGATTCAGTTGGTGGTTGGCCAGCGGCGTGGCCAGATCGGCCCAGCTCAGTGGCGCTACATTGAGGAAGGCCTCGGCATCGGCAGCCAGCTTGGGTAGCACGGGTTTCAGCATGATCACCAGCTGGCGGAACAGGTTGACGCCCAGGGCGCAGATTTCCTGCACTTCGGCCTGCTTGCCTTCCACCTTGTTCAGTGACCACGGCGCCTTGTCGGCGATCCAGGCATTGGCGCGGTCGGCCAGGGCCATGATTTCGCGCATGGCGCGGGCGAAGTCGCGGGCCTCGTAGGCGTCGGCAATGCTCGGCGCGGCGGCCTGGAAGGCGTCCCACAGTTCCGGCTCGGGATTGGCGCTGACCAGTACGCCGTTATTGCCCTTGTGGATAAAACCGGCGCAGCGGCTGGCGATGTTGACCACCTTGCCGACCAGGTCAGCATTGACCTTCTGCACGAAGTCCTCGAGGTTGAGGTCGAGGTCATCGACGCTGCGGCCCAGCTTGCTGGCGTAGTAGTAACGCAGGTATTCCGGGTTCAGGTGATCCAGATAGGTGCGCGCCTTGATGAAGGTGCCGCGCGACTTGGACATCTTCTGGCCGTTGACGGTCAGGTAGCCGTGCACGTTGACCGCGGTGGGCTTGCGGTAGCCGGCGCCTTCGAGCATGGCCGGCCAGAACAGGGCGTGGAAGTTGACGATATCCTTGCCGATGAAGTGGTACAGCTCGGCGGTGGAGTCCGGGGCCCAGTAAGCGTCGAAATCCAGCTCCGGGCGCTTGGCGCAGAGGTTCTTGAAGCTGGCCATGTAGCCGACCGGGGCGTCCAGCCAGACATAGAAGTACTTGCCCGGCTCATCGGGAATCTCGAAGCCGAAGTAGGGCGCGTCGCGGGAGATGTCCCACTCCTGCAGGCCACCATCCAGCCATTCGGCGATCTTGTTGGCCACGGCATCCTGCAGGGTGCCGCTGCGCGTCCAGCTTTTCAGCATGGCTTCGAAGTCGGGCAGCTTGAAGAAGAAGTGCTTGGATTCCTTGAGCACCGGCACGGCGCCGGAAATGGCCGAGCGTGGGTTCTTCAGGTCGGTCGGCGCGTAGGTGGCGCCACACTTCTCGCAGTTGTCGCCGTACTGGTCCTCGGCTGCGCACTTGGGGCAGGTGCCCTTGATGAAGCGGTCGGCGAGGAACATGCCCTTCTCGGGGTCGAAATACTGGGTTACCGAACGGGTGGCGATGTGGCCCTTGTCGCGCAACGCCAGGTAGATGCCCGAGGCCAGCTCGCGGTTTTCTTCGGCGTGGGTCGAGTGGTAGTTGTCGAAGTCGACCAGGAAGTCGGCGAAGTCGGCGCTGTGCTCGGCCTGCACGTTGGCGATCAGCTGTTCCGGGGTAATCCCTTCCTTCTCGGCGCGCAGCATGATCGCCGAACCGTGGGCGTCGTCGGCGCAGACGTAGGTGCACTGGTTGCCGCGCAGTTTCTGGAAACGCACCCACATGTCGGTCTGGATGTACTCGAGCATGTGGCCCAGGTGAATGGAGCCATTGGCGTAGGGCAGGGCGCTGGTAACGAGAATCTTGCGGGCTTCGGACATGGTGAGCGGGCCATCGGGTGTTACAAAGGAAGTCGGGCACTATAAAGCAGCCGCCAGTTGCAAGCCACCCGCCGTGCGCTCGCTGTGGCGCGCGCTGCTGGTATGATGCCCGCCTGTTTTGCTCAGTCTTTTGGAGTTGCCCCATGAGCGCCGTTACCCGCCAAGCGGTCGAAGCCTGCCTGCGTCAGTTCACCGATCCTCATCTCAATCAGGACCCCGTCTCTGCCGGCTGTCTGCGTGAGGTCGATATCCAGGGCGAACGGCTGAGCGTGCGCCTGGAACTTGGCTATGCCGCCGGGCTATTCAAGAGTGGCTGGGCGCAAATGTTGCAAATGGCCCTGGAGAATCTGCCGGGAGTGAGTGCGGCGCAGGTGCAGGTCGATGTGCAGATTGCTGCGCATGCTGGAGCAGGCCAGGTGCCGGCACTGGCTGGAGTGAAAAACATCATCGCAGTGGCTTCGGGCAAGGGCGGGGTGGGCAAGTCCACCACGGCAGCCAACCTGGCGCTGGCCCTGGCGCGTGAAGGGGCGCGGGTAGGTATGCTCGATGCGGACATCTATGGCCCCAGCCAGGGCTTGATGTTCGGCATTGCTGAGGGTACTCGCCCGCAGGTGCGTGAGCAGAAGTACTTCGTGCCGTTGCAGGCGCATGGCGTTCAGGTGATGTCCATGGCCTTTCTGGCGGATGACAACACGCCGATGGTCTGGCGTGGGCCGATGGTGTCCGGGGCGCTGATTCAATTGATTACCCAGACAGCCTGGGACGAGCTGGACTACCTGGTCGTCGATATGCCGCCGGGTACCGGCGATATTCAGCTGACCCTGGCGCAGAAAGTGCCGGTTAGCGGTAGCGTGATTGTGACCACGCCCCAGGACATAGCCCTTCTGGATGCCCGCAAAGGCATCGAGATGTTCCGCAAGGTACATATTCCGGTATTGGGTGTTGTGGAAAACATGGCGGTGCATATCTGCAGTAACTGCGGGCATGCCGAGCATCTGTTCGGTGAAGGCGGCGGCGAGAAACTGGCCGCGCAGTATGCTGTCGACCTGCTGGCGTCACTGCCTTTGTCGATGGCCATTCGTATGCAATGCGATGGCGGCCGACCGACCACCATCGCCGATCCGGAAAGCCAGATCGCCATGCTCTACCAGCAGATGGCGCGTACCGTCGGTGCCCGCCTGAGCCAGTTGAGTCAGGCGGGGGTGCCGAGCATCAGTGTCAGTGATGACTGATGGGCATAGGCGGCCTGTGCCGCCTGCTTAGCCGAAGAACTTGCCGAGCATGCGTGAGACAAAGCCCTGGTCCAGGCTTTTTTTCACGCACGGCACATAGTGCTGGTCTTCGCGCTTGATGTGATTGATCAGCCATAGACCGATGTCTACGCGTAGCTCGCGTGCCACGCGCATCGGATCCGCGCCCTGATCAAGCCGCACTGCATAGTTGTTGGCACGTTCACGGAAGGCCTCATGCACTTGTCGGTGAGCTGCCAGCATGGCGTAGCCGGCCTTTTCCATCAGTGACTCTTCGAAGGTGTTGTGGGAAATCGCGTAGTCGATCAGCCCGCGTACGATCAGGCTGACCTGTTCACTGGCTTCGGCGGCAATGGCCGCTTCGATCTCGGCAAAGTAGTCGAACAGGCGTCTGTGTTGCTGGTCGATGATATCGATGCCCGTCTCGAACTCGCTGGACCAACTGATTTCAAAACCCATAGTGCGTGCTTCCATGTCATTTATTGTTGTTGTTGCCGGCTAAAAACCATGCAAAAAGTATGGTGTTTATTTTCTGGCGCTAGCCCTTTGACATGGATCAAGCTCTGGCGCTTTTGCGGGAAGGCTTTTCGGCGCGCATAAAAAAACCCGCCGAAGCGGGTTTTTTCAGTGCGGAGGGGTTCAGATAACCTGAACTTCCTCGGCCTGCATGCCTTTCTGGCCGCGAGTAGCGACGAAAGACACGTTCTGACCTTCTTTCAGGCTCTTGAAGCCGTCGCCTTGGATGGCTTTGAAGTGCACGAACAGGTCGTCACCGGATTGCGGGGTGATGAAGCCGAAGCCTTTCTCATCGTTGAACCACTTGACTACGCCAGTTTGACGATTGGACATGATGTATCTCCTTGAGACGATGGGTATTCCATCTCCGGAACGGCCCGGACATGGACTGAGTGCAGCGAGCAAAAGGAGTCGTCGGATCCAGCGATCAGGTAGCGATTCACGGTGACACAATGCAAACAGGCCGCCACAGTAGCCCCTTTGCGGTCATTAAGCCAGGGAAACTTCGCTTTATTTCCAGAGGCTGCTGGCGCTGGCGGATTGACCGGTGGCGCCAGCCCGTTAAGATGCGCGCTGTTTTCTCTTTTTATCCAGCTTCTCAGGACGCCCGCCATGAGCATCAAATCGGACAAGTGGATTCGCCGCATGGCGCAGGAACACGGCATGATCGAACCCTTCGTCGAGCGCCAGGTGCGTACCGAAGGCAGTGAGCGCCTGATCTCCTACGGCGTGTCCAGCTACGGCTACGATGTGCGCTGCGCCGACGAGTTCAAGGTGTTCACCAATATCCACTCGGCCACCGTGGACCCGAAGAACTTCGATGAGAAGAGCTTTGTCGATGTCAAAGGTCCGGTGTGCATCATTCCGCCGAACTCCTTCGCCCTGGCGCGCACCGTCGAGTATTTCCGTATTCCACGCGATGTGCTGACCATCTGCCTGGGCAAGAGCACCTATGCACGCTGCGGCATCATCGTCAATGTGACGCCGCTGGAGCCGGAGTGGGAGGGGCATGTGACCCTGGAGTTTTCCAATACCACCACGCTGCCGGCGAAGATCTATGCCAACGAGGGCGTGGCGCAGATGCTCTTCCTGCAGTCGGACGAGCCCTGCGAAGTGTCCTACAAGGATCGCGGCGGCAAGTACCAGGGACAGACTGGCGTTACCCTGCCGCGTACCTGATGTGACAAGCCAACAAAAAGCCCCGCCCGGTGTGTGCCGTGCGGGGCTTTTTGTTGGCTGTTACAGGCGTTTGGCGCTGATGATCAGTACCGGTTCTTGTGGCACGTTCTGGTGCATGCCATACATGCCGGTGGGCACCTTGGCGATGGCGTCGACCACCTCCATGCCCTTGACCACCTTGCCGAACACCGCGTAGCCAAAGTCGCGTGCGCCATTGTCGAGGAAGGCGTTATCGGCGTGGTTGATGAAGAACTGGCTGGTGGCCGAGTCGACAGCCTGGGTGCGGGCCATGGCGATGCTGCCGCGCAGGTTCTTCAGGCCATTGTTGGCTTCGTTGCGGATCGGTGCGCGGGTGCGCTTTTGCTGCATGTCCTTGTCAAAACCACCCCCCTGAATCATGAAGTCGGGAATTACGCGATGGAATTGCGTGCCGTCGTAGTGGCCGTCTTCGACATAGGCCAGGAAGTTTTCCACGCTGATCGGTGCCTTGCCGGCATCCAGTTCCAGTTCGATCTCGCCCATGCTGGTGGTAAGCAGCACGCGCGGATTGTCGGCAGCCAGCAGTTGGGCGCTGAAAACCAGGGCGCAGGTGGCGAGCAACAGACGTTTGAGCATGATCAGTCCTTCTTGGTGGTGGGGGAATCGAGTTCATGGAGAAAGGCCAGCAGGCACTGGTTGAAGGCCTCGGGTTGATCCATGGGCGTGGCGTGGCGTGAGTCTTCGATGACCACCAGCCGGCCATGGGGCAACTGTTGCACATAAGCCTGTTTGCTCGCCACTGACGTGTAGTCGCGGTCGGCACTGACCACCAGGCACGGGCAGCTGATGCGCCCCAGGTGTTCGCGCACACTCCAGCCGATGATCGCATCGAGGGCGCTCAGGTAGGCGCGCTTGTCATTTTCCGGCCAGCGTTGCTGGATTTTCTCGCGCAGAGCCTGTTGTTCGGCCTTGGGGAACAGCAGGCGGCCCAGCCCGTTGGCGATTTGTTCCATGCTCAGCAGGCGCGACAGGCTCCAGCGCTTGGCGATTTCCAGCCAGTCACGCAGGCTGTGCGCCTTGACCTCCGGGCCGCTGTTGACCACGGTGAGGCTGCGTAGCAGCTGCGGTTGGTCGACGGCCAACTGGAAGCCGACCATGCCGCCCATGCTGATGCCCACCAGGTGTACCGGCGGAAGCTCTAGGTGGCGGATCAGCGCGCCGACGTCTTCGGCAAAGCCGGCAATGCTGTAACGCTCGCGGGGCTTGTCGGAGCGGCCATGGCCGCGCAGGTCGAGACTGATGACCTGGAAGTGTTGCTTGAGTACCGGTAGCTGGTATTCCCAGTCGCGTGTGCTGGAGCCCAGGCCGTGTACCAGTAGCACGGGCTGGCCGCGGCCATGGATTTCGTAGTGCAGGCGGCAGTCGCCCTGTTTGAACTCAGACATCGGCAGGTTCCTTTGCGGTGAGGGCCGCGGGCGCGGCAAATGCGGCATCCAGCGGCAGGGCATCGAAGGTCTTGATCAGCTCGACCAGAATCTGGCTGGCCGGGCCCAATGGCTTGTCCTTGTGGCAGTACAGGTTGAAACGTGGACGCTTGCGCATACCGCTGGCCAGCGGAAGCGGCTTGAGTCGACCTTCTTCCAGCTCACGCTGCATCAGGTGCCGGGGCAGCCAGGCAAAGCCCAGGCCATTGGCGACGAAGGTTACCGCCGTACTCAGGCTGCTGACCGTCCAGCGTTGCTCGGCACCCAGCCAGCCGACATCGCGCGGGCGTTGCTGGCCGGAGTCGCGAATCACCACCTGCAGCTGGCTCTGCAGGTCTTCCAGGGTGAGTTGCCGCTGCATCTGGTGCAGGGCATGGGCGGGGTGAGCCACGGCGATGAACTCCACTTCGCCCAGTTCATGGCCCAGGTAGCCGACGATGCTCAGGCTGCTGATCGCCAGGTCGGCAGTGCCGTCGAGCAGGACTTCCTCGACGCCGGAGAGTACTTCTTCGCGCAGGCGTACCCGGCAGCCGCGGCTTTGCGGCATGAAAGCTGCCAGGGCACGCAGCAGGCGTTCGGTGGGGTAGGCGGCATCGACCACCAGGCGTACTTCAGCCTCCCAGCCCTGTTCCATGTTGCTGGCCAGGTCTTCCAGTTGTTTGGCCTGCAGGAGCAGCTGGCGCGAGCGGCGCAGCAGTACCTCGCCGGCTTCAGTGAGCACCGCCTTGCGCCCCTCGATGCGCAGCAGCGGGACGCCCAGTTGCTCCTGCATGCGCGCCACGGTGTAGCTGACCGAGGACTGCGAGCGGTGGATGGCTTCAGCGGCCTGGGCAAAGCCGCCATGATCGACCACGGCTTGCAAGGTGCGCCATTGTTCCAGGGTCACGCGCGGCGCTTTCATCATTGCCCCCTTGTGGCCTAAGCTGGGCGCCCCCGATGCTGGAGGCCCTCCATGAAACGAATCATCTGTTGTGCGCTGCTGCTCATGCCCTTGCTGGCGCAAGCCTTTCCCAAAGAGATCGAGAAGCAGCTCAACGGTAGCGAAATTTCGGCCAGCGTGATTGCCATCGATCACAACCTGGCAGGTTTGCAGCTCTATAACTATGGCGGCCAGGCCGCGCAGTGCGAGGCGCGCTTTCGCAGCGGTCCGGAAGCGCCCAAGGTGCGGCGCGCCGAGTTGGCGCCGGGGGCCAGTGCCAACTTCAGCGTGCGCTTTACGCGCAGTGTGCTGCGTTTGCGTGTGCAGTTGACCTGTAAGCCGTTAGCTCAAGATTAAATCGATTTTATCGATCTTTAAAAGCGATTAATTGCGCTATTTAATCGTTTTTTTGCGGGATAACCTGTTCTCTATCGCATCCCCACCGCTGGAGAAAAGCCCATGTCCCGTATGCTCGTCATTGAAAGCAGTGCCCGCCAGGAAGGTTCGGTATCCCGTCAGTTGACCCGTCGCCTGGTCGATGCCTGGCAGGCCCGGCATGCCGCTGACACGGTGGTCTGGCGAGATCTGGCTGCGCAACCTGTGCCGCATCTCGATGCCGATCTGTTGCAGGCCTGGATGCAGCCGGCAGACCAGCTCAGCACTCCGCAGCAACAGGCGCTGCAGCGCTCCGACAGGCTGATTGAGGAGTTGCTGGCGGCTGATGTGCTGGTTATTGCCGCGCCCATGTACAACTTCATGATTCCCAGCACCCTCAAGGCCTGGTTCGACCACGTGCTGCGTGCCGGGGTGACCTTCCGTTACGGCGCCAATGGCCCGGAAGGCTTGCTGCGCGGCAAACGGGCCGTGGTGTTGACTGCGCGCGGGGGTATCTATGCCGGTGGCCCGCAGGATCTGCAGGAGGCTTATCTGCGCCAGTTGCTGGCCTTTATCGGTATCCATCAGGTTGATTTCGTACATGCCGAAGGGCAGAGCCTGGGCCAGCCGTTGCAGCAGGAGGGGCTGGACAAGGCGCTAGGCCAGTTGGCCGCGCTGGGTTGATTGACTGCTTGCCGTTTGCTCCTTTGCGGCATAGCCGCCGTGTTGCCGGAGTGTCGCAATCAGCGGCGAAGATGGCGGACATGGCGGCTTTTTTTGTGCCGCCAGTCGGCTATTTTCACGGTAAGACCATGGTCGAATGGCCCGCACCGAGGCTGCCGACTACAACTGTAGACATACAAAAACAACAACGTCTCGAGGTTCCGTGTCATGAGCGCCACCCTGTATCCGGTTCGCCCGGAAGTCGCCGCCAATACCTTTACCGATGAAGCCACCTACAAGGCCATGTACCAGCAGTCGGTGATCAATCCCGATGGTTTCTGGCGCGAGCAGGCCAAGCGGCTCGATTGGATCAAGCCGTTCAGCAAGGTCAAGCAGACCACCTTCGATGACCATCATGTGGACATCAAGTGGTTCGCCGATGGCACCCTGAACGTGTCGGCCAACTGCCTGGATCGTCATCTGGAAACTCGCGGTGACCAGTTGGCGATCATCTGGGAGGGCGATGATCCGGCCGAGCACCGGCATATCACCTATCGCGAGCTGCACGAGGAAGTCTGCAAGCTGGCCAACGCCTTGCGTGGCCAGGACATCCATCGCGGTGACGTGGTGACCATCTACATGCCGATGATTCCGCAGGCCGTCGTCGCCATGCTGGCCTGCGCGCGTATCGGCGCGATCCACTCGGTGGTGTTTGGTGGTTTCTCGCCGGAAGCCCTGGCCGGACGCATCATCGACTGCAAGTCCAAAGTGGTGATTACCGCCGACGAAGGCTTGCGTGCCGGCAAGAAGATTCCCCTGAAGGAAAACGTCGACGAGGCGCTGACCAACCCGGAAACCGCCAGCGTGCAAAAGATCATCGTGGTCAAGCGCACGGGCGGCAACATCAAGTGGCACCAGCACCGTGACATCTGGTACGACGACCTGTTGAAGGTGGCGGGTAGCGTCTGCGCACCCAAGGAAATGGGCGCGGAAGAAGCGTTGTTCATCCTTTACACCTCCGGCAGCACGGGCAAGCCCAAGGGCGTGCTGCACACCACCGGTGGTTATCTGCTGTATGCCGCACTGACTCATGAGCGAGTGTTCGACTATCGCCCTGGCGAGGTCTACTGGTGTACCGCCGATATTGGTTGGGTGACCGGGCATAGTTACCTGGTCTATGGTCCGCTGGCCAACGGCGCGACCACCCTGATGTTCGAAGGTGTGCCCAACTACCCGGATGTGACCCGGGTGGCGAAAATCATCGACAAGCACAAGGTCAACATCCTCTACACGGCACCTACCGCCATCCGCGCCATGATGGCCGAGGGCAAGGCGGCGGTGGAAGGAGCGGATGGCTCCAGTCTGCGTCTGCTGGGTTCGGTGGGTGAGCCGATCAACCCGGAGGCCTGGCAGTGGTACTACGAGACAGTGGGGCGCTCGCGCTGCCCGATCGTCGATACCTGGTGGCAGACCGAAACCGGTGCCTGCCTGATGAGCCCCTTGCCGGGAGCACATGCTCTCAAGCCAGGCTCCGCAGCACGGCCGTTCTTTGGTGTGCAGCCTGCGCTGGTGGATAACTTGGGCAACATCCTGGACGGTGCCACCGAGGGTAATCTGGTGATCACCGATTCCTGGCCGGGGCAGGCGCGGACGCTGTTCGGCGATCATGATCGTTTCGTTGATACCTACTTCAAGACCTTCAAGGGCATGTACTTCACCGGCGATGGTGCGCGTCGCGATGAGGACGGCTACTACTGGATCACCGGGCGGGTGGATGACGTGCTCAATGTCTCCGGGCACCGCATGGGCACTGCCGAGGTGGAGAGCGCCATGGTTGCGCATCCCAAGGTGGCCGAGGCAGCGGTGGTGGGCGTGCCGCATGACATCAAGGGGCAGGGCATTTATGTGTACGTGACGCTGACGTCGGGCGAGGAGCCTTCCGAACAGCTACGTCAGGAACTGAAGAATTGGGTGCGCAAGGAAATCGGTCCCATCGCCACGCCGGATGTCATCCAGTGGGCGCCAGGGCTGCCTAAGACCCGCTCGGGCAAGATCATGCGCCGTATTCTGCGCAAGATCGCCGTCGCCGAATACGATGCCCTCGGCGACATCTCCACGCTGGCCGATCCCGGCGTGGTGCAGCAG
The DNA here is from genome assembly GCF_002234375.1 of Pseudomonas fluvialis. Classification (GTDB taxonomy): domain Bacteria; phylum Pseudomonadota; class Gammaproteobacteria; order Pseudomonadales; family Pseudomonadaceae; genus Aquipseudomonas; species Aquipseudomonas fluvialis. The sequence goes on from NZ_NMQV01000039.1 coordinate 13,700, forward strand.
CTCGTCGAAACGCATCGTCAGATGCAAGCCGCCTGATCCGTGTGGCGGGCTGCCCAGGTGGCCCGTCGCGAAGCGATCCGGCACATTCCGGTCACAAGCCGGGATGCCCAGCGCCCTGCGCGACTCAGTCGCGTGGGGCGTTGTCTTTATGGCTGCCGTTGTAGAGCGGGCCGCCCTGTTGCCGATAGCAGTGCAGCAACTGGCGGGCCTGCTGGGCGGCCAGCCCGCCACGCACCTGTATGCCGCGCTCGCGCAGCTGATTTGCCCAGTGGGCGGGTTTGTCGCCTTCGTCAAAGCCGATGGCGCGTACGTCAGCATCGCTGGCGGCATACAACAGGCTGCTGATTCCCGCCCAATGCAGGGCGCCCAGGCACATGCTGCAGGGTTCGGCACTGCTGACCAGTTGCGCGCCAACCCTGGTCAGCTGGTAGTCCCCCAGGTGCTGCTCAGCCATGGCCATGGCCAGGACTTCGGCGTGCGCCAGCGATTGTTGCTGGCGCGTGACCTGGTTGACGCCAGCGCCCAGCAGGCGTCCTTGCGCGTCGAACACGGCGGCGGCGAAAGGACCGTCACCGGCCTCGATGTTGCGCCGCGCCAGTTCCAGCACCAGTTGCATGCGTTGTGCGTCACTTGGCCAGTGGCTGGGCTGGCTGGCCAGGTAGTCACGTAGCCAATGCGGTAGTGTCAGGTGCAGCAGGCTGGGCAGGGGCATGAGCAGGCTCCCGGATAAGGCTTGGGCGTAATGCTCCGCCGGATAGGCGTGTGAGGGCAAGAGGCGCCCTGAATGGGGGCATGTCTGGGAGGTGTTGGTTTTTTTTGGTGCTTTTATCGATTTAAATCGGTTGTTCGGGCGGTTGGCTCATGAGGTGTTACCGAGCGTAGCCGGGCCGCTACCGGCTGTCACACCAGGCTTTGGCAGTGGTTTTGGAAGATTATGGAAAGCCTTGGATAGGCTGGTAATGGCCAGTGTGGCTCGGTTCTTGAAAGGATTTACAGATTTTTATTCCTGTCTTGTTGGTCATTTTTTTGCTGCGCTGTCAAGGCGCTGTTCTGCTGGCGCAGGTTGTTCTGTAATTAGTTGTCGCATTCAGGAAATATCGGACTGCGACCTGTCGCTAGAATGCCGGCCTACTGGCGGGTCGTCGCCGGCGCCGTGTTCCCCGCGCCGACAGCCCGTCTCCGCTCATTTTTGCAGGGTGCAGGCCTGGCCTGGCGCTGCCACTGTTTCGCAGGAGTTGCCACGATGAATAAGCTCGCTGTGCTGGGCGCCGTTGCCCTGTCGCTGTTTGCCGGCCTGGCCCAGGCGGAGAAACCGCTGCGTATTGGTATCGAGGCGGCTTTCCCGCCCTTTGCCTTCAAGACCCCGCAAGGGCAGATCAGTGGTTTCGACTATGACATCGGCAATGCGCTGTGTGCGCAAATGCAGGCCAAGTGCCAGTGGATCGAGCAGGAGTTCGACGGGCTGATTCCGGCGCTCAAGGTGCGCAAGTTCGACGCCGTGTTGTCCTCCCTGTCGATCACCGAGGATCGCCTGAAGTCGGTGGACTTTACCGACAAGTACTACCACACCCCGGCCAAGCTGGTGATGAAAGAGGGCAGCGCGCTGGGCGAGTTGCCGCAAGCGCTCAATGGCAAGAAGATCGGTGTGCAGCGTGCCTCGGTGTACGACCGCTTCGCCACCGAGCGCTTTGCTCCGGCTGGCGCGCAGATTGTTCGCTACAGCTCGCAGAACGAAGTATTCCTCGACCTGGCTGCCGGCCGTTTGGATGCCAGCCTGGCTGACGTGGTCAATATCGACGAAGGCTTCCTGGCCACTGACGCCGGCAAGGGCTTTGCTCTGGTGGGGCCTGACTTCACCGATCATGATTATTTCGGTCTGGGCATCGGCATTGCCGTGCGCAAGGGCGACCGGGCGCTGGCTGAGCGTTTCAACAAGGCGATCGCCGAGATTCGTGCCAATGGCACTTATCAGCAGGTTCAGGACAAGTACTTCAAGTACGATATCTACGGCCAGTGATCACCCGCCTACGGGCGCGCGCCGGAGCCTCTGGGAGCCGGTGCGCGCCCGTGGCGTTTGAGGAACGCAACTTATGCTTCACGGTTATGCGCCCACCATTCTTGAAGGTGCCTGGCTGACCTTGCAACTGGCCTTGCTGTCTATGCTGGTGGCCATTGCCCTTGGCCTGCTCGGTGCTGCGCTGCGTCTGTCGCCGCTGCGCTGGCTTGCCCTGCTGGGTGAGGTGTATGCCACGGTAATTCGTGGTATCCCCGATCTGGTGCTGATCCTGTTGATCTTTTTTGGTGGGCAGCAGCTGGTCAACCAACTGGCGCCACTGGTTGGCTACGAGGACTACATCGATATCGACCCGTTCTGGTCTGGCGTGCTGACCCTGGGGTTCATCTTTGGTGCCTACCTGTCTGAGACCTTTCGTGGCGCCTTTCTCGGTATTGCCGCCGGGCAGGGCGAGGCCGGATTGGCCTACGGCATGAGCCGCCTGCAGGTGTTCTTGCGCATTCTGGTGCCGCAGATGGTGCGCCTGGCGATCCCCGGCTTTACCAATAACTGGCTGGTGCTGACCAAGGCGACCGCGCTGGTGTCGGTGGTTGGCCTGCAAGACATGATGTTTCGTGCCAAGAATGCGGCTGACGCGACGCGCGAGCCTTTTACCTTCTTTCTGGCCGTGGCTGCGCTCTACCTGCTGCTGACCAGCGTGTCGCTGCTTTTACTGCGTTTCGTCGAGAAGCGCTACAGCGCCGGCGTCAAGCTGGCCGAACTGTGAGGGCGCCGCGATGAGTTTCGATATCGCCCTGGTCTGGGCCAACCTGCCGATGTATGGCCAGGGCATTCTGGTGACCCTCAAGCTGTTGCTGATTGCCCTGGCAGTTGGCTTGTTGCTGGCCGTGCCGTTGGCGCTGATGCGTGTATCGCGGCGGCCCTGGGTGAATTTCCCGGCCTGGCTGTATACCTATGTGATTCGTGGCACACCGATGCTGGTACAGCTGTTCCTGGTCTATTACGGCCTGGCGCAGTTCCACAGCGTGCGTGAGAGCTGGCTGTGGCCCTGGTTATCGGATGCCACCTTCTGCGCCTGTCTGGCCTTTGCCATCAATACCAGTGCCTACACCGCGGAGATCCTTGCCGGTAGCCTGAAAAGCACCGCGCATGGCGAAATCGAAGCGGCGCGGGCCATGGGCATGTCGCCCGGCCTGCTGTATCGGCGCATCCTGTTGCCTTCGGCCTTGCGCCGTGCGCTGCCGCAGTACAGCAATGAGGTGATCATGATGCTGCATACCACCAGCCTGGCATCGATCGTGACGCTGATGGATATCACCGGTGCGGCGCGAACCTTCAATGCGCAGTACTACCTGCCGTTCGAGGCCTTCATCACCGCCGGGCTCTGCTATCTGCTGCTGACCTTCGTATTGGTGCGCCTGTTCAAGCTCGCCGAGCGGCGCTGGCTGGCCTACCTGGCACCGCGCCGGCACTGATCTGATCTTTGTTTTGTGCCCGCCGCTTGCCGCGAGCGGGTTGGGAGACTGGCATGTACAAGCTAGAAGTCGACGATTTGCACAAGCGCTACGGCAGCAACGAAGTGCTCAAGGGCGTCTCGCTGGCGGCGCGTGCCGGTGATGTCATCAGCATCATCGGCTCCAGCGGCTCGGGCAAGAGTACCTTCCTGCGCTGTATCAACCTGCTCGAGCAGCCACATGCCGGACGTATCTTGCTCAATGGCGAGCAATTGCGCCTCAAGGCCGGCAAGGACGGTGCGTTGCATGCGGAGGATGCCCGCCAGTTGCAGCGCATGCGTTCGCGACTGGCCATGGTGTTCCAGCATTTCAATCTGTGGTCGCACATGAGTGCGCTGGATAACGTCATGGAAGCCCCGGTGCATGTGCTGGGCATGGCCAAGCGTGAGGCGCGCGAGAAAGCCGAGTACTACCTGGCCAAGGTGGGGGTTGCCCACCGCAAGGAGGCTTATCCGGCACACATGAGTGGCGGTGAGCAGCAGCGCGTGGCGATTGCCCGGGCGCTGGCCATGGAGCCGGAGGTGATGTTGTTTGACGAGCCCACCTCGGCACTCGACCCCGAGCTGGTAGGCGAAGTGCTCCGGGTGATGCAGGACCTGGCCCTGGAGGGCCGCACCATGGTGGTGGTAACCCACGAGATGGGCTTTGCCCGCGAAGTTTCGAACCAGTTGGTGTTCCTCCATAAGGGGCTGGTCGAGGAGCGTGGTTGCCCCAAGGAAGTGCTGGCTAATCCGCAGTCCGAGCGCTTGCGCCAGTTTTTGTCCGGCAGTCTCAAGTGAAGCGCGGCTACACTGTGCGTGTTGCCTTGTCTGTGCCCCTGCGGGCGCAGCTGGCGTCTGGCCTTTATCGTCGGTCGCTCAACGCGCCGGCCCGCCCTGGTCGATAACCCTGCTCATGACTCATAGCGCCCACCGCATTGCTTTTCTCTACTGGCCGGGTACCCGCCCGGTCACGCTGGCCTTGGCCGAAGAGGCCTTGCAGACGGCGCGTCGCGTACAGCCGCAGCTCAGTTATGAAGTGCTGTTCATGCAGGCCGAACCCTGTGCCGAGGGTGCCTGGGGGTTGCCCGGGCAGTTGTGGGATGAGCGTCTGGAGAGTTGTGGGCGCGTCATCCTGCTGGCTGATGAGCCGCCCGCCGGTGTCTCGCCAGCACTTGCCCAATGTTTGCGTCAGCAGGTGCGGGCTGGCGTGCTGCTCGGGGCGTTCTCGGCCGGGGTCTATGCACTGGCCCAGTTGGGGCTGCTGGATGGTTACCGTTGTGCCGTGCATTGGCGCTGGCAGGATGATTTTGCCGAGCGTTTCCCCAAGGTCATTGCCACCAGCCACCTGTTCGATTGGGATCGTGACCGTTTCACGGCCTGCGGCGGCCTGGCAGTGCTGGACCTGTTGCTGGCCATGCTGGCGCGCGACCAGGGTGCCGAGCTGGCGGGTGCGGTCAGCGAGGAGTTGGTGGTCGAACGTATTCGCGAAGGGGGTGAGCGCCAGCGCATTCCGCTGCAGAACCGGCTGGGTTCGAGCCATCCCAAGCTGACCCAGGCCGTGCTGTTGATGGAGGCGAATATCGAGGAGCCGTTGACCACCGACGAGATCGCCCAGCATGTCTGCGTATCGCGTCGTCAGCTGGAGCGTATCTTCAAGCAATACCTCAATCGTGTGCCCAGTCAGTATTACCTGGAGCTGCGCTTGAACAAGGCTCGCCAGCTGCTCATGCAGACCAGCAAGTCGATCATTCAGATCGGCCTGTCCTGCGGCTTTTCCTCTGGGCCGCATTTCTCCAGTGCCTACCGTAATTTCTTTGGTGCTACGCCGCGCGAGGACCGCAACCAGCGTCGTGGTGCCAGCCAGGCCGAGGCTGCGGGCAGCGAACGCGGCTGATCCGTGCCGGCAAACGCTGCGCGCCAGGCGGCACAGGGTTTACACTGCGCCTTTGCATAGCTTTCTGTCGCATCCGTGCAAGCTGGCAAAAAAGCCGGTTTGCCGCTGTAACAAGTTGTCGCTTGGCGGCAATGCCCCGGCTCATGCAGTCCCTACAATCCTTTCATCGCTAGCCCTAACCGGCAGGAGAATCCTTGATGTCCGCTGAGCATGTGTCCGTAGCCCGCGCTGATTTCGACCAGTACCTGGTGCCCAACTACGCCCCGGCCGCTTTCGTGCCGGTGCGCGGCCAGGGGTCTCGCGTGTGGGACCAGAGTGGACGCGAGCTGATCGACTTTGCCGGCGGTATCGCCGTCAACGTGCTTGGGCATTGCCACCCGGCGCTGGTGGCGGCGCTGACCGAGCAGGCCCAACAGCTCTGGCATATTTCCAACGTGTTCACCAACGAGCCGACCCTGCGCCTGGCCCGCAAGCTGGTCGAAGCGACCTTTGCCGAGCGGGTGTTTTTTTGCAACAGCGGTGCCGAGGCCAATGAGGCCGCTTTCAAGCTGGCGCGGCGTGTAGCCCATGACCGCTACGGTGAGGACAAGTACGAGATCATTGCGGCATTCAACAGTTTCCACGGACGTACCCTGTTTACCGTCAACGTCGGCGGGCAGCCCAAGTATTCGGATGGCTTCGGGCCGAAGATCAGCGGCATCACCCATGTGCCTTACAACGACCTGGAAGCACTCAAGGCGGCTATTTCCGAGAAGACCTGCGCTGTGGTGCTGGAGCCTATCCAGGGCGAGGGCGGCGTGCTGCCGGCCGAACGGGCCTACCTGGAGGGCGCGCGCGCACTGTGCGATCAGCACAATGCGCTACTGGTCTTCGATGAAGTGCAAAGCGGTATGGGACGTAGTGGCGAGTTGTTTGCCTACATGCACTACGGTGTGACCCCGGACATTCTGTCCAGTGCCAAAAGCCTGGGTGGTGGTTTTCCGATCGCCGCCATGCTGACCACCAGCGAGCTGGCCAAGCATCTGGCCGTCGGTACCCATGGCACTACCTACGGGGGCAACCCGCTGGCCTGTGCGGTCGGCGAAGCGGTGATCGATATCGTCAATACGCCGCAGGTGCTGGACGGCGTCAAGGCGCGCAGCGAGCAGTTCCGCGAGCGTTTGCAGGCCATGGGGCAGCGTCATGGCCTGTTCGAAGAGGTGCGCGGCCTGGGGCTGTTGCTTGGTGCAGTGCTCAATCCGGCCTGGCAGGGTAAAGCCAAGCAGGTTCTCGATGCCGCCGTGGCAGAAGGGCTGCTGGTGTTGCAGGCTAGCCCGGACGTGGTGCGCTTTGCGCCCAGCCTGGTGATCGAGCAGGCCGATATCGATGAAGGCCTGGCCCGTTTCGAGCGTGCCCTGGCGCGCCTTAGCCAGGCTTGATCCTGGCGCCCGCTGTTTTCAAGGAGTTTGCCGATGCTCGTCCTGCGTCCTGCTCAACTGGCCGACCTGGCCGATGTCCGTCGCCTGGCGGCGGACAGCCCGGTGGGGGTGACCTCGCTGCCGGATGACGACGAGCGCCTGCGCGAGAAGATCGTGGCCTCGGAGGCGTCGTTTGCCGCCGAGGTCAGTTTCAATGGCGAGGAAAGTTATTTCTTCGTGCTTGAAGATACCGAGCAGGGCCGCCTGGTCGGCTGCTCGGCGATCGTCGCCTCGGCCGGCTATTCCGAACCGTTCTACAGTTTTCGTAATGAGACCTTTGTGCATGCCTCGCGCTCGCTGGGTATTCACAACAAGATCCATGCCCTGTCGCTGTGTCATGACCTGACCGGCAACAGCCTGCTGACCAGCTTCTACATTGAGGCAGCGCTGGTGCAAAGCGCCTATGCCGAGCTGGTTTCGCGTGGTCGTCTGATGTTCGTGGCCAGTCACCCGGAACGCTTTGCCGATGCGCTGGTGGTGGAGATCGTTGGCTACAGCGACGAGCACGGCGACTCGCCGTTCTGGGATGCGGTGGGGCGCAACTTCTTCGATATGAACTACACCGAGGCCGAGCGCTTGTGTGGCCTGAAGAGTCGCACCTTCCTGGCTGAGCTGATGCCTCACTATCCGATCTATGTGCCGCTGCTGCCGGATGCCGCCCAGGAGTCCATGGGCCAGGTGCACCCGCGTGCCCAGGTGACCTTCGATATCCTCATGCGTGACGGTTTCGAGACCGACCGCTACATCGATATCTTCGATGGCGGGCCGACCTTGCATGCGCCTACTTCAGGGATTCGCTCGATTGCGCAGAGTCGTGTCGCGGCCGTGCGGGTGGACAGCGAGACGGCGCCGGGCCATGCCTGCCGTCCGTACTTGCTGTGCAATGGTCTGTTGCAGGATTACCGCGCCCTGGTGGCTGAGCTGGACTGGGCACCGGGGCGTCCGGTCAGCCTGACCCCGGCGATGGCCGAGGCCCTGGGGGTGGCGGCAGGCGACAGCGTACGCCTGGTGGCCGTGTGAAGGCTGCCGAGCAGCCCGTCTGATATCCATTCGCGGCGCGTCGCCAGTCGCCGATAGCTGATCCGGAGGATCCATGATCGTTCGTCCCGTCCGTAGCGCCGATCTTCCCGCGCTGCTCGAGCTGGCCAGCAGCACAGGTGCCGGCCTGACTACGCTGCCGGCCAATACCGAGCGCCTGCAGCACCGCATCAGCTGGGCCGAGCGCGCCTTTCGGGGCGAGGCCGAGCGGGCCGACGCCGACTACCTGTTCGTGCTTGAGGCCGATGACGGTCGGGTGGTGGGTATTTCCGCGATCGCCGGGGCGGTGGGCAAGCGCGAGCCCTGGTTCAACTACCGTATAGGCCTGACGGTCAGCGCTTCGCAGGAGCTGGGGATTCATCGGGAAATTCCCACGCTGTTCCTCGCCAATGACCTGACCGGTAACTCGGAGCTGTGTTCGTTGTTCCTGCAGAGCGAGCAACGCAATGGCTGCAATGGCCGCCTGCTGTCCAAGGCACGTCTGCTGTTCATCGCCGAGTTCCGCGAGCTGTTTGCCGATAAGGTGATTGCCGAAATGCGCGGCAATTCCGATGACAAGGGGCGTTCGCCGTTCTGGGAAAGCCTGGGCCGGCACTTTTTCAAGATGGATTTCTCCCGCGCCGATTACCTGACCGGGCTGGGCAACAAGTCCTTCGTCGCCGAGTTGATGCCCAAGTTTCCGCTCTATACCTGTTTTCTCTCCGCGGAGGCGCGCGCCACCCTGGGACGTGTGCATCCGGATACCGAACCGGCATTGGCCATGCTGCAGGCCGAAGGCTTCCGTTACCAGGGTTATGTCGACATCTTCGATGCGGGGCCGGCCATCGAGGCGGAGACCGACAAGATTCGTGCGGTACGTGATAGCCAGACCTTGTTGCTGGCCATCGGTACGCCGGGTGACGAGGCTATCCCGTATCTGATTCATAACCGCAAGCGCGAGGAGTGCCGGATCACCGCAGCCGCGGCTCGCCAGGCGGCGGGTACCCTGGTGGTTGATGCGCAGACCGCGCGGCGCCTGCAGTTGTGTGCGGGCTGCCAGGTGCGTGCTGTACCGCTTTCGGCACGTGGAGACAGGACATGACGACGCACTACATCGATGGTCAGTGGCTGGTCGGGCAGGGCGAACCCTTAGATTCGCTCAACCCGCTCACCCAGGAAGCCGTGTGGCGTGGTCAGGCGGCCTCTGCCGTGCAGGTCGAGCAGGCCGTCGCCGCTGCCCGTGCAGCTTTCCCGGCATGGGCGCGCCGCCCGCTGGGGGAACGTATTGCCGTTCTCGAACAGTTCGCCGCCACACTCAGGGCGCACAGTGACGAGTTGGCCCGCACCATCGGCGAGGAGACCGGCAAGCCGCTCTGGGAATCCGCCACCGAGGTGACCAGCATGGTCAACAAGGTCGCCATCTCCATTCAAAGCTACCGCGAACGTACCGGTGAGAAGAGCGGCCCGCTGGGCGACGCCACGGCCATGCTGCGCCACAAGCCGCATGGCGTGGTGGCGGTGTTCGGCCCGTATAATTTCCCCGGCCACTTGCCCAACGGCCACATCGTGCCGGCGTTGCTGGCCGGCAACGTGGTCCTGTTCAAACCCAGCGAGCTGACCCCCAAGGTTGCCGAGCTGACCGTGAAGTGCTGGATCGAGGCCGGCCTGCCGGCCGGTGTGCTCAATTTGTTGCAAGGCGCCCGCGAAACCGGCGTGGCCCTGGCCGCCAGTGCCGGCATCGACGGCCTGTTCTTCACCGGCTCGAGCCGCACCGGCAACTTGCTGCACGCCCAGTTCGCCGGTCGCCCGGAGAAGATCCTGGCGTTGGAAATGGGGGGCAACAACCCGCTGCTGGTGGACGAGGTCAAGGACATCGATGCCGCCGTTTACACCATCATCCAGTCCGCTTTCATCTCCGCCGGCCAGCGCTGCACCTGTGCGCGGCGCCTGCTGGTGCCGCTCGGCGAGTGGGGCGATGCCCTGCTGGCGCGTCTGGTAGCGGTCAGTTCAACGATCAAGGTTGGCGCCTTCGACGAGCAGCCGGCGCCGTTCATGGGCTCGGTGATTTCCCTGGTTGCCGCCGAACATCTGCTCAAGGCCCAGCGTCACCTGATCGACAAGGGCGCCGAGGTGTTGCTGGAGATGATCCAGCCAGTGCCGAATGCCGCGCTGCTGACCCCCGGTATTCTCGACGTGACCCAGGTCGCCGAGCGCAGCGACGAGGAGTTTTTCGGTCCGCTGCTACAGGTGATCCGCTATGACGGCTTCGATGCCGCCATCGTTGAGGCCAACAATACCCGTTACGGCCTGGCGGCCGGCCTGCTCTCGGATGCCGCCGAGCGCTACCAGCAGTTCCTCATCGAGAGCCGTGCCGGCATCGTCAACTGGAACAAACCGCTGACCGGGGCGGCCAGCAGTGCGCCGTTTGGCGGGGTGGGGGCCTCGGGTAATCACCGGCCGAGCGCCTACTATGCCGCCGACTATTGCGCCTATCCGGTGGCATCGCTGGAAAGTGCCACGCTGTGCCTGCCGGCCAGCCTGACCCCGGGAGTGAACCTCTGATGCCTGCCTACGAGATGAACTTCGACGGCCTGGTCGGGCCGACCCATAACTACGGTGGCCTGTCCTACGGCAATGTCGCCTCGCAGAACAACAGTCAGACGCTATCCAGTCCTCGTCAGGCCGCCAAGCAGGGCCTGGCGAAGATGAAGGCACTGATGGACATGGGCTTCAAGCAGGGGGTGTTCGCCCCGCAGGAGCGCCCGGATGTGGCTACCCTGCGTCGTCTGGGGTTCACGGGTAGCGACGCGGCCGTGATCAACCAGGCGGCGAAGCAGGCGCTGCCGCTGCTTGCTGCGGTCAGTTCGGCATCCTGCATGTGGACAGCCAACGCCTGTACGGTCAGCCCCAGTGCCGATACCGCCGACGGCCGGGTGCACTTCACCGCGGCCAATCTCAACTGCAAGTTCCATCGCAGCATCGAACATCCGACAACCAGCCGCATACTGCGCGCCATGTTTGCTGATTCGCGCTATTTTGCCCACCACGCTGCGCTGCCCGATACCAGTCAGTTTGCTGACGAGGGCGCTGCCAACCATACCCGCCTGTGTCGTGACTATGGTGAGCCCGGCGTGGAGTTCTTTGTCTTTGGGCGCAGCGCCTTCGATGCGCGCTACCCGGCACCGCAGCGTTATCCGGCGCGGCAGACCCTGGAGGCCAGCCAGGCGATTGCCCGTCTGCATGGTCTGGATGAGGCTGGCGTGGTGTATGCCCAACAAAATCCGGCGGTGATCGATCAGGGCGTGTTCCACAACGATGTGATTGCGGTGGGGAATGGCCCGGTGCTGTTTTATCACCAGCAGGCTTTCCTCGACAGTCCGCGGGTGCTGGCCGAGTTGGCAGACAAGCTGGCCCGGCGTGGTGCTGAGTTGCAGGCGATCTGCGTGCCAGAGGCGCTGGTCGGCGTGGAAGACGCCGTGCGCTCCTACCTGTTCAACAGCCAGTTGCTCAGCCGGGCCGACGGCGGCATGTTGTTGATCGTGCCGGAAGAGTGTCGCTACAACGAGCGGGTCTGGCAGTATCTCAACACACTGACCAGCTCGTCGGGAGCAATCCGCGAAGTGCAGGTGTTCGACCTCAAGCAGAGTATGCAGAACGGCGGAGGACCTGCCTGCCTGCGCCTGCGTGTGGCCTTGCGCGAGGAGGAGTTGGGCGCGGTCAATCCGGCCGTGATCATGACGCCCGAGCTGTTCACGACGCTGAATGACTGGGTTGATCGCCATTATCGAGACCAGCTCAGCGAAGCGGATCTGACCGATCCGCAGTTGCTTGTCGAAAGTCGCAACGCCTTGGATGAACTGACGCAGATCCTTAAACTGGGTTCGGTCTATCCTTTCCAAATCAACTGACTTATCTCGCCTGGCCGAAGCGTAATGAGCCGCTGCTCGCCCGCTTTGCTGGTGCAACGCCCGGAGCCTGTTTATGAGCCTGCAACTGATTCTTGAAGATACCGACGGCACCCAGCTGGAAACCTCCTGCAGCCGCTTCGCCGTGGTCTGGCAGGGCCGGGAAGTGTGGATCCAGCCGGTGGGTGATCAGTTACTGATCGGTGTGGATGTGGAGGAAGGCGATACCGAGTACGCCAACCTGTTGCTGCGCCCACAGGCCACCAATCTGGTCAGCCTGCAACTGGAAATGGAAGCGATCGACGCTGACGACGCAGGTGACCATGTGCATGGGCCGGACTGCAACCACTGAGGGAGACTGCCTATGCTCGCCCTGGGCCGCCTGCTTGAACTGACCCTGGCCGGTCGCGAACCGACGGAAAAAATCCAGCTGCTGGGCGAACATGTGCGCCTGCATTGGCTCGACGAAGGCGTGCTGGAAGTTAGTCTGGTGGGTGCTCAGGATTGTGGTCTGGACCTGGTGCTGTCGGCAGGTATCCATGGCAACGAAACGGCGCCGATCGAATTGCTTGACGAGTTGCTGCAGGCTATCGCACGGGGTGACCTGCAACCACGGGCCCGGCTGCTGGTGGTGTTCGGTAACCCCGAAGCCATGCGACGTGGCGAGCGTTTCGTCGAGCAGGACCTCAACCGGCTGTTTGCTGGGCGACATGCCGAACAGGTGGGGTTCGAGGCGATGCGTGCCAACGACCTGGAACACCACCTGAGTAATTTCTTCAGTCGCCCCGGGCGGCAGCGTTTGCACTACGACCTGCACACCGCTATCCGCGGTTCAAAGATCGAGCAGTTTGCCCTGCAACCTTATGCCGTGGGGCGCTCACCCTGCCCGCAGCAACTGGCGCGCCTGGCGCAAGCCGGTATCGCCGCAGTCCTGCTGCAAGACAAGCCAGGCATTACCTTCAGTGCCTTTAGCTATGCCCATTTGCAGGCCGAGGCCTTTACCCTGGAACTGGGTAGGGCACGCCCGTTTGGGCGTAACCAGCAGGTCGATCTACAGGCTCTGCGGCAGTCCCTCTGGCAATTGATCGAAGGTAGCGAAACACCGACTGATCCGGCTGCGCTCGAGCGTCTGCAGTTGTTCCGGGTGTCGCGTGAGTTGATCAAGCACAGCGATGCCTTCCGCCTGCACTTGCCTGATACGGTGGAAAACTTCTCTGAATTGGCGCAGGGCAGCCTGCTGGCGGAGGATATCGCCGGAAGCCGCTGGCTGGTCGAGGAAGCGCAGGCACGCATCATTTTCCCCAATCCGCGTGTGGCCAATGGCTTGCGTGCCGGTTTGCTGGTGGTGCCGACCACCCTGGATGCCTGGCCTGGATAGCTTTTTTCTATCCAAAATCGCGGAACACAGGCTGTCCAGGCGATGCGGGGCCGATATAATGCGACCCTTTGCCGGCGTTTGCCGTGCTGTCGTTTGCCTGGATGAAATCAATGAAAAGCGCAGAAATCCGTGAAGCCTTCCTCCGCTTCTTCGAAGAGAAGGGGCACACCCGCGTCGCCTCCAGTTCGCTGATCCCGGCGAACGACCCGACCCTGCTGTTCACCAACGCCGGCATGAACCAGTTCAAGGACTGCTTCCTCGGTCTGGAAAAGCGCGCCTACACCCGCGCCACCACCAGCCAGAAATGCGTACGTGCCGGCGGCAAGCACAACGACCTGGAAAACGTCGGCTACACCGCGCGTCACCACACGTTTTTCGAGATGCTGGGTAACTTCAGCTTCGGCGACTATTTCAAGCGCGATGCCATTACTTACGCCTGGGAGTTCCTGACCAGCGACAAATGGCTGAACCTGCCCAAGGAAAAGCTCTGGGTCACCGTCTACGCCAGCGACGACGAGGCCTATGACATCTGGACCCAGGAAGTCGGCATCCCGGCCGAGCGCATGGTGCGCATCGGTGACAACAAGGGCGCGCCTTACGCCTCCGACAACTTCTGGGCGATGGGCGACACTGGCCCGTGCGGCCCGTGCACCGAGATCTTCTTCGATCACGGCGAGCACATCTGGGGCGGCCCGCCCGGATCAAAGGAAGAAGACGGCGACCGCTACATCGAGATCTGGAACAACGTGTTCATGCAGTTCAACCGTACCGCGGACGGCGTGCTGCACCCGCTGCCGGCGCCGAGCGTGGACACCGGCATGGGCCTGGAGCGCATCAGCGCCGTGCTGCAGCACGTCAACTCGAACTACGAGATCGACCTGTTCCAGAGCCTGCTGAATGCCGCGGCCAAGGCCATCGGCTGCGCCAACGAAGGCCAGGCTTCGCTGAAAGTCGTTGCCGACCACATCCGCTCCTGCGGTTTCCTGATCGCCGACGGCGTGACCCCGTCCAATGAAGGCCGTGGCTACGTGCTGCGCCGCATCATCCGCCGCGCCTGCCGTCACGGCAACAAGCTGGGCGCCAAGGGCAGCTTCTTCTACCAGATCGTCGCCGCGCTGGTGGCCGAGATGGGTGAAGCCTTCCCCGAACTGAAACAGCAGCAGGCGCATATCGAACGCGTGCTGAAGACCGAAGAAGAACAGTTCGCCAAGACCCTGGAGCAGGGCCTGAAGATCCTCGAGCAGGACCTGGCCGAGCTCAAGGGCAGCGTCATTCCCGGCGACGTGGTGTTCAAGCTGTATGACACCTACGGCTTCCCGGTCGACCTGACCGGCGACATCGCCCGCGAGCGCGAGCTGAGCCTCGACGAGGAAGGCTTCGAGCGCGAGATGCAGGCCCAGCGCGAGCGCGCCCGTTCTGCCAGCGCCTTCGGCATGGACTACAACAGCCTGGTCAAGGTCGACAGCGACACCGTCTTCCTCGGCTACCAGGGCACCAGCGGCAGCGGCAAGATCGTCGCCCTGTTCAAGGCCGGCGCCGCCGTCGACAGCCTCGCCGAGGGCGAGGAGGGCGTGGTGGTGCTCGACCAGACCCCGTTCTACGCCGAGTCCGGCGGCCAGGTCGGTGATTGCGGTTACCTTGAGAGTGCCGGTGTGCGCTTCGATGTGCGCGATACCACCAAGGCTGGCGGCGCCTTCCTGCACCACGGCGTGGTGGCCAAGGGTGGCCTGTCCGTCGGCACGGCGCTGCAGGCCGAGGTCGACGCCTCGGTACGCCAGGCCACCGCGCTGAACCACTCGGCCACCCACCTGCTGCACGCCGCGCTGCGCCAGGTGCTCGGCGAGCACGTGCAGCAGAAGGGCTCGCTGGTCGATAGCCAGCGCCTGCGCTTTGACTTCAGCCACTTCGAGGCGATCAAGCCTGAGCAGCTGAAGCAGCTGGAAGAGCTGGTCAACGCCGAGATTCGCAAGAACTCCGCGGTCGAGACCGAAGAAACCGACATCGAAACCGCCAAGGCCAAGGGCGCCATGGCGCTGTTCGGCGAGAAGTACGGCGATGACGTGCGCGTGCTGACCATGGGTGGCGGCTTCTCCGTCGAGCTGTGCGGCGGTACCCACGTGTCGCGTACCGGCGACATCGGCCTGTTCAAGATCACCAGCGAGGGCGGCGTGGCCGCCGGCGTGCGTCGTATCGAAGGCGTCACCGGCGCCGCGGCGCTAGCCTGGCTGAACGGCGCGGAAGAGCAGCTGAAAGAGGCCGCCGCGCTGGTCAAGGGCAGTCGCGACAATGTGCTGGATAAGCTGGGCGCGCTGGTTGAACGCAACCGCCAGTTGGAAAAAGAACTGGAGCAGCTCAAGGCCAAGGCCGCCAGTGCCGCCGGCAACGACCTGGCCGGCTCGGCCGTGGACATCAAGGGTGTCAAGGTGCTGGCCGCGCGTCTCGACGGCCTGGATGGCAAGGCCCTGCTGGCACTGGTCGACCAGTTGAAGAACAAGCTGGGCTCGGCGGTCATCCTGCTCGGTGGCGTGCTGGACGACAAGGTCGTACTGGTCGCGGGTGTTACCCAGAACCTGACCGGCAGTCTGAAGGCCGGTGAGCTGATGAAACAGGCGGCGGCAGCTGTGGGCGGCAAGGGCGGCGGCCGGCCGGACATGGCTCAGGGTGGCGGTACCGACCTGGCCGCCGTCGAGGCGGCTTTGGCGTTAGCCCAGCCTTTTGTTGAACAAAGACTCTGAGGCTGTCAGGCGTGCCCGGGCGATACGCTGCGGGCCTTGGCAGTCATCCTGCTTGCATGTTTAATGGGTGCCCTAGACGGGCTTAGGCGGCTTTGAAATGGCTTTGATCGTACAGAAATTTGGTGGGACTTCGGTCGGCAGTGTCGAGCGAATCCAGCAGGTGGCCGAAAAGGTCAAGAAGTTCCGCGAGCGCGGTGATGATGTGGTTGTTGTGGTCTCGGCGATGAGTGGTGAGACCAATCGTCTGATCGATCTGGCCAAACAGATCAGTGGTGATCAGCCGGTGGCGCGTGAGCTGGATGTGATGGTGTCCACCGGGGAACAGGTGACCATTGCTCTGTTGGCCATGGCGCTGATCAAGTGCGGCGTTCCGGCAGTGTCCTATACCGGTGCGCAGGTGCGCATCCTCACCGACAGTGCATTCAACAAAGCACGTATCCTGCACATTGACGAGCAGAACATCCGTGCCGATCTGAACGCTGGCAAGGTCGTGGTGGTCGCCGGCTTCCAGGGTGTGGATGAGCAGGGCAATATCACCACCCTCGGGCGGGGCGGCTCGGACACCACGGGTGTCGCCCTGGCTGCAGCGCTCAAGGCCGATGAATGCCAGATCTATACCGATGTGGATGGTGTCTATACCACAGACCCGCGGGTAGTCCCGCAGGCACGTCGACTGGAAAAGATTACCTTCGAAGAGATGCTGGAAATGGCCAGTCTCGGTTCCAAGGTGCTACAGATCCGCTCGGTGGAGTTCGCCGGCAAATACAACGTCCCGCTGCGCGTCCTGCACAGCTTCCAGGAGGGTCCGGGCACCCTCATTACCCTTGATGAAGAGGAATCCATGGAACAGCCGATCATCTCCGGCATCGCTTTCAACCGCGACGAAGCCAAGCTGACTATCCGTGGCGTACCCGATACCCCCGGCGTGGCTTTCAAGATTCTTGGCCCGATCAGCGCAGCCAACATCGAAGTGGACATGATCGTGCAGAACGTTTCGCACGATAACACCACCGACTTTACCTTCACGGTGCATCGCAACGATTACCAGAATGCGCTGGCGGTGCTGGAAAACACCGCCCGTGAGATCGGTGCGCGTGAAGTCAGTGGCGATACCAAGATCACCAAGGTATCGATCGTCGGCGTTGGCATGCGCTCGCACGCGGGTGTGGCCAGTCGTATGTTCGAAGCGCTGGCCAAGGAGAGCATCAACATCCAGATGATTTCCACATCCGAGATCAAGGTATCGGTGGTCATTGAAGAGAAGTACCTGGAGTTGGCTGTGCGTGCCTTGCACACCGCTTTCGAACTGGATGCCTCCGCCCGACAGGGTGCCTGAGGCGGTACAGCAAAGGCGCGGGCGAAGATCCGCGCCTTTTTCGTTGCTCGGCCCTTGGCAAGGCTGTTCTTTTTGCCGGGCTGGTCAATACTGGGGGGAGGGTGCAATCATGACGAGCGTGCCTGCCACACCCTTTTTATTTTCTGCAGATTGTTGTCCTGAACTGAAATCCGTGAGGAGAAAGGAATGCTGATTCTGACTCGCCGGGTCGGAGAGACCCTGATGGTTGGTGATGATGTAACCGTAACCGTGCTGGGTGTGAAAGGTAACCAGGTACGTATCGGTGTGAATGCGCCGAAGGAAGTGGCTGTGCACCGTGAGGAAATCTACCAGCGTATCCAGAAAGAAAAAGACGACGAACCAAACCACTAATTTTTCTCGAAATTTTGGTTTGCAAACGGGGAAAACATGAGTATCATGCGCCCCGTGTTGCGGAGAGGTGGCCGAGTGGCCGAAGGCGCTCCCCTGCTAAGGGAGTACACCTCAAAAGGGTGTCGGGGGTTCGAATCCCCCCTTCTCCGCCATATTTAGTGTTGTAGGTTGTAAGCGCTAAGTCGTTGAATTGATTGAATTTAAAGACTTGATAAAGCCTTGGATAAGCCTATAATGCAGCGTACACGGACTCATAGCTCAGCTGGATAGAGTACTCGGCTACGAACCGAGCGGTCGGAGGTTCGAATCCTCCTGAGTCCGCCAAATACGGCAACCCTGCATGGCAGGTTAGTCGGGCACCAGAGGTGATCTGGTATAAAAGCACCACACGGACTCATAGCTCAGCTGGATAGAGTACTCGGCTACGAACCGAGCGGTCGGAGGTTCGAATCCTCCTGAGTCCGCCATATCAAAGGGCCTGCAGCAATGCAGGCCCTTTTTCATTGTCCCGGCAAAAGCCGCTGCTTCTTGGGAGCGCTTGGTCATGACCCTGCAACCCGGTATCTATCAGCATTACAAGGGCGCCCGCTATCGCGTGCTGGGCCTGGCGCGTCACTCCGAGAGCGAGGAATGGCTGGTGGTTTATCAGGCACTCTATGGAGAGCGGGGCATGTGGGTGCGGCCGCTGACGATGTTTTGCGAGACGGTCGAGGTTGAGGGGGGCAGTTGCCCGCGCTTTGCGTTGATCGAAGCAGCCGATGCACCGTTGATATGGCCGGGCGCTTGACCTCGGGACGAGCACCACTATATATAGCGGTGCCTTGCATCCAGGCAGCCTGCCAGTCGACCATTGCGCCGTGAGCTTGTAGCCTGTCGCGCAACCCGGTTGTTCTTCTTTTCGTTTAGGAATCTTCCATCCCATGGGCAAATCGCTGGTCATCGTGGAATCCCCGGCCAAGGCCAAGACTATCAACAAGTACTTGGGCAACCAGTACGTGGTGAAGTCGAGCATCGGCCACATCCGTGACCTGCCCACCAGTGGTTCGGCCGCAACCAAAGAGCCGGTCAAGCGAGGCAAGGCGGCTGCCGAGGGAGTCGTGTTGAGCCCCAAGGAGAAAGCCAAACGGCAGTTGTTTGCGCGTATGGGGGTTGATCCCGAGCACGGCTGGAAGGCGCATTACGAGATCCTGCCCGGCAAGGAAAAGGTCATCGACGAACTGCGTCGCCTGGCCAAGGATGCCGATACCATTTATCTCGCAACCGACTTGGATCGCGAAGGGGAAGCCATTGCCTGGCACCTGCGCGAAGCCATTGGTGGTGATGACAGCCGCTACAAACGCGTGGTGTTCAACGAAATCACCAAGAAGGCTATCCAGGAAGCCTTCTCCCAGCCCGGCGAACTGGACATCAACCGGGTCAACGCCCAGCAGGCGCGACGTTTCCTTGATCGCGTGGTGGGCTATATGGTTTCGCCGCTGCTGTGGGCCAAGATCGCCCGTGGCCTATCCGCTGGTCGTGTACAGTCGGTAGCGGTGAAGCTGGTGGTCGAGCGCGAGAAAGAGATTCGCGCCTTCGTTCCGGAAGAGTACTGGGAGGTGCACGCCGATCTCGGTACGGCGAAGAACGCCAATGTGCGCTTCGAGGTGGTGCGCGAGCACGGCGAAGCCTTCAAGCCGATCAACGAAGCCCAGGCCATGGCTGCGCTGGAAAAGCTTAAGGCGTCCGCCTACCGCATTGCCAAGCGTGAGGACCGGCCGACCAGCAGCAAGCCGTCTGCTCCTTACATCACCTCGACCTTGCAGCAGGCGGCAAGCAATCGTCTTGGTTTCGGTGTGAAAAAGACCATGATGATGGCCCAGCGTCTCTATGAGGCCGGCTATATCACTTATATGCGTACCGATTCGACCAACCTCTCGGCCGATGCCGTGGAGATGGTGCGCGGCTTCATCGAGAGCGAATACGGCAAGAAGTACCTGCCGGCCAAGCCGAATGTCTATTCGAGCAAGGAGGGCGCCCAGGAGGCGCACGAAGCGATTCGTCCGTCTGACGTCAACCTGCGCCCTACGCAGATTTCCGGCATGGAGCGTGACGCGGAGCGTCTCTACGAGTTGATCTGGCGCCAGTTCGTCGCCTGTCAGATGCCGCCAGCCGAATACCTGTCGACCAGCGTCACGGTCGCCGCTGGCGCCTTCGAACTGCGCGCCAAGGGACGTATCCTCAAGTTTGATGGCTATACCAGGGCGCAGCCGCAGCAGAGCAAGCCGGGTGAAGATGACGTGTTGCCGGAGATGAGCGAGGGCGAGGCACTCAAGCTGCTCAAACTCGACCCCAGTCAGCACTTCACCAAGCCCCCTGCGCGCTTTTCCGAAGCCAGCCTGGTCAAGGAACTGGAAAAGCGTGGCATAGGTCGCCCCTCTACCTATGCAGCAATCATTTCCACGATCCAGGAACGTGGTTACGTGACGGTGCATAACCGCCGTTTCTACGCGGAAAAAATGGGTGACATCGTTACTGAGCGCCTTAGCGAAAGCTTTGCCAACCTGATGGATTATGGTTTCACGGCAGGCATGGAGGAGCAGTTGGATGGTGTGGCACAAGGTGCCAGCGACTGGAAGCAACTGCTTGACCAGTTCTATGCCGATTTCCGCAAGAAGCTGGAGGCCGCCGAGTCGGCAGAACAGGGCATGCGTGCCAACCAGCCGACGCTTACCGATATTGCTTGTCGCGATTGCGGCCGGCCAATGATGATTAGGACCGCTTCCACCGGTGTGTTCCTGGGCTGTTCGGGCTACGCGTTGCCACCCAAGGAGCGCTGCAAGGCGACCATCAACCTGGTGCCCGGTGACGAAATTGCCGCAGATGACGAGGGCGAGTCCGAGTCACGGGTGTTGCTGGGTAAGCATCGTTGCCCGATCTGCAGTACTGCGATGGATGCCTATCTGCTGGATGAAACCCGCAAGTTGCATGTCTGCGGCAACAACCCGGACTGCGCGGGTTATGAGATCGAGCAGGGGCAGTATCGCATCAAGGGCTATGAAGGGCCGAGCCTGGAGTGTGACAAGTGCGGCAGCCAGATGCAGCTCAAGACCGGCCGTTTCGGCAAGTTCTTCGGTTGCACCAATGCCAGCTGCAAGAATACTCGCAAATTGTTGAAGAACGGCGAGGCAGCTCCCCCCAAGTGCGAGCCGATTCGTATGCCCGAGCTGCGCTGCGAGAAGGTCGACGATACCTATGTGTTGCGTGATGGTGCTTCCGGCTTGTTCTTGGCCGCCAGTCAGTTCCCCAAGAAGCGTGAGACGCGCGCTCCTCTGGTCATCGAGCTGTTGCCTCACGCCGATGAACTGGACAGCAAGTACCATTTCCTCCTGCAGGCGCCGCAGCGCGATCCTGATGGGCGTCCGGCGGTGATTCGCTTCAGTCGCAAGACCAAGGAGCAGTACGTGCAGAGCGAGCAGGACGGCAAGCCGACAGGTTGGCGTGCATTCTACGATAATGGTCGCTGGGTCGTTGAAGACAAGCGCTAGGGCGTATTCGAGGAGGCGTGATCATGGCTTACGAGCCGTATACCCGCACCAATCAGAAGTTGCATTTCTGTGGTCTGGCCTTGGAGAACTGGCTGCGGGCCGAGCGTGACAGCAGCTTTGCTTCTGCTGCGCAGATCCAGGCTGAGCGTGAGGCCGCGTTATTCCACCTGCACGGCGCGCTGCTTGCGTTGTGCCACGAGATTGCCCATAGCTATCGCCTGCCGGATGCCAGTTGGCCTGCCCTGGAGCATTTTCTCGACGAACATTACCTGAGTCGCTCGCCTTGTCCTGAGCTGTCCGAACTGTTTGAGCTGAGTCGTCAGTCCGACAGTTGGCTGGCGGGCGCTTGCGCAGCCTATCGTCTACTCCTGTTGCCACCCCAGGCGCCGCGCAAGATCAAGCAGGATGCCACCCTGGCATTGATTCAGGCGGTCAATCTCGATGAGCAGGAAGACGAGCCGCCGCTGTCCCGCGAAACTATTCAGCAGTGGCGTGGCCAGTTGAAAGCGCTGGTTTTGCGTTTTCGCGACAGCCTGACGGAAATCTGAGGCTGGCTGGGGTTTGCCGGGCGAGTGCTGATACAATGCTCGGCCTTTTGCGGAGAGCGCCTGGATGTCTACGTCATTTCTGGAAATCGTCGAGTTGCCTGATGGGCGTATCGTGCTGCGTCGCGCCGAAGATGAAGTGACGTTGGTAACTCTGGATTTTTCTGCAGATGCACGCGCCTTTCTGCAGGGGCAGCATATCGAAGTCGCCAAGGCGATGTTCAATGTGGGTGTGCAGATGGCGGGTCGCCTGGCCGAGGGCGAAGGCGAGTGGCATAGCGAGGACGAAGGGCCGCGCGTACTGCACTAAAGGGCTGCTGGGGCGGAATTTACCGTTCCGCCCGTCTCGCCGGGTTAGCGACGGATTACCCCGACGCTGAGCCCTTCGATGCTCAGGGATTGCTGACTCAGGTCGACCTTGATGGGCTGGAATTCCGGGTTTTCCGCCAACAGCCAGACCAGATTGCCTTCGCGCTTGAAGCGCTTGACCGTTACTTCGTCATCGATACGGGCGACGACCACCTGGCCGTTACGCACATCCTGAGTACGGTGTACGGCCAGCAGGTCGCCGTCGAGAATGCCAATATCCTTCATGCTCATGCCACTTACACGTAACAGATAGTCGGCCCTCGGGTGGAAAAACTCCGGGCTGATGCGGCAGGATTCTTCAATGTTCTGTTGCGCAAGAATGGGTGCTCCGGCGGCCACTCGACCGATGACCGGCAGGCTCTGTTCGTCGCGCTCCTCGCTTTCAAAGCCAGGAATGCGGATGCCCCGCGAAGCGCCCGGAATCATTTCGATGGCGCCCTTGCGGGCCAGGGCCTTGAGGTGTTCCTCCGCAGCGTTGGGTGACTTGAAGCCTAGATGCTGGGCAATTTCCGCGCGGGTAGGTGGGTAGCCGCTGTCTTCTAGGTAGCGTTTGACGAAATCAAGGATTTCGCTTTGCCGGGGGGTTAGCTTGATCATGGCGGCCTCTGTTTTTTTATACAGTGGCTGTGATTATATCCAGTACCCTTGCCAGAACAAGCCTGTAGCGGTTATTTAGCGCTAGCTGGAAGTGGCGCACGGGTCATGGCTTGACAAGCCAGTCGCCTGAAACGTATGTTTCAAACAAGTGTTTGTCAGGCGTGGACTCATGGCTCAGTCGGAAACTGTAGAACGTATCCTGGATGCAGCGGAACAGCTGTTTGCCGAAAAGGGGTTTGCAGAGACTTCGCTGCGCCTGATTACCAGCAAGGCAGGTGTCAATCTGGCAGCTGTCAACTATCACTTCGGTTCGAAGAAGGCGCTGATCCAGGCGGTCTTCTCGCGATTCCTCGGGCCTTTCTGCATCAGCCTGGAGCGTGAGTTGGATCGGCGCATGGCCAATCCGGATAACAAACCACAACTGGAAGCCCTTCTGGAGCTGCTGGTCGAGCAGGCGTTGGCCGTCAAGCCGCGCAGTGGCAACGACCTGGCCATCTTCATGCGTCTGCTGGGGCTGGCGTTCAGTCAGAGCCAGGGGCACCTGCGCAAGTACCTCGAAGAAGTCTACGGCAAGGTCTTCCGTCGCTACATGCTGCTGGTGCATGAGGCGGCACCGCGTATTCCACCCCTGGAGCTATTCTGGCGGGTGCATTTTATGTTGGGTGCTGCAGCATTCAGCATGTCCGGGATCAAGGCCTTGCGCGCCATGTCCGAGGCTGATTTCGGAGTCAACACCTCGCTGGAGCAGGTGATGAGTCTGATGGTGCCTTTCCTGGCCGCCGGCATGCGTGCAGAGGCTGCACTCAACGACCCCCAGCTGGCTGCAGCGGTGCTGCGTCCGCGCAAGCCGCAGCCTGCTGCGAAAGGCTGAGCAAGCCCGAGGTAAAGCGGTAGGCTTGCTGATGCCCTTGGGCTAAGCTTGGCGCCATGCTTGCTCTTGACCTGCTGCACATCTCTCTCGCCGATCAAATACTCTATGGCTTCATGGACGGGCGCCTTTGCGTGCGCCTGCCGGTGTCCACCGGGCGAGCCGGTGCGGGGGAACGCAATGGCTCCGGCTGCACCCCGCGAGGCTGGCATCAGGTGCGTGCACGTATCGGTGACGGCCTGCCGCTGGGGGCGGTGTTGCGTGGCAGGCGCTGGACTGGCGAGGTATACAGTGCCGAGCTGCAGGCCGCTCACCCCGAGCGGGACTGGATTCTCACGCGGATTCTCTGGCTCAGTGGCTGTCAACCGGGCTACAACCGCTTGGGCAGCGTGGATACCTTCCGTCGCTATATCTACATCCATGGCACTCCGGACAGCGAGCCGCTCGGCGTGGCGCTGTCACATGGCTGTGTGCGGATGAACAACGCTCAGTTGGTCTGGTTGTTCGAACGGGTGCCTGCCCACTGTCGGGTATTGATCGACGAGGCCGCTTGCCCGCAATGGGCCGGCAGGTGGCTGATGGCTGACGAGGATATGAAATGAGTGAAACCCTGCAGGGCGCGTTGATGCTGGATATCGCCGGAACCTGGCTGTGTGCCGAGGATCGGCAGATTCTTCGCCAGCCCGAAGTAGGTGGTGTGATTCTGTTTGCCCGGAATATCGAAACGCCGTGCCAGGTACGTGAGTTGTGCGCAGCAATTCGTCGTCTGCGCCCGGACGTGCTGCTGGCGGTTGATCAGGAAGGTGGGCGCGTGCAGCGTCTGCGCCGTGGTTTTCAACGTTTGCCGTCGATGGCCTCGTTTGCCAGCCTGGCCCAGGCTGAGCAGCTGGCAGAGGATTGCGGCTGGCTGATGGCCAGTGAAGTACTGGCAGCCGGGCTGGATCTGAGTTTTGCGCCGGTACTGGACTTGCAACATGGGCGCAGCGCAGTGATTGGTGAGCGTGCCTTCAGTGGCGATGCCGAGCAAGCGATTACCCTGGCCGGCGCCTTTATCCGCGGCATGCATGCGGCAGGTATGGCGGCAACCGGCAAACATTTTCCCGGGCATGGCTGGGCCGAGGCCGACTCCCATGTGGCGATGCCGCGGGATGAACGTAGCCTTGCCGAGATTCGCCGCGTCGACCTGCAACCTTTTGCCCGCCTGGCCGGGGTACTGGATGCCGTCATGCCGGCGCATGTCATCTATCCTCAGGTAGACGAGCAGCCGGCCGGTTTCTCGCGGCGCTGGCTGCAGGACGTATTACGCGGCGAACTGGGCTTTACCGGCGTGTTGTTCAGCGATGACTTGTCGATGACTGGCGCGCAGGTGGCAGGCGATGCCGGGCAGCGTATCGAGGCGGCGCTGCGCGCCGGCTGCGATATGGGCCTGGTATGCAATGATCGTGGTGCTGCCGAGTGTGCCCTGCAGCGCCTACAGCATTTACGCCTGCACACGCCGACACGCTTGGCGCATATGCGCCGCCGGGCTTTCATGGGCCCGGCCTATAAGGAACATCCCCGCTGGCTGGCGGCGCTGGCACGGCTACGTGCTGCTGGCCTGATCGCATAAGGAAACCAGGCAATGACCGTATACGCAATTATTGGTGGCACCGGGCTGGCTCAGCTTGACGGGCTGGAGATTCGTGAGGCGGTATATGTGGAGACGCCCTACGGCGCGCCGTCCGCCGACGTACTGCGCGGCGTTTATGCGGGTGAGGAGGTGCTGTTCCTGGCACGCCATGGTCAGCCGCATCGTATTCCGCCGCACCAGGTAAATTACCGCGCCAACCTGTGGGCGCTGCGTCAGCTTGGCGCACGCGCCGTGCTGGCGATCAACGCGGTAGGCGGCATCACTCCCTCCATGACCACGGGGCAACTGGTTGTGCCGCACCAGATCATTGATTACACCCATGGTCGCGCACAGACGCTGTTTGAGGGTGAGCTGGACCATGTGACCCATGTCGACTTCAGTCACCCCTACGACGAAGCCCAGCGCCAGCTGCTGATCGCGGCCTTGCGCGCCTGTGGCTATCCGTTCAGTGAGCGTGCGGTGTATGGCTGTACCCAGGGCCCCCGCCTGGAAACAGCCGCCGAGATCCAGCGCATGGAGCGTGATGGTTGTGACATCGTCGGCATGACCGGTATGCCGGAAACCGTACTGGCGCGTGAGCTCGAATTGCCCTATGCCTGTCTTTCTCTGGTGGTCAATCCGGCTGCCGGCAAAGGTAAGGGGCCGATTACTATGGCGGAGATTGATGCGGCGCTTGGGCAGGGCATGCTCAAGGTGCGACGCGTACTGCAGCAGTTGCTCGGCGCCTGAGGGCTGTCTGGCGTGGGCCGAGGCGTCGCGCTCGGCCTCAAGCCTGTTCAGCGTGCTATAGGCCGCTGATGCGTACCAGCAATCCCAGGCTGGTGTGATCCAGATAATGCAGGCGGCCAACGCGTAGGCGTGCCTGTTGCTGCAGTTGCTGGCTGTTTTGTAGCAGGCCGTTGCTGGCGAACTGGCTGACCCAGAAATGTGCTTGCGCCTGTACCTGATCGTCCGACTGGCGAAGGGTAAGCGTGCCTTGCACCGGATAATGGCCGCCCAGTTGCGCCTTGCCTTCATGGAGCGTCACACGCAGCGGCTGGCTCGACAGCGTCTGTTTCCAGCTCCGTTGCAGGATGACCTGATAATCCCCTTGTTGCGCCAGTTTGTTGAGGGTCTCCTGCATGGGCAGGCTGGCCGGGCTTGGCGTGATGCTCTGGCCACCTGCGGCCCAATCATCCGGCGGTAACTGGCTGCTGGGAATGACCTCGCCAGCCTGGCGGAACAGGATCAGTTCGACCAGATACAGCGGTTCGGCCAGGGCGGCCGGGCACAGCAGGCTGAGTAGCAGGAGCAGGGCAGGGCGTCGTAACATGATGCATGTGTCCTTAGGAGCTAACGGTCAGCCGATCAAGCAGGGCTTCCAGGGTGTTGAAGCGCTCTTCGCCGCGTTCCATGGGTACTTGGAACTTGAACAGGGTGGCGCCTTCGAATTTGTAGCGGTTGGGCTGGCTCTGGATCAGCTTGATCAGCACCAGCGGGTCGACGCAGGTGTCGGCGGCAAACTCGAGACGCCCGCCCTGGGGCCCGGCGTCGATCTTCTTGATGCCGAGCTTCTCCGCCTGCAGCTTGAGCAGGGTCAGGCGCATCAGGTTCTTGGTCGGCTCCGGCAGCAGGCCGAAGCGGTCGATCATCTCCACCTGCAATTCCTTCAGGCCGTCTTCGTCGGCGGCCGAGGCGATGCGCTTGTAGAGGATCAGGCGGGTATGCACGTCCGGCAGGTAGTCGTCGGGAATCAATGCCGGCACGCGCAGGTTGACCTCCGGCCCACCGCCCAGCGGTTGCTCCAGGTTCGGCTGCTCGCCCTTGCGGATGGCTTTGACGGCCCGCTCCAGCATTTCCATATAGAGGGTGAAGCCGACTGCCTGGATCTGCCCGCTCTGGCCGTCGCCGAGCAGTTCGCCAGCGCCGCGGATTTCCAGGTCGTGGGTGGCCAGGACGAAGCCGGCACCTAGATCCTGGGCGTTGGCGATGGCCTCCAGGCGCTTCTGCGCGTCTTCGGTCATGCCCTTGCGTGGCGGGGTGAGCAGGTAGGCGTAGGCCTGGTGGTGGCTGCGGCCGACGCGGCCGCGCAACTGGTGCAGCTGGGCCAGGCCGAACTTGTCGGCACGCTCGATGAGGATGGTGTTGGCGCTGGGCACGTCGATGCCGGTCTCGATGATGGTCGAGGCCACCAGCACGTTGAAGCGCTTGTGGTAGAAGTCGCTCATCACCCGTTCCAGCTCGCGCTCGTGCATCTGCCCGTGGCCGATGCCGACGCGTGCCTCGGGTACCAGGGCCTGCAGGTCGGCGGCGCACTTCTCGATGGTCTTCACGTCGTTGTGCAGGTAGTACACCTGGCCGCCACGCAGCAGTTCGCGCAGCAGCGCTTCCTTGATCACCGAATCCTGCTGCTCCAGGACGAAGGTGCGCACCGACAGACGGCGGGCCGGCGGGGTGGCGATGATCGACAGGTCGCGCATGCCCGACACCGCCATGTTCAGCGTGCGTGGGATGGGGGTGGCGGTGAGGGTGAGAATGTCGACCTCGCTGCGCAGGGCCTTGAGCTGCTCCTTCTGGCGCACGCCGAAGCGGTGCTCCTCGTCGATGATGCACAGGCCGAGGTCCTTGAAGCGCACATCGTCCTGCAGCAGCTTGTGGGTGCCGATGACGATGTCGATCTTGCCCTCGGCCAGCTTGGCCACCGCCTCGTTGACTTCCTTGGCGGTCTTGAAGCGGCTCATTACCTCCACGGTTACCGGCCAGTCGGCAAAGCGGTCGCGGAAGCTGTTGTAGTGCTGCTGGGCGAGCAGGGTGGTGGGCACCAGCACCGCCACCTGCTTGCCGCTGTGTACGGCGATAAAGGCCGCGCGCATGGCCACCTCGGTCTTGCCGAAGCCGACGTCGCCGCAGACCAGGCGATCCATTGGCTTGCCGGCCAGCATGTCGGCGCGCACCGCGTCGATGGCGGCCTGCTGGTCCGGGGTTTCCTCGAAGGGAAAGCCGGCGCTGAAGGTGGCGTAGTCGACGGCCGGATCCCTGAACGCATGGCCCTCGCGGGCGGCGCGGCGGGCGTAGATATCCAGCAGTTCGGCGGCTACGTCGCGCACCTGCTCGGCGGCCTTGCGCTTGGCCTTCTGCCAGGTCTCCGAGCCGAGGCGGTGCAGCGGCGCCAGGGCGTCGTCGCTGCCGGTGTAGCGGGCAATCAGGTGCAGGCTGGCCACCGGCACGTAGAGCTTGGCTTCCTCGGCGTACATCAGGGCAAGGAATTCGGCGGCCTGGCCATCGAATTCCATGGTCACCAGGCCCAGATAGCGACCGACGCCATGGTCGATATGCACTACCGGCGCGCCTTCGCGCAGCTCGGTGAGGTTCTTGATCACGTTGTCGCCGCCGTCGCGCGACTTCTCGCGGCGGCGACGCTGCATCACCCGTTGGCCGAACAGCGGGCTTTCGGCGATCAGGGCGATCTGGTCGAGCAGCAGGCCTTCGTCCAGCGGGGCGATGCAGATGGCCAGGCGCTCGCGGCTGGCGGTGAATTCATGCCAGTTGGCCACTTCCAGCGGCTTGAGCTTGAGGCGTGCCAGCAGCTCCAGCAGCACCTCGCGGCGGCCGGCGGACTCGGCGCAGAACAGCACGCGGCCCGGATATTCCTCGATAAAGCGACGCAGCGCGGCCAGCGGCTCGCTGGCCTTGGCCTGGATGGCCAGGTCGGGCAGGGCGCGGGCGTCGAAGCGCTCGCGGCCGACGCCGACCTCGACGTCTTCCTGGCTCACCACCACGCGCGGCCATTGCTTGAGGCGGGCGAAGCAGTCCTCCACCGGCAGGAAGATGTCGGCCGGTGGCAGCAGTGGGCGTTCCGGGTCGACGCGGCGGTCCTCGTAGCGGGTGCGCGCATCCAGCCAGAACTGCTCGGCGGCCTGCTCGATGCCCGGCAAGGAGAACACCTGGGTGTCGCCCGGTAGGTAATCGAACAGGGTGCCGGTTTCCTCGAAGAACAGCGGCAGGTAGTACTCGATGCCGGCCGGGGTGATGCCGGAGGCGAGGTCCTGGTAGATCGGGCAGCGGCGATAGTCGACGTCGAAGCGCTCGCGGAAACGCCCGCGGAAGTCGGTGACGGCCTTTTTCTCCAGTGGGAATTCGCGGGCCGGCAGCAGGCGGATCGACTCGACCTTGTCCACCGAGCGC
Source organism: Pseudomonas fluvialis (assembly GCF_002234375.1). Lineage (GTDB taxonomy): Bacteria > Pseudomonadota > Gammaproteobacteria > Pseudomonadales > Pseudomonadaceae > Aquipseudomonas > Aquipseudomonas fluvialis. The sequence continues at coordinate 43,000 of NZ_NMQV01000039.1, forward strand.
TGGGTCTCGGGGTCGAAGGTGCGCAGCGTCTCGATTTCGTCGTCGAACAGGTCGATGCGGTAGGGCGTCTCGCTGCCCATGGGGAACAGGTCGATCAGCGCGCCGCGCACGGCGAACTCACCGTGCTCGTAGACGGTGTCCACGCAGCGGTAGCCCGCGGCCTCCAGGCGCGCGCGCATCTCCTCGACATCGAGCTTCTGGCCGACGTCCAGCAGCAGGCCCGAACCGAGCAGGAAGCGGGTCGGCGCCAGGCGATGCAGGGCGGTGGCGATCGGTACCACCAGCACGCCGTGCTTGATCTCCGGCAGGCGGTAGAGGGTGGCGATGCGCTGGGAGATGATGTCCTGGTGCGGCGAGAAGACGTCGTAGGGCAGGGTTTCCCAGTCGGGGAAGTGCAGCACCGGGAGGTCGGGGGCGAAGAACGCCAGTTCTTCCTGCAGGCGCTCGGCGCTTTGGCTATCGGCGGTCAGCAGCAGGGTGAAGCGTTTGGCGGCGCTGGCCGCCTCGGCCACGGCCAGGCTTAGCGCGGCGCCGGGCAGGTTGCCCCAGTGCTGTTTGCCGGCGGCGGCGGGAAGTTTGGGTAGGCGCAGAACGGACACGGGTGGTTCGACCCCAGGCAAATGGAGCGGCGATTGTAGCGAGCGTTCCCGCGTGGCGCACGGGCAGCGTGCCGTCTGGCGCAGCGGATTGCCCGGCAGGTATGGGTGCGGGCATAATGTAGCCCCTTTTTTCAGCCCCTACATGTGGAAGGTATTGCCCGTGACTCAGAAGCCCGACCAGTGTCTCGGTGAATGGATCGATCGTGAAGCGCTTGCTGAAGCGATGATTCCGCTGATTGGCCAGCTGTACCGCAATAACAATGTGGTGACCTCGATCTACGGCCGTGGCCTGATCAACCGTTCGGTTATCGATATCCTCAAGGCGCATCGCTTCGCCCGTCATCGCCTGGCTGATCAGGCTGAGCTGTCGGTGCATGACACCTTCCCGATGCTCAAGGCGATGAGCGAACTCAAGCTGGGTGCTGCTTCGGTCGACCTGGGCAAGCTGGCCGGCAAGTTCAAGGCCGAGGGCAATGGCCGCAGCGTCGAGCAGTTCGTCAAGGACGAACTGGCTGTCGTGGTCGGTCAGCAAGGCGTGAACAAGCGTCAGGGTACCGATGTGGTGCTTTACGGCTTCGGTCGTATTGGTCGCCTGCTGGCGCGCATTCTGGTCGAGAAGACCGGTGGTGGCGACGGCCTGCGTCTGCGCGCCATCGTGGTGCGCAAAGGCGCCGAGAATGATCTGGTCAAGCGTGCCAGCCTGCTGCGTCGTGATTCGGTACATGGTCCGTTCAACGGCACCATCACCATCGATGAAGCCAGCAACACCATTACCGCCAACGGCAACCTGATCCAGGTGATCTACTCCAACGATCCGGCGTCCATCGACTACACCCAGTACGGCATCAACAATGCCCTGCTGGTCGACAACACCGGCAAATGGCGTGACGCCGAGGGCCTGGGCCAGCACCTGAAGTGCCCGGGTATCGACCGCGTGGTGCTCACCGCTCCGGGCAAGGGCGCGCTGAAGAACATCGTGCATGGCATCAACCATGGCGATATCAGCGCCGATGACAAGATCATCTCCGCGGCGTCCTGCACCACCAACGCCATCGTGCCGGTGCTCAAGGCGGTGAATGACCAGTACGGTATCGTCAACGGTCATGTCGAAACCGTTCACTCGTACACCAACGACCAGAACCTGATCGACAACTTCCACAAGGGCAGTCGTCGTGGCCGCAGCGCCGCGCTGAACATGGTGATCACCGAGACCGGTGCTGCTACTGCCGCTGCCAAGGCCCTGCCGGTGCTGAAAGGCAAGCTGACCGGCAACGCCATTCGCGTGCCGACGCCGAACGTGTCCATGGCCATTCTCAACCTGAACCTGGAGAAGGCCTGCACTCGCGAAGAGATCAACGAGTACTTGCGCCAGATGGCCATGCACTCGGATCTGCAGAAGCAGATCGACTTCGTCAGCTCGCAGGAAGTGGTATCCACCGACTTCGTCGGCTCGCGTCACGCCGGTGTGGTCGATGCCGAAGCCACCATTGCCAACGACAATCGCGTGGTGCTCTACGTGTGGTACGACAACGAGTTCGGCTACAGTTGCCAGGTGGTACGCGTGATGGAAGACATGGCTGGGGTCAACCCGCCGGCCTTCCCGCGCTGAGTGTCTGGCAGGGGCGGCTAACCTGCTTCGGCGGTTGTGCGGCCCCTGGCTGGCGTGAAAAGAAACGGGGGCTGCGGCTCCCGTTTTTCGTTGAGGTCTCTCGTGGGTGATCCCCAAGGGAGCGGTTTTTCACCGGGCACTACCCGTGCCAGGTTCTACAGGTACTGACAATGGATACTTCCATGCAGGGTGGCGAGCTCAAGCGCGGCTTGCAGAATCGCCATATCCAGCTGATCGCCCTGGGTGGCGCGATTGGCACCGGGCTGTTTCTCGGCTCTGCCGGCGTGCTGCGTTCGGCCGGGCCTTCGATGATTCTTGGCTATGCGATTGCCGGTTTCATCGCCTTCCTGATCATGCGTCAACTGGGTGAAATGATCGTCGAAGAGCCGGTCGCCGGTTCTTTCAGTCACTTTGCGCATAAGTACTGGGGCGGCTACGCCGGCTTTCTGTCCGGTTGGAACTACTGGGTGCTTTATGTGCTGGTAGGCATGGCCGAGCTGACGGCGGTGGGTAAGTACGTGCAGTTCTGGTGGCCAGAGATTCCTACCTGGGCGACCGCGGCGGCCTTCTTCGTGCTGATCAATGCCATCAACCTGACCAATGTGAAGGTGTTTGGCGAAACCGAGTTCTGGTTCGCGCTGATCAAGGTAGTGGCGATCATTGGCATGATCCTGCTGGGGGTGTTCCTGCTGGTTTCCGGTAAGGGTGGCGAGCAGGCGGCAGTCAGTAACCTGTGGGCGCATGGCGGTTTCTTCCCCAATGGCTGGCAGGGCCTGCTGATGGTCCTGGCGATCATCATGTTCTCCTTCGGCGGCTTGGAGTTGGTGGGGATTACTGCGGCAGAAGCCGAAGAGCCGCGCAAGGTCATTCCCAAGGCGATCAATCAGGTGATCTGGCGGATTCTGATTTTCTATATCGGAGCGCTCAGCGTGCTGCTGATGCTCTATCCCTGGGATCAGTTGCTGGAAACCCTGGGCGCAGCGGGCGATCCCTACAGCGGCAGTCCGTTCGTGCAGATCTTCTCGCTGATTGGCAGTGATACGGCGGCGCATCTGCTCAACTTCGTGGTGCTGACGGCGGCACTGTCGGTCTACAACAGTGGTGTGTACTGCAATAGTCGCATGCTGTATGCGCTGGCCGAGCAGGGTGACGCACCCAGGTCGCTGATGAAGGTCAACCGCCGTGGGGTCCCGGTGCTGGCGCTGGGTGTATCGGCGTTGATTACCCTGCTGTGCGTAGTGGTCAACTACCTGGCACCGCAACAGGCTCTGGAGATGCTCATGGCGCTGGTGGTCGCTTCGCTGGTGATCAACTGGGCGATGATCAGTCTGTCGCACCTGAAGTTTCGCAAAACGCTGCAGGCGCAGGGTGTGCGTCCGCACTTCCGGGCGTTTTGGTATCCCTTTGCCAACTACCTGTGTCTGGCGTTCGTGGGGCTGATCCTCTGGGTGATGCTGCAGATTCCCGGAATCCACCTGTCGGTCTATGCCATTCCGCTCTGGCTGCTGCTGCTCGGTTTTTGTTACTGGCTGCGGCAGCGTCGCGGTACTGCCTGAAGCGCGTTGCAAGGCTTGATCCGCCTTGTGCGGATGAACGCCCCGTCGTCTGTGCGGGGCGTTTTCGCGCGTGTTGCGTGGGGCTCAAATTCCTCGGTATTGCTGCGCTAGCCTGGTCTCTGGCGAAATGCAGCAAGATCTTTGATAGGCATGATTTGGATCATTCCCTGGTGGGCGCTTTGTCTGTTATGGGGATGACAATATGTCGCACATAAAGGGCTTGAACCTTCCGGCGAGTCTGTCTTTTCGGGCAGAAAAAGCACTGTCTCGGGTGGCCAGTTAGGGTGCCCGCCTCTATAATCCGAGGGTTTTTTGCTCCGGGTCCCGCGGTTGTCTGTGGTGTCATCCCGTCAGGATGCGCCCTTGCCAACATGCAAGCGACGACCTGACCCGGGAAAAGTTCACAACAGTGATTAGGCGAACCCTATGATAACAATCAAGCGTGGTTTGGACCTGCCTATCACCGGCACGCCCGCGCAGCGTATCGAGGCCGCTCGGCCGGTACGTAGCGTGGCCATTGTCGGCTTCGACTATCACGGTATGAAGCCAACCATGAACGTGCAGGTAGGTGACCGGGTTAAACTCGGCCAGGTTCTATTCTCCGACAAGAAAAATCCCGGCGTGGTCTTCACGGCGCCCGGTGCGGGCGTGGTGAGTGCTATTCATCGTGGCCAGCAGCGTGTTCTGCAGTCCGTGGTGATCGACCTAGATGGCGATGAGCAGGAAACCTTTGCCAGCTATAGCGCTGCGCAACTGGATACCCTGGATGCTCAGGCTGTGCGCGACAACCTGCAGCAGTCCGGCCTGTGGACGGCGCTGCGCACGCGCCCCTACAGCAAGGTGCCGGCAGTCGATGCGGTGCCCAGTTCGATCTTTGTGACCGCCATCGACACCCATCCGCTGGCCGCTGATCCGGCATTGGTGATTGCCGAACAGGCCGAGGCTTTCGAGCAGGGTCTCAAGGTGCTGAGTCGCCTGGCGCGGGTTTTCCTGTGCAAGGCGCCTGGCGCCGCACTGCCCGGTGAGAATCTGTCGCAGGTCAAGACCGAGAGCTTTGCCGGTCCGCACCCGGCCGGCCTGGCTGGCACACATATCCATTTCCTAGATCCGGTGAGTGCCAATAAAACGGTCTGGAGCATTGGCTATCAGGACGTCATCGCTGTCGGCAAACTCTTTACTACCGGTCAGCTCTCTGTTGAGCGCGTAGTGGCTCTGGGTGGTCCGGTGGTTGAGCAGCCGCGTTTGCTGCGTACCCGTCTGGGCGCCTGCCTGAACGAGCTGACCGCCGGTGAGCTTAAGCTGGGTAACAACCGGGTGATTTCCGGTTCGGTGTTTGGCGGTCGCAATGCTCGTGGTGCTTTTGCCTATCTGGGGCGCTATCACCAGCAGGTCAGTTGCCTGGCTGAAGGCAATGATCGCGAGATGCTGCATTACCTGCGTGCCGGTGTGAACAAACACTCGGTACTCAACGTGTTCGTTTCCAAACTGATGGGCGGCAAGCGCTTCGACTTTACCACCACGACCAATGGCAGTCCGCGTGCCATGGTGCCGGTGGGTAACTATGAAAAAGTCATGCCGCTGGACATCCTGCCCACCCAGTTGCTGCGCCTGCTGATCGTCGGCGATACCGAGATGGCCCAGAAGCTTGGCTGCCTTGAGCTGGATGAGGAAGACCTGGCCCTGTGCAGCTACGTCTGTGCAGGCAAGTACGAGTACGGTCCGATCCTGCGTGACAACCTCACCCGTATCGAGAAGGAGGGTTAAGCCATGGGGATTCGTCAGTTCCTCGACAAGATCGAACACAACTTCGAGAAGGGGGGCAAGTACCAGAACTGGTATGCGCTCTACGAAGCCGTCGATACCTTCTTCTATCGTCCGGGTAGCGTAACCAAGACAACGGCCCATGTGCGTGACGGCATTGACCTCAAGCGCATGATGATTACCGTTTGGTTGTGTACCTTCCCGGCGATGTTCTTCGGTATGTGGAACATCGGCTTCCAGGCCAACAGCATCTTTGCCAGTAATCCCGAGTTGTTGGCGGCACAGGACGGCTGGCGCTTCGGCCTGGTCGGTGCGCTGGCAGGATTCGATGCCGGCAGCCTGTGGGACAACCTGATCCAGGGTGCTGCCTACTTCCTGCCGGTGTACCTGACGGCGTTTATCGTGGGTGGTTTCTGGGAAGTCTTGTTTGCCTCGATTCGCAAGCACGAAGTCAACGAAGGTTTCTTCGTAACCTCGATCCTGTTTGCCCTGATTCTGCCGCCGAGCATTCCGCTGTGGCAGGTAGCGCTGGGCATCAGCTTCGGCGTGGTGATCGGCAAGGAAGTGTTTGGTGGTACCGGCAAGAACTTCCTCAACCCGGCCCTTACGGGTCGTGCCTTCCTGTTCTTTGCCTACCCGGCGCAGATGTCCGGTGACATGGTATGGACGGCCGTCGACGGCTTTGCTGGCGCTACTGCGCTGAGCCTGGCTGCGGCGGGGGGTATCGAGAACGTGATTGGCCAAGGCATCAGCTGGAGCCAGGCGTTCATCGGTACCGTGCAGGGCTCGATGGGTGAGACCAGCACGTTGGCCATTCTTATCGGTGGTTTCTTCCTGCTGCTGACCCGTATCGCGGCCTGGCGCATTGTCGCCGGGGTGATGATTGGCATGGTGGGGCTGTCGACGCTGTTCAACCTGATCGGCTCCGACAGCAATCCGATGTTCGCCATGCCCTGGTATTGGCACCTGGTCGTCGGCGGTTTCGCCTTCGGCATGATCTTCATGGCCACTGATCCGGTGTCGGCGTCCATGACCAATACCGGCAAGTGGTTCTTCGGCGCACTGATCGGGGTGATGGTGGTATTGATCCGTGTGGTCAACCCGGCCTTCCCCGAGGGCATGATGCTGGCGATTCTGTTCGCCAACCTGTTTGCCCCGCTGATCGACCATTTCGTCATTCAGGCCAATATCAAGCGGAGGCTGGCACGCAATGTCTAGTCAAAAAGAATCCACCGTCCGTACGCTGACGGTGGCGGTTCTGGTGTGCCTGGTGTGCTCGGTATTCGTCGCCGGCGCGGCCATTGCCCTGAAACCGACACAAATCGAGAACCGTGTCCTCGACAAGCAGCGCAGTATCCTCAGCATCGCTGGCCTCGGTCAGCCGGGGATGTCGGCACGCGAGGTCAAGGCGCTGTACAAGAGCAGCATCAAGGCCCGCATTGTCGACCTGCAGACGGGTAAGTTCAGCGACGCACAAAACGTTGCGACCTTCGACCCGCTCAAGGCAGCCAAGGATCCCAAACTGTCCAAGGTTCTTCCGGGTGGTGAGGATATTGCCGGTATCAAGCGTCAGGAACGCTACAGCACGGTTTACATGGTAGAGAAAGACGGTCAGCTGGAAACGCTGATTCTGCCGGTGCGTGGCTATGGGCTGTGGTCGACCCTGTACGGTTTCATGGCCATCAAGGGTGATCTGAATACCGTGGTTGGCATGGGTTTCTACCAGCATGGGGAAACTCCCGGCCTGGGCGGCGAAGTAGACAATCCGAAGTGGAAGGGCCTGTGGCCTGGCAAGACCCTGTTCGATGCCGATGGCAAACTGGCCGTTGGCGTTGTCAAGGGGGCTCAGGGTGACCACCAGGTGGACTCCCTGGCCGGGGCCACGTTGACCAGTAATGGTGTCCACAATCTGTTGCAGTTCTGGCTTGGCCAGAGCGGCTTCGGTCCCTTCATCGCCCATCTGCGTGCAGGGGAGGCTTGATCATGTCGCAACCAACCATCAAGGAAGTTCTGCTTAATCCGATTTTCAACAACAACCCGATCGGCCTGCAGATTCTCGGTATCTGTTCCGCTCTGGCGGTTACCTCCAACCTCAAGACAGCACTGGTGATGTCGCTAGCGCTGACCCTGGTGACCGGCTTCTCCAACCTGTTCATCTCGATGATCCGCAGCCAGATCCCCAGCTCGATCCGCATGATCGTGCAGATGGTGATCATCGCTTCATTGGTGATCGTGGTTGATCAGGTGCTCAAGGCCTATGCCTACTCGCTGTCCAAACAGCTGTCGGTCTTCGTCGGCCTGATCATCACCAACTGCATCGTGATGGGCCGTGCTGAAGCCTTTGCCATGCAGAACCCGCCGGTACTGTCGTTCTTCGACGGTATCGGTAACGGTCTGGGCTACAGTGCCATGTTGATCGTGCTGGGAACCGTGCGTGAGCTGTTTGGCGCCGGCAAGCTGCTGGGCTACGAGATCATCCCGGTAGTCAATGATGGTGGCTGGTATCAGCCCAATGGTCTGTTGCTGTTGCCACCTTCGGCGTTCTTCCTGATTGGCCTGATCATCTGGGCATTGCGCAGCTGGAAAAAGGATCAACTGGAAAAGCCGGCTTTCCGCATGGCACCGCATGTCTCGGATAAGGAGGCTTACTAATGGAACATTACATTAGCCTGTTCGTGAAGGCAGTGTTCATTGAGAACATGGCGCTGGCCTTCTTCCTGGGCATGTGTACCTTCATCGCCATTTCCAAGAAGGTCGAAACAGCGATTGGCCTGGGCATTGCGGTTGTCGTGGTGCAAACCATTACCGTGCCTGCCAACAACCTGATCTATGCCTATCTGCTCAAGGATGGCGCCCTGGCCTGGGCAGGTCTGCCGGAAGTCGATCTGTCCTTCCTCGGTTTGCTCAGCTATATCGGGGTGATCGCGGCGATCGTACAGATCATGGAAATGCTCCTGGATAAGTACGTGCCCTCGCTGTACAACGCCTTGGGTGTTTTCCTGCCGCTGATCACCGTGAACTGCGCCATCATGGGTGGCACGTTGTTCATGGTCGAACGGGACTACAACCTTTCCGAGAGTGTCGTCTACGGTGTCGGCTCCGGCTTTTCGTGGGCGCTGGCCATTGCCTTGCTGGCTGGCATTCGTGAAAAGTTGAAGTACAGCGATGTGCCTGATGGCCTTCAGGGGTTGGGCATCACCTTCATCACCATCGGCCTGATGTCGCTGGGCTTCATGTCCTTCTCCGGCGTGCAGCTGTAAGGAACGGGTGAGCATATGATCAACTTTGAAATTTTTCTTGCCATCGGCATGTTCACCGCCATTGTCCTGGCGTTGGTGCTGGTGATCCTGGTTGCACGTGCCAAGCTGGTATCCAGTGGTGATGTGACCATCGAGATCAATGGCGAAAAAACCATTACTGTTCCTGCGGGGGGTAAGCTGCTGCAGACCCTGGCAGATAACAGCATCTTCCTGTCTTCTGCCTGTGGTGGTGGCGGTACCTGCGCGCAGTGCAAGTGCGTAGTCGAGTCGGGTGGTGGCGAAATGCTGCCGACCGAGGAGTCGCACTTCACCAAGCGCGAGGCCAAGGCCGGCTGGCGCCTGTCCTGTCAGACCCCGGTCAAGCAGAACATGAAGATCGAGGTGCCGGAAGAAGTCTTCGGCGTGAAGAAGTGGGAATGCACGGTGGAATCCAACCCCAACGTGGCCACCTTCATCAAGGAGCTGACTCTCAAGCTGCCGGAAGGCGAGAACGTCGACTTCCGCGCCGGTGGTTATGTGCAGCTGGAGTGCCCGCCGCATGTGGTCAACTACAAGGACTTCGATATCCAGCCGGAATACCGCGGCGACTGGGACAAGTTCAACATGTGGCGCTACGTGTCCAAAGTCGACGAGACGGTGATTCGTGCCTACTCGATGGCGAACTATCCGGAAGAGCGCGGCCTGGTCAAGTTCAATATCCGTATTGCTTCGCCGCCCCCCGGCAAGGATGAGATTCCGCCGGGCAAGATGTCGTCTTATGTGTTCAGCCTCAAACCGGGCGACAAGATCACTGTGTACGGTCCCTTTGGTGAGTTCTTTGCCAAGGATACCGACAACGAGATGGTGTTCATTGGTGGCGGTGCCGGTATGGCGCCGATGCGTTCGCACATCTTCGACCAGCTCAAGCGTTTGAAATCCAAGCGTAAGATCAGCTTCTGGTACGGTGCGCGCTCCATGCGCGAAGCGTTCTATGTCGAGGAATATGACCAGCTGCAGGCCGAGAACGACAACTTCAAGTGGCATTTGGCGCTGTCTGATCCGCAGCCCGAGGACAACTGGAATGGTCTGACTGGTTTCATCCACAACGTGCTGTACGAGAACTACCTGCGTGATCATCCGGCACCGGAAGATTGCGAGTTCTACATGTGCGGCCCGCCCATGATGAACGCAGCGGTCATCAAGATGTTGCTGGACCTGGGTGTAGAGCGCGAGAACATTCTGCTGGACGACTTCGGCGGCTGACATGTTCCCACGCTGGTTTGGCCCTCTCGCTGCCGTCGTCCTGACGGCGGCAACCCTGGCAGGCTGCTCCGACACCCTGGAGCAGTTTGCCGGGCCGACCATGGGCAGTACCTACTCGATCAAATACGTGCGCAGTTCGCAGGCGCCGACGGTCGGGGAGGTGCGTGCCGCGGTCGACGACATTCTTTCCACGCTTGATCGACAAGTGTCTACCTACCGTAGCGACTCCGACCTGCAGCGCTTCAATGCGTTGCCAGCAGGGCAGTGCCTGGCTATGCCGCCAAGCGTTGTGCAGCTGACCGCCTTCGGGCAGAGCCTGGCGCAACGCAGCGCAGGAGCGTTCGACCTGACCCTGGAGCCTTTGCTCAATCTATGGGGCTTCGGCCCGCAGTCGCGTGGCCAGCAGGTGCCGGATGCGGCAGCGATTGCCGGTGTTCTGCAACAGATTGGCTTGCAGCATGTGCGTATCGAGGGTGAGCAGCTGTGCAAGGATATTGACCTGCAACTGGAGTTCAACAGCATTGCCGCCGGTTATGCCGTTGATCAGGTATCTGCCTACCTGCGTAGCCAGGGTATTCACAACTATCTGGTGGAAATTACCGGCGAGTTGCAGGCCCGTGGTCATAAGCCCGATGGTTCTTCCTGGCGTATCGGTGTCGAAGCACCGCGCGAGGATCGCCAGGTGGCCCAGCAGGTACTGAACATCGACGGTTGGTCGGTGTCGACTTCAGGTGACTACCGCAATTACTACGAGGAAAACGGTGTGCGACTGTCGCATACCCTCGACCCGCGTACCGGACATCCGGTGAGCCATGCCCTGGCGGCGGTCACCGTGCTGCATGAGTCGGCGTTGCAAGCCGATGGCCTGTCTACCCTGCTCATGGTGCTGGGGCCGGAGCAAGGCCTGGCCTATGCGGAGAAGGAACAACTGGCGGCGTTGTTCGTCAGTCGCGTCAAGGGTGAGTTTGTCTCACAGGCGAGTAGTGTGTTTACCCAACGCTTCGCTACAGAGGAGAACTGAGCATGACCTGGCTACTGGTTTTTTTGTTTATGCTGCTGGTGGTGCTGGCCATGGCGGTCGGCGTGATCATGGGGCGCAAGCCGATCGCCGGTTCCTGTGGTGGGATCGCCAATCTGGGCATCGAAAAGGAGTGCTCGATTTGCGGCGGCGTGCGTGAGAAGTGTGAAGAAGTGAATCGCGACAAATCCGCGCAGCCGGAGGCTCAGGCCTACGACGCGACCAAGCGCTAATGGCGCCCGGCTGTCTGCCGGCGTAGCCTGGCAGCAGCTACCTATAACAATCAGGCGATGCCTGGCTTGTGCCCACAAGGCGCCCGGCATTTCCCCAAGGAGTAAGCATGGCTGTCTATAACTACGATGTAGTGGTGCTGGGGACTGGCCCGGCGGGCGAGGGGGCGGCGATGAATGCCGCCAAGGCAGGGCGCAAGGTGGCGGTGGTGGACAACCGTCCGCTGGTCGGTGGCAACTGCACGCACCTCGGTACCATTCCCTCCAAGGCCTTGCGCCACTCTGTGCGACAGATCATGCAATACAATACCAACCCGCTATTTCGCCAGATTGGTGAGCCACGTTGGTTTTCCTTTCCGGATGTATTGAAAAGTGCCGAGCGGGTGATCAGCAAGCAGGTGGCCTCGCGCACCGGCTACTACGCGCGTAACCGGATCGACAGTTTTTTCGGAACCGCCAGTTTTGCCGATGAGCACAGTATCGAGGTGGTTTGTCTCAATGGCGTGGTTGAGCGCTTGGTCGCCAAGCAAATCGTCATCGCTACCGGATCACGTCCCTACCGGCCGGCAGATATCGATTTCACTCACCCGCGTATCTATGACAGCGATACCATCCTGACGCTTAGCCATACCCCGCGGCGCATGATCATCTATGGTGCCGGGGTGATTGGTTGCGAATATGCCTCCATCTTCAGCGGGCTTGGCGTGCTGATCGACCTGATCGACAACCGCGATCAGCTGCTTAGCTTCCTGGATGATGAGATCTCCGATGCGTTGAGCTATCACCTGCGCAACTCCAATGTGATCATCCGTCACAACGAGGAGTACGAACGTATCGAGGGGGTGGAAAACGGTGTCGTGCTGCACCTGAAGTCGGGCAAGAAGATCAAGGCCGATGCATTGCTCTGGTGCAACGGCCGGACCGGCAATACTGACTCGCTGGCACTGGAGAATATCGGTATCGAAGTCAACAGCCGTGGGCAGATCAAAGTTGACCAGCATTACCGTACCGAAGTCAGCAATATCTACGCCGCCGGCGATGTGATTGGCTGGCCGAGCCTGGCCAGTGCCGCCTATGACCAGGGGCGCTCGGCCGCGGGCAGTATCGTCGAGAATGACAGTTGGCGTTTTGTCGATGACGTGCCGACCGGTATCTATACCATTCCGGAGATCAGCTCAATCGGCAAGACCGAGCGTGAGCTGACCCAGGCCAAGGTGCCTTATGAAGTAGGTAAGGCCTTCTTCAAGGGTATGGCCCGTGCGCAGATTGCCGTTGAGCCGGTGGGCATGCTGAAGATCCTCTTCCATCGGGAAACCTTGCAAGTGCTGGGTGTGCACTGCTTTGGCTACCAGGCCTCGGAGATCGTGCATATTGGCCAGGCGATCATGAACCAGCCAGGCGAAGCCAATTCGCTGAAGTACTTCGTCAATACCACCTTCAACTACCCGACCATGGCTGAAGCCTATCGGGTAGCGGCGTTTGATGGGCTCAATCGGCTTTTTTGAGCGGCTCCGGCTGGCGGCCTGAGCCGGCCGGGGAGGATGTGCTGCAGTGGCTGTCCCGCTGGTCCTGGCCGAATCGGGAAAGCCTGTAGCCCGCAGGCCGATATAAAGGCGCGACCTGGGGTTGCGCCTTTATGCATTCAGGGGCTGCCAATGACCTGGCGGGCCAGGCCAGGGAAGTCGCTAATCAGGCTGTCTACGCCCAGTGCAGCCAGGCGCTGCATGAGCAAGGGCTGGTTAACCGTCCATGCCGAGACATGCAGTCCGGCCCGCTGCGCCCGCTGTAGGCGTTGCGGGCTGCACAGTTGCCAGTTCAGGGCAAGCAGTGAGCAGCCCATGCGCTGCGCCACGCGCACTGGTTCCAGCCAGGCGCGCTCGGCGACCAGGCCGCGTTGCAGCTCAGGGGCCAACTCCCGGGCGGCCTTGAGTACCGTCAGCGAACTGGACGTTAAGGTCACGTGCTCGACCAGTCCGTATTGCTGGCAGAGTGCGGCAATGGCCCGCACCAGGCGTGCCGAACCCGTTCGCGAAGCGCTCTTGACCTCCAGTTGCCAGTGTTCGAAGGCGCACTGCTCGAACAGCTCGGCGAGTGTTGGGATCGGGCAGGGTTGTGGCCAGGAAGGGCCGCCATGGCGTGCATCCATGTGCTGTAGTTCAGCCGCATCATAGTGGCTGACTTTGCCTCGGCGTCCTGTGGTGCGGCGCAGGGTCGGGTCGTGAATGACCATCAGTTGCCCGTCGCGGGACAGGTGCAGGTCCAGTTCGCAGCGGGTAACCCCCTGTGCCAGACAGCGCTGAAAACTGGCCAGGGTATTTTCCGGCGCCTCACCACGCGCACCGCGGTGGCCATATAGCAAGGTCATGGCTGGCTCGCTGTGGGGCGGTGATGGGCAACGCTGCGGATGACATGGCGGTATTCGAAATACACCGAAAACTCGCGATAGTCCCAGCGGGTAATGGGCGGCTGGCCAACCGCAGGATGTTCATGGTCGGGCAGGCCGAAGCGCTCGAGTACGCTGCGCTGGCTTTCTCCCAGGCGCGGCAGGCTTTCGCGCAGGGCAGGTTGCGCCTGGTTGCCCAGGGGGATCAGCAAGGTTTCCGCGCAGGCCGGGGCAAGAGGCATCAGCAGGCTCAGCGAGAGGAACAGGCGAGGGCTCATGATTTGTCTTCCTGGCGTGCCTGGCGGCGTTGCAAGGCTTGCTTCTGCAATATGTGACGGGCGAGCAGTTGGCGCTGCGCTTCGGTCAGGGCTTCGAACTCGGTACCCACTTCGTATTGACCGTCGCCGAGCGCTTGGCAATGGATGACCTGGGCGCGCAACAACAGGCCGAGCGCCTGGGGCATCAGTACCATTTTCAGCGCCAGGTGGCTGCCCTCGGCCAGTGCCTGATTGCACATGAAGCCTGCACCTCCCTCGGACAGGGTTACCTGGCGGGGCTGGCCGATGTCTTGCAGAAGGTTTTGCGTCAGTGCCTGGCCCAGCAGGTCGATGCGTTTGTTGATCACCTTGAGGTAGCTGGCCAGGGTGCGGTCACGCTCGCTGATGTGGCGCAGCAGGTGCTGCGACTCATAGTCCAGCAGGTGCAGGTCGCTGAGCAGATTGAACAGTGGCGAGGAATCGTTGAGCACGCTGCTGGGCTGGGCTTCCGGGCCGCTGAGCAGGCGGAAATCCAGTGCGATGGTGTCTTCGATACGGTAGTATTCGCGGCGGTCATCCGCCTCTGGCGTGGACATGGCGAACCCAGATCAGTGTCGGTGGTCCGAGTGTAAACGCTGCTTGCCAGCCCTCGCCAGCAGGACCTTCGGCAAAGATCGCCGAGCTTGCATGGACGCCCGGGCGATTGTCGCCGTTCTCTCGCAGGGCATGGTGCCGACTCCCTTTCTGATGAGTTTCCCGAAGCATGTTCAGACCGCTGCCCCTTTTCATCGGCGCTCGCTACACACGCGCCCGTCGGCGTAGTCACTTCGTTTCCTTTATTTCACTGACCTCGATCATTGGCCTGGCACTCGGTGTGCTGGTGATGATTCTGGTGCTGTCGGTGATGAATGGCTTCGACTACGAGATGCGCCATCGTGTCCTCGGCATGGTGCCACATGCCACCCTAGAGGCCGGTCAACCGCTAAGCGACTGGCAGGGACTGGCGCGCCAGGTGGAGTCGCAGCCTGGCGTGCTGGCCAGTGCGCCCTTTACGCAGATGCAGGGGCTGCTGACAGGTAACGGTCAGGTGCAAAAGGTGCTGATCAACGCCATCGAGCCGTCACTTGAGGCGCGAGTATCGATCATCGAGGACTTTTTCCTGCCAGGGCAGGGCAGCCTGGCGGCCTTGCAGCCCGGCGAGTTCGGCATCGTATTGGGCGATACCGCCGCACAGCGGCTGGGGCTGCAATTGGGCGACCGGGTGACGTTCGTGGCGCCCGAGGTGGCGTTGACGCCTGCCGGCATGTTCCCGCGCATGAAGCGTTTTACCCTGGTCGGGCTGTTCCATGTCGGAGCCGGTGAGGTCGACGGCCATGTGGCACTGGTGCACCGCCAGGATGCGGCGCGCTTGCTGCGTTGGCAGGCGGATCAGGTGCAGGGGCTGCGCCTGCAGCTGGCAGATTTGTTCCAGGCACCGCAAACCGCTTGGCAGTTGGTCGAACAGCTGGGCCGCGAGCAGTTCTATGCGCGCGACTGGACGCGTAGCCATGGCAACCTTTACCAGGCCATTCGCATGGAAAAGACCATGATCGGCCTGTTGCTGCTGCTGATTGTTGCGGTGGCTGCGTTCAATATCGTCTCGACACTGGTCATGGTGGTGACCGACAAGAAGGCTGATATCGCCATCCTGCGTACCCTGGGCGCCACGCCCCGGCAGATTCTTGCCACCTTCATGGTGCAGGGTTGCTTCATTGGCGTGGTTGGCACACTGCTGGGTGCGCTGCTCGGCGTGCTCGCGGCACTCAATATCAGTGCGCTGATCGCCTGGGTGGAGCGTAGCCTGGGCATGCGTTTCCTCAGCGCCGAGGTGTATTTCATCGATTACCTGCCGTCGCGCGTACAGCTGGCAGATGTGCTGATTGTGTGTGCGGCGGCCTTGCTGCTGAGTTTCCTGGCTACTTTGTATCCGGCCTGGCGTGCGGCGCGCACCCAGCCTGCGGAGGCGTTGCGTTATGAATGACAAGGTGGTGTTGCAGTGCCGTGATCTGGGCAAGAGTTACGAGGAAGGTCCGGCCCGCGTCGAGGTGTTGAATGGTGTGGAGCTGAGTTTGCGGCCTGGCGAACGGGTAGCCATCATCGGTAGCTCCGGCTCGGGCAAGAGCACTCTGTTGAACATGCTGGGCGGTTTGGATACGCCCACGCGAGGCAGCGTATGGCTGGCTGGCGAGGAATTATCGGCCCTCAATGAGCGGGCGCGCGGTCTGTTGCGCAACCGTGCCCTAGGTTTCGTCTACCAGTTCCATCACCTGTTGGCTGAGTTCACCGCGCTGGAGAACGTGGCCATGCCATTGCTGCTCGGGCAGGCACCGCTTAGTGAAGTGCGTGCACGTGCCACAGCCTTGCTGGAGCGTGTTGGTCTGGGCCACCGGCTGGCGCACAAGCCTGCCGAGTTGTCCGGTGGTGAGCGCCAGCGGGTGGCGATTGCCCGGGCCTTGGTCAACCAGCCAGCGCTGGTCTTGCTGGATGAACCCACCGGTAACCTGGACCAGCATACGGCAGAGAGCATTCAGGCGCTGATGCTGGAGTTGTCGCAGACGCTCGATACGGCTTTCCTGGTGGTCACCCATGATGTGCAGCTGGCTGCGCGTATGGATCGCGTGCTGCGCCTGCAGGACGGCAAGCTGGTGGCTGCCTGATGTTGCGCCCGGCCAGTTTGTTCATCGGCTTGCGCTATACCCGTGCGCGGCGTCGTAACCAGTTCATTTCCTTCATTTCCCTGACCTCCATGCTCGGGCTGGCACTGGGTGTGCTGGCAATGATCGTGGTGCTCTCGGTGATGAACGGTTTCCAGCAGGAAATGAGCAAGCGCATCCTTGGTACCCTGGCACATGCCAGTGTCAGCCAGCACGCTGGTATTGCCGACTGGCAGGCGCTGGCCGAGCGCATCAAGCGCGTTGAGCCGCGGGTGATCGGTACGGCTCCCTATGCGGAAATCGATGGCATGCTGTCGCACAAGGGGGCCATGCAGCCGATCCAGATTACCGGCGTGTCACCACCCGATGAGGCGGCGGTATCACAGATGGCCGCTCATCTGCGTGCGGGTCGCCTGGAAGAGCTGCGTGCCGGAGAATACGGAGTGATCCTCGGCCATCTTACGGTGCGTCGACTGCGCCTGGCGCTCGGCGACAAGCTGACCCTGATCATTCCGCAGGCCAGCGAGACAGCCGCCGGTATCACACCACGCCTGCACCGCCTGACCTTGGTTGGGGTGTTCAAGGTGGGGGCTGATCTGGACGCCAGCATGGGCCTGGTACATGTACAGGACAGTGGCGAGATGCTGGGTCTGCAAGCCGGGCAGGTACCTGCCCTGCGTCTGGCATTGCGTGATCTGCGCGAGGCCCCTGAGCTGTCTGCTCGCCTGGCCGGTGAGTTGGGCGAGGGTTATCTGTTGCGTGACTGGAGCCAGACCCAGGGCAGCCTGTTCAGCGCCATGCAGATGGAGAAAACCATGATTGGCCTGCTGCTGATGCTGATCATCGCGGTAGCGGCTTTCAACATCGTTGCCACCCTGATCATGGTGGTGGCTGACAAACGTGCGGATATCGCCATCCTGCGTACGCTGGGCATGACGCCGGGACAGGTGATGCGAGTGTTCATGGTGCAAGGTAGCGTGATCGGCGCGGTGGGTACGCTGGTGGGTGCACTGCTGGGGGTGATTGCTGCCCTCAATCTGAGCGCCTGGATGGCCTGGTTCGAGCAGTTGAGTGGCCAGCAGGTATTTGCAGCGGATCTCTATGTCATCAGCAGCCTGCCTTCGCAATTGCAGTGGGCTGATGTGGCGCTGATCTGTGCGGCTGGCTTGTCGCTGAGTTTCCTGGCTACGCTTTACCCGGCGTGGCGTGCCGCGCAGACCGAGCCGGCGGAAGCGCTGCGTTACGAGTGAGGATTGCGCTGGCGCCGCCGTTCCTGGCGCTTGCGCCAGTTGCGGCGCACCCAGCGTCGCCAGTAGTAATGGGTTGCCAGGTAAGCCGTGCCGGCGAGAACGATGCCCAGCACCAGTGAGCCCAGATATAACGGCTGCCAGTGGGTCAGCAGGACATCCGTCAGCCAGCCCAGGGTGATTTCTTCCGGCATGGCCAATGAAGGAATGCCTAGCAAGCCAGCGCCGACCTTATAGCTGCAATAGAACACCGGAGGCATGGTTACCGGGTTGGTCAGCCATACCAGGCCAACGGATATCGGCAGGTTGGCGCGCAGCGGAATGGCCAGCGCTGCGGCAGCGAGCATCTGCATGGGCATGGGAATCATCGCCCAGAACAGCCCGATAGCCATGGCTCGTGCAACCGAATGGCGATTCAGATGCCAGAGATTGGGATCGTGAATGAGCGCACCGAGGAAGCGCAGTGACTTGTTGCCCTTGATGCGATCTGGATGGGGCATGTAGCGCTTGATGAAACGACGCGGCATGAAGGCTCTCTGGCAGGCGTAAGCGCGCACATTATGCACGTATGCAGGCAGCTCCGCTGTGACGAAATTGTGCGGGCATATGACTGGCGAGTTTGCCCGAGCCAGCCATAGTTAGGTGCTGCTCAGGATCAAGAAAAAGGACACGCACGGATGCGTCTGGCCTGTATTGCCTTGCTGGGTGGGCTGTTGTGCCTGCCCGTTTTACCTGTAATTCCCTCGTGGCCCTGGCTGTTGTTGGCGGGCCTGGCAGGCCTGGGATTATTGCGTACGCTGCTCTATCCGCTGGGCTGGATGCTGCTGGGTTTTACCTGGGCATGCCTGAGCGCCGGGCAGGCTCTGGAGCAGCGCCTGGCGCCTGAACTGGATGGTCGCACCCTGTGGCTGGAAGGGCGAGTGGCTGGTTTGCCGCAACAGCGTGAGGGCATCTGGCGCTTTGAACTGCAGGATGTGCAGGCGCGGCGCGCCCAGTTACCGGCACGCCTGCGTGTTGCCTGGCATGCCGGGCCCGCCGTGCAGGCCGGCGAGTATTGGCGGCTGGCGGTGAAGCTCAAGCGCCCGCGTGGCCAGCTCAATCCGCAGGGTTTTGACTATGAGGCCTGGCTGCTAGCGCAGCGGCTGGGCGCTACCGGTACGGTCAAGCATGGCTATCGCCTACAGGCGGCGCAAGGCGCCAGTCAATGGCGCGACCAGTTGCGCCAGCACCTGCTCAGCCTGGAGCAGGGCCCCGCACTGGCCGCCCTGTTGGTGGGCGATGGTGCTGCGCTGTCCGCGATGCAGTGGCAGGTGCTGCAGGCCACGGGTACCCAGCACCTGATGGTGATTTCCGGTCAGCACATCAGTCTGTTGGCAGGGTTGTTATATGGCCTGGTGGCTGGCCTGCAACGTCTAGGCTGCTGGCCGGCACGCTGGCCCTGGTTGCCGGCAGCCTGTCTGCTGGCGCTGTCCGGGGCTCTGGCTTATGGCTGGCTGGCCGGGTTTGCCGTGCCCGTGCAGCGGGCCTGTCTGATGTTGGCGCTGGTCTTGCTTTGGCGTTGGCGCTTTCGCCATCTGCGTATCTGGACGCCCTGGTTGCTGGCGCTTTGTCTGGTGTTGCTGTTCGAACCACTGGCGAGTTTGCGTCCGGGCTTCTGGCTGTCCTTTGCCGCAGTAGCCATCCTGCTGTTGTGCTTCAGTGCTCGCCTGGGCGCGCGCTCATGGCTGGCCAGCCTGGGCTGGGCACAGTGGGCGATTGCCCTGGGCTTGTTGCCGCTTTTACTGGTGCTGGGCCTGCCGGTGAGCCTGAGTGGCCCGCTAGCCAACCTACTGGCGGTGCCCTGGGTGAGTCTGCTGGTGCTACCCCTGGCGTTGCTCGGTTGTTTGCTGCTGCCGCTGGGAGAGCTGGGAGAAGGCCTGCTGTGGCTGGCCGGGTGGGGGCTGCAACTGCTCTTCACGGGCTTGCAGTGGCTGGCTGAGCAGCAGGCTGCCCATGCGTTTGCGGCCTTGCCCTGGCCGGTGTTGTTGGCAACCGGCCTGGCGGCCTTGCTCTGGTTGCTGCCGGCAGGCGTGCCGTTACGCTGGCCAGGATTGCTGTTGTGGCTGCCGCTGCTCAGTTGGACTCCAGCACGGCCGCCGGTTGCTGAAGCGCGTGTCTGGCTGCTGGATGTCGGTCAGGGCTTGTCCGTGCTGGTGCAGACCCATCAGCATGACCTGCTCTACGACAGTGGGCCGCGCAGCGTATCCTTCGACAGCGGTGCACAACAGGTCTTGCCAAGCCTGCGTGCGCTGGGCGTGCGTAAGCTGGAGCGGTTCATCATCAGTCATGCCGATAACGATCATGCCGGTGGTGCCGCTGCTGTGTTGCAGGGTGTGCCGGTACTGCAACTGGTCAGTGGTGAGCCACGGCGCTTGCGACTGATGCGCCAGGCCGAAGCTTGTACTTGGCAAACCTGGCAGTGGGACGGGGTGCATTTCAGTCAGTGGCAGTGGGCACAGGCGCGCGATGGCAATCAGGCGTCCTGTGTCCTGCGCATCGAGGCAGCCGGGGAAGTTCTGTTGCTCAGCGGTGATATCGATGCGCGTGCCGAGCAGGCCTGGCTGGCGGGACCTCAGGCGGGGGTGGTGGACTGGCTGTTGGCACCGCATCATGGCAGTCGTACGTCGTCTTCAGCGTTGTTCCTAGCGCATGCCCGGCCGCGTCATGTGCTGTTTACCCGCGGCTGGAACAATACCTTCGGCCATCCCCACGAGGAGGTGGTGCAGCGCTATCTCATGCAGGGTGTGCAAGCCTGGGATACCGCCCGGCAGGGCGCCTTGCTGATTGCTTTGGGACGTCGCGAGCCGGCGCGCGGCTTGCGCGAACAACAGCGTTTCTGGCGGGAAAAATGAGACACACAGCGTTCGGCGCTGGTGAGTCCCTATGCTAGAGTTGCGGCACTTTTCCAAGGGGGATAACCACTGTGTGGGAGCTGGTCAAAGCAGGCGGCTGGATGATGCTGCCGATCATTCTGTGTTCCATTGCGGTGGCGGCCATCGTCGCCGAGCGGCTGTGGACCCTGCGTGCCAGTCGGGTGGCGCCTGGGCACCTGCTGGGGCAGGTCTGGTTGTGGATTCGTGAAAAGCAATTGACCACGCAAAAGCTGCGCGAGCTGCGTCAAAGCTCGCCGTTGGGCGAAGTACTGGCTGCCGGGCTGGCCAACTCCAAGCATGGTCGCGAGATCATGAAGGAGTGCATCGAGGAGGCGGCCGCCAGGGTTATTCATGATCTCGAGCGTTATCTGAATGCGCTGGGGACCATCGCTGGCATTGCACCGCTGCTCGGCTTGCTGGGTACTGTGCTGGGCATGATCGAGATCTTCAGTGGCTTCATGGGGGGAGGCATGGCCAACGCTCCGGTCTTGGCTGCGGGCATTTCCAAGGCGCTGATTACTACGGCAGCCGGCCTGATCGTGGGTATTCCTGCGCTGTTCTTCCATCGTTTCCTGCAGCGACGTGTCGATGAGCTGGTGGTCGGTATGGAGCAGGAGGCGATCAAGCTGGTTGAGGTAGTGCAGGGCGATCGTGAAGTGGATCTTGGTGAAGCCCCGGCCAGTGAACCGCGCAAGGCGCGCAAAGAGGGCGGCAAGGCGTGAAGTTCCGACGCAAGGCGCGGGAGAGCGTCGATATCAACCTGGCACCGCTGATCGATGTCGTGTTCATTCTGCTGCTGTTTTTTGTGGTGACCACGACCTTCACCCGGGAAACCCAGCTCAAGGTTGACCTGCCCGAGGCCGCCAGTGGTACCCCGCCTCAGGAGACAGCGCTCAAGCAGCTGGAAGTGCTGATTGGCGCTGATGGCAGTTATGCGCTGAACGGTCGTCAGCTGCGCCAGCATGACCTGCAGACCCTGATGGCTGCCTTGCAGGCCGAGTCGCAGGGTGACAACAGCCTGCCGTTGGTGATCAGCGCCGACGCCCAGGCAACCCACCAGGCGGTCATTACCGCCATGGATGCGGCCGGCAAGCTCGGCTTTGCCCATCTGCGCATCACCACCGTCGAGGCGCAGCCAGCGCCGTGAAGTTTGCTGAGCGCCTGCTGCGTGCCTGGTATGCCGGGCACCCGGCCCTGCACCTGTTGCGCCCCCTGGAAGCGCTCTATCGGCAAGTGCTGCGCCGTCGGCGCAAGGCGTTCCGCGAGGGGCGGCGCGCGGTCTATCGCGCGCCGGTGCCGGTGCTGGTGGTCGGCAATATCACCTTGGGTGGCACCGGCAAGACGCCGATGATCCTCTGGTTGATCGATTTCCTTCGCCAGCGCGGGCTGCGTGTCGGCGTGGTCAGTCGCGGCTACGGAGCTCGGCCACCGTATACGCCCTGGCAGGTCACCTCCGAGCAGGACGCGACCTTGGCCGGTGACGAGCCCTTGTTGATTGTGCAGCGTACCGGCGTGCCCCTGTATATCGCTGCAGAACGTAGCCTGGCAGTACAGGCGCTGTTGGAGGCGCATGCGGTGGATATCCTGCTGTGTGACGATGGCCTGCAGCACTACGCGCTGGCCCGTGATATTGAGCTGGTGCTGATTGATGCCGCACGAGGCCTGGGCAATGGGCGCTGCCTGCCTGCGGGGCCCTTGCGCGAACCCGCCGAGCGCCTGCAGGAAGTCGATGCCTGCCTGTATAACGGCGCGCCGGACGATTCGCCGCACGGCTATGCCTTGACCCTGCAGCCTACGGCGCTGATCAACCTGTGCAGTGGCGAGCGAGTGGCGTTACAGCACTTTCCTGCCGGCCAGGCGCTGCATGCCGTGGCGGGGATTGGCAATCCGCAGCGTTTCTTCGCCACCCTCGAAGCGCTACACTGGCGGCCGATTTGCCATGCCTTTGCCGATCATGCGCAGTACAGTGCGGCGCAACTGACTTTTGCCGATGATCTGCCGGTGCTGATGACCGAGAAGGATGCCGTCAAGTGCCGGGCCTTTGCCCGCCCCAACTGGTGGTATCTGGCGGTTGATGCCCAGCCTTCGCCGGCCTTCACGGCCTGGCTGGAACAGCGCATGCGGCAGCTTCTGCCCCGCTAGGCCGATACGTCGGCCAGCTCTTATCCCGAGGTGACCGATGGATCCCAAACTGCTCGATATTCTCGCCTGCCCACTGTGCAAGGGGCCGCTCAAACTGAGTGCCGACCAACAGGAGTTGATCTGCAAGGCTGACGCCCTGGCTTTTCCGGTGCGCGATGGCATTCCGGTCATGCTTGAGGGCGAGGCGCGTAGCCTGTCGGTTGACGAGCGTCTGGACAAGTAAGCATGACGCCCGACTTCGTAGTAGTGATACCCGCCCGCTATGCCTCCAGCCGTTTGCCTGGCAAGCCGCTACAGTTGATTGCCGGGCAACCGATGATTCGCCACGTCTGGCAGCAGGCCTGCAAGAGTTCCGCGAAGCGCGTCGTGGTGGCCACTGATGATCCGCGCATCGTTGAGGCCTGCCAGCAGTTTGGTGCCGAGGTGCTGCTGACGCGCGCCGAGCATAACTCCGGTACCGACCGGCTGGCTGAGGTGGCCGCGCAGCTAGGGCTGTCGGACCAAGCCATCGTGGTCAACGTACAGGGTGACGAGCCGCTGATCCCACCGGTGCTGATCGATCAGGTAGCCGCCAACCTGGCAGCCAACCCGCAGGCCGGGATTGCCACACTCGCCGAGCCAATCGAGGATGTCCAGGCACTGTTCAATCCTAACGTGGTCAAGGTGGTCAGCGACAAGAGTGGCCTGGCACTGACGTTCAGTCGCGCACCGATTGCCTGGGCACGTGATGCCTTTGCCGTGTCCCGCGAGCGGTTGCCGGCGGCGATTCCCTATCGCCGACATATTGGCATCTATGCCTATCGTGCAGGCTTTCTGCATGACTTCGTGGCCTGGGGGCCTTGCTGGCTCGAAGACACCGAGTGTCTGGAGCAATTGCGCGCATTGTGGAACGGCGTGCGCATTCATGTCGCCGATGCGCTGCAAAGTCCGCCGGCCGGCGTGGATACCGCCGAGGACCTGGCCCGCGTGCGCCGCCTGCTGGAGGACTGATGAACATCCTGTTTGTCTGTCTGGGCAATATTTGTCGTTCGCCCACCGCCGAAGGCGTCATGCGCCAGCGTCTGGAACAGGCCGGCCTGGCCGCGCAGGTTGCTCTGGACTCGGCGGGTACGGCGGCCTGGCATCAGGGCAAGCCGGTAGACCCGCGCACCCGTCTGGCCGCACAGCGGCGTGGTTATGATCTGTCACTGCTGCGCGGTCGCCAAGTGGTGGTAGAGGACTTTCATCGTTTCGAGCTGATCCTGGCCATGGATGCCAATAACCTGCGTGACCTACAGGCGATGTGCCCGGCCCATGCGCCAGCCGAGGTGGATCTTTACCTGCGTCGCTATGGTTTGCAGCCGCATGAGGTGCCGGACCCCTATTACGGCGGGGAGGAGGGCTTCGAGCAGGTGCTGGACTTGCTGGAGGAGGCGGCTGACCGCTTGCTGGCGGATATACGGGGGCGCTTGTGAGCCTGCAGGTTGAAGAGCAGGCCAGTCTGCTGCGCTACAACACCTTTGGCCTGCCAGCGAGCGCGCAATGCCTGGTGCATGTGCACGATGATGATGAGGTGCGTGCCGCACTGCGCCTGGCGCTGTTGCGTGAGCTGCCGCTGCTGGTGCTGGGCGGTGGCAGCAATCTGCTGCTCACCCAGGATCAGCAGGCATTGGTCATGCATATGCAGAGTCGTGGCCGGCACATTGTCGACGATGACGGCGAACACTGCCTGGTCGAAGCGCAGGCCGGGGAAAACTGGCATGACTTTGTACAGTGGACCCTGCAACAGGGGCTGGTCGGTCTGGAGAACCTCAGTCTGATTCCGGGTACTGTAGGTGCTGCGCCCATGCAGAATATCGGGGCCTATGGCGTGGAGCTGGCTGATCACTTCGTCAGTCTGGATGCACTGCATGTAGCTACTGGCGAACTGCATCAGTTCGATCTGGGCGCTTGTCGGTTTGCCTATCGAGACAGCCTGTTCAAGCAGCAGGCTGGCCAGTGGGTCATCCTGCGTGTGCGTATGCGTCTGGCACGGCATGCGCCGTTGCATCTGGACTATGGCCCGCTGCGTGGTCGCCTGCAGGTCATGGGTATCGAGCAGCCCAATGCGCAGGACGTGGCAGATGCAGTGTGCGCCATCCGCCGTGAGAAGTTGCCGGACCCGCGTGAGCTGGGCAATGCCGGGAGCTTTTTCAAGAATCCGCTGGTGTCGCTTACTCTGGCCGAGCGGATTCGTCAGCAGCATGCCGATCTGGTGGCTTATCCGGCGGGTGTCGGGCAGGTCAAGCTGGCGGCCGGCTGGCTGATCGAACGAGCAGGCTGGAAAGGTTATCGCGAAGGCCGGGTAGGCGTTCATGAACAGCAGGCTCTGGTTTTGGTTAACCACGGCGGGGCAAGCGGTAGCGAGGTGCTGGCGCTGGCTGAGAAAATTCGCGCGGACATTCGTCAGCGCTTTGCCGTTGAGCTGGAGATCGAACCCAACGTACGTTGATTGATCGTCCGACATAAAAAAGGGATGCCTTGGCATCCCTTTTTTATGTTGCCGCTATCCTGTGCCGCTATGGCAGCACAGGATGACGGTAGTCAGCTATTGCGCGGTGCCTGGTCGGCCTCGAGCATCGCGGTAGCTTCGGTAGCTTCGGTAGCTTCGGTAGCTTCGGTAGCTTCGGTAGCTTCGGTAGCTTCGGTAGCTTCGGTAGCTTCGGTGGCTCTGGTGCCGTCG
>NZ_NMQV01000004.1 GCF_002234375.1 Pseudomonas fluvialis
AAGCCGAAGCCGAAGCCGAAGCCGAAGCCGAAGCCGAAGCCGAAGCCGAAGCTTCCCTGCCCCTTGCCGTCGAGGCTCCGGCTGAGGCACTGGAAATGGACTTGGGCGAGCTGCCCTCGGTCGATTTTCAGCTACCCGATCTGCCGGCCGTCGAGCCGGCGCAACCTGCCAGCGAGCCGCTCAACCAGGAGGCTGAGTTCAGCTTGCCGTCGCTCAGCGAAAGCGAGTGGGGTTTGCAGGACGCACTGCCGGAACTGGGCCATGCAGGACTGCAGACAGGCCTGCCAGACGCTGCTGACGTGGCGCCGCTGGGCGATTCAATAGAGATGGATTTGGCTGAGCTGGCGGATGCCGAACTCAGCCTGCCGGATCTGCCGCTGCCTGAAGAAACCGCGCAACCTGCTGCCGAGCTGAGCTTGCCGAACGATGCCAGCATGCCGGCACTGAGCGACAGCGAGTGGGCGATACAGGACAGTCTGCCGCAGCTGGGTGCCGAACAGTTGATGGACGAGATGGCACCTGTTGATGCTGAGCCAGAGCCAGAGCCCATGGCGGCGGCAGCAATGGATGAGCAGGATTTCGAGCTGGTGGAAATCTTCCTTGAGGAAGGTTTCGACATCATCGAAAGTGCGGGTGCAGCGTTGCAACGCTGGATGGCCGATACCGATAACAGCCTGGAACTGGAGTCGCTGCAGCGTGACCTGCATACCCTCAAGGGTGGTGCGCGCATGGCGGAAATCAGTGCCATTGGCGACCTGGCTCATGAGCTGGAGTTCCTCTACGAAGGCCTGGGCAATGGCCGGCTGCGTGCCAGCCCGGCGCTGTTCGGCCTGTTGCAGGACTGCCATGACCGTCTGGAGCAGATGCTCGAAGCCCTGCGTGAGCGGCGCGCGCTGCCTGATGGCCAGGCGCTCATCGAACTGATCCAGCGCTTCCGGGCCAATCCCGACGAGCAGCTGAGCATGCCCACGTCGGTGCACCTGCAACCGGCGAGCGAAGAAGAGCCGCTGGTCGAAGCCGATAGCGATATCCTCGACATCTTCCTCGAAGAAGCTGAAGACCTGCTGGAGTCCATCGAGGCCGCGATCGGTCGGATGAGCGGTGGCTCCGAGGATGGCGAGGCACTGGACGATCTGTTGCGGTTGCTGCACACCCTCAAGGGCGGTGCGCGGCTGGCCGGGCAGAAGCGTCTGGGTAATATCAGTCATGATCTGGAGCAGCATCTGACGGAGGCTCGCCGGCAGGGTCAGCCGTGGCCGGAAAGCCTGCAGGTCGACCTGCAATCGGCCTACGAAGGTTTGCAGGGCGAACTGCAACAGTTGCGCGCGCGTCTGGACGAGCAGGGCGAGCCGCCAGTGCCGGTTGCCGAGGTGGCCGCCGAGCCGTTGCGCAGCCAGCTTGCCCAGCCGATTGTCGCCGCTAGCAGTACCGCGCTGGCCCCTAGCCAGACTGCCAAGGTGCTGCCCTTTGTCCAGCAGGCCCGCGAGGCAGCCCAGGAAGCCCTGGCCCGTCGTGCGCCGCAGGAGCTGGTCAAGGTACCCGCGGAGTTGCTCGAAGGCCTGGTCAACCTGGCGGGGGAAACCTCGATTTTCCGTGGCCGCGTCGAGCAGCAGGTGAGCGACTTCAGCTTCACCCTCAGCGAGATGGAAGCGACTATCGAGCGGGTGCGCGACCAGTTGCGCCGCCTCGATACGGAAACCCAGGCGCAGATTCTCAGCCGTATCCAGGCCGAGGCGGAGCGCGTCGGCTACGAAGATTTCGACCCGCTGGAAATGGACCGCCACTCGCAACTGCAACAGCTGTCGCGTGCGCTGTTCGAATCGGCGTCCGACTTGCTCGACCTCAAGGAAACCCTGGCCACCAAGAACCGCGATGCGGAAACCCTGTTGCTGCAACAGGCACGGGTCAATACCGAGCTGCAGGAAGGCCTGATGCGTACCCGCATGGTGCCTTTTGATCGTCTGGTGCCGCGCCTGCGGCGTATTGTCCGGCAGATCGCTGGCGAACTGGGCAAGCAGGTGGAGTTCCATGTCGGCAACGCCGAAGGGGAAATGGACCGTACCGTGCTTGAACGCATCGTTGCGCCGCTGGAACACATGCTGCGTAATGCCGTCGACCACGGTATCGAGTCACAAGAGCAGCGCCAGGCGGCCGGCAAGCCGGCGGTTGGCAGTATTCGCCTGGAGCTGGGGCGTGAAGGCGGGGATATCGTCCTGACCCTGGCCGACGATGGCGCGGGTATCCGTTTGGATGCGGTCCGCCGCAAGGCCATCGAGCGCGGCCTGATGGATGCCGATGCCAGCTTGTCCGATCAGGAGATCCTCCAGTTCATTCTCGAGGCAGGTTTCTCCACGGCCGAGAAAGTCACGCAGATTTCCGGGCGTGGCGTCGGTATGGACGTGGTGCATTCGGAAGTGAAACAGCTGGGCGGCAGCATGAGCATTGCCTCGCAGCTCGGCCAGGGAACCACCTTCACCATCCGTCTGCCGTTTACCGTGTCGGTGAACCGTGCGCTGATGGTGCTCTCCGGTGAAGACCTGTATGCCATCCCGCTGAACACCATCGAAGGTATCGTGCGGGTCTCGCCCTATGAGCTGGAGGCCTACTACGCGCCTGATGCGCCGCGCTTCGAATACGCCGGACAGGCTTATGAACTCAAGTACCTGGGCGATCTGCTGGGTAACGGCCAGCAACCCAAGCTGGTCGGGCAAAGCCTGCCGCTGCCGGTGATCCTGGTGCGTTCCAAGGAGCATGCCATGGCTGTACAGGTCGACAGCCTGGCCGGCTCCCGGGAAATTGTGGTGAAGAGCCTTGGCCCGCAATTTGCCGGCGTGCACGGCATTTCCGGGGCGACCATCCTCGGTGATGGTCGCGTGGTGGT
The DNA here is from genome assembly GCF_002234375.1 of Pseudomonas fluvialis. Classification (GTDB taxonomy): domain Bacteria; phylum Pseudomonadota; class Gammaproteobacteria; order Pseudomonadales; family Pseudomonadaceae; genus Aquipseudomonas; species Aquipseudomonas fluvialis. The sequence goes on from NZ_NMQV01000004.1 coordinate 2,882, forward strand.
GATTCTCGATCTGCTGGCGACCATCCGCGCGCTGCATGCGCACCAGGCCAGCCTGCAGGCCCGCACGCGGCCGCAACTGGCGCCTGTGGCGGAGGTCGAGCAGGCCCGTCCGACGCTGGTCATGGTGGTGGATGACTCGGTAACCGTGCGCAAGGTCACCAGCCGTCTGCTGGAACGTAACGGTATGAACGTGCTGACCGCCAAGGACGGGGTGGATGCCATCACCCAGCTGCAGGAACACAAGCCCGACATCATGCTGCTGGATATCGAAATGCCGCGCATGGACGGTTTCGAAGTGGCGACCCTGGTGCGTCACGACGCACATCTCAAGGACCTGCCGATCATCATGATCACTTCGCGAACCGGCGAGAAGCACCGTGAACGCGCCATGGCGATTGGCGTCAACGAATACCTGGGCAAGCCCTATCAGGAAAGCCAGCTGCTTGAAACCATCCAGCAGCTGATCAAGGACCCGCGCAATGTCTGATAAAACCGCTGCACGGATTGCCGTGCTCGCCGACACCTCGCTGCAACGTCATGTGCTGCAACAGGCACTGACCGGCAACGGTTACCAGGTGGTGCTCAACAGCGACCCCGGGAAGATCGACCAGGACAGCCTGGCGGCCTGTGATACGGACCTGTGGCTGGTCGACCTGGCCCAGTCGGAAGACTCGCCACTGGTCGATGAGCTGCTGGAGAATGCCAGTGCTCCGGTGTTGTTCGGCGAGGGGCACGCTCCCGAGCGGCATTCGGAAAACTACCCGCGTTGGGAGCGCAGCCTGTTCAGCAAGGTCAAACGCCTGGTCGGTGATCCTACCGCGGCAGTTGGCCCCAGCTTGCAGGCCCTGCTTGACGAGGGGCAGCGACCGAGCCGCCTGAACCTTCCCGAAGCGTTGGCCGAAGCCCCCTTGCAGGCTGGCGCGCCGGCGCGCCAGGTATGGCTGCTGGCGGCTTCGCTGGGTGGTCCGGTAGCGGTCAAGGCGTTTCTCGATGCCTTGCCCGGTGGTTTGCCGCTGGCCTTTCTGTATGCCCAGCACATCGATGCGGCCTTCGAAGCCAGTCTGCCCCAGGCGGTTGGCCGGCACAGCCAGTGGAGTGTCAACCCGGTACGCCAGGGCGACCAGCCGCGCTGTGGCGAAGTATTGGTGGTGCCGGTCAGTCACGAACTGGCCTTTGGCGACGAGGGCCAGATGCTGGTCACCGAGCGCGCCTGGCAGGAGCCCTACAGCCCGTCCATCGACCAGATGATGCTTAACCTGGCACAGGCCTATGGCAGCCAGTGCGGCGTCATTGTGTTCAGTGGCATGGGCAGTGACGGCAGCGCAGCCGCTGCCTACGTCAAGCGCCAGGGTGGCGAGATCTGGACCCAGCGTTCGGAGAGCTGTATCTGCCCGAGCATGCCCGACAGCCTGCGTGAGGGTGGTTTCAGCAGTTTCAGCGGCGATCCGCGCGAACTGGCTGCTGCCCTTGTCGATCACCTTGCCGCCCAGTGCGCCTGAGCCGGAAACCACGCCCATGAGCCAAGCCGTAGCTACCCGTGACGAGGCCAGCGAAGTCCTGACCGCGCTGCTGATTCCCCTGGCTGACCGCCAGTTGCTGCTGCCCAACACGGCGGTTGCTGAACTGATTGCCTATCGCTCGCCGATTACCAGTGACGGCATGCCTGACTGGTTTCTTGGGCAGATCGCCTGGCGTGACCTGAGTCTGCCCCTGCTGTCCTTCGAGCTGGCCAGTGGGGGTTCGCAACCGCCGCGAGAGGACGTGCGGGTTGCCGTGCTGAACGCGATTGGCGGACGGCCGCTGCTCAAGTTCATTGCCTTGCTGGTGCAGGGTATCCCCCATGCACAGAAGGTTTCCAGCGATCTGCCGCGCGCCGACGTGGCCCTGGCACCCCTGGAGCTGGATGCCGTGCAGCTGGGCGAGCAGGTCGCGCGCATTCCCGATCTGCTGGCGCTGGAGCAGTTGCTGGCGGATGCCGGACTGATCGAATAAGCCGCGCTGCGCGGGTCGTCCGGCGGCCCGTCGCCCCGGGTAGATGACGGTGAGTCCGCTTCTTTATATCCATGGCCTGAACAGTTCTCCGGCTTCCAGCAAGGCGCGTATCCTGCAAGCGGTCATGCAGCGTATTGGTCTGGCCGGGCAATTGCGTATTCCCGCGTTGCATCATCATCCACGCCAGGCCATCGCCCAGTTGCAGCAGGCCATCGCCGAGCTGGGGCGGCCCTTGCTGGTCGGCAGCTCGCTGGGTGGCTACTATGCAACCTTCCTGGCCCGCCAGCACGACCTGCCGATGCTGCTGATCAATCCGGCGGTGTTGCCACACCGGCGTTTTGCCGGGTATCTGGGCGAGCAGTGCAACCATTACACTGGCGAGCGCTGGTGGCTGGATGAAACGCATGTACAGGCGCTGGCCGAGCTGGAGGTGCCGCCGCCCGAGGCGCCGGCGCGTTGCCAGGTCTGGCTGCAGACGGCCGACGAAACCCTCGACTACCGCGAGGCTGAGCGTTACTACCGTGCCTGCGCGCTGACCATCGAGGCCGGCGGTGAGCACGGTTTTGCCGGCTTTGCCCTGCACGTGCCACGCCTGCTGGCATTTGCCGGCATCGCCGCCGAACACTGGCGGCACCTGGATTTTTCCGCGTTCAACTGACAGACAAGAGAGCCCATGACTGCCTACAACGCCGACGCCATTGAAGTCCTCTCCGGTCTCGACCCGGTGCGCAAGCGCCCAGGCATGTACACCGACACCGCGCGGCCCAACCATCTGGCCCAGGAAGTCATCGACAACAGCGTCGACGAGGCCCTGGCCGGTCACGCCAAGGTCATCCAGATCATTCTCTACGAAGACAACTCGCTGGAGGTGCTCGACGACGGGCGTGGCATGCCGGTGGATATCCACCCCGAAGAAGGCATTCCCGGTGTCGAGCTGATCCTCACCAAGCTGCATGCTGGCGGCAAGTTCTCCAACAAGAACTACCAATTCTCCGGCGGCCTGCACGGCGTGGGCATTTCGGTGGTCAATGCGCTGTCCAACCAGGTCGAGGTACGCGTCAAGCGCGACGGCAACGAATACCGCATGACCTTCGCCGATGGCTTCAAGGCCAGTGATCTGGAAGTGGTCGGCACGGTGGGCAAGCGCAACACCGGCACCAGCGTGCGCTTCTGGCCCGATGCGCAGTATTTCGATTCGCCGAAGTTTTCCATCAGCCGTCTCAAACATGTGCTCAAGGCCAAGGCGGTGCTCTGCCCCGGCCTGGATGTCAGCTTCACCGACAAGAACACGGGCGAGACCACCCGCTGGTACTTCGAGGACGGCCTGCGCTCCTACCTGGTGGATGCGGTCAGCGAATGTGCCCGCCTACCCGAGGAGCCGTTCTGCGGCAGCCTGGCCGGTAGCAAGGAGGCGGTCGACTGGGCGCTGCTGTGGTTGCCGGAAGGTGGTGAGTCGCTGCAGGAAAGCTATGTCAACCTGATTCCCACCGCGCAGGGCGGCACGCACGTCAACGGCCTGCGCCAGGGCCTGCTGGATGCCATGCGCGAGTTCTGCGAGTTCCGCAACCTGTTGCCGCGTGGCGTCAAGCTGGCCCCGGAAGACATCTGGGAGCGCATTGCCTTCGTCCTCTCGATGAAGATGCAGGATGCGCAGTTCTCCGGGCAGACCAAGGAGCGCCTGTCCTCGCGCGAGGCCGCGGCCTTCGTCTCCGGCGTGGTCAAGGACGCCTTCAGTCTGTGGCTCAATGCGCACCCGGAGGTCGGTCAACAGCTGGCCGAGCTGGCCATCAGCAACGCCAACCGCCGCCTCAAGGCGGGCAAGAAGGTCGAGCGCAAGAAGATCACTCAGGGCCCGGCGCTGCCCGGCAAGCTGGCTGACTGCGCCGGGCAGGAGCCGATGCGCGCCGAACTGTTCCTGGTCGAGGGTGACTCCGCCGGTGGTTCGGCCAAGCAGGCCCGCGACAAGGAGTTCCAGGCCATCATGCCGTTGCGCGGCAAGATCCTGAATACCTGGGAAGTGGATGGCAGTGAAGTGCTGGCTTCCCAGGAAGTCCACGATATCGCCGTGGCCATTGGCCTTGATCCGGGCTCCAGCGACCTGTCGCAGCTGCGCTACGGCAAGATCTGCATCCTCGCCGACGCCGACTCGGACGGCCTGCACATTGCCACGCTGCTCTGCGCGCTGTTCGTGCGCCACTTCCGCCCGCTGGTGGAAGCAGGGCATGTCTACGTGGCCATGCCGCCGTTGTACCGCATCGACCTCGGTAAGGAGGTGTTCTACGCCCTGGATGATGCCGAGCGCGATGGCATCCTTGAGCGCCTGCTGGCCGAGAAGCGTCGTGGCAAGCCGCAAGTCACCCGCTTCAAGGGCCTTGGCGAGATGAACCCGCCGCAGCTGCGGGAAACCACCATGGACCCCAATACCCGGCGCCTGGTGCAGCTGACCCTGGATGACTTCGAGGGCACCCGGGAAGTCATGGACATGTTGCTGGCCAAGAAGCGCGCCGGCGATCGCAAGAGCTGGCTGGAGAGCAAAGGCGACCTCGCCGAGGTACTGGTGTGAGGGCTGGCCTACTCATTGGCAGCCTGCTGCTGGCTGCCAGCACCTGCGCCAGCGCCGCGCCGGAGCGCATTGCGCCGCTGGTCTTGCTGGCCGAATACCCGGTGCTCGGCATGCCGTCGGGCAACCTGTCGGGGCTGGCGCAGTGTGGTGATGAACTGCTGGCGGTCAGCGACCGCGATGACCGGCATATCTATCGCCTGCAGGTGCATGAGCAGACCCTGCTGGCCGAGGCACTGGCCATTCAGGTGCCGCCCGTACCGCCCAGCGCACTGCCCTGGGGCTTGCTGGCGCGTGCCTGGTTGGCCGGGCCATGGCGCGGTGGCCAGCTGGACTTCGAAGGCATCAGCTGCGATGCCGCCGGCAATCGTTACCTGCTTAGTGAGGCGCGGGCCAGTGTGCTGCGTGTCGATCGCCAGGGCCAGGGCGAGTGGTTGCGTCTGCCGCAGGCGCTGGTACGCCAGGCCCGCGCCAGCGGCATGCTGCTGCAGGCCAACGCCCTGCTCGAAGGCATTGCCGTGGCGGAGGATGGCCAGCGCCTGTGGCTGGCCGCCGAGCGACAGCGCCGGGGGCTGCTGCTGACCCATTGGCAGGGCGGACGCTGGCGTTGCCTGGGCAACTGTGTCCTGCTCAGCGAGAGTGCCCCGCTGCCCGCGCCAGCCGTGTATGGCGAACGCCGCTTGCCGAGCAGCTTCAATGCGCTGAGCCTGCACGGCGAGAAACTGTTTACCCTGGAGGGGCATCACTGGCGACTCTGCCGGCGGCATGCGCAGCGCGCCGAGGTTGAGCGCTGCTGGTCGTACGGCGAGTTTGCCCTGGACGCATCACGCCGCTATCGGCTGCCCTACGGCATGGCCGAAGCACTGCAGGTAGATGCCGAAGGCGCCTGGATCGGCGTAGACAACGGCGGTCAGCCACGCGGCGATGGTGAGCAGCGGCCGATCGTCTGGCGCGTCGCCGCGCCAGCGCACGGCTGGTTGGCGCCATGACGGCGACGACCCTGCGCTACGCCAACCGGGTGATGCTGATCGTTGCCTGGCTGGCCGCCTTGTTGCTGGCGACGCAATTCTTCGCCCGCTGGGAGGAGCGCCGCGAGCATCCCAATCGCGAGCCGCTGTCGCGTCAGGGCGAGGGTTTTGTTGAAGTTCAGCTGGCCAGCAGCCGGGGTGGTCATTACCTGTTGGACGGGCAGATCAATGGTCAGCGCGTGACCCTGTTACTGGATACCGGCGCCACCGCCGTGGCGGTGCCTCAGACGCTGGCCGCAACGCTCGGCCTGCAGCCTGGCGCAACGCTTAGCGTGCGCACGGCTAACGGCACGGTCCAGGCCTGGCGTACGCAGATTGACCGGCTGCAGCTGGGCGCCATCGAGTTACGTGACGTTGCCGCGCTGATCACCCCCGCCATGGAGGGCGATCAGGTGCTGTTGGGCATGAGCGCCCTGAAACGTCTGGAATTTACCCAGCGCGACGGCCAGTTGCTGTTGCGCCAAACCACCTTGCCATGAGGCCCGCATGAGCCAAACCCTCGACCTTAGCCTGGACGGCGTAGAGCGCCGCTCGTTGGCCGACTTTACCGAGAAGGCCTACCTCAACTATTCCATGTACGTGATCATGGACCGCGCCCTGCCGCATATCGGCGATGGCCTGAAGCCCGTGCAGCGGCGCATCGTCTATGCCATGAGCGAGCTGGGCCTGGACGCCGACGCCAAGCACAAGAAGTCGGCGCGTACCGTCGGTGACGTGCTCGGCAAGTTCCACCCGCACGGCGACATCGCCTGCTACGAGGCCATGGTGCTGATGGCGCAGCCGTTCAGCTACCGCTACACGCTGGTCGACGGCCAGGGCAACTGGGGTGCGCCGGACGATCCCAAGTCCTTCGCCGCCATGCGTTACACCGAGGCGCGGCTGTCGCGTTACTCGGAAGTGCTGCTCAGCGAACTGGGCCAGGGCACGGTGGACTGGGTGCCGAACTTCGACGGCACCCTGGACGAGCCGGCCACCCTGCCGGCGCGGTTGCCCAACCTGCTGCTCAACGGCACAACGGGGATTGCAGTCGGCATGGCCACCGATGTGCCGCCGCATAACCTCAGGGAAGTGGCGTCGGCCTGCGTGCGCCTGCTCGATGAGCCGAGCGCCACGGTCGAGCAGCTCTGCGAGCACATCCAGGGCCCGGACTTCCCCACCGAAGCCGAGGTCATCACGCCCAAGGCCGATCTGCTGAAGATCTACGAAACCGGCCGTGGTTCGGTGCGCATGCGTGCCGTATACCGCGTGGAAGACGGCGATATCGTGGTCACCGCGTTGCCGCACCAGGTCTCCGGAGCCAAGGTGCTGGAGCAGATCGCCGCGCAGATGCAGGCCAAGAAGCTGCCGATGGTCGCCGACCTGCGCGACGAGTCGGACCACGAGAACCCTTGCCGCATCGTGATCATCCCGCGCTCCAACCGGGTGGATGCCGACGAGCTGATGACTCACCTGTTCGCCACCACCGACCTGGAAAGCTCCTACCGGGTCAACACCAACGTCATCGGGCTCGACGGCAAGCCGCAGGTGAAAGACCTGCGCACCCTGCTCAGCGAATGGCTGGTCTACCGCGTCGGCACCGTGCGCCGCCGCCTGCAGTTCCGCCTGGACAAGGTGGAGAAGCGCCTGCACCTGTTGGAAGGCCTGCTGGTGGCCTTCCTCAACCTGGACGAAGTGATCCATATCATCCGCACCGAGGATTCGCCCAAGCCGGTGCTGATGGCGCGCTTCGGCCTGACCGAGGTGCAGGCCGACTACATCCTCGACACCCGCCTGCGTCAGCTGGCGCGGCTGGAAGAGATGAAGATCCGTGGCGAGCAGGACGAGCTGGCCAAGGAGCGCGACAAGCTGCTGGCCCTGCTCGGCAGCGAAGCCAAGCTGAAGAAACTGGTGCGTCAGGAAATCCTCGACGACGCCGAGAAGTACGGCGATGCCCGCCGCTCGCCGATCGTCGCCCGCGCCGAGGCCCGCGCCCTCAGCGAAACCGAGCTGATGCCGACCGAGCCGGTCACCGTGGTGCTCTCGGAAAAAGGCTGGGTACGCTGCGCCAAGGGCCACGACATCGACGCCACCGGCCTGTCCTACAAGGCCGGCGACGGCTTCAAGGCCGCCGCGCCCGGCCGCTCGAATCAGTACGCGGTGTTTATCGACTCCACCGGGCGCAGCTACTCGCTGGCTGCGCATTCGTTGCCGTCGGCGCGTGGCCAGGGTGAGCCGCTCACCGGCCGTCTGCAACCGCCGCCCGGCGCGACCTTCGAATGCCTGCTGCTGCCCGATGACAATGCCCTGTATGTGATCGCCTCGGACGCCGGCTACGGCTTCCTGGTCAAGGGCGAAGACCTGCAGGCCAAGAACAAGTCGGGCAAGGCCCTGCTCAGCCTGCCGGAAGGCGCGCGGGTGATGGCGCCACGTTTGGCCGGCAGCCGTGACAGCGACTGGCTGGCGGCGGTGACCAGCGAGGGCCGCCTGCTGGTGTTCAAGGTCGCCGACCTGCCGCAGCTGGCCAAGGGCAAGGGCAACAAGATCATCGGCATCCCCGGCGAACGGGTGGCCAGCCGTGAGGAGTACCTGACCGACCTGGCCGTGCTCGGCGAGGGCTGTGCCCTGGTCTTGCAGGCCGGCAAGCGTACCCTGACCCTCAAGCCGGATGACCTGGAACACTACAAGGGTGAGCGTGGCCGGCGTGGCAACAAGCTGCCGCGTGGCTTCCAGCGCGTCGATGGCTTGCTGGTCGAGGCATTGGGCTAAGTGATGGCCGGCCCTGGCGAACCCGCCGAGCTGCGCTGGCAGGCGGCCGCAGATGGCCAGTTGCTGCTCTGCCTGAGCGGTGCCTGGACCCTGCAGCAGGCCAAGCCGGACTTGCCGGCGCTCTGGCAGAGCCGCCCACGCGGGCAGACCGAGGTGCAGCTGGCGGTACAGCCTTCGGCCTGGGACAGTAGCCTGCTGGCTGCCCTGCGGCGTTTGCAGCAGCTGGCCGAGGCCGATGGCTTGCGCGTGCATTGGCTAACCCTCCCGGAGGGGGTGGAGCGCCTGCTGCAGATGGCCGCCACGCCTTCGGTGCAGGCCCAGGCCAAGGCACCGCCGCGTTACGGCTGGGTGGCTCGTCTGGGCTTGTTGCAGCTGGGGCTGCTGGGCAGTCTGCGTCAGGCCTGCCAGTTCGTCGGCGAGGTGGTGCTGGCGCTCGGTCGCCTGGCCAGCGGGCGGGCGCGTATGCGCAGCGGCGACTTCTGGCTGGCCCTGCAGCAATGTGGGCCGGGTGCCCTGCCGATTGTCGCGCTGATCGCCAGCCTGGTGGGGTTGATCCTCGCCTTCGTCGGTGCCGCCCAGCTGGAGGCCTTCGGTGCCCAGCTGTATATCGCCAACATGGTGGCCATCGGCATGACCCGCGAGATGGGCGCGCTGATGACCGCGGTGATCATGGCCGGGCGCACCGGCGCGGCCTATGCTGCGGAGCTGGGCAGCATGCAGGCCAACGAGGAAGTGGATGCACTGAAGACCTTTGGCTTTCCGCCGCTGGAGTTTCTCGTTCTGCCACGCCTGCTGGCGCTACTGGTGGCCATGCCGGTGCTCTGCGTGTTCGCCGATGTGCTGGGTATCTTTGGTGGCTTTGTCATCGGTGCCGGGCTGTTCGATATTTCCGCGCCGCTGTACCTGGCGCAAAGCCTGGAAATGCTCAGCCTGACCGACTTTCTCATCGGTATCTTCAAGAGCCTGGTGTTTGCCGTGCTGATCGGCCTGATCGGCTGTCACTACGGCCTGGCCAGCGGGCGTAACGCCCAGGCGGTCGGTCAGGCGACCACCCGTGCGGTGGTCAGTATCATCGTGGCCCTGGTGGTCAGCGACGCGCTGATCACCCTGATCTGTACACGGCTGGGCATCTGATGAGTACCCCGGTATTGCGCGCTGAACAGCTGAGTGCCGGCTATGGCAGCCTGGTTATCCAGCGCGATCTGAATTTCAGCATTGCCGCCGGCGAGGTGTTCGTCATCATGGGCGGCAGCGGGTGTGGCAAGAGTACCCTGTTGCGCCACCTGATCGGTCTGCAGGCACCGCTGGCCGGGCGCGTGCTGTTCCGCGGCGAAGACTTCTGGGCGCGCAGCGCGGATAGTCGTGCGGCCCTGCAGCAGCACTTCGGCGTGCTTTACCAGAATGGTGCCTTGTGGGGAGCGATGACCCTGCAGGAGAACATCGACCTACCGCTGGCCACCTATCGTCCGCAGCTGTGTGCCGCCGAACGGCGTGAGCTGGCGGAAATCAAGCTGGCCCTGGTCGGTCTGGCCGGGTGTGCCGAACTGTATCCGGCCGAGCTGTCCGGTGGCATGCGCAAGCGCGCCGCACTGGCCCGTGCGCTGGCGCTGGACCCGCAGGTACTGTTCTTCGACGAGCCCTCGGCGGGGCTCGATCCGCTCAGCTCGCAGGCGCTCGACGAGCTGATCCTGCAGCTGCGCGACAGCCTCGGTTCGAGCATCGTGCTGGTCACCCATGAGCTGCCGAGCATCTACCGGGTGGCCGACACCTGCCTGTTCCTCGATAATCAGACCCGTACGCAGATCGCCCTGGGCCCGTTGCAGCAGCTGCTCGACGAAGGGCCCGAGGTGGTCCAGCGATTTCTCCGCCGTGGCGACACGGCGCACGGCATGGAGCGCAGATGAGCGAAGCCCGCAAACCTTTCCTGATCGGAGCCTTCCTGCTGGCCGGCCTGGCGCTGCTGGCGGCAGGCGTGCTGCTGCTGTCGCGGGACAGCTGGTTCAGCCAGCCCAGCGAGTACGTGGTGTACTTCACCGGCGCGCTGGACGGCCTGGATGTCGGCGCCGACGTCACCTACCGCGGCGTCAAGGTCGGCACGGTGCGGGAGATCCGCCTGTCCTATGACCGCGAACTGCAGGATGTGGTGATGCCGGTGATCGTGCGTATCAACAACCCCGGCGACAGCTCCGGGCGGGGGCGTGGCTTCGAGCGGGTGCTGGGCCAGTTGATCGAGCGCGGCCTGCGTGCCCAGTTGCAGACCCCCAGTCTGCTCACTGGCAAGGCCATCGTGGCACTGGACATGTTTCCCGGGCAGCAGGGCTATGTTCACACACACACCGATCTGAACGACTTGCCGGTGATTCCCAGCGTGCCCTCGCGCATCGACCAGGCCGCCGACGTGCTGCGCGAACTGGTGGCCAGCCTGCGCGAGCTGCCGCTGCAGGCGATGATCGACTCGGCCAATCGCACCCTGAGCAGTATCGAAAAACTCACCAGTTCGCCGGATCTGCAGCAGGGCCTGGGCAACCTGAACAGCCTGCTGGCGCGTCTTGACCGGCTGAGTGCCAACCTGGAGCGCCAGTTGCCGCCGTTGCTGGACAGTGCGCAGAGCGGCAGCCACGACCTGGGTGCGGCGGTCGCCGACATTCGCCGGGCTGCCGAGCAGGCCGCCCAGGCCCTGCAGGAGGTCAATGCGCTGGCCAGCGACAGCCGGCGCAGCCTCGGCCCGCAGTCGGAGGTGCAATATGAAATGTTGCGCGCCCTGCAGGAGCTCAGCCAGGCCGGTAAGGCCCTGCAACGTACGGCGGAGGGGCTGGACCAGCAGCCGCAATCGCTGATCTTTGGCAAACAACGGTAACCGTTCATGACTGTCTTGCGTTATTCCCTGTGGCTGCTGCTGCTTGCCCTGCATGGCTGTGCGCTGCAACCCCCCGCCCAGTTCTACCAGTTGCAGGATGGCGCGCCGCCGCTGCCGGCGGCTGACCAGGGGCCGGCGTTGTTGCTGGGGCCGTTGCAGCTGGCCGACTATCTGCAGCGCGAGAACCTGGTGCAGCGCCAGGCCGACGACAGCCTCAGCCTGAGCCAGGAGGCCCGCTGGGCGGGCAGCCTGCAGGATGATGTCGGCCAGTTGCTGCTGCGCCAGCTGGCCAGTCGCCTGCAAACCAGCCGCATTGCCCTGTATCCGGATCGGGTGGGTTTCGATAACCAGTTGCAGGCGGTGCTGAGCATCAGCCGCCTGGACTCCGGTGCCAGCCAGCCGGCTCGCCTGCAGGCGCAGTGGCGCCTGCTGGATGGCCAAGGGCAGTTGCGTGGCAGCCGGCTGCTCAGCCTGCAGGCCGAGCACGATGGCACAGCGCGCGATCAGGTGCGTGCGCAGAGCGAGCTACTGCAACAGCTGGCCGCCGAGCTGGCCGCAGCAATCCGTGCTTTGCCGCCGAGCACGCCGCCGCCGCGGCCCGGCAAGCGAGCGCCCGCGGCCAAGGCGGGTAGCGGCAGCGCCCCTGCGCCGCTGCCGCCGGTGTTGCAGGCGCCGGGGCGGATCAGCTTCTGACGTCGATCACCAGCTTGCCCACGGCACGGCGCTCGGTCAGGGCATCGATGGCCTGGCCGGCCTCGGCCAGGCTGTAGCGCTGGGATACCAGCGGCTTGAGCTTGCCTTCGGCATACCAGGCGAACAGTTGCTGGAAGTTGGCAACGTTGTCCTGCACCTGGCGCTGGGCGAACGCACCCCAGAACACCCCGACCAGCGACGCGCCCTTGAGCAGCGGCAGGTTGGCCGGCAGGGCGGGAATCTCCCCGCTGGCAAAACCGATCACCAGCAGACGGCCATTCCAGGCGATGCAGCGGAAGGCCTCCTCGAACAGCGGACCGCCCACCGGGTCATAGATCACGTCGACGCCCTTGCCGCCGGTTAGCTTCTTCAGCTCGTCCTTGAGGCTTTGCTCGCGGTAGTTGATCAACTGGTCGGCGCCGGCCTGGCGGGCCACCTCCAGCTTCTCGGCACTGCTTGCTGCGGCAATCACCGTGGCGCCCATGGCCTTGCCGATTTCCACGGCGGCCAGGCCCACCCCGCCGGACGCCCCCAGTACCAGCAGGGTTTCGCCTGGCTGCAGGTTACCGCGCTGCTTGAGGGCATGCATGGAGGTGCCGTAGGTCATGCCGAACGCCGCCGCACTGGCGAAGTCCATGCCGTCGGGCATCGGTAGCAGATTGTAGGCGGGCACGCAGACCTGCTCGGCAAAGCTGCCCCAGCCGGTGAGGGCCATGACCCGCTGGCCGACCCGGTACTGGCTGACCTTGTCGCCGACCGCGCTGATCACCCCGGCCGCTTCACCGCCCGGAGCAAAGGGGAAGGGCGGCTTGAACTGGTACTTGCCCTGGATAATCAGGCTGTCGGGGAAGTTCACCCCGGCGGCGTGGACATCGAGCAGCACCTCGTTGGCCTTGGGCGTGGGGCTGGGGATGTCTTCCAGCTGCAGGCTGGAGGCGGGGCCGAAGGCCTTGCACAGCAGTGCTTTCATCGCGGTATTCCTTAACGGGGATGGCTGCCTCAGTGTAGGGGGCGTTGGGGGGCGGTCAATCAGCATGCCGTCAGCTGATGGCGGGGCATAAGCGTTGGGCTTGGGTGTGCGTCGGGCAACGGCTATGCTTGGGCGCATTGCCCTTGGAGGAATTGCCGTGAAGATCACCCGTAGCCTGTTGCTGGCCCTGTTGCTGCCCTTTGCCCTGTTCGCGCAGGCCGAGGAGGAGAAGGAAGGTGAGGCGGCCAAGCCCGCCGCCGCCTATGTCACGCTGTTCCCCGCGCTGGTCGGCAACTTTGGTCCGGGGCCGCGCCTGCAGTACTACAAGGCCGATATCGCCCTGCGTGTCAGCGGTAGCGAGGCAGAGACCAAGGTGGCCTATCACGAGCCGTTGATCCGCAATCAGCTGATCGAGCTGTTCTCCCAGCAGACCCAGGAGTCGCTGGCCACCCTGGAGGCCAAGGAAGCGCTGCGCCAGGAGGCCTTGCGCCTGACCCGCCAGGTCCTGGAGCAGGAAGAGGGGCAGCCGCTGGTCGAGGACCTGTTGTTCAACAACCTGATCGTCCAGCCCTGAAACCCGGCGCGGCGGGCCTCAGGCCATCTGCGCCAGGGTCTTGCGAAAGCGCAGTAGCGCGGCGAGGAAGAACAGGCTGCCGATGACGATGATCGCCAGCAATTGCGGCCAGACGATCGACAGCCCGGCGCCTCGGTAGAGAATGGCCTGCGCCAGACTGACGAAGTGCGTGGTAGGGGCCGCCAGCATGAGCTGCTGGACCAGTTCGGGCATGCTCTCGCGCGGCGTGGTGCCGCCGGAGAGAATCTGTAGCGGGATCAGCACAAGGATGATCAGCAGGCCCAGTTGCGGCATCGAGCGCGCCACGGTGCCGAAGAAAATACCCATCGAGGTCGTGGCGAACAGGTGCAGCGCGGTAGCGCCGAGGAACAGCAGTAGCGAGCCGTGAATCGGCACCTGCAGCCAACCCTGCACCACCAGCAGTAATGACAGCGCGGTGGCCAGCAATACCACCAGCCCCATCGACCAGACCTTGGCCAGCATGATTTCCAGCGGCGTCACCGGCATCACCAGCAGGTGTTCCACGGTGCCGTGCTCGCGCTCGCGGATCAGCGCCGCCCCGGTGAGGATGATCGACAGCATGGTGATCTGGTTGATCACTTCCATCACCGAGCCGAACCAGGCCCGGGTCAGGTTGGGGTTGAAGGACACCTTGACCTGCAGCTCGGCGGCCTGCGCCGGCGTGCCCCGGTAGTGCTGGAGGAATTCACTGACTTCCGCCAGGCCGATGCTCTGGATATAGCCGGCGCCGGTGAAGGCCTGGCTGACCTGGGTGGCATCGACATTCAACTGCACTGCCGGCCGCCGCCCGGCCAGCACATCACGCTGGAAGTTGGCCGGAATATTCAGGGTGAAGGTATAGCGCCCGCCATCCATGCCGCGATCCATCTCGGCCAGGTCGATACGCTGCGGGGTGCGGAAGTACGGCTCCTGGAAGGCATCGACCAGGCGTTGCGAGAGCGCTGAACGGTCCTCGTCGACCACCGCGATGCTCGCGTGGTGCAGGCTTTCCGGCATGCTGCTGGCCGCGGTGTAGACGCCAAGGCTGAAGGCCCAGAGGATCAGCAGCAACAGGGCATAGTCGCGCTGCAGGCTGCGCAGTTCCTTGAGGCCGAGCTGGAAGATGTTGGACAGCATCAGACCTCCTGTTTTTTCAGCAGTCGGGCGCTGAGCAGGGTCAGTAGCGGGATGGTCAGCAACAGGGCCAGGAACTGTGGGTACAGGTCACTCAGCTGCAAGGCCTTGGAGAAGGTGCCACGGCTGATCACCAGGAAGTGCGAGGTCGGATACAGGTGGCCGATCAGCGCGCCAAAGCCTTCCAGTGACGACACCGGGTAGATCAGCCCGGCGAACTGGATGGCCGGGACCAGTGTGGCGATGGCGGTGCCGAACACCGCAGCGATCTGGCTGCGTGTGAAGGTCGACATGAGCAGGCCCAGGCCGGTGGCGCAGAAGATGTACAACAGGCCACCGAGCAGCAGGGTGGCCGGGCTGCCCTTGAGGGGGACGTCGAACACGCCGACCGCCAGCAGCACCAGCAGCAGGAAACTGAGCATGCCCAGCGCGACATAAGGCAGCTGTTTACCCAGGAGAAATTCCAGGCGGGTAACCGGGGTGACGTAGAGGTTGATGATCGAACCCAGCTCCTTTTCGCGCACCACGCCCAGCGCGGTGAGCATGGCCGGGATGAGCATCAGCAGCAGCGGGATGACCGCCGGCACCATGGCCTTGAGGCTTTCCACGTCGGGGTTGTAGCGGTAGCGCACCTCCAGGTTCACCGGCAGCGCTGCGCTGGCCTGGCTGGACTGGCGGGCCAGTTCCTGCAGGTAGCTCTGGTGCATGCCCTGCACATAGCCCTTGATGGTTTCCGCACGGGTCGGCATGGCGCCGTCGATCCACATGGCGACCTGTGGGCTGGCGCCGCGTTTCAGGTCACGGGCGAAGTTCGGCGGGATTTCCACGGCCAGGCTGATTTCGCCGCTGCGCATGCGTCGTTCCAGCTCGGCATAGTCGTGCAGGGGCGGGCGCTCGATGAAATAGCGTGAGCCCACCAGGTTGAGCAGGTATTGCTGGCTGCTGCCGCTCTGGTCGCGGTCGAGCACGGCGAAGGACAGGTCTTCGACATCCAGGCTGATGCCGTAGCCGATGATGAATAGCAGCAGCACGGTACCGAACAGCGCCATGCTGCCGCGCAGTAGGTCGCGGCGCAGCTCCAGGGCCTCACGCCAGGCATAGCTGAACAGGCGCAACAGGCTGAAGCGCGGGCTGGCCGCCGACGGACGTGGACTGGCCGGCGTGGCCGGGTTGTCGGTTGGCGCGGGCGGACTGCCCACGGCTTCCTGCAGATAGGCGACGAAGGTGGCTTCCAGGCTGGGCAGACCGCGCTTGGCCATCAGGCCGGCCGGGGTGTCGCTGTCGAGCACCTTGCCGGCATGCATCAGCGAGATGCGGTCACAGCGCTGGGCTTCGTTCATGAAGTGGGTGGAGATGAAGATGGTCACCCCGTCGCGGCGCGACAGGTCGATCATCAGCTGCCAGAAGCCGTCGCGGGCCACCGGGTCAACCCCCGAGGTGGGTTCGTCGAGGATAAGGATTTCCGGCTGGTGGATCACCGCCACGGCCAGTGACAGGCGCTGGCGCAAGCCAAGCGGCAGGCTGTCCGGCAGGCTGTCGAGCACCTCGGCGAGGTCGAAACGCTCGACCATCTCGGCGACGCGCCCGGCAATCTGTGCCGCGGGCAGATGGAACAGCCGGGCATGCAGCTCCAGGTTCTGACGCACGCTCAGTTCGCTATACAGCGAGAAGGCCTGGGACATGTAGCCGACCCGCCGACGAGTCGCCATGTCGTGCGGGTCGATGGCCTGGCCGAACAGGAAGGCTTCGCCGGAGCTGGCCGGCAGCAGCCCGGTGAGCATCTTCATGGTGGTCGATTTGCCGCAGCCGTTGGAACCGAGGAAACCGAAGATTTCCCCGCGCTCGATGCGGAAATTGACCCGGTCGACGGCCACGAAGTCGCCGAAGCGGCAGGTCAGTTCGCGTGCCTCGATGGCGATCTGCGCGGCTGCATCGTGCTGGGTTCGCGGCGGGATGTGCAGGGCCTGGTGATTGCGCCGTCGTGCTTCCGGGAGCAGGGCGATGAAGGCCTCTTCCAGGGTGGCGCAGGCGGTGCGCTGGCGCAGTTCGGCGGGGCTGCCGGCGGCCAGCAACTGACCGTCGTTGATCGCCAGCAGGTGGTCGAAGCGTTCGGCTTCCTCCATGTAGGCGGTGGCCACCAGCACGCTCATGTGCGGGCGCTGCTGACGGATGCGTGCGATCAGCTCCCAGAACTGGTTGCGTGACAGCGGGTCGACGCCGGTGGTCGGTTCATCGAGGATCAGCAGGTCGGGATCGTGGATCAGCGCGCAGCACAGTCCGAGCTTCTGTTTCATGCCGCCGGACAGCTTTCCGGCCGGGCGTTCGCGAAAGGCTGCCATGCCGGTGCTGCGCAGCAGTTCATCGATGCGCGCCTCGCGTTCGGCGCGGTCCTGGCCGAACAGCCGGCCAAAGAAGTCCAGGTTCTCGAACACCGACAGCGTCGGGTAGAGATTCTTGCCCAAGCCCTGCGGCATGTAGGCGATATGCGGGCAGACCTGGCGGCGGTGGCGACTGCTGGCCATGTCGCCGCCCAGCACGTCGACCTGGCCCTGCTGGATTTGCCGGGCGCCGGCGATCAGCGCCAGCAGGCTGGACTTGCCGACGCCATCCGGGCCGATCATGCCGACCATCTGCCGGGCGGGGATCTCCAGGCTGACCTGGTCCACCGCCAGCTTGTCGGCATAGCGCAGGCTGACCTGTTGCAGCCTGGCGACCACCTCCGCGCTGTTCATTCAGGCACGCGCAGGGCCAGTTCGTCCGGCCACTGCAGGCTCTCGTCCAGGCGCAGGTAGGCCATGCCGGGAACCCCGGTCTTGACCTGCTGCAGGTGCTTTTGCAGGAGCGCCGGGTCGAGGCGCGCCTTGACCCGGAACATCAGTTTCTCCCGCTCGTTGGCGGTTTCCACGGTCTTCGGTGTGAATTGCGCGACGCTGGCCACGTAGCTGACACGGGCAGGAAGCACATACTGCGGCGCGGCATCTATCACCAGGCGTACCTCCTGGCCGAGGGCCACGCGTCCGGCGACGCGCTCCGGGAGGAAAAAGGTCATGTAGACATCGCCCAGGTCGACCAGGTTGAGTACCCGGCCGCCCGCCCCGAGTACCTCGCCAGGTTGGGCCAGGCGGTACTGGATGCGTCCGGCGCGCGGTGCCTTGAGCTGGCTGTCGTCGAGGTCCGCCTGCAGGCGTGCCACGCTGGCGCGCGCGGCTTCGATGGCCGACTCGGCTTCGATGACCTGCGAGCGTGCGGCGCTGATGCCGGCTTCGGCGGAGAGCACTTGGGCGCGTGCCGCGGCCAGAGCGGCCTCGGCACTCTGCCGACGGGCCAGGTCGTCGTCCAGTTGTTGCTGGGCCAGGGCATTGCGTGCGACCAGCGCGGCGCTGCGCACATGGCGCTTGCGTGCGGCGTCCAGTTCGGCCTGGCGCTGGCGGACGATGGCGGCGGCGGTCACGGCCTCGCTTTCGCGCAGGCTGACCTGCGCCTCGGCAGTGCGCCGGCTGTTCTCGGCCTGGCGCACCTGGGCTTCGGCCTGGGCCAGTTGTGCCTGCAGTACCTGGGTATCCATGCTGGCCAGCACATCACCGGCGCTGACGAAGTCACCTTCCTCGACGGCAATGCTGGCGATGCGTCCGCCCAGCTTGCTGGCGATATCCACTTCGGTGGCTTCGATACGCCCGTTGCCGCTGGCAAAGCCTTCACCGAGCCCCTGCGGGCGCAGTTCATACCAGGCCAGCGCCACGGCCGCACACACGGCGGCGCCTATGGCCAGACGGCTTATCCAGGGGGTGCCGTTACGCGTGTTCATCCATTTGCCTCGTGCCAAAAGGTGCGCGACACGGCCAGCGGCCTGCCGGGCACGGAACATCGATCAGAAAGGGTGTTGTTATTGTGCGCCTCTGCAGGGCGGCTGACGGCGCCATTGCGGCTTGTCGACTGTGCGCGGAGTATGGCCGAACAGTCAACAACGCGCGTTGATGTGCATCAACCTGGCGGAACGTCGGCCAGCGTGCAGAGGGCCTGCCAGGCCGCTGTACTGACCGGCATGACGGACAGGCGGCTACCCTTGCGCAGCAGTTCCAGGTCGGCGAGCGCTGCCTGATGGGCCTGGGTGCGCAACTGGCGCAGGCTCAGCAGGGGTTGGAAACGGCAGACGAAAGCGACCTCGACGGCTGACCAGGGGTTCTCGCCGCGCAGGCAGCGCGGGTCGTGATAGACACTCTGCGGGTCGCAGGCGGTGGGGTCGGGGTACGCCGTCCGGACGATTTCGCCGATCCCTGCCAGGCCTGGTTCGGCACAGCTGGAGTGATAGAAGAAGAACCGCTCACCCACCTGCATCTGGCGCAGGAAGTTGCGCGCCTGGTAGTTGCGTACGCCATCCCAGCGAGCCTGGCCGCGCTCGGCCAGGTCGTCGATGGAGAATTCGTCGGGCTCGGATTTCATCAGCCAGTAGGGCATCGGCTTTGCTTCCTAGTGCGATTCAGTGCACAGAATAGATTGTCAGACAAGGATCATACTGCGGCGATTACTGGAGTTTGACGCCAGAAATTTGCATTGTTCCGCCAGCTTTTCGGAGAATGCCTCGCCTGGCTTGCCAGGCCAACCGCACAGGGTTTGTGGCGGCTTTGGGGAATGGACAGTCCCTGCCATAAACAAGAGCAACAAGGTCGTCATAACGACTGCGTGCAGCTCCGCCGGCGCTGATTGCGTCGCGGGAACTGAACGACTTCGCGGGGGCAGGTATGCAAGGCAAGAAACCGGATCTTCTCTGGGTATTGGTCATTCTTCTCGGGCTCGGCCTAGTAACCACGGCCTACAGCCAGGCACTTTGGCAGCCACAGGCCGAGACCGTCATTCAGCAACCGTAGCGGCGTTGCGCGGTGATCACGCCGTGCAACGGTACGTCCCAGCTGGCCAGCGGCAGGCAGGCAACCTTCTGGCACTCATGAGCCAGGCCGAACAGACGCGGCCCGAGCAGGCGCTTGCGGCGCTGGCGATAGGCCAGGCTGCGGTCGTAGAAGCCGCCGCCCATGCCCAGGCGGCCACCCTGTTCATCGAAACCCACCAACGGCAGCAGCAACAGGTCGAGTGCCCACAGTGGGCGTTGCCGGGCGCGATTCGGGCGCGGTTCGGCTATGCCGAAACGGTTGCGTTGCAGGCGCTCGCCAGGCAATAGGCGCTGCATGCGCATGTGCGTGCGCGGCCAGCTGGCCAGTACCGGCAGGTAGGTATGCTTGCCGCGGCGCTGAGCGGCGCGCAGCAGGGGTTGCGGGTCGATTTCGCCATCGTTGGGCAAATACAGCGCGATGTGTCGGGCGCGGCGGAAATTGGGATGTTGCGCCAGTTGCCGATACAGACCGAGGCTGGCCTGCCGTTGTTCCAGCCGGCTCAGCGCGCGGCGCGCTTCGCGCAGCTGGCGGCGCAGGCTATGGCGGGTAGGCTGTTCGGTAGGGATGGACATCCTGAAAGAGGCTCCCCGGTAGTGCCGCTGTCGGTTTAGCCCTTGAACCCGAAAGTTCAAGGTGGAGGTGACACAAGGCGTTAAGGCTTTCCGTCGGGCGGACATGCACACCGGCCTTGGTGGCACCCCCGTGGTTGTGCGTATCGGCTCAGGGACATCACCGACTGGCCAACACCCCAGGGATGTGCGGATTATACCGCCATCTGCCTGCGCGTCGGTTGCCGTTTGCTAAAAAACTCAGAACAGGCTGCGGGTGTCCTGCTCGCTATCGCCCAGCGCCTGTTCGACCTTGTCGAGCAGATCACGTACCTGTTGCTGGGTATCGCTGGCTTCTTGGTCGAGGCGATCCTGCTTGTGCAGCAGGTCGTGGGTGATATTCAGTGCGGCCATCACGGCAATCCGGTCGGCGCCGATCACCTTGCCGCTGGAGCGGATCTCGCGCATTTTGCCGTCCAGATAGCGCGCCGCGCTTTCCAGGTTGCCGCGCTGCTCTGGCGGGCAGGCAATGCAGTATTCCTTGTCGAGAATGTGCACGGTGACGGTATTGGCTTGGCTCATGTGTCCTGCTCCAGGGCCTTGAGGCGAGAAATCATCGCTTCGACCTTCTGACGGGCGGTTTCGTTCTTTTCGATCAGTTGGGCACGTTCCTCGCGCCAGGCCTTCTCGTTGGCCTGCAACAGGCGATTGTGTGCCTTCAGCTGCTCCACGCGACGCAGCAACTGGTCCAGCTTGGCGGTCAGACTCTGCAGGTCGGTATTGGGCATGGGGTCTTTCTTCGCTGCCAAATGGCGCGACTATAGCGCAAGCCAGGCGTGGGCGCATGGGCTGGCGTGATTGGTCTTGGCCCGTGGCGGGGTGCTAGGATAGCGGCCTTCCAATCCAGTGATTGCGCCGAGTGGCGTCCCTTGCCCATGTCCGAATCCCGTTCTGCCTATTCCGCCTTTGCCGACCTGCTGGCCACCTGCGAGCAGCCTGTTTCCCCCGCCGAACTGCATGGCCTGCTGGTCGGGCGCAGTTGTGCCGGCGCGGGCTTTGCCGCAGAGGGTTGGTTGCAGGATGCTGTCGAGCTGCTCGGCGAGCCACTGCCCGATACGGTACGCCAGGCCCTGCTGGGCTTGCAGGACATGCTCCGCAACGAGCTGGCCGGCGGCGAGATGGCGCTGCTGGTGATGCTGCCCGACGACGAGCAGCCGTTGTTGCAGCGCGCCCAGGCCATGGGCCAGTGGTGTCAGGGCTTCCTCACCGGCTTTGGCCTGACCGCCGGTGACCGCGCGCTGTCTGGCGAAGCGGTCGAGGTGCTCGAGGACCTGGCGTCGATTGCCCAGGTCGAGGAAGCGCTGGAAGAGTCCGAGGACGGCGAGAGCGATTTCATGGAGGTCATGGAATACCTGCGGGTTGCCCCGCTGTTGCTGTTCGCTGAGTGTGCCGCGCCCCTGGCGGCCGAGAATAAGCCGGCCCTGCACTGAGGTTGTTCGCATGTCGCGTATTCCCAAGGCTGAATATGCCCGTCGGCGCAAGGCGCTGATGGCGCAGATGGAACCCAACAGCATCGCCATCCTGCCGGCGGCGCCGGTGTATATCCGCAACCGCGACGTCGAGCATGTGTATCGCCAGGACAGCGACTTCCAGTACCTCACCGGCTTCCCCGAACCGGAGGCGGTGCTGGCGCTGATTCCCGGCCGCGAGCATGGCGAGTACGTACTGTTTTGCCGCGAGCGCAATCCCGAGCGTGAGCTGTGGGATGGTCTGCGCGCCGGCCAGGAAGGTGCGGTCAGCCAGTATGGCGCCGACGACGCCTTCCCGATTGGCGATATTGACGACATTCTGCCCGGGTTGATCGAGGGGCGTGATCGCGTCTACTACGCCATTGGCTGTAATCAGGAGTTCGACCACCGGCTGATGGAGTGGATCAACCTGATCCGTTCCAAGGCCCGCCAGGGCGCGCAGCCGCCCAACGAATTTGTCGCCCTCGACCATCTGTTGCACGACATGCGCCTGTACAAGAGCGCGGCCGAGGCCAAGGTGATGCGCGAGGCCGCTGAGATCAGCGCGCGTGCCCATGTCCGGGCCATGCAGGCGTGCCGCGCCGGCCTGTACGAGTACCATCTGGAAGCCGAGCTGGACTACGAGTTCCGCAAGGGCGGGGCGAAGATGCCGGCCTACGGCTCGATTGTCGCTGCCGGACGCAATGCCTGCATCCTGCATTACCGCGAGAATGATGCACCGCTCAAGGACGGCGACCTGGTGCTGATCGACGCCGGTTGCGAGATCGACTGCTACGCCAGCGACATCACCCGCACCTTCCCGGTCAGCGGCAGCTTCTCGGCCGAGCAGAAGGCGATCTACGAGCTGGTGCTGGCCGCCCAGGAGGCCGCTTTCAAGGAAATCGCTCCGGGCAAGCACTGGAATGAAGCGCACGAGGCGACGGTACGGGTGATCACCGCCGGCCTGCTCGAGCTGGGCCTGCTCGAAGGTGCGCTCGACGAGCTGATCGCCGCCGAGGCCTACAAGCCCTTCTACATGCACCGCGCCGGCCACTGGCTGGGCATGGATGTGCACGACGTCGGCGACTACAAGGTCGGCGGCGAATGGCGCGTGCTCGAGCCGGGCATGGCGATGACGGTCGAGCCGGGTATCTATATCGCCGTGGACAACGAGCAGGTCGCCAAGAAATGGCGCGGCATCGGCGTGCGCATCGAAGATGACGTGCTGGTGACCAGGAGCGGCTGCGAGATCCTCACCGGCGGCGTGCCGAAAAGCATCGCCGAGATCGAGGCGCTGATGGCCGCCGCGCGCAACGGGGCTGCCTGAGATGAGTCGTGTGCAGATCGCCATCGTCGGTGGGGGCCTGGTCGGTGCCAGCCTGGCGCTGGCGTTGCAGCAGGGCGCATTGCAGCGCGGCTGGCAGATCGTGCTGATCGAGCCCTTTGCCCCGGGCAGCGATTACCAGCCGAGCTATGACGCGCGCAGCAGTGCGCTGTCCTACGGCACACGGCAGATCTACGAGCGCCTGGGCCTGTGGCCGCTCATCGCGCCGCGTGCCGAGCCGATCGACAGCATCCATGTTTCCGACCGTGGGCACTTTGCTGCGGCTCGCCTGTGCGCGGCGGATGAGGGCGTGCCGGCGCTGGGCTACGTGGTGGAAAACGCCTGGCTGGGGCACTGCCTGTGGCAGGCGCTCGACAAACGCGTGGTGCAGTGGCGCTGCCCGGCGCAGGTCGAGTCGTTGCAGCCGCTGGCCGATGGTTATGCCCTGCAGCTGGCCGACGGCCAGCGCCTGGAGTGTGATCTGGCGATCCTTGCTGACGGCGGGCGCTCGAACCTGCGCGAGCAGCTGGGTATCGCCGTGCGCGCCACGCCCTACGGGCAGACGGCGCTGATCGCCAATGTCAGCCCGGCCGAGCCACATGCCAACCAGGCATTCGAGCGCTTCACCGATGCCGGGCCGATGGCCTTGCTGCCGCTGTCGGACAACCGCTGCGCGCTGGTCTGGACACGCCCGCATGACGAAGCCTTGCGTCTGCAGCAGCTGGATGAGCGGGCCTTTCTCGGCGAACTGCAGGAGGCCTTCGGTTATCGCCTCGGCGCGTTGCGCCAGGTAGGCAGCCGCCACCTCTACCCGCTGACGCTGATCGAGGCCGAGGAACAGGTGCGTTCCCATCTGGTCTTGCTGGGCAATGCCGCGCACAGCCTGCATCCGATTGCCGGGCAGGGCTACAACCTGTCGCTGCGCGATGTGCTGGCGCTGGCCGACACCCTGCTCGCTGGCGACCCGCAGAACCTGGGAACACTGCCCGTACTGCAGGCCTATGTGCAGGCCCAACGCCTCGATCAGGACATGACGGTGGGCTTTTCCGACCGGGTGACCCGGCTGTTTTCCAATGCCCAGCCGCTGCTGGTCAGTGGGCGTAATCTCGGTTTGCTGGGGCTCGACCTGCTGCCGCCGGCCAAGCGCTGGTTTGCCCGCCAGGCCATGGGCCTGGGCACACGCTATTAGGATGACCATGAACAAGCAACGTCTGGCTCGCAAGGCGCGCTTTCTGCGCTGGGCCATGAACTTCTACCCGCCGTACCTCGGCGCAGGTATCCGCATCCAGTCGCTGGCCGCAGACATGCGCCAGATCAGGGTGCGTATGGGGCTGGGCTGGTACAACCGCAATTACGTCGGCACCCAGTTCGGCGGTTCGTTGTATTCGATGACCGATCCGTTCTTCATGCTGATGATCATGGAGAACCTCGGGCGCGACTACATCGTCTGGGACAAGGCGGCCAACATCGAATTCGTCAGCCCCGGCAAGGGGCCGGTATTTGCTGACTTCCACATTGACGAGCACCTGCTGGAGGAAATTCGCCAGCACACTGCCGCTGGCGACAAGTACCTGCCCAAGTTGCATGTGGAAGTGCGCGATGGCGCCGGTACCCTGGTGGCGCGGGTGCAGAAGACTCTTTATGTGCGGCGCAAGCCGCAGGCGCGGCAGGCCGCGTAAGGACCAAGGATGCAAGCGGATCTGATCATCGTGGGCGCGGGGATGGTGGGCAGCGCCCTGGCCCTGGCGCTCAAGGACAGCGGCCTGAATATCCTGCTCCTGGATGGCGGCTCGATGGCGGTACGTCCGTTCAGCGGCGAAGCGCCTTTCGAGCCACGGGTCAGCGCCCTGTCGATGGCCAGCCAGCGCCTGCTGGAACGTTTGCAGGTCTGGCCGGGCGTGCAGGCCAGGCGGGCCAGCCCTTATGCGCAGATGCAGGTATGGGACGGCTCCGGTACTGGCAGCATCCACTTCTCCGCGGCCAGCGTGCATGCCGAGAGCCTCGGGCATATCGTCGAAAACCGTGTGGTGCAGGATGCCCTGCTGGAAGCCTTGTTCGACAGTGAGGTTGGCCTGTTGCCCAATGCACGCCTTGAACAGTTGCGCCGGGATGGCGATGACTGGCTGTTGCAGCTGGTCGATGGCCGGCAACTGCGTACGCCCTTGCTGGTGGCTGCCGATGGTGCCAATTCCAGCGTGCGGCAGATGGCCGGCTGTGCCACCCGCGAGTGGGACTACCTGCATCACGCCATCGTGACCAGCGTACGCTGCGCCGACGCGCATCAGGCTACGGCCTGGCAACGCTTTACCGATGACGGCCCGCTGGCCTTCCTGCCGTTGCGCCGGGGCGAGGATGAGCGCTGGTGCTCGATCGTCTGGTCGACTGTGCCGGAAGAAGCCCGGCGTCTGATGGCGCTGGACGACCAGGCGTTCCGCCAGGCGTTGGGCAAGGCTTTTGAATGGCGCCTCGGCGAGGTACTGGAGGTCGATCCGCGGCTGTGCATTCCGTTGCGCCAGCGGCATGCCAAGCGCTATATCCAGCCTGGCCTGGCGTTGATCGGTGATGCCGCGCATACCATCCACCCGCTGGCCGGGCAGGGCGTCAACCTAGGCTTTCTGGATGCCGCCACCCTGGCCGAGGTGTTGCTGCATGCGTTGCGCCGTGGCGAACCGCTGGCCAGCGAGAAGACCTTGAGTCGTTTCGAGCGGCGGCGCATGCCGCACAACCTGGCCATGATGGCCGCCATGGAAGGCTTCCAGCGCCTGTTCCAGGCTGACCCGCTGAGCGTGCGCTGGTTGCGCAACAGCGGGCTGAACCTGGTCGATGGCCTGGCCGAAGCCAAGGCGTTGTTCGTGCGCCAGGCACTGGGCCTGAGTGGCGACCTGCCGGAGCTGTCCCGCCCCTGATTGCGCGCTTTATGGTGGCCGCGTGATGTGTTGCCGAATGGGCGTTGCGCTGGCCGGCTAGAATGCCTGCCGATCGACAGGGAGGTGGGTATGCCAGGCAAGCCGGGTGTTTTCGGGTGGATAGTGGTCGGGCTGTGCCTGTGGCTGGGCGCCGGGCTGGCCCATGCGGCGCCACTGGGGCTGTGCCTCGGGCAGCGCGGGCCGGCGCTGGACAGTGCGCCGGCGATGGCTGCCAAGGTCGAGCGTTTTCAACTGCTGGTCGAGGAGAACCTCAGCCTGCGCGCCCGTGCCCTGGTGTTCTTCCGTCAACTGAAAGCCCGCGAGCAGGCCGGCGAGCCGTTGTCCGGCGGCGACCTGCGTCGCCTCAACGAAGGCGCCGCGCAGTTGCTGGCGCAGCGCCAGGCGCTGTTGGCGCTGGCCCGCGAGCATGAGTGCTGGCTGGAGCGCGAGTTGCCCGGCGACGCCGCCCAAGCGCAGGTGCAGGCCAGCGGTATCGGCATGTCGCTGGCGGCGGCGCTGCTGCTCTACGACAACTACCTGACCGTGGTCACGCTGTACAGCAGCAACCTGGAAATCCGTCAGCACCTCAATCGCCGTGACAGTGGCTTCGCCTTGCCGGCCGGCGCGCTCAATCGCATCGAGCGCTCCTTCAATTCGCCGCTCAAGCGTGCCCGCGTGCGGCGCGGCCTGGACTGGCTGGACGCACATGCCGCACAGCTGGCTGTGCTGGACGATGAGCAGCATCGCTACCTACGCGGGCTGATCGAACAGAGCCCGTCGCGGCGGCTGATCGGTCAGTTCCGCCCGGTGGGTTACGTGGGTGGGTTGGTGGACTTCTACAGTGGCTATTCGCTGGACACCCTGAACCTGCTGAAGAACGAAGGCGTCAACTTCTCCAGCCTGCTGTTCGGCAATGCCGTGGGCCTGGTGGAAACGCGCCGCGGCAAGCTATATGACCGGCGGGAGGTGCTGCTGGAGGTGTATGGCAGCCTGCAACCGGGCGACATTCTCCTGGAGAAAACCCCGTTCCGTCTGACCGATGCCTTTATCCCCGGGCATTGGGGACATGTGGCGGTGTGGGTGGGTAATGAGCAGCAGCTACGCGAGCTTGGGCTCTGGGAGCATCCGCTGGTGCGGCGCTACCACAAGGATATCCGCAAGGGCCGTGGCGTGGTCGAGGCCCTGCGCGCCGGGGTGAGCATGAGCAAACTCAAGCACTTCCTGAATGTCGATGACCTGGCGGTGCTGCGCCACGAGCAACTCAGCCCGGCACAGCGCCGTGACGTGGTGTTGCAGACCTTGCGCCAGGTAGGCAAGGCCTACGACTTCAACTTCGATGTGGAAACCACCGACCGTATCGTCTGTTCCGAGCTGGTCTACCACGCCTATGGTGACCTGCGCTGGCCGGTGGCGCGGCACCTCGGCCGAGCCACCATCAGCCCGGATAATGTTGCGGTGCTGGCCACCGGGACCGGTCCCTTCGCGGTCACTCTGCTGTATCACCGTGGCCAGGCGGTGCGCGAGGACCCGCGCCAGCGCATGGCCGAACTGGTCCGAGATGAAGTGGTGCGGCGTGCGCGGGGTGAGCTAGCGCAGCGCTAGGCAGGCGTGACAGCCTGTCGCACAAGTTTTATTGAGAAGGCAAATAGGATTCACTATTATCACCCTCGAATTTTACCTATCGAGGGGACTCCCATGCAGGTTCGCAAGACGCTTCTCGCTGCACTGACACTTTCCGCCCTGGCCGCTCCGGCGTTTGCTGCCGATGAAGTCGTGGTCTACTCCGCGCGGATCGATGAGCTGATCAAGCCGGTGTTTGACGCCTACACCGCGAAGACCGGGGTCAAGGTAAAGTTCATCACCGACAAGGAGGCGCCGTTGCTGGCCCGCCTCAAGGCCGAAGGGCAGAACACCCCGGCTGACCTGCTGATCACCGTGGATGCCGGCAACCTCTGGCAGGCCGAGCAGGAAGGTGTCCTGAAGTCCCTCGCTTCGCCGGTCATCGAAGCCAACATTCCCGCGCAGTACCGTTCCAGCACCGGTGCCTGGACGGGCCTGTCGCTGCGCGCCCGGACCATTTTCTACTCGCCGGAACGCGTCAAGCCGGAAGAACTGTCGACCTACGAAGCGCTGGCCGACAAGTCGTGGGAAGGCCGCCTGTGCCTGCGTACCAGCAAGAAGGTCTACAACCAGTCGCTGACCGCCACGCTGATCGAAACCCATGGCGCGGAAAAGACCGAGCAGATCGTCAAGGGCTGGATCAACAACTTGGCGACTGATGTATTCGCCGACGACACGGCGCTGCTGCAGGCCATCGATGCCGGGCAGTGCGACGTGGGTATTGCCAACACCTATTACTACGGTCGTCTGGCCAAGCAGCAGCCGGGCCTCAAGGTCAAGCCGTTCTGGCCGAACCAGGCTGACCGTGGCGTACACGTCAACCTGTCCGGTGCCGGTGTGACCCTGCATGCGCCGCATGCCGCCGAAGCGCAGAAACTGCTGGAGTGGATGACCAGTGCCGAGGCGCAGAACCTGTTCGCTGATGCCAACCAGGAATACCCGGCCAACCCGGCGATCAAGCCGTCTGCCGAAGTGGCGGCCTGGGGTGAGTTCAAGGCCGATGCCGTAGCCATGGAAGTGGCCGGCAAGCGCCAGGCCGAAGCGACCATGCTGATGGATCGCGCCGGCTGGAAATAAGTCTGCCGGCGGGAGGCCGAATTGTTCCGCTATCCCGCTCGGGCTTGACTTTCCGCAAGCCGTAACAGCCCCTGCTTGCGGTTATACTGCTGCGCCCCGGCCGGTCCGGGGCGTGGTCTTTTCTGCGCCGAGGAGTCTGCGTGGCCCATCCCGTTCAGTACCGCTGGTATCCCATCGTCTGTGCCATTGCGGCCCTGGTGCTGCTGCCGCTGTCGGTGCTGCTGTTGTCCTGGCATGAGGTCGACGCGACGATCTGGGCGCATCTCTGGCAAACCCAGTTGCCACGGTTGATCGGCAATACCCTGGTGCTGGTGCTCGGGGTGGCCGTGGGGGTGACCCTGCTGGGTGTCAGCCTGGCCTGGCTGACCAGCCTTTGTGAGTTTCCCGGGCGGCGCTGGCTGGATTGGGCGCTGATGCTGCCGTTTGCCATTCCCGCCTATGTGCTGGCTTTCGTGTTTGTCGGTCTGCTGGACTTTGCCGGGCCGTTGCAGACGCTGCTGCGCGAGTGGCTGGGCAGTGACCTGCGCCTGCCGCGGGTGCGCTCCACCGGCGGGGTGATCATCGTGCTGGTGCTGGTCTTCTATCCCTATGTATACCTGCTGGCGCGTGGTGCCTTCCTGGCCCAGGGCAAGGGGTTGATGGAAGCGGCACGGGTCCTCGGTCTGTCACCCTGGCAGGCCTTCTGGCGGGTGGCGTTGCCGATGGCGCGCCCGGCCATCGGTGCCGGCCTGGCCCTGGCGATCATGGAGACCCTGGCCGATTTCGGCGCGGTCGCAGTATTCAATTTCGATACCTTCACCACGGCCATCTACAAGACCTGGTACAGCTTCTACAGCCTGTCCAGCGCCACCCAGCTGGCCAGCCTGTTGCTGTTGTTCGTCGCCCTGGTGCTATATGGCGAGAAGCGCGCGCGCGGCCATGTGCGCAGCGCCAACGAGCGGCCACGCAGCAAGGCGCTGTATCGCCTGCGCGGCTGGCGGGCCTGGGCGGCCAGTGCCTGGTGTGGCCTGGTGCTGTTGTGTGCCTTCATTATTCCGCTCCTGCAGTTGCTGGTATGGTTCTGGCAGCGCGGGCGTTTTGACCTGGATGAGCGGTACACGGCGTTGATCCTGCATACCCTGTACTTGGGCGGCATGGCGGCATTGCTCACGGTCACCGTGGCCTTGTTGCTGGTCTTTGCCCTGCGCCTGGCGCCGCGCCGGCCGGTGCGTGCGGCGGTCGGCCTGGCCAACCTGGGCTATGCGTTGCCGGGTTCGCTGCTGGCCGTGTCGATCATGCTGGCCTTCAGCTACCTGGATAACCAGCTGGTCATCCCGCTTTCGCAGTGGCTGGGTGGCGCGGCCAAGCCGCTGTTGTTGGGGAGTGTCGGTGCCCTGTTACTGGCTTATCTGATCCGTTTCATGGCGGTGGCCTTCGGCCCGCTGGAAAACGCCCTGGGGCGTATCCGTCCGTCGCTTCCGGAAGCCTCGCGCAGCCTCGGGGTGGGTAGCTGGCGGCTGTTCCTGCGCGTCTATTTGCCGCTGTTGCTGCCCGGGGTGCTGTCTGCCGCCCTGTTGGTGTTCGTCGATGTGCTCAAGGAGATGCCGGCCACCCTGCTGATGCGCCCATTCGGCTGGGATACCCTGGCTGTGCGGGTATTCGAGATGACCAGCGAGGGCGAATGGGCGCGTGCCGCGCTGCCGGCACTGACCCTGGTGCTGGTTGGCCTGTTGCCGGTGGTGCTACTGATTCGCCGATCCCGTCGCTGAGCGCATCGGTCAGGCGGGATGACCGGGCGGGGGGTTGCGGCTACAATGCGCGCCACCTGAAACCCGGTACTTGCGGAGTCATGCATGGGACAGCGCACACCTCTCTACGACCAACATGTCGCCCTGGGCGCCAAGATGGTCGATTTCGGCGGCTGGGATATGCCGCTGCACTACGGCTCGCAGGTCGAGGAGCACCATCAGGTGCGTCGCGACTGCGGGGTGTTCGATGTCTCGCACATGACCGTGGTGGATGTCTGCGGTGCGCAGGCCAAGGCCTGGCTGCAACACCTGCTGGCCAATGACGTCGAGCGCCTGCAGACGATGGGCAAGGCTCTGTACAGCGCCATGCTCAACCCCGCAGGCGGGGTGATCGATGACCTGATCGTCTACCTGACGCCGCACGGCTATCGCCTGGTGGTGAATGCCGGCACCCGCGATAAGGACCTGGCCTGGATGCAGTCGCAGCTTGGCGACTATGCGGTGGAGCTGCGTGAGCGTGCCGAGCTGGCCATGCTGGCCATTCAGGGCCCGCACGCACGTGCCCGCACCGCCGAGCTGGTCAGCCCGTCGCGCGCCGAACTGATCCACAGCCTCAAGCCTTTCCAGGGCCTGGCCGATGGCGAATGGTTCATCGCACGCACCGGCTACACCGGTGAAGATGGCCTGGAGATCATCCTGCCGGCCAGTGAAGCGGTGGACTTCCTCGGCGAGCTGCTGGGCGCCGGCATCGCCCCGATTGGTCTGGGGGCACGCGATACGCTGCGCCTGGAAGCCGGCATGAACCTGTATGGCCAGGACATGGACGAGCAGGTGTCGCCGCTGGTCGCCAACATGGCCTGGACTATTGCCTGGGAACCGGCCTCGCGTGATTTCATTGGCCGCGAGGCCTTGCAGGCCGAGCGCGCGGCCGGCGTGGCCAGCAAGCTGGTCGGCCTGGTGCTGGAAGAGCGTGGCGTGCTGCGCGCCCACCAGGTGGTGCGTGTCGAAGGCGTGGGCGAGGGGGAGATCACCAGCGGCAGCTTTTCCCCGACCCTGGGCAAGTCGATTGCCCTGGCCCGCGTGCCGTTGGCCACCGGCGAGCGTGCTGAAGTGGAAATCCGTGGTAAGTGGTATCCGGTGCGTGTCGTTCAGCCGAACTTCGTGCGCCATGGCAAAGCGCTGATCTGAATTCCCTTTTTTGCCGGTGGCCAGGCTGCCGGCGCTTTCTTGAGGACACAAGCATGAGCAATATCCCCGCTGATCTGCGTTATGCCGCGAGCCACGAATGGGCGCGCCTGGAAAATGATGGCACGGTGTTCGTGGGTATCTCCGATCATGCCCAGGAAGCCCTGGGCGACGTGGTCTACGTCGAGCTGCCGGAAGTCGGCGCCCAGCTGGCCGCCGGCCAGGAAGCCGGTGTAGTGGAGTCGGTGAAGGCCGCATCGGACATTTACGCACCGCTGGCGGGCGAAGTACTGGCAGTCAATCAGGCGCTGGTCGACAACCCCGAGCTGGTCAATAGCGATCCCTATGGCAGCTGGTTCTTCCAGCTCAAGCCGAGTGATGTCAGCGAGCTGGATGCGTTGCTCGATGCCGATGGCTACCGGGCTGCGGCTGAAGCCGACGCCTGATTCCCTGCTGTGTGCAAAGCCCTGACTTGTCGGGGCTTTGTCTTTTCTTGAGGTCACCCCGCATGTCGCAAAATCCTTCGCTGGCCCAGTTGCAGCAAGCCGATGCCTTCCTGCAGCGCCACCTGGGGCCGGATGCCACCGAGCAGCAGGCCATGCTGCAACGCCTGGGGCTGGACAGCCGTGCCGCCCTGATCGCTCAGACCGTACCGCCCGCCATTCACCTGCAGGCGCCGCTGGCCCTGCCGGCCGCGCTGGACGAGCAGGCCGCACTGGCCAAGCTCAGCGGTTATGCCGCGCAGAATGAGCTGTGGACCAGCCTGATCGGCATGGGCTACCACGGCACCCTGACGCCGACAGTGATTCTGCGCAACGTGCTGGAAAACCCGGGTTGGTATACCGCCTATACCCCGTACCAGCCGGAAATCGCTCAGGGCCGCCTGGAGGCGCTGCTGAATTTCCAGCAACTGAGCATCGACCTTACCGGCCTCGACCTGGCCAGTGCCTCGCTGCTCGATGAAGCCACCGCGGCGGCCGAGGCCATGGCCATGGCCAAGCGCGTGGCCAAGAGCAAGAGCAACCTGTTCTTCGTCGACCAGAACTGCCACCCGCAGACCATTTCCGTGGTGCAGACCCGCGCCGAAGCCTTTGGTTTCGAGGTGGTGGTCGATACGCCGGATAACCTCGGCAACCATCAGGTATTCGGTGGCCTGCTGCAGTACCCGGATACCTACGGCGAGATCCGCGATATCCAGCCGCTGATCGAGCAGCTGCATGCCCAGCAGGCACTGGCCTGCGTCAGCGCCGACATCCTCAGCCTGGTGCTGCTGACGCCGCCCGGCGAGCTGGGCGCCGATGTGGTGTTCGGCTCGGCGCAGCGCTTTGGCGTGCCGATGGGCTATGGCGGCCCGCATGCGGCCTTCTTCGCCTGTCGTGACGAATACAAGCGTGCCCTGCCGGGGCGCATCATTGGTGTGTCCAAGGATGCCCGCGGCAACAACGCCATGCGCCTGGCGCTGCAGACCCGCGAGCAGCACATCCGCCGCGAGAAGGCCAACTCGAACATCTGTACCGCGCAGGTGCTGCTGGCCAATATCGCCAGTTTCTATGCCGTTTACCATGGCCCGCAGGGGCTCAAGCGGATTGCCCAGCGGGTCCACCGGCTGACTGCCATCCTGGCCGCGGGGCTGACCCAGGCTGGTTTGCCGCCGCTTAACCGGCAGTTCTTCGATACCCTGACCGTGGATGTCGGCGCACGCCAGGCGGAGATCCTCGCCCGTGCGCATATCCAGTGCATCAATCTGCGGATCATCGACGAGCGTCGCCTGGGGGTCAGCCTGGACGAAACCTGCGACGCCGACACCCTGGCCAACCTGTTCGACCTGTTCCTCGGCGAAGCGCATGGTCTGCAGGTCGACGTGCTGGATGCCGGCAGCCTGCCCGCCGGCATTCCGGCCACGCTGCAGCGCCAGTCGGCGTTCCTCGAACACCCGGTGTTCAACAGCCATCACAGCGAAACCGAGATGCTGCGTTACCTCAAGCAGCTGGAGAACAAGGACCTGGCGCTCAACCAGGCGATGATTCCGCTGGGTTCCTGCACCATGAAGCTCAACGCGACCAGCGAGATGATTCCGATCACCTGGCCGCAATTCGCCAACCTGCACCCCTTCGTGCCGCGCGAGCAGGCCGAGGGCTACCGCCTGATGATCGACGAGCTGGAAGCCTGGTTGTGCACCATTACCGGCTTCGACGCCATCAGCATGCAGCCCAACTCCGGGGCGCAGGGCGAGTACGCCGGTCTGCTGGCGATTCGCAAATACCATGAGAGCCGTGGCGAGGGGCATCGCAACATTTGCCTGATCCCGGCCTCGGCACATGGCACCAACCCGGCATCGGCACAGATGGCCAGCATGCGTGTGGTGGTGGTCAACTGCGACGAGCAGGGCAACGTCGACTTTGCCGACCTGCAGGCCAAGGCCGCGCAAGCCGGTGAGCAGCTGTCCTGCCTGATGATCACCTATCCCTCCACCCACGGGGTCTACGAGGAGGGCATCCGCGAGATCTGCGCGCTGATCCACAGCCATGGCGGCCAGGTGTACATGGACGGCGCCAACCTCAACGCCCAGGTTGGCCTGGCGCGTCCGGCCGATATCGGCGCGGATGTGTCGCACATGAACCTGCACAAGACCTTCTGCATTCCACATGGCGGGGGTGGTCCGGGCATGGGGCCGATTGGCGTCAAGGCGCACCTGGCGCCCTTTGTCGCCAATCACCCGGTGGTGCCGCTGCACGGGCCCAATCCGGGCAATGGTGCGGTGAGTGCGGCACCCTGGGGCAGTGCGAGCATCCTGCCGATCAGCTGGATGTATATCGCCATGATGGGGCCACAGCTGCGTGATGCCACCGAAGTGGCGATCCTCAACGCCAACTACCTGGCGACCGCGCTGGGCGAGGCCTATCCGGTGCTCTACAGCGGTCGTAATGGCCGCGTGGCGCATGAGTGCATCCTCGATCTGCGGCCGCTCAAGGCGGAGACCGGAATCAGCGAGGAGGACGTGGCCAAGCGTCTCATGGACTATGGCTTCCATGCGCCGACCATGAGCTTCCCGGTGCCTGGCACGCTGATGATCGAGCCCACCGAGAGCGAGTCCAAGCACGAGCTGGATCGTTTCATCGAAGCCATGCTGTGCATCCGCGAAGAGATCGCCAAGGTGGCGCGTGGCGAGTGGCCGGCGGACAACAACCCGCTCAAGCACGCACCGCATACCCTGGCCGATGTCACGGCAGCCTGGGATCGTCCCTACAGCATCGCCGAGGCGGTGACGCCCAGCGCGCATACCCGCGCGCACAAGTACTGGCCGGCGGTGAACCGTGTCGACAACGTCTACGGCGACCGTAACCTGTTCTGTGCCTGTGTGCCGATGGACGCCTACCAGTAATCAGGCCTGTCGTCTCAGCCAACAGTTGCTCAGTCAGCCGGCTTGAGTTGCAGGCGGGGCAGCAGGAGCAGTAGAAACAGGTTCATCAGTAGGTAGATCACGCTTTGCAGGGTGCTGAGCAGGCGCATCAGCGGCTCAGGCAGCAATTCGTAGAAGGAAAAACCGCTGAGGGTGCGCAGGGCATCGTCGCCCAGCCAGAACAGGTTGAAGGCAATGGCGGCGATGAAGATGGCGCGCAGCAGAGGGATGGGGTCGTGCATGGTGGCTCCTTGCCAAGAGAGTGAGAGGTCAGCAGGCTTCGACGTGCAGGATCACGCCTTGCTGGCTGACCACGCGTACCGTTGCACCGGCTGGCAGGTCGTTCCCGGCCACCAGCCAGAGGCTATCGCCGGCTTTGATCTTGCCATGCCCGGCGACTATCGCCTCATGCAGGGTGAAGGTGCGTCCGAGCAGTTCGCTGCCGCGCTGGTTAAGCCCGGGCTGGTCACTGCTGCGGGCCTGGCTGCTGCGCTGGCGCCGCCACCAGACGATGGCGGTGCACAACGAAAACAGCGCGAACAGAATGTATTGCGCCGCCCAGGGCAGTTCGGGAAACAGGTAGCCGAGCAGGCCAACGCCGGCTGCGGCAATGCCCATCCACAGCAGGTAGCCACCGGTGCCGAACACTTCGAGGATCAGGAGCAGGGTGCCGAAGGCCAGCCAGTCCCAGAATGTCAGGTTCTGCAAGTACTCAAGCATGCTTACTGACCTTCCCGCGCGTTGAAGGTGGCCTTGACGATCTCACCGATACCGCCGACTGCGCCAATCACCTGGCTGGCCTCCAGCGGCATCAGCACGACCTTGCTGTTGTTGGCGCTGGCCAGCTTGCCCAGGGCGTCCACGTATTTCTGCGCGACGAAATAGTTGACTGCCTGCACATTGCCTCGGGCAATCGCCTCGGACACCATGCGCGTAGCCTCGGCTTCCGCCTGCGCGGCGCGCTCGCGGGCCTCGGCTTCGAGGAAGGCTGCCTGGCGCTCACCCTCGGCCTTGAGAATCTGCGCCTGCTTCTCGCCCTCGGCGGTGAGAATTTCCGCGGCGCGCTTGCCCTCGGCTTCGAGGATCTGCGCGCGCTTGAGTCGTTCAGCCTTCATCTGGCTGGCCATGGCTTCGACCAGATCGGCGGGCGGGCTGATGTCCTTGATCTCGATGCGGGTGATCTTGATGCCCCAGGGGGCGGTGGCTTCGTCCACGGTCTTGAGCAGGCGCTCGTTGATCGCGTCGCGCTGGCTGAGCATGGCGTCCAGCTCCATGGAGCCGAGTACGGTGCGGATATTGGTCATCACCAGGTTGCGGATGGCGTGTTCGAGGTTGTTGACCTCATAGGCGGCCTGCGCGGCATTGATCACCTGATAGAAGCACACCGCATCGATCTGCACGATGGCATTGTCGGCGCTGATCACTTCCTGGGGCGGGACATCCAGCACGGTTTCCATGACGTTGAGTTTGCGGCCGATACGATCCATCACCGGGATGATGATGTTCAGTCCGGGACGCAGGGTGTGCGTGTAGCGACCGAAGCGTTCGACTGTCCACTGGTCGCCCTGCGGGACGACCTTGAACCCCATGAAAATGATGGCGATGGCAAGCCCGACGAAGAGAAAAACGACACTGGCAAGCTCCATGGCAACACTCCTTGTGACTAGTTGATAGGCAGTCTAGCGCGGCGCGCATGCTGGCACTGGGCCTGCTTCGCCGCGTCCTCGATCAGTGGGCCTGGCGCAGGCGGGCCGATAGCTGGGCATCGCGTGCGTAGATGTCCTTGCGCAGGATCAGCCGCCCTTGTTCATCCACCGCTGCCGTCCAGTAGGCCATGAGGATAGTGACCGGCTGGCGCAGGTTGTACTGGCTGGTCTTGCCGCTGTCCAGGCGTGCAGCCAGTGGCGCGCGCTCCGCTTCGTCAAGCAGCAGCGGGAGCAACTGCAGGATGCCTTCGACCCGCACGCAGCCGGAGCTGAACGCGCGTGGTGATTTCTCGAACAGGCGCTGACTGGGGGTGTCGTGCAGGTATACGGAGAACGGGTTGGGGAAGCGGATGGCCAGTTTTCCCAGTGGGTTCCGCGGCCCGGCGGCCTGGCGCAGGATGATCGGTCCGGGACGTTGCCAGTCGATGAAGTAGGGCTCCAGCAGGTTGCCCTGCTGGTCGAGTACCTGCAGGTCGTTGCGCGCGAGGAATTCGATGTCGCGGCGAATTTCCGGCAGCTTGTCTTCGCGCAGGATGGTCGGCGGGACGGTCCAGGTCGGATTGAGGGTCAGGCGGTTGACCCGTGATTTGAGCTGCGGGGTCTGGCGTACGGCGCGGCCGACCTGGGTACGCCCCTGCCATTGCAGTTGGCCACCCTGGTAGTAGCTGAGCAGGCCGCCGGCGATGTCCACCAGCAGCAGGTCAGGCTCCATCTCGGCGCTCAGCCAGCGCCAGCGTTCAAGGTTGGCGCGCAGCTGCTCAAGGCGCGCGGCGAACGGCTGGTTGAGGGCCGCCAGGGTGTCGGCGCCGATGATGGCGTCGTCCTGCAGGCCATGCAGTTGCTGGAACTGGCGTACGGCGCTGGCCACGCTTTCGCTGTACAAGGTCGCGCTGGGCGTATCGGCGGGCAGGTAGCCGTCGGCCTGCAGACGCTGGATCAGGATAGGGATGCGCGGGTCGTGCATGCCCGGCTTGAGCAGGCGTCCGGCCTCGATGAGCGGCCACTCTGCGGGGCTCTGTTGGCGCAGGCTGGCATAGGCGCGGCGCAGTTGCAGATAGTGCGACTGGCTGGGGCGGGCGGCCGCAAAGGCGTTGGCTACCTTGTCCAGGCCTTGCCAGGCAATGCTCAGCAGGCTGGGACGTGTGCTGGCAGGAAGGCTTTCCGCGCGCCACAGGCTCTCGCGCTGCTCAAGCGGCAGGCGCCCCTGGTAAAGGTGTTGGAGTGCCAGCAGGTAACTGTGGCTGGCCAGCAGCTCGGCGCACGCCTCGGCCTGGCTGTCCGCCTGGCGCTGTAGTTGCGCTTGCAGCAGGGAAAGCTGGTAGGGGGTAAGATCGAGGCCGTCGTCAGCCAGTTGCTGCAGTTCATGCAGCAGATCCAGGCGACGGCCCGCGTCTTGCCAGAGCGGGACAAATTGTCGCTGGGCATAGAACTCGTGAAGCAGGCCGGGAGCCTGCAGGGCCACAGCCGGCAGCGCCGCAGTACAAGCCGTGGCGTGGCCGGAAAAGGCCTCGCGCAGGGCATCCTGGGTAGCCTGTTGATTGGCCAGCAGGGATACTGGAAGCAGTAAACCGACCAGTAGCCCTAGGCAGGCTGCATGTTTTTTGTACAATCGCTCGCTCCAATCCGTGGCACAGTGACGGGCCTGCTGGTGCAGGGCCGCGCTGCCATGAAGTATAAGCAAGTAGACCAACAAGACAGGATGTCACGGCGCGTCTTTTTTCTGGGGCTCTCCACGCATGATCCGTTTGTTCGGCCAATTCATCGGCTGTCTGGCCCTGTCCGGCCTGTTGTGGCTGCCTGCACAGGCTGCCAGCAATGTGCGGCAGGCGGCCTCGCCGCTATTCAACGAGCTGTCGCGTGCGGCACCGGGGCTGGATCGCGAAGTCCTGCGGCATGCCCTGGCGGCCATGCAGTGTGCGGTGAACAATGGCCAGCCGGCGGCGCAGCGCTTGGCCGTCATCGATTATTCCCGTCCTTCTACCGAGCGTCGCCTGTGGCTCTTCGACCTGCAGCGCAAGCGCGTCCTGTTGCGCGATTACGTGGCGCATGGCCGGCGTTCCGGGGAGAACTACGCGACGCAGTTTTCCAATAGCCTGGGTAGCTATCAGACCAGCCTGGGCCTGTTCCGTACCGCCGAAAGCTATCACGGCAAGCATGGCTATTCGTTGCGTATGGATGGTTTGCAACCGGGGGTCAACGACCGTGCCCGCGAACGGGCCATCGTCATTCACGGGGCGCCTTACGTCGATCCGCGCCTGGCGCAAAGCCAGGGGCGCATTGGGCGCAGCCTGGGCTGTCCGGCGGTGCGCCCGGAAGTGGCGCGCATGGTGGTCGACAAGCTCAAGGGCGGGCAATTCCTGTTTGCCTGGCATCCGCGTCAGGCCTGGGCACGCAACGCGGCCTACTTCAACTGCAAGCCCCAGCAGCTGGCCGGCTTACGCTGAGTTGCCGGCGCGGCGCGCGCGTGCTGGCTGCGGGTGCGTAGCGGGCAGGCGACAAGCCGCCCGCCGACTGGCTAGACTCTGCCATGACCGACCTTTTCCTGCCGCAGGTGTCCGTTGCGTCTCCTTGTCCTTTCTCTGCTTTTGCTCAGCCTGCCGCTGAGTGCTGCGTTGCCACTGACTGAGGCGCAGCGCGACTATCTGCGCCGCAATCCAGAAGTCAGCCTGTGTGTCGACCCGGATTGGCAGCCGTTCGAGATCATCGATGCGCGTGGTGAGCATCAGGGGATTGCTGCCGACCTGCTGCGCCTGGTCGCCGAGCGCGCCGGCTTGCGGCTGCGGATTCTGCCCACGGCCGACTGGGAGGCTTCGCTGGCGGCCTCGCGGGCTGGGCGCTGCCAGTTGCTCAGTTTTCTCAACCAGACAGCGGAGCGTGATGCCTGGTTGCTATTCACTGAGCCCTTGTTCAACGACGTCAATGTGTTGATCAGTCGCGAGGAGTATCCGCCGGTGCGTGATCTTGCGGCGCTGGTTGGCGCACGGGTGGCTTTGCCCAGCGGTACCTCGATCGAGGAGCGCCTGCGTCGCCAGTACCCAGGGTTGCAGATTGTCCATACGCAGAACGAGGCGCAGGCGCTGTCACTGGTCAATCAGCGTGAAGCCGAACTGACCATGCGTTCACTGACCGTGGCCGCCTATACCATCAAGCAGGAAGGCTGGTTCAACCTGAAGATTGCCGGCCAGGTAGAAGGTTTCGATAACCTCTTCCGTATCGGCGTGCTGCGCAGCGAGCCGCTGTTGCGTGATCTGCTCAACCTGGCGATTGCCAGCCTGACGCCGGCCGAGGTCAATGCCATCGTCAATCGCCATGTGCCCATCCGTATCGAGTCGCCAACCAATTATCGGCTGGCCGCGCAGGTGACACTGGTATTTGCCCTGGTGTTGCTCAGCAACCTGTTCTGGATTCGTCGCTTGCGGCGACTCAATCGCCGTTTGCAACACAAGTCCAGCACCGATGTGCTGACCGGCCTGGCCAATCGCAGCGAGCTCAATCGCCGTTCGCAGATATGTTTCGAGCATGGCGCTGGCTGTCCTGCCACAGTTGCTGGCCCTGTTCGAGAAAGGCACGGCGATTGAGCAGCCCGGTCAGCGGGTCCTGGCGGGCCAGGCTTTCTGCCTGGCGACGGGCTTGCTGATGCTGGCGCATCTGGTAGGCCAGGGCCAGGGCCAGCAGGCTGGCTTCGAGCAGAATGCCCAGGTCGACGGCCCGATAGGTCAGTGGGTTGAAGGGGATTACCCCCCCACACGGCCAGGTCGGTCAGTGCCGTGCCGAGCATGCCGCACAGCGTCGCGGCGAGGAAATAACGTGCGGCAACGCGACCATGATGCAGGCTGAGCCAGCCTGCGGCGACCATCAGCAGGGTGTACAGCAGTACGCTGGCGAAGGCTAGGTGATTGGCCAGGGCGTGCCAGTCGGCCAGTACGCAAAGGATCAGCAGCAGCACGGCCAGGCGGCTGCCATGACGCAGAGCCTGGTCGAGGCGCGGTGCGTGGCTGGCCAGGTCGAGAAAGTGCCGGGCAAAGCGCAAGCCGGTCCAGGCCAGGGCCATCATCAGCAGTAGGGTGGAGTAGCGCTTGAGGTACAGCGAATCCGGCCACAGCCAGGCTCCGGCATGGCCGGTGTAGGACAGGTTGAGGAGAATGAACGTGGCCAGGTACAGCGAGTAGTAGAGGTTGCTGGTTTCGCGCAGGCCGGCATACAACATCAGGTTATAGGCGATCAGTGCCAGCAGAAAGCCGTACAGGGCGCCATAGCTGTACTGGCTGAGCTGTTGTGCCAGGTCGACCTGTTGGCTGTCGAGCAGGCGCATCGGCAGGATCAACGCATCAGCGGTAGCGACGCGCAGGTACAGCGCGCTATCGGGGGAATCTGCACATCGAGCAGGAACCCCATGCCTGGGCTGGCCTGTTGGCTACGCTGTAGTTGACCGCTGGCCTGCGCCTGGCTGAGTGTCTGCAGATCCTTGCCGCTGGCGGGTCCCAGGTACAGCTGGCGCCCCAGATAACCGCTATTTGCCTGACTGACGTCCACGCGTGCTTCGGCCGGGCCGGCCACCAGGCAGACCAGCAGGCAGGCCAGCTTGGCCAGCCGGCGGTGAAGGGGGCATGCAACGAACATGGCGACCTGGCAAACGGGAAGGTGCCTTGCAGTCTAGTCGCTGCCTGGCACATGGCCAGCAGCCTACTCAGCGCTGCTCGCTTTGCGGGGTGACGCGCAGCACTTCCTCGATGGTGGTCTGTCCGGCGGCGATCTTCTGTGCGCCGGACAGGCGCAGACTGCGCATGCCTTCCTTGAACGCCTGGCGGCGCAAGGCGCTGATATCGGTGTCGGGCTGGATCAGCTGCTTCATGCTGTCCGACAACAGCATGATTTCGTAGACCCCGGCGCGCCCTCGGTAGCCGGTATCGCGGCACTCCAGGCAACCGACAGCGCGTTGCGCGCTGCTCGGCAGCGGTGCGCTCCACGGCCGGGTGAGTGCCTGCCAGTCTTCAGCATCCAGTTCCTGCGGGGCCTTGCAGTGCGGGCACAGGGTGCGCACCAGACGCTGCGCCATGACGCCGAGCAGCGTGGCCTTGAGCAGGTAGTAGGGCACGCCCAGCTCCAGCAGGCGGCTAATTGCGCTGGGCGCGTCATTGGTGTGCAGGGTCGACAGCACCAGGTGGCCGGTGAGTGCCGCCTGGATGGCCATTTCCGCGGTTTCCAGGTCGCGGATCTCGCCGACCATGATGATGTCCGGGTCCTGGCGCATCAGCGCGCGCACGCCGCTGGCGAAGCTCAGGTCGATATTGTGCTGTACCTGCATCTGGTTGAAGGCCGGCTCGATCATCTCGATGGGGTCTTCGATGGTGCAGACATTCACTTCGTCGGTGGCCAGTTGCTTGAGCGTGGTGTACAGGGTGGTGGTCTTGCCCGAGCCGGTGGGGCCGGTAACCAGGATGATGCCGTTGGGCTGGCTGGTCATGCTCTGCCAGCGGCGCAAGTCGTCAGCGGAAAAGCCCAGCTGGTCGAAGCCCTTGAGCAGCACTTCGGGGTCGAAGATACGCATCACCAGCTTCTCGCCGAAGGCGGTGGGCAGGGTCGACAGGCGCAGCTCCACCTCGCCACCGTCCGGGGTCTTGGTCTTGATGCGGCCGTCCTGCGGCTTGCGTTTTTCCGCGACGTTCATGCGCCCGAGGGTTTTCAGGCGGCTGACCATGGCCATGGTGACCTGCGGCGGGAACTGGTAGACGTTGTGCAGCACGCCGTCGATGCGAAAGCGTACGTTGCCCTGCTCGCGGCGCGGCTCGATGTGAATGTCGCTGGCGCGCTGCTGGTAGGCGTACTGGAACAGCCAGTCGACGATATTGACGATATGCGCGTCGTTGGCATCCGGCTCCTGATCGCTGGCGCCGAGGCTGAGCAGCTGCTCGAAGTTGCCGATGCCGGTGATTTTCTGTTCGTTGCTGCTGGCCCCGCTGACCGAGCGTGCCAGGCGGTAGAACTCGTTGGTAAATCGCTGGATGTCCGCAGGATTGGCCACTACCCGGTGGATCGGTCGCTTGTGGATATGCGCCAGGTTGGCTTCCCAGCTGCTGACGAAGGGTTGTGCGCTGGCAATGCTGATCTGTTCGCTGTCCACCGCTACGGCGAGGATTTTGTGGCGTTGCGCGAAGGCATGCGACATGAGTGCCGTGGTGGCGGCGACGTCGATCTTTAGCGGGTCGATGCGCAGGTAGGGCTGGCCGGCCAGTTCGGCCAGCCACAGAGTCAGTCCTTCCAGTTCCAGGCGGCGGCCG
This sequence comes from Pseudomonas fluvialis, assembly GCF_002234375.1. GTDB lineage: Bacteria > Pseudomonadota > Gammaproteobacteria > Pseudomonadales > Pseudomonadaceae > Aquipseudomonas > Aquipseudomonas fluvialis. The sequence goes on from NZ_NMQV01000004.1 coordinate 45,600, forward strand.
GGGTGGGCCAGGTCGTCCAGCTGTTGCGCGGCGATGAATTCCAGCGGGTGCTGGGCACTGGCGGCACTGCTGGCGCGGCGCAGGTTCAGGCACTGCTCGGCATTGGCCGGGCTGAGCCGGCCCTGCTCGACCAGCAGGCGCAGCAGGTCGTTGAGGTCGAGCCAGCGGTCGGGCGCGGTGGGTGCGAGGTTGGACATGCGAACTCCTTGTGCCGGTGCGCCGCGCCAGCTTAGCGGATCAGTTGCTTCCAGGCCTTGAGGCCGGCCACAGTCTGCGCCTGCAGGCGACGTTGCTCGTTGTCGGCGTTCGATTGGGCGGCCAGTTGTTGCAGCTTGTGCAGCTCGCCATACAGGCGGTCGCTCTCCTCCAGGGGCAGCGTGCCGCGTGCCAGACGCAGCCAGGCACATAGGCGGTCGAGGCGGGGCAGTTGTTCGGCCAGTGCAGCCGGTTCGTGCAGGTAGCGTGGCAGGCGCAGTTCGCCGGCTTCTTCGCTCAACAGGCGGGGCAGCCAGCTGGCCAGGGCGGCCTGGCCCTGGCGGGTACCGCGGGCCGTGCGGTTGACGGTCCAGGCGCGCAGCCACAGCCATTGCGAGAGCTGCAGGGAGAGCAGGCCCCAGCGGGTGTTCTGCAGCTCTGCGGCGAACTGCGCCACCGCCTGTTGGCGTACCTGTTCATCTTCGCCGCCGGCCTGCAGGCGTGGCCGCCAGTCGGCGAGCAGGGCATCCAGGCCTTCGCGCAGCATGCGGCTGCTGCTGCGGGGGGCGGCTTGGCCCAGGCTGGCGAGCAGGGCGCGCAGGTCGATCAGTTGTTGCAGCCAATGCTGCAGCTGGCGCCAGTGGCCGCTATGCCGGTACTGCTCGGCCAGCCGCTGACTGCTGCCCAGCAGGTGCCAGGCCAGCTCGGCAAAGGCCTGGTCAAGGCTGCACTCGGCGCTCAGGCTGGGCAGTGTGGGTAGGTTGTCGTAGCTGTCCGCGTCGAACAGGCGGTAGCCGCGTTCGGCCTTGCTGATATCACAGGGCATCAGCGGCAGGCTGGCCGCCAGCTCCACGGCCAGCTCGAGAAGGGCGGCGGGTTCACCCTGGCGCAGTTCCAGTTCCAGCTCGCTGATGGCCTCGCTCTGGCTGCCGGCGATCACCTGGCCCTGGTCAAGGGCGGCCTCGATGACCACCCGCGTCTTGCCGCGACCCCAGGCGATTTCCGCCTTCTCGCGGACGAAGTCGGTGCGGAAGATTGGCTGCAGCTGGCGTTTGTCCAGGTTGGCCAGGCTGGCCGGCCAGCAGCTGTCGTCGAGCAGCGTCAGATCGAGCTGCGCGCTGCCCAGCATCCAGTCCCATTCGTTGCGTTCGGATAGCCCGGCCACGCTGTTGCCACGGCTTTTCAGGGTCTGGATCAACTGTTCGCCATCACGCCGTACGCGCAGCGCTACGCGGGCGTGCGCCAGGTCGCGGGCGGCGGTGTCGTAGTACTGGTTGAACAGTTCGACCCGTTGCCAGCCGGACTTGTTGCGTTTTTTCAGCAGCGGATGATCACGTAGCGTCTGCAGGGTGGCCTGGCTGGCGCGCAGTTTGATTTCGGTTTCTTTGCCCATGATGGTCGAGGTCTTGCCTGCAAATAAAGTGTTAACGTCAGGTTACAGCCTGCTGGCGAGGCCTGGGGGCGAGCTTTATACTTGCGCCCTTCTCAATAGCGGGGCTTGCCCTCTTATGCCAATCAATCCCTTTGTCAGCCTGTTCGGTCGCTCGCCCATCGGGCCGATGCAGCGCCATATCGCCACGGCGCACGAATGTGCCGCCAACCTGGTGCCCTTCTTCGAGGCGGTGATGGCCGCTGACTGGGCCAAGGTCGAACAGGTGCAGCAGGAAATGGCGCGCCTGGAACACGAGGCCGACAAGCTGAAGAAAAGCGTGCGTCTGCACCTGCCCAAGAGCCTGTTCCTGCCCGTGCCGCGCTCGGACTTGCTGGAGCTGCTGAGTGTACAGGACAAAGTTGCCAACCGCGCCAAGGACATTGCCGGGCTGATGCTCGGCCGGCAGATGCATATTCCGCATAGCCTGCAGCCGCAGATGCTGGCCTATGTGAAACGTGCCGTGGATGCCAGCGCGCAGGCGCTGAAGGCCATGAACGAGCTGGATGAGCTGCTGGAGACCGGTTTTGGCGGTCGTGAAGCGACCCTGGTGGAGTCCATGGTCGAGGAGCTGGAAGCTATCGAGCGGGATACCGACCGCATGCAGATCGAGGTGCGTCGTGCCCTCTATGCGCTGGAAAAGGAACTGCCTCCGGTCGACGTGATGTTTCTCTACAAGATCATCGACTGGGTCGGTGATGTGGCCGATCGCGCCGAGCGCGTCGGCAACCGATTGGAACAGTTGCTGGCGCGCTAAGCGCCAGTGTTCTTTCTGGCTATTACGGATTTAACTGTTATGACTCTTATCGCGGATTACGGCCTCGTACTCCTGGTGCTCGCCTGCCTGTTCGGTTTCTTCATGGCCTGGGGCGTCGGCGCCAACGATGTAGCCAATGCCATGGGTACCTCGGTGGGTTCACGTGCACTGACCATCAAGCAGGCGATTATCATCGCCATGGTCTTCGAGTTCGCGGGCGCCTACCTGGCGGGCGGGCAAGTCACCGAAACCATCAAAAGTGGCATTGTCGATGCCTCGGTCATCCCGCCACAGCTGATGGTGCTGGGCATGATGTCGGCGCTATTGGCTGCCGGCACCTGGCTGCTGATTGCCTCCACACGTGGCTGGCCAGTATCCACTACGCACTCGATTGTCGGTGCGGTCATCGGTTTTGCCGCCGTGGGCATCTCCATGGACGCGGTGCACTGGGAGGGCGTTGGCCCCATCGTCGCCAGTTGGGTCGTTTCGCCGGTGCTCTCCGGCCTGGTCGCTTTCGGGATTTTCGTCAGCGTGCAGAAGCTGATCATCGATACCGATAACCCGTTCCTCAATGCCAAGCGTTTCGTGCCCCTGTACATGTTTGCCACCGGCTTCATGGTCAGCATCATGACGGTAACCAAGGGGCTCAAGCATATCGGCCTCAACCTGTCGCCTTTCGAGGGTTTCCTGCTGGCCGTGGGGATTGGTGTGGCGGTGATGCTGCTGGGTGTGGCCCTGCTGAGTCGTATTCGCGTGGATGCCGAAGCCGACAAGGACTTCCACTATGCCAGCGTGGAAAAAGTGTTTGCCGTGCTGATGATCTTTACCGCCTGCTCCATGGCCTTTGCCCATGGCTCGAACGATGTGGCTAACGCGGTAGGCCCGCTGGCAGCCATCGTCGGGGTGATCCAGTCCGGTGGCGAAGCAGTCGGTGCCAAGGCGGCGCTGCCGAGCTGGGTGTTGCTGCTCGGTGCGGTGGGTATCGTGATTGGCCTGGCCACCTATGGCTACAAGGTGATCGCTACTATCGGCAAGGAAATCACCGAGTTGACGCCGAGCCGTGGCTTTGCCGCCGAACTGGCTACTGCGACGACGGTAGTCGGCGCTTCGGCTATCGGCCTGCCGGTATCCACCACGCACACTCTGGTGGGTGCGGTGCTGGGGGTAGGTATTGCGCGGGGTATTGGTGCGCTGAACCTGGGCGTGATCGGTTCGATCTTCATGTCCTGGGTTATCACCCTGCCGGTAGGGGCTTTCCTGTCGATCGTGTTCTTCTTCGTGTTGCGCAGCATCTTCACCTGATTGGCGGTTTCCTCGGCGCGAGTGATCGCCCTATCATGGGCCATCACTCGCGGAGAGCGCCGATGTCGCTACCACCCCTCAAGGAACAATTCGCTGCGCTGATCGCCGCGCCTTCGGTGAGTTGCACCCAGCCTGGATGGGATCAGTCCAACCTGGCGGTCATCGAGCTGCTGGCCGCCTGGCTGGGCGAGCTGGGCTTCAGTTGCGAGATCCAGTCGGTAGCGCCGGGTAAGGCCAACCTGTTGGCCAGCCTGGGCAGTGGCCCGGGTGGCCTGGTACTGGCCGGACATTCCGATACCGTACCTTTCGACGCGGCGCTCTGGCAGAGCGACCCGTTGCGCCTGAGCGAACAGGGCGACCGTTGGGTCGGCCTGGGCGTTTGCGACATGAAGGGCTTCTTTCCGCTGGTCATCGAGGCCGTGCGTGGCTTGCAGGGCCAGCCGTTGCAGCAGCCGCTGTTGGTGCTGGCCACCTGTGATGAAGAGAGTTCGATGAGTGGCGCGCGGGCCCTAGCGGACGCTGGCCGCCCCCTGGGGCGTGCCGCGGTGATCGGCGAGCCGACTGGATTGCGGCCGATTCGCCTGCACAAGGGGGTGATGATGGAGCGCATCGACATCCTCGGGCAAAGCGGTCATTCCTCCGATCCCAGCCTGGGCCGCAATGCCATGGAAGCCATGCATGACGTGATGAGTGCGCTGCGCGCGCTGCGCGGGCAGTGGCAGGACACCTTTCGCAATGCGCAGTTTTCCGTGCCGCAGCCGACGCTCAACTTCGGCTGCATCCATGGGGGCGACAATCCCAACCGCATTTGCGGGCAGTGTTCGCTGGAGTTCGACCTGCGCCCGCTACCGGGTATGGATGCCGAGTGGTTGCGTGCGGCGATTCGCGAGAAATTGCAGCCGATTGCCCACCAGCATCAGGTGCGTATCGACTACGGGCCGCTGTTTCCCGGTGTGCCGCCCTTCGAGGAGCCGGCTGACAGTGAGCTGGTGCGCCTCGCCGAGCGCCTCACCGGGCATGCCGCCGAGGCGGTGGCCTTCGGCACCGAGGCGCCTTACCTGCAACAGTTGGGTTGTCAGACCCTGGTGCTGGGGCCGGGCGATATCGCCTGCGCCCATCAGCCAGGTGAGTACCTGCAACTGGCGCGCATCGCGCCGACCGTCCAGCTGTTGCGTCAACTGATCAGCCACTATTGCCTGACCCCGGCCAGCCTGCCGGCAGCGCGACGATGAGGCCTGCCTGCCGCTGTCCGTCGCGCCCCGTCGTGGGCTGAATCAACGCTGCGTCAAATGGATTGTTCATGCACGACTACGTCAACTGGCTTCGCCATGCTTCGCCCTACATCAACGCCCACCGTGACTGCACCTTCGTGGTCATGCTGCCCGGCGAGGGGGTTGCCCATGCCAACTTCGGCAATATCGTCCACGATCTGGTGCTGCTGCACAGCCTGGGCGTGCGCCTGGTGCTGGTGCATGGTTCGCGCCCGCAGATCGAGGCACGCCTGCAGGCGCGCGGTTTGCCGCCGCGTTATCACCGCGACCTGCGGATTACCGACAGCCCGACTCTGGAGTGCGTGATCGACGCTGTCGGCTCACTGCGCATCGCCATCGAAGCACGCCTGTCGATGGACATGGCCGCTTCGCCGATGCAGGGCGCCCGGCTGCGCGTGGCCAGTGGCAACTTCGTCACCGCACGGCCCATCGGGGTGCTGGATGGCGTGGATTATCACCACACGGGTGAGGTGCGCCGGGTCGACCGCAAGGGCATCGGCCGCCTGCTGGACGAGCGCAGCATCGTGCTGCTCTCGCCGCTGGGCTACTCGCCGACCGGGGAAATCTTCAACCTGGCCTGTGAGGACGTGGCCATGCGCGCGGCGATCGATCTGCAGGCCGACAAGCTGGTGCTGTTCGGCAGCGAGGCCGGCCTGCTCGACGAACAGGGGCGGCTGGTGCGCGAGCTGCGTCCGCAGCAGGTGCCGGGGCATCTGGCGCGGCTTGGCCACAACTATCAGGCCGAGCTGCTGGATGCCGCGGCGCAGGCCTGTCGTGCCGGGGTCAAGCGCAGCCACCTGGTCAGCTATGCGGCCGACGGCTCGCTGCTCACCGAGCTGTTTACCCGTGATGGTGGCGGCACGCTGGTCGACCAGGAGCAGTTCGAGTCGCTGCGCGAGGCGAGTATCGAAGACGTCGGCGGGCTGATCGAGCTGATTACCCCGCTGGAAGACCAGGGCATTCTGGTGCGTCGCTCACGGGAAGTGCTGGAGCGCGAGATCGAGCAGTTCAGCATTGTCGAGCGTGACGGGCTGATCATTGCCTGCGCCGCGCTGTATCCAATTGCCGACTCGCAGTCGGGCGAACTGGCCTGCCTGGCGGTCAACCCGGAGTATCGGCATGGCGGACGGGGTGACGAGTTGCTGGAACGCATTGAAACGCGTGCCCGGGGGCTGGGGCTGAAGACGCTGTTCGTGCTGACCACGCGTACTGCGCACTGGTTTCGCGAGCGCGGCTTCGTGCCCAGCAGTGTCGAGCGCCTGCCGGCGGCGCGCGCCTCCCTGTACAACTATCAGCGCAACTCCCAGGTCTTCGAGAAAGCGCTCTAGCCGGCGTGGCGGGCGGATAGGTCCGCCTGCAGCTGCTGCAAGGCCGCCTGGCGACGTGGCTGGGCGGGATTGAAAGGTGTATCCAGGCTGCACCACTGCGGGTGGGCGCGCGCCTGCTGCAGAGCAGCGGGCAGTTTTCCCTGCTGCCAGTGCGCCGGCTCGACCTGTACCTGTAGCGGCTGCTGGGCAGCATGTCCGCGACGCTGCAGGGCGCTGAGCAGCTGTAGCTGGCGCAGGCCCAGCAGGCGCAGGATGCTGTCGTCCACGCTCAGTTCGCGTTGTCCCTTGAGCTTGCCGAGCAGGCGTGCGCCGTAGTTGCGCACGGTTTGTACGCCGCCACCGGCCAGGGCGCCGAGCGCGGCCGCGGCACCGAGGGTCATGCCGCCGACCAGCAGGTCGACGCCGACCCCGGCTGCGGCGCCGGCGGCCATGCCGCTACCCAGGTGAATGCCCAGCTGGCGCAGGGTTTCCGGATTGAACAGGTCGTCACCCCAGCGCCCGTCGAGCAGTGGCAGTGCCTCGGCCTGCGCGTCGCTGCTGTCGAAGGCATACAGCTGCAGCAAGGCGTCCACGCAGCGCTGCTCGCGCTGGCGCACGCTGTCCTGTAGCTGCTGCAGGACACGCTCGGTTTCCTGGCTGGCGGCGCGGCGGCGTAGCGCTGCACAGTCCAGCAACAGTTCGGCAATCAGCCGCAGGCCGGCCTGCTGGCGTTGCTGTTGCTGCAGCCGCAGGTCGTCGAGCAATACCTGAAGAGGCTCGCGCGCCTTCTCCAGCAGCAGTGTCAGGCTCTGGTACAGGCGTTGCTCGCCATCGGCGGGTGGCGTCACGCTGTCGAAGCACACCAGGGCGTGCAGGCCCAGGCGCGCCAGGGCTTGCCGCCAGGCCAGCTGGCGCGGCGTGTCGACCGCGCTGAAGTTGAGCACCGGCAGCAACGGCTTGCCACACAGGGCGAGGATGGCCAGTTCATCGCGGTACTTGGCCAGCACCGGCTCGCGGGCGTCGATGACATACAGCCCGGCATCGGCACTCAGCAACTGGCGCAGCACCTTGGCTTCCTGCTCGAAACGCTGGCGTGCTTCGCTGCTGTCAAGGAAGCGGCTGATGCGTGTCGGGCCGTCCTGGCGCGGTGCCTGAGCGGCCTGGCGGTCGAGCAGTTCCAGCAGGGCGATGGCGTCCTCCATGCCGGGGGTGTCGTACAGCTCCAGCAATGCCCGGCCATTGGCCGACAGGCGTGCACCCTCGACATGCCGGGTGGTGCTCGGGCGGTGCGAGACCTCGCCAAACTGGCGATCACGCAGCAGGGTACGCAGCAGCGAGGTCTTGCCAACATTGGTGTGGCCGACCACGGCCAGGCGGATCGGCTCACGCATCGCTGTGCTCCAGCCAGCGTGGCAGTTCGTGCTGTGCCTGCCAGGGCAGGCCGGCGGCCTGCAGTGCCTGTTGCCAGTCGAGCAGGCGCTGCGGGTCCTCGCCGGGCAACAGCCACACGCAGCTGGCCGTGGCATAGCTGGCCAGCTCGCGGAGCAAGGCCAGGCTGCCCCGGTCTGGCGAGCGCCGGGCGTCGCAGGCTATCAGCAGACGGCTCAGCGGCCGGGCGGCCAGTTGCTCGAGCAGTTGCTGGCGTTGTTCGCGGCTGTCGAGTACGGCGCTGCAGGGAATATCTGCCGCCAGCCCGGCGGGTGGCCAGGGGCGCTCGGGGTCCAGCTCCACGGCGCAGAGCAGGCGGCCTTGACCGACCTGGGCTGCGTGGTGGCTGCTCAGGAGTGGTGGTGGCGGTGCAGCGTCGAGTACGCCGAGGGTTTCATGGCGCGGCTGCAGGCGTTCGGCGAGCAGTTGATAGGCCGGCAGTTGCAGGTCTAGCTGCAGGCGGCGCAGGCCACTGGCCAGGCGGGCCAGGCTGAACAGCAGCAGGGCCAGGCGGGGCAGCAGGCCGAAGGTTAGCAGTTGGCCGAGCAGCCACAGCGACCATAACTGGCGACTGGCCTCATCGACCAGCGCCTGGCCGCCGCTGGTCTGGATGAGCGCCGGCGGCGGTGCCGGGAAACCCAGCAGGGCCGGCAACCGGCTGAGCAGTTCGATGCCACGGACAAAGTGGCTGCTGTCCAGCAGGGTGCTTTCCCAGACAAACCCGTAGTGCCGACTGGCCAGCAACAGCAGCAGGCCAGCCAGCGCACCGAGTAACAGGAGCAGCCACAGCGTATGACTGAGCACGGCAAACAGCCAGCGGTTGAGACCCCGGCTCTGCAGCAGGAGCAACAGTGACGGAGCCAGTTGCACGGCCTGGGCATCGCGGGCCAGGCGCGCGCTCAACCAGAGCCACAACTGGCCACTGGGCGCCGGGCCTTGCGCCAGACAGGCAGTGACCAGCAGCCAGAGCAGCAGGCTGAGCAGATGCAGGCCGAGCAGGCTGCCCAGTGCCCAGAGCAGGTTGACCGGGCGCAGGCCGTCACCGAGGGCCGCCAGCGCCATGCTGAAGCCGCCCGCCACGGCCAGCACGGCGAGCAACAGCAGCGCCAGGCGTGCGCCCTGCATGGCGTGTTGCAGAGCGCCGGCCTGACCGTCGCGCGCGGCCAGGCGTAGCGCACGCTGTTCGATGCGCTGCGGCAAATCCAGCGCTTCATGACGCAGCTGGCGGACGATGGCGCTGTCATCGAGCAGGCCGGCCTGTTCTTCACGCAGGCGCACGGCTTCGCAGAGCCATAGACGTTGCAGGCGAGAGGGGTTGGCAAGCGGGTTCAAGGCGCGATCCCTGACGAAAGTTCCGGCAAGCATACCTGTGCCTCCTGCCCTTGGGCAGGTTTCGCCCGGCGGCGGCTAGGCCTACACTGGCAGAAAAAAGACAGCCTGCGGGCTGCCATGACCATGGAGCCAGGATGAAACCGGCTTATCTGTCCCAGGTGCACGCCGAATCGCCCTATCTGCTGCAATTGCAGGCGGGCTTCCGCCGTCTGGCCTTTGCCGGCGCCCTGGAGGCGGAGTTTGCCGAGCATCACAACCGGCAGTTCCTGCGCCGCATGCGCGGGGCTTTCCTGGTGGCCATGCTGCTCATGTTGCTGTTCGTCGTGCCGGATGTGCTGACCCTGCCGGATGGTGTGCGCCAGGCAGTGCTGGGGGTGCGCCTGGGGCTGTTGGTGCCGTTGATCAGCCTGGCCTGGCTGCTTAGCTACCTGCCCGCGGTGCGTCGCCATCTGCAATGGCTGGGGGGCGGCATTACCCTGGTCGGTGGGTTGGGCGTCAATGCGATCATCTGGCTGGCCCAGCGTGAGGGCGTGGCTCTGCCTTACGAGGGCATCATCCTCGCGACCTTCTTCTTCTACTTTCTCACCGGGCTACGTTTTCGCACCGCCGTGCTGTGTGGCTGGCTAGTGTTTGCCGGTTATGTCTGGGTGGCTCTGGACGTCGGCCTGGCGGGCGAGCCGTTGCTGTACAACCTGTTCTTCCTAGCCACCGCCAACCTGATCGGCTCGGTAGGTTGCTATTTCATGGAATATGCCGCGCGGGAAAACTTCTTGGGCCAGCAGCTGTTGCGCGAAGTGGCCGAGCGCGACTTCCTCACCGGGCTGCTTAATCGGCGAGCCTTCAACGAGCAGGCACAGCGCGTCTGGCGACTCGCCCAGCGCGAAGGCAAGGCACTGGCAGTGGCCTTGCTGGATGTCGACTATTTCAAGCGCTACAACGACTATTACGGGCATGCGGCGGGAGATGAGGCGCTGCGTACCGTGGCGCAGGTGCTGCAAGGCTATGCACGTCGGCCGCTGGACAGGCTGGCACGTTTTGGCGGCGAAGAGTTTGTCGGCCTGTGGTACGACCTCAGCCAGGCCGAGGCCGAGCAACGGTTGCAGGCGCTGCGCCAGGCCATCCAGGCGCTGGCCCTGGCGCATGTCGGGTCGGAGGTGGCCGAGGTGCTGACCCTGAGTATCGGCCTGGCCTATGTCGCCCGGCCTGCCGAGCTGAGCCTGGCACAAGCACTGCAGCAGGCAGACAGTGCGCTGTACCGGGCCAAGGAGCAGGGGCGTAATGCCCTGTGCCAGTGAGCTGGCTTGCTGTGCCGCCATGGCCGCCGCTATGCTGCCGCCATGAAAACGACGCTCCCCCTGTGCATGATTGCCGCTCTGGCGGAAAACCGCGTGATTGGCCGCGATAACCAGTTGCCCTGGCACCTGCCGGCCGACCTACGCCATTTCAAGGCCCTGACCCTGGGCAAACCGGTGATCATGGGGCGCAAGACCTGGGATTCGCTGGGCCGTCCCTTGCCGGGGCGTCTCAATCTGGTGGTCAGTCGCCAGGCCGGCCTGCAGTTACCGGGTGCCGAGGTGTTCGCCGACCTGACGGCAGCGCTGGCTCGGGCCGAGCAGTGGGCACGCGAACAGGCTGTCGACGAGCTGATGCTGATCGGCGGCGCGCAGCTTTACCAGCAGGCATTGCCGCTGGCGCAACGCCTGTACCTGACCCGCGTGGCCTTGCAGCCCGAGGGCGATGCCTTCTTCCCTGATGTGCCGCTCGCCGACTGGCAGTGCCTGGTGGAGGAAGTGCACGAAGCCGAAGACGCGCTACCGGCTTATCGCTACCAGACCTGGCAGCGCCGCTGAGCCGCGCCTGGCGTTATGGCATGATGCTTTACCGACTACGGCCATGAGGGACGTAGCGTTGCAAGACCTGTCATGGAAGACCTGCTGCGGGACTTCCATGCATTCCACTGAAAACTGCCATTGCCTGGCGATGGCTATGCGAGTGTGCGATGCGGCCGATGTCTCGATGCGTTCCTGCCCTGTTTTTGCTGGCCTTGCTGGCTGGCCCGGTTCTGCCGGCGAGTGCTGGTGAGCGAACCTTGTTGCGCCATGCTGGTGTCGAGGTACGTGTTGCCGAGGATGATTGGTGTGCGGCGCAGGTGACGCTGCGTATTCATGGGCGGCGCAGCACCTTCACCGATCAGGCGCTGCTCGACAAACTGTATGGCGGCATCCGTAGTGTCCTCGGCATGGAGTGTGCCGAGGCCCGGCGTCTGCAGTTGTTGGGCCTGGTGGGGGGCAGGGAAGTCTATGCTGCGCAGGCGGCAGCCAGTGACGGCTGGCAGCTGAAGCCCCTGGACGATAGCGGTGCCAAGCCTGGCATGGCGCGCCTGTTTGGCTGGGTGGCGTTGGGGGCTGCATCATTGGCGCTGTTGGCTGCCCTGTGGTGGTGGCGGCGCACCCGGCCAGCCCGACTGGCCGCAGGGCCGCTGGCGCAGCGCGAGCCCCCCGTCGCGTCGCCCACTCCGTCACCCCGTCCTGTTGCGCTGCCTGCGGCGGCGGCCAGTCAGGTCTCGCCGGCTGCCGCGCCAGCGTCAGCCCCGGCCAGCGGGCGCCAGGCCGTGCTGCAGGAGCAGCGTGAAAAATATCAGCACAGCCTCAATCAGGTCAGTGACCAGTTGACCGAGTTGCAGATACAGCACAGCCAGCAGCAAGGCTTGCCGGCGCAGCTCAATCAGGCTTTGCAGCGTCTGGCCGAGCAGACCTTGCAGTGCCTGCGCAAGCTCTTCGCCAGTCGCCAGACCAGTTGGTCGCGAGCTTTCCTGGGGGGGTTGTACCTCGCCCCGGTATGGTCCGGTTTGCGCCGTAGCCCGCCGGTGATTTGGCTCGGCTTGCTGGCTGCATGCCTGTGGTGGGGCTGGCGCGAACGCTATGGCCTGGTGTTGGCGCCGCGCCTGGAAAGTTATGCGCCGCTGCTGCTGTTTTATCTGTTGGCCATGCCTCTCTCGGTGTTGCTGGCGCGGCGTGGACAGTCGGCGTTTTTCAAGCACGGCTTGCGCCAACAGGCGAATGCCTTGCAGGACTGGCAACTGTGCTGGGTGTATGCCGGGCAGCGGCCAGGCAAATACCAGGCTTTGCGGATCCGCCAGCAGGCTGGCAAGGTTGCCCTCGATGAGCTGGCCGTAGCGGATGGATTGCTGGCGGGCGGCGCTGAGCACGGCACGCTGCTGCTGCGTATTGGCGAGATGCTGTGGCTGCGTCAGCAAACCGCTGGCAACTGGAGCCTGATTCAGCGTCAGGCTGACAATACCTGGCTTGAGCAGTTCTCGCCGCTGTTGCTGGAAGCGCTCAAGGAGGTGTTGCCGACAGTGCGCGAACTGGGTGGCCAGTGGCAGGCCTTTGCCGAGCGGCAATGGCGTATGCGCCAGTTGCAGGCCGAGATTCCTCGTCAGGAAGGCCTGTTGCAGCGGGTCGAGCGAATTGCCGCATTGTGGCAACCGGTAGCCATTGCGGACGCGGCCTTTGCGGCGCTGATCCGGCGTATCGACCTGTTCAACCTGGGGGATAACGCGACCCCGGCAGGCATCCTGTTGCAGGGCGAGGCGGGCAATGGCAAGGAGTTCATTGCCCGACGCATTGCCCAGTCGGTATTTGCCGAGTTCCATATGGTCGAGGCGGGGAGCCTGGCGTCGGCCAAGGACGTGCGTAACTTCTGGAACGCGCGTGTCGAAGCCAACCAGAGCTGTGTGATCTACCTGGCCTATGCCGAGCAACTGTTCGGCCAGGACGAACGCCAGGCCATGCTCGTCCAGGCCTGGCTGGATGAGTGGGAACGTCATCCGGCGGCGCGTAGCCGGATCTGGGTGGTGATGGGGGTGACGCGCAAGGAGCTGCTGCACAAGCGCTTGTTGGCAGCCTTTGGTAGCGCCGTGGTGGAGATTGTCGCACCGGATGCGGCAGGTCGCCGCCTGTTGCTGGAACAAGCCTGCCGCGACAACCAGCTGCAGGGCAACCTGCCGCCGGAAGTCGTCGACCTGAGCGCCGGGGCCTCGGTGCGCGAGCTGCTGAATATCGTCAAGGAGGCCCGCTTGCATGCCTTGCCCGGCCAGCCGACGCTGACGCATTGGCGTGCGGCTATCCAGCAGGTGCGGGGCAGCGATGCACAGCTGCGTAACGATCGCAGCACCTGGCAACGCCTGGTTCTACCTGCTGAGGTCAAGGCCCGTTTGCGTACCGCCGAGAAGATCGTTCGGGAAGCTGAACGCTACAAGGCCAATCAGTTCGAGGTGCCGAATATCCTGCTGTATGGCCCGCCCGGCACCGGCAAGACGGAAATCGCCCGCACTCTGGCCAACGAGAGTGGGGTGCGTTTCATAGTCGCCAGCACCAACGATCTCAAGGGCCGCTATGTCGGTGAAACCGGGCCCAAGGTGGCCGAGCTGTTCGCCCGGGCGCGTAGCCAGGCGCCGTGCATTCTGTTTATTGATGAGATCGATGCGATTACTGCGCGGCGTGATGGCGAAGGTGGTGACTCCTTCGTCAAGGATGCGGTCAATGCCATGCTCACCGAAATGGACGGGGTACATCAGCAGCGTGGCGATGTGGTGGTATTGGCGGCAACCAACCATATGGAGAACATCGACAGCGCGATCCTCAGCCGTTTTACCGAGAAGATCGAGATTCCCCTGCCGGACGAAGCCGGGCGCGCGCAGATTCTTGCCGGTTTGCTGGCGGATTGCCGGCTGGCCGAGGATCTGCATGCCGAGTCGCTGGCGCGCGAGCTGAGCCCGCTGCTCAAGGGCAAGAGTGGTCGCGACCTGTTGCAGTTGGTGCGCAAGGCAAAAAACCGCAGCCTGCGTGAGGCGGATGATCCCGAGCAGGCACGCCTGTCCGCTGAACACCTGAGGGGCGAGCTGGCGCCGCAAGCTGCGCCAGTGCTCGACGAGGCGCAGTTGCAGCAGAGCTGGGCGCAGATCGTGCTCAAGGAAACCACGCGCGATACCCTGATGACGAAGATTCGCCTGTTCAGTAACGGTGACAAGGCGGCCCCGCGAGGTTTGTTGCTGTACGGCCCGCCGGGCACCGGTAAGACCGAGATAGCCCGGCGCATTGCCGATTCCGCAGGGTGTCGCTTCCTCGCCCTGTCGGCGCCGGATCTCAAGGGCAGTCATCTGGGGCAGACCGCACAGAAAGTCCGCGAGCTTTGGCAGCGCGCACGTGCCGCCGGACGTTGTGTGATCTTTATCGATGAGTGCGAGGGTGTATTTGCGCGGCGTGGCTCGCTCAACTCCGACAGTTTTTCCGATGAGCTGGTGCAGAGCTTTCTGGCCGAGTGGGACGGTTTGCAGGCTGCCGGGCAGATCTGGGTGGTGGGTGCCACCAACCGTGTTGACCTGCTCGACGAAGCCATCCTCTCGCGCTTTGGCCAAGGTGTGGAAATCGGTCTGCCCGATGCTGCGCAAAGGCAGCAGATCCTGGCCCTGGAACTGAGCAAGCTGGGCCGTGAAGCGAGCGTGCCAGCCTTTGCCGGCGAAGCGACCCAGGGCTGCGCTGGACGTGACCTAGCCAATCTGGTGCGCGAGCTGTGCAGCCTGGCGGCGGAACGCCAGCAGGCGCCGGACGAGGCCTTGTGGCGTGAGGTGTTGCAGCGCCAGGGCAAGGCGCAGAGTGACAAGGTTGACAGCCAGGCTGGCTGGGACAGCCTGATTCTCGCCGAAGACACGCTGGAGCGCCTGCAAACGCTGTGCGGCAGCCTGCGCAATGCCGAGCTGTTGCGTAGCCAGGGCGTACCCTTGCCCCGCGCGGCGCTCTTGTATGGCCCGCCCGGTACCGGCAAAACCCAGGTGGCGCGTACCCTGGCCAATGAAAGTGGTGTGGCGTTTATCAGCCGCAGCGTAGCCGACCTCAAGGCCGGATATGTCGGGCAGTCGGCCATCAAGGTGCGCGAAGCGTTCGAGCAGGCGCGCAGCAAGGCGCCGTGCATCCTGTTTATCGATGAAATCGAGGCCCTGGTGCCGCCACGCGGCAGCCAGGCTGCCGATGCCTTTACCGATGACATCGTCAATCAGTTGTTGCAAGAGCTGGATGGCGTCAAGCAGCAGGAGGCGGTGGTCTTCGTGCTGGCTGCCACCAATCTGCCGGAACGCATCGATGCTGCCATATTGTCGCGCTTCATGGACAAGATCGAACTGCCCCTGCCCACTCCGGCGCAGCGCAGCCAGTTGCTGCGTCTGTTCCTGGGGCGTTTGCGTACGGCATTCGATGCTGACGAGGTGGCGGCACGGCTGGCCAGCCAGACAGACGGCCTGGGGGGGCGTGATTTGCGCAGCCTGGTCGAGCGTGCGGTGCAGCGTGCGGCTGGCCGCGCCTTGCGCCAGGGCACGGCGGAGCGCGTGGAGTTGCAGCTGGATGATCTGTTGGCCGAGTTGCCGGCGCTCAGCCCGGCCTCTGACCCCCTTATGGAGCGATAGTCGCCATGCATCAGCATCAGCATCAGGATTTGCCTGAGTCCGAGGCTCCGTCGAGCGAACAGTTGTCCGCGCCGCTGCTGTCTGGCGAGTCGCTACAGGCCGTGCCGCTGGACAGCACCGAGCAGACCTTGCCTGCCGTGCTGGCGCGCCAGGAGACGGCCAAGGCCGGGCGTGCGGGCGAACGCAACCTGCGCGTCGAGTCGGTGCCTGTGTGGGTCAATGGCAATCGCCCCAGCTATGAGATTGTCAGTAGCCTGGAAGAACACCCCCTGGAGGTGCTGGTCGAGCAGCTTAGCTATCGCAAGCACTATCAAGGGCGTGGGCGGGTGCAGACGCAGGTCATTCCGGTTGTGCCAATAGGCACGCCCGGTCGCCTGCTGGCGCGTGATCTGCAGACGGGCGAAGAGCTGGAGGTGACCTGGCGCTGGGTGCCCCTGCATGAGCCGTCATGGTTGGGACGCTGGCTGGGGCGACTGGCGGGCTGGCTGTTCGGGCGGCGTTAACCGAGTGTTTTGCGCAGGCCTGGCAAAGTAAAAGCCCGGCACTAGGCCGGGCTCTTCAGGCTCAGGGGCGGGCTCAGCCGTCCAGCAGTGCCTTGTCACGTACGGCGCCTTTGTCGGCACTGGTGGCCAGCAGCGCGTAGGCTTTCAGGGCGGTGGAGACCTTGCGTGCACGCGGCTGCGCCGGCTTCCAGCCCTTCTTGTCCTGCTCGGCACGGCGCGCGGCCAGTTCGTCATCCGACACCAGCAGGTTGATGCTGCGGTTGGGGATGTCGATCAGCACCTTGTCGCCGTCCTGGACCAGGCCGATGGCACCGCCGGCGGCGGCTTCCGGCGAGGCGTGGCCGATCGACAGGCCCGAGGTGCCGCCGGAGAAACGGCCGTCGGTGAGCAGGGCGCAGTCTTTGCCGAGGCCCTTGGACTTCAGATACGAGGTCGGGTAGAGCATTTCCTGCATGCCCGGGCCGCCTTTCGGGCCTTCGTAGCGGATGATGACGATGTCGCCCGGCTTCACTTCGTCGGCGAGGATGCCCTTCACCGCGCTGTCCTGGCTCTCGAAGATCTTCGCCCGGCCTTCGAAGACGTGGATGGATTCATCCACCCCGGCGGTTTTCACCACGCAGCCGTCCAGGGCGATGTTGCCGTACAGCACGGCCAGGCCGCCTTCCTGGGAGTAGGCGTGCTCGACCGAGCGGATGCAGCCGTGCTCGCGATCGTCGTCCAGGGTCTCCCAGCGGGTGCTCTGGCTGAACGCCACCTGGGTCGGGATACCGGCCGGGCCAGCCTTGAAGAAGGTGTGCACGGCTTCGTCGCTGGTCTGGGTGATGTCCCACTGGGCGATGGCTTCGGCCATGCTCGGGCTGTGCACGGTCGGCACGTCGGTGTGCAGCAGGCCGCCGCGGGCCAGTTCACCGAGGATGGAGAAGATGCCGCCAGCGCGATGTACGTCTTCCATGTGGTACTTCTGGATGTTCGGCGCCACCTTGCACAGCTGCGGTACTTTGCGCGACAGCCGGTCGATGTCGCGCAGGTCGAAGGCCAGCTCGGCCTCCTGGGCGGCGGCCAGCAGGTGCAGGATGGTGTTGGTCGAGCCACCCATGGCGATGTCCAGGGTCATGGCGTTCTCGAACGCCTTGAAGCTGGCGATGTTGCGCGGCAGGACGTTGTCGTTGCCTTCGTTGTAGTACTGGCGGCAGAGGTCGACGATCAGCCGGCCGGCGCGCAGGAACAGCTGCTCGCGGTCGGCGTGGGTGGCCAGGGTCGAGCCGTTGCCCGGCAGCGACAGGCCCAGGGCCTCGGTCAGGCAGTTCATCGAGTTGGCGGTGAACATGCCGGAGCAGCTGCCGCAGGTCGGGCAGGCGCTGCGCTCGTACTCGGCGACCTTCTCGTCGGAGCAGGAGTCATCGGCGGCCACCACCATGGCGTCGACCAGGTCCAGGCCATGATTGGCCAGCTTGGTCTTGCCGGCTTCCATCGGCCCGCCGGAAACGAACACCACCGGGATGTTCAGGCGCAGGGCGGCCATCAGCATGCCGGGGGTGATCTTGTCGCAGTTGCTGATGCAGACGATGGCGTCGGCGCAGTGGGCGTTGACCATGTATTCCACGGAGTCGGCGATGATCTCGCGGCTCGGCAGCGAATAGAGCATGCCGTCGTGGCCCATGGCGATACCGTCGTCGACGGCGATGGTGTTGAATTCCTTGGCCACGCCGCCGGCTTTCTCGATCTCGCGGGCGACCAGCTGGCCGAGGTCCTTCAGGTGCACGTGGCCGGGGACGAACTGGGTGAAGGAGTTGGCGATGGCGATGATCGGCTTCTTGAAGTCTTCGTCCTTCATCCCGGTGGCGCGCCACAGGGCGCGGGCGCCGGCCATGTTGCGACCGAAGGTGGAGGTTTTCGAGCGGTAGTCAGGCATTGCGGCATTCCTGCAGGCTAATCAGGTGATGGTCTTGGGGTGAGCATGGTGGGTGCCGGCAGCCAGTGATAAATGGTCGCTGCCGCCCTGGTGGCCTGCTGGCGCTGCGGGATCACCGCGTGCCCGGCCGGTCTCACTGGCCCGCCTGAGATATGGCAGGGAGCCTCGATTCTAATCCCGCGGGCGCTGCCACGAAAGGCCGCTCGCGCGCTGGTTGTGTAACGATTTGCCTGGCAGTGCGCAGCCTGGGGGTGGGTACTGGCCTAGACTGCGCCTCGCAACCGCTACCCGCAAGGATGATTGCTATGCCCGTCTTGTCACTTCGTTCACCGCTTTTCTACCTGAGCATCGGCCTTGTTCAGGGGCTGTTGCTGTGGTGGGTGCAGAGTTTGGGGCTGTTCCAGCCGGTGCAGGTCAGCCTGGCGTGGGCCTTGGTGGTTATGGCGCTGGTGGTCGGCCTGGGTTTGCAGTTGCTGGGGGCGCAGGCCCCGTTGCGTGGTGCGCTGCGCCTGCTGGCTGGCCTGGCCGTGCTGATGGGGCTGGTGACCGGCAGCCTGTTATGGCTGAGCCAGCCGCTCGAAGCACAGGCGTCGGGTGCCAGCCTGCTGCGCCTGAGCTGGGGGCTGGCGGCGCCGCTGCTGGCGTATATCGGTCTGGCCTTCATTCTCAGCTGGCCCGGTCGCGAAGAGGGCCGTCTGCGCTACACGGCGTTGTTCCAGCATGCCTGGAACAACGTGTTCATCCTGCTGCTGGCCGGGTTGCTGGTGGCGGTGTTCGTTCTGCTCTTGCTGCTGTGTGCCGGGCTGTTCGACATGTTGGGCATCCGCGCGGTCGGTAAGCTATTCGGTTCAACTGGCTTCATGGCGTTGGCGCCTCTGCTGGTGTTCGCCATGGGCGTACGCATGGGCTGCGAGAACCAGCGGGTCATCGGCTTGTTGCGTGGCATTCTGCTGGCGCTGTGTCGTTTCCTGCTGCCGCTGAGTGCCGCGATTGCCCTGCTGTTTACCCTGACCCTGCCGTTTACCGGCTTGCAGCCTGTCTGGCAGACCGGGCATTCCACGGCCATCCTGCTGTGCCTGGTGTTTAGCAATCTGCTGTTCATCAACGGGGTGTTTCAGGATGGCAGCGAGGCAGTCAGCTATCCGCGGGTGTTGCGTTATCTGGTGACAGCCAGCATCCCCTGCCTGTTGCTGCTGGCGCTG
The DNA here is from genome assembly GCF_002234375.1 of Pseudomonas fluvialis. Classification (GTDB taxonomy): domain Bacteria; phylum Pseudomonadota; class Gammaproteobacteria; order Pseudomonadales; family Pseudomonadaceae; genus Aquipseudomonas; species Aquipseudomonas fluvialis. Next base: position 64,698 of record NZ_NMQV01000004.1, read on the forward strand.
CTGGCCGGCTATTCGAGCGGGTTGCGCATTGTGCAGTACGGCTTCACCCCGCAGCGCTTCTACGCCGCGCTGCTGGTGCTGGTGGCGCTGTGTTACAGCCTGGCGCTGCTGTGCGCGCTATGGCCACGCCAGGCTGTCTGGCTGGGCAATCTGCGGCGCAGCAATCCGCCGCTGGCCTTGTGCCTGTGTGGCCTGCTGGTGCTGGCGCACAGCCCCTGGTTCAACGCGCTGGAAATCAGCGCGCGCAGCCAGCTGCAGCGTGTGCTGAACACTCAGGATGAGGCGCAGGCGGAGACGTTGCGCTATCTGCGTGAGCGTCTGGGTTATGCCGGTGTGGCGCAGTTCAATGCGCTGCGCGAGCGCCTGCAAGCAGGCCTGCTACTTGATGAGCCGGCGCGTAGCGCCTTGCTGGAGCGTCTGCACAGCACGGAACAGCAGGGCCCCTATGCACCGGCGCCTGTCGACCCGCAGGCCTTGCCGGCGGGCACGCTGGCGTGGTTGGGCAGCGCGGAGGACGAGGCGCATCGGGTAGTTGGCAGGCAGCATCTTGAGGAAGCGTGTCGCTATGCTGGCTGCCTGTTGTGGGCTGTCGACCTGGATGGCGACGCGGCTAACGAGGTGCTGTTGCTACCGACGGAACATTACGGCAGTGAGTTGCTGTTCTTTGCCCGTGACGGGCAAGGGCGCTGGCAGGCGGCCGGGCGCTTCAAGGAGGTGTATGCGAGCGAGTCGTTGATCGCAGCGATTCGCGAGGGGCGCGTGCAGCGGATCACGCCACGCTACCAGAGCCTGCAGGTCGGCGAGACACTTTACGTGCCTCGCCCGTCCACGGACTGAGCCGATTTTTCCGCTGCCTCAGCTGTTGGGCAGCAGACGTACGGTCAGGCTCTTGATGTAGCGCGTCTCGACGATGGCCGGATGTACCGGATGATCGGGGCCCTGTGCACCGCGCTCGAGCAGCTGGATGTTGCGATCCAGATGGCGTGCGCTCTGCAGCAGGATGTTCTGCAGATCATCCTCGGGCAGGTGCATGGAGCAACTGGCGCTGACCAGAATGCCGTCCTTGCTGAGCAAGCGCATGGCGGCTTCGTTGAGGCGGCGGTAGGCGGCTTCGCCGTTCTTCAGGTCCTTCTTGCGCTTGATGAAGGCGGGCGGGTCAGCGACCACCACGTCGAAGCGTTCTTCGGCCGCCTTCAGCTCGCGCAGGGCAGCGAACACGTCACCTTCGATGCAGGTGACCTTTTCGGCCACGCCGTTGAGTGTGGCATTGCGCTCCACGCCATCCAGGGCCAGGGCCGAGCCGTCCACGCAGAACACCTCGCTGGCCCCAAAGGCGGCGGCCTGCACGCCCCAGCCGCCGATATAACTGAACAGGTCGAGCACCCGCTTGCCCTTGACGTAGGGGGCCAGGCGCGCACGGTTCATGCGATGGTCGTAGAACCAGCCGGTTTTCTGCCCGCCCAGTACCGGCGCCTCGAAGCGCACGCCGTTTTCTTCCAGGGCGACCCATTCCGGGACGACACCAAAGGCCGTCTCCACATAACGCTGCAGGCCTTCGGCATCCCGCGCGGCCGAGTCGTTCTTGAACAGGATGCCGCGGGGCTTGAGCACCTGCACCAGTGCTTCAATCAGCGCTTCCTTGTGCTGCTCCATGGTCGCGGAAGCCAGTTGTACGACCAGAATGTCATGGAAGCGGTCGATCACCAGGCCGGGCAGCAGGTCCGAGTCACCGTAGACCAACCGATAGCAGGGGCTGTCGAACAGTCGCTCGCGCAGCGACAGGGCGACCTGCAGGCGGTGCACCAGCAGCGACTTGTCCAGGCTATGGCGAATGTCGCGCGACAACAGGCGGGCACAGATCAGGTTGTTGGGGCTCAGGGCGACGATGCCCAGCGGTTTGCCGCTGGATGTTTCCAGGATGGCCTGGTCGCCGGCGGCAAAGGCCGTCAACGGCGTGGCGGCGACATCCACTTCGTTGCTGAACACCCACAGGTGGCCACCGCGCAAACGGCGATCGGCATTGGCTTTGAGGCGCAGGCTGGGCAGGGTCATGGTGGGGCTCCGGAAAAATCAGGCGCGCAGTATACCCGGCGGCGCCAGGCACGGTGCGTGCTGTGCCTGGCTAGGCTGATCGGCTGCGACCGAAGGTCGCCACGCAGGCTGCCCAAACTGTGCTCCGCTTGGCTAAACTGGCAGCATTATTTTGTGGTAGCCCTGCCATGACACCAGAACTCAGCGCCGAACAGATCCAGAAAGTCCTGCAGGGTATCAGCGTGCCGCCCCAGCCGCAGATCATGGTCGACCTGCAGATGGAGCAGGTCATGCCCTATCCTGATCTGAAGGCTATCGCCCGCCTGATCAGCCAGGACCCGGGGTTGTCGGGGGCCTTGTTGAAGATCGTCAATTCACCGCAGTTCGGCCTGTCCAATCGCATTGCATCGATCCAGCAGGCAGTCAATCTGCTGGGTAGTAATTCGGTGATCAACCTGATCAATGCCCAGTCGATCAAGGGTGAACTGACCGATGAAGCCATTGTGGTGCTCAACCGCTTCTGGGACAGCGCCCAGGATGTGGCCATGACCTGCCTTAACCTGGCCAAGAGCATCGGCTACCAGTCGCCTGACGAGGCCTACACCCTGGGGCTGTTCCACAATTGCGGCATTCCTCTGATGATCAAGCGTTTCCCCGGCTACATGGGCATTCTCGAAGAAGCCTACGCCAGCGCGACCAGCGAACAGCGCATCGTCGACACGGAAAACCGCCTGCTCAATACCAATCATGCGGTGGTGGGGTATTTCACGGCGCGTTCCTGGCGCCTGCCGGAGTACCTCTGCGAGGTGATCGCCAATCACCATAATGCGTTGTCGATGTTTTCCGATGACAGCGAACGCAACGCCAAGCAGAAGACCCTGCTGGCCATTCTCAAGATGGCTGAGAACATCTGTGCGACCTACCGGGTGCTGGGTGCCCAGGACGAAGATCGCGAGTGGCAGAGTGTCAGTACCCTGGTGCTGGAGTACGTCGGTTTTTCCGAGTACGACTATGACAATCTCAAGGAAAGCATTCGCGACCTTGCCCTGTCCCGTTAAAGGCCGTTGAAAAAAACGTAGGCGAGGCAGGCAAGACAAGGCGAAAACGGCCGAAAAGCACAGTTTACGTGGTGTAAATGAGCATTTTGAGGCCGTTTCAACGCGGTATTGCCAACGCAGGTAGTTTTTCATCGGCCTGTTAACGCTTCGCCTGCCTGAGTTGCCCGTGGGCGCGGGCTGGAGTGGTCATGCCTGAATTACCTGAAGTCGAAACTACCCGTCGCGGTATCGAACCCCATCTGCTGGGCCAGCGTGTCAGCCGTGTCCTGCTGCGTGAGCGGCGCCTGCGCTGGCCGATACCCGAAGACCTGGATGTCCGCCTTTCCGGTCAGCGCATCGAGGCGGTCGAGCGTCGCGCCAAGTACCTGCTGATCAAGGCCGAAAGCGGCACGCTGATTGCCCATCTGGGCATGTCCGGCAGTTTGCGTCTGGTGCCGCTGGGCACGCCGGCGGCCAGGCACGAGCATGTCGATATCGAGCTGGAATCGGGCCTGGCGCTGCGCTACACCGACCCACGGCGTTTCGGTGCCCTGCTCTGGAGTCAGGAGCCGCTGGCCCATGAGTTGTTGGCCAGGCTGGGGCCTGAGCCACTGGGCGGCAGCTTCGACGGTGAGCGCCTGTATGAGCTGTCGCGCGGGCGCAGCCTGGCGGTCAAACCCTTCATCATGGATAACGCGGTGGTGGTTGGCGTCGGTAATATTTACGCCAGCGAGGCCTTGTTTGCCGCCGGCATCGATCCACGCCGCGAGGCGGGGAGTATTTCACGGGCTCGCTATCTGCGCCTGGGCGAGGAGATCAAACGGATCCTCGCCTATGCCATCGAGCGCGGGGGGACCACCCTGCGTGACTTTGTCGGCGGCGATGGCCAGCCAGGCTATTTCCAGCAGGAGCTGTTCGTCTACGGCCGGGGCGGGGAGTTTTGCAAGACTTGCGGCAGCACCCTGCGAGAGGTCAAGCTCGGCCAGCGGGCCAGCGTCTACTGCCCGCGCTGCCAGCGCTGAGGCCTGTGCAGCGGACACAACAAGAATAAGAGGTCTGCATGTCCGGTAATTTCCTACCGCCCAATCCCCTGGCCGAGTGGCTGGGCCGTACCCTGCTGCGCCTGATGGGCTGGCGCATGGAAGGCGAATTGCCCAAGCTCGACAAGTTTGTGGTAATTGGTGCCCACCATACGTCCAATTGGGACTTCGTGCTGTTCATTGCCCTGAAGTTCATGCTGCGCCTGAATGCCCGCTGGTTCGGCAAGCACAGCATCTTTCGCTGGCCGTTTGCCGGATTGCTGCGCCGCTGGGGAGGCATCGCCATCCAGCGCGACAGTGCGCACAACGTGGTCGACCAGGCGATCCGCAATTTCCGCGAGCATGAGCAGTTCATCCTCGTGCTGTCGCCGGAAGGTACCCGGCGCAAGGTGCAGCGCTGGCGCATGGGCTTCTACCACATCGCACGGGGTGCGGGCGTGCCTGTCGTGCTGGGGGCGCTGGACTATGCCAACCGGCGTTTGGTTATCGGTCCGACCTTCTGGCCGACCGGGGATGCCGAGGCCGACCTGCGCGAGATCCTGCAGTTTTATCGGGGCTATGTGCCGAAGAAGCCGGAAAATGCCTTTTATGGCGAATAGCCGGCGATTGAAGCCCGTCACGCTGATTTTTTCACCAGCGCTGTTATAGTTAAGCCACTCTTCATAAAACCGCTGAAGGATCGCAAGCATGAACCTGTTTCGTAGCACTGCCGCTGCCCTGGCCCTGACTACCGCGGCCATGGCGCTGCCCCTGCAGGCCTGGGCCGGTCAGGATGGCACCGACCCGATGTATAACGTCGAGGCACCGCGCGCCTTTTCCATGGTGGGTGACCTGGTGGTAGCACGCCCGCTGCTGATTGGCGCTACCCTGGTGGGCACGGCAGCCTTCCTGGTCAGCTTGCCGTTTACTGCGCTGGGCGGCAATGTCGGTGAGGCTGCCGACGCTCTGGTGGTCGAGCCGGGTCGAGAAGCTTTTGTGCGCTGCCTGGGTTGCAGCAGTACGCAACAGCAGCAGATGCGTTAAACCTTCTGCAAGCCGATTTTCAGCACATAGCAAAAGGCCGCTCAATGAGCGGCCTTTTGCTATGTGGAAGCTTTATTGACCTTTGACTACCGTGCAGAAGCTCGAGTAGAGGAACAGCACGCTGGTGCCGTGACCATCGACGCTGCTCACGGTACTGATATTGCCGGATTTCTTGGCCGCCTCGATGGATGCATCGCCGGCGGCAATCAGTCCCAGTAGGTTGTATGCACAGCTTTTGCCTTGCTTGCTGGCTTCGGCGCTGTTGCTGACGGCTACTGGCCCGCTGACATTGGTGAACAGCGCATTGCCAACCGGGGAGCTGGTAACGGCGCAGCCACTCAGGGTTGCCACGCTGGCGGCCAGGAAAAGTGCTTGCAGTTTCATGGTACTTCCTTACATGCATTAAAAATAACGCCAGCCTCCTGGCTGGCTATAAAAGGTTACCATGCAAAGACATCTGCCAGCCTTGCGCTGCCGTAGTCTCTAAAGGCTAAACATGCTGCGAATCGCTCCTTTGCTATTGCTGTGCCTGCTGATGGCGATCAGCTTTTTCTACAGCCATGCCTGGCTCTTGTTGTGTGCCGGGCTGGCCTTGTTTCTGTTTGGCATGCAGTGCCTGGAGGACGGCTTGCGTTTGCTGGCCGGAGGCAAGCTGGAGCAATGGCTGGCGCGCAGTACGCAGACGCCGCTGAAGAGCCTGTTCTTCGGGATTGGCGCGACCATGCTGCTGCAGTCCAGCACGCTGGTTTCGCTGCTGACCATCGCCTTTATTTCGACCGGATTGATTGGTCTGGCGGGCGGCATTGCCATCCTCTTCGGCGCCAACCTGGGCACCACCAGTGGCATCTGGCTGCTGGCGCTGGCCGGGCAGAATGTCAGCCTGTCGGCGCTGGCCTTGCCCTTGCTGGTATTCGGTGTGCTGGCTGGCTTTAGCGGTGAGCGTGGCAAGGCGCTGGGGCGTGTACTGCTTGGCGTGGGATTCCTGTTCCTGGGTATCGAGGAGATCAAGCAGGGATTTTCCGGTCTGACCGAGGGCTTCGATCCACTGCGCTGGCATGTGCCGGGACTGCTCGGCGTCTTGTTGTATTGCCTGGTGGGTTTGCTGCTCACCGTCGTTCTGCAGTCCAGCCATGCTTCGCTGATGTTGACCCTGGCGGCGCTGGCCGCTGGCCAGCTGAGCTTGGAGCAGGGTTTGGCGATTGCCATCGGTTCCAACGTCGGTACCACGGTCACGGCCGTGCTCGCGGCACTGGGAGGGAGTCGTGCCGGGCAGCGTCTGGCCCTGGTGCATGTATTGTTCAACCTGGGTACCGCGCTGCTGGCGCTGGCCTTGCTGCGGCCGCTGGCCTGGCTGGTGCAATGGCTGACCACCTGGTTGGGTCTGGGCGCCAATCCATTGATCGAGCTGGCGATGTTCCATAGCCTGTTCAATGGCATGGGGGTGCTGTTGTTCTGGCCCTGGCAGGCCCGTCTGGCGGGCCTGCTGGAACGGCTGCTGCCTGAAGTGGCCGAGCCGGCGGTGCTGATCACCGAGCTGCATCCGGCTCGTGAGCAGCTTACCCACGCACGCTACCTTGATGATACGGTGCTGGCCTCGGCGGAAACGGCGGCCCAGGCCGTCGCTCAGGAGTTGCAGCACATGGCGCGACTGAGTTTCGAGGTGATCTGCCATGCGCTGTACCTGCCGGTTGCACAGCTGCGCAGCGAGCATGTGGATGAGCAAATCCTCCAGGGGCGAAGTGATACCCGCGGCCTGGATGCCGAACAGCTGTATCGCCGTCATGTGAAAGGCGTGCATGCCGAGCTGCTGGACTTCATGAGTCGGCTGGATGTGCCGCTGGACAGCCAGCATCAGCGGTTTTGGACGGCCTGCCAGGTAGCCGCCCTGCAGTTGGTGGATGCGGTCAAGGATGCCAAGCACCTGCAGAAGAACCTGGCGCATTATCTGGAACAGGGGCCAACGGTACCGCGCCAGGCCTATCTCGACCTGCGTCGGCATCTCTTGCTGGTGCTGCGTGAACTGCGTCAGTTGGGTATGAGCGAATTGCCTGATGCGCAGTGGGAAGAACAGCTGCAGCAGCTCGATGAGCGTGCTGCTGATTTCGACATGGCGTTCCGCCAGCGATTATTCGTCGAAGTGCGCGAGCGACATCTGAGCGGTTTGCAGGCCAGCTCGCTGATGAACGACTTGGGCTACGCCAGTCGTATCACGCAGAGCCTGCGCAATGTCCTGCTGCTTGCCCAGGGCGACGACAGCAAGCTGTTGCGTGGCCTGCGCAGCCTGCTGGCCGAAGAAGGGCCGCTGATCGCGCTGGACTGAGCGCTGCTACTGCGCCAGTCCGCGGCCGCGCGGGTCGCTGGCGCCTTCGGTACGTCCGCTGGCTTTGTCCCAGAGCAGCACCTGCTGGTTGCCATAGCTGCGCGGCAACGGCTTGAGCTGATGCCCCAGTCGCTGCAGGGCGTCGCGCTCGGTGGAGCTGAAGGCGTTGGCCTCATGCTCGATGTGGTCCGGCAGGAACTGGTGGTGATAGCGCGGGGTGGCTGGCCACTGGCTGACCGGCTTGCCCTCCAGATAGTCGAGGATGGCCAGCAGCACCATGCTGGGAATGCGACTGCCGCCCGGCGTGCCGAAGACGGCCAGCTGCGCCGGGCTGTCGATGAAGGTCGGACTCATCGACGACAGTGGCCGCTTGCCCGCGGCGACCGCATTGGCCTGGCTGCCGGCCAGACCATAGGCATTCCGGCCGCCCGGATCGGCGGCGAAGTCATCCATTTCGTTATTCAGCAGTACGCCGGTACCGGGCGCGGTGAAGGCTGCGCCGAACGGCAGGTTGATTGACAGCGTGGCGGCTACCGCGTTGCCCTGGGCATCGATCAGGCTGAAATGCGTCGTATGGTCGCCTTCCCGCCAGGCCGGCGCGGCGGGCAGTTCGGCGCTGGGCGTGGCGCGGCCTGGCTGGATGTCGTTGGCCAGGCGCTGCAGGTAGTCGCTGGCGAGGAGTTGCGCCAGCGGATTGTCGACGAAGTCCGGATCGCCGAGCAGTGCCCGATCGCGGTAGGCGCGGCGCAGGCTCTCTACCACCAGATGAATGCGTGCCGCGCCTTGGCTGGCCTGCCAGTTGCGCTGTTGCAGCATGCTCAGGCTTTGCGCCAGGGCGACACCGCCGGCGGAGGGGGGCGGGGCGCTGATCAGTTCACGGCCTTCGCCCAGCGCAAAGCGCAGCGGCGGGCGCTCGACCACCCGGTAGTCGCGCAAATCCTCGGCCTGCCAGATGCCGCCAGCAGCCTGCACGGCCTGTAGCAGGCGTTGTGCGGTCGTGCCCTGGTAGAAGCCGGCATGCCCCTCGGCGGCCAGGCGCTCCAGGGTCTCGGCCAGCTCGGCCTGGCGTAGTACGCTGTGCTCGCGCGGTAGTTGCCCCTGGTCGAGGAACAGCCGTGCGCTTTCCGCATCGGCCTGCAAGGCCGCCAGGCGAAAGGTCGCCCGTTCGATATACAGCGGGTCGATGACCACGCCATTGCGGGCCAGGCGAATGGCCGGTGCCAGGCTGTCCTGCAGGGGCAGTTGGCCGTAGCGTTCGGCCAGGTGCACCAGCGCGGCGGGCAGGCCGGGAATGGCGGCGGCCAGCGCACCATCCAGGGAGAGTTGCGCCACTACCCGCCCATCGCGCTGATAGAGCGCCGCGTGCGCCGCGGCGGGTGCCCGTTCGCGGGCATCGATGAAGCGGAAACTGTCGTTTGTCCCGGCCAGGCGCAGCAGGAAGAAACCACCCCCGCCCAACCCGGAGCCGTACGGCTCGGCCACGGCCAGCGCGGCACTCACCGCGACAGCGGCATCGAAGGCATTGCCGCCGGCGGCCAGGGTTTCCAGGCCAGCCACGGTGGCCGCCGGATGGGCGCTGGCCACGCGAGGCTCGACCGTCTGCGCCAGAGCCGGCAGGTGGAACAGGATGAGCAGCAGGCAGGCGCTCAGGCGCATGGCGAAATCCCCGGCAGTCGATGAACTGCCGGGCAGTGTAACGCAGACGGTGGCGAGAGGGCCGGCGTCAGGCCTTGCCGGTGATGATCAGGTATTTCTGCATCAGCTCGTCCTTGCTCTCGACGTTGTTGGGGTCGAGGGGGATGCAGTCAACCGGGCAGACCTGCTGGCATTGCGGCTCGTCGTAGTGGCCTACGCACTCGGTACACAGGTTGGGGTCGATCTCGTAGATCTCCTCACCCTGGGAAATGGCGCCGTTGGGGCACTCGGGTTCGCAAACATCGCAGTTGATGCAGTCGTCGGTGATGATCAGGGACATGGTCGGCTCCTGTGGCCCCGCCTGGACGGCGGCGGGGGCTGGTTCAGGGCGGCGATTGTGCCGCAATCGCCGTCATCCTGCACCCGTTGGGCGCAGAGGTGTTGCCGTGGATCAGGGTTTCAGGCGTTCGGCCAGCGCCGCGGCGACGGCAGGATGCACGAACTTGCTGATATCGCCACCCAGCGCGGCAATTTCCCGGACCAGCGTGGAGGATATGAAGGAGTACTTTTCCGAGGGGGTGAGGAACAGACTTTCCACATCCGGGGCCAGCTGTCGGTTCATGTTGGCCAGCTGGAACTCGTATTCGAAGTCCGACACGGCACGCAGGCCGCGCAGCAGGACATTGGCTTCCTGCTCCTTGACGAAATGCGCGAGCAGGCTGGAGAAGCCGACGACCCGCACATTCGGCAGGTGGGCGGTGACCGCGCGGGCCAGTTCGACGCGTTGTTCGAGGGGGAACAACGGGTTCTTCTTGGGGCTGGCGGCGACGGCGATCACCACTTCGTCGAAAATCCGCGCGGCGCGCTCGACCAGGTCGCCATGGCCTTTGGTGATGGGGTCGAAGGTGCCTGGATACAACACTCGGTTCATCGCGGCTTCCTGGCTGTGCTTAAGGGAAGCGGATGGTAGCGCAGCGCCTGGCGTACAGCCAACCGCCGCGCACACCTCAGGCGCCGCGCAGGCGCTCGGCCAGGGCGCTGGCCAGCTTGGCGCACAGCGCGTAGATGGACAGCTGCGGGTTGGCACCGATGCTGGTGGGGAACAGCGAACCATCGTGGATCGACAGGTTTTCCAGCTGGTGGTGGCGGCCGAGGCTGTCGCACACGCCCAGGCGTGGGTCTTCGCTCATCGCGCAACCGCCCATCACGTGGGCGCTGCCCAGCTTGGTGCGGTACAGCGCCAGGTCGAGGCGGTCGATCAGTTCGCGGGCGGCAGGCAGGTTGTCGACGTAGTCGGCATCCGCGTGCAGCGGCAATACGGCCTTGGCACCGGCGGCAAACTGGATTTCCGCCATGCGGTGATAGGCGCGGCGGATGCCGTCCCAGGTGTAGTCGGTCAGCGGGTAGTCGAGCACCGGACTGCCATCACTGCGCAATTTGACCGTGCCTTCGGCGCTGTCGGGGTGAAAGCCGTCGCGCATCAGCGCCAGCATCACATGGGTGCGCGGCAGGTCGGCCATGCGTGCCGCGTTGTCGCGGCCATGCCGGCCGAGCAGCGAGGCGGCCAATGCCGGTTGCAGCGGCGGCACTTCCAGTTTGTAGGACATGCGTCCGCTGACCCCGTCGTCCCACTGGAAGTGATCCGAGTAGATCGACTGCGGCGCGCCGTAGAAGGGGTTGATCAGCTCGTCGAAGCGCGCGGCCGAGAAATTCACCAGATGCAGGAAGGTACGTTTGCCGAGGCGCTGGTGCGGATCGGGTGCCGCTGAGCGCAGCAGCAGGCCCGGGCTGTTGATACCGCCGCCGGCCAGGATGTAGTGGCGTGCACGTACTTCGATGCGCCGGCCATTGGGCGCCACGCAACGCGCATCCATGCCCAGGCAGTGCAGGGCTTCGATGCGCCCGTCGCGCAGGCTGAAACGCTCCGCACGGGCCAGGTAGAGCAGCTCGCCGCCGGCTTCCAGGGTGGCCGGGATGCTGGTGACCAGCATCGATTGCTTGGCATTCACCGGGCAGCCCAGCCCGCAGTAACCGAGGTTCCAGCAGCCGCGCACGTTGCGCGGAATCACCTGCCAGCTATAGCCCAGCGCTTCGCAGCCGCGGCGCAGGGCGTCATTGTTGGCATTCGGCGGCAGGGCCCAGGGCGCGACGCCGAGGCGCTGCTCAAGTCGCTCGAACCAGGTGGCCATGCTCGCGCTGTCGTGTCCGGCCACTGCGTACTGCTCTGCCCAGTGTTGCAGGGTGGCGGCGGGTGTGCGGAAGCTGGAAGTCCAGTTGATCAGCGTGGTGCCGCCCACCGCACGGCCCTGCATGATGGTGATGGCGCCATCCTCGCTGAGCCGGCCCATGCCTTCCTGGTACAGCTCGGCATAGGCGGTGGGCTCCTGCAGCTTGAAGTCACGGCTGGTGCGCAGTGGGCCTTCCTCGATAAGCAGCACCTTGAAGCCGGCGGCACTGAGAATTTCCGCGCTGGTGGCGCCGCCTGCGCCGCTGCCGATGATGGCAATGTCGGCTTCCAGGCGCAGATCTTCCGCCAGCTGCGAGCCATCGTAGGTTTTCCAGCCGCGGGCCAGGCCTTCGGCAAACAGATCGGGTACGGACATCGCGGACTCTCGCGCAGGGTGGTCAGGTTGAGGGGCGGTTCAGATCTGCGGCGGGCCGGGGTAGCCGCAATGGCCCCAGGCCTCGGCTTGCCCGTACCAGGCCAGCATCACCAGTTGCAGCAGGGCGGCATGGCCCATCTGCAGCAGGTCCAGCGAGCTGTTCTGCCAGCGCTGCAGGAAGGCCTGCATGTCGCCGGCAGTGGCCTGTTCCCAGCCACCCCACACGCCGGTCAGCGGGCCACGGCTCAGCGGCAGGGCCAGGGCGTCGAAGAGCTGCACGGTGAGCTTGCGCATGGCCGGCGAGAAGGCGGCCAGGTTGTAGTCGATGCCGTCCAGGGTCTGCTCGACGGCGGCGGGCATGCGTCCGCTGCTCACGGCGCCATCCAGCAATACCGGGATCAGCGCGCGCAGGAAGGCCAGATCGCCCTCGCGCAGGACCTGAAAGCCCCGTGCCGGAGTGCTTGGCGAGCAGCCGCTGAGGCTGGCGCCCAGCCCGGCACCGGCCAGCAGCAGGCTGCCGAACAGCCCGGTCTTGAGCAGGCCGCGGCGTGACAGCGGGGCAGCATGAGGTGAGTGGGACATGGCAGCCCTCAGCGTACGAACAGGCGGTAGATCAGCTTCTGGATAGCCTTGCCGTAAGGCGGATAGATGAAGCGCGCGGCATTGAAGCGCTGCTTGATGAACACTCCCTTGGCCTTGCTGAAGGTCAGGAAACCTTCGTGGCCGTGGTAGTGGCCCATGCCGGAGGGGCCGATGCCACCGAACGGCAGGTCATCCTGAGCCACATGCAGCAGGGTATCGTTGATGCACACGCCGCCGGAGTGCGTATGGCTGAGTACGTACTGCTGCTCGGCCTTGTTGTAGCCGAAGTAGTAGAGCGCCAGCGGGCGGTCGCGCTGGTTGATGTAGGTCAGCGCCTGATCGAGCTGGTCGTAGGGCAGTACCGGCAGAATCGGTCCGAAGATTTCCTCCTGCATCAGCTGCATGTCGTCAGTCACGTCCAGCACCAGGGTGTGCGCCAGGCGGCGCTCCTGGCTGTGTTCGTAGAGCGGCACGACGCGAGCCCCCTTGTCCGCGGCGTCGCGCAGGTAGCCCTGTAGGCGACCTAGTTGGCGGCTGTTGATGATCGCGGTGTAGTCGGGGTTGTCCGCCAGGCGCGGCAGGAAGCGCAGCACGACCTGGCGATAGGCGTCGACGAACTCTTCCAGACGGGCGCGTGGTACCAGCACATAGTCGGGAGCCACGCAGGTCTGCCCGGCGTTGAGGGTCTTGCCGAAGGCAATGCGTTCGGCGGCATCGTGCATCGGTACGTCGGCACTGATGATCGCCGGCGATTTACCGCCCAGCTCCAGGGTCACCGGGGTGAGGTTTTCGGCGGCGGCGCGCATCACATGCCGGCCGATGCTGGTGGCGCCGGTGAATAGCAGGTGGTCGAAGGGCAGGCGGGAGAAGGCCACCCCGACATCCGCCTCACCGAGGGCGACATACACCAGGTCTTCGGGAAACACCCGGGCCAGCAGGTCACGGAGCAGTTGCGAGGTGGCCGGGGTGGACTCGCTCATCTTGATCATCACCCGGTTGCCGGCGGCCAGCGCACCGACCAGCGGGCCGATGGCCAGGTACAGCGGATAGTTCCACGGCACGATCACCCCGACCACGCCCAGCGGCTGGTACAGCACCCGTGCGCTGGCCGGCTGGAAGGCCAGGCCGACCTGACGGCGCGAGGGCTTCATCCACTTGCCGAGACGGCGACTGGCGTAATGGATGCCGTGCAGCGAAGGCATGATCTCGGCCAGCAGGGTTTCATCGGCGGAGCGGTTGCTGAAATCCGCGCTGATGGCGTCGATCAGGGCCTGCTGTTCACTGCGCAGCAGCTCAAGCAGGGCCTTCAGCCATTGCCGGCGCTGTTCCAGGGAAGGCAGCGGGTTGCCGGCAAAGGCGCTGCGCTGGCGCTGGAAGGCGGCCTGCAGCTGGTCAATCTGCTGCTGGCTGTGATGCAGATGGGCAATGTCGGCAACCATGGCTGTCTCCGTGGGCAGGCGGTGGGTTGCGGAAAACTCTAGAGTAATTACTCTATTCGGTCAAATGCTCGTCAGAGTGTTGTCCGGCTCGCGCAGGGTGTACCTTTGCCGCCCATGTCCGCCGTGTTCAGGCGGAACCTTCTGTCAGTCAGCGAGACCCCGGCCATGGCCGTAGCCCTGAAAACCCGTGAACGCATCGTTTTAGAGAGCCTGGCGCTGTTCAATGCGCAGGGCGAGCGGGCCATCACCACCAACCACATTGCCGCGCATCTGGGGATTTCTCCGGGCAACCTGTACTACCACTTCCGCAACAAGCAGGCGATCATCGCCGAGCTGTTTGCCCATTACGAACGCCAGGTCGCGCAGTTTCTCCAGCGCCCGGCGGGGCGTGCGCTGACCGTGGCCGACAAGACCTACTACCTGGAAGCCCTGCTCGCGGCGATGTGGCACTACCGCTTCCTGCATCGTGACCTGGAGCACCTGCTGGACAGCGACAGCGAACTGGCCGCGCGCTACCGGCTGTTTGCCGGGCACTGTCTGCAGCAGGCCCAGGCGATCTACCAGGGCTTTGTCGAAGCGGGCATCCTGGTCATGCAGCCTGAAGAGATCGAAGCGCTGACCCTCAACAGCTGGATCATCCTGACTTCCTGGGTGCGTTTTCTGTGCAGCATGCGCCCGGACGATGCGCCGCTCAGCGAGGAATTGCTGCGCCGCGGCATCTATCAGGTGCTGGCCCTGGAAAGCGGCTACGTCAGTCCGGCGGCGCGTGACGAGGTCCGTACCCTGCAGGCCCGTCTGCATGTCCCGCTCAGCGCCGTGCTGCCCTGACTATCTGCGGCTGCGCCGGCCTTCGGCTCAGTTCGGCGCCTGGCTGGCCTGCTGGTGCAACCATTGCGGGATGCGCCGTTCCAAGTAGAAAGCAGGTTGGCGCAGAGAACCTTCGATAAAACCGACATGGCCGCCCTGTGCGTGCAGTTCCAGCTGGCTGTGCGCGGCCAGTTCGTCGGGCGCTGGCAGGCTGTGCGGGAAGACGAAGGGGTCGTCGGCGGCCTGGATCATCAGGCAGGGCCTGGCAATCCGCGCCAGGTAGAAACGGCTGGAGGCCCGCCGGTAATAGTCCGCAGCGTCGGCATAACCGTGCAGTGGGGCGGTGAAACGCTGGTCGAACTCCCAGAAACTGCGCATGCCGTGGCTCGGTCCGAGAGCCTCCAGGGTGGCCAGATGCTCATGCGCGCCGCGCGCGTGGAACTGCCGGCGCTTGTCCTGCACGTAATTGCCCAGGGCACGCATGAAGTGCGCCTGGTAAAGCCGTGAAAAGCCCATGCCGATGCGTTCGGCGCAGTGGTCCAGGCGAAATGGCACGGATACCGCCACCGCCGCCTGCAGCGGGCACTGTTCACCCTGCTCGCCAAGGTACTTGAGCAGCACGTTGCCGCCCAGTGAGTAGCCTACCGCGTAGAGCGGGGCCAACGGCCGGCAGGCCTGCAGGTGATTGATGACGGCCGCCAGGTCTTCGCTGACCCCGGAGTGATAGCCGCGTGGCAGCAGGTTGGCTTCGCCCGAACAGCCCCGCCAGTTCAACGCCACACTGGCCCAACCCAGGTCGGCCAGCGCGCGCTGCAGACCGACCACGTAATGCGACTGCGAGGAGCCGGTAAGCCCATGGGCGATCAGCACCAGGGGTGTGTCGGCCTGGTGCGGGCCGTACCAGTCAAGGTCGAGAAAGTCGCCATCAGCCAGCCACAAGCGCTCGCGCTGGCGCTGCAGGCGCGGTGCGTGGCGCAGCAGCGAGGCCCAGAGTGTCTGGGCATGGGGGCCGGGCAGCCACCAGGCGGGCTTGAAAGGAGTGGCGGCGGAGAAGGTCATGGGTGGTTGTCGTGGAGCCCTGGCTAAGCAACAGGAGAGGGGGCTCACACTAGAGCCTGGCGAGGCGCGCGGAAAGCACCATCAGGCGACTGAATTTCCGGGAATAGCCGTGTGCGCGATTATTGACGGTATTCGGCAAGCGTGACGAGGTTCTGACGGTCTTTGTGTGCTGACTAGCAGATTCGGTAGTGGTTACCCTTGGGCATGGCTGCCGGGTGTCTTGATCGGCTATATAGCGGCCCCTTTCTTTTCTCAAGGATGACTCGCAATGCCAAGACTCTCTCTTGCCTTGCGCCGTGTGTGCGTGCTGGCCCTGCTGATACTTGGCCTGAGCGCACTGCCGGCGCATGCCGTGCTGATCGGCAAGGCCAGCATCAGCGGCCAGGTGGTCGATAGCGAAGGCCTGCCCCTGGCTGGTGTACGGGTGCGGGTGCAAGGCCCGCTGCCATTGATCTTTCCGCGTCAGGTGGAAACCGGTGCCGGTGGCTTCTACCGTATCGATGGGGTCAGCCCGGAGCAGAAGCTGCAGCTCAGCTTCAGCAAATCCGGCTATGCCCTCGGGCATGGCAGCGTCAGCCTGCAGCGCCAGAAGCCTCTGCAGTTCGACAAGCTGTTGCTGGTACGCATGCAGCCACGCACCCTGAACAAAATGCTGGCCAAGGCCGGCGCGGTGCAGACGCTCATTCCGCAGACGGGTGGCACGCTGCAGGAGCAGGGCTTCAAGGTGCATTTTCCACCGAACAGCCTGACCGTCAGTGGCAGCCAGCCGGTGGATCTGGTCATCAGTCCGATCGATGTGTCGACGGAGGAAGTCCAGGCCGCCCCGGGCGATTTCTCGGCGCGCACCCTGGCAGGCCAGAATGTCCTGCTGGAGTCCTTCAGCATGGCTGATTTCAGCCTCAGCCAGAATGGCCGCAAGGTCAATCTGAAGGCTGGCAGCCAGGCGCAGATCGAGCTGTTGCTGCCGCGCAGCACCCCGCTGAGCCCGGGCGATCAGACGCCCATGTGGCATTTCGATACCGTGCGCGGTCTGTGGATCGAGGAAGGTGTCGGGCAGGTGGCAGCGTCCACCGTACTGCCTGATCGCCTGGCGGTGTTTGCCAGTGTGGCGCATTTTTCCTGGTGGAACAGTGACCAGCCGATTGCCACCACGGAAGTCAGTGGCCGGGTCGTCGACGGCAATGGTCAAGCGCTGGCGGGAGCGAGCATTCTCAGCAGTGGCATCGACTATGCCGGTACCAGCTCTGCGCAAAGTGATGCACAGGGTAACTTCTGCATCAAGGTGAAAAGCTCGGCACTGAGCAGCCTGCGTGCCAGCCTGTTCGTCGACAGCCTGAGCGCCAGCTCGCCCGCCTTGGCGGTGCAATCCGGGGCTGCCGGACAAAGCTGTGCCGCGGGTTCGGCGGTGGCTGCCGGTGATCTGGTGATCAGTACGGGCGTGGCGTGCATCCAGGGTGATGTACGAGACGAGCAGGGCGCTCCGGTGGTCGGCCTGGAGGTGACCAGCAGTGCGGGGACCACGGCAGTGACCGCCGCGGACGGCAGCTTCCAACTCAAGGCGCCGGAAAACGCCAGCGTCAAGGTGCGTGCGCTTGGCTATCCAACCCAGCTGGTGAATACCCAGGCTGCTGGTGATGCCTGTGCCAGCGTGGCGCTGCGCAAGCCTTCGGGGGGCGGTGGTACGACCTGCGTGAGTGGCATGGTCTACCAGTGTTCGCCGAGCAATCCGGTGGTCGAGGTGAGCATGGTGGCCTGGCGCAACAGTGACGAGACGCTGTTCGGCATGTCGGCACCCAGCGATGCGGCTGGCCGTTACTGCATCGATGGCCTGCCGGCCAATGAATTGCTGGAGATCAAGCCGAACCATGGCTACAGCATGGATAGCCAGGAGATCGATAGCGGCGCAGGTGGTGGTACCTGTGCAGCGCAGAATTGCACGGTCGCTCCGCCCCAGGATATCTGGTGTTACTGAGCAGGCTGAGTGTCGTGTAAGGTCAACGCCCCGCATTGCGGGGCGTTTTCTTTAGCGCGTCACGCGGCGGCGCCACAGGGCGTAGTAGACCTGGCCGGTGTGCTTCTCACGATGCAGCTGCCAGGTGTCGGGCAGTGCCAGGCTTGAGGGAGCGCTGGCGCTTTCCGTGTAGATCCAGGCGTCGTCGGCCAACCAGCCACGGCTTTCCAGCAGCAGACAGGCGGGTTGCAGCAGGTCGAGCTGGAAGGGCGGATCAAGAAAGGCGATGTCGAAGGGCTGTGCCGGCTGTTCGGCCAGGTAGCGCAGGCTGTCCTGCTGGAGCACCTGGCCGCGTGTGCAGGCCAGCGTATCCAGATGCCCGCGCAGGCTGCGCGCGGCGCCTGTGTCGAGTTCCAGAGCCAAGCCGGCGCTGGCCCCGCGGGACAACGCTTCGAGAAACACTGCACCGCTGCCGGCAAAGCACTCCAGCACCCGTGCGCCTTCGATGTAGGGCGCCAGCCAGTTGAACAGGGTTTCCCGCACCCGGTCCGGGGTCGGGCGCAGGCCGGGCGCTTCGGGAAAGGCAAAGCGCCGTGAACGCCATTCGCCGGCGATGATGCGCAGCTGTCCCTGGCCACCATGCGCCGTGCTGCGAGGTTTTGCCG
Organism: Pseudomonas fluvialis; assembly: GCF_002234375.1. Taxonomy (GTDB): domain Bacteria; phylum Pseudomonadota; class Gammaproteobacteria; order Pseudomonadales; family Pseudomonadaceae; genus Aquipseudomonas; species Aquipseudomonas fluvialis. Next base: position 82,890 of record NZ_NMQV01000004.1, read on the forward strand.
GGCGCGCCATCAGTGTGCCCGGCCCGGCTGGTTGCTGCTCTCGCTGCTGCTGCCGGGCTCCGGCAGAGGCTGTTGAGCCACCTGTGGCCCGGCGGTGACTACCACCAGGCGCTGCGGGTCGAGATGGCGGGCCATGGCTTCGCGCACCTGCTCGCGGCTGAGTGCCTGAACCTGCTCCATGAAACGCTCCATCTGGTCCAGCGGCAGGTCATAGAAGGCCATGGCCGCCAGCTGGCCGACGATGTCCGCGTTGCTCGCTGTGCTCAGCGGGAAGCTGCCGGCCAGTTCGCGCTTGGCACGCTGCAGTTCGGCGGCAGTGGGGCCTTCGTTGAGGAACTGTTGCAGTTGTTCACGAATCAGCTGCAGCGTGCCGTCGGTCATTTCCGCGCGGGTCTGCAGGCTGATGCTGAACGGACCGGCCACCTGCATCGGGCTGAACGCCGAGTACACGCCGTAGGTGAGGCCGCGTTTCTCGCGGATTTCCTCCATCAGCCGGCTGCCGAAGCCGCCGCCGCCGAAGATCTGGTTGCCCAGGTAGAGGGCCGGCCAGTCCGGATGGTTACGGGGAATACCCAGTTGCGCGAGGTTGATGTGGGTTTGCGCGGAAGGGTAATCGATGTGCTGCTGGCTGGCCTCCGGCGCGTTGGGGGCGGCAACCGCCGGCAGCGCCGGGCCGGCCGGCAGGGCGGCGGAAACCTGTTCGGCAATCGCTTCGGCCTCGCTCCGGCTGAGGTCGCCGACCAGCGCGATCACTGCATTGCCGGCGCTGTAGGCGCGGCGATGGAAAGCCTGCAGCTGCTCACGGCGCAGCGGCGGGATGCTCTGCGCGGTGCCTTCACTGGGGTGGGCGTAGGGGTGGTCGCCATACAGCGTGGCCATCAGCGCCAGGCTGGCCAGCTTGCCGGGGTTGTGCTGGTACTGCTCGAAGCTGCTCAGCAACTGGTTCTTGATGCGTTGCAACGGCTCATTGGGGAAGCTCGGCTGGCCGATCACCTGGCTGAAAAGGGCCAGGGCTGCCTCACGCTGGGTGGCTTGGGTAAGGCTGCGCAGGCTGACCACCGCCATGTCACGGTAGGCCCCGTTGCTGAACTGCGCGCCGAGGTCTTCGAAGGCCCGGGCAATCGCGTCGGTATCCATGCCCGGTACGCCTTCGTTGAGCATGGCATTGGTCAGCACGGCCAGACCCGGGTATTCGCCGTCCTGGCTGCTGCCGGCGGCGAAGGTCAGGCGCAGGTCGAACATCGGTAGTTCCGGGGCGGCGACGAACAGCACCCGGGTGCCGCTGGACGTGCGCCAGTCTTCGATATGCAGGGTGCGCCGCGCCGGCGTACTGTTGTTCAGCTCGGCCAGGCTTTGCAGGCCGACGCTGGCTGGCTGCTGGGCGGCGGCCGGGGTCGCCGGTGCTGGCGTGGGAGCGTTGCGGTTGGCGAGGATGGTCAGGCCGCCAATGGCCAGCACCATGATCAGGCCGAGCAGGCCGGCCCGCAGGTTCTTGCGCTCACTCATGGCTGTTCTCCTGCGGCAGGATGTGCGCGACGACCATGCGCTCGCGCTGGAAGAAGCGTTGCGCGGCGGCCTGGATGTCGGCGCCAGTGACTTCGCTGAGGGCCTGCAGGTCGCTGTCGATCAGCCGCCAGGACAGGCCGACGCTTTCCAGTTGGCCGATGCTGTTGGCCTGGCTGCTGATCGAGTCGCGCTCGTAGACCAGGCCGGCAATCACCTGGGCACGCACGCGGTTCATCTCTTCCTCGCTGGGCGGCTGTTCCTGCAGGGCGTGCAGCTCGCGCCATAGACCGGCCTCGGCTTCGGCCAGGGTCTTGCCGGTCTGGCTGTTGGGGGTGGCGCTGAGTACGAACAGGCTGTCGCCGCGGGTGAAGGCGTTGTACCAGGCGGAGGCGCCGCTGACCAACTGGCTGCCGCGTTCCAGGCGTGCCGGCAGGCGGGCACTGCTGCCGCCATCGAGCAGCGCGGCGAGCAGGCGCAGGGCGTGTACGCTGCGTGCATCCTCGCTGGTGGCCAGGCCCGGCACGTTGAAGCCCATCAGCAGGCTCGGCAACTGGGTTTTGAGATACAGAGTGGTGCGCCGCTCGCCGGGGGTGGCCAGTTCCAGCGGTGGCTTGGCCGCCGGCAGCGGTTTGCCGGGAATGCGCGCGAAGAAGCGCGTGACGAGCTTTTCCACCTGGTCGCGCTGCACGTCGCCGACGATCACCAGGGTGGCGTTGTTCGGCCGGTACCACTGCTGGTACCAGGCACGCAGGTCATCCACCTGCATGCGCTGCAGGTCGCTCATCCAGCCGATGGTCGGGTTGCGGTAGCCGCTGGCGGGAAAGGCCAAGGCCTTGAAGCGTTCGTAGGCCAGCGCGCTGGGCCGGTCGTCGGTACGCAGGCGGCGTTCTTCCTTGATCACTTCGATTTCCCGGGCGAACTCGTCGGCGGGCAGCTTGAGGCTGGCCAGGCGGTCGGCTTCCATTTCCAGGGCCACAGCCAGGCGATCGCTGGCCAGCACCTGGTAGTAGGCGGTGTAGTCGTCGCTGGTGAAGGCGTTTTCCTCGGCGCCCAGTTCGCGCAGGATGCGCGACGATTCGCCGGGGGCGAGCTTGGCACTGCCCTTGAACATCATGTGTTCGAGGGCGTGCGACAGGCCGGTGAGGCCGGCGCTTTCATAGCTGGAGCCGACCCGATACCACAGCTGGCTGACTACCACCGGGGCACGGTGATCCTCGCGCACGATGACCTTGAGGCCATTCTCCAGCTGGAACTCATGGGTGGGCTGGGCACTGCTGGCCAGGCTCAGGCTGCTGACCAGGCAGAGCAGGCAGCCGGCAAGGGCGCGGTGGACAAGGTTGGGCATGGCAAGGCCTTTTTATTCGGTAAGCGGACTCTCAGGCTGGCAACCCTACGGACCAGCCTGGCTAAGAGTGCCTGAGCCGACGGCAGGTTCCCGCCGTCGGCAAGTCGGGCAGGGATTCTAGCAGGCTGTGCAAAGGCCTTGGCCAGACCAGCCTGTCGCACGGCGCAGCGTTTATCATGCGCGGCGGTGCTGCCCTGGCAGCGTGTGTTGAGTGTCCTTTCTATGCCTGGCTTATTGCGTGTCTTGCTGCTGCTCGCCTGCCTGCCGGCCCAGGGTGCCTGGGCGCTGCAGTTGCAGCTGGAGGCCCGCGGCCTGCATGCCCAGGCGCGCGCGGTCAGCGAGCGTCTGCTGGAGGACAGCCTGGCGCACTTGCCGCCGAGCTTTCGCCAGCGTCTGGCGGGCAAGGTCAGCGTACGCTGGTCGACCACGCTGCCGGACGAGGCGTTTGCCCGCGCCGATGCCTGGCGTGCGCGTATCGAGCTGAATGCCCGGCTGCTGCCCGCGCTGCTCGCCGATCCACAGCAGCCGGCGCGCGGCCGGCATGCCAGCCTGGAGCTGGAGCTGCAGGCCACCGTGCTGCACGAACTGGCCCACCTGTATGACCGTGCCCGCTACTGGACACCGGCCGAGCGGCGCCTGCACAGGCGTTGCCGGCAGCAACTGGCCAGCCTGGGGGCGGTAGGCTTGCCGGGCGAGTGTCGTGGGCAGACGGCGCGCCGCTATACGCTGAGCGATCATCCGCGCCTGCTCGACCTGGCCGGTTGGCCGCAGGCGGTGGGGCAGCGGGGCGCGCGCGAGGCGTTCAACGGCCAGCAGGCGCGCAGTGTCGACCGTTACGAGCTGAGCCATCCACGCGAGTTCTTCGCCGTGAACTTCGAGCATTTCCTGCTCGACCCGCAGTATGCCTGTCGCCGCCCGTCGCTGGCCGCACTATTTGCCGAGCATTTTGCCTGGCAGCCACCCCGGCAGGCAGCCTGTGCAAAGGGGTTGGCCTACCTGAATGCCGGCAGCGATTTTGCCCGCGCGCCCTTGGCGCGCCTCGACCCGGCGCGCCTGTACCGGGTCGACTACCTGCTGGCCGAGGGCAACCAGCAGTGGGCCAGCCGCTTTGGCCACAGCATGTTGCGCCTGGTGCTCTGTGCGCCGGGGCGGGCACCGGGCGAGGACTGCCTGCTGGATGTCGAGCATCATCTGGTGCTGTCGTTCCGCGCCTATGTGGACGACGTGCAGTTGTCCAGCTGGGGCGGGCTGAGTGGCGCCTATCCGTCGCGGCTGTTCGTCCTGCCACTGGCTCAGGTGATCGATGAATACACCCGCGTCGAGCTGCGCAGCCTGCAGTCGGTGCCGCTGCGTCTGAGTGCCGGCCAGCGCCGGGCGCTGCTCACCCGGGCGCTGGAACAGCACTGGAGTTACGACGGGCGCTACTTTTTCATCAGCAACAACTGTGCGGTGGAAACGCTCAAGCTGTTGCGCAGCGGTACGGCTGATCCGCGTCTTGCCGATCTGGACAGCCTGCTGCCCAACGGGCTGCTGCAGCTGCTGGTGGCGCGTGGTCTGGCTGATCCCTCGGCGCTGGCCGAGCCGCGCGAAGCGGAGCGCCTGGGTTATCGCTTTGCTTCCTACCGCGAACGCTATACCCAGCTGTTTGCCGGATTGCAGGCCGACTGGGGGTTGCCATACGGGCAGGTCGAGGACTGGCTGGATGCTCCGCCGACCCAGCGCCAGGCCTGGTTTGCCCGCGCCAGCCTGCGGCAAAGTGCTGCCCTGCTGGTGCTCGAACAGGCCGCCCGCCGGCGTCTGTTGCTACGCGTGCAGGATGAACTGAAACAGCGCTACCTGAGCGAGTCGCCCGAGGCGCTGGCCCCGCTCGGCGAAGGCCTGCAGCGCCTGCTGCAGCAGAGTGGCTTTCTCAGTCGTCCGGCGGAGCTGCTGGGCACGCAGGGCTACGGCCTGCCACAGGACGAGGAATGGCAGCGCCTGGCCGAGCACAGCGCGCAACGCCAGGCACAGTTGCAGCAACTGGCCGGGCAGCTGGATGCCGCGTTGCTGCAGTTGCTCGACCCGGCGCAACGGGCCGAGCTGGCGGCGCAGGACGCCAACCTGCGTGAGCTGTCGGCGCAGTTGCGCCGCCTGCAGCGTGGCGCGGGTGGCCTGCGCCTGTAGCGCCGTTAGCTGCGCTTGCCGCGCAGGCGCTCACTGGCGCGTTCGACCAGCAGGTAGAACATCGGGATGAGGAAGGTCGCCAGCAGCGTGGCCGCCAGCATCCCGCCGATCACACCGGTGCCGATCGAATGGCGGCTGGCCGAGCCGGCGCCGCTGCTGATGGCCAGCGGCACACAGCCGAGGATGAAGGCCAGCGAGGTCATGACGATCGGCCGGAAGCGCAGTTTTGCTGCCTCCAGCGCCGACTCGAACAGCCCCTTGCCCTCGTCGCGCAGCAACACGGCGAACTCGATGATCAGAATGGCGTTCTTCGCCGCCAGGCCGATCAGGGTGATCAGGCCGACCTGGAAGTACACGTCGTTCTGCAGGTCGCGCAGCCAGACAGCGAGGATGGCGCCGAACACCGCGAAGGGCACGGCGGTCACCACGGCCAGCGGCAGGGTCCAGCGCTCGTACTGGGCGGCGAGGATGAGGAACACCATGATCAGGCCGAACACGAAAGCCAGGCTGCCTGAGCCCTGGGTAGCCTGTTCCTGGTAGGCCGAGCCGATCCAGGCCAGGCTGTAATCCGCGCCGAGTACTTCGTCGGCGACTTCCTGCATGGCTGCCAGCGCCTGCCCGGAGCTGTAGCCGGGGGCCGGGCCACCGAGCAGCTTGGCCGCCGGATAGACGTTGAAGCGCGCGTAGGTGTCCGGGCCGAGGATACGGCGTACCTTGATCAGACTGGTCAGCGGGATCAGCTCGCCGCTGCTGGCCGAGCGCACGTAGACCTGCGACAGGTCGTCCGGCTTGCTGCGGAACTCGGCTTCCGACTGCAGGCTGACCTGCCAGATCCGCCCGTACAGGCTGAAGTCGTTGACGTAGTAGCTGCCGAAGGTCGACTGCATGGCGGTGAACACATCGCTCACCGCGACGCCCAGCGCGGCGGCCTTGGTGCGGTCGAGGTCGATGTAGTACTGCGGCACGTTGGCGCTGAAGGTGCTTTGCAGACCGGCCAGCTCCGGGCGTTTCTGCGCGGCGGCGAGGAAGGCCTGGACCTTGGCGGCCAGTTGCTCGGTGCCGGCGCCGGCGCGGTCCTGGATGAAGCCTTCGAAGCCGCCGGTGGTGCTCATCCCGGAGATCGGCGGCGGGTTGAACGAGAGCACCATGCCATCCTTCTCGGCCATGCCCATGCCCATGATTTCACGGGTCAGGTTGCGCGCATCCAGTTCCGGCGTGGTGCGCTCCGACCAGTCCTTGAGCGGCACGAAGGACACCCCGGCGTTGGTGCGCTGGCCGAAGGTGAGAATGTCGAAACCGGCGAAGGTCACCACGTTATCCACTGCCGGATGCTCCATCAGGCGCTGGGTGAAGTCGCTGGTCAGCGCATCGGTACGGCTCACCGAAGCGGCCGGCGGCAGGAAGTAGGCGTTGATCACATAGCCCTGGTCCTCTTCAGGAACCAGCGAGCCAGGCACCCGGCCGAATAGCTCGAAGGTCAGCAGCAGCATGCCGCCGAACAGCAGCAGGCCGAGCAGGGCGCGCTTCAGGAAGAACGCCACGCCGGCGCTGTACAGCGCCGTGGCGCGGTCGAACAGGCGGTTGAACAGGCGGAAGGGTGCGGCGGGTTGCTCATGCGTTTCCTTGAGCAGCAGGGCGCACAGGGCCGGCGACAGGGTCAGCGCAACGATCCCGGAGATCACCACCGACACGGCGATGGTGATGGCGAACTGTTTATACATTTCCCCGGCCAGGCCGCCGAGGAAGCCCACCGGGACGAACACCGCGCAGAGCACCAGGACGATGGCGATGATCGGTCCGGTGACTTCCTCCATGGCCTTGATCGCCGCGCTGCGCGCATCGAGTTTCTGGGTGCGCATGACCCGCTCGACGTTCTCGATGACCACGATGGCGTCATCCACCACGATACCGATGGCCAGCACCATGCCGAACAGGGTCAGCAGGTTGATCGAGAAACCCAGCAGGTACATGCCGGCGAAGGTGCCGACCAGCGACACCGGGATGGCCAGTACCGGGATCAGCGTGGCCCGCCAGTTCTGCAGGAACAGGAAGACCACCAGCACTACCAGCAGCAGGGCTTCGAAGAAGGTCTTTACCACCTCGTCGATGGAGATCTGCACGAACTTGGTAGTGTCGTAGGGAATCTTGTAGGTCATGCCCTGGGGGAAACGCTGCGCCAGGCGCTCCAGCGCATCACGCACCGCGCTGGCGGTGTCCAGGGCATTCGCGCCGGGTTGCAGGAACACGCCGAAGGCGGCGTTCTGCTGGCCGTTCAGCGAGGTGACCAGCGAATAGTCCTGGGCCCCCAGTTCGATGCGGGCGACATCCTTGAGACGCAGGCTGGCGCCGGTCTGGTCGGCCCGCAGGATGACCTGCTCGAACTCCTTGGGGTCCTTGAAGCGACCCTGGGTGGTCACTGTATAGGTGAAGTCCTGCGGCGTGGGCAGCGGTGCCTGGCCGAAGCTGCCGGCGGCGAACTGCGCGTTCTGCTCGCGGATGGCACGCACCACGTCGGCCGGGCTGAGGTTGTACTGGGCCAGCTTGTCCGGGCGCAGCCAGATGCGCATGGAGTAGTCCTTGGAGCCGAACTGGCGGACGTCCCCTACGCCGGGCAGGCGCTTGAGTTCATCGATGATGTTGATCAGCGCGTAGTTGGAGATGAACACCGGGTCCTGCGAGTTATCCGGCGAGTACAGGTTGATCACCTGGAGAATGTCCGAGGACTTCTTCTCCACCTTGACGCCCTGGCGGCGTACTTCCTCGGGCAGCTTGGCCAGCGCGGCCTGTACCCGGTTGTTGACGTCGATGGTCGCCTGGTCGGGGTCGGTGCCGACCTGGAAGTAGGCGGTCAGGCTCATGGCGCCGCTGCTGGCCGAGTTGGACAGCTGGTAGATCATGCCCTCGACGCCGTTGATGCTTTGCTCAAGCGGCGCAGCCACGGTCTCTGCGATGACCTGCGCACTGGCGCCGGGGTAGGCGGCGCTGACCTGTACCTGGGGCGGGAGGATCTGCGGGTACTGGGCCACCGGCAGGCTGCGCATGGCAGCCAGGCCGGCCAGCACGATGACCACCGAGATGACCGTGGCGAATACCGGGCGGTCGATGAAAAAGCGGGATATCACGTCAAACGCTCCTCGCTGCCGTACCACGACAGCACGGCGCCGGCCCTGGGCCGGCGCGTTCTGGGAAATTACTCAGCCTGCTCGCGCACGGTTACCGGGGCAGCGGGACGCACCCGCGGCAGGCCTTCGACGATCACTTTGTCGCCGGCCTGCAGGCCGCTGTCGATCAGCCAGCGGCCATGGCTGGTGCGTCCGGCCTTCACCGGGCGGATCTGCGCCAGGCCCTGTTCGTCGACGATATACACGAAGGTGCCCTGCGGGCCCTGGGCCACCGCGCGTTCCGGCACGCTCAGCGCATTGCGTTGGCTGATGCCCTTGATCAGCACGCGGACGAACTGGCCTGGCAGCAGTTTCTGTTCGGGGTTGGCCACCACGGCGCGTGCGCTGACCGTGCCGGTGCCGCGGTCGACCAGGCTGTCGGTGAAGTCGACCTTGCCTTCCAGCGGGTAGAAGGAGCCGTCACCGAACTGCACCTGAGCCAGCAGCTGGCCATCGTTCGGCAGCATCAGGTTGCCGCTTTGTACCGCGGAGCGCAGGCGTTCGGCCTCGCGGTCCGGGTAGGCGAAGTTGACGTAGATCGGGTCGAGCTGGGTGATGTTCGTCAACAGGCTGGAGTTGGGGTCGCCAGCGACCACCAGGCTGCCCTCGGAGCGGGTTTCCTTGCTGGTGATGCCGGAGATGGGCGCCTTCACCGTGGTGTAGTCGAGGTCGATCTGTCGTGACAGGACCTCGGCTTCGGCCGCCTGGATATTGGCCTTGCTCTGTTCGAAGCTGGAAATGGCGTTATCCAGTTCGCTTTCGCTGGCGTAGCCCTTCTTCTGCAATTCGCCGATGCGCTTGAGGTTGCGCTCAGCCTGGCGGAAGCGCGCCTGCTCCTGGGCCAGGCTGGCCTTGGCGCGGGCCAGGGCGGCGGCATAGGTGCGTGGGTCGATGCGAAACAGCACCTGACCCTGCTTGACGGCGCTACCTTCCTGGTAAGTACGCTCCTGGAGGATGCCGCTGACCTGTGCGCGTACCTCGACCTCGCGGTAGCCGGCGGTGCGCGCGGCGTATTCGAAGACCAGCGGCTGGTCGGCAGGCTGTACTACCTCGATATGTACTTCAGGCGGCGGCATGTCGCCACCCGGACCGGCGGCCAGGCTGGTCAGCGGCAGGCCCAGGGCCAGGCAAAATAGCGCTGTGGCGGCGCGATGATGAATCAGTGGCATGGATGTCTCTCTCCGCGTTGGCCGTTCAGGCGGGCCAGGGGCCGGCCACGTTGGCAGTACAGCGTTAAACACCCCTGGCTGGTGGCGGTCGTAGCCCGGTTATGCGGCGGCAGTGCGCCCCGGAGTCGGCCGTGCCACTGCGGGAGGGGTGAAAAACGACAAGGTGGGCGATGCTGTTACATACACGACTGTTTGTAAAGGCGCCTTACGTGCCTTTTACCGTTACACTGAACGCGCTATGGCCAAATCTGGCCTGTCTGTAGTTAAGTCGCCCGGCCTGGGTTTGCCAGTCGTGCATCTGTTCTGCATACCGTGGAGGTTCCGCACAGCACTATGCGTCGTACCAAACAACAGGCCGAGCAGACCCGCCAGCAGCTGCTGGAGGCTGCCGAACAGCTGTTCCTGGCCCAGGGTGTGGCACACACCACACTGGAGCAGATCGCCCGGGTGGCCGGGGTGACGCGCGGGGCACTGTACTGGCACTTCGAGAACAAGGCCCACCTGTTCCACGAGATGCTCAACGGCGTACGCCTGCCGCCCGAACAGCTCGCCGAGCGTTTGGGCCAGTGTGATCCGCAGCAGCCGTTGCTGGCGCTGCGCGAGCTGTGTGTGGAGGCTGTGCAGAATCTGGCGCGCGACCCGCAGAAGCGGCGGATATTGACCATCCTGTTGCACCGCTGCGAGTTCACCGATGAGTTGCGCGAGGCGGAAACCCGCCACTACGCCTTCGTCAATCAATTCATCGCGCTGGTCGAGCAGTTGTTTGCCAGCCCGGCGTGCCGCCCGCTGCTGCATGCGCAGATCACTCCGGTCCTGGCGGCGCGGGCGCTGCACGCGCAGCTGGTTGGCCTGTTCACCGACTGGACGCGTGACCGTGCCTTGTTTGATCCGCTGGCCGACAGCCCGTTGCTGATCGACAGCCTGCTGCGTGGCCTGGTGCCTGGCTGGCAGGGCCCGCCCGCCTGACGGCGAACACTGCGCAGGCAGGCGGTTAGTGGTAAAGTCGCGCGCAACGTTCCCGCCCGCAGCGTGCTGCTGGATGGCGGGGTAGATGTGCAGCGCAAGGGGCGGTCGAGCACCTTGCCTCCCGCAGAGAAGCCTGTTGAGCATGTTTGGTTCCCCCGACGAGAAGAACACCCCGCCTGCCGCTGCGGAAAACCCCGAGAAAAAGTCGCTGTTCGGCTGGCTGCGCAAGAAGCCCCAGGACGAGCCGACAGCCGTGCAGGCGGCCAGTGAAACGCCCACGCCGCCAGAGAGCACGGTGGCGCAGGCCGCCACTGCGCCCGAGGTGGCGGCAAAGGTGACGGTAGAGGCTGCGCCAGGCCTACCTGAGGTTGTGCCAGCGCCGCCTGTGGATGCCCCTGTCGTGCAGGTCGAACCCATCAGCCAGCCTGCTGCTGTGCAGCCGCTTGCCGAAGCGCTAAGCGTCGAACCACCGCAGGATATGCCGCAGGCCTTGCCGGCAACGGCAGAGGCACCGCGCCCCAGTTTCAGTCGCTTCCGTATCAATGCCGGTGCCGAGCCCGTGGTGGTTGCACCGCTGCCGCCGGCCGAGCCGCCGCAAGCGGAGGCCGCGCCGGTCCAGCAGGAACAGGCCAAGCCGGGTGACAACCAGGGTGGCTGGTTTGCCCGTCTCAAGGAAGGCCTGGCCAAGACCAGCGCCAGCCTGGGCGAGGGTATGGCCAGCCTGTTCCTCGGCAAGAAGGCGATCGACGATGACCTGCTTGATGAGTTGGAAACCCGCCTGCTGACCGCCGATGTGGGGGTGGAAGCGACGACGGCCATCGTGCAGAACCTCACCCGTCGTGTGGCGCGCAAGGAATTGGCTGACAGCGAGGCGCTGTACAAGGCGTTGCAGGAAGAACTGGCCGCCCTGCTGGCGCCGGTCGAGCAGCCGCTGAATATCGAGGCCGCGCAGCAGCCCTATGTGATCCTCGTGGTTGGCGTGAACGGCGTAGGCAAGACCACCACTATCGGCAAGCTGGCGCGCAAGCTGCAGCAGGATGGCAAGAAAGTCATGCTGGCGGCTGGCGATACCTTCCGCGCCGCTGCCGTGGAGCAGTTGCAGGTATGGGGCGAGCGCAACCAGATCGCTGTGGTGGCGCAGCACACCGGCGCCGACTCCGCCTCGGTGATCTTCGATGCCCTGCAGGCGGCCAAGGCGCGCGGCATGGATGTGCTGATCGCCGACACCGCCGGTCGTCTGCATACCAAGGACAACCTCATGGAGGAGCTGAAGAAGGTGCGCCGGGTCATCGGCAAACTCGACGAATCGGCGCCCCATGAAACCCTGCTGGTGCTGGATGCCGGCACCGGACAGAACGCCATCAACCAGACCCGGCAGTTCCACCAGGCGGTCAACCTGAGCGGCCTGGCGCTGACCAAGCTGGACGGCACGGCCAAGGGTGGGGTGATCTTCGCCCTGGCCAAGCAGTTCGGCCTGCCGATTCGCTATATCGGTGTGGGCGAGGGTATCGACGACCTGCGCAGCTTCGTGGCCAAGGATTTCGTCCAGGCGCTGTTCGCCGATAAACAGCACTGAGTTGCTCACTCTTCCCTGAAGGTCATCAGCGTCCATGATTCGTTTCGAACAGGTGGGTAAGCGTTACGCCAATGGCCATGTCGGCCTGCATGAACTGAGCTTTCGTGTGCGGCGCGGCGAGTTTCTCTTCGTTACCGGTCACTCCGGTGCCGGCAAGAGCACCCTGCTGCGCCTGCTGTTGGCCATGGAGCGACCGAGCAGCGGCAAGTTGCTGCTGGCAGGGCAGGACCTGGCACAGATCAGCAATGCGCAGATTCCCTATTTGCGCCGGCAGATCGGCGTGGTCTTCCAGAACCACCAGCTGCTCTTCGATCGTACGGTGTTTGATAATGTCGCCCTGCCGCTGCAGATCCTCGGCCTGTCCAAGCCGGAAATCGCCAAGCGGGTCTCCCTGGCCCTGGAGCGTGTCAGCCTGAGTGACAAGGCTGAGCAGTCGCCGGCCGACCTGTCCACCGGCCAGCAGCAGCGGGTCGGCATTGCGCGTGCTGTGGTACACCGCCCGGCCCTGCTGCTGGCGGATGAGCCGACCGGCAACCTCGACCCGCGTCTGGCTGCAGAAATCATGGGGGTGTTCGAGGACATCAACCGTCTGGGCACCACGGTGCTGATTGCCAGTCACGACCTGGCGCTGATCGCGCGCATGCGGCATCGCATGCTGACCTTGCAGCGCGGACGGCTGATCGGCGATGGGGAGGCCAGTTGATGGACGAACAACGCAATCGCCAGGCCGCCCAGCGGGTCGGCGCCAATCCACAGTCGGTGGCCAGCAAGCCGGTCGCCCAGGGTGATGAGCCGAGCAGCCGCGAGCTGCTGAATGCCTGGTTGGAAAGTCATCGTGCCAGCCTGCTGGACAGCCTGCGACGCCTGGCGCGCCAGCCGGTTGGCAGTTTCTTCACCTGCCTGGTGATGGCCATTGCCCTGTCGCTGCCGATGGGTCTGGCCCTGCTGCTGGATAACGTCGAGCGGCTGGGCGGCTCATGGCAGAAGGCGGCGCAGATTTCCCTGTACCTGCAGCTGTCGCTCGACGAGCGCGAAGGGCCGCGCCTGCGCGATGAAATTGCTGCGCTGGATGATGTCGCCGAGGCCGAGTGGATCAGTCGCAGCCAGGCGCTGGAAGAGTTCCAGCAGCAATCCGGGCTGGGTGAGGCGCTCAAGGAATTGCCGGAAAACCCCTTGCCGGCGGTGATTCTGGTGACCCCCAAAGAGGTCGACAAGGCCGCGCTGGAAGCGTTGCGCCTGCGTCTGGCGGAGCTGCCTGGCGTGCAGCAGGCGCAGCTGGACCTGCAGTGGGTGGAGCGTCTGGGGGCGATTCTCGGTCTGGGTGATCACTTTGTGTTCGGTCTTAGCCTGCTGTTGATCCTTGCCTTGCTGCTGGTGATCGGCAACACCATTCGCCTGCATATCGAGAACCGGCGCAGCGAGATCGAAATCATCAAGCTGGTGGGGGGCACCGATGCCTATGTGCGCCGCCCCTTCCTTTATATGGGCGCGCTGTACGGCACGGGTGCCGGCCTGCTGGCCTGGCTGGTGCTGGCCTTCGGCCTGGACTGGTTGAATGCGGCGGTAGTGCGCCTGGCCGGCCTGTACGGCAGTGACTTCGCCTTGCAGGGGGTGCCACTGGACGATGGCCTGTCGTTGTTGCTGGGGGCCATTTTCCTCGGCTATATCGGTGCCTGGCTGGCCGTGGCGCGCCACCTGTCGGAGCTGCAGCCGCGCTAGCAGGGGTTTTACGCTAATGCGTTACGGAACTTATCCACAGGCTTGCCGTCAAACCCGCCAGTGCTACACTGCGCGAGTTTCGTGAATCGGAGGATTCGCATGAGTACTTCCCTGCAACCTGTCTATGCCCTGGCTCCGGGTGCCAACCTCGAGGCCTACGTGCATGCGGTCAACGGCATCCCGCTGCTCTCCGTAGAACAGGAGCGCGAGCTGGCCGAACGCCTGTACTACCAGCAGGATCTCGAAGCCGCCCGGCAGATGGTGCTGGCGCACCTGCGTTTCGTTGTGCACATCGCCAAGAGCTATGCCGGCTATGGCCTGGCCCAGGCCGACCTGATCCAGGAAGGCAACGTCGGGCTGATGAAGGCGGTCAAGCGCTTCAACCCGGAAATGGGGGTGCGCCTGGTGTCCTTTGCCGTGCACTGGATCAAGGCCGAAATCCACGAGTTCATCCTGCGCAACTGGCGCATCGTCAAGGTCGCTACCACCAAGGCACAGCGCAAGCTGTTCTTCAACCTGCGCGGGCAGAAGAAGAAGCTGGCCTGGCTGAACAACGAAGAAGTCAACGCCGTGGCACAGAGCCTGGGTGTCGAGGCGCGCGAAGTGCGCGAGATGGAAAGCCGCCTGTATGGCCAGGATATGGCCTTCGATCCGGGCTGTGACGAAGACGACGACACGGCCTTCCAGGCGCCTGCGCATTATCTGGAAGACCACCGCTATGATCCGGCCCGCCAACTGGAAGAAGCTGACTGGAGTGACAGCGCCAGTGGTCACCTGCATGAGGCGCTGGACAAGCTTGACGAGCGCAGCCGCGATATTCTCTACCAGCGCTGGCTGGCCGAGGAGAAGGCGACCCTGCATGATCTGGCGGCCAAGTATCAGGTTTCTGCAGAGCGTATCCGCCAGCTGGAAAAAAATGCCATGAACAAGCTCAAGGGCTCGATTCAGGCGTAAGCATTCCAGGCAGCACAGAGCCGCACCTTGGTGCGGCTTTTTGCTGTCTAACGTCCGGGAAAATCACGCATGTGGCGACAGGCCCTTCGAGTGCAACATCTGCTGTTCTACGCGCTGCTGGCTTCGGCCATCTTCACCCTGGCCCTCTGGCTGGGACGTGCGGCGCAGCCGCTGGTCGAGCTGCAGGACTGGCAGGTACGACTCCTCGACCCGCTGGCCGATGCGCGGTTGCGTCTGGTGACCTTGCAGGAAGTGCAGGCGGGGCAGCTGTGGCTGCAGGCCGGGCAGCCGCAGGCGCGCTTGCTGTGGCGTGCCGAGCAGGCGGGCTGGCGTCTGCAGGCTGAACTGCAGTGGTCGGCCAGCTGGGCAGAGCGCCTGCAACCCGTGCTGGCGGGCATGGCGGCGGATGCCGAGCAGGCGTTAACCGGCGAGTGGCCCGTGCAATGGGCTGAACTGCCGGTCAGCAGCCTCAGCCTGCAGCCCTTGCACAGTGTCTCGGCGGAACAGCTGGCGGCCAGTCTTGGTAAGCCACGCCTGCGGCTGGAGCTGTCGGAGGGGCTGGCCTGGGTCTACCCGCAGTGGGCGCTGACTGCACAGCTGGTCGATGAGCAGGTGCAGGGACTGCTGGCGCAGCCCCGGCGTTCATGGCGTGAACAACCGCTGTGACCAGTGGCTGTTGTGCATCTGTTGCAGGTAATGGCTGCCCCCCAGTTGGCGCATCTGCCGGCTGATCCAGGCTGCGCGGCGCAGCGTAGCGGCGTTTGGCTGGCGAGCGCTGCGTTGGAGCGGATTGGGCAGGATGGCGGCCAGCAGGGTAGCCTGCTGACGCGACAGGTAGGGTGCGCCGCTTGCGAAATGGTGACGCGCGGCCGCTTCGGCGCCGAAGATGCCGGGCCCCCATTCGGCGCTGTTGAGGTACAGCTCGAGGATGCGCTCCTTGGGTAGCAGGGCTTCCAGCAGGGCAGTGAACCAGGCTTCCAGGGCCTTGCGAGGCCAGCTGCGCCCGGACCAGAGGAACAGGTTCTTGGCGACCTGCTGGCTGAGGGTGCTGGCACCCCGCAGGCTGCCGCCTTGCTGGTTGTGTGCCAGGGCGGCGCGGATAGCGTGCAGATCGAAGCCGGCATGGCTGGCAAATTTCTGGTCTTCGGCGGCGATCACCGCCATCTTCAGGTCATCCGGCAATTGTTGCCAGTCGCGCCATTGACGCTGCAGTTGCAGGCTTTCGCCCTGTCGCCAGGCTTCCAGCTTGCGCTCGACCATCAGCGCACTGCCGGGCGGGTCGATCCAGCGTAGGGCGAGCACTAACAAGGCACTGCCGAGCAGGAGCAGCAGGAAGATGTTCAGCAGTCGACGGAGCAGGGTGCGCAACATGCAGGGTTGGTCATTCAGTCCGGGGTGGGCGATTATAGGCAGCTGCAGTTTGGCGAAGGAAAGTCCATGACGCGAATCGTAGTTGTGCTGGCCGGTCTGAGTGGTGCGGCCAGTGTCCTGCTCGGGGCTTTTGCCGCGCATGGCCTGCGCGCGCGGCTCAGTGAGCAGCACCTAGCGGTTTTTCAGACGGCAGTGCATTACCAGCAGTGGCATAGCCTGGCGCTGTTGTTGGTCGGCCTGTGGTTGCTGCGTCAGTCCTCGCTTTACCTGCGTCTGGCCAGTGCGGCCTGGTTGCTGGGTATGCTGCTGTTCAGTGGCAGTCTTTATGCACGGGTGCTGTGGGGCTGGCCGGTGGGCCTGCTCACGCCGCTGGGCGGCCTTTGCCTGGTCGCCGGTTGGTTGGCCGTGAGCCTGGCCGCCTGGCGACTGCCGCGTGGATAGCGTGCAACGTTGTGGTCGATTAGAATGCCGCCCCGGCTTTTTCTGATTATTCGGTCATGCTGATTGAAGTAAATGGCAGTCCCGTTGAACTAGCACCCGGCAGTAGCCTGGCTGATCTGCTTGAGCTGATGCAGTTGGCCGGGCGGCGTGTGGCGGTTGAGGTCAACCTGGACATCGTGCCGCGCAGCGCACATGCCGAGCATCGCTTGCAGCCCGGTGACCGGGTCGAAGTGGTGCATGCCATTGGTGGCGGCTGAACAGCCGCGCAAGGAGTTTCCATGAGTCAAGCTCGTAGCGACAAACCCTTCGTGCTCGCTGGTCGCAGCTATGCGTCCCGTCTGCTGGTGGGTACCGGCAAATACAAGGACCTCGAGGAAACTCGCCTGGCCATCGAAGCCAGTGGCGCGGAAATCGTCACCGTGGCGGTGCGCCGCACCAACATCGGACAGCATCCCGGCGAGCCCAATTTGCTCGATGTGATCAGCCCCGAGCGTTACACCATCCTGCCAAATACCGCCGGCTGCTTCGATGCCCAGGATGCGGTGCGCACCTGCCGGCTGGCCCGTGAGCTGCTGGACGGCCACACGCTGGTCAAGCTGGAGGTACTGGCTGACCAGAAGACCCTTTTCCCCAATGTCATCGAGACGCTCAAGGCCGCCGAAGTGCTGGTCAAGGAAGGCTTCGATGTGATGGTCTACACCAGCGATGACCCGATCATCGCCCGCCAACTGGCCGAGATGGGCTGTATCGCCGTCATGCCGTTGGCCGGGTTGATCGGCACCGGCCTGGGTATCTGCAATCCCTACAACCTGCAGATCATTCTTGAAGAAGCCAAGGTGCCGGTGCTGGTGGATGCCGGTGTGGGCACAGCCTCGGATGCCACCATCGCCATGGAGTTGGGCTGTGATGCGGTGCTGATGAACAGCGCCATCGCGCATGCCGGTGACCCCATACAGATGGGCGCCGCCATGCGCCATGCGGTGATCGCCGGGCGCCTCGCCTACCTGGCTGGACGCATGCCGAAGAAACTCTATGCCAGTGCCTCGTCGCCACTGGAAGGTCTGATCCGCTAACTATTGCTGCCGTGCGCCCGGTCGCCGGCCGGGCAGCGCGGTGCGTGCGCAGGTTATTTGATGAACGAAGAAACTACCCCCGACGCGGCGCGGCCGATGCGCGCCATCAAAAGCTTCGTCATGCGTGCGGGGCGCATGACCGAAGGTCAGCAGCGTGGCCTGCAGCTGGGCTGGCCGCGTTTTGGTCTGGAGCTGGCCGCCGGCCTGCAGGACTTCGATGAGGTATTCGGTCGTCAGGCGCCGCGTACCTTCGAGATCGGCTTTGGCATGGGTCAGGCGACCCTGGAGATGGCCGCTGCGGCGCCTGACGAGGACTTCATTGGTGTGGAAGTGCACCGCCCCGGCGTTGGTGCGTTGCTCAACGGCATGCTGACACAGCAGTTGGAGAATATCCGTGTGTATAGCTGCGATGCGCTGGAAGTGCTGCGTGACTGCGTGGCGGATGCCAGCCTGGATCGCGTGCTGCTGTTCTTTCCTGACCCCTGGCACAAGGCCCGGCATAACAAGCGGCGCATCGTCCAGCCGGAATGGGCGCAGTTGGTGCGGCAAAAACTGAAAGTCGGCGGTGTATTGCACATGGCCACCGACTGGCAGCCGTATGCCGAACACATGCTCGAGGTGATGAATGCCGCGCCGGGCTATCGTAACCTGGCGGTCGATGGCGGTTACATTCCACGCCCAGTAGAGCGCCCGGTGACCAAGTTCGAGCGCCGCGGTGAGCGCCTGGGTCATGGCGTGTGGGACCTCAAGTTCCGCCGCGAGCACTGATATACCAAGGGCGTACGCCGCTCACAGGGATAAACGACTAGACTGGGATTACCCGGCACCAGGATGGCCTCACCTGCTCCACCATGTTCAGGATGGGTTCGCCGAGCGCCGCTCACGAGCCAACAAGAAGTACGGCCCACGGCCGCTGCGAGGAGAATGTTGTGATGAAGCGATTGGCACTATTGCTGTTGGCGGCCTGTGCGCTGCCCGTTCAAGCCAAGGTCGACGCCGTGCAGGCAGCGCGCCTGGGGGCTGACCTGACACCGCTGGGCGCCGAGAAGGCGGGTAATGCCAGCGGCAGCATTCCGTCCTGGGAGGGCGGAATCACCACGCCGCCGGCGGAGTATCAGCCGGGTATGCACCATCCCGACCCGTTCAAGGCCGACAGCCCGCTGTTCCAGGTGGATGCCGGCAACATGGGGCAGTATGAACAGCAGCTCAGCGAAGGCCACAAGGCGCTGCTGAAAACCTACCCTGGCTACAACCTGCGGGTATTTCCGACCCGTCGGAGTGCCTCGATGCCGCAGCGTATCTACGATGCCACCCGTTACAACGCGCAGAATGCGCAGATGATCTCCGGTGGTAATGGTGTGGAAGGGGCCGCCTCGGGGATTCCCTTCCCGATTCCCCAGGAAGGCCTGGAGGTGGTGTGGAACCACATCATGCGTTACCGCGGCGACCAGTTCCGCTATGTCACCAATCAGGCGGCTGTATTGGCCAGTGGTGCCTACAACCTGCTCAAGCTGGAGCGCGAGATCTATTTCGTGTACGGCCGTGAAGGGGTAAGCCTGCGCGATCTGGACAACACCCTGTTCTTCTACAAGTACCGTGTGGTGGCACCGTCCAAGCTGGCCGGTAATGCGCTGGTCGTGCAGGAAACCCTGGATCAGGTGCTGTCGATCCGCAAAGCCTGGCGGTTCAACCGTGGTGAGCGTCGCGTGCGTCGTTTGCCGATGCTCGCCTATGACAGCCTGCAGCCGGATACCAGCGGCATGGCCACCGCTGACGTAGTGGATATGTACAACGGTGCACCGGATCGTTATCAGTGGGCGCTGCTTGGCAAGCGTGAAATGCTCATGCCCTACAACAGCTATGCGCTGCACCAGAAAGGTATTCCGTACACCGATATTCTCCAGGAGAAACACGTTAATCCGGCGCTGCTGCGTCATGAGCTGCACCGTGTCTGGGTGGTCGAGGCCACGCTGCGTACCGGTTTCAGCCATCCCTACGCCAAGCGTCGTTTCTACATTGACGAGGACAGCTGGCAGATCCTCGCCGTCGACCTGTACAACAAGAACGGCGAGCTGAATGGCCTGCAGGAAGCCCATTCGATCAATTACTACGACGTGCCGATGTTCATGAGCACCCTGGAGACCATCTACGACCTGAAGGGTGGTCGCTACTTCGTCGACGGCCTGGACAACAACGAGCCGATGTACGATTTCTCTGCCGAACTGCGCCCGCGTGATTTCACTGCCCAGGCGCTGCGCCGCGAAGGCAACTGATCGCGGTTCACGGTTCAGCGGTTAATAAAAAAGCCCGTATCCCCGGATACGGGCTTTTTTTTGGTTCATCGCGGAGCGTGCTTAGCGTTTGCGCAGGCTGACGTTGTCGATGAACAGCGACTGGCTGCGCTGGGTGCCAAGGATCAGTAGCTCGGCACGGCGCAGCGTGCCTGCCGGCAACTGCACCTCCTGAGCCAGTGTGCTCCACTGGCCCGCCCGAGTGGCGCGCTGGCCAAGACTCAGGTGTTGACCGCGGCCCTGGCTGTCTTCGACATACAGGTAGGCGTAGGCTACCGCGCTGCTGCCACTGCTGCGGCCAATCGCCAGGTCCACCGAGAGCTGATAGCGTGCGCCGGGCTGCACCTGGCCAAGCAGATTGATGCTGGCGCCCGAGCCTTCATACTGCCGAAGGTAGGCTTCCAGGGCGCGCTTGCCGCTGCGTGCATAACTGCTGGCGCGGATCTTGCCGTGGAAGCCCGACCAGCCGTCGATGCCATTCTCGAAGCTCCAGCTGAGTTGGCTGGGGAACGGTGGAGCCGGTGGCGTGGCGGCCTGCGCCTCGACCAGTTCGACTTCGTCGATCAGCAGGCTACTGCCGCTATCGCTCCACAGGGCAACATAGGTGCTGCGTGCGTCTGCTGCGGGCTGGAAGGTGAAGTTGCGTTCCAGGCGGGAGAACTCGTTGCCGGTGAGCGACAGGCTGACCGACTGTTCGGCGCTGTAGCTGAGCCGTCCGTCGTTGAGCTCCTGGAGGATGGCCAGGCGGACATTTTCCCGGCTGTCGCGTGCCTTGAGCATGGCTTTGGCGCGCAATCGGTACTGGCTGCCGCGGTTTAGCGCGCCGATTGGCGTGACCAGCGCATCGAAGCCCTGGGTCTCCATCTGCAAGGCATTGTCGCGGCAGTTCAGCGCGACATTCACCAGGCTCAGGCGACCCTGGCCAAACAGGCTGCGCCAACCCTCGCCGGTGTTGAATTCGCCATTGTCGACCAGGCTCTTGAGTGCCGGCTTGCTGCACCAGGGCAATTCGGCCGGTGGTGGAGTGGTGCCACCCGGATTGCCAGTAACGGGTACCTGGGTGGCACGGAATGCGGCGATCTGTGCGGCCATGGCGTTGAGGGCACGAACGGCATCGGCTCGCTCATGTTCGCCACATGGACGGTTGCTGCAATCGCTGTCGCTGAGTTGCGGGTTGGAGAATACCGGGGCCTGACGGCGGGCGCCGAAGACCTGCGGGTAGGCCATGATGGTGCTGTACTGGCCCTGCACGCCATAACCACGGCTCCATTCGTGGGTGCCGCTGTGCCCGTTGTTGCTGTAATAGCCTTCCTGCTGGTCCTGCTCGTAGGAGTGGCGCAGGCCCATATTGTGCCCGGCCTCGTGGGCAAAGGTGCTGAGGCTGCAGTCAACCCCGGTCAGGCCATAGGCCATTTCCTTGGCCCCGTTGTTGAAGCGGTCGCTGTTCTTGCTGCCGCTGCCCATCCAGGCGATGCCGCAGACGCCGTAGCCCTGGCCCTGGGTGGTACGGTTGACCAGTTGCACCAGGTCCGCGCCGTATTGTTCCCGCAAGCGTTGTACCCGGCTGTCGTAGGTGAACTTGTTGAGGTTGCTGGATGACACGTCGTAGTAGTCGGCCCAATCCAGCAACTGCTTGTGTACCAGGCGCAGGCGCAGGTTGGCGCCACTCTTGGCATAGGCATTGTTGGCGTATTCGATATAGCTGGCGATGCGCGCGTCGATATCGCGGCCGTTGGGCAGCGCCTGGGCATCCTTGGTGTAGAGCACCATGATGTCGACGATCTGCGGGTTGGCCTGGGCGCTGTGGGCGGCCATGGCGAGCGCCAGGGCGGATAGCCATTGCGTTTTGTTCATGGAATTTTCCTTGTTTCAGCCCTGGCTGGGCGGCGGCAGCGGGGCCAGCTCTTGGTGGTCGTAGTGCAGGTGGTCGTTAGGGTCGGCGCGCAGTACCAGTTGGTTCTCGTCGGTGATCTGTGTCTTGCCGGTGGCGTTGTCGATGATGATGGCCAGGCTGCCGTCGCGGGTGGCTACGCTGATATGGGTTTCCAGCTTGCCGCGCACCAGGGTCAGGCTTTCCAGATCATCGTCTTCGCCCAGCGCGCCATGCCACACCGCGCTGTCCCCGGTATTGCGGGTCTGGCTCAGCGTGGCGCGCAATACCTGTGCATGGCCAGGCAAGGCCAGACTGACGACCTGGCCCTGCTGCAGGTCCTGCAACAGTTGTGGATTGATCTGGGTGTAGTACTGGGTGAGCCCTTGCGCGTGCTCTTCACGCAGGCTGTCGGCGTTCCACAATACGCGCTCGCTAGGTAGGTCACCGGGGCTGTGCTTGGGCTGTGCGCTGAGCGGCAGCTGAGTACGCTCAGGCAGGGCGGCTGGCGTAACTGCAGGCGGTTGCCCAAGGCTGTCTTCCGCTTGCAGGGGCGTGGGTTGTTCGGCGAGCAGCACACCGAGTGCACCACCGACGACGGCCGTGGCCACCGCGGCGGCGATCCAGGTTTTTGACATGCAGCGTTTCCTTGTGGGAGTGAGGTTGCGCTGCGCAGTCTAGGGAGGGAGGCGTGCCGAGTTCGCTGGTTGCATCACGGCCTGGCAGCTACTGCAGGCGAGTATGCCGCTTTGGCGAGCAGCATCGCAGTGCCAGGGTGTGACAGTTCGCGGCCGTTGCGGAACCGCTTGGCAAAATGCTTGCGCAGGTGGCGAAAAAGCTGAGCGACTGGTCAGCTGCGGTCGGCGAGTATGCCGATGATAAAGAACACCAGCAGCAGCACCGGCGACAAGGTGAAGTTATTGAAGTGCGCCAGTCCCTTGGCCAGCCAGGGGGTGAGGAAGACGATGGCCAGGCCGTAGCCGACCGCGCAGACGATAACGAAGATCAGCGTGCGCAGGATGAAATTGAGTGAACCGATGCTGCGTTGCACCCAGGCATTGAGTCCTGGGCCGAACAGCACGAAGAGGGTTGCCATGATAGCCAGGGAGATGTCGTAGAGGTGGCCGCGGCTCCAGCGTGACAGGTTGACGATCAGGTCGAGAAGCATATCCATGGGCGGTCCTTGTCTTCACAGAAACAGTTGCAGCAGGTCGTTGAGAAACAGCTGCCCGCGGGGGCTGGCCTGCAGACGCTGTGGGTCGGGATTGAGCAGCCCCTGCTGCTCGGCGCGTTGGCGTGCCGCGTCAAGATGCGCGAGGGGCAGCCCGGTGCGCTGGCTGAACAGACTACTGGGTACGCCGTCGCTCAGGCGCAGGGCGTTCATCAGGAATTCGAAGGGCAGTTCCTGCGCGTCCAGCCAGCGGGCCCCGGCCTGCTGGCGTTGTGCGCTGGCCAGGTAGTCCTTGGGCAGACGGGTCTTCCAGGTGCGCTGGATGCGTCCGTCGGCGTGGCTGAGCTTGCCGTGGGCTCCGGCGCCAATGCCGATGAAGTCGCCAAAGGTCCAGTAATTGAGGTTATGCCGCGCCTGGCGCTGTGGCCGGGCATAGGCCGAGGTTTCGTACTGCGCGTAGCCCTGTTCGGCGAGCAGAGCCTGGCCGGCCTCCTGGATGTCCCAGAGAATGTCATCTTCCGGCAGGCTCGGCGGCTGGCTCCAGAACTGTGTGTTGGGCTCCATGGTCAGCTGGTACCAGGACAGGTGGCTGGGCTGCTGGGCGATCGCCAGATGCAGGTCGGCGAGTGCTTCTTCCAGCGTCTGCTCGGGCAGGCCGTGCATCAGGTCGAGGTTGAAATTGTCGAAACCGGCGGCGCGTGCCATGTCGGCGGCGCGCACGGCTTCGCCGCCATCATGGATGCGCCCGAGCGCCTTGAGCTTGCTGTCCTGAAAGCTCTGGATGCCGATCGACAGGCGATTGATGCCGAGCTGGCGGTAGGCGGTGAATTTGGCCTGCTCAAAGGTGCCGGGGTTGGCCTCCAGGGTGATTTCGATGTCCTCGCTGAAGGACAGGCGTTGTTGCGCGCCGTCGAGAAAGCGTCCCAGTGCCTTGGCGGAAAACAGGCTGGGCGTGCCGCCACCGAAGAAGATCGAGCGCAGCGGGCGTCCTTGCGCCTGCTCACGCTCGGCCTCCAGGTCGGCCAGCAGCGCATCGACGTATGCCTCTTCCGGCAGGCTGGGGCCGGCAGCATGCGAGTTGAAATCGCAGTACGGGCATTTCTTCACGCACCAGGGGATGTGCACGTACAGCGAGAGCGGCGGCAGCTCGAAAGACGCGCTGACTGCGGGCCGCTCACTCAGCGCCGTGGCCGGCGCCGGCTGGCGTGGCGCATTCATAGCCCCAGCCGCTGCTTGAGCAACTGCATGGCGCGGGCGCGGTGACTGAGCTGGTTCTTGCTGGCTTTGTCCAGTTCGGCGCTGCTGCACTGGCGCTCCTCGACCCAGAACAGCGGGTCGTAGCCGAAGCCGTTGCTGCCGCGCGGAGCCTGCAGGATACGACCCTGCCAGAGCCCTTCGCAGATGATCGGCAACGGGTCGTCGGCATGCCGGACCAGCGCCAGGGCACAGACGAACTGGGCACTACGCTGTGCCTCGGGCACCTCGCGCAGTGCTTGCAGCAGCTTGGCATTGTTGGCGGCATCGCCCTGGCCATCGGCATAGCGTGCCGAGTAGATGCCTGGTGCGCCGCCGAGGGCATCGACGGCCAGCCCGGAGTCGTCGGCGAGTGCCGGCAGGCCGCTCAGGCGCGCAGCATGACGCGCCTTGAGGATGGCGTTCTCGACAAACGACAGGCCGGTTTCCTCAGGCTCCTCGCGGGAAAACTCGCCGACCGAGCGCAGCCGTACATGTTCGCCGAGCATGTCCTGCAGTTCCTTGAGCTTGCCGGCGTTGTGGCTGGCCAGTACCAATTCGTTGAGCTGCATAGGGATCAATCCGCGAAGACTTCCTGGGTGAAGGTCAGCGTATGCGCCGGCCCGCCATTGCCTTGTACCTGCAGTTCAAAGACCAGTTGTTCACGGCTGTCGATGGTGAACTGTGCCAAGTAATAGATGGCCTCGCCTTCGCGCTGCTCGCGGAAGGTCAGTGGGCTGCGCTGGCCAAGCAGGTTACGCACCTGGCCGCTGACCGTGCCGGCTTGGGCCTGGCTGCCCTTGCGCAGGGCGATATTGATGACACCGCGCTGCTTGCTGCGCTCCAGGCCACTGGCGGCGGCGATATCCGGTTGCAGAAAGGTCGAGTTGAACACGCTGTAGTGCACTTCCAGCTCACCGAAACGTTGCAGGCGTTCGGCGCTGGCAGGTAGCGACAGGCTGAGGGTCAGCAGGCAAAGCAACAGGGCACGCATGGGAACTCTCCTAGACACGACTAATACGGTAGATACCGATTTCACCCAGCAGGTTAGGCCATAGACGGCTGGCCGTGCTGTGGCGGTGCTGGCGATCGACCGCCAGGCGATCGAGGACGCGCAGCTGGCGCTGGTGACACAGCGCCTCGAAGTCCTTGAACGTACAGAAGTGGATGTTCGGTGTGTTGTACCAGGTATAGGGCAGGAAGTCGGAAACCGGCATGCGCCCCTTGCTGGCCAGGTACCAGCGGCAACGCCAGTGACCGAAGTTGGGGAAGGTGATGATGCAGGTCTTGCCCACCCGCAGCATCTCGTCGAGGATCCGGTCGGGGTAATGCACAGCTTGCAGCGCCTGGGTCATGACCACCACGTCGAAGCTGTCGCTGGCGAAGTTGCCGAGGCCCTGGTCGAGATCCTGCTGGATGACGTTGACGCCGCGCTCGATGCAGTGGGCGATGTTGTCCGGGTCGATTTCCAGGCCATAGCCGCTGACCTGCTTGTGCTCACGCAGCCAGGCGAGCAGTTCGCCGTTGCCGCAGCCCAGGTCGAGCACGCGGCTGCCGGCAGGTATCCAGTGCTGGATGATCTCCAGATCGGCACGCATGACTTATACCTCGATGCGCTGCATGTAGGCGCTGAAGGCCTGCAGGTAGCGGGGGATGGGCAGCAGGAAGGCGTCGTGGCCCTGCGGAGCGTCGATGTCCAGGTAGCAGACGTTTTTCTTGGCGGCCATCAGCGCGTTGACGATTTCCTGCGAGCGGGCCGGCGAAAAGCGCCAGTCGGTGGTGAAGGACAATACGCAGAAGTCGGCTTGGGCGACGCTCAGCGTGCGCGCCAGGTCGCCCTCATGGGCCGCCGCCGGGTCGAAGTAGTCGAGGGCCTTGGTCATCAGCAGGTAGGTGTTGGCGTCGAAGCGTCCGGAGAACTCTTCGCCCTGATAACGCAGGTAGCTCTCTACCTGGAACTCGACGCTGTGCAGGTCATAGTTGTGCGTGGCGCTCTTGCGCTCGCGCCCGAATTTTTCGCCCATGGCGTCATCGGACAGGTAGGTGATATGGCCAACCATGCGCGCCAGCATCAGGCCGCGCTTGGGAATGGTGCCAAGTTCCTGGAAGCGCCCTTCGTGGTAGTCGGGGTCGGACAGAATGGCCTGGCGGGCGACTTCATTGAAGGCGATGTTCTGTGCCGAGAGCTTGGGCGCCGAGGCGATGCATACGCAATGCCGCAGCCGTTCCGGGTAGCTGATGCTCCACTGTAGGGCCTGCATGCCGCCCAGGCTGCCGCCCACTACCGCGGCCCATTGGTGGATGCCCAGGTGGTCGGCCAGGCGGGCCTGGCTGTTCACCCAGTCCTCCACGGTAATCACCGGGAAATCCGCCCCATAGGGCTTGCCGGTCGCCGGGTTGAGGCTGCTCGGGCCGGTCGAGCCGTTGCAGCCGCCCAGGTTGTTGAGGCTGACCACGAAGAACTTGTTGGTGTCGATGGGCTTGCCGGGGCCGATGCAGCTGTCCCACCAGCCGGGCTTGCGTTCGTCCACGCTGTGGTAGCCCGCGGCATGGTGATGCCCGGAGAGGGCATGGCAGATCAGCACGGCGTTGCTGGCCTGGCTGTTGAGCTGGCCATAGGTTTCGATCACCAGTTCGTAGCTGTCCAGCTGGCGGCCACAGGCCAGGGCCAGCGGTTGCTGGAAGGCCAGTCGCTGGGGACTGACCAGGCCAACGGAGTCGGCGGGGAACACTGCGGGCATCGGACCCTGCTCTTGCTAGACGGAGGCGCCAGTCTAAAGAGCGTGAAGGCCAGCGGCAAGGCTGTGCAATACGCGGTGTCAGGCCTCGCCGGAGTCCTGGCGTGCCGCCTGTGGCAGGCTGACCACCTTGCCCTGGCGCTGGATGGGCGCCGGGCGGCGCAGCTGGCGCAGCATGTCGTTGGCCTGGGCCAGTTGCTGCTCCAGTTCACTGCTGTAGCGCGCCAGTTGCTGACCACGCTGGCGTGCCTGCTGGGTGTCCTGGGCCAGGGCCTTGAGGCGCAGCATATGGCTTTCCAGCAGTTGCTTGTGCTCCAGGGTGTACTGCATCAGCGGCATCAGGGCGTCGCCGGCCCACTGCCGGGCATCCTCGCGCAGGCGCTTGTGCAGGCTGACCACTTCCTGCACCAGGGTGGTAAAAAAGCGTCGGCTCAGGGTGCGCTGCTCGGTCAGCAGGGTCTTTAGCTGCAGGCGGAACTGGTCGGCTTTCTGGCGCAGTTGGCCGAGCTCGCGCTGGTAGCGCTTGCTGTTGAACTGCGGGGCATCGACGCCGTGCAGCGGATTATCCTGGTTGTGCCGTTGGTAGATGGCCGCAACCATGCGGTTGGCCTGTTCCGCTTCGCTGGCAAAGCTGTCCAGATCATGCTCGATGCTGTCGAAGAAACGCAGGATGGCCTGCTGGATGCCCAGGGTCGTCCAGCTACCGTTCAGGCTGTCGCTGAGCAGGCTGAGCTGCTGGTCGAGTTGTTCGGCACGCAGCGCCTGACAGAGCAGGTCGCCCTGGCGTTTGAGCAGGCGTTGATTGGTTTTCAGGCCCAGCAGGCGCCGATGGTGCTGGGCATGTTCTTCCTTGGTGCTGGCGGTCAGTTCGAAAAGCAACTGGCCATTGTCCTGCTGGTGGTTTTCCAGCAGTTGCTGTTGCTGGCGGACTTTCTCCAGGCGCAGGGCGAGGGCATGCTGGCTGTTGTTGAGCAGGGCCAGCACCTGGTTGACCACGCGCTCTTCGAGCAGGCGTTCCTTTTGCGCAACGATGCGTTCACAGAGCAGGTGCTCGAGATCGGCCATACGGCTGCGCGCGAGCAGCGCGCGGTCGCCACGCACCTTGGCCAGCAGCGCTTGCTTGGCGGACAGCGGCAGCACGTTATCGGCGTCGATGCCCAGTTGCTTGGCAGTGCTCTGGCGCATCTGCTCGATGCTCTGGGCGATCTTGGCTTCTCCGGCCAGGTCATCCCATAGCATGTCGATCTTGTTGAGCACAGCAAACAGACTGCTCTGGGTGTTTTCATCCAGTTGGCGAATATGGTTTTGCCAGATGGCCATGTCGCTGGCGCTGACCCCGGTGTCGGTGGCCAGCAGGAACAGAATGGCCTGGGCGTTGGGCAGCATCGACAGGGTCAGCTCGGGCTCGCTGCCCAGGGCGTTGAGTCCGGGCGTATCGAGGATGCGCAGGCCCTGGCGCAGCAGCGGGTGATCGAAGTTGATCAGCGCATGGCGCCAGGCCGGCACCAGTACCTGTCCCGGTTTGCCGGCCGGTTCCAGGCCGTCGGGGTGGAAGCCCAGTTGGATGGCCTGCTCCACCGGCATGGCTTTGCTGCGTGCGACCTGGGCAAAGGCCTGGGCCATGTTGGCCGGATCGCTGCTGTCCAAGGGAATATTCACCCAATAGCGCGGGATGCGTTTGAACTGCGCGATGTTGGCGGCGCTGCTGCGTGTCTCGATGGGTAGCAGGCGGATGCAGGAGCGTTCGCTGCGTGGGTCGAAAAACAGCTCGGTGGGGCACATGGTGGTGCGCCCGGCCTGCGAGGGCAACATGCGCTGGCCGTATTCGGAGAAGAACAGGCTGTTGATCAGCTCGGTCTTGCCGCGCGAAAACTCACCAACGAAGGCCAGGGTGATGTGGTCGGTGCGCAACAGCTTGAGCGCACGCTCCAGCTTGGCGGTCAGCGTCTCGGAGTTCAGCCGGTTGTGTTCCAGCCAGCTGCGGTAGCGGGTGATCTCGCGGATCAGTTCGCGCTTCCAGGCGACATAGGCATCGACCTGCTGGCTGAGTCGTTCCATGCTCATGGCAATCTCTCCGGACGTATGTCGACCTGGTCGGCGGTGCTTGCATTATGGAGAGCGCGAGGCCAGCGTCAATGCGTGGCAGTCTGCCGCCTGCGTAACCACTCAGGATGCGGGTGCCAGGCCGGGCAGCTCAGGGAGTTGGCGGGGCGCCTGGATGCGTACGCGCTTTTGCCGGCTGCTGTCGCCACTATCCAGGCTGACCTGGCTTTTCGCCACGCCAAAAGCCTTGGCGATGAACGCCAGTAGCTGGGCATTGGCCCTGCCGTCGATCGGCGGGGCACTGATGCGGATTTTCAGGCGCTCACCATGCAGCCCGGCAAATTCATCCTTGCTGGCCTTGGGCTGCAGGTGACAGTCGAGCAACAGATCGGCGCCGTCCCAGCGAAAGTAGCTTATCAGATGAACGGGCTGAGCGCCTTGGGCATGCCGGTCATGACGACCAGGTTGCCAATCACCAGCATGTCCAAAAGGTTCAGTGCGATAAACGCAAAGATCGGTGAAATGTCCAGCCCGCCCAGGTTGGGCAGCAGGCGGCGAATCGGTGCCAGCAATGGTTCGCACAGCTGGTTGACCAGTTGTGCCGCCGGGTTGTAGCTGCCCGGTGCGACCCAGGAGAGGATCACGCTGACAATCAGGGCGAAGAAGAACACCTTGAGAAACAGCGAAGTCACACCGATCAGCGACCACACCAGCAGTTGCGCGAGATGCCCGCCAACGTCGATGCCCATCAACAGCAGGGTGACGATCATCAGCAGCAGCTGCACGCCGATAGCCAGCACCAGCGAGGCGATGTCCAGGCCGGCCAGGCCGGGAATCAGCCGGCGCAACGGCTTGAGCAGCGGCTGGGTGGCGCGCACCACGAACTGGCTGAGCGGGTTGTAGAAGTCGGCGCGTACCAGTTGCAGGATGAAACGCAGCAGGATGATCAGCAGGTACAGGCTGCCGAGCGTCTGGATGACATAGATGAAGGCAGTACTCAAACCATTCATGGGGAAGCTCCGGGTTTAGTCGCCGAGTTGGGCGGCCAGTTCGGCCGAGCGTTGCTGGGCAGCCTGCATGGCCTGCTGTACCAGTTCGCTGAAACCGCCCGCCTGGAAGCAGCGAATGGCTGCCTCGGTGGTGCCGTTGGGCGAGGTGACCCGACGGCGGAGCTCGCCGGCCTCGACCTGGCTTTCCGCGGCCATGCGTGCCGCGCCCAGTGCAGTGTGCTGGGCGAGGCGTGCGGCGGTTTGCGCATCCAGGCCGAGTTGTGTGCCGGCTTGGGTCATGGCCTCGATGAGCAGGAAGAAATAGGCTGGGCCGCTACCGGACAGGGCGGTAACCGCATCGATCTGTTGTTCTTCGTCGAGCCACAGGGCCAGACCAACCGCGCCCAGCAGTTGTTCGGCAAGCTGGCGCTGCGCCGCGCTGACCTCGGGCGTGGCAAACAGACCGCTGACGCCCTGGCGCAGCAGGGCTGGGGTATTGGGCATGCAGCGCACGATGGCCGGCGCAGTGGGGCGCTCCGCACGCAACCAGTTGGCCAGGCTGGCGCAGCTGATGCCGGCGGCGATCGAGACAACTAGTTCATGCCCCTTGAGATGCCTGGCCAGGTCCAGGCAGACCGCTTTCATCACCTGGGGCTTGACCGCCAGCACCACGACATCGGCTTCGGCGATGGCGGCCGGGTTGTCGGCGAACAGTTCGATGCCGTGCTCGGCGTTCAGGCGGCTGCGTTGCTCTACACCGGGGTCACTGGCGCGGATATGGCTGGCCGGGACACCCTGGGCGAGCAGGCCGCCGATCAGGCTGGTGGCCATGTTGCCGGCGCCGACAAAGGCTATGCGAGGCGAATTCATCGGTATTCCTTAAGAGTGAGGGGTGGCGTAGTCGCGGGCGCCAAACAGGGCGGTGCCGATGCGTACCCAGGTGGCACCTTCGGCAATGGCGGCTTCCAGGTCATGGCTCATGCCCATGGACAACGTCGCCAGGGGCGGCTGCAGGTCGCTCGCCAGTTGGCGCAATTGCGCGCAGGCGGCGCGCTGCTGCGCGAGATCGTCGCTGGGCTCGGGGATGGCCATCAGACCGCAGAGTTGCAGGTTGGTCAGCTTGGTCACGGCGGCGGCGAGCGCCGGGAGTTCTTCGGGTGTACAGCCTGACTTGCTGGCTTCGCCGCTGATGTTGACCTGCAGGCAGATCTTCAGCGGGGGCAGGTTGGTCGGGCGCTGTTCTGACAGGCGCTGGGCGATTTTCAGGCGGTCTACCGAATGCACCCAGGCAAAATGTTCGGCAATCGGCCGGGTCTTGTTGGACTGGATGGGACCAATGAAATGCCAGGTAATCGGCAGGTCGGCCAGCTCCTGCTGCTTGCTCAGCGCTTCCTGCAGATAGTTTTCGCCAAAGTCGCGCTGGCCGCAGGCGAAAGCCTCGCGCACGGCCTGTGCCGGCTTGGTCTTGCTCACTGCGAGCAGCTGTACCTGTGCGGGATCACGTCCCGAGGCTTGCGCTGCCGCACGGATGCGCGCGGCAACCTTTGCAATATTCTCTGCTATCGTGGACATTACTTGCGCTCTATAGCCCGGCCGTCTTGGCTCTGCGGCATTCTACCTGCTTGCATCTGATTGGGGAGTCCCATGGATATTACCGAGCTGCTTGCCTTCAGCGCCAAGCAAGGCGCGTCGGACCTGCACCTCTCGGCTGGCTTGCCGCCGATGATTCGCGTGGATGGCGATGTGCGGCGGATCAATTTGCCGCCGATGGATCACAAACAGGTCCATGCGCTGATCTACGACATCATGAATGACAAGCAGCGCAAGGATTACGAGGAATTCCTCGAGACCGACTTTTCCTTTGAAGTGCCCGGCGTAGCGCGCTTCCGGGTTAACGCCTTCAATCAGAACCGTGGGGCCGGCGCGGTCTTCCGGACCATTCCTTCCAAGGTGCTGACCATGGAAGAGCTGGGCATGGGCGAGATCTTCAAGAAGATCTCCGATGTGCCGCGTGGCCTGGTGCTGGTGACCGGTCCGACCGGTTCGGGTAAGTCGACCACCCTGGCGGCGATGCTCGACTACCTGAACAACTGCAAGTACCACCACATTCTTACCGTGGAAGACCCGATCGAATTCGTTCACGAATCGAAGAAGTGCTTGGTCAACCAGCGTGAAGTGCATCGTGACACCTTGGGCTTCAACGAGGCGCTGCGTTCGGCCCTGCGTGAAGACCCGGACATTATTCTGGTCGGCGAGATGCGCGATCTGGAGACCATCCGCCTGGCGCTGACCGCTGCGGAAACCGGTCACCTGGTGTTCGGCACCCTGCACACCACCTCGGCGGCCAAGACCATCGACCGTATCGTCGACGTGTTCCCGGCCGAGGAAAAGTCCATGGTTCGTTCGATGCTTTCCGAATCGTTGCAGGCGGTTATCTCGCAGACGCTGATCAAGAAGATTGGTGGTGGTCGGGTGGCGGCCCACGAGATCATGATCGGCACGCCGGCCATTCGTAACCTGATCCGCGAGGACAAGGTGGCGCAGATGTATTCGGCGATCCAGACCGGCGGTGCGCTGGGCATGCAGACCCTCGATGCCTGCCTGAAGAGCCTGGTTGCCAAAGGGCTGATCAGCCGGGAAAACGCCCGCGAGAAAGCCAAGACTCCAGAAAACTTCTGATAAATACGACCGCCCGCCGAGGCGGCGCGGTCGCTGTGCCAGTGCAGGTAGGGCTTCATGGAATTTGAAAAACTGTTGCGACTGATGGTCGAAAAGGGTGGTTCCGACCTGTTCATCACGGCGGGTGTGCCGCCGTCGATGAAGGTCAATGGCAAGATCATGCCGGTGACCAAGGTGCCGATGTCACCCGAGCAGACCCGTGAAACCGTGCATTCGGTGATGAACGAACAGCAGCGTCGCGAGTTTGCCGAAAATCACGAGTGCAACTTTGCCATCAGTGCACGTGGTATCGGCCGCTTCCGGGTCAGCGCCTTCTATCAGCGCAATCTGGCCGGCATGGTGTTGCGGCGTATCGAAACCAATATTCCGACCCTGGAAGACCTCAAGTTGCCTGAGGTGCTGAAGAAGCTGGCGATGACCAAGCGTGGCCTGGTGTTGTTCGTCGGGGCCACAGGGACCGGGAAATCAACGTCGCTGGCGGCGATGATCGGTTATCGCAACAAGAATTCCAGTGGCCACATCATCTCTATCGAAGACCCGATCGAGTACATCCATCAGCACCAGAGTTGCATCGTTACCCAGCGTGAAGTGGGCATCGATACCGACTCTTTCGAGGTTGCCCTGAAGAACACTCTGCGCCAGGCGCCCGATGTGATTCTGATTGGCGAGATTCGTACCCGTGAAACCATGGACTACGCGGTAGCCTTTGCCGAAACCGGGCACTTGTGTCTGGCGACCCTGCACGCCAACAATGCCAACCAGGCGCTGGATCGAATCATCAACTTCTTCCCGCCGGATCGGCAGAACCAGGTGTGGATGGACCTGTCGCTCAACCTCAAGGCCATTGTCGCTCAGCAGCTGGTGCCGACACCGGATGGCAAGGGGCGTCGCGCGGTAATCGAAGTGCTGATCAATACCCCGCTGGCGGCTGACCTGATCCGTAAGGGTGAGGTTCATGAACTCAAACCTCTGATGAAGCGCTCCACCGAGCAAGGCATGCAGACCTTCGATCAGGCGCTGTACAACCTCTATGTGCAGGGCGAAATCACTTACGAAGATGCCTTGCTGCATGCCGATTCGGCGAACGACCTGCGTCTGATGATCAAGCTCGGTTCGGAAACGGATGGTGAGCACCTGACCAGCATGAGTCAGGGGCTCAGCCTGGAAATGAGCGAGGATGACCAGCCAGGCATGCGTTTGCGCCGCTGAACTCGCTGGGTTCTGGTTGCGCCCCGTCACCTTTGGTCACGGGGCGTTTTTCTAGGTGATCAGAACAGATCCAGCGGTGCACCTTCCTCGATGGGCAGCGGACTGCCAGGGGCTTGCAGGCTGGGGTCGAACTCACTCATCGAAGGCGGCGTGTCCTCGCTTTTGAAAACCTCGAAGTAGGCGTTTGGATTGCCGGGCGTCGCTGCGCGACCGCTGAACGGATCGACACGCAGGGTTACCACCCCAGGCGGTTGTGGCAGCAGGCGTTGTGGGCGGTCCTTGAGTGCTTCACCCATAAAGCTCATCCAGATCGGCAGGGCAACCGTGCCACCATATTCGTTACGGCCCAGGCTGGCCGGTTGGTCGAAACCGCTCCACACCGTGGTGACTAGGTCGGCGTTGTAGCCGGAGAACCAGCTGTCCTTGGACTCATTGGTCGTACCGGTCTTGCCGGCCAGGTCGGCGCGTTGCAAGGCCAGGGCGCGCCTGCCGGTGCCGCGGGTGATGACGTCCTGCAGCATGCTGGTGAGGATATAGCTGGTGCGTGGGTCGATGATTTGCTCTGCGCTTGGCGGCACGCTCTCGCTAGACGGGACACCGCTGCTGGGTAGCAGCGGTGTCAGGCCGGGCACGCTGCGCGGATTGGCGACGAATAGCTGTTGTCCGTCGCGACTGTCAATCCGTTCGATCAGGTAGGGTTCGATCTTGTACCCGCCGTTGGCGAATGCTGCCCATCCGGTAGCGATTTCCATCGGCGTCAGATTGGCGGTGCCCAGGGCTAGCGAAAGATTGCCAGGCAGGTCTTCGCGGCGAAAGCCGAAGCGCTCGATATAGCTGAGTGTCTTATTGATACCCAGATCCTGCAGAAGGCGAATCGATACCAGGTTACGTGAACGATAAAGCGCTTCGCGTAGGCGAATGGGGCCAAGGAAGGTGTTGTTGTCGTTTTTCGGTCGCCAGGCTTCGGCCATGCCGGCTTCCTGGAAAACGATGGGAGCGTCATTGACCAGGCTGGCAGCGGTGTAGCCGTTATCCAGTGCAGCGCTGTAAACGAAGGGTTTGAAGCTGGAGCCTGGCTGGCGTTTGGCCTGGGTGGCACGGTTGTAATTGCTCTGCTCGAAAGAAAAACCGCCTACCAGGGCGCGAATGGCGCCGTTTGCCGGATCCAGAGTAACCAGTGCGCTTTGCGCAGCAGGCAGTTGGGCGAAAACGAGTCTGTCGTCATCCAGGCGCTTGACTCGGATAATATCGCCGGGCTGGACGATATCTGCCGGTTTGCGTGGCACTGGGCCCATGCTATTGCTGTTGAGGAAGGGCCGCGCCCACTGCATGCTCGTCCAGGTGACTGCCTGTTCTTCACCGTTGCGTAGCATGACCAGGATGCCGCTTTGCTCAACCTGGGTGACCAAGGCGGGCTCCAGGCCGCCTAGACTGCGCTGCTGCGCTAGACGGGCAGGCCATTGCTCGCGAGGTAGTTCAGCCAGGCGTGCTTCCGGGCCGCGATAGCCGTGGCGCTGATCGTAGCTACGCAGCCCTTCATGCAGGGCGCGGTTGGCGCTTTCCTGGAGGTTGCTGGGTACTGTGACATACACCCTGAAGCCTTCGGTGTACGCTTCGCTGCCGTATCGACCGACCATTTCTGCGCGTGCCATCTCGGCGATATAGGGTGCGCTGAGCTCTGGCTTTGGCACGTGGTAGCTGGCGGCGATGGGCTCTTCGATGGCGGCCAAATAGCTTGCCTGATCAATCTTGCCGAGGCGATGCATGCGCCCCAGAATCCAGTCGCGCCGTTCCTTGCTGCGTGTAGGGTTGACCAGCGGATTGAATGCCGAGGGGGCTTTGGGTAGGCCGGCAATCATGGCCATCTGGGCCAGGCTCAGTTCGCCTATGGGTTTTCCGTAGTAGACCTGGGCGGCGGCTTCGATACCGTAGGCTCGGTGTCCCAAGTAGATTTTGTTGACATAGAGCTCAAGGATTTCTTCCTTGCTCAGCTCTCGTTCTATTTGCAAGGCAAGCAGAATCTCGGTGATTTTGCGTGAGAAGCTGCGTTCACTGGTGAGGAAGAAGTTCTTCGCCACCTGCATGGTGATGGTGCTGCCGCCGCTTTGGATCTGTCCGGTTTTCAATAATTGTGTCGCAGCGCGCAACAGGCTGCTGAAGTCGACGCCATGATGTTGGCTGAAGTTGTCGTCTTCGGCCGAAAGCAGGGCTGCAATAAAATCTTCAGGAATGTCGGCAAAGGCAATGGGCGCACGGCGCATCTCGCCAAACTCAGCGATCAGTTTCTGATCATGGCTGTAGACGCGTAGAGGTATCTGCAGTTGGATGCTGCGTAGCGACTCGACGGACGGCAGGCTGGGGCTAAGATACAGGTAGGCGCCACTGAAACTGAGCAGTGCAGCACAAAATATGGCGACGCCAGACCACCAGAAAAACTTGAGCAGGCGAATCAAGATGATGGGATTTCCAGATAAAAGAATGAGTTAAGAGTAGGCTTCGGTGAAAAGGGAAAAGCTGGTCACATTATAAGCGGTTTTTTTCAAGGGGAGCCATTTGCGCTTCTGTCAAGACTGTTATTTAATGTGGAAAAACATAAATCGTCCGTAAGTATCGGATGCTGATAGGAAATCCGTCGTGCTAGGGCTCTTCAACAAGAAAGCGAACACGCTGCTGGGGATCGACATTAGCTCGACCTCGGTTAAGCTCCTTGAACTGAGTCGCTCGGGAAGCCGCTACAAGGTAGAGGCCTACGCCGTCGAGCCTCTTCCACCCAATGCCGTTGTTGAAAAGAATATTGCCGAGCTGGAAGGTGTCGGCCAGGCTCTTGCGCGCGTGGTGGCGCGAGCCAAAAGCGGGGTCAAGCAGGCTGCGGTCGCCGTTGCCGGTTCGGCGGTCATTACCAAGACCATCGAGATGGAAGCTGGGCTGACGGATGACGAGCTGGAAACTCAGCTGAAGATCGAAGCCGATCAGTACATTCCTTATCCACTGGAAGAGGTGGCGATCGACTTCGAGGTGCAGGGGCCTTCTGCGCGTAACCCCGAACGGGTAGAGGTGCTGCTGGCTGCTTGCCGTAAGGAAAACGTCGAGGTGCGCGAGGCTGCGCTTGCACTGGCTGGATTGACCGCCAAGGTGGTTGATGTGGAGGCCTATGCGCTGGAGCGGGCGTATGGCTTGCTGGCATCGCAGTTGAGTAGCAGCTCTGATGATCTTACCGTGGCTGTGGTGGATATTGGCGCCACGATGACTACGTTGAGCGTCCTGCACAACGGTCGCACGATCTATACCCGCGAGCAGTTGTTTGGTGGTAAGCAGCTGACTGACGAGATTCAGCGTCGTTATGGTCTGTCCGTTGAAGAGGCGGGGTTGGCCAAGAAGCAGGGTGGTTTGCCGGATGACTATGAGTCGGAGGTCTTGCAACCCTTCAAGGATGCCGTAGTGCAGCAGGTTTCTCGCTCCCTGCAGTTCTTCTTTGCCTCTGGGCAGTTCAATGATGTGGATTACATCCTGCTCGCTGGCGGTACCGCGTCAATTGCTGATCTGGATCGTTTGATCCAGCAGAAAATCGGCACGCCAACGCTGGTGGCCAATCCTTTTGCCGATATGGCGCTAAGTGGCAAGGTCAATGCGGGTGCGCTCGCCAGTGATGCGCCTGCTTTGATGATTGCTTGCGGCCTGGCAATGAGGAGCTTTGACTGATGGCACGGATCAACCTACTCCCTTGGCGTGAGCAGCTGCGCGAGGAGCGTAAGCAGCGCTTCATGGTTACCTTGGCTGGCGTTCTTGTCGTGGCTGGTGGCCTGGTTTTTGTTGGCGACCAGTATCTCAATGGCGCCATTGAGTCCCAGCAGGCTCGCAACGACTATCTGCGCAAGGAAATTGCGGTTCTGGATGCACGAATCGCTGAAATCAGCGAGCTGAAACAGCGACGCGAACAGCTCTTGGAGCGGATGAAGATCATCCAGGACCTGCAAGGCAATCGCCCGATCATTGGGCGGATCTTTGATCAATTGGTGCGCACCTTGCCGGATGGTGTGTATTTCACCAGTCTGAAAATGAACGGCCAAACCATTGCGGTAGTGGGCGCTGCCGAATCCAACAACCGTGTGTCGAACCTGATGCGCAACATGGATGCTTCCGAGTGGCTGACTGCGCCCAACCTGACCGAGGTTAAGGCTGTGACTGCCGGGGCTGTCGATCAGGCCAATGTGTTCCAGTTGACCGTGCAGCAAACCAGGCCGCCGGTTGAAGGTGAGCAGGCGGGAGTTAAGCCATGAGTTTTGCCAAGAGTCTCGAATCGCTGAAGAAAGTT
The DNA here is from genome assembly GCF_002234375.1 of Pseudomonas fluvialis. Taxonomy (GTDB): domain Bacteria; phylum Pseudomonadota; class Gammaproteobacteria; order Pseudomonadales; family Pseudomonadaceae; genus Aquipseudomonas; species Aquipseudomonas fluvialis. The sequence goes on from NZ_NMQV01000004.1 coordinate 120,869, forward strand.
GAGCTGTCGGAGCTTGATCTCAATAACATCGGTGTCTGGCCGGCACCTGTTAAGTTCATCTTTGCTGTTATTTTGTTTGTGGTTGTGCTTTTTCTTGGGTACCACTTCCATCTGCAAGATCTGCAGGTTTCGCTGGATGCACAGGTGGCGGAAGAGCAAACCCTGAAGGAGCAGTTTTCTGTTAAGGCATTTCAGGCCGCCAATCTTGATGCTTATAAAGAGCAAATGGTGGAAATGGAGGAGTCGTTTGGTGCTTTGCTGAGGCAGCTTCCCAGCGATACTGAAGTGCCTGGCTTGCTCGAGGATATCACGCGTACTGGTCTGGGTAGTGGTCTGGATTTCGAGCAAATCAAGCTGTTACCTGAGGTGGCTCAGCAGTTCTATATCGAGTTGCCTATCCAGATTGATGTGGTGGGCAGCTATCACGATTTGGCAACTTTTGTCAGCGGTGTGGCGAGCTTGCCGCGCATCGTAACCCTGCATGATTTCGCTATTGCTCCTGCTGCAGAGGGAAGTTCACGTTTGAAGATGGGGATTTTGGCCAAAACTTATCGCTACAACGATAAGGGGGTTAATCAATGATCCGCTTTAAGTATTTAACTGCGCTTGCTGTCGCAACATTGCTTGCCGGTTGCGAGTCTCACTCTGGTTTTGCGGATTTGAATGCTTTTATGGATGAGGTGCGTGCTCGTCCAAAGGGCGCTATCGAGCCGTTGCCCAAGTTTGCTGCCTACGAGCCTTTTACTTATCAGGCCAGCAACTTGCGGAGTCCCTTCCAGCCGCCCATCAAGATTGACATGGCCGCTAAGCAAAAAGCTGGTGATCGAGTGGTCAAGCCAGACGAGACGCGGATCAAGCAGTTTCTGGAGGGTTTCAATATAGAGACCTTTACCATGGTGGGAACGCTGTCTAATGACGCAGGTACCTACGCGTTGATTACCGGTAGTGATGGCGTGCATCGCGTCAAGATCGGTGATTATCTCGGCACCAATCATGGCAAGGTGGTAGCTATCAGCGAGTCGCAAATTGATGTAGTAGAAATTGTCACCGACGGTGAGGGCGGATGGGTCGAGCGCCCGCGCTCCCTTACGCTCAAAGAGCGCTCATAGGACGAATGCACGATGAACAACACAGATAACTCTTCACGTCGAGGCTGCCCGATGAAGCACGGATTCCTCCCTCTCGGTCTGGCTGCGGTTCTGGCAGGCTTTGCGCCTTCCTTGTTTGCGGCCAACATTCAGAGCCTGGATGTCGCCTCGCTACCAGGTGACAAGATTGAGCTTAAGCTCGGTCTGGATGAGCCAGTTGCCGCTCCGCGTGGCTATACCATCGAGCAGCCTGCGCGAATTGCTCTGGATCTACCTGGAGTCTCCAGCAAGTTGGGGATCAAGAATCGTGAGCTGGGTGCGGGTAATGCACGCAGCCTGACTGTAGTCGAGGCTAAAGATCGCACCCGTCTGATTGTTAACCTTACTACGCTTACGCCTTACTCTACCCGTGTTGAGGGTAATAACCTTTACGTGGTGATTGGTGCGGGCCAGGCGGCTGTTGCCGCGTCCGCTGCGCCGGTGGCGCAGCCCGTTGTGACTGCGCCCGTTAAAGCAGTGACCTCCGCAGCCAAGGAAATTCGGAATATTGATTTCCAGCGTGGCGAGCAGGGTGAAGGCAATCTGGTTATCGATCTCTCGGACTCCAGTATCACGCCGAATATCGAGGAGCAGGGTGGCAAAATTCGCGTTACATTTGCCAAAACGCAGTTGCCTGAAGCCATGCGTGCGCGTCTTGATGTCAAGGATTTCGCAACGCCGGTTAACTTCGTCAATGCCAGTGTGAGCGGCGATAATGTGTCCATCGTCATTGAACCAACCGGCTTTTATGATTATCTGGCCTTTCAGGCTGACAATCGTCTGACTATCAGTGTCAAGCCGTTGGCCCAGGATGAAGTGGAGAAGCGCAAAGCTGAGCGTTTTGCCTATACGGGTGAAAAGCTTTCGCTCAACTTCCAGGATATTGATGTGCGTTCGGTGTTGCAGTTGATCGCCGATTTTACTGACCTGAATTTGGTTGCCAGCGATACTGTGGAGGGCAGCATTACGCTGCGTCTACAGAATGTGCCTTGGGATCAGGCGCTGGATCTGGTTCTGAAAACCAAGGGTCTCGACAAGCGCAAGGTCGGCAATGTCTTGTTGGTTGCCCCGGCGGAAGAAATCGCCGCGCGTGAGCGTCAGGAGCTTGAGGCGAAGAAGCAAATTGCTGAGCTCGCCCCCCTGCGTCGCGAGCTGATTCAGGTTAACTACGCCAAAGCTTCTGACATCGCCAAGCTGTTCCAGTCGGTTGCCACTGCAGATGGTGCTGTTCCGGATCGTGGCTCAATTACCGTGGACGATCGCACCAACAGCATCATTGCATTCCAGACGCAGGATCGCTTGGATGAATTGCGCCGCGTTGTCGCGCAGCTGGATATTCCGGTACGCCAAGTCATGATTGAGGCGCGCATTGTTGAGGCGGCTGTTGGTTACGACAAGGCTCTGGGTGTTCGTTGGGGGGGCGCTTTCTGGGGTGACAAAAACTGGAATTTCTACGGTAAGGACGGTGCTCAAACCGTCGAAACCAAAGATGGAGTGACTACATTGCGTCTCCCAGGTACTGACACTGTCGGTAACTGGACGGCTAAAGATGGTGTAGCACCGGTTCCGTTTGTCGATATGGGCTTGGCTAACAGTACCTCTGGTATTGGTTTGGGCTTTGTAACCGATAATGCCATTCTTGATCTGCAGTTGTCGGCGATGGAAAAAACCGGTAACGGGGAAGTGATTTCTCAGCCTAAAGTGGTGACTTCGGACAAGGAGACGGCCAAGATTCTCAAAGGCTCGGAGATTCCTTATGAAGAATCTAGCTCCAGCGGTGCGACCACGGTTGCTTTCAAGGAAGCTGCGCTTTCCCTCGAAGTAACACCGCAAATCACGCCAGATAATCGAGTGATTATGGAAGTTAAGGTCAACAAGGATGAGCCGGACTTTTCTCAGGCAGTCAAAGGTGTCCCGCCAATCAAGAAGAACGAGGTTAACGCCAAGGTGTTGATCAATGACGGTGAGACCATTGTCTTGGGGGGCGTATTCTCCAGTACGCAGACTAAATCAGTGGAGAAAGTACCTTTCTTGGGCGACCTGCCATACTTGGGGCGTCTCTTCCGTCGTGACATTGTGGAAGACAAGAAGAATGAGCTGCTGGTCTTCCTCACCCCGCGCATCATGAATAGTCAGTCGATTGCCGTGAATCGCTGAGTGCTTGTGGCCAATTTGATTCTGGTCGGCCCGATGGGTGCTGGTAAAAGCACCATCGGGCGCTTGTTGGCCAAGGAAGTGCGTTACCTGTTCAAAGATTCCGATAAGGAAATCGAGCAGCGTACGGGGGCGGATATTCCCTGGATCTTTGATGTAGAGGGGGAGCAGGGCTTTCGTGAGCGCGAGCAGGCTATGATTGCTGAGCTTTGCGCGGAGGATGGCCTGGTTCTGGCGACAGGCGGTGGTGTGGTGATGCGTCCCGAGAACCGCCAGGCTATTCGCCAGGGTGGCCGGGTTATCTACCTGCACACGTCGGTGGAGCAGCAGTTGGAGCGCACTTCGCGTGATCGTAACCGCCCCTTGTTGCGAACGGCCAATCCTGGGCGTGTTCTCACTGAATTGATGGCGATTCGTGACCCACTCTACCGAGAGGTGGCAGATATCATCATCGAAACCGATGAGCGGCCGCCGCGCCTGGTGGTTCAGGAAATTCTCGCGCAGCTGCAGAGTCTTCCTCCTCGCTGATTGGCTGCCGCTTCTGCGGTATGCTAATGGCCATTTTAGCGAGGGCAGCATGCGTACACTTCAGGTCGATCTCGGCGAGCGTAGTTATCCGATCATCATTGGCAGTCATCTGTTGGGGCAGGGTGATTTGTTGCGTCCCTACATTGCGGGGCGGCAGGTGGCCATCGTAACCAACAGCACGGTTGCACCTTTGTATCTGGAGCGTTTGCAGCAGGCGCTCGGTGGCTATGCGGTTATCTCTATTGTTCTGCCCGATGGTGAGGCTTTTAAGGATTGGCAGCACTTGCAGCTGATCTTCGATGGCTTGCTGCAGGCGCGCCATGATCGGCGCACGACCCTGATCGCCTTGGGCGGTGGGGTCGTTGGCGATATGACGGGTTTTGCTGCTGCTTGCTATCAGCGCGGCGTCGACTTCATCCAGGTTCCGACCACACTGCTCTCGCAGGTTGATTCCTCGGTGGGTGGCAAGACCGGCATCAATCACCCGCTGGGTAAGAACATGGTCGGCGCGTTCTATCAGCCCAAGGCTGTGCTGATTGATGCTGCCACCCTGCAAACCCTTCCCGCGCGTGAGTTGTCGGCAGGTTTGGCCGAGGTGATCAAGTATGGCTTGATTTGCGATGCGCCTTTTCTTGACTGGCTGGAACAAAACATCGTTGCCCTGCGTGAGTTGCAGCCGGCGGCACTCATTGAGGCTATCGAGCGGTCCTGTGCTGCCAAGGCCCGGGTAGTTGCTGCGGATGAGCGTGAGTCGGGATTGCGCGCCACGCTAAACCTTGGACACACCTTCGGGCATGCCATCGAAACCCACATGGGCTATGGCAAGTGGCTGCATGGCGAAGCCGTGGCGGCTGGAACCCTCATGGCCGCACAGATGTCACATCGCTTGGGTTGGTTGACAGCCAGTGAGCGTGATTGCGTGGCGCGCTTGTTAATTGCGGCGGGGTTGCCCGTGGTGCCGCCTGCCGAGATGACGGCGGAAGATTTCTTGCAGCATATGGCTGTGGATAAGAAAGTACTGGATGGCCAGTTGCGCCTTGTTTTGCTCAAGGCAATGGGCGAGGCCTGTGTCACTGCTGATTATCCGGCGAGCCTGCTGCAGGACGTACTGCTAACCGACTATGCCGCTATTGTCGCGCAACTCTGAGAGATTCGACGCTAAATGAACAGCATGCATGCTGACGAGGCTTTCCTCGCGCATTACCAGCTCAGTCATGACCCCTTTGCGGCTCGAGTGCCGGGCTTCAAATTCTTTCCTGCGCAACGCAAGCCGGTGCTTGGGCAGTTGCATCATCTGGCGCGTTATAGCCAGTTGTTGTTGGTGGTGAGCGGGCCTCAGGGGAGTGGTAAGACGCTATTGCGCCAAGCGCTGGTTGCCAGCACCAATAAGCAGGCGGTGCTCAGTGTGGTGTTGTCGGCGCGAACATCTCCAGATGCAGCCTCCCTGTTGCGTCAGGTGGCGCAGGGAATTGGCGAGCAACAGGCGGAGTTACCGATGTTGCTTGCGCGCATCGGACAGCTTACCTTGACCGGCCAGGAAGTTTACCTGTTAGTGGATGATGCAGAGCTGCTCGATGAGTCGGCTTTGCGTGCTTTGTTCGCTTTGGCAGAGGGGGGGCGAGACGGTCATCCGCATTTATTCCTGTTTGCGGAGCCTTCCCTGTTGGCGCGTCTCGATTCCCTGTCTGCCGGCGAAGAGCGCTATCACGCCATAGCCTTGCAGCCTTATTCGTTCGAGGAGTGCTGCGAGTATCTGGCGCAGCGCCTGGAGGGGGCGGGGCAGGCGCTCGAGCTATTCGACGAAGAGCAGTTGCAGGAAATCCATCGTGCATCCGGTGGTTGGCCAGGCGGTATTAACCAGGTTGCCAAGGATGAGCTGCTGGACGGCATGTTGGCGGCCCGGCGCTCGACGACTGCCTCGCGTGTACAGTGGCCTGTCAAGCACTTGTTGGCGCTGCTGGTGGTGGCTGGCGCTATGGCGGCGGCTTGGTTCATGCAGCGTGAAACCTCTGCCCCGCTGCAGGTTGAGGCGGAACGACCCCTTGAATTGGCGGTGCGGCCGGTAGTCAAGGCTGCGCAGCCTGTGGCAGTTGAGTCGACGGAAATTGCCTTCGATGGTGCGCGTCAGCCATTGCCGCTTCCGCTGGTGGGTGAAGCGCAGCCTGTCATTCGTCAGCCGCTTGCCGCGGCGGCGGGTTCGGAAGCCGAGGAGGTTGTCTCGCCGGGTAGTGCTGAGCCTGTTGCTCCGGTTACCAGTATTGCACCTGTGGTGGCTGTGCCAGCCTTGCCACCAGCACCAGCACCAGCACCAGCACCAGCACCAGCACCAGCACCGAAGCCCGTCCCTCCTGTACAGAACGTGCCTGCGAAGCCTGCTCCGGCCGCAGTCAGCAAGCCTCAGTCTGCTTCGGTTAAGGGTGTGTTGGCGGATAGCGCCTGGTATCGCAGTCAGGCGGCAGGGCGCTATGTGTTGCAGGTAGCGGGTACGCGCTCCGAGGCCAATGCGCAGGCGCTGGTGCGCCAAGGTGGTGGCGAATATCGCTACTTCCGCAAGCAGCATCAGGGGCAGCCGCTGTTTGTGGTCACATATGGTGCGTTCAGTGGCCGCGCAGCGGCACAGGCCGCCATCCGAGAGTTGCCCGCAAAGCTTCAGGCGGGCAAGCCCTGGCCGCGTAGTATCGGGAGTATCCAGCAGGAAATGGATTGATGCACTACTTTGGTGCGTGCATGCGCTAACATGGTGCAGCGACGGATTCTTTCATAATTGCGACATATATTTTTGCGTTTGAGTCGCAAAAATGTGTGACACGCACAGGCAGATATGTACAATGGCCTCCCTTTCGCCCGTGGAAAACTCGGTGTTTCCTTGTGCGCGAAAGGTAAGCTGCTGTAATTGTTCATGTTTTTGCGGTGAGGGTGTCTATGAAAGCAGGTTTGTACCGTCCTGATGAGTTCAGGGATAACTGCGGCTTTGGTTTGATCGCCCACATGCAGGGTGAGGCCAGTCATCACTTGCTGCAGACCGCTATTGAGGCGCTGACCTGCATGACGCACCGCGGCGGCATCAATGCGGATGGCAAGACGGGGGATGGTTGTGGCCTGCTTATCCAGAAGCCTGATCAGTTCCTGCGTGCGGTGGCTCAGGAGCAGTTCTCGGTCGCATTGCCGGCGCAGTACGCGGTAGGCATGGTGTTCTTCAATCAGGACTCCAGCAAAGCCGAGCAGGCCCGCGAAAACATGAACCGCGCTATCCTCGCTGCCGGTCTGCAGTTGATCGGATGGCGCAAGGTGCCTATCGATACGCGCGTGCTTGGGCGCCTGGCTCTGGAGCGCCTGCCGCAGATCGAGCAGGTGTTTATCGGCGGCGAGGGTTTCAGCGAGCAAGAGTTTGCCATCAAGCTGTTCAGCGCGCGGCGCCGCTCTTCGGTAGCCAATGCTGCCGACAGCGATCACTACATTTGCAGTTTCTCGCACAAGACCATCATTTATAAGGGTCTGATGATGCCGGCCGACCTGGCCGCCTTCTATCCAGACTTGAGCGACGAGCGCCTGAAAACCGCTATTTGCGTGTTCCATCAGCGTTTCTCGACCAATACCTTGCCGAAATGGCCGCTGGCGCAACCTTTCCGCTTCCTGGCGCACAACGGCGAAATCAATACCATCACCGGCAACCGCAACTGGGCCCAGGCGCGTCGTCTGAAGTTTGCCAATGAGCAGATTCCCGACCTCGAAGAGCTGGGGCCGCTGGTCAATCGTGTCGGTTCCGACTCTTCGAGCATGGACAACATGCTGGAGTTGATGGTGACCGGCGGTATCGATCTGTTCCGTGGCGTGCGCATGATCATTCCGCCGGCTTGGCAGAATGTCGAAACCATGGACCCTGAGCTGCGTGCTTTTTATGAGTACAACTCCATGCATATGGAGCCGTGGGACGGCCCGGCTGGCGTGGTGTTGACCGATGGGCGTTATGCGGCCTGCCTGCTGGATCGCAATGGTCTGCGTCCGGCTCGTTGGGTGACCACAAAGAATGGCTACATCACCCTGGCCTCGGAAATCGGCGTGTGGAATTACCAGCCCTCAGACGTGCTGGCCAAGGGGCGCGTCGGGCCTGGACAGATTCTTGCGGTGGATACCGAAACAGGTCAGGTGCTGACTACCGATGACATCGACAATCGTCTGAAGTCGCGTCATCCCTACAAGAAATGGCTGCGCGAGCATGCCCTGCGTATCCAGGCGACCATGGCCGACAATGATCATGGTTCGGCCTTCTACGACAGCGAGCAGCTCAAGCAATACATGAAGATGTTCCAGGTCACCTTCGAGGAGCGTGATCAGGTACTGCGTCCGCTCGCCGAGCAGGGTCAGGAGGCCGTGGGCTCCATGGGCGACGATACGCCCATGGCAGTGCTCAGTCAGCGAGTTCGCTCGCCCTATGACTATTTCCGTCAGCAGTTCGCCCAGGTGACCAATCCGCCGATCGACCCGCTGCGTGAAGCCATCGTCATGTCGCTCGAGGTATGCCTGGGGGCCGAGCGCAATATCTTCGAAGAGTCGCCGTTGCATGCTGCGCGGGTCATTCTCAGTTCTCCGGTGATTTCGCCCTCCAAGTGGCGAGCGCTGATGAATCTGGATCGTGCGGGCTTCGAGCGCGCACACATTGACCTTAACTATGCGCAGAGCGAAGGCTTGCAGGCTGCCGTGCGTCGCGTGGTCGCGGAAGCCGAAGCTGCCGTGCGTGCCGGTAAGGTGCTGCTGGTGCTGAGTGACCGGCATATTGCGCCGGGCAAGCTGCCGATTCATGCCGCGCTGGCGGTGGGCGCGGTGCATCATCATCTGGTTGAGCTGGGCCTGCGTTGCGATTGCAATATCCTCGTGGAAACCGCCACTGCACGCGACCCGCATCACTATGCCGTGCTGGTGGGCTTCGGGGCCTCGGCGGTCTATCCGTTCCTGGCTTATGAGGTGCTGGGCGATCTGATCCGTACCGGTGAGGTGCTGGGTGACCTCTATGAGGTCTTCAAGCACTACCGCAAGGGCATTGCCAAGGGCTTGCTGAAGATTCTCTCGAAGATGGGGATCTCGACGATCGGCTCCTATCGCGGCGCGCAGCTGTTCGAGGCGGTAGGCTTGTCCGAGGAGGTGACCTCGCTGTGCTTCCGTGGCGTGGCCAGTCGTATCCAGGGGGCACGCTTTGTCGATATCGAAGCCGAACAGCTGCTGCTGGCCGGTGAGGCCTGGGCTGCACGCAAGCCGATCCAGCAGGGCGGTCTGCTGAAGTTCGTGCATGGTGGCGAATATCACGCCTACAACCCGGATGTGGTGAACACCCTGCAGGCTGCCGTGCAGCAGGGTTGCTATGCCAAGTACAAGGAATATGCTGCGCTGGTGGATAACCGTCCGGTGGCGATGCTCCGTGACCTGCTGCAGGTCAAGGAAGCCGCGCAACCCTTGGCGCTGGATGAGGTGGAGCCGGTACAGGCCATCTTGCAGCGCTTTGACTCCGCGGGTATTTCCCTGGGGGCGCTATCGCCTGAGGCCCACGAAGCGATTGCCGAGGCGATGAATCGCTTGGGCGCGCGGTCCAACTCGGGTGAGGGTGGCGAAGACCCGGCGCGCTACGGCACGCTGAAGAGCTCCAAGATCAAGCAGGTGGCTACCGGTCGCTTTGGTGTTACCCCCGAGTATCTGGTCAATGCCGAGGTGTTGCAGATCAAGGTCGCCCAGGGTGCCAAGCCTGGCGAGGGCGGTCAGTTGCCGGGAGGCAAGGTCAATGGCCTGATTGCGCGCCTGCGCTATGCGGTGCCGGGCGTGACGCTGATTTCGCCGCCGCCGCACCACGATATCTACTCCATCGAAGACTTGGCTCAGCTGATTTTTGACCTCAAGCAGGTCAATCCGCAGGCGCTGGTTTCCGTGAAACTGGTCGCCGAGCCTGGCGTGGGCACCATCGCGGCTGGTGTCGCCAAGGCCTATGCCGACCTGATTACCATCTCCGGCTACGACGGTGGCACCGGCGCCTCGCCGCTGACGTCCATCAAGTACGCCGGCAGCCCGTGGGAGCTGGGTCTGGCCGAAGCGCACCAGACCCTGCGCGGCAACGACTTGCGCGGCAAGGTGCGTGTGCAGACCGACGGCGGCCTGAAGACCGGCCTCGACGTGATCAAGGCGGCCATTCTTGGTGCGGAGAGCTTCGGTTTTGGTACCGCGCCGATGATCGCTCTGGGCTGCAAGTACCTGCGTATTTGTCACCTGAACAACTGCGCCACCGGCGTGGCTACGCAGAACGAGAAACTGCGCAAGGATCACTTCATCGGTACCGTCGAGATGGTGATGAACTTCTTCACCTTCATCGCCGAGGAAACCCGTGAGTGGCTGGCCCGTCTGGGCGTGCGCAGCCTGGGTGAGCTGATTGGGCGGACCGATCTGCTCGACGTGCTGCCCGGTGCGACCGGCAAGCAGCAGAATCTCGACCTGACCCCGCTGCTGGGTAGCGAGCTGATCCCGGCGGACAAACCGCAGTTCTGCCAGGCAGAAAGGAACCCGCCGTTCGATCAGGGGCTGCTCGCCGAGCGTATGGTTGAACTGGCGCGGGCGGCTATCGATAGTAAGTCGGGTGCTGTTTTTGAGCTGGCAATCGGCAACTGCGACCGTTCCATTGGCGCGCGTGTTTCCGGTGAGATTGCTCGTGTACATGGTAACCAGGGCATGGCGGAGGCGCCGATCAGCTTCCGCTTCAAGGGCACTGCCGGGCAGAGCTTCGGGGTGTGGAACGCGGGTGGTCTGCATCTGCACCTGGAAGGTGATGCCAACGACTATGTGGGCAAGGGCATGACCGGCGGCAAGCTGGTTATCGTTCCGCCAGCGGGCAGTCCGTTCAAGAGTCAGGAGTCGGCGATCATCGGCAACACCTGTCTGTATGGCGCCACCGGCGGCAAGCTGTTCGCCGCAGGTACGGCGGGCGAGCGCTTCGCGGTGCGCAACTCGGGGGCTCATACCGTGGTGGAAGGTACCGGTGACCACTGTTGCGAGTACATGACCGGCGGCTTCGTCTGTGTGCTGGGCAAGACCGGCTACAACTTCGGTTCCGGCATGACCGGCGGTTTCGCCTATGTGCTGGATCAGGACAACAGCTTTGTCGATCGGGTCAATCATGAGCTGGTGGAGATCCAGCGCATCACCGGTGAAGCGATGGAGGCCTATCGCAGCCATCTGCAGTCGGTGCTCGACGAGTATGTGGCGGAAACCGGTAGCAGTTGGGGTACGCATTTGCAGGAGAATCTGGATGACTACCTGCGGCGCTTCTGGCTGGTCAAGCCGAAGGCTGCCAGTCTCAAGTCGCTACTCTCCAGTACCCGGGCCAATCCGCAGTAAGCAGCGGTACGCGACAGGCCCCAGGCTGCAGGTTGGCAGCAACTGCGGGCTTGTCGATCCAAGATGATTGTCTTGCAGCTTGAAGCTTGGCGCTTGAAGCTGCTGCTAAGAGGTTTGCTATGACTGAACGTCTGAATAACGACTTCCAGTTCATCGAAGTCGGGCGCAAAGACCCGAAGAAGAAATTGCTGCGCCAGCGCAAGAAAGAGTTCGTCGAGATCTACGACAGCTTCAAGCCCTTGCAGGCGGCCGAGCAGGCGCACCGCTGCCTGGGCTGTGGCAACCCTTATTGCGAATGGAAGTGCCCGGTGCACAACTACATTCCCAACTGGTTGAAGCTGATTTCCGAAGGCAACATCATTGCGGCGGCAGAGCTTTCGCACCAGACCAATACCCTGCCGGAAGTCTGTGGGCGGGTCTGCCCGCAGGATCGCCTGTGCGAGGGCGCCTGTACTCTCAATGATGGCTTCGGTGCGGTAACCATCGGTTCGGTGGAGAAATACATTACCGACACGGCCTTCGCCATGGGCTGGCGTCCCGACATGTCCAAGGTTGTGCCCACTGGCAAGCGTGTTGCGGTCATCGGTGCCGGCCCGGCGGGCCTGGGCTGTGCGGATGTACTGGCGCGCAACGGCGTCACCCCGGTGGTGTTCGACAAGAATCCGGAGATTGGTGGCTTGCTGACCTTCGGGATTCCCGAGTTCAAGCTGGAAAAGCACGTGCTGAGCCGGCGTCGTGAGGTCTTCACGGGCATGGGTATCGAGTTCCGCCTGAATACCGAGGTGGGCAAGGACGTGACCATGCAGCAGTTGCTGGATGAATACGATGCCGTATTCATGGGGATGGGCACCTACACCTACATGAAGGGCGGTTTCCCGGGTGAAGATCTGCCGGGCGTCTACGACGCGCTGGATTTCCTGATCGCCAACGTCAATCGCAACTTGGGTTTTGAAAAGTCCGCAGAGGACTTCATTGACATGGCCGGCAAGAAGGTCGTGGTGCTGGGCGGTGGCGATACCGCGATGGACTGCAACCGGACCTCGATTCGCCAGGGTGCCAAGAGTGTAACCTGTGCCTACCGTCGGGATGCCGAGAACATGCCCGGTTCGCGTCGCGAGGTGAAGAACGCCAAGGATGAAGGGGTCAAGTTCCTTTTCAACCGCCAGCCGATCGAAATTGTCGGCAACGGCAAGGTGGAAGGCATCAAGGTGGTGGAAACCCGTCTGGGCGAACCGGATGCCCGTGGCCGTCGTAGCCCCGAGCCGATTCCCGGTTCCGAGGAAGTGATTCCGGCCGATGCGGTGTTGATTGCTTTCGGCTTCCGTCCCAGCCCTGCTGCCTGGTTCGCTGATTTCGCCATCGGTATCGACAGCCAGGGCCGTGTACTGGCTCCGGCGGATGGTCAGTACAAGTTCCAGACCAGCAATCCCAAGGTGTTTGCCGGGGGCGATATGGTGCGCGGCTCCGATCTGGTGGTAACCGCCATCCATGAAGGACGTCAGGCTGCCGAAGGCATCCTCGATTATCTCGGCCTGTAATCCTGCGTCAGGCCGAGCATAGCGGCACGCCCCGATGGGGCGTGCCGTTTTTTATTGGGTGCCCAGGCTTGAGCAGGATCAAGACCCTGGCGAAAAGGCATGCCGGGCGCCGTGCCTTTTGCCCGGTGCTTTGCGACAATGCGGCACACCCCGAGGTGGCGAGGCATGGCAGCCAGGTTGTCGCCCTCCCACCCAGTTTCTGATGCCGGACTACGCCATGACTGCACTGAAAAACGACCGTTTCCTTCGCGCCCTGCTCAAGCAACCCGTCGACGTCACCCCGGTGTGGATGATGCGCCAGGCCGGTCGCTACCTGCCGGAGTACCGTGCTACCCGTGCCCAGGCAGGTAATTTCGTCAACCTGATGAAGAACCCCGAGCTGGCCTGTGAGGTCACCATCCAGCCGTTGGATCGTTATCCGCAACTGGATGCGGCGATTCTCTTCTCCGACATCCTGACTATTCCGGATGCCATGGGCCAGGGATTGTACTTTGAGACCGGCGAAGGCCCGCGCTTCAAGAAGGTGGTGTCGAGCCTGGCGGATATCGAGGCCTTGCCGATTCCTGATGCCGAACAGGACCTGGGCTATGTGATGGATGCTGTGCGTACCATCCGCCGCGAGCTGAACGGCCGGGTGCCGTTGATCGGCTTCAGTGGCAGCCCCTGGACGCTGGCTACCTACATGGTCGAAGGCGGCTCCTCCAAGGACTTCCGCAAGTCCAAGGCCATGCTCTACAACAATCCGCAGGCCATGCATGCGCTGCTCGACAAGCTCGCTCGCTCGGTAACAGCCTATCTCAACGGGCAGATCCTTGCCGGTGCGCAGGCCGTGCAGATCTTCGATTCCTGGGGCGGTGCGCTGTCGGCGGCGGCTTACCAGGAGTTCTCCCTGCGCTACATGAAGCAGATCATCGACGGACTGATCCGTGAACATGAAGGGCGTCGCGTGCCGGTAATCCTGTTCACCAAGGGTGGCGGCCTGTGGCTGGAATCGATGGCTGACACGGGGGCCGAGGCGCTGGGGCTGGACTGGACCTGCGATATTGGCAGTGCCCGGGCGCGGGTCGGTGACAAGGTCGCCCTGCAGGGCAATATGGACCCCAGCGTGCTCTATGCACAGCCCGAGGTGATTCGTGGTGAGGTGGGGCGTATTCTCGCCGCCTATGGGCAAGGCAGCGGGCATGTGTTCAATCTGGGGCACGGCATCACTCCGGAGGTCGATCCGCAGCACGCCCGCGCCTTCTTCGAGGCCGTGCACGAGCTGTCTGCGCAGTACCACTGAGCCATCTGGCCGTGCGCGCTGGTCGCTCTGCAGCGCAGACGCCAGCCGCTTGCCGGTCGGAACGGGATTGGTGCTCGCCGTGCCGCCAGCCTTTGCATAGAATCGACGCATCCATCATCAGGGAGGTGTCAGATGCGTCGCGTGGTATTCAATCAGAAAGGTGGCGTAGGCAAGTCCAGCATTGCCTGCAACCTGGCGGCGGTCAGCGCCTCTCAGGGTTATCGTACCCTGCTTATCGATCTCGATGCGCAGGCCAACTCCAGTCATTACCTCACGGGCCTGACGGGCGACGAGATTCCCGTGGGGATTGCCGACTTCTTCAAGCAGACCCTGTCCGGTGGGCCTTTTGCCAAGAAAGGCAAGGTCGACATCTACGAAACGCCCTTTGACAACCTGCACGTGATCACCGCGACGGCGGAGCTGGCTGACCTGCAGCCCAAGCTGGAGCAGAAACACAAGATCAATCGCCTGCGCAAGTTGCTCGACGAGCTGGGCGATGACTACGAGCGTATCTACCTGGATACGCCGCCGGCCTTGAACTTCTATACGGTTTCCGCGTTGATCGCGGCAGATCGCGTACTGATTCCCTTCGATTGCGACAGTTTCTCGCGCCAGGCCCTGTATGGCCTGCTCCAGGAAATTGCCGAGCTGCGCGACGACCATAACGAGGAATTGCAGGTTGAAGGCATCGTGGTCAACCAGTTCCAGCCGCGTGCCGCGTTGCCGCAGCAACTGCTCGATGAGCTGCTCGCCGAGGGTATGCCGGTGCTGCCGGTCAACCTGATGAGTTCGGTGAAAATGCGCGAGTCACACCAGGCCTGCAAGCCGTTGATCTACCTGGATCCGCGTCACAAGCTCAGTCAGCAGTTCGTCGAGTTGCACGACCTGCTTGATGGCGGGCGTTAAGCCGGGGCGCGTTGTTGCTGCAGCAGGCCCAGACCGAGCTGCAGCAGGCCGGGGCCGAAGAGAAACAGTAACGCCGCGAGTAATCCGGGAATACCGTACAGGCTCAGCCACAGCTCGGCACTGAACGGGGCCTGTGGCTGTCCGGCCACCGCCTGCAGGATGGTGTTCACGGAGGTGCCGACAATGACCGCGAGGAAGAGCTGGTAAAGCGCATGCAGGCTGTTGAGGTACCCTAGCCAGCGCCTGCGTGCCGGGCGATACAGCTGGTGAGCCCAGCTGGCGAGCAGGGCCAGGGCCAGCAACAGATTGCCAGTAGCCAGCAATTGCCCATGGCTGACCAGCGTGAGCTGGTGCAGCGGGCTGAGCTGGCCGGGGTTGGCAAAGCGCAGTGGCTCGGCGTGCAGAGTTTCTAGCAGATGCCATTGGCCGGCGCTAACCAGGCCGAGCAGAAGCAGCAGCGCCAGGCTATACAGACGATTGGACATTATTTGACCAGCAGCACGTCGCAGGGCGCCTGGCGCAGATAGTGCGCGGGCAGGCTGCCGAGTAGCGCGTTGACCAGTACGCTGCGGCTGTGTTGGCCGAGCGCCAGCAGTTGCGGGCGGCGTTGGCGAATCAGTTGGTCGAGGCTGCCGGCCAGGGTGCCAGGGACAACTTCGTGGCTGACGCTGGGGCCATCGCTGGGCAATTGGCTGCATTCATCGTCAACCAGTTGGCCGATCAGCGCCTGTTGGATTTCCAATTGGGCCGCGGCCTTGCTGGCGCTTTGCTTGGCCGGCTGGCTGAAGATGTTCACTGCGTGCAGCTGGGCAGTGCTCGGCAGCAACTGGTAGGCACAGGCCAGGGCTTTGCAGGCGCACAGCGAAGAGTCGATGGCCAGTACGGCCTGCTGGTAGGCCCGGCTATCCTGGCCACAGGCCAGCAACAGCGGCACCTGGCAGTGGCGGGCGATGCGTTCCAGGTTGGTGCCGGTGAATAGCTCCGGTTTGTTCTTGTGGTGGCTGCCGACCACCAACAGGTCGTAGTCCTCTTCCGTCAGGGCCTGTAGCAAGACGTCGGAGGCTTTGCCCTGGCGGATCAGCACCTGTGCCGGACAGTGGCTGTAGCTGCTCAGGCGTTCGCCGAGCACCTGCTCGGTAGCCTGCTGCAGTTCCTTGAGGCTGGCGCTGCTGTGTTGCCCTTCGGCGACGTGCAACAGGGTCAGACGCGCCTGATGCTGTTCGGCCAGTTGCGCGGCGCGACGCAGGGCGACATCGGCTTGCTGGCTGAGATCGTGAGCGATGAGTATGTGCTTGAACATGGGGCCTCCATTGCGTGCCGCTGCTACCTGCGCGAGAGCCCCGAGTCTAGATGATTTGTCCGCTCTTGCGGCAATCCTCTTCAGCGTTTGCGTATCTGGTATAGGCCTTCGCTAAGGGCGACCACCTGGCCCTGGCTGTCCTGTAGCTGCAGGGCCAGGCTGAACTCTGCCTTGCCGAGCCGTTCAGCGCTGTCCTGCAGTGCGGCGATTTGCTCGGCATCCAGGCGTGCCTCCACCGTGATGTCGCTCAGTGCTGGGCGCAGGAAACGCAGATTGAAGGCCTTGACCAGCGGAATGAAGCGCTGGCTATCGAAGCTGCTGAAGAACAGCGCGCCGCCCGGGACTTCGGCCAGGGTAAACAGCGCGCCGGCATATAGGCTGCCAAGGTGGTTCTGGTTGCCGGCCAGTGGCATACGCAGGCGCACATGGCCGGGTTCGACTACCTCGGCTTTAAGCCCCGAGCGCTGGATGAAGGCAATGTGTTCCTCGGTGAGCTGGCGCACCAGTTGGCTGGGCAAGGGCATGGCAGGACTGACTCCGTGCGGAGGGTGGTCGGGCCAGACTAAGGGCACAGATTGCCGCAGGGAATGACCCGTTTTGCCGTCCTGAGTGACCGAAACGCTCAGATGCCCTGTTGACGCAACCAGCCGAGTAGTTGCGGCAAGGGCAGGGCACCGCTCTGGCGCGCCACTTCGCGGCCGCCTTTGAGGAGGATCATGGTCGGAATCGAGCGAATGCCCATTTCCGCGGAGAGCTGCGGATTGGCTTCGCTGTCCAGCTTGGCCAGGCGACAGCGCCCCTGTAGTTGCTCTGCAGCTTGTTCGAAGATCGGTGCAAAGCTGCGACACGGTCCGCACCAGCTGGCCCAGACATCGATCAACAGCGGCAGGTCGCCCTTGTTCTGTGCGGCGAAGCTGGCCTGGTTAAGTGCAAAGGGCCTGGCGGGCAGCACCTCGGCTTTGCAGCGGCCGCAGCGCGCGGCGTCGCCTAGTCGTTCGGCGGGAATGCGGTTCAGGCCATTGCAGGCCGGGCAGGGGATCAGCAGGGGTTCGCTCATACGCGCCTCCAAGGGGTGTAGTGACCAATCTGGAGGCGCGAACGGCGATATCAAGGGGCGGATCAGCCCTTGGCAGCTTCAAGGGCCTGGGTCAGGTCGGCGAGGATGTCGTCGATGTGCTCGATGCCGATCGACAGGCGGATCAGGTCCTGGGAAACCCCGGCCTTGGCCAGTTCCTCGTCATTGAGCTGACGATGGGTGGTGGTCGCCGGGTGGCAGGCCAGTGACTTGGCGTCACCGATATTGACCAGGCGTACCACCAGTTGCAGGGCGTCGATGAAGCGGGCACCGGCTTCCTTGCCACCCTGGATGCCGAAGCAGAGGATCGACGCCGGCTTGCCTGCCATGTAGCGCTGCGCCAGGGCATGCTCGGGATGATCGGCCAGGCCGGCATACTTGACCCAGGCTACCTGTGGGTGGTTTTTCAGGTAGGCGGCGACCTTGAGAGCGTTCTCGCAGTGCCGTTCCATGCGCAGGGCCAGGGTTTCCAGACCCTGCAGGATGAGGAAGGCGTTGAATGGCGATAGGGCTGCGCCCATGTTGCGCAGCGGCACCACGCGGCAGCGGCCGATGAATGCGGCCGGGCCGAACGCCTCGGTGTAGGTCACGCCGTGGTAGGACACGTCCGGGGTATTGAGCAGGGGGAAGCGCGCCTTGTGCTGCGCCCAGGGGAACTTGCCGGAATCGACCACGATGCCGCCGAGGGTGGTGCCGTGACCGCCCATGTACTTGGTCAGCGCGTGTACCACGATATCGGCACCGTGCTCGAAGGGCCGGCAGAGCATCGGTGTGGCCACGGTGTTATCGACGATCAGCGGCACGCCATGGCGGTGGGCGGCATCGGCCAGTGCCTGCAGGTCGACAATGTTGCCGGCCGGGTTGCCGATCGATTCGCAGAACACCGCGCGGGTCTTGTCGTCGATCAGTGCTTCCAGCGCGGCGATGTCGTCATGCGCGGCGAAGCGCACTTCGATGCCCTGGCGCGGCAGGGTGTGGGCGAACAGGTTATAGGTGCCGCCATACAGCTTGGCCACCGAGACGATGTTGTCGCCGGCTTCGGCGATGGTCTGGATGGCGTAGGTGATGGCCGCCATGCCCGAGGCTACAGCCAGCGCGCCAACGCCACCTTCCAGCGCGGTGACGCGCTCCTCGAGCACCGCGTTGGTCGGATTCATGATCCGTGAGTAGATGTTGCCGGCAACCTTGAGGTCGAACAGGTCGGCGCCATGCTGGGTGTCGTCAAAGGCAAACGAGGTGGTCTGGTAGATCGGTACGGCGACGGCCTTGGTGGTGGGGTCGGGGCTGTAGCCGGCGTGGATGGCCAGGGTTTCCAGTTTCATGGGCGCGCTCCTGCTGGGTCGGAAAAAGACCCGCAGGATGGCGAGGGCAGGGCCCGCAGGTCAATGACCTGTGGCAACAAAGTCGCCTGGCGACGTGCTACTCAGAGCGGCGTGAGCGGGAAGAACCAGGGAATGACCAGGCTGGCCACCAGCCATAGCAGCAGGTTGAGCGGGATGCCCACCTTCATGAAGTCGGTAAAGCGGTAGCCGCCGGCGTTATACACGAAGGTATTGGTCTGGTAGCCAATCGGCGTGGCGAAGCTGGCACTGGCGGCGAACATCACGGCGACAACGAAAGCCCGCGGGTCGACGCCCATGTGCTGGGCCAGGCCGATGGCGATGGGGGTGACCAGCACCGCCACGGCGTTATTGGAGAGCATTTCGGTGAGCACGGAAGTCAGCAGGTAGATCAGGCTGAGCATCAGTAGCGGGCCGGCCCAGGGCAGCCAGCCCATGACGTTCTCCACCAGCAGCTTGACCAGGCCGACCTTGTCCATGGCGATGCTGATGGCCAGCATGCCGAAGATCAGGCTGAGGATCTTCCAGTCCACTGCCTTGTAGGCATCTTCCACATCCAGGCAGCGGGTGGCCAGCACGCTCGCGGCACCGATGATTGCCAGGCCTTCGATGGGCATGACCCCAAGTGCCGCCAGCAACATCACCGCCAGGGTGGCGATGATGGCGATCGGCGCCTTGTCGCGGCGGAAGGCGCGCTCCTGCACGGCGTTCAGACTGATCAGTTCGCCGTTGTCGGCGAAACGCTTGATCTGCGCCGGGGTGCCTTCGACCAGCATGACGTCGCCGAACTGCAACTGGAAGTCATCCAGGTTGCCGGAGACATTTTCATCCTGGCGATGCACGGCCAGTACGGCGATGCCGTAGCGTGCAGTGAGGTCGAGGTCGCGCATCGGACGGTGGCTGTAGCGCGAATTACGTCCGACGATGGCCTCAGCGAGGATAACGTCATGGCTGGAAATGGTCTCGAAGGCTTCGCCGCGATTGAAGGTCAGGTGCCCGCTGCCGCGCAGCTCCACCACATCCTTGACCTGGCCATGGATTACCAGTTGATCACCCGCAGCCAGCACGGTGTCATGGCCTGGTTCGGTGAGTTCTTCCTGTTCGCGGAATATCTTCAGTACCTGCAAGCCACTGCCGCCGTTCAGATTGGCCTCGCTGAGGGTCTTGCCGATCATCGGCGAATCATGCGGCACCAGTAGCTCGCTCATGAAGGTCCGGGCGAGGTCCGGGCGCAATTGCTTGGAGAGCGTCTCGCGTTCCGGCAGCAGGCGATGGCCGATGGTTAGCAGGTAGAACATACCGGCAGCAGCCATGATCAGGCCGGCCCCGGTGATCTCGAAGATGCCGAAGGGTTCCAGGCCAGCCTTACGGGCCACACCGTCCACCAGAATGTTGGTGGACGTACCTATCATGGTCAGGGTGCCGCCGAGGATGGTGGCGTAGGACAGCGGAATCAGCAGCTTGGATGGCAACGTACCGGCACGCCGGGCCAGGGCGATGGCCACCGGGGTGAGAATGGCCACGACTGGGGTGTTGTTCAGGCAGGCGGAAATTACCAGCGCGGTCAGCGTCAGCCCGGTGAGCACACGCACCGGGCTGGTGCCTACCAGATCGCCCAGCCAGTTGCCCAAGGCATCGATGCAGCCGGTGCGTTCAAGCGCGGCAGACAGCACGAACATGCAGGCAATGGTGATGGGGGCGGAGTTGCTGAGTACGCTGAGCACTTCGCCTGGGGTCAGCAACTGGCTGACCAGCAGTGCGGCGACGGCAACCGCTACCACGATGTCCGGGCTCCACTTCTCGCGCACGAAAGCGTACAGCACCCACAGCAGCAGGCCGGCGACAAACAGCAGCGGCAGTGAGTCCCAGGACATCGGGGAAATCCTTGCAACGAATCTCGTGTGAGGTATCGAGCAGCCAGGGGCTGTCGAGCAGGCGCAGAAGATAAGGCCTGCTGCTTAGAGTGTCTAAGAATGTTTGAGCAGGTTTATATGCCTTTTGGGTTTAATGGGTGTAATGGTGTGGGTGTTGTGAGTCGTGACCTGGTCGCCGGCCATTCTTGCTTGCGGTAAAAGCCGAGTTGATCCCAGCCCGAGGCGAAATGGGCTGGGAGGCTGTGCGGCTCAGTGAAACGCCAAGACGTCCTGAGTCAGCTCATCAATCACGGATTTCAAGTCATCGGCCGTAACCGTCTGCTGGTCATTGCTCAGGGTTTTGCCAAAGCCTTTGCGTACTACGCGAAGAACGGGTTTGCCGGTAGTGGTATCGATCAGTTCTCCCTCCAGATACAGTTCGGTGTTCTGATCGCGCTGACCGCTAGCCGCCATGGCGCCCGCCACCACGAGTGCCACCGGAATCACTTCGTAGGGTTTGAGGCCTTCAGTGCTGGTGTCGACAGCTGTGATGGCACCGCGAAATGTCAGGGTGCCTGGGCCGGCACTAAAGCCCACCGGCTGCAGGCGGGCGAACAGCGCGCTACTCAGGCGATGATTGGTATAAGCCAGCAGCTCAGACAAGGTTTGCTCGCTGATGCGTGCCGTGGTGCGCGGCTCAGGATAGAAGCGTACAGGCTGAAAGATGATCTTGTTGTAGTTGTTCGCTTTAAAATCGGCGGAGGTCCAGCGCAATACGTTATGGCCGGTGGCTGTTTTGGTGGCGATCAGCCCCTCGTAACTCGATAGAAAACCGGAGTACTCCGACGGACTGGCCGTTTTTGTGGTGCAGCCGCTAAGTGTTACCGCGCCAGTCAATACGACGCCAAGCATCAGTTTCGAGACAGTCATGGATAGTGCTCCTACTAAGGGGGATACGTGCCAATCACAAAGGGCGAACGGCGAAATTGATCATTGCGATAGCATCGGCTCCGACACTTTTCCGGTGCTGGAGCCGAGTGATACTCAAGCGATTATTTGCTACTGGCGCCAGCGTTGAATTGATAATTGTGCTCTGTTCCAGGGTGCTGAAGTCGAAGGGGCCGTCGACCGGTTACCTAACAGTCCAGGATGCACAACGGGATATCAGCCACTACCTGATACATCGCTATAACTGGGTCAGACTGTATCAATTCAACGACGGACCGATGCACGCCGTTGCTGACGAAAAACTTAACCCACAGACCAAGATGGGTTGATCACTACAAGGTGCTTCATACTCTTTCCTTGTGCTTAGTACCTCGTAGCAATAGTTCACGTCGGTTGCAGTCTTCGCTACTTACTTGGCCGGCTGTGCCTTGGGAAAGAGCCATGCCCCGCTGATGATTTCCTGTTTCGGCTCATACATGCGCACGGTGTAGTTCCAGCCGTCAGTGATCGGCAGGTTGTTGATGGCGCTGGGGCCTCCGCCGAAATTGATGGTGATGCTGCCGTCTGCATTCTTGTCTGCAGTCACGTTGTTGTATGAGTAGCGGTTCTGATCGTTCTTCTCCATGAACCCCGCCTTGTTGTAGACGGTAATGGACCAGAATCCGTCGACCGGCACATCCTTCACAGTGACACGGTATGGTGTCTTGCCGTCATTTTGCGCCGGTACCACGCTGTCATACATGGCAGCCTGTTCAGGGTTGCCGCCCCAGCCGAAGGCAGTCCCCAGCAGATGACTGATCGGGTCGAGCTTGGCTTTATCACCGAACATGCCCCTGGCATTGGTACGGGTCGCCGCCAGTACATTGATTGCATCACGAACCCTTTTCAGTGACACCTCGTCCCAGTCCGGAGTTTCGAAGGTTCCCGGGCTCCTCTGCCTTACGATAATCTTGTCCTGCATGGCGTTGGCGGCCTTGATGTCCTGCGGGTCATTGGCATTGACAAAGGTGCGGAAAATGACAGCGGCGAAGCGTGTCCCGACTTTCTCCTGGGTCAAAATGAACTCGCCAGCGCCATGCTCGACGGGGAGCATCGAGTGATCCTGACTGATGACCATCATCGACTGGAACCGGCCAGCGGAATCCGGTTTGACGATGGTGACCAGGTCGCTGAGATCGAACACGCCAGCCGAGTAGAGCGTGTCACGGTTCATTCGAATGATATCTTGCTGGTCGATCGGCGTGGGCTGGCGAATGTGTAGCAGCTTGCCGAATGCACCCTGTTTGACGTAGCGGTCGAACGTCATATCGCTCTCGGCACGCACAAAGTTGTCGACTGTGACGGGCTCAGCGGCATAGGCGGCTGAGGAGGCGAGTAGGGCGCTCAGTGCGAGCGCATGTTTGAGATTGAACGTCATTGTTTATCTCCGTTGTGAGGATAATAAGTAGTGATGTGGCAAAGCCGGATCATTTGGGGAGGGGTAAGGTGGCTGCCGTGCGGAAAGCCCAGCCGCTGGCTGCGGCATCTGGGCTGTCAAGCCAGTAACGCGGGCATAGCTGAAGGCTCAGCGGCTGACCGCCGAGCTTGAGCTGTTGGGTGACTGTCTGGGTGCTCTCGCCGCTCGGGCCCATTTTTAGTTCCAGTTGTGTTGTATGGGCAGGCTGTAAAGTGCTGCAGTCGGGTTCTGCGTCTGCTGCCAGCTCAGGTCTCTTCAGCGTTTTTCAACGGTCTGCTGTACGTGCAATTCATGATGATCTCCATGTGTAAACAGCACAGCCTTTGGCGAAACACGCCACGGCAAGGCCTAGCGTGTTAGAAGTGCCAGGTGGCACTGGCACTCAGCGCTTGAATCCACGCGTTATTGAAAGACCCAGAGGTTTGCTTCGGTTCTGCCACTGGCAGGCTCTTTTGCTGGCTGATCGGCATATCTCCCATCCAGATAAAGGCATAGCTCAGATTCAGGTCGGTTTGTTGATCCAGTGCATAGGTGAAGCCAGTTGCAATGCGCCAGGTTTTGCCCAGCGGCATGCTCAGGGTGCGGTTGCTGTCGTTGATCGGAGAACTGTCATAGGCCAGTCCGGCATTCCACAGCAGTCGATGAGTGGCTTGATACTGTGTGCCGATGGATAGATGCCAGGTATCACGGTAATTGGCGTCCAGACTGGCCGAAACCGGGTTGCCGCTGTCCAGTTGCACGCCGACCTGGCCAAAGCGCGACCAATCCTGCCAGTTGGCGCTGGCCAGCAGCGCCCATTGGCTGTCGATCTGCTGATACAGACTTAGGGTCAGCGTCTGCGGCATATGCATCTTGATCTGGGTATCGGCGCCGATAATGCCGCGATTAGTCAATAGATTGGTGATGCCGGGATCCAGGTCTTCGAGTTTGAGCGCATCACTGAGCGTGATAGCGACTTCGCTGGTGTAGCTCAAGCCGATGCGGGTGCCAGCCTGGGGCTGATAGATAAGACCCAGGCTGGCGCCTAAGCCCCAGTCGCTGTCTTTGTAGTTCAACGTGCCATCCGGCCTGTCGAGAATACCTAGTGGGCTGTTATCCACCGCGATCTGAGTGTCGAACATGACATACATGGCGCGCAGGCCAATGCCGAAGGACCATTGATCATCCGGCCGGTAAGACACGCTGGGCAGCAGGGTCATGCCCAACAGCTCGCCGTTCTGCATAAAGTAGCGACCGGACCAGGCGTTTTCGTAGTCGATGCTCAGGCCTAAATCGCCATAGCTGGCAAAGCCGACGTGCCAGTTTTCATCCAGCTGGTGGGTGAGAAAAAGAGAGCCGCCGGGGGCCCACTCCATGGCGCTGCCGCTATCACGACCAGGCACATTGCTGGTCGTATCCTGAGAGAACTCCAGGTTACCGTGCAGCAACTGCAGACCTGCACTGATCTGCGTGCCAGGCAGAAAGCTCATGCCGGCGATATTGCTGGCCAATGTGCCCGGATGCTGTGCGCGCGCGGCAGCCCCAGCGTTTGCCAGACCAACATTGTCGCTGGCCACCTCGTAAAGAAGCAGCCCTGAGGCGTCGGCGGTTGCCTGCAGAGCCAGTCCTGCGACAAGAGTGCTCAGTTGAGCCCAGCGACGAAACCCTGTTCTCATGAGAGAGTGCTCCCTGACAATTGGCCGCCTGACTGGGCGTTGCACTAGCCTAGCGAAAGGGAACTGTCGTCAGCAATATGTCTTTGTATTTGTTTTTTGTCGGAAAAATGGCGTTTAACGGTTTGCGGTCAGTGACACAAAGGTAGGCGTTACTTTGCTGGAGCTGTGAGCAGGACCAGCTAGGCTTGGCTCCGGGGCGATTCCGTCGTGTGTTGCTGGCGGCTGCTTGCTGTGATGCGCAGGGTTCGCTAATGAGTGAGCAATGCTCAGGAGGAGCAACTGATTTCCAGATGCTTGCCCCAGCTGGGCGGGCGAGCAGCGTACTGGGTAAAAGCGGGCTGTTCGGCAAAGGGCTGGCTAAGCACCTTGTGTAGTTCATGCAGTGGGGCCAGGTCGCCCTGCTCGGCAGCGCTGATGGCCTGCTGGGCCAGGTAATTGCGCAATACGTAACGTGGATTGACGGCCTGCATGCGCTGCTGGCGCTCGGCGGGGTTGCCTCCTTGCCGATCCAGACGCAGCAGGTAGTCGCGTGACCAGCGATCGAAGCCGGCCAGGTCGAGCTGCTCGTCGCGTAGCTGGCGCAGAGCCGCGGCCGGGTTGTCTGCGCCGAGCTGCTGGAAGAACAATGGGTAGTCCGTGGCGCTGCCTTGCAGCAGGGCCAGCAGGTCGTCGATCAGCGCCTGGTCGCCGGGATCGGCGTGCTGCAGGCCCAAGCGCTGGCGCATCAGCTCCAGGTAGTGCTGCTGGTAGCTGGGCAGGAACTGTTCGAGGCTGTGGCGCAGCTGTTCGACACTGACCTGCGGGGTCAGCGCCTGGGCCAGGGCGCTGAGGTTCCAGTGGGCGATTGGTACCTGATTGCGATAGCTGTAGCGGCCCTGGTGGTCGGAATGGTTGCACACATAGCCGGCATCGAAGTCATCGAGAAAGGCATAGGGGCCGAAGTCGAAGGTGATGCCGAGGATCGACATGTTGTCGGTGTTCATCACGCCATGACAGAAGCCATACGCCTGCCAACGGGCGATGAGCTGCGCGGTACGTTCCACGATCTCGGCAAACAGCGCCGCCCAGGGCTGTTCGGCCGCCAGGCAGGGTGTGAAATGGCTGGCCAGCAGGTGCTCGCCCAGCTGGCGCAGCTGAGCGTGCTGACCGGTGTAGTAGAAATACTCGAAGTGCCCGAAGCGGATATGGCTGGGTGCCAGGCGCATGAGCATGGCGGCACGCTCTTCCCGCTCGCGCCAGACCGGGGTCTGCGAGCCCGTTACGCACAGCGCCCGCGAGGTGGGAATGCCCAGCGCGTGCAGGTATTCGCTGGCCAGGAACTCGCGGATCGAGCTGCGCAGCACCGCGCGGCCATCGCCCATGCGTGAGTAGGGGGTCAGGCCGGCGCCTTTCAGGTGCAGATCCCAATGCTCACCCGCGCTGTTGACCACTTCGCCGAGCAGCAGCCCGCGGCCGTCGCCCAGGCGCGGGTTGTAGACGCCGAACTGGTGGCCGGAATACACCATGGCGCGTGGCTCGGCGGCGGCCCACAGGCTGTGCCCGGCGCTCAGGCGGGTCAGCTGTTGCGGATCGACATGCGCTGGGTCGAGGTCGAGCAGGGCCATCGCCGCCGGACTGCTGATCAGCAACTGTGGCTGCTCAATGGGCTGCGGCAGTACGGCTGTGGAAAAGTCATCGCCGAGCCGGGCGAAGCGGTTGTCGAAGTGCAGCGCGTCGAGTGCCACCATGCAGGCCTCCGTTTATTTCCGAGTAGTTTACTAGGAATAAACGTAGGCCTGTAGCCTGTGACTCAGTGGCCTGGGCCTTCGCTGATGTGCAACTGCTGGCCGCTGACGTTCTTGATGAATACGTCGAGCTGGCGGAAGGCAATTTCGATGCCGTGCTCCTTGAACTGGCGATCGATTTCCCGGTTGATCTCGTCGATGGCCGGGTTGCGGTCGCCCAGCTCTCGGACATGGATGCGCAACTCGTGGTCCAGGGTGCTTTCGCCGAAGTTGAGGAAATACACCATCGGGTTGGGTTCGCGCAGCACGCGAGGATTGTGCTGAGCGATCTGCAGTAGCAGGCGTCGCACCAGTTCCAGGTCGGAGCCGTAGCCGACCCCCACGCGAATGGTTACGCGGGTGACGGTGTCGCTGAGCGACCAGTTGACCAGTTGCCCGGTGATGAAGGTCTTGTTGGGGACGATGATTTCCTTGCGATCGAAGTCGGTGATGGTGGTGGCGCGGATGCGAATGCGGCTGACCGTGCCGGACAGGTTGCCAATGGTTACCACGTCGCCAATGCGCACCGGGCGCTCGAAGAGGATGATCAGGCCGGAAATGAAGTTGGCGAAAATTTCCTGCATGCCGAAACCGATACCTACCGACAGGGCCGCGACCAGCCATTGCAGCTTGTCCCAGCTGACCCCCAGGGTAGACAGGGTAACTACGCTGCCCAGGCCGACGATCAGATAGGAGAGCAGGGCCGTGGTGGCATAGGCACTGCCCTGGGCGAGACGCAGGCGTGAAAGTACCAGGACTTCCAGAAGGCCCGGCAGGTTGCGTGCCAGCACCACGGTGAGCATGACAATGACGATGGCACCGATCAGATCGCCCAGACTCAAGGGCACCAGGGTCGCCGTTTCTCCGCTGCCGCTGGTGTACTGGTACAGGGTGATCTGGTTGAGGTAGGTAAACACCGTCAACAGATCGGCCCAGACCCAGTACAACGCCACGCCGAACACGCCCAGCAGGGTCAGGCGGATCAAGCGCAGAGATTGCTGGTTGACCTGCTCGATATCCAGGCTGGGTTCTTCGATGGCCTCGCCGCTCTCACTGTCCTTGGCCGTACTCTGCCGCTTGCTCAGTGCGCGCTGATAAGCCAGGCGGCGGGCGGCTACCGACAGTCCACGGACGAAACTGGCTTCCACCACGACCCAGAGCAGCAGCAGGTAGAGGGTGTCGATCAGGCGGTCGGTGAGCTTCAGGGCGGTGTAGTAATAACCGAAGCCCACGGCGATGATCAGCCCCAGCGGCAGCAGGGTGATGCCCAGGCCGAGCAGCAGGCGCAGCGGCGAGGCATGTTCGCGGGCTTCCGCCGAAAGCAGCAGGCGGGCCAGCAGCCAGGTCATCAGGCTGTAGCCGATCAGTACGATGGCCATGCCCAGGGCATCTTCATCGAAGGCCGAAGGATGGTTTTCGGCAATGGTCACTACGGCGACCAGCGGTATCACTACCAGGCCAAGACGGCGGATCTGCACGAACAGGAAACGCGTCAACTGCTGATCCCAGTGGAAGTGTCGCTCGGCAATGCCATGCGGGCGCAGAATACGGAAGCTGCAGTAGAGGACCAGCCAGGCCTGGGCGATTTCCAGCAGTGCCGGGGCCAGGTAGACGTTCTGGCCGCGGGCATCGAATTCCAGGGCGAGGCCGCCAAGCAGCAGTAGCAGGCTGACCGGCAGTGCCAGCAGCAGGTTGAGCAGCAAGGCCTGTGGGGTATGCAGTTGGCTGTCGCGTTTGTAGTGGCCGATATCCTGATCAAGTGCCTGCAGGCGATCCTTGATGCGCTGGCGATGCCAGAACAGACCCAGGGCGAGCAGGAAAACCGGAATGAACAGCCATGGGCGGCTGCCTAGGCCGCGCCAGAGTTCTTCCAGGGTACTTTGCCACGGAATACCGAGTAGTTGCTGCTGGAGCAGCTGGGGCCAGCTCTGCAGCCAGGCCAGGTCCAGCGGGCGATTGCTGGGAATCCAGAACATCTGCTCGTCGAGGGTCTGGCGTAGCGCATTGGCCGTACTTTGCAGCTGCTTCTGGTTCAGCTGCAGGGTAATGCTGACGTTGAGCAGGGCGTTCAGCTCACGATCCAGGCGTTCCAGCAACTCACTGCGTGCCTGGGCCAGGCTGCTCAACTGGCTGTGCAGCTCGGCGTCGCTGGCGTGGCTGCCCAGGCGGCGCTCAATGTATTGGGAGACATTGCTGAGCAGGGCGCGTTGCTGGCCCAGTTCGAACTGACGCAGGCGCAGGTCGGCAATCTCATCGGTGAGATTGCCCTTGAGGTTCAGGCGCGGCAGTTCGAGCTTCTGCTGGTAGAGAATCTTCGACAGCAGCAGGCTGCCACGCAGTACGTTGATCTGTTCTTCCAGGGCCTGCTCGGCCTGGCTGAGGTTGTCCAGTTGCTGGCGTACCTGCAGGTTTTGCGTGGTCAGGCTGTTGAGCCGGTCGGTAGTCTTGAGCAATTGCTCGGAATATTTCTGGTTGAGCAGGCTTTCTTCCTGCAGCAGGCTGTTGCCGCCATCGTTCTGGGCCTGGCCGCCCAGCTCGGCGACGGTTTGCTCGGATTGCGCGCGACGCTTGTCGCTGATCAGTTCCTGGAGGGTGAGAATGTCGCTTTCCAGGCGACCGATGCGCAGGTTGAGCAGGTCGCGGCGGCTGCTGGCCAGCTCCAGCAGCTGGTTGTTGCCGGCAAGGCTCTCGCGCAGCAGCAGGTTGTCGCTGTCCAGGGCCGCCAGCTCGGCCTGCAGCAGATCCCGTCGTTCGCTGCTCAGCGGGCGATTGCCGTCGCGGTTGCTCTTCAACTGGTTGCTGATTTGCTGGCTGCGCGTCTGGTTGCTGCTGATCTGCGCCTGGGTGCGCTCTGGTCGGGTCTGTGCGGCGATCAGCTGACTGTTGCTTTCACCCAGTGCCTGTTGCCACTCGCTCAGTTGTTTGTTGCGTTCCCCCAGCAGTTGTTCAAGCTGCTCCACCGAACGATTGCGTGACTGGCTGGCCAGGTCGCTGGGTGTCTGCTGCTTGAGTTGGGCCAGCTCGCGCTGGTTCTGGGTGACCTGGCGTGGTGCCTGCTCGAGTTGCTGGCGCAATGCCTTGAGCTGGCTGTCGCTGTTGTCTCGCTGACGCAGGAAGGCCAGGGTTTGTTCCAGGGTGGCCTTGATGGCAGCCTCTTCGGCTTCGGCCAGCTTGCGTTCGGCCAGGCCGTTGAGGCTGGCTTGTACCTGGTCGCTGCTGGGCACACCATGAGCCAGCAGGGAAACACAGAGCAACAGGGGATATAGCAAGGCACGCAGCGGGGACATGACAACGCTCATGGCAGTAACAACGAAGGCGCTAGTCTAGCAGCCTGCTGATGGCAGAAGGCTGCGCCTGGCTCACAGGAACAGACCGGGCCCGCTGCGGCCTTCCGGAAAACGTACGCCGATCTTGGCTATTCGGTTGCCTTCCAGTTGCGCGACCGTCCAGGTCAGACCCTGCCACTCGATTTGGTCGCCGATCACCGGGGCGCCGCCAATTTGCCCGAGCATGAAGTTGGCCAGGCTCTGCTGAGCCTCTTCTTCACCCAGGGGCAGGCCATACAGCTTGGCAATTGCGCCAAGTTCGGCTTCGCCTTCGAGAATGAAGTCGCCAAAGAAGCGCAGGTCCTGGCCGCGCTTGGGTGGCTGGCTGAACAGTTTGCCCAGTGCCGGCAGGTCGTGTTCATGGCCGACCACGCAGAGTACGTCGCCGGCCTCCAGGGTGGTACTGCCGGATGGGTGGAGCAATTGGCGCTGGCGAAACAGCGCAGCGACACGGGTGCCTTCGGGCATCTTCAAGGCACGCAGGGGCGCGCCAATACACCACTTCTCCGCGCCGAGGCGGTAGATAAACAGTTCCCACTGGCTGGTGGGGTGTACCTCCAGTCCCGCGCGCGAGATGGGCGCTGGCTCGGGGGGGACGGTGACCCTGGCCAGGCGTGCCACCCAAGGCAGGCTGGTACCTTGCAGCAACAGGGAGACCAGTACAATGAAGAACGCCAGGTTGAAGAACAACTGGGCGTTCTCCAGGCCGGCCATCAGCGGGAATACGGCAAGGATGATGGGAACCGCGCCGCGCAGGCCTACCCAGGCGATAAAGGCCTTTTCACGGTCGTGGAAGGCGCGGAATGGCAGCAGGCCGAGGAAGACCGAAAGTGGGCGCGCCACCAGAATCATCCACAGCGCCAGGGCCAGCGCTGGCAAGGCGATCGGCAGCAACTCGTGCGGCGTCACCAGCAGTCCTAGCACCAGGAACATGCCGATCTGCGCCAGCCAGGCCAGGCCATCGAGCATATGCAGGATGCCATGGCGTGAACGGATAGGCAGGTTGCCGAGCAGCAGCCCGCACAGGTAGATGGCCAGGAAGCCACTGCCGCCGAGCGCGTTGGTGATGGCGAACAGGGCCAGGCCGCCGCTGACGGTGAGTAGAGGATAGAGGCCACTGGCCAGGCTTAGGCGATTGACCAGCTGCAGGAGTAGCCAGCCGCCGCCCAGGCCGAGCGCTGCGCCAAGGCCGAATTGCCAGAGCAGCTGGGCGGCGACGCTCAGGTCGAAGTGATCCTGGCCGCTGGCCAGCATGGCAATCAGGGTGACGGTGAGGAATACCGCCATGGGGTCGTTGCTACCTGATTCGATTTCCAGAGTGGCGCTGACTCGCTGGTTAAGCCCCTGGCCACCCAGTAGAGAGAATACCGCAGCGGCATCGGTCGAGCCGACGATGGCGCCGATCAGCAGGCCTTCCAGCCAGTGCAGGTCGAATAGCCAGGTGGCTGCCAGGCCGGTCAGCCCGGAGGTCAGCAGCACGCCCAGGGTGGCCAGCGACAGGGACGGCCAGAGGGCCACGCGAAAGCTCTTGACCTGGGTGCGCAGGCCGCCGTCAAGGAGGATGACGGCCAGCGCCAGATTGCCGACCAGATAGGCCAGCGCATAGTTGTCAAAAACAATGCCGCCTACGCCATCGGTGCCGGCCAGCATGCCAACGCCGAGAAATATCACCAGGATCGGTATGCCCAGGCGCGTACTGACCGAACTCAACAGGATGCTGGCGCCAACGAGCAATGCTCCAATCAGCAACAGGCTGTTGATGGTGATGGCGTCCAAGGGCTACTCCGACAGGCAGGAAACAGGGCGCCGCAGGGGGCGCCTGTTTCGATTCTGCGGGCTGCCGGCGCGGGCTGTCAAAGTGTCACAGGCGGCCCAGCTGGCGCCTGCTGTCTTCAGAACCAGTCCGGCTGCATGGCCAGGCAGGTCGCGTCGCGGGCTTCCAGCAGGTTCAGGGCATGCTGACAGGCGGGCACTTCCCAGGTCAGGAAATAGCCTGCAGCCTGCAGCTTGCCTTGATAGAAGGCGCATTCCTCGGCGTTGTCGAGGCTGCGCAAGCGGCCCTGCTCGGCACGGATCGCCTGCTCCAGCCAACGCCAGCCAATCACCGCATGGCCGAACACGTTCAGATACAAAGCCGAGTTGGCCAGGCCCTGTTCGACCTTGCCGGCCATGAGGTCGCCGAGCAGGGCCAGGGTCACGCTGCCCAGGCGCTGTACCAGCTGTTCGAGGGGTTGGCGCAGGTGCGTCAGCGTCTCGAACTGACTGGCCTGTTGGCAGGTGGCCTGGATCAGTGCCATCAGTTGCTTGAGCGCGGCCCCTTTGTTCATCGAGACCTTGCGGCCGAGCAGGTCGAGCGACTGAATACCGTGGGTGCCCTCGTGGATTGGGTTCAGGCGGTTGTCACGGTAGTACTGTTCAACCGGATACTCGCGGGTATAGCCGTGTCCGCCGAGGATCTGGATGGCCAGTTCGTTGGCCTTGAGGCAGAACTCCGAGGGCCAGGATTTGACGATCGGGGTAAGCAGGTCGAGCAGCTCCAGGGCGCTCTGGCGCTCCTCGGCGGTTGCCAGGGTCTGGGTGTCGTCGAACAGCCGCGCGGCGTACAGACCGAGGTCGAAGGCACCCTCGACGTAGGCCTTCTGGGTCAGCAGCATGCGCCGTACGTCGGCGTGTTCGATGATTGCCACCTGTGGGCTGCTCGGGTCCTTGCCGTCGGCAGGGCGGCCCTGTGGGCGGTTGCGCGCGTAGTCCAGCGAGTACAGGTAGCCGGCGTAGCCAAGCATGATGGCGCCCATGCCGACGCCGATGCGTGCCTCGTTCATCATCTGGAACATGTAGGACAGGCCGTGGTGCGGCTTGCCCACCAGATAGCCGACACAGTCGTCGTTATCGCCGAAGTTCAGCGCCGTGGACGTGGTGCCGCGCCAGCCCATCTTGTGGAACAGGCCGGCCAGCAGGGCATCGTTGCGCTTGCCCAGGCTGCCGTCTTCGTTGACCAGGAACTTCGGCACGATAAACAGACTGATGCCCTTCACTCCGGGCGGTGCGTCCGGCAGCCTGGCCAGCACCATGTGCACGATGTTCTCGGAGATCGGCTGGTCGCCGCCGGAGATGAAGATCTTGTTGCCTTTGATGCGGTAACTGCCGTCGGCGTGCGGCTCGGCCTTGGTGCGGATATCCGACAGGGAAGAGCCGGCGTGCGGCTCGGTCAGCGCCATGGTGCCGAAGAAGCGGCCGTCGATAATCGGCTGCAGGTATTTGCGTTTCTGCTCGTCATTGCCGAAGGCTTCGATCAGGTTGGCCACGCCCATGGTCAGCATCGAGTAGGAGCTGGTGGCGATGTTGGCCGACTGGAAGTGGGCGAAGCAGGCCTGCGACAGCAGGTTGGGCAGCTGCATGCCGCCCTGCTCGAAGTCGCGGGTGGCGTTGAGAAAGCCCGCCTCGTGGAAGGCGCGCAGGGCCGGCTCGACCTCGGGGATCAGCACTGCGCCACCGTCGACATATTGCGGCTCATGCTCGTCGTTCTTGCGGTTGTGCGTGGCGAACAGTTCCTCGGCGATACCGCGGGCGGTGGCGATGGCGGCGTCGAAGGTTTCGCGGTTGTGCTCGGCGAAACGTTCGCGCTGGGTCAGGGCTTCGGCGTCGAGTACTTCATAGAGTTCGAATGCCAGGTTGCGGGAGCTGAGCAGAGTTTCGGACATGGAACGGGCCTCCAGATGAGGGTTCGAGTCTAGGCAGTCGCTGCCCCGGCTGCCCAGCATCATCAGTTGTGGTGATAAAGCACCACATCAGCCATCGGTGGGCGAACCTCGATCTGCAATGAAGCCCTGAGCCAGCGCATGAGTCAGTTCTGCGGCCGGCATGGGCTGGCAGTTGGCGATGTTCTGTCCGGCCCATAGGGGTGAGAAATCCCCGCTGCCCTGTGCCTCGGCGGCTGCCCGCAAGGGCGCGATGGCCGCGCTGGCCAGCGGGAAGGCCGGCGCCTGCGTGCTGAGCGGACCCAGTTCGCGCATCAGGCGATTGACGATGCCCCGCGCCGGACGCCCGCTGAACAGGTTGGTTAACGCCGTGTGACGTGCATTCGGACTATGCAGGGCGGTGCGGTGCACGACGCTGGTAGTGGCTTCCGGGCACAGCAAGTAAGCACTGCCCACTTGCACGCCTGCCGCACCGAGGGTCATGGCAGCCGCTACGCCACGCGCATCGCTGATACCGCCGGCGGCGATCACTGGCACCGCGAGGGCATCGACCAGTTGCGGCAGCAGGGCGAAGGTGCCGAGCTGGCGGCTCAGGTCGAAATCCATAAAGTGCCCGCGATGCCCGCCGGCCTCCAGCCCCTGGGCAATCACCGCATCGACACCGCGTTCCTGTAGCCACAGCGCTTCTTCCAGGGTGGTGGCAGTGCAGAGAATCTTCGCGCCACTGTTGCGGACTCGCTGCAGCAAGGTTTCATCCGGCAGGCCAAAGTGGAAGCTCACCACCGCCGGGCGGAACTCGGCGACCAATTCGGCCGTTTCGTCATTGAAGGGCAGACGTCCAGGCCCACCCGCAATGCACATCGGGTCCACGCCCAGCTCGTCATAGTATGGTGCCAGCGTGTCCCGCCAGCCAGCCTCGCGGGCGGCGTCCGGTTCTGGCAGGGCATGGCTGAAGAAGTTGAGGTTGAACGGGCGTGCGGTCAGTGCGCGCATCGCTTGCAGTTCCTGACGCAAGGCGGCGGGCGTGAGCATGGCGCAGGGCAGTGAGCCGAGGCCGCCGGCCTGGCACACGGCGGCGGCCAGGCGATGATCCTGCGCGCCGGCCATCGGCGCCTGGATCAGGGGCAGTTCGCAGCCAAGCAGGTCGTCGATCAGCATGAGTGCTCCGTTTTCGCGGGTGGAAGGTCGGTAGCCGTGACTCGCACAAGACCACGGCTGGCCAGCGCATGCCTGGCTCTTGCCCTACAGACTTGCTCAGCAAGACTGCTCGGGGCAAGCCTTGTACCGTATTGCCAGCGTGCGACAGGTGCCGAAATGGGGCGCTTGCCTCAATCAAGTAGCTGATGGCGGCAGCCTGCCCTGTACGCTGGGGCGCGCGTAAAAGCGGCACAGCGGGTAAACTTGCCGCTCGCTTCGGAGAGCCCCATGAACTACCGTCACGCCTTTCACGCCGGCAACCATGCCGACGTGCTCAAGCATCTGTGTATCGCGCGCATCCTGGCCCTGCTGGCCAAAAAGGATGCGCCCTATGCCTATCTGGACAGTCATGCCGGTGTGGGGCTGTATGACCTGCTGGGCGACCAGGCCAGCCGTACTGGCGAGTGGCGCGAAGGTATCGGTAGGCTGTGGGAGCAACCGGCGCTTCCGGAAGCGCTGATGAATTATCTGCAGGTAGTGCGGGCGCTGAATGCTGATGGCCGCTTGCGTTACTACCCGGGATCGCCGGAGTTGGCGCGCCGCCTGAGTCGCCCGCAAGACCGTCTGCACTGCAATGAAAAACACCCGGAAGATGGCGCGCTGCTCAAAGCCAATATGGCCGAGGATCGACGCGTAGCGGTGCATCGTGGTGACGGTTGGCATGTGCCGCGGGCCCTGCTGCCGACAGCGGAAAAACGCGTGCTGCTGCTGATTGATCCGCCTTTTGAGCAGCTCGATGAACTGCAGCGTTGTGTAAAGGCGCTGAATGACGCGCTGGGTCGCATGCGCCAGGCCATTGTAGTGATCTGGTATCCGATCAAGGATGAGCGGCAGTTGCGCAGTTTCTACCAGGCGCTGGCTGCCAGTGCGGCGCCGAAGTTGCTGCGTGCCGAGCTCATGGTGCATCCGGCCGACAATGCGTTGGGCCTGAACGGTTCAGGGCTAGCGATTGCCAATCCGCCCTGGGGCTTGGAAGACAGCCTGCGTGAGCTGCTGCCCTGGTTGGCCGAGCAGCTGGCGCAAAGCCAGGCAACCTGGCGTCTGGACTGGTTGATCAGTGAGGCCGAAGCCTAGGCGCAATCACTCGTCGCCGGAAGAAAAGTCGTAATCCATCGACTGGCTGGGACCTTGCAAGTAGTAGCCCTGGATGTAGTTGACACCGGCCTGCCACAGCGTGGCGAGCACCGAGGCGCTTTCCACGCAGGGTACGATGGTCAACTTGGCCTGGGCATGCAGGCTGGCCAGCAGGGTCTTCAGGGCTTCCTGGTTTTCCGGGTTGGCCAGGTCATGGCTGAAGGAGTTGTCGATCTTCACGAAGTCGACATGCAGGTGCTTGAGGCTGTTGAACGGGTTGATGGCACAGCCGAACTGGCTCAGTGCGACTTTGCAGTGCAGTTGCGCCAAGCCCTGGGTCAGTGCCTTGGCCTGGCGCAGGTAGGCAATGGCATCCGGCTCGGCGAGCTGCAGGACCAGGGCGTCGGCCGGCAGGCGGGCTGCCTTGGTGGCCACGCTCAGCCAGGGCAGTAGGGTCGGATCCTGCACGCTACTGGCTGTCAGGTGCACGAACAGTCGGGTGTTGTGGCCCTTGTTGCGGTGCTCGGCAAGCAGCTTGATGGAGTTGAGGATCACCCAACGGTCGATTTTCTCTGCCAGCCCCAGCTCCATGGCGGCGGCGAGGAACTCGGCGGGCGGGACTTCCTCGCCCTGTGCGTTATGCAGGCGCAGCAGCACTTCGTAGTGCTCTTCGTTGTCGCCACGCAGGCTGATGATCGGCTGGAACAGCAGGCGGAAGCCGTTGGTCTCCAGGGCTTGTTGCAGCATGGCCTGGATGTTGCCGCGGCTGGCGGCAGCGGCCAGTTCTTCAGCCGGATCGTAGAGCTTGATGCCATTGCCGTCGCGCAACTCGTCGGCGCAGCGATGGGCGCGATCGACAATGTCCTGGGCGCGTGCGGTTTTTTCATTGAGCCCGGCCACGCCGATGCTCAGGGTGGTTTGTGCGGTGCGTCCGCTGACTTCGAAAAGATGCGCTTCGACTTTCTTCAGGAGTGCCTGAAGCGCAGCGTGTGCCTGTTCTGGATGTTGCCCGGGCAGCAGTACGCTGAAGATATCATCGCCAAAACGTGCCAGTTGGGCGTCGCTGGCAAAGTGTTCGCGCAGCAGGTGGGCGAGGTCGGCCAGCAGCAGGTCGATGCCGGCAATGCCTACCTCGGCCAGCAGGCTGGCGTAGCGATCCAGGCGAATATAGGCCAGCGTAGCGCTTTGTCCCTGGCTGACGGCGCGTTCTACTGCCGCATCCATCAGTTCGAGGAAGTGTGGGCGGTTGTACAGGCCGGTGACCAGGTCCTGGCTACTGATTTCGCGGAGTTTTTCTTCCAGCTCGGCATTGCTGCTTTCAGCGCGCAGTACCACCTGGATGCAGGGTTCGCCATCGTAGGTGGCCGGCGAGAAGCTCATGCGGATACTGAACTGGCTGCCGTCGATGTGTGCTCCCTGGCAGCTGAGCTCGGCATTTTCCTCGCCGTTACGGTAGCTCTTGAGAAAGTCCTTGAAGGCACCCTGATCGCTGCCGGCAATCAGATCGATCATTGGCATGCCTTCCAGCTCCTCGCCATCGGCGTAGCCGAACATCTCCACGTAGGCTCGGTTGGCGTAGATGTGCATGCCGTCATGTACGTAGGCGATGGCGTCCACCGAGCTGTCGAGCAACAGCTGGCAGCGCTTTTCTGCTTCGCGCAAGGCCACTTCCGCACTGCGTCGGGCGCGACGTTCTTCAAGGTTACTCAGTTCGCGCTTGGCCACCAGCAGCAGACGTTCGTCCTCTCCCGCTGGCAGGGCATCCTGGGCGCCCAGTTGCAGGGCTTCGGTAATGTTGTCCGGATCGTTGTCCACGACCAGCTGAATAAAGGGGATGTCCTTGGCCTGGCGGCGAATGGCGTTGAGTGCTTCGTGCGGGTCCAGGTGCTCGCTGTAAGGTGCGGCAATCAGCAGATCCCAGCTCTGTTGCAGGGCTTCGGCCAAATCGTCACTGGACGTCAGGCGATGCACTCGGGTGGCATGCCCGGCATTGCGAAACAGGCTGACCAAACGCTCTGCTTCGTTCTGCGAGTCTTCGAGAATCAGCAGGCGGATGGTTTTTTTTGCAATGGCCATGGCAGGTCTATTTGCGCACTAAAGGCGCTAAAAAGCTGGAAAAATAAGGGTTTGGCGAATCTACAGCGACTTCCAGAGGGAGTCAAAGTCTTCCTCCAGACTGACCCCGGAGGCTTTCCCGCTTGTGACCGGCTTCCCTTCCGGGTGGTCGGCGGCATCGGTCAGACGGTACTGGAACTGGCTGAAACTGCCGGTGGCACACAGGCGTCGGCCAAGCGTTGCACGGTGCTCTTCGCCCTGCAGGTTGAGCTGTACCTTGCTCCCTTCCTGAAACGGTAAGCGTGGCGTAATCAGGCTGGCGGGGCGGGAGATCACGCGAATTTCCGGCAGTAGCAGGGCGCGCAGGTACTGGCTGTTTTGTTCCTGCTTGCGGATCAGTTGCAGGCCGCAGGGTTGCGCCTGCGGGGCGATCAGCTCGATACCCATCTGGGTGCCACCACCGCGCACCTGGCGAATCCAGCGCACCACGGCCACGGTCCAGGCGCGTCCTGGCATGTCCTGTATGCCGAGCAGCTCGCCGGTCTGCAGCTGGCTGGGAACCTCGCGTGGCCAGCTCAGGCAATAGCCGCCGGGGCTGTGGTTAACGATAGGCAGTTCATGCACGGGA
The DNA here is from genome assembly GCF_002234375.1 of Pseudomonas fluvialis. Lineage (GTDB taxonomy): Bacteria > Pseudomonadota > Gammaproteobacteria > Pseudomonadales > Pseudomonadaceae > Aquipseudomonas > Aquipseudomonas fluvialis. The sequence goes on from NZ_NMQV01000004.1 coordinate 159,143, forward strand.
TATTCGTCGCTGTCGGCGTCGCTCCCCAAGCCAGTCTCTTCGCTCTCTGCAGCAGGCTTGTACTGAATCTCTTCCATATCCAGCCCGGCGTCCCAGCGCATGCCGGGTTGTGCATCAAAGGCGTTGCCCCATATATCCTGGGCGGCGCCGGCATCGCTGGCGAACACCGCCTGCTTGGGGACTTCCGGGCGCTTGAGCTGCTGTGCCAGGGTCTTGCGCTCGCCCAGGTAGTAGTGCAAAGCGCTCATGCCGATACACAGGGTCAGTTGCCCCTGGCCCTGGTTGCGCTGGAAGGTGCGTTCGGCAATATCGCCCCATGCGGCGGCCAGGTGTTGCAACATGTCCACGCTGAAGTGCGCGGGAACCAGTAGGCGCGAGCCTTGCCGTTCTTCCTCGGGCAGCAGCAGGTATTCCTTGATGCTGTCAGCCAGTGGATGGGTATCCAGGCCAAGCATGTGTTGCTGCTCGGCACTACCAAAGAGCGACTTGAAACGCGGCGGGCCATCCTGTTGTGGTGCAATGGCGAATAGGCTGGCGCTGTCGCTGGCAGGCAGTAGGCGTGCCAGCAGGCTCCAGGCTTCGAGGATTTCAGCGAGTCGGGCAATGCCGCTCTGGCGCATCTGATTGGTACGTGCGCAGCCGAGCAGCAAGGCAACCAGGTAACTCTGTGCGCAGCTCATGGCGTTGCCATGGCGTGCCAGACCATCGCTGACCGGCTGCTCGGCCAGTTGAGCCTGGCTGGCGATCTGGTACAGCTGGTGCAGCTCCAGCCACAGGCCTTCCGGCACCGGGCAGTAAAGCTGGCTGGCGCGCACCAGCGGGGCGGTCAGGCTGCGGATGGCGCGTTGCAGGGCAATCAGCAGGTGATTGTCGCGCTGTCGGTTGCTGGGTTCCTGAAGCGCCTGGCTGACAATCAGTTTGTAGCCGATGGCCAGGTGGTTTTGCAGGGCCTGGCAGAGGTTGGCAACCTTGCGCGGACGCTCGTCAAGCACGATGGCCTGGCCGATAAAATGGCGTTCCAGATGCTGACAGACGAAATGAATTTCCGGACGCAGCAGCTCAAGCATTTGCAGGCGCTGTTCGCTGGCGCACTGCAGCTGGTTGAGTTCCACCAGGGCCTGATACAGCTGGCGTGCGGTTTCACCGATGTTGGCCTTGGGCAGGCCGGCCACCCAGCGACGCAGATCGCGTAGCGAACCGTCGCAGAAGCTCAGGTTGTGTCGATCGGGTGTAGGCACCCGAAGACGCAGCTGGGGGCGAGGACTATCCATTGCTTGCCGTGACTCCATGATCCGGTGTGCGTTGGTCAGCGCTCAAGACGCCGCCGCCGCCAGTGTTTTCTTGCACTCTAGCAGTTTGTCGGTGCTGCTGCCTCGCTCTGCGCGGCTTCGGTGTGCGTTTGTGCGACCTGCTTGGCCAAAGCCTGCCCCATGCGCACCGGGCTGTTGGCGGCGAGCTCGTCGAGCCATTGCACCTGTTGCGGGCCGAACAGCACGATAGCGGTCGAGCCCAGTTTGAAACGGCCGAGCTCTGCACCCTTTTCCAGCTGAATGGGCGCGCGTGCGGCTTCGTCATAACGCTGCGTCTTCAGTTGGCGGCGCGGCGGGGTAACCAGACCGGCCCAGACGGTCTCGATACTGGCAACAATCATGGCGCCGACCAATACCACGGCCATCGGCCCGCATTCGGTGTCGAAGATACAGGCGACGCGCTCGTTACGGGCAAACAGTTCAGGGACATTTTCTGCCGTGCTCTGGTTGACCGAGAACAGGCGGCCAGGGATGTAGACCATTTCCCGCAGTGTGCCGCTCAGCGGCATGTGCACCCGGTGGTAGTCGCGCGGCGACAGGTAGACCGTCGCAAACTGCCCGCCGAGGAAGGGGGCGGCACGCTGCACATCGCCGCCCAGCAATTCCACGGCACTGAAGCTGTGTCCCTTGGCCTGGAAGATGCGACCGTGCTCGATACGGCCAAGCTGGCTGATGGCGCCGTCGGCAGGGCACAGTACGCTGTCCGTTGCACTGTCCAGTGGGCGGGCGCCGGGTTTGAGGGCACGCGTGAAGAAAGCGTTGAAATGCTCATAGCCATCCAGTGCCTCGACCTGCGCTTCGCTCATGTCGATCTGATAGCGCTGGGCGAACCAGCGGGTAAAGGCGTTTTTCACCCAGCGCACGCGGCATTCGGCCAGGCAGCCGGCCAGGCGCGAGAGCAGGTGGTGGGGCAGCAGGTACTGGCTGATGATGAACAGACGTTCTTTCATGATGATCCTTCAGAGTTCGCAGGGCGTGTCGGGCAGGTTGCCCCATTCCGACCAGGAGCCGGCATAGGCTTTGACACGCGGGTAACCAAGCGCCTTGGCGACCAGGTAGGTGAAGCCGGAGCGGCGGTGAGTCTGGCAGTGGGTGATGACTTCTTTATCGGCAGTAATGCCATGGGTCGCCAGTAAGGCGCCGATATCCTGGCGGATGCGCAGCTGGCGCTGCGTATCCATGCCGGCAGTCCACTCCAGGTTGATGGCGCCGGGGATGTGTCCACCCCGCGCCGCGAGCACCTTTGCACCGCTGAATTCGGCCGCTGAGCGGGCATCCCAGATTGCCAGCTCATTGGCGCCCAGGCGTTGCTGCAGGTATTCGCGGCTGGCGGTCGGTGCGTCGTTGAGCGTCAGTTGCAGTTCGTCCTGGCCGAGAGGCGGCTCTTCCTGGCTTTGTGGCCGCTGCTCGGCATTCCAGGCCAGCCAGCCGCCATTGAGGTAGTGATAACGGCTATGTCCGATGCAGTCGAGCAACCAGATGAAGCGTCCTGACCAGCCGCCACCTTCATCGTCATACACCACGTAAACGGCTTCTTCGCGGTGCCCCAGTTCGGCGAACAGTTGCTGCAAGGCGTCGAGTTCGGGCAGCAGGCCCGGCGTTGGGCTGGCGCTGCGCTGGGTGCGCTTGCTGTCAACGTGCCGGGCGCCGGGGATATGCCCGGCGCGATACTGCTCCAGGCTGCGCAGGTCAACGAGGATCAGTTCGGGGGCGTGCAGGCGCTCAGCCAGGTCGACCGGCTCGATCACCAGGGGCAGGGAGGAAAAGGCACGCATGCCGGGGCTCCAGGGCTTGAGGGTGAAGTGATTGTAGCGGAAAGCATCAGCGTGCGCGGCGGCTGAAGTTGTCCAGGGCGCGCTCGATACATTGCACGGTTTTGCCAAAGGCGTGCAGTTGTTCGCTGCTGAAGGGTATGCCCTGCTGGTCGCAGACCAGCAGCATGACTACGCGCTCCTGGCTGGCCAGCGAACGCAGCAGCAGGTGTTCGCTGGGGAACAGGGCTTTCAGGTTGCCGGGTAGTAACGCGGAATATTGCGCCTGATTGGCGGGCTCCAGGCGCAGCTGGGCCGGTTTCTGCAGCAGTCGCTTGAGGATCTGGCTACTGGCGGGGTCCAGGCTGAACCCCGACTTCAGGCCGCTGAGCCCACTGCTTTGCTGGGCGACGAGGCGGGTATGCTGGCGATCGGCAAGCAGCAGTAGGATGCGCTGCAGGCCGCAGGCGCGTAGCGCGCGGCAGGCGTGGCTGGTCAGCTGCAATAGGTTGTCGAACGGGCTGGGCTGCTTGAGCAGCTCGGTGCAGAGTGGCTTCCAGTCCTCGTGCAGACGGCTGCTCGCTACAGGTGCAGTTGCCTGTGCGTGGCTGTCCTTGCGCACCACGTGCAGGCGCTGGCAGTCCCATGGCCAGAGCAGGGCCTCGGCCGGGTGCCAGAGATCGGCTTGAGCATGTAGTCGCGCACTGCTCACGGCGTGCTGGTGAACCTGCTGTTGCAGTAGTTCCAGGGGTTGCTGCAGATACAGCCCGGCCAGACGCTGCCAGCGTAGGCTGTGCGGAGTGCTCCAGTTGTGGTGAGCGGCTACGGCCAGGCCATTGGCCAGTAGCAGGCTGTGTGCAGGCTGCCCCAGCCAGCGACGCAGGGCAGGATCGGCATCCAGTTGGTGTTGCTGCTGGAGTGGGTGTGCCTGGTCGCGGGCAATATGTAGTGCTTTGACGAGCAGGCGCTTGTCGCTGTTGAGCAGGCGATAACCATCGATGATCCACTGTGGCAGGCGCCAGTGTTCGACCAGTGCCTGGCAGAGCTGCAGCAGGGGCACGCCAAGCAGCTCCTGCTCGACCTGTCGGGCAGGTTCACCGGCAGCCAGTACGCGTTGTTCCCACGCCAGGAACAGTGTCGGATGGGCGGCAAGCAGCGGCCACAGGGGCGCGAGGAACAGCAGGCTGCCCCAGTGCACTTCCTGCCAGAGGCGGGCCAGGCGATGGGCGAACAGTCCGTTGGCCTGTTGCATGGCGTGCAGGCTGATCAGCTCCAGTTGCCGCAGTGGCGGAGGGATTCGGCTGCTCTCCGCCTGGGGGAGTTGGCCGAGCAGTTGCTCGCAACGACCGATGCCCAGTCGGGTAAGCGCGACTTCCAGGCTTTCTGCCGGGCTGTGCAGAGGGCTGCGTGGGCGGTTGGCTTCGCGCAGCAGGCTCAGGGCAATGGCCGGGCAGTCCTGCATTTGCAGGGCGATGTCGCGTAATGACAGGCGGCTGTCAGCCAGTGCACGACTGATGCGCAGATGTTGCTCGCGGGCAATGGGCAGGCGCACCGGATCAAGGTGCTTGATCCAGCCTTCGATGCTGCGGGGCAGGGGCGGGGCAGACGTCATGGGCATGCAGTCCAACTGGCATTTCGCCTTCGGGGGCTATAGTCTGGCGTATATGTTCCGATAAATAGAAGGGCTTGTTGCAAACACCCTTCCCATCGCTCGTGCAAGTGTCCAGATGATCAAAATAGTCGGCATTCTCGTCGTTTTCGGTTGCGTGCTGGGGGGCTTCGTGCTTTCCGGGGGCAAAATCATGGCGCTGGTGCATCCCTTCGAGGTGATGATCATCGGCGGCGCCGCCTTGGGGGCTTTCCTGCAGGCCAACCCGGCCAGCGCCTTCATGCATGTGTTCAAAAAGTCGCTGAGCATGTTCGGTTCGCGCTTTACCCACACCTTCTATCTGGAGGTGCTCAAGCTGATCTACGAGATTCTCAACAAGAGCCGTCGTGAAGGCATGATGGCCATCGAGGCGGATGTCGAGGAGCCTGCGTCCAGCCCGATCTTTACCAAGTACCCGGCGATCCTCAAGGATCAGCGCATGACCGCCTATATCTGCGATTACCTGCGCATCATGTCCTCGGGCAACATGGCGCCCCATGAGCTGGAAGGCTTGTTCGACATGGAGCTGGCCAGCCTCAAGGAAGACCTTGAGCACCCCGCCCATGCGGTGGCCAAGGTGGCCGATGGCATGCCGGCGATGGGTATCGTGGCGGCGGTGCTGGGTATCGTGATTACCATGTCCATTCTTGCCACGGCGGATAACGCGCAGATTGGCGAGAAAGTGGGTACTGCACTGGTGGGTACCTTCCTCGGCATCCTGGCTTCCTATGGTTTCTTTGCGCCGCTCTCCAATGCGCTGGAGCATGATGCCAAGGAAGAGCTGAACGTCTACGAGGCCATCAAGGCCGCGCTGGTGGCTTCGGCGTCCGGGATGCCACCCACTCTGGCCGTGGAGTTTGGTCGCAAGGTGCTCTATCCGGCACATCGTCCCAGCTTCAGCGAGCTGGAACAGGCCATGCGTGGCAGCTGAACAGGCCTGAATCGTGGAAAACAATCAGCCGATTATCGTCAAGCGCATCAAGAAGGTTGCCGGTGGCCATCATGGCGGGGCCTGGAAGATTGCCTTTGCTGACTTTGCCACGGCGATGATGGCGTTCTTCCTGGTGATGTGGCTGATGACCTCGGCTACGCCGGAGCAGAAAAAAGCGATTTCCGGTTACTTTCAGGACCCTATCGGCTTTACCGAAAGTGCCAGCCCCTATGTCATTGACCTGGGGGGTACGCCTACCGTGGCGCCGGATCGCACGCTCAATCCGGATTCCCAGGGGCGTACCGACGCCGACGAGTTGCACATCAATCCTGAAGGGGAAACCGAGGTCAATCCGCCTGAGCAGGTCAAGATCAGTCCGGATGTCGCGGAGAACCTGGCCGAGAAGGTCGAGCGCGAGCGCCTGGAGATGCTGCTCCAGGAGCTGCAGAACAAGGTTGAGGAAAACCCCGAGCTGCAGAAGTTCAAGGATCAGATTCTCTTCGAGATTACCCAGGACGGGTTGCGCATACAGATCATGGATGCCGATAACCGGCCGATGTTCAACCTCGGTAGCGCTCAGTTGCAGCCGTACTTCGAAGATATCCTGCTGATCATGGCCGACACCATCAAGGGGGTGCCGAACAAGGTCAGCATTAGCGGGCATACCGATGCCAAACCCTTTGCCGGTGCGGGTGGCTTTGGTAACTGGGAGTTGTCTTCGAATCGTGCCAATGCTGCCCGTCGTACCCTGGTGTTTGGGGGGTACCCGGAGGAACAGGTAGCGCGTGTCGTGGGGTACGCCTCTTCGGCATTGTTTGATCGCGAAGATCCTTTCAATCCGGTGAACCGGCGTATCGACATCGTGGTGCTGACCAAGAAGGCTCAGCGCACCATCGAGAGCGAGCAAAATGACGACGCGTCGGATACGTCGCCCGCCGCTGCACCTGCTGCAGACACGCCGCCCGAGCCGCTACCGGCCGGGCAGCTGCGTGAGCGCCTGAACATCTTCGAAGAGGGCGTGTTGCAAATGGGCGAGCCGCGTCAGTAGCTGTCTTGCGGCAGGCTGGCGATGATGTGCCGGTAGCTGTGCATGCGTTGTTCCTGGATGCGCCCGTCTGCCAGTGCAGCGAGCAGGGCACAGCCGGGTTCGCGGTCATGTTTGCAGTCACGGAAGCGGCAGTGTCCGAGCAGCGGGCGGAACTCGATAAAGCCTTCCTCGATGGTTTGTCGGCTGACATGGCCGAGGCCAAACTCGCGGATGCCGGGCGAGTCGACCAGCTCTCCGCCATTGGGGAAGTGAAACAGGCGTGCCGTGGTGGTGGTGTGCGTGCCCTTGCCGGTCTGCTCGGAGAGTGCCCCGACCCGCGTGTCGATGCCTGGCAGCAGACTGTTGACCAGCGATGACTTGCCCACCCCCGACTGACCGACAAATACGCTGATACGATCATCCAGGCGTTGCCGCAGTTCGTCCATGCCGGCGCCATCCTGTGCCGAGACTTCCAGCAGCGGATAGTCGAGTTGCCGGTAGGTGGCCAGCAGACGGTCGATGTGCGCGCTGTTGTGTTCGTCCAGCAGGTCGGCCTTGTTCAGCAGCAGCAGCGGCCGAATACCGGCATGCTCGGCGGCAATCAGGTAGCGGTCGATCAGGTTGGCGTGTGGATGCGGCAGCGGGGCGAACACGATGACGATCTGATCGATGTTGGCTGCAACCGGCTTGAGTTGGCCACGCATGTCGGGCCGGCATAGCTCGGAGTGGCGCGGCAGGAGTGCAACGATCACCCCGTTCTGCTGGTTGCCGGGGCGCCACACGACGCGGTCGCCGGTAACCAGTGCCGGCAGGTTGCTGCGCCGGTTGCAGCGGAATACCTGGCCTGCCTGCTCGCCATCCAGCGCTTCGACTTCAATCAGTACGCCAAAATGGGCGATGACCAGGCCGTTCTGCTCCTCGCCGAGGTCGCCGCCTTGCAGTTCCTCCAGGGCGCGGGACTCACGCTTGGCGGCGCGGGCGCTGCGTTCTTCCTGGATTTTTCCGATGCGCCAGCTTTGCCGGCGACTGAGTTGGCGTTTGGCCATGGGGGATCCGCAGGGTGAAGGATGCGCGAGTTTAGCACGCGCGTCGGGCGCGCTGCGCCGCTACACTGCGCGTCATCGAGGGCTGCGAGGAAATGGGCTGTGGCTTGGCTAAGGCGTTATCCAGCCGTGCTGGCGCTGCTGCTGCAGGTGCTGGCCGGGTTGCTGGCCTGGGCGGTGTTGCCGGTTGTCTGGCGACTGACGGGGTGGCCGCTGACTGGCCTGGCTCTGGCCGGGCTACAGGGCGGGCTGGCTGCTGTGACGGGGCATCTGCTGGGCTTGCCGCGCTGGTGGCTGCCCATCAGTCTGTTATTCATGCCGGCGGTAGTGCTGGGCCAGCAGCTGGACTGGCCGGCCTGGCTGCCGGCGTCGATGTTCGCTCTGCTGCTACTGGCCAACTGGAACAGCCTGGGCGAGCGGGTGCCGCTCTATCTGAGCAGTGCGCCGGCGGAGCGGGCCTTGCAGCAGTTGCTTGACCAGTTGCCCGACGATGCGGCCTTTATCGACCTTGGCAGCGGCCTGGCGGGTAGTCTTGCCCGTCTGGCTCGCGCCAATCCGCAACGGCAGTTTCATGGTGTGGAAAGTGCGCCGCTGGTATTTCTGCTCGGTTGGTTGCGCAGCCTGCCGCTGGCTAACTGCCGAGTGCGCTATGGCAGCCTGTGGCAGGTCGACCTGGCGCCCTACGCGCTGGTCTACTGCTTTCTCTCGCCCGCACCCATGCCACGTGTGTGGGACAAGGCACAGGCCGAGATGGGACATGGCAGCTTGCTGGTCAGCAACAGTTTTGCCATTCCTGGCGTGGCGCCTACGCAGCGCATCGAGTTGCACGATTGGCGGGCTGGTGCCCTGCTGGTGTGGCGCATGCCGTGAGCAGGCGGGTCTTTGCTCAGGCCCGTTAAACACAGCGCTAATTGCTACACTGCGCACTCGGCTGTTTTGACCAGCCTTGGCTGGCTACCCGCGTAGCAGCTTGCGCTGATTGCTCGATCAGCGTTTCCCACCGCCTGTCAGGAGCCTTTGGCTATGCAAGACCCGCAGAATCTCATCTGGATCGACCTGGAAATGACCGGCCTGGAGCCGGAGCGCGATGTCATTCTGGAAATGGCCACGATCATTACCGACAGTGATCTGCATGTGCTGGCCGAGGGGCCGGTGATCGCCATTCATCACCCCGATGCCGTGCTGGCGGGTATGGATGAATGGAACACCCGTACGCATGGCGAGAGCGGGCTGACCCAGCGGGTGCGTGACAGCCGCACCGACATGGCTGCAGCGGAGGCGCAAACCCTGGCGTTCCTCGAACAGTGGGTGCCACGCGGCAAATCACCGATCTGCGGCAACAGCATCGGTCAGGATCGGCGTTTCCTGGTGCGTTACATGCCGACTCTGGAGGGCTATTTCCACTATCGCAACCTGGATGTCTCGACCCTGAAGATTCTCGCCGAGCGCTGGGCGCCGCAGGTCAAGGAAAGCTTCCAGAAGCGCGGTACGCACCAGGCGCTGGATGACATCCGCGAGTCGATTGCCGAGCTGCAGCATTATCGTCGCCACCTGCTCAAGCTGTAGGTGGGTCACGCGGCCTCTGCGCTGAAGGCCAGGCGGCCAGTGGCTTACTGGGCGTCGCGTTCGGCGTGCTGGCGCAGCGCCCAGGCGACGTGCTCGCGGACCAGCTCGCTGGGGTCGTCCTGACGGGCGCGCAGGGCCTGCAGTACAGGGATGGTCGAGGGGGCGTTGCCGAGCCCTACGGCCAGGTTGCGCAACCAGCGCTGATAGCCGGCGCGCCGCAGTGGCGAGCCTTCGGTGCGCTGCAGAAATTCTTCCTCGCTCCATAGGAAAAGTTCCGCCAGGCTGCTGTTGTCCAGTCCGTGGCGCGGCTGGAAATCGCTTTGCTCGCTGGGGCGGGCGAAGCGGTTCCACGGACAGACGATCTGACAGTCGTCGCAACCGAACACCCGGTTGCCGATCAGCGGCCGCAGCGCTTCGGGGATGGGGCCTTTCAGCTCGATGGTCAGGTAGGAAATACAGCGCCGCGCATCCAGCACATAGGGCGCTACGAAGGCCTGGGTCGGGCAAATGTCCAGGCACGCGGTGCAGCGCCCGCAGTGTTCGCTATCCAGTGGCGTGTCGACCGGCAGGGGCACATCGACGAACAGCTCGCCGAGGAAGAACCAACTGCCGGCGCGGCGGTTGAGGATCAGGCTGTGCTTGCCTACCCAGCCGAGGCCGGCCTGGCGGGCGATGGCGCGCTCCAGCACCGGGGCGCTGTCGACGAAGGCACGGAAGCCGAAGGGGCCGATGGCCTGCTGAATACGCTCGGCCAGTTGCTGCAGGCGTTTGCGGATCAGCTTGTGATAGTCACGGCCCAGCGCATAGCGCGAGACATAGGCTTGTTCCGGCAGGGCCAGGCGCTGGCTCATTCGCGTGTCGCCAGGCAGATAGTCCATGCGCAGAGAAATGACCCGCAGTGTGCCGGGCACCAGTTCGGCGGGGCGACTGCGCTTGCTGCCGTGCGCGGCCATGTAGTCCATCTCGCCGTGGTAGCCGGCATCCAGCCAGCGTTGCAGGTGTGCCTCCTGTTCGTCCAGTTGCGGCTCACAGATGCCGGCCTGTTGGAAGCCCAGTTCACGGGCCCATTCCTTGATGGAGGCAGCCAGGGTGGCTAGGTCGAGTGGCGATGTAGGCATGGCAGGCCAGCGTGCAGGGGAAGCGGGGTATAATTTTGCCAGAGTTGCCGCAGGAGTACCCATGTCCGAATACCCTTCGTCCTGGCCGTTGTCGCTGCACGACGCGGCGCAGGTTCGCGCGCTGGATGCCCGCTTGATGGCTGCCGGCACGCCGGGCGCTGTGCTCATGCAGCGGGCGGCCCAGGCCGCCTGGCGTGCCTTGCGCCGCCGTTGGCCGCAGCTGCGCAAGCTCTGTGTGCTGGCCGGGCCTGGCAATAACGGCGGTGACGGTTACCTGCTGGCGGTTCTCGCCCGGCGAGCCGGCTGGGATGTGCAGGTGTATAGCCTGGCTGATCCTGCCAGGTTGCGCGATGCGGCGGCGCAGGCGTATGCCGAGGCCTGCGCGCAGGGTGTGCAGGTGCAGCCCTGGCACGCCGAGGCCGTGCTGGACGGTCTGCTGGTCGATGCCATGCTCGGCACCGGGCTGGCGGGTGAGCTGCGCGAGCCTTATGCCACGGCGGTGGCGCGAATCAATGCGAGCGGCCTGCCGTGCCTGGCGCTGGATATCCCCAGCGGGTTGTGTGCCGACACTGGCCGGCTATGGGGTGCGGCGGTGCGCGCCGATCTTACCGTTACCTTTATTGCTCTCAAGCTGGGCCTGTTCACCGGGGCGGGCCCTGATCAGGTGGGCGAACTGTGTTTTGCCGATCTGCAGGCTGATGCGGCGCTTTGCGCAGCGGCGCCTGCCATGGCGCAGCGCCTGACGGCAGGCAACCTGCAGCGTTTGCCGGCGCGTCCGCGCACCACGCACAAGGGGCGTTGCGGACGTCTGCTGGTGGTTGGCGGAGAACGTGGCTATGGCGGTGCGGCGCTGCTGGCGGCGCAGAGTGGTTTGCGCGGAGGTGCCGGTATGGTCAGCCTGGCGACGCGGGAAGAGCATGTGGCGGGCGCGCTCGCGCGTTGTCCCGAGCTGATGGTGCGCGGGCTGCTGTCGAGTGGGCAGTTGCTGGCGCTTCTGCCGGGGCATGATGTGCTGGTGGTCGGCCCCGGCCTGGGTCAGGGCGCCTGGGGGCGCAGCCTGCTGACGGCGGCCGCGCAGTTCGAGGGCGCGCAGGTCTGGGATGCCGATGCCTTGAACCTGCTGGCGGCTGGGCGGGTGCAGATCCGCGCCGGTGCAGTGCTCACGCCTCATCCGGGAGAGGCGGCGCGCCTGCTGGGTTGCAGTCTGGTCGAGGTGCAGGATGACCGGCCGGCAGCGGCCCTGCGTCTGGCGCAACGCTACCAGGCCGTGGTGGTACTCAAGGGCGCCGGTAGCCTGGTGACGGATGGACATGCCCTGCGTCTCTGTGAGCATGGCCATCCGGCGATGGCCGGGCCGGGATTGGGCGATGTATTGGCCGGGCTGATCGGTGCCTTGTTGGCTCAGGGGCTGGCGGCGTTGCCGGCCAGCGAGCTGGCGGTCTGGCTGCATGCGCGTGCCGGTGAGCGTCTGGGGCAGGCCGGGCGAGGCCTGCTGGCCAGTGAGCTGGTCGGAGTGATTCGTGAGTTGCTGGAGGAGCACAGCCCATGTTGCAACTGAGCGTGGAGATACATGGCGAAGAAGCCATGCAGGCCTTTGGTGCACGCCTGGGGCAGGTATGTGGTGGGCATGGCGTGATCTATCTGCGCGGTGATCTGGGGGCCGGCAAGACCACGCTGTCGCGAGGCCTGTTGCGCGGTCTGGGGCATCAGGGCGCGGTGAAGAGTCCGACCTTTACCCTGGTCGAGCCCTATGAGTTGGCCGACGGTCAGGCCTATCACTTCGATCTGTATCGTCTGGCTGATCCCGAGGAGCTGGAGTTTCTGGGGATTCGCGACTATTTCGCCGAGGATGCCTTGTGTTTGATCGAGTGGCCGGAACGCGGCGCAGGTGTTTTGCCAAGCGCTGAGCTGGACATTACCATTGCGCCCAGCGGCGAGGGCCGTTGCCTGCACCTGCAGGCTCGCACCCCGCGTGCGCAGCGTTGGTGCGAGCAGCTGCGCGCGGGTCAAGACTTATAAACGAGGGGAACTGTATGCGCTGGCGCGTACCGTTGGCTGTGCTGGGCCTGTGTTTGCTGAGTGTCGCCGGGTCAGTGCTGGCTGCCACGGATATCCGCGGTGTGCGCCTGTGGCGTGCGCCGGACAACACACGCCTGGTGTTTGACCTGAGTGGTCCGGTGAAACACAGCGTATTCACCCTGGCTGCACCCGAACGCATCGTCATTGATGTCAGTGGTGCGCAACTGCAGATGGCCCTTGAACAGCTCAATCTGAGCAATACGCCGATCCGCTCCGTGCGCGCTGCGCAACGCGCGCCCGGTGAGTTGCGCATGGTGCTTGACCTCAGTGCGCGGGTTACACCGAAGAGCTTCACACTGGAGCCCAATCAGCAATACGGGCATCGCTTGGTCGTCGATCTGTTTGATGGCGAAGCGCCGAGTAACGTGCCCCCCGTGCAGCCCAGCCTGCCCGTCACGCCTACGCAGGCGCCGGCGCGCCTTCCGCCGCCGCCGGGTGGCAAGCGCGACATCATCATCGCCATCGATGCCGGCCATGGCGGCGAGGACCCTGGGGCCATCGGCCCGGACAAAAAACTCTATGAGAAGCATGTGACCCTGGCCATTGCCCGCGAGTTGCAGCGCCAGCTCAGCCAGGAGAAGGGCTTCCGTGGCGAATTGGTGCGTACCGGCGATTATTTCATTCCGCTGCGCCGACGTACCGAGATTGCCCGCAAGAAAGGGGCTGATCTGTTTGTGTCCATTCATGCCGACGCCGCGCCGCGCTCCTCGGCGTTCGGCGGCTCGGTGTATGCATTGTCTGATCGGGGTGCCACCTCGGAAACCGCGCGCTGGTTGGCCGATAGCGAAAACCGTTCCGACCTGATCGGTGGGGTAGGCAGCGTCAGTCTGGATGACAAGGATCGTATGCTGGCCGGCGTGTTGCTCGACCTGTCGATGACCGCCTCGCTGTCGTCGAGCCTGAATGTCGGGCAAAAGGTGTTGAGCAACATGGGGCGGGTCACGCCCTTGCACAAGAAGCGCGTCGAACAGGCGGGCTTCATGGTGCTGAAGTCGCCGGATATTCCGTCCATCCTCGTGGAGACCGGGTTTATCTCCAATCCTGGCGAGGCTCGCAAGCTGTCCACCGCCGCTCATCAGCAGGCCCTGGCCAATTCGATTCGCACGGGTATTCGCCAGTTCTTCCATGAAAATCCGCCGGCCGGCACCTACATCGCCTGGCTCCGTGATTCGGGCAAGATCATCGCCCAGGGGCCGCGTGAGCATGTGGTGGCGGCAGGGGACAGTTTGGCGCTGGTCGCCCAGCGTTACCAGGTCAGTCTCGTGGCGCTGCGCTCGGCCAACAATCTGCGCGGCGACACTATCAAGGTCGGCCAGGTGCTGCAGATTCCGCAAACCACCGTGGCGGTACAGCCATGAGCGAGCTAGATATTCCGACGCCGCCTTCGCGGATTGCCCTGCTCAGTCCGCGACTGGCCAACCAGATCGCCGCCGGTGAAGTGGTTGAGCGCCCGGCTTCAGTTGCCAAAGAGCTGCTGGAAAACAGCCTGGATGCTGGTGCGCGACGCATTGATGTGGAGGTCGAGCAGGGCGGCGTGAAACTGCTCAAGGTCCGCGATGATGGTCGCGGTATCGATATGCAGGATCTGCCGCTGGCTCTGGCGCGGCACGCCACCAGCAAGATCCGTGACCTTGAGGATCTGGAGCGGGTGCTCAGCCTGGGCTTTCGCGGTGAGGCGTTGGCTTCGATCAGCTCGGTGTCGCGTTTGACGCTGACCTCGCGGGCTGCAGGTGCGGAGCAGGCTTGGCAGGTGGAAAGCGAAGGCCGGGAAATGGAAGCGCGCGTCCAGCCAGCAGCGCATCCCCAGGGCACCTCGGTGGAGGTTCGCGACCTGTTCTTCAATACGCCGGCGCGGCGCAAGTTCCTGCGTGCGGAGAAAACCGAGTTTGATCACCTGCAGGAGGTGATTCGTCGTCTGGCCCTGGCCCGTTTCGATGTGGCCTTCAATCTGCGCCACAATGGCAAGACGGTGCTAGCCCTGCATGCCGCGGATGACCCGCTGAGCCGTGCGCGTCGTGTGGCCAATGTCTGTGGCCCGGCATTCCTGGAGCAGGCATTGCCTATCGAGGTGGAACGCAGTGGCCTGCGGCTATGGGGCTGGGTGGGTTTGCCAACCTTTTCGCGCAGCCAGGCGGATTTGCAGTACTTCTACGTGAATGGCCGCATGGTGCGCGACAAGCTGGTGGCGCATGCGGTGCGCCAGGCTTTCCGTGATGTCTTGTATAACGGCCGACATCCGGCGTTCGTGCTGTTTTTCGAGGTCGATCCGGCCGTGGTGGACGTCAATGTCCACCCGACCAAGCATGAAGTGCGCTTCCGTGACAGTCGCATGGTGCATGACTTCCTTTACGGCACCCTGCATCGAGCGCTGGCGGAGGTTCGCCCGCAGGATCAGTTGGCGGCGCCTGCCGCGCTGCCTGAGATACCGCGTGCCAGTGGTCTGCAGGCGGGCGAGTTCGGTCCGCAGGGCGAGATGAGCCTGGCTGCCCAGTCCGGCGCCGGCTTGCCGGCCTATGAGGCCAGCACTGTTGTTGCACCTGCATCGTCCGGCTATATGCCACCGCGCTCGCCTGGCGTGCCGCTGGCCGACCAGCAGGGCGTATACCGCGAGTTTTATCAGGAGCAGGCGTCCAGCACCGAGTTGCCGGTCGCCCAGGCGGATATTCCGCCGCTGGGCTATGCCTTGGCTCAGCTCAAGGGGATTTATATCCTCGCGGAAAATGCCCAGGGACTGGTGCTGGTGGACATGCATGCCGCCCATGAGCGGATCATGTATGAGCGCCTCAAAGCGGCCATGGCCAGCGAAGGCCTGAAAGGCCAGCCGCTGCTGGTGCCCGAGTCTCTGGCGTTGAGCCAGCGTGAGGCGGATTGTGCCGAAGAGCATGCCCAGTGGTTCGCTCGCCTGGGCTTCGAGCTGCAGCGTCTCGGTCCGGAAAGCCTGGCCATTCGACAGATTCCAGTGCTGCTCAAGCAGGCCCAGGCTGGCCAGTTGGTGCGTGATGTTCTGGCGGACTTGTTGGAATATGGCAGCAGTGATCGTATCCAGGCGCACCTCAACGAGTTGCTGGGCACCATGGCCTGTCATGGCGCGGTGCGTGCCAATCGGCGCCTGAGTGTGCCGGAGATGAATGGCTTGCTGCGTGACATGGAGCAGACCGAGCGCAGCGGTCAGTGCAACCACGGCCGGCCGACCTGGACGCAGTTGGCCATGGATGACCTCGACAAGCTGTTCCTGCGCGGCCGCTGAAGCGCGTCCTGCCCTTTCCGTTGCCTGCGAGCGTGCCGATGCCTAGTCTTCCTCCTGCCATATTTCTCATGGGGCCAACAGCCGCTGGCAAGACTGACCTGGCTGTGGCGCTGGCGCAGCGCCTGCCGTGTGAGCTGATCAGTGTCGACTCGGCGCTGATCTACCGGGGCATGGATATCGGTACGGCCAAGCCGGATGCCCAGTTGCTGGCCGAGTTCCCCCATCATCTGGTGGATATTCGCGACCCGCTGGAGAGTTACTCGGCCGCCGAGTTCTGTACGGATGCCCTGCAGGCGATGGCACGGATCAGCGCTGCGGGGCGTATCCCGTTGCTGGTAGGCGGCACCATGCTGTATTTCAAAGCGTTACTGGAGGGGCTGGCGGAAATGCCGGCAGCGGATGCCGTGCTGCGCGCGGAGCTGGAGGCCTGGGCGGCGGCCGAAGGCTATGCCGCGCTGCATGAGGAGTTGCGCAGGGTGGATCCACAGTCCGCGCAGCGTATTCATCCCAATGACCCACAGCGTCTGGTGCGAGCCCTGGAGGTCTACCGGCTGAGTGGACTGACCATGAGCGAGCACCGTCTGCGCCAGCAGGCGCGCGGTAGCCAGGGGCTTTTGCCTTATACTGTCGCGCAGTTGGCGATTGCCCCGGCGCAGCGTCAGATATTGCACGAACGTATTGCCCTGCGCTTTGAGCTGATGCTGGAACAGGGGCTGATTAGCGAGGTCGAAGCCCTGCGTGCGCGTGGCGATCTGCATCTCGGTTTGCCATCCATGCGTGCGGTAGGCTATCGACAGGTCTGGGAGTACCTGGATGGCAACATCGAACGTCACAGTATGGTCGAGCGCGGTGTGGCGGCGACACGCCAGTTGGCCAAACGCCAATTTACCTGGTTGCGTGGCTGGCAGGCGCCGTTGCACTGGCTGGATAGCCAGGCCGAGGATAATGTCGAGCGCGCCTTGAAATACCTGCAAGCGGCCGCCATATTGGCCTGAGAATTTCCCGAAGCCGTCTATCCTAAGGGGTATGTGGCGATTTGTTTTTCACAACTATAACGATTCATCCCTGAAGGAGTGCGGCACATGTCAAAAGGGCATTCGCTACAAGACCCTTATCTGAACACCCTGCGTAAGGAACGCGTCCCGGTTTCCATCTATCTGGTCAATGGCATCAAGCTGCAGGGGCAGATCGAGTCTTTTGATCAGTTCGTCATCCTGCTGAAGAATACTGTCAGCCAGATGGTCTACAAGCACGCCATCTCCACCGTGGTGCCAAGCCGGCCGGTGCGTTTGCCGGCCAGCGAACAGGCAGGCGAGGCGGATGACGTCTAAGTCGGAGTTCTGCATTGTTCTTTGAGCGCCACGGCGGGGGAGAGCGCGCCGTTCTGGTGCATCTGGAAGGCCAAGAGCCGGCGGTGCGCGAGGATCCCGAAGAGTTTCAGGAGCTGGCGCGTTCGGCCGGTGCACAAATGGCAGCCTTTGTCAGCGTGCCCCGCCAGCAACTGACGGCGCGCTATCTGATCGGCAGCGGCAAGGTTGATGAGCTGGCGCAGCTGGTCAAGGCCTGCGAGGCCGAACTGGTCATCTTCAATTACAGCCTGACACCCAGTCAGGAACGTAACTTGGAGCGAGCGTTCGAGTGTCGTGTGCTGGATCGTACCGGGCTGATTCTCGACATCTTCGCCCAGCGCGCGCGTACCCATGAAGGAAAACTGCAGGTCGAGCTGGCCCAGTTGGAGCACATGAGTACGCGCCTGGTGCGCGGCTGGACGCATTTGGAGCGCCAGAAAGGTGGTATTGGTCTGCGTGGCCCTGGGGAGACCCAGCTGGAAACCGACCGCCGCCTGCTGCGCGTGCGCATCCGGCAGATTCGCCAACGTCTGGAAAAGGTGCGTAGCCAGCGTGAGCAGGCGCGTCGTGGTCGGCGTAGGGCGGAGATTCCGGCGGTGTCGCTGGTGGGTTATACCAATGCCGGCAAGTCGACGTTGTTCAATGCCCTGACGACGTCCGAGGTATATGCCGCCGATCAGCTGTTCGCCACGCTCGACCCGACCCTGCGCCGCCTGCCGCTGGATGACCTTGGGCCAATCATTCTCGCCGATACGGTAGGTTTCATCCGGCACTTGCCGCACAAGCTGGTCGAGGCTTTCCGGGCCACCCTGGAAGAGTCGAGCAGCGCCGATCTGCTGCTGCACGTGATTGACGCGCACGAACCCGAGCGGCAGTTGCAGATCGAGCAAGTGCTGGCGGTGCTGGGCGAGATTGGTGCCAGCGAAGTGCCGTTGCTTGAGGTGTACAACAAGCTCGACCTGCTGGAAGGTATCGAACCGCATATCCAGCGCGATGCCGCCGGCAAGCCACAGCGCGTATGGCTCTCGGCGCGCGACGGGCGGGGCTTGGAACTGTTGCGCCAGGCGATTGCCGAGCTGCTCGGTGAAGACCTGTTCGCGGCTACCCTGCGCCTGCCGCAGCGTTTGGGGCGCCTGCGCGCCCAGTTGTTTGCCGCAGGTGCCGTGCAAGGCGAAGCGCATGACGAGCAGGGGGATATCCTGCTGCAGCTGCGCTTGCCGCGTGCCGAGCTGAATCGGTTGGTCAGTCGTGAAGGACTGCAGCCGCAGGAATTCATTGCGCAACATACTTTGCAATAATGCGTGGCGATGGCATTTCCCCGTCATCCTCGCGCTTTCGGTAGCATGGGCGACGCGCTAATGGGCGCGTTTTGGCATTTTTAGTCTGGAGAGCGCTATGGCTTGGAATGAGCCGGGTGGCAACTCGAACAATCAGGATCCCTGGGGTGGTCGCAAGGGCGGTGGACGCCAGGGGCCGCCGGATCTTGATGAGGCCCTGCGTAAGCTGCAGGACAGCCTCAATGGCATCTTTGGCGGCAAGAAGTCCTCGGGAAGCGGCAATGGTTCGGCGGCCGGTGGCCTGGGGCTGATCGGTATCGCGTTGGCGGTGTTGGCAGCACTTTGGCTGTACAGCGCGGTGTATGTGGTCGATGAGCAGGAACAGGCTGTGGTGCTGCGTTTTGGCAAGTACTACGAAACCGTTGGTCCGGGCCTGAATATCTATTTCCCGCCGATTGATCGCAAATTCCAGGAAAACGTTACCCGCGAGCGCGCCTACAGCGCCCAGGGGCAGATGCTCACCGAGGATGAGAACATCATCGAGGTGCCGCTGACCGTGCAGTATCGCATCAGCAACCTGCAGGATTTCGTGCTGAATGTCGATCAGCCGGAAGTCAGTCTGCAGCATGCGACCGATAGCGCTCTGCGCCATGTGGTGGGTTCCACGGCCATGGATCAGGTGCTGACCGAAGGTCGTGAGCTGATGGCCAGTGAGGTCAAGGAGCGGCTGCAGCGGTTCCTGGATAACTACCGCACCGGTATCAGTGTTACCCAGGTCAACGTACAGAGTGCGGCAGCGCCGCGCGAGGTGCAGGAAGCCTTCGACGACGTGATCCGTGCGCGCGAAGATGAGCAGCGTGCCAAGAACCAGGCGGAAGCCTACGCCAACGGCGTGGTGCCCGAGGCGCGCGGCCAGGCGCAGCGCATCATCGAGGATGCCAATGGCTACCGTGATGAAGTGATTGCCCGTGCCCAGGGTGAGGCGGAGCGCTTCAGTAAGCTGCTGACCGAATACCGCAAGGCGCCCGAGGTAACGCGCGAGCGTCTGTACCTGGAAGCCATGCAGGAAGTCTTCAGCAATACCAGCAAGGTGCTGGTGACTGGCGATAAGGGGCAGAACAATCTGCTTTACCTGCCGCTGGACAAGATGGTTGCGCCGCGTGATGGCACGGCAGCACCGCGTGCCGCCGTGGGTGGTAGTTCGTCCGATCTGGGGGCGCGCATCGCCAATGATCTGCAGTCGCGTGATGTGCGTGCACGGGAGGGTCGCTGATGAGTAACAAGACACTGATTGGCCTGCTCACCGGCGTACTGCTGGTGATCCTCGCCTGGAACAGCTTCTATATCGTTTCGCAAACCGAGCGTGCCGTTTTGCTGCGCTTCGGTAAGGTGGAAGTGGCCGATGTTCAGCCGGGTCTGCATATTCGCGTGCCGGTGATGAATCAGGTGCGCAAGTTCGATGCACGCTTGCTGACGCTCGATTCGCAGACTTCGCGTTTCCTCACCCTGGAGAAAAAGGCGGTGATGGTTGATGCCTATGCCAAGTGGCGGGTGGCGGATGCCGAGCGCTTCTATACCGCGACTTCGGGCCTCAAGCAGGTGGCTGATGAGCGCCTCTCGCGCCGTCTCGAGGCCGGTCTGCGTGACCAATTTGGTAAGCGCACTCTGCATGAGGTGGTCTCGGGTAAGCGTGACGAGCTGATGGCCGACATCACCCGTTCGCTCAATCGCATGGCCAGCCAGGAGCTGGGTATCGAAGTGGTGGATGTGCGCGTCAAGCGTATCGACCTGCCGCGCGAGGTGAACCGCAGCGTCTTCGAGCGGATGAGTACCGAGCGTGAGCGCGAGGCGCGTGAGCATCGCGCCAAGGGCGCCGAACAGGCCGAGGGGATTCGTGCCGATGCGGACCGCCAGCGCCGCGTGCTGATTGCCGAAGCCTACCGCGAAGCCGAGGAAACCCGTGGTGACGGGGACGCCAAGGCCGCCGAGATCTATGCCCGCGCCTACAATCAGGATCGCGAGTTCTACGCCTTCTATCGCAGCCTGCAGGCCTATCGCGAGAGCTTCGCCAGCAAGAGCGATGTGCTGGTGCTGGATCCGGACAACGACTTCTTCCGCTACTTGCGCAACGCCAAGCCTTGAGGATCTCAGGCGGTCAGTCGGTACGGGTGTTGCCGGCTGACCGCCTGAGGCTTGTGGTTTGCAGGTTTTAGCGTGTTATCATGCGGCAGCCGGGATAACCCCGGCTTTTTTGCGTCTACGGCAATGATGAGGCAGGAACTGGGCATCGCGTTATCACTGCTACTGGTGCTGGAAGGTATCCTGCCTTTCCTCTATCCAGGGCGTTGGCGCGCCGCCATGCTGGCGCTGGCCGAATTATCCGAACGCCAGCTGCGCCTGATCGGGCTGGCCAGCATGCTGCTGGGCACGGCCCTGCTGTATTGGCTTCACTGAAGGCTTGCCGACCGGCTGAGAGGGGAATGGCAACATGGCAACGGTAGACCGCTGGCTTCTGCCAGATGGCATCGAAGAAGTATTGCCGCCGCAAGCGGCGTGCATCGAGGCGGCGCGCCGCCAGGTGCTGGATCTGTTCCAGCGCTGGGGCTACGAGCTGGTGATCACCCCGCACATCGAATACCTGGAGTCCTTGCTCACGGGCGCTGGGCAGGATCTTGACCTGCGCACGTTCAAGGTGACCGACCCGCTGTCTGGCCGGCAGATGGGCCTGCGCGCAGATATTACGCCGCAGGTGGCGCGTATCGACGCGCATACCCTGCGCCGTGAGGGGCCCAGCCGACTGTGCTATGCCGGTAGCGTGGTGCATGCCAAGCCGCGTGCCCTGGCTACATCGCGCAGTCCCATCCAGTTGGGTGCCGAACTGTATGGCGATGCCAGCCCAGCCAGCGATATCGAAGTCATCAGCCTGATGCTGGATACCCTGAGCCTGGCCCAGGTGGCGGATGTGCACATGGACCTTGGCCATGTCGGTATCTACCGCGGCCTTTGCGAGGCTGCCGGCGTGACCGGCGAAGTGGAGCAGCGTTTGTTTGATGCGCTGCAACGCAAGGCTATCGATGAAGTGGTCGAACTGACTGCCAGTCTACCGGGTGAGCTGGCGTCGATGTTGCGTGCGCTGGTCGATCTGTCCGGTGAGCGCGATGTTTTGGATCTGGCCCAGGCCTGTCTGGTGGCTGCGCCGCCTGCGGTACAGCAGGCGCTGGATGAGCTGGTGGCTGTCGCGGACGCTCTTGAACTACGTTTCCCCGAGCTGCCGCTGTATTTCGACCTGGCGGAACTGCGTGGTTACCACTACCACACAGGGGTGGTGTTTGCCGCCTTCGTGCCGGGTGTCGGGCAGTCGATTGCCCAGGGCGGTCGCTATGATGACATTGGTGCCGATTTCGGGCGTGCCCGTCCGGCAACCGGTTTTTCCACGGACCTGAAGACCCTGGTCTCGCTTGGCCAGTTCCGTGAGGCCCCGGCGGTCGGCGCCATCTGGGCGCCGGACAACCATGATCTGTACCTGTGGCAGGCGGTCCAGCGCCTGCGTCAGGAGGGCCGCCAGGTGCTGCAGGCACTGCCCGGTCAGGACTTGCAGGCAGCTCGGGCTGCCGGTTGCAGTCAGCGTCTGGAATGGCTGGATGGGCGCTGGCAGCTGTTGCCGCTAACGGCATGAATCGTTTTGCGTCGGCAGCGGCCGGCGTTTCGTTTTCGCAAAGAGGTAAGCGTTATGGGTAAGAATGTGGTTGTCCTGGGCACCCAGTGGGGTGATGAGGGCAAAGGCAAGATCGTCGACCTGCTGACCGACCAGGCTGCTGCGGTGGTGCGCTATCAGGGTGGTCACAATGCCGGGCATACCCTGGTCATCGATGGCGAGAAGACCGTGCTGCACCTGATTCCTTCGGGCATCCTGCGCGACAACGTCGAATGCCTGATCGGCAACGGCGTGGTGGTTGCCCCCGACGCCCTGCTGCGTGAGATGGTCAAGCTGGAAGAGAAGGGTGTGCCGGTGCGCGAGCGTCTGCGCATCAGTCCGTCCTGCACGCTGATCCTGCCTTACCACGTGGCGCTGGACCAGGCGCGCGAGAAAGCGCGTGGCGATGCGAAGATCGGTACTACCGGGCGTGGTATTGGGCCGGCCTATGAAGACAAGGTGGCGCGCCGTGGTCTGCGCATTGCCGATCTGTTCCACCGCGAGCGTTTTGCCGCCAAGCTCGGCGAGCTGCTCGACTACCACAACTTTGTTCTGCAGAACTACTACAAGGAGCCGGCTGTCGATTTCCAGACGACACTCGACGAGTGCATGGAATACGCCGAGATGCTGCGTCCGCTGGTAACCGACGTCACGGCACGCCTGCATGAGCTGCGCCGTCAGGGGGCCTACATCATGTTCGAGGGGGCGCAGGGTTCGCTGCTGGATATCGACCATGGCACCTATCCCTATGTCACCAGCTCCAGCACCACGGCCGGCGGCACCGCCACCGGTTCGGGCTTTGGTCCGCTCTACCTCGACTACATCCTCGGTATTACCAAGGCCTATACCACGCGCGTAGGCTCCGGGCCTTTCCCCACCGAGCTGTTTGACGAAACGGGCGCCTACCTGGCCAAGCAAGGGCATGAGTTCGGCTCCACCACGGGGCGCGCGCGTCGTTGTGGCTGGTTCGACGCGGTCATCCTGCGGCGTGCCATTGAGATCAACAGCATCTCCGGGCTGTGCCTGACCAAGCTGGATGTGCTGGATGGCCTCGACAGCATCCGTATCTGCACCGGCTACCAGGATGCCAATGGCCAGCTGTTGGTCGATGCGCCGACCGATGCCGACAGCTATATCGGCCTGCAACCGGTGTACGAGGAGATGCCCGGCTGGAGCGAGTCAACCCTGGGTGCCCAGCGCCTGGAGGATCTGCCGCAGGCCGCGCGCAATTACATCCAGCGTATCGAAACGCTGGTCGGGGCACCGATCGATATCATTTCCA
Source organism: Pseudomonas fluvialis (assembly GCF_002234375.1). Lineage (GTDB taxonomy): Bacteria > Pseudomonadota > Gammaproteobacteria > Pseudomonadales > Pseudomonadaceae > Aquipseudomonas > Aquipseudomonas fluvialis. Next base: position 182,465 of record NZ_NMQV01000004.1, read on the forward strand.
CGGGCCCGGATCGCAACGAGACCATCGTGCTGCGTCATCCCTACGCCTGATTCGCGGTGTATAGCCGGGGGCATCCAGTGGTGGGTGCCCCCGGTTTTTTTATGTGCGGCAAAAAGTCAGGTTTCTGGCTATACCGAAGAGACTATCTGCCGTTAACCCTTTGCAGCCGCCGTGGGTTGTGTTGGCCGAAGTGCCGAGGAGGTCGTTGTGATCAGTCTGTTTTCCCTGTTGCGCAGCCGTCTGCTGTTGCCGGTGCTGGTCACGCTGCTGCTGGCTCTGCTGGCGCAACTGTTGGTGGCCTTGTTGCTGGCGCGGGTGACCGTGGGGGCGCTGGAGAAACAGTTGGCGCAACGCTTGCAGCAGGACAGTGCAGCACTGTCGTCAGCTCTGGAACAGGCCAGTGGCGAGGTGCAGACAGGCCTGCAGGCACTGGCCGGCAAGACACAGGGGCGTCTGGCGGAAGGGCTGTCAACCCGGCTGGGCGCAGAACAGCAGCAGCTTCGGCTGCTTCTGGAAGGGGGCTTGCAGCAGTCGGCGGACGATATCGCGCAGTTGCTGGCGGCAGTGGCTCCCAAGGCGATCTGGGATAACGATGTGCCGGCGCTGACCGAGCTAGTACGCATGGCCCAGCGCAATTCGGCCGTAGTTTTCGTGGTCTACCTGGATGCACAGGGGCAGCGTCTGACGCGTCATTTGAATCGCCAGGACTATCGGGTGCAGACCCTGCTGGACAAGGGCGAGGGGCGCTCGCCCTTGGACAAGGTGTTGCAGGCGGCGGCCCAGGATAAATCCATCTACCTCGCTCAGGCCGAGATCAGTCCGTTGGGGACGGTGATTGGCAAGGTGTTGGTTGGGGTGTCCACGGCCAATGTGGATGACTCGCTGGAAGCGCTTGACCAGCGCTTTGCCAGCCTGATCGAGGGCAGTGGTGAGCTGGTCAGCAGTGGGTTGAGTGGCGCCGCTGCGGACAGTGCGGCGACCCTGGCAGCACGCCTGCAGGCCGCGCGCGATACGGCGGTGAATATGACCGAGGGCAGTCGCCAGACCGTACAGGAGGCGGCTGCAGCGCTACGCTGGCGGGTGGCGGCAGGGCTGTTACTGGTGGGCGGGCTGCTGTTGTTCAGTGTCTTGATCGTGCTGGGCTGGCGGGTGGTCAGCAAGCTGCGCCTGTTGATTGCTGCGCTGGATGACTTGGCGGCTGGCGAGGGGGATCTGACGCGGCGGATTGCTCTGCAGGGGCAGGATGAAGTGGGCGAAATGGCCGCGGCGGTCAATCGTTTCGTGGCCAAGCTGCAGCCAATCGTGCGCGAAGCGGGCGAGGTGGCGGGGCGAACGGCCAGCGAGATCATCGACCTGGGGCAGCGCTCGGCGGTGGCCGAGGCGGCAACCCGGCGTCAGAGTGAGGAGGTGGCGGCCAGTCGCCAGGCGCTGGCTGGGGTGGGCGAAGAGGCGGCGCTGCAAAGTCAGTTGATGGGCGACGCGCAGCAGCAGGTCGGGGCGATTCGCCAGTTGGCGCACGAGAATGCCCAGATTGCCCAGCGTGTCGGGGCTCTGATCGAGGCGCTGGTAACACGCGTCGAGCAGGGGGCTGTGGTCATTGAGCGCTTGGCGCGGCAGAGCGAGCAGATCGAGACGGTGCTGCACGTCATTCATGGCATTGCCGAGCAGACCAATCTGCTAGCGCTTAATGCGGCGATCGAAGCGGCTCGGGCAGGGGAAAGTGGGCGTGGTTTTGCGGTAGTGGCGGACGAGGTGCGTGCGCTGGCGAGCAAGACGCAGCAATCTACCGGCGATATTCAGCAGCATATCGTCAGCTTGCAGCAGGGTGCGCGGGATGCGGTGGCGGCTATTGGCGAGGCCGGCGCGCAGGGAGAACAGGGTGTACAGGCGTTGCGCGACAGCGAGCGTCTGCAGCAGTCCATTCAGCGTGCAGTCGATGAGGTGCATGGCGCGATCGAGGCCGCAGCCAGTGCGGCCCGGCAGCAGGGCGAGGGTGTGCTGGCGGTGGGTGGCCGTGTTGAGGTGATTCATCAGGAGGCGCAGCGAGCGGCTGAAGCCGTTGCCCAGGCCGCGGCCAGTGGGCGCATGCTCGCCGAGCTGGCCAGGCAGCTGCAAGGCAGTCTTGGCCAATTCAAGGCATGAGCATGCAGGCAATAAAAAACCCGCCAGAGGCGTAATGCTGTTCACTTAAGC
>NZ_NMQV01000040.1 GCF_002234375.1 Pseudomonas fluvialis
TGATGAAAGCCCGCCTTTTATGGACAATAAAAAGCCACCTACGGGTGGCTTTTTAGTAGGCCGGATATTTCCGAAAGTCAGCCTGGCAGCTTTTTCCCGCGCACAAAGAAGAAACCCCAGCTTCTTTCGAAGCTGGGGTTTCGTATAGGTGCTTGACGATGACCTACTCTCACATGGGGAAGCCCCACACTACCATCGGCGATGCGTCGTTTCACTTCTGAGTTCGGGAAGGGATCAGGTGGTTCCAACGCTCTATGGTCGTCAAGCAATTTTGTTGCTGTATCGTTTTGAGGCGCTACAGCGAATTGGGTATGTGATGTCTTGGTATTGCGTGTTCAGGCAAATTTTCGGTTTGTCGACTTCAACCGTCTAACAGCCAAATTGTTTGGGTGTTATATGGTCAAGCCTCACGGGCAATTAGTACTGGTTAGCTCAACGCCTCACAACGCTTACACACCCAGCCTATCAACGTCGTAGTCTTCGACGGCCCTTTAGGGAGCTCAAGGCTCCAGTGAGATCTCATCTTGAGGCAAGTTTCCCGCTTAGATGCTTTCAGCGGTTATCTCTTCCGAACGTAGCTACCCGGCAATGCCACTGGCGTGACAACCGGAACACCAGAGGTTCGTCCAACCCGGTCCTCTCGTACTAAGGTCAGCCCCTCTCAAATCTCAAACGTCCACGGCAGATAGGGACCGAACTGTCTCACGACGTTCTAAACCCAGCTCGCGTACCACTTTAAATGGCGAACAGCCATACCCTTGGGACCGGCTTCAGCCCCAGGATGTGATGAGCCGACATCGAGGTGCCAAACACCGCCGTCGATATGAACTCTTGGGCGGTATCAGCCTGTTATCCCCGGAGTACCTTTTATCCGTTGAGCGATGGCCCTTCCATACAGAACCACCGGATCACTAAGACCTACTTTCGTACCTGCTCGACGTGTCTGTCTCGCAGTCAAGCGCGCTTTTGCCTTTATACTCTACGACCGATTTCCGACCGGTCTGAGCGCACCTTCGTACTCCTCCGTTACTCTTTGGGAGGAGACCGCCCCAGTCAAACTGCCCACCATACACTGTCCTCGATCCGGATAACGGACCAGAGTTAGAACCTCAAGCATGCCAGGGTGGTATTTCAAGGATGGCTCCACGCGAACTGGCGTCCACGCTTCAAAGCCTCCCACCTATCCTACACAAGCAGGCTCAAAGTCCAGTGCAAAGCTACAGTAAAGGTTCACGGGGTCTTTCCGTCTAGCCGCGGATACACTGCATCTTCACAGCGATTTCAATTTCACTGAGTCTCGGGTGGAGACAGCGCCGCCATCGTTACGCCATTCGTGCAGGTCGGAACTTACCCGACAAGGAATTTCGCTACCTTAGGACCGTTATAGTTACGGCCGCCGTTTACCGGGGCTTCGATCAAGAGCTTCGCTTGCGCTAACCCCATCAATTAACCTTCCGGCACCGGGCAGGCGTCACACCCTATACGTCCACTTTCGTGTTTGCAGAGTGCTGTGTTTTTAATAAACAGTCGCAGCGGCCTGGTATCTTCGACTGGCATGGGCTTACGTAGTAAATACTTCACCCTCACCAGCGCACCTTCTCCCGAAGTTACGGTGCCATTTTGCCTAGTTCCTTCACCCGAGTTCTCTCAAGCGCCTTGGTATTCTCTACCCAACCACCTGTGTCGGTTTGGGGTACGGTTCCTAGTTACCTGAAGCTTAGAGGCTTTTCCTGGAAGCATGGCATCAACCACTTCGCATTCTAAAAGAACGCTCGTCATCAGTTCTCGGCCTTGATTTCCCGGATTTGCCTAAGAAATCAGCCTACCACCTTAAACACGGACAACCAACGCCGTGCTGGCCTAGCCTTCTCCGTCCCCCCATCGCAGTAACTAGAAGTACGGGAATATTAACCCGTTTCCCATCGACTACGCTTTTCAGCCTCGCCTTAGGGACCGACTAACCCTGCGTCGATTAACGTTGCGCAGGAACCCTTGGTCTTTCGGCGTGGGAGTTTTTCACTCCCATTGTCGTTACTCATGTCAGCATTCGCACTTCTGATACCTCCAGCAAGCTTCTCAACTCACCTTCACAGGCTTACAGAACGCTCCTCTACCGCGTCACTTACGTGACACCCGTAGCTTCGGTGTATGGTTTGAGCCCCGTTACATCTTCCGCGCAGGCCGACTCGACTAGTGAGCTATTACGCTTTCTTTAAAGGATGGCTGCTTCTAAGCCAACCTCCTAGCTGTCTAAGCCTTCCCACATCGTTTCCCACTTAACCATAACTTTGGGACCTTAGCTGACGGTCTGGGTTGTTTCCCTTTTCACGACGGACGTTAGCACCCGCCGTGTGTCTCCCATGCTCGGCACTTGCTGGTATTCGGAGTTTGCATCGGTTTGGTAAGTCGGGATGACCCCCTAGCCGAAACAGTGCTCTACCCCCAGCAGTGATACATGAGGCGCTACCTAAATAGCTTTCGAGGAGAACCAGCTATCTCCGAGCTTGATTAGCCTTTCACTCCGATCCACAGGTCATCCGCTAACTTTTCAACGGTAGTCGGTTCGGTCCTCCAGTCAGTGTTACCTAACCTTCAACCTGCCCATGGATAGATCGCCCGGTTTCGGGTCTATACCCAGCGACTAAACGCCCTATTAAGACTCGCTTTCGCTACGCCTCCCCTATTCGGTTAAGCTTGCCACTGAATATAAGTCGCTGACCCATTATACAAAAGGTACGCAGTCACCTAACAAAGTAGGCTCCCACTGCTTGTACGCATACGGTTTCAGGTTCTATTTCACTCCCCTCTCCGGGGTTCTTTTCGCCTTTCCCTCACGGTACTGGTTCACTATCGGTCAGTCAGTAGTATTTAGCCTTGGAGGATGGTCCCCCCATATTCAGACAAGGTTTCTCGTGCCCCGTCCTACTCGATTTCACTTCTAAGACCCTTTCATATACGGGGCTATCACCCACTATGGCCGCACTTTCCAGAGCGTTCTATTAAAGTCAAAGAAGCTTAAGGGCTAGTCCCCGTTCGCTCGCCACTACTAAGGGAATCTCGGTTGATTTCTTTTCCTCAGGGTACTTAGATGTTTCAGTTCCCCTGGTTCGCCTCACACACCTATGGATTCAGTGTGTGATACCTGACTTATGTCAGGTGGGTTCCCCCATTCAGAGATCTCCGGATCAAAGTCTGTTTGCCGACTCCCCGAAGCTTTTCGCAGGCTACCACGTCTTTCATCGCCTCTGACTGCCAAGGCATCCACCGTATGCGCTTCTTCACTTGACCATATAACCCCAAGCAATCTGGTTACTGTCTATAACGTGAAGACGACATTCGCCGAAAATTTGCATAGAGAACACGCAAATTTTACCTTGACTCGACATGCTGCCAGTGAAAGCAACACATCGGTCTACTTCTATCACATACCCAAATTTTTAAAGAACAGTTCTGGCGCAAAGTCCAGAACTCAACACCCAAGTCATTAAGACCAGATGCTCAGTTCTGAGCTTTCAGCGATTAGAGTAAATGGTGGAGCCAAGGAGGATCGAACTCCTGACCTCCTGCGTGCAAAGCAGGCGCTCTCCCAGCTGAGCTATGGCCCCTTCGATTGGTGGGTCTGGGCAGATTCGAACTGCCGACCTCACCCTTATCAGGGGTGCGCTCTAACCAACTGAGCTACAGACCCAATCGTACTCTCGGGTCTAAACCCAATCGCTTTTCGCAAGTGAATCAAGCAATTCGTGTGGGAGCTTATGAAGAAGCTGTGTCTTCGATTAAGGAGGTGATCCAGCCGCAGGTTCCCCTACGGCTACCTTGTTACGACTTCACCCCAGTCATGAATCACTCCGTGGTAACCGTCCCCCCGAAGGTTAGACTAGCTACTTCTGGAGCAACCCACTCCCATGGTGTGACGGGCGGTGTGTACAAGGCCCGGGAACGTATTCACCGTGACATTCTGATTCACGATTACTAGCGATTCCGACTTCACGCAGTCGAGTTGCAGACTGCGATCCGGACTACGATCGGTTTTATGGGATTAGCTCCACCTCGCGGCTTGGCAACCCTTTGTACCGACCATTGTAGCACGTGTGTAGCCCTGGCCGTAAGGGCCATGATGACTTGACGTCATCCCCACCTTCCTCCGGTTTGTCACCGGCAGTCTCCTTAGAGTGCCCACCATAACGTGCTGGTAACTAAGGACAAGGGTTGCGCTCGTTACGGGACTTAACCCAACATCTCACGACACGAGCTGACGACAGCCATGCAGCACCTGTGTCTGAGTTCCCGAAGGCACCAATCCATCTCTGGAAAGTTCTCAGCATGTCAAGGCCAGGTAAGGTTCTTCGCGTTGCTTCGAATTAAACCACATGCTCCACCGCTTGTGCGGGCCCCCGTCAATTCATTTGAGTTTTAACCTTGCGGCCGTACTCCCCAGGCGGTCAACTTAATGCGTTAGCTGCGCCACTAAGTACTCAAGGTACCCAACGGCTAGTTGACATCGTTTACGGCGTGGACTACCAGGGTATCTAATCCTGTTTGCTCCCCACGCTTTCGCACCTCAGTGTCAGTATCAGTCCAGGTAGTCGCCTTCGCCACTGGTGTTCCTTCCTATATCTACGCATTTCACCGCTACACAGGAAATTCCACTACCCTCTACCGTACTCTAGTCATGCAGTTTTGGAGGCAGTTCCCAGGTTGAGCCCGGGGATTTCACCTCCAACTTACAAAACCACCTACGCGCGCTTTACGCCCAGTAATTCCGATTAACGCTTGCACCCTTCGTATTACCGCGGCTGCTGGCACGAAGTTAGCCGGTGCTTATTCTGTTGGTAACGTCAAAACAGCAAGGTATTAACTTACTGCCCTTCCTCCCAACTTAAAGTGCTTTACAATCCGAAGACCTTCTTCACACACGCGGCATGGCTGGATCAGGCTTTCGCCCATTGTCCAATATTCCCCACTGCTGCCTCCCGTAGGAGTCTGGACCGTGTCTCAGTTCCAGTGTGACTGATCATCCTCTCAGACCAGTTACGGATCGTCGCCTTGGTGAGCCATTACCTCACCAACTAGCTAATCCGACCTAGGCTCATCTGATAGCGCAAGGCCCTAAGGTCCCCTGCTTTCTCCCGTAGGACGTATGCGGTATTAGCGTTCCTTTCGGAACGTTATCCCCCACTACCAGGCAGATTCCTAGGCATTACTCACCCGTCCGCCGCTGAATCAAGGAGCAAGCTCCTCTCATCCGCTCGACTTGCATGTGTTAGGCCTGCCGCCAGCGTTCAATCTGAGCCATGATCAAACTCTTCAGTTCAATACTGATTGGGTTTTGAGAAAACCCTAAACTTGGCTCAGCAATCGCAAAAAACTCTCGAATTCACGAGTGTTACTTGTGATGCTGATAATCTTGCGACATCAGTCTTACTCCACAAGCACCCACACGAATTGCTTGATTCAATTTGTTAAAGAGCGTTTCGATCAAGTCTTTCGCCTCAACCGAGGCCGCGCATTCTACAGCAGCCTTTCAATCTGTCAAGCTGTTTTTGAAGAATTTTTCGTTTCTTCTCA
>NZ_NMQV01000041.1 GCF_002234375.1 Pseudomonas fluvialis
CCACCCGTAGGTGGCTTTTTATTGTCCATAAAAGGCGGGCTTTCATCAGTCAGTCGCCGCGGTATTCACATCCACTGGTACAGGTTTCATGGATTCGCACTCTGGAAAGCTCTGGAAGTAGCGGTTTAACCTGCTGCCAGATCCACTTGGCCAGTACCTCGCTGGTTGGATTTTCCAGTCCGGGAATCTCGTTGAGGTAGTGGTGGTCAAGCTGTTCGTAAATGGGCTTGAAGATTGCCTTGATTTCCGAAAAATCGCGTATCCAGCCTGTATAAGGGTCTACATCACCTTCGATATACAGTGCGACACGGAAAGAGTGGCCATGCAGCCGGCCACACTTATGCCCAGTAGGGACGTGCGGCAAGAGATGTGCCGCTTCAAAGGTAAATTCCTTGAACAGTTCCACGGAGAATGCTCTTGTGAGTGACAAGGCTAGTTTACCAGTTTGTGCTCAGAAGGGCTGAATGTACTCTGCCAACTTGCCTCTATTGCAAAGCTCGAGAAAGTCGTCACCCAAGCGCTGGCTTTCTGCTATCGCAGAAAGCCAGTAGCGTTGTCGGGCCGCATCATTACCCTGGAATCGTTTGAAATCGCTGCGATCAGGCAGTTTGCCGAGTGGCAGACGTTTTAGATATTCCTGAGAAGGGGCAAGCAATAAAAGATTACGCAGGTTGTGCCTGTTTGCTTTGCGCCATGGCAGGCCTTTATCGAACCAGCCGGGGATGATGCGGGTGCTGAAATGTGGGTAGAGGACAATATCATTGTTGGCGTAGGGCAGGTCTAGATGATAGTCGATCAGGCCTCCGTCTCTAAAACTACCGTTGCCGACTCCGGGGATTTCGTTAATGGCTTGCATGACCAATGGGATGGAGCCAGAGGCCAGCAGAGCTTGACGGAGATTGCCCGGTGTCAGGGGATGATGGCGCGTTGCAAAGTCATGATCCGTCTTTAGCAGAGGTAGGCTGCGGGGATCATGCATCACGATGCGTTGAAAATGTTTGCTTAGGTATTGTCGATTGAGCAGGTTTGCTCCAATGACCCTGCTGAGCCCCAGTGCCAGCTTGCCTTTGTGATCATGGCTGAGCAGGCCATGGCTGTTGACCAGCAAGATATTCAAGCGATAGTGAGGATTAGCCAGTATCTGAGCTTCTCGTCCTTGCAGAAGCTGTTCGAGCATGATGCGACAGCTTTGACTGATTGACTGCATGCTTGAGCCGCGCGGGAAGTGCTGCTGTGTATACAGCTCACCTAACAAACGGATGCCTGTTGTCGGATCAGGCAGGCATGCACAAGCCATTCTCCAGGCGCCAATTGACGAGCCGATCAGTTGCCGTTCGCGGGGTTGCTGGTTGAACCAATGGCCGAACAGGGCGAGATCAAGTCCTTGCAAGCCCAGTCCTTTAGGGCCTCCCGCGGCACCAGGGATGATGCCCACATCTAGCGGCTTTAGCCCCTTCTGCCTGATGTGGCTGAGTGCTTGTTGGCCTGCGCGTAGTTCCAGGCTTGCATAGGGAATATGGATGGCAACCATGGGCTCTCCTCGACGGACTGCGGATTATAAGAGCCATCCAGCGCAGGCCAAGGTGTAGTAGTGAGCTGAATAGAACATCATGCGCTGTCATTAAGATTCATTTCAGCCAGGGCTGTTATGCTGGCTTGGCAGACTCTTTATGGGAGCAACCGTGAACAAGTTAGTGCTATGTATTCTTGCCGTATCGCTCAGTGGTGCAGTCGTAGCTCGTGATATCGATCAGGATGAAGCGCTACGCCTGCGCGAAAGCGGCGCGATCCTGCCGCTGGAGCAGTTGTTGAACAGGGCGCTGCAGCGTTATCCCCTGGCGAGTCTGCTTGAAGCTGAGTTGGAGGAGGAGCACGGGCGCTTGTTGTACGAGGTAGAGTTGCTGCTGCCTTCCGGCGAAGTGCGTGAGTTGGAAATCGATGCGCGCGATGGGCGGATTCTCAAGGATGAGGTGGACTGATGCGTTTGTTGCTGGTTGAAGATCATGTGCCGCTCGCGGATGAACTATTGGCTGACTTGGGTCGTCAAGGTTATGCCGTAGACTGGTTGGCGGATGGTCGTGATGCACTTTGGCAGGGCCAGCACGAACCTTATGATCTGATTGTCCTGGATTTAGGCCTTCCGGGAATGCCTGGCCTTCAGGTGTTGCGTGAGTGGCGTGCGGCTGGGTTGACGACTCCTGTACTGGTTCTTACGGCGCGTGCTTCGTGGGCGGAGCGTGTTGATGGTTTGAAAGCGGGGGCTGATGACTATCTGTGTAAACCGTTTCACCCTGAGGAGCTTGCTCTGCGCATTCAGGCGCTTTTGCGGCGAGCGCATGGCCTTGCGGTTCAGGCGCACTTGGCTGTTGAAGGTGTTGTGCTTGATGAGGCTCGTCAGGCGGTCTTGCGGGGCGATGAAATCGTTCAGTTGACGGCAGCAGAATTTCGTTTGTTGCGCTATTTCATGCTGCATCCAGGTCAATTGCTTTCCAAGAGCCAACTCAACGAGCATTTGTATGACGGTGAAAGTGAGCGTGAGTCCAACGTCATTGAGGTGCATGTCAAGCGTTTACGAGACAAGCTGGGTCGTGAACTCATCGAGACACGGCGCGGCCAGGGCTATCGCTTTCTGGGGCTGGCAAAGTGATTTCGCTGCAGCGTCGCTTGAGCATTGCCCTGGCGGGAATTCTCCTCGTGGCTGGCTTGTTGCTGATCAAAAGCAGTTTGTGGCTGTTCGACAGCGCCATGCGCCATTACTTGCAGAACGATTTGCGAGATGAGGCACAAAGCCTGCTCGGCGCAGTGCGCGAAGGGCATCTAGGGTTGCTGCTGGATGATCGGCGAATTGATCCATCTTTCCAGCGACCTTATTCGGGGCGCTATTTTCGTATTGATTTTGCTGACACCACCTGGCGATCGCGCTCGCTGTGGGATGCGCAGTTGGCGGTTGCGCAGCAGCCTGCTATGCAGCCGGAGCTTGTCGACGGACCGCAACAACAGCGTCTGCTGGTTTGGCGGGGTGATTATCAGCGCTTCGGTCAATCGCTAGTAATTACCGTGGCTCAGGACTATACCCCGGTCCTGTATAACTTGCGGCGCGTGCAATGGCTGTTTGCCGCGATCGGCGGGATGACCTTGCTGTTGGTATTGTGTCTGCAGCGCTGGGCCGTGCAGCGTGCTTTACGCCCCTTGGAGCAGGTGCGTGGCCAGGTGCGGCAGTTGCAAGAGGGGCAGCGTACCCAGTTGCACGATCAGGTCCCGGTGGAGTTGCTACCGCTTGTGCAGCAGGTCAATGACTTGTTGCGGCAGACCGAGCAAAGCTTGCAACGCTCGCGGACGGCGTTGGGTAATCTGGGCCATGCGCTGAAGACGCCACTGGCCGTGCTGTTCAACTTGCTACATCGTCAGCCGTTGGCCCAGGAGCCCATGCTGCAGGCCGAACTGCGTGAGCACCTGCAGCAGATAGAACAACGCATGGCGCGCGAACTGGGGCGGGCACGACTGGCAGGAGATGTATTGCCGGGGGCTCATTTTGATTGTGCGGCCGAGCTACCTGCCTTCCTGGACACGCTGCGTATGGTGCATGGGCAACGGGTTCAATTGGCTTGGCAAGCCCCTCAGGGTTTGCGTGTGGCCGTTGATCGGGAGGACTTGTTAGAGCTACTGGGCAACCTGCTCGATAATGCTTGCAAATGGGCGCGACAGCGCGTCGAGTTAAGCCTGACACCGAGCGCCGATGCACTCCTGATCTGTGTGGATGATGATGGTCCAGGGATTGCCGAAGACAAGCGTGCCGAGGTGCTCGGACGAGGTAATCGACTGGACGAGCAGGTGGCAGGCCATGGTCTGGGTTTGGCCATCGTGCGGGATATTGCGGAAAGCTGGGGAGCTTCCCTGCAGCTGCTGGATAGTCCTTTAGGTGGGTTGCAGGTGCGCCTGGCCATTCCGTCACGGCGCACCTGAAGGCCATTAGACGCGAAACTGATCCATCAAAGCCTGCTGCTGGCTGGCCAGCTGGTTAAGATCCTGGCTGATCTGTGCCGACTCACGAGCCTGCCCGCTGATGCTTTCCGTGACATCGCGGATCGACGCCACATTGCGGTTGATCTCTTCGGCTACCGAGCTTTGCTCTTCAGCAGCACTGGCAATCTGTAGGTTCATGTCGCTGATCACGGTGACGGCCTGGTTGATGCGTTGCAAGGCCGCCACAGCTTGTTCGACCTGGCCGACGCTGCCCTGTGCCTGGCGATGACTGCTGTGCATGGAGCTGACCACGTCACGCGTACCACTTTGCAGCCCCTCGATGACCTGGCGTATTTCTTCAACGGAGTCCTGGGTACGCTTGGCAAGATTGCGCACCTCGTCGGCGACCACGGCAAAGCCGCGACCCGCTTCGCCCGCGCGGGCGGCTTCGATGGCAGCATTGAGCGCCAGCAGGTTGGTCTGCTCCGCTATCGAGCGGATGACTTCCAGTACGCTGCCAATTTTCTCGCTGCTGCCAGCCAAGGCTTCTACTTCCTGCATGGCATCGTTGAGTTCACAGGACAGTTGCTCAATGCTCAGTGTGGTTTTGTTAATGACCTGCATTCCTTCAGCGCAGGCCTGGTCGGCACCGCGTGCTGCATTGGCGGCCTGAGCGGCGCTTTGTGCCACATCCTGGGCTGTGGCACTCATTTCATGGAATGCCGTGGCAACCTGGTCGACTTCGCGGTACTGCTGCTGCATGCCGGCACTGGTCTGGCTGGCAATCTGGGCTGAGCGATCAGCCGTCTCGCGGGCTTGCAGTACGGTACCTTTGACTTCTGCGACGATCGGTTGCAGCTTGTCGAGGAAGCGATTGAACCAGCTGGCCAGTTCACCCAGTTCATCGTTGCGAGGATATTGCAGACGTTGCGTCAGGTCGCCTTCGCCACTGGCGATATCGCGCAACATGGCGGCGACTCCGCGAATTGGCCGGCTGACACCTCGTGCGGTAAGCCACACCAGCAGAAGGCCAAGGAAGCCGGCTGCCAACCCAAGCAGCAGGGAAACCCAGGTGTTGCGGACAGTCAGGCTGTCCATGGACTGTTTGAGCTGAAGTGCCGGGGCGAGGAGGACTGATTCCGGAACTTCCAAGAGAACTCCCCAACTTTGGCTGTCAGCAACCGCTTGCAAAGGCACCAGCACCTGTAACCAGCCATTCTCTTGCAGGCTGTCTTGGCGTCGGGACTGCATCAGTTCGAGCAGTGTGCGCTGTTGATTGGGGAATGCTTGTTCCAGCTTGTTGCCGAGTAAGGTGCCATCGCGGGTATGTCCAGCCAAAAGGCCTGCTGGGCTGATGATGCTGACGTGGCCTTGGCCATCGAACAGGCCGCGTTGGGCGGTCAGACTAAGTGCCTGCAAACTGGCCAGGCTGATATCTACGCCGACAACGCCGATAACCTGGCCGCTCTCCACGAGAGGGAAGGCGATACTGGTCATCAATACCTTAACGCCGTTGGTGTCATCGATATAGGGATCCAGCAGGCAAGGTTTGCGGCTGCTTAGCGGGCAGCTGTACCAGGCGTTATAAGGGGCGCCGCTCAAGCCTGGCGTGGTGTCGTTGAGCGAATCTTCTTGCATGGCGCTGAGCTCTAGCTCGCCCTGGGCATTTTGTGCCCAGTAGGGGGAGTAACGCCCCTGAGCGTTACTGCCAAGAGACTCTTGCCCGGAAAACAACGCATCTTCACCATCCAGGCCATTACTCACAAACGCCGCATAGATGCCCAGCAGGCTGGGTTTGGCCTCCAAGGCCTGACGGATGTGTGCGGTAAGCTCCGCGCGCAATTCTGCGGATGAGGCCTGACGTTTGCCGGCCTGCTGCCGGAGCAGCAACACTTCCCTGGCGACGGCCTCGCCATAGCCATAAGCCTCGGCAAAGTAGCGTTGTACCTGCAGTGCTTCGGCTTCTCCGCGGGCGGTCAGGCGTAGTTGTGCTGCCTCCTGAAGCATCTCTGTGCTGGAGCGGCTGACCAAGCTGGCATTGCGCGAGGCCTGGGTGACAGACGCCACCACCAACAAGCTGACGATCAGTAGCAGGCACAGACCGGCTAGCAGGGTAATACGTAGCTGAATGGATAGACGGTTGAAGAGCATGGGAAGGGCCTTCTGTTCATTTACGGCTAGGGATGCTATCGGCGCGCCTCGTATAAAGCTTGAGAGGCACAGGCACCGTGTCGCCGTTCCCTGGCTCTGCAGTGAGTGTTTTCCTGCAGTTGCTGTGCCATAGATAGCATTGAATGCTGCACATCGTGTTTTTTATTTGAAACGCCTGTTTTGACAGCCTGGACAGCTTTCGGCAAAGTGCGCGGCTTGCGTGCTCTCTGCCTGGGTGCGATCAATTTCCGTGGAGAAGGTGAATGAATGCAGTAGTGGCTGCAGTCGCCGTGATGTTGCTGCTCAGCCTGTGCCGGGTGCACGTGGTGGTAGCCTTGATCATTGGCGCGCTGGTGGGCGGATTATTGGGCGGGCTGGGTGTTGAGGGGGCTCTGGCTGCCTTCAATAAAGGCTTGGGTGGTGGTGCCACGGTGGCCTTGTCCTATGCGCTGCTGGGGGCTTTTGCGGTGGCTATTGCCAAGTCGGGGCTGGCTCATGCATTGGCTGATAAGGCGTTGGCGCTTGTTGGCCGTCAACAGGGCGAGGGTGGTGCGGTCAAGTGGTTGATGATTGTGCTGCTGCTAGCGGTAGCCGTGGCTTCGCAGAATATCCTGCCGATTCACATTGCTTTCATTCCTCTACTGGTGCCGCCGCTGCTGTATGTACTGAGCCGTTTGCAACTGGATCGCCGGTTAATTGCCTGTGTGCTCGCCTTTGGCCTGATCACACCTTACATGTTCCTGCCGGTAGGTTTTGGCAGCATCTTTCTGAATGACATTCTGCTGGCCAATGTCGCCAAGGCCGGTGTGGATGTCGGCGGGGTGAGCGTGACCCAGGCAATGCTGATTCCTGCCTTGGGCATGCTGTTCGGTCTGCTGGTGGCGGTGTTCTTCAGTTACCGCGGCAAGCGCAGCTACGATCTGTCGCGGGTGGCCGAGACCGAGCAGGTCAGTGCGCACTATAGCCCGTTGAGCCTACTGGTAGCGGGGCTGGCCGTGGCTGCTGCGTTTGTCATCCAGCTTTGGCTGGACTCGATGATCATCGGTGCTCTGGCGGGCTTTGTGATCTTCTCGGTTTCCGGTGTGGTGCGCTGGAAGGAAGCCGATGACCTGTTTACCGAAGGCATGAAAATGATGGCCATGATTGGCTTCATCATGATTGCCGCAGCCGGCTTTGCAGAGGTAATGAAGGCGACTGGGCAAGTGCAGACGCTGGTGGATGCCTCGTCTTCCGCCATTGGTAATAGCAAGGCCATCGGTGCGTTGCTGATGCTGTTGGTGGGGTTGCTGGTGACCATGGGGATCGGTTCGTCTTTTTCCACGGTGCCGATCATCGCCGCGATCTTCGTGCCGCTTGGCGTACAGCTGGGCTTTAGCCCGCTGGCGATTGTGGCCTTGGTGGGTACCGCGGGTGCGCTCGGCGACGCGGGTTCGCCGGCGTCGGACTCAACCCTGGGGCCCACCGCTGGCTTGAATGCCGACGGCCAGCACAACCATATCTGGGATACCGTGGTACCCACCTTCCTGCATTACAACCTGCCCTTGCTGGCTTTTGGCTGGTTGGCGGCGATGGTTCTGTAACCGCGGAGCGTGCCTGGAGAAAGCCGCGCGCTTGTCGTGCGGCTTTTTTTGTGCGGGCTGCCCTTTTCTGGCGCACTGTTGTGCTCGGTTAGGTTTAAACTGTACCGATAGTTTTTTGGTTGTTTGCGTTACTGTATCGGTCCAATCACAGGGAGTTCGCGCCGATGTCCAATCTGTTGCTCTACCAGCGTATCGCTCAGCAACTGGCGGAGGATATTCGGCGAGGCGTTTATCAACCCGGTGAGAAGGTACCTTCGGTGCGCAAGCTCAGTGCTCAGCTGAGTGTCAGCCATGCCACGGTATTGCAGGCCTATGCCAACCTGGAAGACCAGGGCCTGATTCGTGCGCGTCCCCAGTCGGGCTACTACGTACACCAGACCCCGGCACTCACGGCCGCCACCCCGGAAATCGCCAAGGTTGAGCGGCCTGGCCTGGTAACACGCAGCAGCATCATCAATCAGGTGCTGACGGAGTCGCGCCGCGAGGGGGTGTTTCCGTTGGGCGCGGCGGTGCCGCATGTCGACTACCTGCCGGTACGTGCGCTGCAGCAGCAGTTGGCCCGGGTCAGCCGTTTCCATGCGCCGCGTGCCTTTGGTTATATGTTCAGCCCTGGGTTTGAACCCTTGCGGCGGCAAGTGGCTATTCGCATGCGTGATGCCGGCGTGGTCATAGACCCCAGCGAAGTGGTGATCACCAGTGGTTGTGTCGACGCACTGCAGATGTCATTGCGTGTACTGACCCGTCCCGGTGATCTGATAGCCGCAGAATCGCCTACTTATTATGGATTGCTGCAACTTGCGGATTTGCTGGGGCTGAAGGTCATCGAGATACCCAGTGATCCCAACGAAGGAATCAGTCTGGAGGCGCTGCAGTTGGCGGCTAGCCAGTGGCCGATCAAGGCGGTGGTGCTCACTGCACGCATCAGTAATCCCTTGGGGGGGAGTATCCCGGAGGCACGTCAGAAGCAGTTGCTCAAGCTGGCGGGACAGTTTGCCATGCCGATCATCGAGGATGACATCCAGGGTGAACTGATGTTCGACAGCGGCCGGCTCAAGGCGCTCAAGGCCCATGACCAGCAGGGGCAGGTTATCTATTGCTCGAGCTTCTCGAAAACCCTGTCGCCTGGGGCGCGCATTGGCTGGATCATCGCCGGCAAGTACCAGGCGGATATTGAACGGCTGCAGACCTTCAGTACCTATTCGGCCTGCAGCGTCACCCAGATGGGTATTGCCGCCTATCTGGAAAATGGCGGCTACGACCGTCATTTGCGGCATATCCGCCAGGAGTATCGGAAAAATCTCACGGCTTACCAGCTGGCCGTGCAGCAGCATTTCCCAGAGGGCACGCAGATGTCACGCCCGTTGGGTGGGTTTATCCTGTGGGTCAGCTTGCCGGCACGGGTCAATACCCAGCAGTTGCACATGCGCGCCCTGCAGCAGGGCATCAGCATTGCCCCGGGGATGATTTTCAGCAACACCGAGCAGTTCAATCACTGCTTGCGGCTGACTTGCGGCATTCCCTGGAACCGCGAGGCCGAGCGGGCGATCATGGCGCTTGGCCTGTTGGCGCGTCAGCTGTGCCAGGAAACGCCGGCGAGCGGGATGCCTTAGGCACCACTGACCAGTACATCGCAGCGTGCACTGTTGAGTACATAACGGCTGACACTGCCCAGCAGCAACTCCTGTAGGGCGCCCTGGCCCTGCTTGCCCAGTACGATCAGGTCGCAGTCTTCCAGTTCGGCCTGCTCGAGGATCAGCTGGCCAGCATCGCCATGCAGTACCTTGCTGCGCAGGGGGTTAGCGGCATCAGCCTGGGCGCACAGTTGCAGCATGCGTTGCTCGGCATCCGCGCGCGTGGCCTGGGCATAGCGCTGCAGGGTGGCTTCGTCGACGCCGGCGAAACGCAGTTTGCCTTCGAACGGTGCTTCGAAAGCATGGAGCAGTATCAGCTCGGCGCCTGGAGCCAAGCGCTGGGCCAAGTGCAGCGCCTGGCTGGACCATGGGGAGAAATCAACCGCCAGCAAGACGCGCTGGTAGGCACGCTGCACGGGCTGGCGCACGACCAGCAAAGGCTCACGGCAGTGATTGAGGAGACGGGCAGCGGTACTCCCCAGCAGCAGGTGACGCAAGGCATTTTCCCCTTGTGCGCCGAGTACCAGGAGGTCGCAGGGGTGCTGCTGCAGATGTTCCAGCAAGCTGCCGACCACACTGCCGTGCAGCACGTGGCACTCAACCCGTTGGCTCTGGCCCTGATCGAGCTGTTCCGCGAGGGTTTGCAGGCGTTGGCGGGCATCGCCATGCAGTTGCTCCTGCAGCAGGTCGCCCTCCTGACCGAGCAGCTCTTGCAGGCGTTGCAGCAGACTTTGATTAAGCACTTGCAATAGCTGTAGCGGGCTGTGCTCCAGGGCTGCCAGGGCAAAGGCGCGAGCGACAGCAAAATTGCCCTGCGGAGAATGATCGGTGGCGGCGAATATATGTAGGGCATTGCTCATGGACGTTGCTCCTGCGGGGCCATGGCCTGGCCAAGGTGATTGACGACGATTTCCACGGCATCGCGGAAGGGGTGGAACAGTTGTACGTTGGGCAGGCAGGCCAGTTCCCTGGCTTGCTGTTCGTCACGCACGGCGATAGCGATCTTTCCGGGATGTTGATGCTGTTCCAGGGCATGCAGCAAGGCACGGTTGGAGGCTAAATCAGGCAGGGTGCTGATCGCCCAGCTATGTTGGCCAAGCGGTAGGCTGGCGAGGAAGTCGACATCCTGACTATCGCCAAAACTGACTGGCAGGCCCAGACGGCGCTGTTGGCCGACTATTTCCGGATCAAAATCCACCCCATGCACGGCGTAGCCATTTTCCTGTAGGCGTCGCGCCAGATGACTACCGTAGCGACCCAGGCCAAAGATCATGACCTGCGCCTGGCGGCTTTCTTGCGGATCATTTTCCAGGGCCAGCTCGCGGAACGGCTGGCGTCGCTCGAATACCCTGAGCAGGGGGGCCAGGCGCTCATACAGCGGTTGCGAGTAAAGAATCATGTAGGTCGACAGGGTGATGGTGATGATGCCAGCCAGCGTGGTCAGACCCAGCGCCGACATACCGACATGACCGAGGCTGATGCCCATGGCCACGAATACGATGGAAAACTCGCTGATTTGCGCCACCGTCAGACCCGCGAGCAGGCCGGTGCGTCGGCGATAGCCCATGTAGCCCATGATGGCCATGACGATCAACGGGTTGCCAATCAACACGAACAGCGACAGCAGCAGTGCCGGGATCACCTCGCTACCCAGGGTCGAGAACTCCAGCTTGGCTCCCAGATCAATGAAAAAGAACAGCAGGAGGAAGTCACGTATGCCGGTGAGTCGCGCACCGATCGCTTCGCGAAAGGGCGTTGAGGCCAATGAGAAACCGGCCATGAAGGCGCCTGCTTCCTTGGAAAAGCCTGCCCATTCCCCGATGGCAGCCAGTCCTACACCCCAGGCGATGGCAAACAGCAGGAGCAGTTCCTGGGAGCGGGCGATGCTGGCGAGCAGGCGCGGGAGGATCCAGCGCATCAGCACGTACAGCAAGGCGATGGCGGCGGCGATACGCAGCAGCATATTCAACAGGACCTCGCCGCCGGCCAGTTCGCCGCCACTGTCGCGCAGTGCGCTCATGACCATCATCGCCAGCACCACGGCAAGGTCCTGAACTATCAGGAAACCTACGGCGATACGCCCATGCAGTGAATCCAGCTCGCGTTTGTCGGAGAGCAGCTTGACCACGATGATGGTGCTGGAGAACGTCAGGGCCACGGCCACGTAAAGCGCCTCCATCAAGCCCTTGCCCAGTGCCAGGATGATCAGAAAGCCGATGGCGATGGTGAACGCCAGTTGCCCCAGGCCCGTAGCCAGGGCTACCGGACCGATATGGCGTACATGGCTGATATCCAGCTTCAGGCCGACGACGAATAGCAGTACGGCTACCCCCATCTGTGCGAGCAGGTCGATCTGGTCGTGCGCCTTTACCAGGCCGAAGAAGCTGGGGCCAGCTAGAATGCCCACCAGCATGTAGGCAATCAGCACGGGTTGGCGCAGTTTGATGGCCAGCAAACCGGCAGCCGCCGTTAGCCCGAGCAAGCTGGCCATTTCCATAAAGGGCCCGGTGGCCAGATTGGGATCGCTCATGGGGTGCCTCGGTAATCAGGATAAAACGATGCTAGCGCTGAGGCGGTGCCAGGTCTTGATCTGCCGCAGACCTCTGTCTCGCGTGCGTTGTTCAAGTGTTACCAGGCTTTGCAGGCTTGAAGTGTGATCGGCTGCCGCTTGCGCCGCTTTGCAGGGAGAGGGCTGCTCTTTAGGATGTGCGCGCCTTATCTCTGCAGGGAAGCAAAATGAGCCAGCCGTCTGCTGAAACCGAGTCCTTGTCCCTGCTGATGTGGCAACTGTTGCTGGCGTTGGCGCGATTGCTGTTGCCACTGCTGCTCGTGGCCATCCTGCCATTGAGTTGGGGCCTGTTGCTGGAGGCACTGCTGCTGGCCGTGCTGCTGCTGAGCGGGCGCCGTTGGCCCGCTGTAGGCAGGCAGCTCAGTGCGCTGCTTTGTGGTTGTGTGCTGGGGACGGCATTTGCCATTGGTCGCTGCATAGCGTCCGATTGGTCGATTCTCCTGTCGGTGCTCTGGGTGCTGCTGGCGCTGGCCGGTATCGGCAGCCTGGAGCGGCATCTGGGGCTCAAGGTGGAGGAGGAGGGGGACTTGCGTGCCGAGCATGATCCCCACGCGGGCGAGGCAGGTCATAGCGCCTGGGGCGGCGAAGAGCCCAGGCATACGCCAGAGGGGCAGGCTATTCGTTACCTCTCCTGGGGGGAGATTGCCATGGGCGGGCCGGTGTATGTCGACTGCCTGATGCCCGATGGCGTGCTGCTCGAAGGCATCGGCAGCGGTAGCTGCTTTTCCGATGATGGTCGTTATTTCCTCGCCCCTTTGCCCTCACGAAATGCCTGGGGGTTGCTGCTGCTGGATCGCCAGCAGCGCTGTGTGTATCGCTGCCAGCCGGAACAGACGCCCTGGCAGATCAGTGGCTGCGATGGCCAATGGATTCGTGGCCAGTACAGCCCGTTGGGAGCCAACCAGGCCGTGCAGCTTGCGCTGGATGAGGTACTGGCCCGCGCGCAATGCGTGGCGTTGGTGGCGATTGCCGATCTGTGGCTGGAGCCGCGCTGGCAGGCGCAGCTCGACAACGCCCCACGACGTTGGCCCGGCTTGCCGAGCGGGCTGGCAGCGCATGGCCGCCCGTTTCTGCCGGAAAGCCTGCAGGCGCTGGAAGACCCGTTGCGCCCGCTGCGTTATCCCGAATACCAATTGTGGTTGGGGGAGCAGGCCACGGGGTTGCTGCTGGGTGAGGATGCGTCGCCGCGCTGGGATGGCCAGTGGCTGGCCTGCCAGGCGCGTCCGCTGGAGCAGCCTGAGGCCGCCTGGAGTTATTGGCTGGGTGCTCCGCAGCAGGCTTGGCGCGATCTTGGCCGGCCGCAATTGGCTGAGCAAGAGCGCCTGGCGTTGTACCCTGGGGCGATTCGTGGCATTGAAAACGGCCAGCTATGGATCGACGTCGAACTGGGTTCGCCCTTGCCGAATCGGGGGGAATACGGCGAACAGTTAAGCGATTACCTAAGCACTGTCGAGACCAAGCGTGGCCACGATGCCTGGGGACGTATTCGGCCCGGTGAGTGTGCGCCGACCTGCCTTGAGGTGCTCTGGCCGGGGGATGGGCAACGGCAGCGCTTGCGCTCACAGGTCTTGTCGGGGCAACGCCACCTGCTGTTCGATGAGGTGGCTCGTGAACAGGGTTGGCCCGCGTATGCACTGAGCCTTGACGGTCAGGTGGTGCAAGGACAATGGCAGTTGGAGCATCGCCTATCCAGCGACCAGCGCTGGGTAGCCTTGCTGCCGGCTTGTGCCGCGCCGGCATTGGCTGAGCAGGTGCAGGTGCTGGAGCTGGCCTCAGGGCGCCTGCTGGCCAGTCCGCCCCTGCTGGTCGAGCGTTTGCGCGATTTTCATGACGGTGTTCTGGAGGTCGTTACCCTGCAGGGATTATGCAGCGAGGGCTTCCAGCCTCATCCCCTGTATATGGCTGATCAGCCCGCCCCTCCCGCTGGCGAAGCCGCGCGCTATTACCTGGAGCGCGGTTATGGGCGGGCCTGTCATCGCCTGCAGCGTCTGCACTGCCGTGATGAGGGGCTACAACTGCAGGCGGAGTGGCGTCTGGTCAGTCGACCGCAGGCAGTCAATGCCGATGGTGATTTCATCTTGCCGGCGCCCGGCGGGCAGGATGCTGCGTGGCTGCGTGGCTGCGAAACCGAGTACCCGGATAACTGGCTGCGTGAGCAGTGCGCGCGTCGCGATGGCTATGTACTGACCGCTTCCGGTTGTGCGCTGTTTGGTGTCACCCCCAGCATGGCCTGGGATGCGTCGGGCCGTTACCTGTTGTTGACCCATCAGCGTGGTTGGGATGATCCGCACAACGATGATCCTAACCATTCCCGGCAGTGGTTGCTGTGGCTGCTGGATACCCAGCAGCGCAGTCTGCGGCGCCGACCGGGATCGATAGGCGGCATGCCGCGTATTGACAAGACGGACGCGCAGGGCTGGCAAGTGCGGGTGTTTGAAGCGGATTGGGATTGCCCTGAGGATGCCGGGACGGTCTGCCGGGTAGGCCTTGAGGAGCTATTGGCGTTGCCGGCAGAGCAGCTTGAACTACGCGGTGAACGTTGGCACCTGCCCGGGGAGCAGCGCCCCGTGCAGCACTGGCAGGCTTTTGAGCTCGCGCAACTGGCAGCCTGGCGCCGTTGAAGGGGCTTGCGGGCGCTGTGCAGGCAAGCCAGCATAGTAGCCATGCACAAAGTCTCCCTGTTAATTGCCTTGCTGTTGCTGGCGGCCTGTGAGCAGCCTGCTCAACCCGTTGCGACGGAGACAGCGTCCGTTGCGTCGGTGCCTGCTGCGGCCTCCGTGCTAGAAGCAGCGCCTGCTCAGGACGCGCCGCGTGCCGCCCGCGAGGCGGTTACCGCGGTGCTGCCGGGCAAGCCGCCAGCACCGCAGAAAGCACCGGCTCCGCGTGTGCTGGCGCCACCAGTCGCCCCGCTTGACCTCAGCCTGCCGGCAGAACTGCTGGAGCATTGGCAGTACGCCGAAGAGCCGATCGTAGTCGAACGCCTGCTGCCGCCGTTGTTTCAGGAGCAGGCGGCTCCGGCGCCCTTCCAGCTAAGTGGTCAGTTGATCACCCATGATCGGCTGCGTGCCGACGATGGTACGCGGGTAGAGGACGAGGGCTTTCTCGACAAGATTGACGGCGCCCAGCTGAATTTTGAATTCCGTCACTGAGCAGCCGTGCTCGGCCAGTCGCTTTACTTCAGGCGTCGCTCGACGCCTTTCTCGACGAGAATCTTGGCGGAGATCTCTTCTACCGAGAAATGCGTGGAATTGATGTAGGCGATGTTTTCCTTGCGGAACAGGTTCTCCACCTCGCGCACTTCGAACTCGCACTGGGCGAAGCTGGCATAGCGGCTGTTGGGTTTGCGTTCGTGGCGAATCGCCGCCAGCCGGTCGGAGTCGATGGTCAGACCGAACAGCTTGTGTTTGTGTGGCTTGAGTGCAGCGGGCAGCTGCAGGCGCTCCATATCATCCTCGGTGAGCGGGTAATTGGCTGCACGAATGCCGTACTGCATGGCCATGTACAGACAAGTCGGTGTCTTGCCGCAGCGCGATACGCCGACCAGAATCAGGTCGGCCTTGTCGTAATGATGGGTGCGCCCGCCGTCGTCGTTGTCCAGCGCGAAGTTCACCGCATCGATGCGCTCCATGTAGTTGGCGTTGGCGCTGATCGAGTGCGACTTACCGACGGTATAGGAGGACTGCGCCCCCAGCTCTTGTTCCAGCGGGGCGAGGAACGAGGCAAAAATGTCAATCATGAAGCCTTCCGAGCCGGCCACAATCTCGCGAATATCCTGATTGACGATGGTGTCGAAGATGATCGGCCGGTAGCCATCGTTGGCGGCGGCCTGGTTGATTTGTTGTACCATGCTGCGGGCTTTTTCCGGCGTATCCACATAAGGACGCACCAGCTTGCTGAACTGAATGTTCTCGAACTGTGCCAGCAGGCTTTGGCCAAGGGTTTCTGCAGTAATGCCCGTGCCGTCGGAGATGAAGAAAGCGGTTCGTTTCATTTGCAGCAAAGGCCTTAAGTCAGGAACGATTCTTGGCTATGATAGGCGGCGTTTCCGCCTCTGTAGTGGCCGGCATTGTCGCCTACAGCACCGGCAGAATCCAGCGCAAGCGACCAGCTGTGGTGCTTGCAGGCTCCGGGAATATCCCAACAGACAGTGGAGAGATCACCTTGGTTGAGTACGTAGTGTCCCTCGATAAGCTCGGCGTCCACGATGTTGAGCATGTAGGGGGCAAGAACGCCTCCCTGGGCGAGATGATCAGTAACCTGGCTGGCGCCGGTGTGTCGGTGCCTGGCGGTTTCGCCACCACTGCCCAGGCCTACCGGGATTTCCTGGAGCAGAGCGGCCTGAACCAGCGTATCCATGATGTGCTGGATAGTCTTGATGTGGATGACGTCAATGCCCTGGCCAAGGCCGGTGCGCAGATTCGCCAGTGGGTCATGGACGCCGAGTTCCCCGAAGCGCTTGATCAGCAGATTCGCCAGGCATTCGCGGAAATGAGTGCCGGCAACGAGAACATGGCGGTTGCTGTGCGCTCCTCGGCTACCGCCGAAGACCTGCCGGACGCTTCGTTCGCCGGGCAGCAGGAAACCTTCCTGAATATCCGCGGTGTGGACAACGTGATCCGCGCCGCCAAGGAGGTGTTCGCCTCCCTGTTCAATGACCGTGCCATTGCCTACCGCGTGCACCAGGGCTTCGACCACAAGCTGGTTGCGCTGTCCGCTGGTGTGCAGCGCATGGTCCGTTCGGAAACCGGTACGGCGGGCGTGATGTTCACCCTGGATACCGAGTCGGGTTTCCGTGATGTGGTGTTCATCACCGGCGCCTACGGCCTGGGTGAGACCGTGGTGCAGGGTGCAGTGAATCCCGACGAGTTTTATGTGCACAAACCGACCCTGCAGGCTGGTCGTCCGGCGATTTTGCGCCGCAACCTGGGCAGCAAGGCGATCAAGATGGTCTACGGCGACGAAGCCAAGGCCGGTCGTTCGGTGAAAACCGTCGAGGTCGAGCGTGCCGAGCGTGCGCGCTTCTGCATCAGTGACGCTGAAGTGGCCGAGTTGGCCAAGCAGGCGCTGATCATCGAGCAGCACTATGGTCGTCCGATGGACATCGAGTGGGCCAAGGACGGTGACGACGGCAAGCTGTACATCGTTCAGGCGCGTCCGGAAACCGTGAAGAGCCGCAGCAGCGGTAACGTCATGGAGCGCTACCTGCTCAAGGAGAAAGGCAAGGTACTGGTCGAAGGCCGTGCCATTGGCCAGCGTATCGGTGCCGGCCCGGTCAAGGTTATCCACGACGTCTCCGAAATGGACAAGGTGCAGCCGGGGGATGTGTTGGTCTCCGACATGACCGACCCGGATTGGGAGCCGGTGATGAAGCGTGCCAGCGCCATTGTTACCAACCGTGGCGGGCGTACCTGTCACGCGGCCATCATCGCCCGTGAACTGGGCATTCCCGCTGTGGTGGGTTGTGGTAATGCCACGCAGGTGCTCAAGGATGGCATGGGCGTCACCGTCTCCTGTGCCGAGGGGGATACCGGCTTCATCTTCGAGGGCGAACTGGGCTTCGATATTCGCCAGAACTCCGTGGACGCCATGCCCGAGCTGCCGTTCAAGATCATGATGAACGTCGGGAACCCGGATCGTGCCTTCGACTTCGCCCAGCTGCCCAACGCCGGTGTCGGCCTGGCGCGCCTGGAGTTCATCATCAACCGGATGATCGGCGTGCACCCCAAGGCACTGCTGAACTTCGCCAGCCTGCCGGCGGAAATCAAGGAAAGCGTGGAGAAACGCATTGCCGGCTATGACGATCCGGTCAATTTCTATGTCGAGAAGCTGGTCGAAGGGGTCAGCACCCTGGCAGCGGCCTTCTGGCCGAAGAAGGTCATCGTGCGTCTCTCGGACTTCAAGTCCAACGAATACGCCAACCTGATCGGCGGCAAGCTCTACGAGCCGGAAGAAGAGAATCCGATGCTCGGCTTCCGTGGCGCCTCACGCTACATCAGCGAAAGCTTCCGCGACTGCTTCGAGCTGGAATGCCGCGCCATGAAAAAGGTGCGCAATGAAATGGGCCTGACCAATGTCGAGTTGATGGTGCCTTTCGTGCGTACTCTGGGCGAAGCGCAGCAGGTGGTCGAGCTGCTCGGCCACTATGGTCTCAAGCGAGGCGAGAATGGCCTGCGTGTGATCATGATGTGCGAGCTGCCTTCCAACGCGCTGATGGCTGACGAGTTCCTCGAATTCTTCGACGGCTTCTCGATCGGTTCCAACGACATGACCCAGCTGACCCTGGGCCTGGATCGTGACTCCGGAATCATTGCCCATCTGTTCGATGAGCGTAATCCGGCGGTGAAGAAACTGCTGTCCAATGCCATTCAGGCCTGCAAGAAAGCGGACAAGTACATCGGCATCTGCGGTCAGGGTCCTTCGGATCATCCGGACCTGGCCAAGTGGTTGATGGAAGAGGGCATCGACAGCGTATCGCTCAATCCGGACTCGGTGCTGGACACCTGGTTCTTCCTCGCCGATCAGCCTGTCTGACAACTCCCCGTTACCGCTTCACCTGCCCGTCACAGGTGAAGCGGTGAGGCGGCATGCCGCATCCCTTCCTGTATCTGATCATGCAAAGTAGCAGTGCCCTGTTTCCTGTCGCCCTGCACAGCGCCGAGCTGCGTGGCGACCTGGCTGAAGATGTCTACCTGCTCAAGCCGGGCAATAGTCCCGACTCCAGCGTGACGCTGGCGCTGACCCGTGTTGGCCTGGCGGGTCAGCAAGCCTGCCGTGGCGAGCCAGTGGTGCTGCTGCATGGCAGTTTTTCCAATCGGCGTTTCTGGTTGTCGCCGCGTGGCATTGGCCTGGCGGCCTTCCTGGCGCGTGCCGGGCTGGATGTCTGGCTGGCCGAGATGCGCGGGCATGGCCTGTCGCCACGTAACCGCACCTATCGGCATAACTGTGTCGCTGATTATGTGTGTTATGACCTTCCGGCCATCGCCGCGTTCATCCATGAGCAGAACCCGCAACCGGCGCACTGGCTAGGCCACTCGCTGGGTGGGGTCATCCTTGCCGCTGCACTGGGTGGGCATTACCTGAAAGCTGACGGCCTGCGTTCGGCTGCGCTGTTTGGCAGCCAGATCAGTCGGGTCTACTGGCCGCTCAAGGTGCCGCCTGTGGAGTGGGGCGGGCGCCTGTTGCTGGGGCGCTTCGATTACCTTTCCGGTCGACGCTTCAAGCGTGGCCCGGAAGATGAGCCCATCGGGCTGGTACTCGAGGCATTGCGCTGGCATGGCCTGTTTGGTCGTTTTGGCGACAGTCAGCGTGACTGGTGGGCCGGGCTGGCGGATGTCCAGTTGCCTGTATTGGCTGTGGCGGGCGAGTCCGATCATCAGGACCCGCCCTGGGCATGCCGCAAGTTGCTGGAGCAATTCGCCGGCCCCCAGCACTTCCTCACGCTGGGGCCGGCGGCAGGCTATCGGCATAGCTATGGACATGTCGACATGCTGGTCAGTCAGGCTGCCCGTGAGGAAGTCTGGCCGCTGGTGCTGCACTGGTTGCAAGAGGCAAGTCTGCCTGCCGTAACCGAATAGATCTTCTTGTCGCCGTAAAACGGGCAGGTTAGGGTTGCCCGGACGGATGAATCCTTCTTATCTAGCAGGAGCTAGCCATGCAATACGTTACCCCCGACCTGTGTGACGCCTACCCGGAACTGGTGCAGGTTGCTGAGCCCATGTTTGCCAATTTTGGTGGCCGTGATTCCTTTGGTGGACAGATCGTCACGGTCAAGTGTTTCGAGGACAATTCGCTGGTCAAGTCGCAGGCCGATGAGCCAGGCCACGGCAAGGTATTGGTGGTGGATGGTGGTGGCTCGCTGCGCCGTGCACTGCTCGGCGACATGATTGCCGAGAAAGCGGCGAAGAACGGCTGGGAAGGCATGCTGATCTATGGCTGCGTACGCGACGTCGATGTCCTGGCACAGACGGACCTGGGCGTTCAGGCCCTGGCCAGCCACCCGATGAAGACCGACAAGCGCGGCATCGGTGATCTGAATGTCGTGGTGAGTTTTGCCGGGCTGACCTTCAAGCCGGGTGACTACCTGTATGCCGACAACAATGGGGTGATCATTGCCCCGCAACCGCTGCAGATGCCCGAATAAATCGCCAGGGGGCTGCACATGGATGAGCAACAGTACGGCCTGGTGCATGCCCTGGTGCTGGACGGCCAGGGTGGCGCGCGTCAGCTCGCCCATGCCGAACTGGCTGGCCTGCAGCTGCAGGCGCAGGAAAGCCTCTGGCTGCATTGGGATCGTGGACATCCTGGCGCTCAGCAATGGTTGCGCCAGTGCAGTGGGCTGAGTGCCTTTGCCTGCAACCTGCTGTTGGAAGAAAGCACCCGGCCACGCTTGCTGCCGTTGAGCGAAGAGCAATTGCTGCTGTTCCTGCGTGGCGTCAACCTCAATCCCGGCGCCGAGCCGGAAGACATGGTCAGCGTGCGGGTGTTCGTCGAGCCACAGCGCCTGCTTTCACTGCGTTTGCGGCCGCTGCGGGTGACCGAGAAGATCCTGGCTCAGCTGGCGGCCGGACAGGGGCCTTGCCATGTTTCCGACTTGTTGCTGGCCCTGGCGCGCGGACTCACCGAACATGTCGATGAGTTACTGCTGGATCTGGGGGAGGCGGTCGATGATGAAGAGGAGCGCGTCGATGCCAGTGAGCAGTACCGCCCCAACCACGACCGTATGCAGCAGTTGCGCCGTCGCGCCGCGGCACTGCGGCGCTTCCTGGCGCCACAGCGTGAGCTGTATCAGGTATTGCTGCGTAATCATCGTCCCTGGTTTGCCCCACAGGCCAGCGACTACTGGAACGAGTTGCACAACCAGTTGACTCGTCATCTGGAAGAGCTGGAACTGATGCGTGAGCGGATCAGCCTGATTCTCGAGTCCGAGCACCGGCGCATGAGCGAGCGTATGGGGCGCACCATGTACCTGCTGGGCATCATTACCGGATTTTTCCTGCCGCTGAGCTTTCTGACAGGCCTGCTTGGTATCAACGTGGGTGGCATTCCCGGCGCCGAGACCGAGTATGCCTTCTACGCCGTCTGTAGCCTGTTCGTTCTGCTGGCGCTGGGGCAGTGGTGGCTGTTCCGTCGCTTGCGCTGGTTGTGATGTGACCCTGGATGCGCTGCTCGCGTCTAGCCGACATAGTCTACGAGGTAACCATGCGCGATCCCTTTGAAGAGTCCCTGCGTGATTTGCTCAAATCATCGCCTGCTGTGCACGACGATAACGCCACCCTGGGGCGGGTACTCAAAACCGCCAATCGCCAGGTGGGTGCAGGCGATCTATTCAGCTTGCTGGGCCATGCGTTGCATGCGCTGATGCTCGGGCTCAATAGTGCCTCCAGTCATGCCATGCCGGTTAGCCGGCGCCCCCGTTACCGCACAAGAACTACACAGAAGGCAGAATAACAATGGAATTCGATCCCTGGACACAGAGCCTGGTCAACGCCATGAGCACCCTGTGGGGTGCGGTGGGCGCCTTCATTCCGCGCCTGTTTGGCGCCCTGGTGGTGGTGCTGCTGGGCTTTATCGTGGCCAAATTGCTCGATACCCTGCTGTCCAAGCTGCTCGCCAAGTTGGGCCTGGATCGCCTGATGAGTGGTACCGGGCTGAACAAACTGTTGGCGCGGGTGGGCATTCAGGTGCCGGTTTCCACGCTGATTGGCAAGATCGTCTACTGGTTCGTGCTGCTGATCTTCCTGGTGTCGGCGGCCGAGTCGCTGGGCCTCGAGCGGGTCTCTGCGACGCTGGATGTCTTTGCCCTGTATCTGCCCAAGGTCTTCGGTGCCGCACTGGTGCTGTTGGCAGGGGTGCTGCTGGCGCAGTTGGCCAACAGTATTGTGCGTGGAGCCGCTGAAGGTGTGGGTCTTGACTACGCGCACAGCCTGGGACGTATCGCACAGAGCCTGGTGATCATTATCAGCATCTCGGTGGCGATTGGTCAGCTCGAAGTGAAGACCGACCTGCTCAACATGGTGATTGCCATCGTCCTGATCTCGGTAGGCTTGGCCGCGGCGCTGGCCCTAGGCCTGGGTAGTCGCCAGGTGGCAGGGCAGATCATTGCCGGTATCTATGTGCGTGAACTGTACAGCCTGGGGCAGGAAGTCCGTATTGGTGATATCGAGGGGCAGATCGAGGAAATCGGCACGGTCAAGACTCTGCTGCTGAGCAAGGATGGTGAACTGATTTCAGTGGCCAACCGTCTATTGCTCGAACAACAGGTGCGTAGCCACTAAGCTGTAGTGCGCCCGAGCTTATCCGCGTCAGTTGCTGCCTGTGCGCAGCCGCTGACCTTCGAACCGACTGCCGGCCCCATTTGTCTTGAATAACTCCCACTCGTCGCTGCGCTACGACCCCCGCGAGCTTTCCGATGAAGAGCTGGTGCAGCGTGCCCATGGCGAACTGTTCCATATTACACGCGCCTACGAAGAGCTGATGCGTCGCTACCAGCGCACCTTGTTCAACGTATGTGCGCGCTACCTGGGCAATGAGCGTGATGCTGACGATGTGTGCCAGGAAGTCATGCTCAAGGTGCTCTATGGCCTGAAGAATTTCGAGGGCAAGTCCAAGTTCAAAACCTGGTTGTACAGCATTACCTACAACGAGTGCATTACCCAGTATCGCAAGGAGCGTCGCAAACGGCGCCTGCTGGACGCACTGAGTTTGGACCCCCTGGAAGAGGCTTCCGAGGAAAAAATGCCGAAGGTTGAAGACAAGGCTGGCCTGGATCGTTGGCTGGTGCACGTCAATCCCATCGATCGGGAAATCCTTGTGTTGCGCTTTGTTGCCGAATTGGAGTTCCAGGAGATCGCCGACATCATGCACATGGGCTTGAGCGCCACGAAAATGCGCTACAAACGTGCGCTAGACCGCTTGCGGGAAAAATTCGCTGGTCAGGACGGCGATCTGGCAGAAAACTGATGGCGTGCCATTTATATGGCGAACGCCTCTGCTATAATGCTGTCGATTTTTGCGTGTGGGTCCTTGCAGATCCACATTCACCTACTGGGGATTTAACGGATGAAACTGAAAAACACCTTGCACCTCGTCATTGGCTCTCTGATTGCCGCTACCTCCATGGGCGCGCTGGCTCAAGGCCAAGGCGCTGTCGAGGTTGACGCTTTCGCCAAACGCTATTTCACCGACAGCAGCCGTGACCTGTCCGAAGGCAACCTGTTTGGCGGTACCATCGGCTACTACCTGACTGATGACGTTTCCCTGGGCCTGTCCTACGGTGAATACCACGACATTCGCTCGGAAAACGATACTGGCCGCAAGAACATCAAGGGCAACCTGGCTTCCCTGGATGCCACCTACCACTTCGGTAACCTGGGCGACGCCCTGCGTCCGTTCGTTTCTGCGGGTGTAGCTCACCAGAACATCAGCAACGTACCGGCGCGTACCGGTCGTGACCACAGCACCTTCGCCAATCTGGGTGCCGGCGTGAAGTACTTCTTCACTGAGAACGTCTTCGCCAAGGCCGGCGTCGACGCCGCTTACAACATCGACGCCAATGAAACCGAGTGGCTGGCGGGTGTTGGCTTCGGCGTGAACTTCGGCGGCTCCAGCAAGCCCGCTCCGGTTGTTGAGCCGGCTCCTGCCGTTGAGCCGGTGGCTGTTGCCGAGCCGGAGCAGGTTATTGAAACCGTACGTGTCGAGCTGGACGTCAAGTTCGATTTCGACAAGGCCAACGTCAAGCCGGAAAGCCAGGCTGACATCAAGGCCCTGGCCGATTTCATGAACCAGTACCCGCAGACCACCACCGTTGTGGAAGGTCACACCGATGCGCGTGGTACCGATGCCTACAACCAGAAGCTGTCCGAGCGTCGTGCCAACGCTGTTCGTGAAGTGCTGGTCAACCAGTACGGTGTCGATGCCAGCCGTGTCAACGCGGTAGGTTACGGTGAGTCCCGCCCGGTTGCTGACAACGCCAGCGATGCCGGTCGTGCGATCAACCGTCGCGTGGAAGCTGAAGTGGAAGCTCAGATCAAGCAGTAATCTGCGTGCTTCACTGAAAAAACCCGGCCAAGGCCGTAATGCTGTTCACTTAAGC
>NZ_NMQV01000042.1 GCF_002234375.1 Pseudomonas fluvialis
GATGCCGGCCAGCTGGCCTTCGTAGACTTCGTCACCCGGCGACAGGAACAGCTTGCCGCGGTCCTGCAGGGTTTCCAGGGAGTAGGTCAGCGCGGTGCCGGTGGCCATGGAGACCAGCACACCGTTCTGGCGGTGGGCCACTTCGCCGGCCTTGACCGGACCGTAGTGGTCGAAGGTCGAAGTGAGGATGCCGGTGCCCGAGGTCATGGTCAGGAAGGCGTTACGGAAACCGATCAGGCCACGCGCCGGGATCAGGTATTCCAGGCGGATACGCCCCTTGCCGTCAGGGATCATGTTGGTCATGTCGCCCTTGCGCAAGCCCATCTGCTCCATCACCGGACCCTGATGCTGTTCCTCGATATCGATGGTGACGTTCTCGTAGGGCTCCTGCTTCTCGCCGTCCTTCTCGATGATCACCACTTCCGGGCGGCCCACGGCCAGCTCGAAGCCTTCGCGGCGCATGGTTTCGATCAGTACCGAGAGGTGCAGCTCGCCACGCCCGGAAACCTTGAACTTCTCGGCGGAGTCACCCGCCTCGACGCGCAGGGCGACGTTGTGCAGCAGTTCTTTTTCCAGGCGCTCCTTGATGTTGCGGCTGGTGACGAACTTGCCTTCGCGGCCGGCAAAGGGCGAATCGTTGACCTGGAAGGTCATGCTCACGGTGGGCTGGTCGACGGTCAGCGGCGGACGGGCTTCGACGTTTTGCGGATCGCACAGGGTGTCGGAGATGAACAGCTCGTCCATGCCGGATACGCAAACGATGTCACCGGCTTCGGCTTCCGGGACTTCCACGCGCTGCAGGCCGGAGTGACCCATGATCTTCAGGATGCG
>NZ_NMQV01000043.1 GCF_002234375.1 Pseudomonas fluvialis
ACCCATGATCTTCAGGATGCGGCCGTTGCGCTTGCTGCCGTCGTCGCTGATGGCGACGACCGGGCTGTTGGCCTTGATGCGGCCACGGGTGATACGGCCGATGCCGATCACGCCGAGGAAGCTGTTGTAGTCCAGCTGGGAAATCTGCATCTGGAACGGGCCTTCGCTGTCGACCTTGGGAGCCGGCACGTGGTCGACGATGGCCTGGAACAGGGCATCCATGTTGTCGTCCATGTTCTCGTGGTCGAGGCCGGCGATGCCGTTCAGGGCGCTGGCGTAGACGATCGGGAAGTCCAGCTGCTCATCGGTAGCACCGAGGTTGTCGAACAGGTCGAAGATCTGGTCGATGACCCAGTCCGGGCGCGCGCCGGGACGGTCGATCTTGTTGACCACGACGATCGGGCGCAGGCCGGCCTTGAAGGCCTTCTGGGTCACGAAGCGGGTCTGCGGCATCGGGCCGTCCTGAGCATCGACCACCAGCAGCACGGAGTCGACCATCGACATCACACGCTCCACTTCACCGCCGAAGTCGGCGTGTCCGGGGGTGTCGACGATGTTGATGTTGTAGTCGCCCC
>NZ_NMQV01000044.1 GCF_002234375.1 Pseudomonas fluvialis
GCGCGCGCAAGATCACCGTGGACAAGCTGATCGACGAACTGGGCGCCGACGTCCAGGTCGAGGAAGTCCAGCAGGCGCTGAGCGGGCAGATCATCCTGGATATCCGCCCCGCCGATGCCGTCGAGGAACAGCCGCTGCAGGTTGAAGGCATCGAGGTGCAGACCTTGCCGTTCTACGCGCTGAACAGCCGCTTCAAGGAGCTGGATGCCAGCCGCCAGTACCTGTTGTATTGCGACAAGGGCGTAATGAGCCGCCTGCATGCTCACCACCTGCTCAGCGAAGGGCATGCCAACGTGCGTGTCTATCGCCCCGCCGGGCAGCCACAAACCGCAAGCTATCAGCCGCAAGAAGGTCACGTGCCGTCATGATCAAGGAGCAGCTCAGACGCAGCGCGCGGCGCCGCAGGCACCCTCCCGACGGCAAACGCTGAATCCGTCATGTTTTTAGGCTTTTCTTCGGTTTTTATCTTGCTGCTTGTCGCCTCCGGCTTGCCGCTCTTTTTTAGGAAAACATCGTGATCGAAAATCTGCGCAATATCGCCATCATCGCCCACGTCGACCATGGCAAAACCACCCTGGTAGACAAGCTGCTGCGCCTGTCCGGCACCCTTGACCGCAAAGAAGCGGAAAACGAGCGGGTGATGGACTCCAATGACCAGGAAAAAGAGCGCGGTATCACCATCCTGGCCAAGAACACTGCCCTGAAGTGGGGCGACTACAACATCAACA
>NZ_NMQV01000045.1 GCF_002234375.1 Pseudomonas fluvialis
CTTAGTCTCTGTTGACTGAATAGATGGCGTGGCTTAGGTTGCTTCGGTAGCTTCGGTAGCTTCGGTAGCTTCGGTAGCTTCGGTAGCTTCGGTAGCTTCGGTAGCTTCGGTAGCTTCGGTAGCTTCAGGCGCTACGATGCTGCTGATGGCACTGTCGCTGGCAGGCTGGCTTTCCTCGCTGTTGGCCGGCTGGCTGGCTGCCAGAGCAGCAGCTGCAGCTGCGGCGGCCTCTTCGCGCTGACGACGACGCACTTCACGCGGGTCGTTGGGTGCGCGTCCGCTGCTGGTGACCGGCGCGGCGCTGGTTGCGGCGACAGGGGCTGCCGCCGGTTCGGCGATGGCTGCTGACGCTTCAAGGGCCTCGACCGCTTGTGGCGCTGCGCTGGGTTGCACGGTTTGTGCGTCCGTTTGCGCGGTGACGACAGGCTCGATCTGTACGGCGTGAGCAGGTTCAACAGCAACCTCGGCAACGGGTTGCTCAGTCTGCGCCTCGGCTGGCGTGTCACTGGCAGGTTGCTCGACGGTTTCTGCTGCCGGCTGTTGCTGGGCAGTGTCCGCAGCAACAGCTGGGCTGTTTGCTGGCGACTGCTCGGTCGGTGTGTCAGCCTGGGCGGCGGCGTTGCTGTCTTCGCTCGAAGCCTGGGCAGTGCCCTCTTCGCTGCTTTCGATCAGGTTGCCGTCGGCATCACGCTGACGCTCGCGGCGGTTGCTACGGCGACGCTGGCCGCGCGAACGACGGCGCGGGCGTTCGCCTGCCTCAGCATTGTCCTGCTCGTCCTCGAACATCTCCGTCTGTTCCAGCAGCTCTTCGTCACTGCTGTTGCTGACGGCTGCTTCCTGGCGTGATGCACGCTCTTCACGCTGCGGACGTGGTGCACGTTCTTCGCGAGGCTTGCGTTCGGTACGCTCCTCGCTGTTGCGGGCTTCTGGTGTTTCCAGCGCTTCGCGCAGCTCACGCGGGCGGCGTTCTTCACGATTGCCACGCTCGCGGCGGTTGTTGCCATCCTGAGCTTCGCGCGGTGCGCGTTCTTCACGGGGCTGACGCTCTTCGCGCGGTGCACGCTCCTCGCGAGGCTGACGCTCTTCGCGCGGTGTGCGTTCCTCACGTGGGGCACGCTCTTCGCGCGGAGCACGCTCCTCGCGGGGTTGACGTTCTTCGCGTGTAGCGCGCTCTTCGCGTGGCTTGCGCTCTTCATCGCGGCCATTGCGATTGGCGCGACCATCGCGGTCACGATTGCGACCCTGTTGGCGGCCGTTACGGCGCTCCTCGCTGGTGCGCGGCTTGCGCTCCACCGGTGCTTCGATGACTACCTGCTCTTCCTGCTTGCCGGCAAACAGACTGACCAGCGACTTGACCAGGCCCTTGAACAGGCTGGGCTGTACCGGCGCGGTTTCCGCGACCAGCGGTGCGGCTGGTTGTGGTGCTGCCGGGCGCGGCGGGGTGGTCTTGATAGCGGCTTCCTGGCGTACCAGGGTGCGGGTGGCGCTGACCGGCTGAGCTTCTTCGACCTCGGCCTTGGTCATTTCATAGCTGCTCTGGCCGTTCAGGGCCTCGGGGCTGTCATCACGCAGGCGCTGCACTTCGAAGTGCGGTGTTTCCAGATGGTCGTTGGGCAGGATGACGATGCGCGCGCGTGAGCGCAGCTCGATCTTGGTGATGCTGTTGCGCTTCTCATTGAGCAGGAACGCAGCCACCGGAATCGGCACCTGGGCACGCACTTCGGCGGTGCGATCCTTGAGGGCTTCTTCCTCGATCAGGCGCAGGATGGCCAGTGACAGCGATTCGACGTCGCGGATGATGCCCTGGCCGTTACAGCGCGGGCAAACGATGCCGCTGGTCTCGCCCAGCGAGGGGCGCAGACGCTGGCGCGACATTTCCAGCAGGCCGAAGCGCGAGATGCGGCCGATTTGCACGCGCGCGCGGTCCGCTTCCAGGGCTTCGCGCATGCGCTCTTCCACGGCACGCTGGTTTTTCACCGGGGTCATGTCGATGAAGTCGATGACGATCAGGCCGCCGATATCGCGCAGGCGCAACTGGCGCGCAATTTCCTCGGCAGCTTCCAGGTTGGTCTGCAGGGCGGTTTCTTCGATGTCACCACCCTTGGTGGCGCGCGCCGAGTTGATATCGATGGACACCAGCGCTTCGGTCGGATCGATGACGATGGAGCCGCCGGAGGGCAGTTTGACTTCGCGCTGGAAGGCCGTCTCGATCTGGCTTTCGATCTGGAAGCGATTGAACAGCGGTACGCTGTCTTCGTACAGCTTGACCTTGCTGGCGTACTGCGGCATGACCTGCTGAATGAAGGTCAGTGCTTCATCCTGTGCTTCCACGCTGTCGATCAGTACTTCGCCGATGTCCTGGCGCAGGTAGTCACGGATCGCACGGATGATGACGTTGGATTCCTGATAGATCAGGAAGGGGGCCGGGCCCTGCTTGGAGGCATCGGTGATGGCCGTCCACAGCTGGATCAGGTAGTCGAGGTCCAGTTGCAGCTCTTCGCTGGAGCGACCCAGGCCCGCAGTACGGACGATCAGCCCCATGTCGGCGGGGGCGTTGAGGCCGTTGAGCGCTTCACGCAGCTCGTTGCGCTCTTCACCTTCGATGCGTCGGGAGATACCGCCCGCGCGCGGGTTGTTGGGCATCAGCACCAGGTAGCGACCGGCCAGGCTGATAAAGGTGGTCAGGGCGGCGCCCTTGTTGCCACGCTCTTCCTTCTCGACCTGGACGATGACTTCCTGGCCTTCCTTCAGCACGTCCTTGATGTTGACGCGGCCTTCGGGGGTTTTCAGGAAGTACTCGCGGGAGATTTCCTTGAGCGGCAGGAAGCCGTGGCGCTCGGCGCCAAAGTCGACGAAGGCAGCCTCCAGGCTGGGCTCGACGCGGGTAATGCGGCCTTTGTAGATGTTGGCCTTCTTTTGCTCGCGGGCTCCGGATTCGATATCCAGGTCGTAGAGCTTCTGGCCGTCTACCAGGGCTACACGCAACTCTTCGGGTTGAGTTGCGTTGATCAGCATTCTTTTCATGTTGTACCAAGGGTTTCCGGGCTACCGGAAACGGCGTTCGGCACACACGACTCTCATGGTCGATGTCTGGTGCGCGTCAACCTGCGGCCATGCCGAGGTTGGGTCCAGCAGCTTCGGGCTCGATAGGCCCTGGCCGCGACTGCGTCTCCTGCCTGCCAGGGTTGTGGCAGGCGCTCAATCAGGAGGAGGAATCAGCCGGCAGGCGGACGGAAAAGCAGGGAAAGAAGCCGTACTACGCAGTTTGCCGGTTGTGCATCTCCACCCTACACGGTTCCTTGAAAATCGGGTGCCGCTCACTGAATCCGGAGCGGGTTGCAATTTATCGCAATGCTGCCAGGGGTGACCGTGGCAGGCATCGCGCGTCGTAACTCAAGGCTTGGATTTCGCTCAGTTACCAGTCGATCTGGCAGCTGCAGCGGGGACGGCCTGACGTCCTGAATGGGGTTGCTCGCGGTGTGTTGCCGCCTGATTGCTGGCTCGCGTTCACCGGGCCGCACGAAGCGGCGTTCCCGACTCTATCACCAATCTTTAAGTGCTTCAATTGCATAAAAATTGTATTATCCGACGATGACCACGACCTCTTCTCCTGCCATCACCAGTAGCGTTCAGCTGCTCGAGGTGGCGCCGGATCATGCCGGCCAGCGTATCGACAACTATCTGCGTGCCCAGCTTAAGGGCGTACCCAAGACCCTGGTTTACCGCATCCTGCGCAAGGGTGAGGTGCGGGTTAACAAGGGGCGTATCAAGCCGGACTACAAGCTGCAGGCGGGAGATGTCATTCGCGTGCCGCCCTTGCGTCTGGCTGAGCGTGATGAGCCTGCGCCATTGGCGCAAGGTCTGCTTGAGCGGCTGGAGGCCGCCATTGTCTATGAGGACAAGGCGCTCATTGTGCTGAACAAGCCTGCCGGTATCGCCGTGCATGGTGGCAGCGGCCTGAACTACGGGGTGATCGAGGCGTTTCGCCAGCTGCGTCCGGAGTCCAAGGATATCGAGCTGGTGCATCGCCTGGATCGGGATACCTCCGGGCTGCTGATGATTGCCAAGAAGCGCAGCATGCTGCGCCATTTGCATGAGGCTCTGCGTGGCGACGGGGTGGATAAGCGTTACCTGGCGCTGGTGCGCGGCAGTTGGCCGGCTGTGAAGAAGCAGGTGCGGGCGCCACTGATGAAGAGCAATCTGCGCTCTGGCGAACGCATGGTGGAGGTCAATGTCGAGGGCAAGGATGCCTTGACGCTGTTTCGGGTCGTGCGTCGCTTCGGTGAGTTTGCCACCCTGGTGGAGGCCAGTCCGGTGACCGGGCGTACTCACCAGATCCGTGTGCATGC
This sequence comes from Pseudomonas fluvialis, assembly GCF_002234375.1. GTDB lineage: Bacteria > Pseudomonadota > Gammaproteobacteria > Pseudomonadales > Pseudomonadaceae > Aquipseudomonas > Aquipseudomonas fluvialis. The sequence goes on from NZ_NMQV01000045.1 coordinate 4,350, forward strand.
CCGGCATGCCGGGCATGCCATCGCTGGTGACAGCAAGTATGGTGATGATGACTTTACTCGTGAGGTGCGTGAGTTGGGTGGCAAGCGCCTGTTTCTGCATGCTCATGCGCTGCGTGTGCCGCTCCCGGAAGGGGGCGAGTTGAAGCTGGAAGCGCCCGTCGATGACATGTGGGGGCAAACGCTGGAGCGCCTGAGTGAGTGACTTTCGCCTGCTGATCTTTGACTGGGACGGTACGTTGGTCGACTCGATTGCTCGTATCGTCGAGTCGATTCAGGTGGCCGCGGCCTGTTGCGAGTTGCCGCCTCTGTCCGCTGAACCGATCAAGGCCATCATTGGTCTGAGTCTGTCGCGAGCGATTGATGTGCTGTACCCGCAGTTCGATGATCCGCTTGGCCGTGAGCGTTTTCGTCAGGCTTATGCTGATCATTACCTGGCTTTGGAGGAGCAGCCTTCGCCGCTCTTTCCAGGGGTTGCCGAGGCGTTGCAGGCCTTTCGCCGGGAGGGCTTGCAGCTGGCTGTTGCCACGGGCAAGAGTCGTCGTGGTCTGCATCAGGTCTTGGCCCGGCGAGGCTGGCTGGATTTCTTCGATATTACCCGCTGCGCGGATGAGACCTCGAGCAAGCCTCATCCGCAGATGCTGGAGGAGATTCTTGCGCATTGTGGTGTGCCGGCACACCGGGCATTGATGGTCGGAGATTCGCGCTTCGATCTGCAGATGGCGCATAACGCCGGGGTTCATGCGGTGGCGGTGGGCTATGGCGCGCAATCGCTGGCGAGCCTGCGCGAAGATGCGCCGCATCTGGAAATTGAACATTTTGATCAGCTGCGTGCCTGGTTGGGCGTGCCGCTGGACCGTGAGGTCAAACGGGAGCATGAGTATGTCTGAATGGAAAGAGCTGGCTGACGAGCAGAAGAAAGCCTGGCAGTTGTTGGAAAAAGCAGCGTTGGCTGGTGTGCAGGAGCAGCGCCGAGCGCGGCGCTGGGGGATTTTCTTCAAGCTGTTGACCTTTACCTATCTGTTTGTAGCACTGGCCCTGTTTTCACCTTTGTTGCAGCTGGATCGCGCTGCCTCGGCAGGTAAGTCGCATACCGCGCTGATCGAGGTGCGTGGCATGATCGCTGCTGATGAGTTGGCCAGTGCCGACAATGTGATAAGTAGCCTGCGTGCCGCCTTCAAGGACGAGCAGACCAAGGCAGTGATTCTGCGCATCAATAGCCCTGGCGGTAGTCCGGTGCAGTCGGGCTATATCTACGACGAAATACGCCGCCTGCGTGCTGAGCATGAGCAGATCAAGGTCTACGCGGTGATTACTGATCTGGGGGCCTCGGGTGCCTATTACATTGCCAGTGCGGCTGATCAGATCTATGCCGACAAGGCCAGTCTGGTGGGGTCTATCGGGGTAACTGCGGCCGGTTTTGGCTTTGTCGAAGCCATGCAGCGCCTGGGTGTGGAGCGGCGCGTGTATACCGCTGGTGAGCACAAGGCGTTCCTCGATCCCTTCCAGCCGCAGAAAGAGGACGAGCGGCGTTTTTGGGGTGAGGTGCTGGCGACTACGCATCAGCAGTTCATTGACAGTGTCAAGCAGGGGCGCGGCGAGCGTCTGAAGAGTGCCGAGCATCCGGAGTTGTTTTCCGGGCTGGTCTGGTCCGGCGAGCAGGCGCTGCGCCTGGGCTTGGTCGATGGCCTGGGCAGCAGCAGTTACGTAGCTCGTGAGGTGGTGGGGGAGAAGCGCATCGTTGACTTCACGACCAAGCAGTCGCCGCTTGATCGCTTTGCCAAACGTCTTGGTACGAGTGTGGCCGAGCATCTGGCCTTGTGGATGGGTATGGGCGTGCCGCAGTTGCGCTGAGCTCAGGGGATACTCACGCCTTCGTTGAGCAGCATGTCGACCAGGCGGATCAGGGGTAGGCCGATCAGGCTGGTGCTGTCTTCGCCTGTGGTGCTGCGGAACAGGCTGATGCCGAGTCCCTCCGACTTGAAGCTGCCGGCGCAGTCAAAGGGTTGCTCGGCCTGCAGATAGCGGTCGATGCGCGATTCGTCGAGTTCGCGAAAATGCACCGTGAAGGGTACGCAGGCTACTTGGCAGTAGTCGCTCTGACTGTTGAGTAGCGCCAATCCGGTCAGAAATGCCAGGCTGCGCCCGCTGGCGTTCAGCAGTTGTTGTCTGGCACGTGGGAGGTCATGCGGTTTGCCTATGATCTGTCCGTCCAGTGCGGCAACCTGGTCTGAGCCGATGATCAGGTGCTGTGGATGGCTGGTCGCCAGCGCGTAGGCTTTGTTCCGCGCCAGTCGACAGACCAGTTGTTCGGCGCTTTCCCCGGGTAGTGCCTGTTCGTCGATGTCCGGGCTGGCCCAGGTGAAAGGCAGGCGCAGGCGCTTGAGCAGGTCGCGGCGATAGGCTGAGCTGGAGGCGAGAATGAGAGGCAGCATGCATGGACTCCTGAATGAGGGGTGATTGTAGGGGCTGCCGGCAGCGCTGAGTAGGCACCGTTGGGCGGTGTCGGGGAATTTGTTTTGACAGCGCAGGGGGACATCCCTAGAATGCCGCGCCTATGTTGAATGGGCCGATTCCACCTCAGGTTGATCCGCGTAAGTTGGCAGATCGCAGCGCTACGCTCGAAGGCGTAGCAAGCATTGCCAGTTTTGAGCGGCTCAGCGAAGCACTCGCCGATACAGCGGGTGACGTCAGCGCGAAACTGGTTTTCGGGCGTGATGAGCGTCGTGCAGCTTTTTTGCACAGTACGCTGCAGGCTGAGGTGAAAATGATTTGCCAGCGTTGCCTGGAGCCGGTGTCCTTGCCGATTCGCAGTGAGTGTCACTATGCAATAGTGAAGCCGGATGCGGATCTGCAATCACTGCCGAAAGGTTACGACGTGCTGGAAGCGGGTGAGGAGCCGCTCGATCTGCTGAGTCTGATCGAGGAAGAAATGCTGCTTGCCTTGCCGATTGTTCCGGCCCACGATCCAGCAGATTGCCAGCAGCCGGTGGGCGTTACAGAGCCTGAGCCGTGCGAGGACGAGGTTTCGCGGTCCAACCCGTTCAGTGTATTGGCGCAGTTAAAGCGTGACCCAAACGTTTAGGAGTTCATCAGTATGGCTGTTCAGCAGAACAAAAAATCCCGTTCCGCCCGCGACATGCGCCGTTCGCACGACGCTCTCGAAGCGAATGCCCTGTCCGTTGAAAAGAGCACCGGTGAAGTTCACCTGCGCCACCACGTTTCTCCGGAAGGCGTGTACCGCGGTCGCAAAGTGATCGACAAGGGCGCAGACGAGTAATCCTTGTCCGTCTCAGTCATCGCGATTGACGCAATGGGCGGGGACTTCGGTCCCCGCTGCATTGTTCCGGCCTGCTTGGCGGCATTGGCCGAATACCCCTCGCTGCACCTGGTCCTGGTTGGCTACTCTCCCGTTCTTGAAGAATTGATTGCCGATTGTCCTGCGGCGGATCGCCATCGTCTGTGCATCGAACATGCCAGCGAAGTGATCGGCATGGACGAGCGTCCGGCTCAGGCGCTGCGCAGCAAGCCCGACGCCTCCATGCGCGTTGCCCTGGAATTGTTGCGTAGCGGACGTGCGCAGGCCTGTGTGAGTGCCGGTAATACCGGCGCCTTGATGGCCTTGTCGCGCTATGTGCTGAAAACCCTGCCTGGTATTGACCGGCCTGCCATGGTCAGTGCCATACCTACGGCGACCGGGCGCTGTCACTTGCTGGATCTGGGCGCCAATGTCGATTGCAGTGCCGAGCATCTTTACCAGTTCGCGGTCATGGGGGCGGTGGCTGCCGAGGCATGCGGAGTCGTGCGGCCGCGGGTGGCTCTGCTTAATGTGGGCACCGAGGAAATCAAGGGCAATCAGCAGGTCAAGCTGGCTGCCAGTCTGTTGCAGCAAGCGCGCGGGCTTAACTATATCGGCTTTGTCGAAGGTGACGGTCTCTACCGTGGCGAGGCAGATGTGGCGGTGTGCGATGGTTTTGTCGGCAATATCCTGCTGAAGTCCAGCGAGGGATTGGCCAGCATGATTTCCCGGCGCATTGAGGCATTGTTCAGCGAAAGCATGGGGTCGCGTCTGCTGGGCTCGCTTGCTTTGCCATTGCTGCAGCGCCTGCATGGCGATCTGGCGCCGGCGCAGCATAACGGTGCGAGCTTTCTCGGTTTGCAGGGGATCGTGGTGAAGAGCCATGGTGCCGCCGGTAGTGAGGCCTTCCAGAGTGCTATCCGTCGCGCACTGCTGGAAATCAGGGAAAACCTCCCGCAACGCCTGCATGGTCGCCTGGAACATCTCCTGCTGTAGGATGTGACTGCCTGCTGCGGCAGGCCATCCAATGTTTCAGTTTCTGGCACCTGAGGTGCCGTTTTTGCGTTGCATTCTGATCAGGAAACTCCTTATGTCCGCACCACTTGCCTTCGTTTTCCCAGGCCAGGGTTCGCAATCGCTGGGTATGCTGGGCGAGCTTGCCGCACAGCAGGCGAGCATCCTGGATACTTTTGCCGAGGCTTCCGAGGCGTTGGGCTATGATCTCTGGTCGCTGACCCAGCAGGGGCCCGAGGCACTGCTGAACCAGACCGACAAGACGCAGCCGGCCATCCTCACCGCCTCAGTGGCGTTGTGGCGTCTGTGGCAGATACAGGGCGGGCGTCAACCGGATTATGTGGCCGGGCATAGCCTGGGTGAGTACTCGGCCCTGGTGGCTGCCGGCAGCCTGAGCCTGGCCGATGCGGTGCGTCTGGTAGAGCGCCGTGGCCAGTTGATGCAGGATGCCGTACCGGCCGGGCAGGGCGGCATGGCTGCCATTCTTGGTCTGGAGGATGCCGATGTCCTGGCTGCCTGTGCCGAAGCGGCGCAGGGCGAAGTGGTGAGTGCCGTGAACTTCAATGCGCCTGGCCAGGTGGTGATTGCCGGAGCGCTGGGGGCGGTCGAACGAGCCATTGCGGTCTGTAAGGAGCGTGGTGCCAAGCGGGCCATGCCTCTGCCGGTCAGTGTGCCTTCGCATTGCGCATTGATGCGCCCGGCGGCTGAGCGTTTTGCCGAAGCGCTGCAGGCCGTGCAGTGGCAGGCGCCGCGTATTGCCCTGGTGCAGAACGTCAGCGCCGCGGTTCCTGGCGATCTGGCTACCTTGCAGGCAGATTTGCTGGCCCAGCTGTACAGCCCGGTACGCTGGGTGGAGTCGGTGGTCTATCTGGCTGGGAAGGGTGTGCTTGATCTGGTCGAGTGCGGCCCCGGCAAGGTGCTGGCCGGTCTTAACAAGCGCTGTGCCAAGGGTCTGATGACCCATAACCTGGATACCCCGGATGCCTTTGCCGCTACGCAAGCGGCGCTGGCCTGAGCTCAAGGAGAAGCGTATGACTCTGCAAGGTAAGGTGGCCCTGGTAACAGGTGCCAGTCGTGGTATTGGCCAGGCGATTGCTCTGGAGTTGGGGCGTCAGGGGGCTGTGGTCATCGGTACGGCGACCAGTCCGGCAGGTGCTGAACGCATCGCCGAAACGCTCAAGGCGCATGATATCCAGGGCGCTGGTCTGGTGCTGGACGTCGCCAGCGACGAGTCGGTGGCGACTACTCTGGAACATATCCAGCAGCACCTGGGGCAGCCGCTGATTCTGGTCAACAATGCCGGCATTACCCGTGACAACCTGATGCTGCGCATGAAGGATGAAGAGTGGCATGACGTCATCAATACCAACCTCAGCAGCCTGTATCGCATGACCAAGGCGGTGCTGCGTGGCATGACCAAGGCGCGTTGGGGGCGGATTATCAATGTCGGCTCGGTGGTGGGTGCGATGGGGAATGCCGGTCAGGTCAACTACGCAGCCGCCAAGGCCGGTCTGGAAGGTTTTGGGCGTGCGCTGGCGCGTGAGGTGGGGTCGCGGGCCATCACCGTCAATGCCGTGGCGCCGGGCTTTATCGATACCGATATGACCCGTGAACTCACCGAGGCGCAGCGTGACGCCATGCTGGCGCAGATCCCCCTGGGCCGGCTGGGGCAGGCCGAGGAGATCGCCAAGGTGGTGGCGTTCCTCGCCAGCGATGCGGCGGGCTACGTGACAGGCGCGACTATTCCGGTGAATGGCGGCATGTACATGGCCTGAATGTGACCTGGCCAGTCAGATTAGTGTCATAAGAGCTGTCTAAAATCCGTTATAACTGTGCAGCTGGTTATAGACAGGTTGTTGAAGTGTTGCTGGTTAGGCGTAGGCCATTGGCTTGAAAATTAGAAAACCCTTTCTATACACTGCAGGCCAGCAGCACGGAATTTTCCATAGGAGTGAAAACTAGGTATGAGCACCATCGAAGAACGCGTCAAGAAAATCGTCGCCGAGCAACTGGGCGTCAAAGAAGAGGAAGTGACCAACAGTGCTTCCTTCGTTGAAGATCTCGGCGCGGACTCCCTGGATACCGTCGAGCTGGTGATGGCCCTGGAAGAAGAGTTCGAGACCGAGATCCCGGACGAGCAGGCCGAGAAGATCACCACTGTTCAGGAAGCCATCGACTACATCAACGCGCACGCGCAGTAAGCATGTAGTCGTCGGACTATCCGACCAGGACGAGCCGCACGACCCGCAAAGGCGTGCGGCTTTTCTTTATCAGCAGATTCAATGGTTGTCGGTAGGTGTGGCATGCGCCACAGCGATCGACCGCCTGGCAGAAGAGGGCAGAGCAGTGTCGCGCAGACGCGTTGTGGTTAGCGGATTGGGCATGGTTTCGCCCCTGGGCAATGATGTGGCCAGCAGCTGGGCCGCCGTGTTGGCGGCGCGCAGCGGTATCGGCCTGATCGAACATATGGATCTGTCGGCCTATTCCACTCGCTTTGGTGGCTCGGTGCGTGGGTTCGATGTCGAGCAATACATGACTGCCAAGGAGGCTCGCAAGCTCGATCTGTTCATCCAGTACGGCATGGCTGCAGGCTTTCAGGCCATGCGTGATGCGGGGCTGGAGATTACCGATGCCAACCGCGAGCGGATTGGCGTGGCCATGGGCTCGGGGATTGGCGGCCTGAGCAATATCGAGAATAACTGCAAGTCGCTGCAGGAGCAGGGCCCCCGGCGTATCTCGCCGTTCTTCGTGCCAGGCTCGATCATCAACATGATCTCTGGCTTCCTGTCCATTCACCTGGGCTTGCAGGGGCCGAACTATGCGGTGGCTACTGCCTGTACCACGGGTACGCATTGCATTGGCATGGCCGCGCGGAATATTGCCTATGGCGAAGCCGACGTGATGATTGCCGGTGGTGCGGAAATGGCCACCAGTGGTCTCGGGATGGGCGGATTCGCGGCGGCGCGGGCATTGTCCACGCGTAACGACGACCCGGTTCGCGCCAGTCGCCCCTGGGATAAGGATCGTGACGGTTTTGTCCTGTCCGACGGTGCGGGAGCGCTGGTTCTCGAAGAGCTGGAGCATGCGCGGGCGCGTGGCGCTACCATTTATGCGGAGCTGGTGGGCTTTGGCATGAGTGGCGATGCCTATCACATGACTTCTCCGCCGGAAGATGGTGCCGGTGCCGCACGCTGCATGCGCAATGCCCTGCGCGATGCTGGTTTGCAGCCTGAAGACGTCCAGTACATCAATGCCCACGGCACCTCGACCGCCGCTGGTGACCTGGCCGAAGCCGCGGCGATCAAGGCGGTATTCGCTGAGCATGCCTACCGCTTGGCGGTCAGTTCGACCAAATCGATGACCGGTCACCTGCTCGGCGCTGCCGGTGCGGTCGAAGCAATCTTCAGTGTGCTGGCGTTGCGTGATCAGATCGCGCCGCCGACCATCAACCTGGAGCAGCCTGACGAAGGCTGTGATCTGGACTTCGTGCCGCATCAGGCACGGCACATGTCGATCGATGCGGTGCTGTCCAACTCGTTCGGCTTTGGTGGTACCAACGGTTCGCTGCTGTTCCGCCGGTTGCGTGACTGATGCGTTGCTGGGTCAATGGCCAGCCGAGCCAGCAGCTTGCCCTGCAGGATCGTGGGCTGGCCTATGGCGACGGTCTGTTTGAAAGCATCGCCGTGCGTCGGGGCCGAGCGCCCTTGCTGGACTGGCACCTGGCGCGTCTGCAGCGTGGCTGCGAGCGCCTCAGGCTGCCTTGTCCGACGGCTGAACTGCTGGCGCAGTTGACGGCATTCATTGCCGAGCAGCAGGACGGAGTGGTCAAGCTGATCCTGACCCGGGGTGTCGGCCAGCGTGGCTATGCGCTGCCTGATCCCTGCCAGCCAACACTGATCCTTCAGGGACTACCGACGCCGGCCTATCCAGCTGGGCATGCGACTGACGGGGTGCGCCTGTTTGCCTGTCGCACACGCCTGGCCGAACAGCCACTGCTGGCCGGTATCAAGCATCTGAATCGGCTGGAGCAGGTGCTGGCGCGCGCCGAATGGCAGGATTCGGCTTTTCCTGAAGGGCTGGTGTGCGATACCCAGGGGCGGGTCATCGAAGGCGTATCGAGCAATCTGTTTTTGCAGCGCGGAGGCGTATTGATGACGCCGGATCTGCAGCGCTGCGGGGTGGCGGGGGTCATGCGCGCCTGGCTGCTGGAGCAGGCTGCCGTGTTGCGTATTCCACTACAGGTCCGGGATATCAGTCTGGCCGACTTGCAGGCTGCCGACGAAGTGTTTGTCTGCAATAGCCTGTTTGGTATCTGGCCGGTACGTGAGTTGGCGGATAGCCACTGGCCGGTGGGGGGACTGACCCGTAAACTGCAGGGCCTGGTTTCCCGCCTGATGGATGAGTAATTGGTGATAGCAAGAATGCTGCGTGTGCTGGTGGCCGGTCTGTTGCTGCTGGCGTTGCTGGCTGGCTGGGCCTTTTGGCAATACCAGACGGCGGCTGATCAGCTATTACAGCTCAACAATGAGCGTTTGCTGGAGGTGCCGCCGGGCAGTACGCCCAACGGTCTGCTGATTCGTTTGGAGCAGGAGGGCGTACTGGCTGACGCCTGGTGGCTGCGGTTGCGCTGGCGCCTGCAGTTTGCCCATGGCGCCTTGCACAGCGGCGAATACCGTCTACATCCGGAGATGAGTGCCGGACAATTGCTGGCGCTATGGCAGCGTGGCGAGGTCGTGCAATACAACCTGACCCTGGTAGAAGGCTGGACCTTCGCGCAGGTGCGTCAGGCTCTGGCACGCGCGGACAAGCTTCAGCAAACCCTGAACGGTCTGAGCGACGCTGACGTGATGCGCCGTCTGGGCGCCAGGGGCGAACATCCGGAAGGGCGTTTCTTCCCTGATACCTACCGCTATGTGCGCGGCATGCGTGATGTGGATTTGCTGCGTCAGGCCTACCAGCGCCTGGCCAGCGTGCTGCAAGAAGAATGGCAGCAGCGTGCCGCCGACCTGCCTTATGCCGATCCCTACCAGGCGCTGATCATGGCTTCGCTGATCGAAAAGGAAACCGGTGTTGCCCATGAGCGAGCACAGATTGCCGGCGTATTCATTCGCCGTCTGCGTATCGGCATGCCGCTGCAAACCGACCCTACAGTGATCTATGGCATGGGCGAAGCGTATCGGGGGCGCATTACCCGTGCCGATCTGCGGCGTCCCACGCCCTACAACACCTACACCATACGTGGTTTGCCGCCGACACCGATCGCCATGGTCGGGCGTGAAGCCATTCATGCCGCCCTGCATCCGCAGGATGGCCGCAGCCTGTACTTTGTCGCGCGTGGTGATGGCAGCCACGTGTTTTCCAATACCCTGGCTGAGCACAATCGAGCCGTGCGTGAGTATCAGCTCAAGCGCCGTGCCGACTACCGTTCCAGCCCTGCACCACAATCGAAGGAAGCCCGGTGAACGGACTATTCATCACTCTTGAAGGGCCGGAAGGTGCCGGCAAGAGCACCAATCGCGATTATCTGGCGATGTGTTTGCGGGCCGCAGGGATCGAGGTTCTGCTGACCCGTGAGCCGGGAGGTACGCCGTTGGCTGAGCGTATTCGTGAGTTGCTGCTGGCGCCAAGCGATGAAGCCATGGCGGCTGATACCGAGCTGCTGCTGGTCTTCGCGGCCCGTGCACAGCATCTGGCGCAAGTTATTCGCCCTGCTTTGGCGCGGGGGGACGTGGTGCTCTGCGATCGTTTTACCGATGCAACCTATGCTTATCAGGGCGGTGGGCGTGGCCTGTCACAGCAACGCATTGCCGAGCTTGAGCGTTTTGTGCAAGGCGATCTGCGTCCCGATCTGACCCTGCTCTTCGACCTGCCGGTCGAACAGGGGCTGGCGCGGGCGGCGGCGCGTGGCCGGCTGGATCGTTTCGAGCAGGAGCAGCGCAGCTTCTTCGAAGCAGTGCGCCAGACCTACCTGCAGCGTGCTGCGCTGGCCCCGCAGCGCTACCGTCTGCTGGATGCGTCGCAGTCCCTGCAGCAGGTGCAGGCTGCTATTGATGGCCTGGTGCCGATGCTTGTGGAGCGTTGCCGTGGCTAACGGCTATCCCTGGCAACAGGGCTTGTGGCAGCAATTGGCGCGCCGCCCGCAGCATGCCCATGCTTACCTGCTGCATGGGCCAAGCGGCACGGGGAAGCGTGATTTTGCCAGCGCTCTGGCAGATTTCCTGTTGTGCCAAAAGCCCCTGGGCGACCAGCCGTGCGGTGTTTGTCGTGGTTGCTTGTTGCTGGCAGCCGGTACGCATCCGGATCGCTTTGAGCTGAAACCGGCCGAGGATCGCGCCAGTGTGGGGGTCGATCAGGTACGCGAGCTGGTGCATTTCGTCGGGCAGACAGCTCAGCTGGCTGGGCGCAAGTTGGTGCTGATTGCCCAGCCGCCAGTTGAGGAAATGACTCTGCAGGCTGCCAATGCGCTCCTCAAGAGTCTTGAGGAGCCCGCCGGCGCTACCATCATGCTGCTGCTCAGTGATCAGCCCAGCCGCGTACTGCCTACGGTGCGCAGTCGCTGCGTGCAGCAGGCTATGCCGTTGCCGACTGCGCAGCAGGCTGCGGACTATCTGCAGGCTGTGCTGCCTGAGCTGGCTGCCGAGCAGCGCGGTGAGTTGTTGCAGTTGGCCGCCGGTTCGCCCCTGCGTGCGCAACAACTGGCAGCGCAGGGTGTTCTGGAGCAGCGTGCGCTGGTGGTGGAGGGTGTGAAGAAGCTGCTCAAACAGCAGGCCCAGCCTACGCAGCTGGCAGAAGGTTGGAAGGACGTACCCCTGCTTCTGCTCTTTGACTGGTTTAGCCAGTGGGCGCAACTTCTTCTGCGCTACCACTTGACGGGGGATGCTGACGCCCTGGGGTCAGCGGATATGCACAAGGTATTGCAATACCTGGCAGATAAAAGCAGTACGCCCGCGGTACTGCATATGCAGGACTGGTTGTTGGAGCAGCGGCAGAAGTTGCTGGGTAAGGCGCCGCTCAACCGTGTGCTGCTGCTCGAAGCCTTGCTGCTGCAGTGGGCAAGACTGCCGGGCTCGGGCTAGAATCGGACAACCTGTCGGTTTGCTAGGAACGCTGCATGAGTCTGCCACCCAATCTGGGCCCGCGTAACGGGATTCTCTCCCTGACCATCAAGGATAAGTCGGTGTTGTATGCCGCCTATATGCCGTTCATTCGCAATGGTGGTTTGTTCATTCCGACCAATAAGAGCTACAAGCTCGGTGATGAAGTGTTCATGTTGCTCAACCTGATGGACGAGCCGGAAAAAATCCCGGTTGCCGGCAAGGTGGTCTGGATTACTCCCAAAGGGGCCCAGGGCAGCCGTGCTGCGGGGGTTGGCGTGCAGTTCAATGATGGCGACAACACCGCACGTAACAAGATCGAAACTTACCTGGCTGGCGCCCTCAAGTCAGACCGTCCAACCCATACCATGTAAGTAGCCTGTACAGCTGGCGTCTCAGGTTCGGCCTGGCGCTGGCAGTCGGCTGCCTGACGTTTTGAGATTTTCATGCTGATCGATACCCACTGCCACCTTGATCGTCTGGATCTGGCTGCCCATGGCGGTAGCCTGGATGCCGCTCTGGAGGCGGCGCGCGCCTGTGGGGTGCAGCGTTTTCTATGTATTGGTATCAATGTGGCCAATGCGCCAACGGTCAAAGCCCTGGCCGAGCGCTATGCGGATGTCTTCTGTACGGTAGGTGTTCATCCGTTGGACCTGCAGGATAGCCAAGCGCCCACCCTGCAATGGTTGCTGGATGCGCTGGCGCATCCGCGCGTGCTGGCGATCGGTGAGACCGGGCTGGATTATCACTATCGCCCGCAGGATGCCGAGCAGCAGCAGGCGGCCTTTAGGCTGCACCTGGAGGCGGCGCAACTCACCGGCAAGCCGGTGGTCGTGCACACGCGCGAGGCGCGCGAGGATACCCTGCGCTGTTTGCGCGAGGCGGCCTTGCCGCAGGCGGGGGTGCTGCACTGTTTTACCGAAGACTGGGCGATGGCCGAGGCAGCGCTGGATATTGGTTTCTACATCTCGTTTTCCGGCATCGTCACCTTCCGCAATGCCGAAGCGTTGCGTGAGGTGGCCCGCCGGGTTCCAGCCGATCGTTTGCTGGTGGAAACCGATGCCCCCTACCTGGCGCCTGTTCCGCATCGTGGCAAGGCCAATTTGCCGCAATACGTTCGCGAGGTGGCTGAGTATCTGGCGACCTTGCGTGGCGTCAGTTATGCGCAGCTATGCGAGCAGACCGGGGAGAATGCCAGGCGTTTGTTTGGCATGCCCTGAGGGGTAATGCCCATAAAAAAGCCCGACCATTGGTCGTAATGCTGTTCACTTAAG
>NZ_NMQV01000046.1 GCF_002234375.1 Pseudomonas fluvialis
AACCCCAGCTTCGAAAGAAGCTGGGGTTTCTTCTTTGTGCGCGGGAAAAAGCTGCCAGGCTGACTTTCGGAAATATCCGGCCTACTAAAAAGCCACCCGTAGGTGGCTTTTTAGTTTGTTCAGCGTTTCAGCTGGGGCTGGGTAAGTTCTCGCGACGCTTGATGTACTTCCAGTCGGCGTCCCCTCCTGGTGCGATGAGTAGCCCATGCACATATAGTGGATCCATGAAGTGTAGGTTGTACGAGGCTTCTGGAAATTGATTACACGGCCTGTGCTCGCCGCTATGATGCCCTGCTGAAAAGGGAGGCATAGTCGATGCAAGCGTTGCTGGCGATTCTGGCCGATGGCCGATTTCATTCGGGTGAGCTCCTCGGTAGTGCGCTGGGTTTGAGTCGCTCTGCTGTTTGGAAGCGCTTGCAAGCTTTGCAGGCTGAAACCGGATTGGTAGTCGACAAGGTACGTGGTAAGGGATACCGCTTACAAAGACCGTTGAGCTTGCTCGATGAGGAGCTTATTACTGCAGCTTTGCCAGAGCTGGATGTTTGCGTTCATCAGACAGTGACTTCGACAAATTCCTTGGCGCAGGAGTATGCGGCTGCAAACACTGCCCGGAAGCCTGTGCTAGTGCTTGCGGAAAAACAAACACAGGGGCGAGGGAGAAGGGGGCGCTCTTGGGTCAGTCCTTATGCCGGTAATATCTATGCAAGTCTCGTTTACCCACTGGCGTCTGGGCTTCAGCAGGCCAAAGGAGTAAGCCTGGTGATGGCGCTGGCTGTGCTGCGAACATTACAGAGTCGTGGTCTTGCGGCGCTTTCGTTGAAGTGGCCTAACGATGTTTTGTGCGGTAACAAGAAGATATCTGGAATTCTTCTGGAGTTGCTTGGTGATCCGTCAGATGCCTGCCAGCTCATTATCGGGCTGGGTATCAATGTCAATATGCGTGAAGAGCAACAGGCCATTGAGCAGCCGTGGACTTCGCTGGCTGCTGAACTGGGCGTGATGCTTGATCGCTCGGCGCTCGTCGTGGATTTGGCAAAGCATTTGATTGCGCACTTAAAACGCCTGGAAGGCGAGGGATTTTCGCAATTGCGTGATGAGTGGATGGGCTTTAGTGCCTGGCAGGGGCAGGATGTGCAGTTATCTTCTGGGGATACAGTGATCGCTGGTCGTCTGAGCGGGGTCGATGAAGATGGCTCCTTACTGTTGGAAATTGATGGCCATCAACAGCGCTTCAGTGGCGGTGAGTTGAGCCTGAGGTTGGCGCATGATTCTTGAGCTTGATTGTGGGAATAGCTTCATCAAATGGCGCATTGTCGATGCGCAGGGTGCTGTTTTGGCAGGGGGCTGGACAGGCTCTGAAGTTGAGTTGCTCGGAGCGATTTCCGATGCTTCGCTGCTGATCAATGCCTGCCGTCTGGTAAGTGTGCGTAGTGATGCGGAAACTGCCCACTTAATTATGGCGATAAATAGGGCCTTTGGTGTCAATGTCTGCTGTGCTCGGTCGGAGAGCTGGTGTGCGGGCGTTCAAAATGGCTATGCGGACTCCGGCAAGCTGGGCGTTGATCGTTGGCTGGCGGTTTTGGGCGCTTGGAGTCTCGCTAAGGGGCCCTGCTTGGTGTTAGACCTTGGTACGGCGATAACTTCCGATTGGGTTGCGTCGGATGGGCGGCATCTGGGGGGCTACATCTGTCCGGGGATGCCTTTGCTGCGCAGTCAGTTGCAGACGCATACGCGAAGAATCCGTTACGGTGAAGCATTTGTAGCTTCTGCTTTGGCAGACTCGTCCCCTGGGGTGAGCACTATGGAGGCGGTGGAGCGCGGTTGCTTGCTAATGCTGAGAGCGTTCGTTCGCGAGCAGGTGTCCTTGGCGCGGGAGCAGTTCGCGGGGAATGTGAGTCTTTTTCTGACGGGGGGGGATGCCTTGTTGGTCAGGGATATCGATAAGGAGTTCAGGCTTGTTCCAGATCTGGTGTTGCATGGGCTGGCGCTGGCATGTCCGCTGGGGGATAAATGATGCGTTGGTTCTTTCTGTTACTGGTGATGCTCAATCTTTTCTATTTCGTCTGGAACCAGCAGCAGGCGCCAGTAGTGCCCAGAGAGGTAGAAGCAATGACTTTGCCGAGAAGCGCCGGGCAGGGTATTCGTCTTTTGGCGGAGGATAGTCATAAGCGTGACATGGTTCAGTCTGGTGGTGTGGCCGCATCGACAGAGCAGGCTTGTCTGTACTTGGGAGGGTTCGCTTTGCGCGATCAAGCCTTGGCTCTTGAGCAGCGTTTACTGAGTGTGGGGGTGCAGGTAGAGGTGCTCGCACTGGAGGCTTCGGGGGCGACAGACTATTGGGTTTACCTGGCGCCATTGGGCTCTGCGCAGGCTTCCTTGCGGCAATTGCGTGAGCTGCAGGCAAGAAAGATTGATAGTTATGTGATTAGTCAGGGGGATCTGGCCAATGGCATTTCCTTGGGAATTTTTCCGCGCAAAGACTCCGCTGAGAGTGTGATGGCGCGCTTGCGGTCGGCGGGCTATGAGCCGTTGATGAGAGAGCTTGTGCGTGGTGAGCGTAGCTTTTGGCTAAGGGTAGCGCCCCAATCCAAGCGTTTGCTTAGCGAGCAACTACTCAATCAATTGTCTAATGATTTCAATGGCTTGGAAAATCAGTTAATGCCTTGTGAGGGGATTGCTTCGGTACGATAGTTGCCATAGAATGGCGCCGCTTTCGGTGGCTCACTGGAAGTGGGTGTGATGTGTAACTTCAAGATTTTCTTGAAAAAAAGCTTGACACCGGGGAGGCTTGAGATAGAATGCCGCCCACTTTGGAGGGGTTCCCGAGCGGCCAAAGGGATCAGACTGTAAATCTGACGTCTACGACTTCGAAGGTTCGAATCCTTCCCCCTCCACCAGATTCAGCATGAGCAATAAGCTCTTGCGGGCATAGTTCAGTGGTAGAACCTCAGCCTTCCAAGCTGATGATGCGGGTTCGATTCCCGCTGCCCGCTCCAGTTTGTTGTTGTGCAGGTGATTCGCTCATGTAGCTCAGTTGGTAGAGCACACCCTTGGTAAGGGTGAGGTCAGCGGTTCAAATCCGCTCATGAGCTCCAAACGACAAAGGCAGATATGCAAATATCTGCCTTTGTTTTAATGGTGGTGTGTATCGCTCAGCTCTTCGATAGGAGATGGTCTCGTGGCTAAAGAGAAGTTTGAACGTAATAAACCGCACGTCAACGTTGGC
>NZ_NMQV01000047.1 GCF_002234375.1 Pseudomonas fluvialis
GGGTCGGTTTGGGCTGCGGGGGTGGGGGGCGCAGCGCCGGGCTGCCGGTGTTGACGCGCTGCACGGTGAAGGTATGGCTTTCGCTCTGCTGAATGACTTGTTCGCCGGCCAGCACCTGCACGGCCAGTTGATGTTCGCCGCGGTCGGCGTTGACTACCTGCAGCTGGCTGCCGCGCGTGGCCGGGCCGTGCGGTTGGCCGTCCAGTACGAGGCGCAGGCGGTGGTTGGCGCGCAGTGCCGGGCGCAGTTCGACGTTCACGCTGAACGTGCCGTTGTTGGCGCGCAGGGCGCCATCGTCAGCGGGCAGGCCGAGCAGGCGCAATGTGCTGTAGGCCTGGCCGGTAGCCGCAGGCTCGCCACCCGTGGCTTCCAGCTTGGGCATGGGGGGTGGCTGCACGGTGTTGACCGCCGGCAGGGTGACCTGCTCGCTGGCCACGCCCTGCGGTGCCTGGTCGCTGAATACCGTGTTGCCTTGAGCATCGGTGTACTTGTAGATCTGGGCCGTGGCGGGCAGCGCCAGGCTGCACAGCAGGCATATGAGCGACAGGCGCATTGGGGGTCTCCTCCTCGTCAGCCTGTTAAGCCTTGCACCACGCCGGCCAGCTGGCAAGCGGCAAAGGGCCAGGCAGCGATAGCCATCATGCTTTGTCCGAGCCGGTGTTGTGCGCAGGCATAAAAAAGCCCCGCGCGGTTTCCCGGGCGGGGCTATGCCGGTCAGGGCATCAGACGCTGTAGTACAGGTCGTATTCCAGCGGGTGTACGAAGGTGCGTACCTTGATTTCCTCGGCGGC
>NZ_NMQV01000048.1 GCF_002234375.1 Pseudomonas fluvialis
CTGCAAAGCGTTCGCCACGGTTGAGGCTGATCCGGCTGAACTGGATGGCCGGCTGCTTGAGACTCCCCTTGAGCAGCTCCTCGGCCAGCTTGCTGTCCAGAGCAAAAACGATCGCACTGGCCGGCTCCAGAGTTAACCCGGCCAACGCCTGCATGTCCCGATCCGGTTGCGCGGCCACCTGCCGGTAGTCCTGAACCACCAGCAACACACTGATCAGCAGGCCCAGTCCCAAGGCCAGCACCAGGGTACTGCGCAGCAAGCGGCGCGACAGACTATGGCTGACCGAACTCAGCGTCTGCCCCGGCGCGGAGCGCTCAGCCCTGCGCATCATCGGGGTGTTGCTCGCGGATGGCCAGGAACTCGTCGAAGTGCTCCAGCAGCAGGTCGACCAGGCGCGGCTCGAACTGCTGCCCACGCTGCTCACTGAGCAATTGGCGAATCTGCTCGGCCGGCCAGGGCTCCTTGTAGCTGCGCCGCGAACCCAAGGCATCGAAGACATCCGCCAGCGCGACGATGCGCCCGGCAATCGGGATCGCCTCCCCCGCCAGCCCCTGCGGATAGCCCTGGCCATCCCAGCGCTCATGATGGTTACCGGCGATCAGTGCGCCGACCTTCATCAGCTCGCGGCGCGAGCGTTGCAGAATCGCCACACCAAACTCCACGTGGCGCTGCATCAGCGCCCACTCCTGCTCATCGAGCTTGCCCGGCTTGTGCAGGATGTGGTCAGGAATCGCCACCTTGCCCACATCATGCAGTGGCGCAGCATGCTTGATCAGCTGCACCTCACGGTCAGCCAACCCGTACAGCTGGGCCAGCCGCTCGCTGACCAGGGAAACCCGCTGCACGTGCGCGCCGGTTTCCTTGCTGCGTGCTTCCACGGCATCGGCCAGGGTATATACCAGCTCCTTGGAGGTTTCCTGCAGATCCTCCATCAGATTGATGTTCTCGAAGGTCAGCGCCACGTTGTGGATATAGATTTCCAGCAACTGCCGGTCCAGCTCGCTGAGCGGCTCGACATGGGTGACATACAGCAGGTTGGCGCCACCCCGTTCGTCAGCCATGTACATCACGTAGGCATCGTCGAAGTGCTGGGCCTGGCGC
>NZ_NMQV01000049.1 GCF_002234375.1 Pseudomonas fluvialis
TCTTACTTCCTCCACAGTTACTCCAGCGCCGACAAGCTGGTGTTCCTGCGCGACCAGGCCGAGGACTGAACATGCTGTTCGGCGTGGTACTGGCCATCACCTGGCTGATCCTGCTGCTGCGCTACCCGACGCGCGCCCTGCCCCTGTCGCTGGCGGCGCTGGCCGCACTGGCCACGCTGGCGGGACTGCTGCTGTGGCAGGATGCGCGCCACAATGCACGCCTGGAGAGCCTGACGATCACCCTGCGCCATGATCGCCAGCAATGCCCCGCCGAACGCCCCCTGTATATCAGCCTGCACAACCCCCAGGCACAACGCCTGGACAGGCTGGACTGGCAGATCGAAGCCTGGCTGCCCGGCGAGTCGATCAATCTGGTACAAGTGCACTACGACAACCCGCGCTACAGCCTGCCCCAGCCGCTGCCAGCCGGGCAGACCTGGCAGGACTGCCTGCCCCTGCCGGCGTTGCGCAGGGGGTACCGGGCCGCCAGTCTGGAGTACCGCGCGACAAACCTGCACGGTGTATTCCATAACCAGTAACAATCCGGAATCCCTGTCATGACGACACCTGTTGCCCTGATCACCGGCTGCTCCAGCGGCATTGGCCGTGCCCTGGCCGAAACCATGCGCGATGCGGGTTATCAGGTATGGGCCTGTCTCCTTTACCCATCTGACGTAGCCGT
>NZ_NMQV01000005.1 GCF_002234375.1 Pseudomonas fluvialis
AACCTCCGGCCAACACGGCCAAGCTCGAGGTGAAAAAAGGGAAAAAAGAAATGCCCGTCCACCACACCGGCGAGCTGCAGAACCAGGTCAGCGAGCTACGACCTGCGCTGCAGGCCGCCGAACAGGCCCTGCAAGCCGCCCAGGCCAGCATACCGCCCGCAACCACATCCGCCGCCCAGGACGACGCCCTGAAAAAAGCCAAGATCGAGCTGGCGTTGAAGCGTGCCGAACTCAAGAAAGCGCAGAAAGCCGGTGCCGACCAGGCACAACTGGACAGCCTGCAGGATGCGCTAAACGCTGCCGAACAGGCTCTGCACGACGTGGAAGCCCAACGTGGCGAGCCCACCGCGCGCCAACGCGTGATGCCCAGCGGAGTGGATGACGCCTACAAAGCCTGCAAGACCGAGCTGGCCTTCGCCCGTGCCGACCTGCGCAAACTGGAACGAGACCCGGCCAGCAGCGAAGATGCCCTGGCACAGGCCCGCCAACGCCTGGCCAGTGCCGAGCAACGCCTTGCCGAACTGCCACAGCACTAACCTGCCCGGTGCCGCCAGGCACCGGGCACCTTAGCCAACCGGAGCATCCATGGCCCTGCCCCGCATCACCTCGCCCCATGCCAAAGGCAGCAACCGTACCCAGCGGCTGATGACCCTAGTCATCCTGGCTACCCTGCCGGGACTCGGCGTGCTCACCTGGCTGTACGGCATCGGCAACCTGGTCAACCTGCTACTGGCCAGCGCCACCGCACTGCTGGTCGAAGCGCTGGTGCTGAAGATTCGCCAACGCCCGCTGGTTTTTTTCCTCAATGACCGCAGCGCGCTATTGAGCGCCGTGCTGCTGGCCCTGGCACTGCCTCCCTACGCCCCCTGGTGGTTGACCGTCATTGCCAGCGCCAGCGCCCTGCTGCTGGGCAAGCACCTGTATGGCGGCCTCGGGCAGAATCCCTTCAACCCGGCCATGCTCGGCTATGTGGTGGTGCTGATTTCCTTTCCGTTGGAAATGACCCGTTGGCCCGGCATCGCTCAGGTCAGCCCCGGCGAAGGTCTGCAACTCATCTTTGGCCTGGCCCCGCTCGCCGATGGCTGGGTGCAGGCCACCGTGCTCGACACCCTCAAGCTCAACCACAGCCTGACCCTGCAAGAACTGTATGACAGCCATGCTGCCTTCGGCCTGCTGGGCGGTGCCGGCAGCGAATGGGTCAACCTGGCTTTCCTGCTCGGCGGCCTGTTCCTGCTCTACAAGAAGGTCATCAGCTGGCACGCCCCGCTGGGCATGCTGCTGGCTCTGCTGGTAATGAGCCTGCTGTTCTGGAATGGCAGTGGGTCGGCCTCGCACGGTTCGCCCCTGCTGCACCTGCTCAGTGGTGCCACCATGCTCGGCGCATTCTTCATCATCACCGATCCCGTTTCCGGTGCCACCAGCCCGCGTGGCCGCCTGGTGTTCGGCATGGGCGTCGGCATTATCCTGTACGTCATCCGGGCCTGGGGCGGTTACCCCGACGCCATGGCCTTTGCCGTTCTGCTGATGAACCTGGCAGCACCGACCATCGACTACTACACCCGTCCGCGCACCTACGGCCATCGCCAGGCCGAGCGCGGCTTCAAGCTCGGGGAATAAACCCATGCTCCCGGAAGTTTCCCGCTCCATGCTGAAGAACAGCCTGCTGTTGGGGGTGTTCGCGGTAATCACCGTAGGCAGTGTCAGCCTGCTGCGGCAGGGCACAGCCGAGCGTATCGTCGCTGCGGAACGCGCCATGCAACAACGCGCCCTGGAGGAAATACTACCGGCAGGTAGCTACGACCAGCTGTTGCTCGATAGCCCACTACAGCTAACCGACCCACTGCTCGGCAGCAAACTCGCCCAGCCTGCCTATCGCGCCGTGCGCGCGGGCCAGACCAGCGCCGTGATCCTGCGCACTACCGCAACGGACGGCTACAGCGGTGCCATTCAGCTGCTCGTAGCCATCCAGGCCGACGGCCGATTGGCCGGCGTCCGCACCTTGCAGCACCGCGAGACCCCCGGCCTGGGCGACAAGATCGAGCACCTCAAGCACCCCTGGATCCTCGGTTTCACTGGCAAATCTCTACAGGACCCGCAGAGCAGCGGCTGGGCCGTGAAGAAAGACGGCGGCCAGTTCGACCAGTTTGCCGGCGCCACCATCACCCCCCGCGCCGTGGTCAAGGCCGTGCACCAGGCCCTGCGTTACTTCGACGCACACCGCAACGAACTGCTCGCTACCGAGGAGGCTTCCCGTGGCTAAACCCAGCTATCGCGACATTGCCAGCAACGGCCTGTGGCACAACAACCCGGCGCTGGTCCAACTGCTCGGTCTGTGTCCCCTGCTCGGCGTGAGCAACTCGGCAGTCAACGCACTGGGGCTGGCGCTGGCAACCTGCGTGGTACTGACCTGCTCCAACCTCGCCGTGTCGCTGGCCCGCGGTGTGGTCAAAAGTGCCGTGCGCCTGCCGGTGTTCGTGATGATCATCGCCGCGCTGACCACCTGTATCGAACTGCTGATGCAGGCTTTCACCTACGAGCTGTACCAGATACTGGGCATTTTCATCCCGCTGATCACCACCAACTGCGTGATTCTCGGCCGAGCCGATGGTTTTGCCGCCAAGCATGATCCTGCACGTGCCGCCTTTGACGGCCTGATGATGTCACTGGGCTTTGGCCTGGTACTGGTTCTGCTCGGCGCACTGCGCGAACTGCTCGGCAGCGGCACGCTGTTCGCCAACATGCATTTGCTGTTCGGCCCTATGGCCAGCGACTGGACATTCAGCCTGCCCAGCAATTATCCCGGCTTCCTGCTGGCTATCCTGCCGCCGGGCGCCTTCATCGTCATGGGACTGCTGATTGCCCTGAAAAACCGTAGTGACGAGATCCTGAGCGAGCGGGCCAAGGCGCGCCAGGTCGCTGCGCCAGCCGTCAGTCGGCGCGTGCGCGTCACCGGAGTCATCGAGTGAGCGCCAACCGGCTGCTGCCCTGCGCTCCTGTTACCACACTAGCGCTCGACATGACGCATTAACTGAAGGCTTGTAGCTCACCCATGAATGCCGCCAAGCGCCTGGAAATCTTCCGCCGCCTGCATGAAGACAATCCCGAGCCGAAGACCGAGCTCAACTACAGCTCACCTTTCGAGCTGCTGATTGCGGTGATTCTCTCCGCACAGGCCACCGACGTGGGCGTGAACAAAGCCACTGCGCGCCTGTTTCCGCTGGCCCGTACGCCGCAGGCCATGTACGCGCTGGGCTACGAGGGGCTGTGCGAGCACATCAAGACCATCGGCCTGTATCCAACCAAGGCACGCAATGTCCTCGAGACCTGCCGGCTGCTGGTCGAGCGGCATGGCGGCGAGGTGCCACAAACCCGTGAAGAGCTGGAAGCGCTACCCGGCGTCGGCCGCAAGACCGCCAACGTGGTACTCAACACCGCCTTCCGCCAGCCAGCCATGGCCGTGGACACGCATATCTTCCGGGTCAGCAACCGCACCGGCATCGCGCCCGGCAAGAATGTGCTGGAGGTCGAGAAAAAACTCCTCAAGTTCGTTCCCAAGGATTACCTGCTGGACGCCCACCACTGGCTGATCCTGCATGGTCGCTATGTATGCCAGGCACGCAAGCCTCGCTGCGGCAGTTGTCGTATCGAAGACCTGTGCGAATTCAAGGGCAAGACCAGTGACGATTGAGCATCATCATGTTTAGCCAAGCTACTGATTGAAAAAATCTTTTTTACCCGCTCCGGGTTTGCCGCTATAAGGTGCGCGAAACCTGCCCCCTGCCTCCCGGAGTCAAGCATGAGTGCCAAAGAAGAAATCGAGCTTGAAGACGACCTTGTCGCAGATGACAGCGATGACACGGATGATGCGCCGGTCGAAGTGGCCAAGACCAACCTGACCAAGCGTCGCATCATCGACAACCTGCTGGAAGAGCGACGTCTGCAGAAAGACCTGGCCGATTACGACTACGATTTCTGAAGGAAAACGCCCACAAAAAACCCCTGCCAGGTAACTGGCAGGGGTTTTTTGTGGCTGAGCAGTCCGCTTAGTTGAGCGGGCTGCGACCCTTGCCGGCAGCGATGCGCATGCGCAGCGCGTTCAGCTTGATGAAGCCAGCCGCGTCGGCCTGGTTGTAGGCACCGCCATCTTCCTCGAAGGTCGCGATGTTGGCGTCGAACAGCGAGTCGTCGGACTTGCGCCCGGTGACGATGACGTTGCCCTTGTACAGCTTCAGGCGCACTACGCCGTTCACGTTGGCCTGCGAGGCATCGATCATCTGCTGCAGCATCAGACGCTCCGGGCTCCACCAGTAGCCGTTGTAGATCAGGCTGGCGTACTTGGGCATCAGCTCGTCTTTCAGGTGAGCGACTTCACGGTCGAGGGTGATCGACTCGATGGCCCGGTGGGCACGCAGCATGATGGTGCCGCCGGGGGTCTCGTAGCAGCCTCGCGACTTCATGCCGACGTAGCGGTTCTCGACGATGTCCAGACGGCCGATGCCGTTCTCGCCACCGATACGGTTCAGCTCGGTGAGCACCTGCGCCGGGGTCATGGCCTGGCCGTCGATGGCCACGATGTCACCGTTGCGGTAGGTCAGCTCGATGTAGGTCGGGGTGTTCGGCGCGGCTTCCGGCGACTTGGTCCAGCGCCACATGTCTTCTTCGTGCTCGGTCCAGGTGTCTTCCAGCACGCCGCCCTCGTAAGAGATATGCAGCAGGTTGGCGTCCATGGAATAGGGCGACTTCTTGCCGGCCTTGGCGAAATCCACCGGGATCTTGTGCTTGGCAGCGTAGTCCATCAGCTTCTCGCGCGAGAGCAGGTCCCACTCGCGCCAGGGGGCGATGACCTTGACGCCCGGCTTGAGCGCATAGGCGCCCAGCTCGAAGCGCACCTGGTCATTGCCCTTGCCGGTGGCGCCGTGCGAGATGGCGTCGGCGCCGGTCTCGTTGGCGATTTCGATCAGGCGCTTGGCGATCAGCGGACGGGCGATGGAAGTACCCAGCAGGTACTCACCTTCGTAAATGGTGTTGGCGCGGAACATCGGGAAAACGAAGTCACGCACGAATTCTTCGCGCAGGTCGTCGATGTAGATTTCCTTGACGCCCATGGCCTGGGCCTTGGCACGGGCCGGCTCGACCTCCTCGCCCTGACCGAGGTCGGCGGTGAAGGTCACCACTTCGCAGTTATAGGTGTCTTGCAGCCACTTGAGGATCACCGAGGTGTCCAGGCCACCGGAATAGGCCAGAACTACCTTCTTTACGTCCGCCATGCCATCCACTCCACGGGGTTGTACGAAAACCGTGGATTCTACTGGCCTTGCCGGGGGATTTACAGGGGCGCGACACGACCGGGCAGGCAAGCGACGTTCAGGGGGCCTCGGCGCTCAACAACGGCTCACGCGACAAGGTGACCGTCACCCGGCGGTTTTTCGCCCGGTTGCCGGCACTGTCATTGCGCACCAGGGGATAACGCTCGCCATGAAAGCGCAGGGTCATACGCTCTTCGGCAATGCCCTTGGACTTGAAGTAATCGAACACCGCCATGGCCCGACGCCGCGACAGGTCGCGATTGAGCAGGCGATTGCCGCTGTTGTCGGAATGCCCGTCCAACTCGATGCGCAACACGCTGGGATCGGCCTGCATATAGTCGAGAATCACATCGAGCACACCCCTGGCCCGGTCATCCAACTCGATACCGCCGCCGGGAAAGCCGACCTGGGTATTGCGCAACTGGTCGAAGTTGACCGGCAACAGCTTGGCCGTACAGGCCTGATAGCGCGCATAAGCCTCAGCGAAACGTGCCGGTAGCAGACGCACTTCAAGGGGTTGAGCACCGTGCAGGGTGCGGTGGCGTACCAGCGGGCTGCGCCCCTGCAGCAAACCAGCCAGCAGACGCCCGGCCTGTTCCTGACTGCTCGTGACCGGCACATCGCCGCCCCCGGCCTGCAACGTCCCCAGGTTCAAGTCACCGCGCTGTGCCTGCCAGGGTGCGGCCGCAGCCAGCAGGGTGGCGCCTCCCGGGGCAAACCAGCGCTCCTGACTGCGCAGACGAAAGGTCGCCTGCTCACCTGCGCGGCGCACGAACTCGCCCGTGCCGAACTGATGAATCGGCTGACTCAGACGGCACTCGAACTGATCACCCTCGACCTGCCATTCGATACGCTCCAGGCGAGTCTGGAACGTCAATGCCTGTGCCTGCTGGCAAAGCAGCACGGCAGACAGCGAGAGCAGCAGCGATGGCAGCGGCTTGAGCACGACAGACTCCAGAAAGACACGGTATACATCCGCGCTATCGGTCAGCCGGGGAAAAACTTGAAGGCCGTGCCGCAAAAGCCCTTTTCCGGTAGCATGCGGCCATCGTTCGACCCGCCTGGAATCCTGCATGTCCGACCGCATTACCCTGCTGCGCCCCGACGACTGGCACATCCACCTGCGTGATGGAGCCGTGCTCCAGCACACCGTCCGCGATGCCGCACGCAGCTTCGCCCGCGCCATCATCATGCCCAACCTGGTCCCTCCGGTACGCAATGCCGTCCAGGCTGATGCCTATCGCCAGCGCATCCTCGCAGCGCGCCCGGCAGGCAGTTCGTTCGAACCGCTGATGGTTCTCTACCTCACCGACCATACCAGTCCCGAGGATGTGCGCGCGGCCAAGGCCAGCGGTTTCGTTCACGCAGCCAAACTCTACCCGGCCGGCGCCACCACAAACTCCGACTCGGGTGTAACCCGCATCGACACCATCTTCCCAACACTGGAAGCCATGGCCGAAGTCGGCATGCCACTGCTGGTGCACGGTGAAGTAACCCGCGCCGAGATCGACGTGTTCGACCGCGAGAAAGCCTTTATCGACGAACACCTGACCCGCGTGGTCGAACGCTTCCCGACACTCAAGGTGGTCTTCGAGCACATCACCACACGCGATGCCGTGCAGTTCGTGCAGGGCGCCTCAGCCCAGGTTGGCGCCACCATCACCGCCCATCACCTGCTGTACAACCGCAACCACATGCTGGTTGGCGGTATTCGCCCGCACTTCTACTGCCTGCCGATCCTCAAGCGCAACACGCATCAGGAAGCCCTGCTCGACGCGGCAACCAGCGGCAGCGCCAAGTTCTTCCTCGGCACCGATTCGGCGCCACACGCCCAGCACGCCAAGGAAGCGGCCTGCGGCTGCGCCGGCTGCTACACCGCCTATGCCGCCATTGAGCTGTATGCCGAAGCCTTCGAGCAACGCCATGCGCTGGACAAGCTGGAAGGCTTTGCCAGCCTGCACGGCCCGGACTTCTATGGCCTGCCGCGCAATACCGACCGCATCACCCTGGTCCGTGAAGACTGGGTAGCCCCGACCGAGCTGCCACTGGGCGAGCAGCGTGTCATCCCGCTGCGCGCTGGGGAAAAACTGCGCTGGCGCCTGCTGGAGCAATCGGCATGAGTGAAGAACATTACGACGACGAACTGGATGGCAGCCTGCCGCCCGGACCACGCCACCCGATGGCGGCACGCTTTCGCGGTTACCTGCCGGTAGTGGTCGATGTCGAGACCGGCGGTTTCAATGCCGCCACTGACGCGCTGCTGGAGATCGCCGCGACCATCATCGGCATGGACGAAGGCGGCTTCCTCTATCCGCAGCACACCTACTTCTTCCGTATCGAGCCCTTCGAGGGCGCCAATATCGAGCAGGCTGCCCTGGAGTTCACCGGCATCAAACTAGATCACCCGCTGCGCCAGGCGGTCAGCGAAGAGCATGCGCTCAGCGAAATCTTCCGCGGCCTGCGCAAGTCGATCAAAGCCAATGGCTGCAAACGCGCCATTCTGGTGGGCCACAACAGCAGCTTCGATCTCGGCTTCCTGAATGCGGCTGTGGCGCGCTGCGAAATCAAGCGCAACCCCTTCCATCCCTTTTCCAGCTTCGACACCGCGACGCTGGCTGGGCTGGCCTACGGACAGACTGTGCTGGCCAAGGCCTGCCAGGCGGCCGGTATTGCCTTCGACGGCCGTGAAGCTCATTCGGCACGCTATGACACGGAAAAGACCGCCGAACTGTTCTGCGGCATCGTCAACCGCTGGAAGGAGCTCGGCGGCTGGAACGACTTCGAGCACTGACCGGCAGCGCCTTGCGCCGGCACAGCTGCTGGCGCAAGGCATACCTTCAGCGCCCACTCCAAGCCAACCCGCCACACCGTCCTTCGCCTGCTCTCCTGCCCCCTGGCACACCTGGCCCGCGGTACCGGAACGCTCGATGTCTCAGCAGTATGCCCAGCAGCCACAGAATCTTTGACAATCATTCTCGTTAACATTAGTATCTGTTTCACCTTAACCAGATACGGTTTTCTGCCATGTACGTCTGTCTTTGTATGGGTGTAACCGACGGCCATATCCGTGAAGCCATCATGGAAGGCTGCAGCAGCTATGCCGAAGTCCGCCAGGCCACCGAAGTCGGCACCCAGTGCGGCAAATGCGCCTGCATGGCCAAGCAGGTCTTCCGCGACAGCCTGGCAGACCTGCACAATGCCCAGGCCATGGCCGTCAGCGCGCCCTTCCATCACGCCTGACCCGCCGCCATCCCTCAGCCATTATCAAACGCACTGTATTTGCATTTGATTTCAAGCACTTGCATTTGACAGCCGCGCGTTCGCCGACCAGACTCCTGAGATCGTGACCCCCTCACCCAGGAGCCGCACATGAAAGGCGACAAGAAAGTCATCCAGCACCTGAACAAGATCCTCGGCAATGAGCTGGTGGCCATCAACCAGTACTTCCTGCATGCCCGCATGTTCGAGGACTGGGGTCTGAAAAAGCTGGGCGAGCATGAGTATCACGAGTCCATCGACGAGATGAAGCATGCCGACAAGCTGATCAAGCGCATCCTGTTCCTCGAAGGCCTGCCCAACCTGCAGGATCTCGGCAAGCTGCACATTGGCGAGAACACCCAGGAAATGCTCGCCTCCGACCTCAAGCTGGAAATCAAGGGCATTGCCGACCTGCGTGACGCCATTGCCTACTGCGAAAGTGCTGGCGACTATGGCAGCCGCGAACTGCTGGAAGACATTCTCGAATCCGAGGAAGAACACATCGACTGGCTGGAAACCCAGCTGAGCCTGATTGATGCGGTCGGCCTGCAAAACTACCTGCAGTCACAAATGGACGAATAAGTAGCGAGCATGAAAACGGGAGCCCAAAGGCTCCCGTTTCTTTGAAAGCCAGCTCCAGCCCCCAGACCGTGTCTGCAGAGCCATCCCAGTACTACTTGAACGGACCCTTCAGCCCCGCTACGCCTGTCGAATACGGCAGACCAGTCAACAAGCTGATCTGCCTACAGCCCAGAACGAGACACTCAGGTGGCAGAAGCCTCTCGCGCCCCCCAACCGCCTTCACGCTGGCTGCCTGGCCTGGCCCTGCTGCGTAGTTATCCGCGCGCCTGGCTGGGACACGATCTGCTGGCCGGCCTGGTATTGACCAGCATGCTGGTGCCGGTCGGCATCGCCTATGCCGAAGCGTCCGGCGTGCCGGGCATCTATGGGCTGTACGCGAGCATCGTGCCGCTGCTGGCCTACGCGCTGTTCGGCCCCAGCCGGATTCTCGTGCTGGGCCCGGATTCGGCGCTCGCGGCGTTGATTCTCGCCGTGGTGCTACCGTTGTCCGCCGGCGATCCACTGCGTGCGGTCAGCCTGGCCAGCATGATGGCGCTGGTCGCCGGAGCCACCTGCATACTGGCCGGCCTGCTGCGTCTGGGTTTCGTCACCGAGCTGCTCTCCAAGCCCATCCGCTATGGCTACATGAACGGTATCGCGTTGACCGTACTGATCAGCCAGCTACCCAAGCTGGGCGGTTTCAACATCGACAGCCAGGGGCCGCTGCAGGACCTGCTGCAACTGACCCGTGCCGCGGCCGCCAATCAGTTCAACCCCTACAACCTGGCCGTCGGTCTCGGCACCCTACTGCTGATCCTGGCGCTCAAGCGCTATCGTCGGGTGCCAGGCATCCTTATCGCGGTGACACTGGCTACCCTGGCAGTGGGCGTGTTCGACCTTGAGCAACAGGGTGTTGCAGTCCTTGGCAGCCTGCCCCGCGGCTTGCCCAGTTTCAGCTGGCCGTGGCTCAGCGATACTGACCTGCTGGCCGTAGTCATCGGCGGCATAACCACCGCACTGGTGGCCTTTGCCGATACCAGCGTGTTGTCGCGCAGCTATGCCGCGCGCACCCGACAACAGGTCGACCCCAATCAGGAAATGCTCGCGCTGGGGGCCGCCAATCTGCTCGGCGGGCTATTCCAGAGTTTCCCGGTCAGTAGCAGCGCCTCGCGCACACCGGTTGCAGAGGCGGCCGGCGCACGTAGCCAACTAGCCGGGGTTGTCGCCGCACTGGGTGTCGCCACGCTGCTGCTGGCCGCTCCCGACCTGCTGGCGTTGTTACCACACAGCGCGCTGGCCGCCGTGGTCATTGCTGCGGTGATCGGCCTGTTCGAAATACGCGACCTGCAGCGCATCTATCGCATCCAGCAATGGGAGTTCTGGCTATCCATGGCCTGCTTCGCCGGGGTACTGGCGTTTGGCGTGATACCCGGCATTGGCCTGGCCATCGTCCTGGCCGTACTGGAATTTCTCTGGGATGGCTGGCGCCCGTACTATGCGGTGCTCGGCAGGGTGGAAGGTATTCGCGGCTTCCACGATATCAGCCGCCATCCGAATGCCCGGCTGATCCCCGGCCTGGTGTTGCTACGCTGGGATGCCCCGCTGTTTTTCGCCAACGCCGAGCTGTTTCAGCAGAGCGTACTCAAGGTGCTGGGCGAATCCCCAACCCCCGTACGGCGCCTGGTGGTGGCTGCGGAGCCGGTCACCAGCGTGGATGTCACCAGTGCCGACATGCTGGCTGAGCTGCAAGCCTACCTGCACAACACGGGCATCGAGCTGCACTTTGCCGAGGTCAAGGGACCGGTCAAGGACAAGCTGCGCCGTTTCGGCCTACTGGGCCCTGCTGACGAAACGCGTTTCCAGCCTACGGTGGCCGCTGCCGTGGATGCCTACCTGCACGATTACCAGATCGACTGGCAACGCTGAAACAAAAAACCCGCAGCATGCTGCGGGTTTGCCATGCGCGGCGGAACGCTTACTCGGCGGCTTTGGCCACAGCGTCCTTGATCAGGGTCTGCAGCTCACCCTTCTCGAACATCTCGGTGATGATATCGCTACCGCCCACCAGCTCACCGGCCACCCACAGCTGCGGGAAGGTCGGCCAGTTGGCGTACTTGGGCAGATTGGCGCGAATCTCCGGGTTCTGCAGGATGTCCACATAGGCGAACTTCTCACCACAGCCCATCACGGCCTGTGCGGCACGCGAGGAAAACCCGCACTGCGGGGCGTTTGGCGAGCCCTTCATGTAGAGCAGGACGGTGTTGCTGGCGATCTGGTCTTTGATGGTTTCGATGATATCCACGGAGCACCTCATATTGGCTTTCCCGGCTCGACCCGGGCACGATCGCGGCGATTCTAGCGCAAAGCCGAGCGCAAGGCTCGGGCTTTAATGGCGACATTCCTGATCGCCGGCAAGGCAGCGCCAGGACTGCAGCAGCCAGGCTTTTGCTAAGATCCCCCGACTCTCGACGACTCACAAGGAACCCTACCCATGACCCAGGCCGCCCGCATCGGCGTACTCACCGTCAGCGACCGTGCCAGTGCCGGGGTGTACGAAGACCTCTCCGGACAGAGCATCATCGACACCCTCAACGACTACCTCGACAGCGCCTGGGAAGCCGTTTACCGGGTAATTCCCGACGAACAGCCGCTGATCGAGAGCACCCTCATCGAACTGGCCGACCAGCACGGCTGCTGCCTGATCGTCACCACCGGCGGCACCGGTCCGGCCGCCCGCGACGTCACCCCGGAAGCCACCGAGGCCGTCTGCCAGCGCATGATGCCGGGCTTTGGCGAACTGATGCGCAGCGAGTCACTGAAGTATGTGCCCACCGCCATCCTCTCCCGGCAAACCGCCGGGCTGCGCGGCCAGTGCCTGATCATCAACCTGCCCGGCAAGCCCAAGGCCATTCGCCAGTGCCTGGATGCGGTTTTTCCTGCCGTGCCCTACTGTATCGACCTGATGGACGGCCCCTACCTGCAGTGCAACGAGGCGGTGATCAAGGCGTTCCGGCCCAAGGCCTGACGCCACCTCACCACCAGCGGGCCAGGCTGGCGCGGGCTTCGCCCAGCCAGACCAGCGTCTGCAGCTTGAACAGCGCCCAGCGATCACCGTCCTGCAGCTCCGCTTCGCCACAGCGAGGGTCGGAGCGTTGTAGCGCACCAATCATCTGCCGGGTCACCGGGATGCTTTCGCAGCCATGGTTATCTTCGCAAACAAAGTCCCAGGGCTGGCGTGCCGGGGCGTGGCAGGCAAAACAGTTGCCGCCGAAGCGGTTGTTAACCTCGGCAAAGCCACGCGCACGAATCTGCGTACCCTGTGCGCTGACCTCCAGTTCGAAGAATTCCCAGTCGCCGGTCGCCGGGCTGAAACCGGCCTCACGCTTGACCATGGCCTCGCCCGGCACCAGCTGGATCAGCGTGCCGGGCGGATAGATCGCCCCTTCAGGGGCATTCGCCGCCGCCAGGCTAGCGGGCAGGTTGCCCAGCAGGTTAGTCAGATAAAAATGCCGCACCGGCGTCATCTCGCGAATGCAGCCGAAGTGGTGCGCCTCTACCGTTACCGGCACTTCGGCTTGCACGGGTACACCCAGCAGGCTGCACACGCCCAGCAAACCCGCCAGCCTACGCCTGGATTGACGATTCATAAGCCCTCCACCTCCACCGGTACACCGTTAAGCGCGGCATTGCCGGATAGCCCGTCGCGCAAACACTCATCGGTCAGGTCATTGGCACTCACCCCGGGCTGAGCACCGGCGATCGCCAGCTGCCCACCACGCCGCGCGTGCCCCCAGCCATGCGGCAGACTGACCACCCCCGGCATCAGTGCCTCGCTGGCCTGCACCTCCACCTCTAGCGCGCCGACCCGCGAACGCACACGTACCTGCTGGCCATCCTGCAGGCCACGACTGGCCAGGTCATGCGGGTGCATGTGCAGTTGATGACGGGGCTTGCCCTTCACCAGACGCCGGTAGTTATGCATCCAGGAGTTGTTGCTGCGCACATGGCGACGGCCAATCAGCAGCAACTGTTCCGCGGGCAGACGCGGCTCAAGCAGAAAACGCCGCAGCTCGGCCAACAGCAAGGGCGGCGCCAGCTGTACCTGGCCATGCGGCGTTTTCAGGCGTGCCGCCAGGTTCGCCTGCAACGCCCCCAGATCGATGCCATGCGGCTGCTCGCGCAAGCGGGCCAGGCTGAGCTGCCAGGGTGACTGCGCGCCATAAGGCCCGCTACGCAGGCCCATGTCGATCATCAGCTCGGGGGCCAGGGTCGGCTTGAGGGTCAGCCCGTTACGCGCGGCAAACGCCTGGGCCAGGCCAATGAAGATCTCCCAGTCGTGCAGCGCGCCAGCCGGCTTATCCAGCACGGCTTCGTTGAAGCGCGTGACATTGCGCACCGCCAGGGCATTGAAGGTGGTGTCGTAATGGTCATGCTCCAGCGGTGCGGTGGGCGGCAGGATCAGGTCGGCATGGCAGGTGGTTTCATTGATATACAGGTCCACCGCCAGCATGAAGTCCAGCCCCTGCAGAGCCTTCTGCAGCTGCCGCCCGTTGGGCGTGGAGAGTACCGGGTTGCCGGCCACGCAAACCAGCGCCCGCACCTGGCCATCACCTGGGCTGAGAATCTCCTCGGCCAACGCCGCCACCGGCAGCTCGCCCGCGTATTCGGGCAACCCGGACACCCGGCTCTGCCAGCGATTGAAATGCCCGCCCGAGGTCATCCCTACCAGGTCGAGTGCCGGCTGGGTACACAGGACGCCACCGACCCGATCGAGGTTGCCGGTGAGCAGGTTGAGCAACTGGATCAGCCACTGACACAGGCTGCCGAAAGCCTGGGTGGAAACACCCATGCGGCCGTAGCACACCGCCCGTTCCGCCGCTGCGAAGTCGCGCGCCAGCTGGCGCAGAGTGCTTTCGGCAATCCCGCAGCGCTCCGCTAGTTGGGCCACGCGCAGTTCGCTCAGCGCCTCCTGCAGGGTCTCAAGGCCGTGCAGCGGCAAATGGCTGGGGCGCGTCAGGCGTTCCTCGAAGAGCGTCAGGAGCATGCCGAGCAGCAGCGCCGCATCGGCACCCGGGCGAATGAACAGGTGCTGGTTGGCCATCGCGGCGGTCTCGCTGCGCCGTGGATCAACCACCACCAGGCGCCCGCCGCGTGCCTGCAAGTCGCGCAGGCGCCGCTCGACATCCGGCACCGTCATCAGGCTGCCATTGGAGGCCAGCGGGTTGCCGCCGAGGATCAACATGAACTGCGTGTGATCGATATCCGGGATTGGCAAGAGCATGCCGTGCCCATACATCTGCTGGCTGACCAGGTGATGCGGCAGCTGATCGACCGAGGTCGCCGAGAAACGATTGCGCGTCTTCAGCAGGCCCAGGAAGTAATTGCTATGGGTCATCAGCCCATAGTTATGCACGCTGGGATTACCCTGGTAGACCGCCACGGACTGCTGGCCATGCGCCGCCTGGATCGCCGTCAGGCGCTCGGCGGCCAGGGCAAAGGCCTCATCCCAGCCAATCGGCTGCCAGTGTTCGCCCACCCGGCGCATCGGCTGGCGCAAGCGGTCAGGGTCGTTCTGGATATCCTGCAGGGCTACCGCCTTGGGGCAGATATGCCCACGGCTGAACGTATCCTCGGCATCGCCCTTGATCGACTGAATAGCCTGCTGCCCGGTGCTGTCACGGGTCACTTCGATACGCAGGCCACAAATGGCTTCGCACAGGTGGCAGGCACGGTAATGCACGGAGGTGGTCATGGGCCGCTCTCTTGTTATAAAGGTGCAAGCCTCACTATGGCCGGGCCTGCCGCGCCGCGCCAGCCACTGCCTCGCGCTGAATTGGCCGCCATTAGCCAGGCCCATGGTGGCCGGTGGCGGCATTTGCCTGCATGCGCCATTTCCTTATACCATCCGGGCCTTTCCCTTGTTTCGTCGCCCTAGCGCGGCCTTCGCCGCGGTTTCCTCCTTTGTTGTTACTGCAATAACGCGAAGCCGCGGCCCGGTGTAATAAAAGGTAGTAAGCCATGAGTGCCAGGCACTTTCTCTCCCTGATGGACTGTACCCCCGCCGAACTGCACGGCCTGGTACGCCGCGCTATCGAGCTGAAGGACCTGCGCCGCCAGGGCGTCCTCTACGAACCGCTGAAAGGCCGCATCCTCGGGATGATCTTCGAGAAAGCCTCGACCCGTACCCGCCTGTCCTTCGAGGCCGGGATGATCCAACTGGGCGGCCAGGCGATCTTCCTCTCGCCCCGCGATACCCAACTGGGCCGTGGCGAACCGCTGAGCGACAGCGCCATCGTCATGTCGCGCATGCTCGATGCAGTGATGATCCGCACCTTCGCCCACAGCACCCTGACCGAGTTTGCCGCGTATTCCAGCGTGCCGGTGATCAATGGCCTGTCCGATGACCTGCACCCCTGCCAGTTGATGGCCGACATGCAGACCTTCCAGGAGGCGCGCGGCAGCATCGCCGGCAAGACCGTGGCGTGGATCGGCGACGGCAACAACATGTGCAACAGCTACCTGGAGGCCGCCGTACAGTTCGACTTCCAGATTCGTGTGGCCTGCCCGGCCGGCTTCGAGCCCAAGTCCGAGTTCATCGCCCTGGCTGGCGACCGCCTGCAGATCGTGCGCGATCCCCGTGAAGCAGTAGCCGGCGCCCATCTGGTAAGCACCGATGTCTGGGCGTCCATGGGCCAGGAAGAGGAAGCTCAACAGCGTGCCGAACTGTTCCGGCCCTATCAGGTAAGCCGTGCGCTACTCGACCAGGCCGCCCATGACGTAAT
The DNA here is from genome assembly GCF_002234375.1 of Pseudomonas fluvialis. Lineage (GTDB taxonomy): Bacteria > Pseudomonadota > Gammaproteobacteria > Pseudomonadales > Pseudomonadaceae > Aquipseudomonas > Aquipseudomonas fluvialis. Next base: position 15,908 of record NZ_NMQV01000005.1, read on the forward strand.
TTTCCTGCATTGCCTGCCGGCCCATCGTGGCGAGGAGATCAGCCACGACCTGCTCGATGACCCACGTTCCCTGGCCTGGGACCAGGCCGAGAACCGCATGCACGTGCAGAAGGCACTGCTCGAGTTCCTCGTCATGCATGCCCAGCAGGCATGAGCCAGCTGCTCCTGTCGCTCAACCAAATGGCCTGCGCCTACGCGGGCCAGACGGTGGTCGAGAACCTCAACCTGCATCTGAATGCCGGCGACATCGGCTGCCTGCTCGGCCCCTCCGGCTGCGGCAAGACCACCACATTGCGCGCGATCGCCGGTTTCGAGCCGCTGGCCAGCGGGGAAATCCGCCTGGCCGACCAGCTCATCTCGCGCAAGGGGTTTACCCTGGCCCCGGAAAAGCGCCGCATCGGCATGGTGTTCCAGGACTACGCACTGTTCCCGCACCTGAGTGTGGCGCAGAACGTGGCCTTTGGTATTCGCCAGCACCCCGACTGCGCACGCATCTGCGCCGAACTCCTTGAGCTGGTCAAGCTCTCCGGGCTCGGCCAGCGCTACCCGCATGAGCTGTCCGGCGGCCAGCAGCAACGCGTGGCGCTGGCCCGCGCCCTGGCTCCCGAACCACAGTTGCTGCTGCTCGACGAGCCCTTCTCCAACCTGGATGGCGAGCTGCGCCGGCGCCTCAGCCAGGAGGTCCGCGAAATCCTCAAGCTGCGCGGCACCAGCGCCATTCTGGTTACCCACGACCAGGAAGAAGCCTTCGCCGTCAGCGACCATATCGGCGTGTTCAACAAGGGTGGCCTGGAACAGTGGGATACCCCGTTCAACCTCTACCATGAACCGCTGACGCCTTTCGTCGCCAGCTTCATCGGCCAGGGCTACTTCATCCGCGGACAGATGCTTACCCCGGACAGCGTACACACCGAGCTGGGGGTCATCCGTGGCAACCGCGCCTACCAGTGGCCAAACGGCAGTTCGGTGGATGTGCTACTGCGCCCCGACGATATCGTCTACGCCCCTGACAGCCCCTTGCAGGCGCGCATCATCGGCAAGACCTTCCTTGGCGCCGCCACCCTGTACCGCCTGCAATTGCCCACCGGCAGCCATCTGGAGGCGATCTTTCCCAGCCATGTCGACCACCTGCCCGGGCAGACCGTCGGCATCAGTGTTGCCGCCGACCACCTGGTAGCCTTTGCCGTACCTGGCAGCGTGGCGGCCCAGGCACCGCTGAGCGACTCCGGCGTACGCCGCTACAGCTCGACCAGTTGATCACGCCCAGCGTGCTTGGCGCGGTACAACGCGTCATCGGCACGCTGCAGGCAATCCTGCCAGTCCTCTTCGGGACGATAAGCACTCATGCCCAGTGACAGGGTCAAACGCAGGCCCGGGCACTGCGCCCACTCCTGCTGCGCCATGGCCAGGCGCAAACGTTGCAACATCTGCCTGGCACCGGCGGTATCGGTACGCGATAGCACCAGCAGGAACTCCTCGCCGCCCATCCGTGCGGCAAAGTCGACATCACGCACCAGGCTCTTGAGCAGGGCCCCCAGCTGGCGCAGCACCGCATCGCCACCGGCATGGCCGTATTGGTCGTTGACCGCCTTGAAGTAATCCAGATCGACCAGGCACAGCACGAACTGGTAGTTGCCTCGGTCAGCCAGGGCTTTCTGCTGGGCCACCAGTTCCTTGACGAAGCGGCGGTTGTACAGCCCGGTCAGCTCATCGGTAATCGCCAACTGCTGGATGCGCTCCATGGCCAGACGCAGGTCATGGTTGCGCGTCTGCAATACCTGGCGCAGGCCACTCATCTCCAGCCCCAGCAGGCTCACGCCAAACAACAGCACGAAGAATTCCAGGCCATGCATCAGCTCATCCTGCCAGTCGACCGTCTGGCCACTGCGCAGCATCAGCCAGAGCAGTACCGCATAACAGAGCAGGGTAAATACGCCGACGCGCACAAAACCGCCCAGTTGCAGGCGGAACGCGCCGAACATCAGCACCACCAGTACCATCATCAGGAACAGGCTGCGCAGGCCCTCGGCATAGTAGGCGGAGATGAAGATCAGCACGATCGCCCAGGCCATCTGCGGCAGGGTCAGGCTGGGATCACGAAAGTGCAGGTTGAGGTTGAACCAGGTGAATAGCAGGAAACCGGCAAAGCTGCCTATCACCAGCAGGTTGAGCGCCAGCATGCCCAGCAGATCCAGACGCATATGCCCGCTGGCATAGGCCAGCCAGCACAACAGCAGGTGCAGCAGCGAGGCAATGCTCGCCAGCAGGATGCGCCGCAAGCGCAGGCGTTGGTGACGGGAGGGCTGCATCGGCACCTCGTTATATGACGGTGAGCGGGTTATTGAACAGTCTAGGCGAGCGCGCTAGCCAACAGGTCAAAACAAACCACCTGACATCGAGCAGGCACAGCGCAGCGAGCTTGCCGTCGCAGGCGTGCAACGGGTCAGGCGCAGTATAGCTGGCCGCCTGTCCTTGCCCAGGCAGCACAGGTTCAGCCCTCGCTGCGCACGCGCTGCACGGCATCCAGCCAACCGGCATACAGACGCTGACGATGCGCCTCCTGCATACGTGGCTGAAAACGTCGCTGCACGTGCCAGTGGCTGGCAATCGCCTGCAGGCTGGGATACCAGCCCAGTTGCAGGCCCGCCAGGTAGGCCACGCCAAGGGCCGTGGTCTCGGTCACCTCGGGGCGCTCCACCGACACACCCAGCAGATCGGCAAGGAACTGCATCAGCCAGTTGTTCTCCACCATGCCGCCGTCCACACGCAGCGCCTGGGGAGCACTGGCGCCGTCCTGCTGCATGGCTTCAAGCAGGTCGCGGGTCTGGTAGCACACCGACTGCAAACCGGCAGTGACGATTTCCTTGATGCCGGTGTCGCGGGTCAGGCCGAAGATCGCTCCCCGCGCCCGCGGGTCCCAGTATGGGGCACCCAGGCCAGTAAAGGCCGGTACCAGATAGACCCCGCAGGCATCGCCGGTCTGTTCGGCCAACGCCTCGCTGTCACGGGCATGGCTGATCAGCTTGATGCCATCACGCAGCCACTGCAGCGCCGCACCGGCAACAAAGATGCTGCCCTCCACCGCGTAGGTGACCTGGCCATTCAGACGGTAGGCCACCGTGGTCAGCAGGCGGTTGTGCGAGCGCACGGCCTGCGTCCCGGTGTTCTGCACCATGAAGCAGCCGGTGCCATAGGTGCTTTTGACCATGCCGGGCTGGAAGCAGGCCTGACCGATCAGCGCGGCCTGCTGGTCGCCAGCCATGCCCATGACCGGTATGGCCGCACCCAGCCAGTGAGCTTCACTGACCCCGAAGTGACTGGCGCAATCGCAGACCTCCGGCAACAGGCTGCGCGGGATGTCGAACAATTCGAGCAGTTGCTCATCCCATTGCTGGCTATGGATGTTGAACAACAGGGTGCGCGAAGCATTACTGGCATCGGTACGGTGAACCTGGCCACCGGTCAGGCGCCACAACAGGAAGCTGTCCACGGTACCGAAGCGCAACTCGCCACGCGCCGCACGCTGGCGGGCACCGGGCACCTGATCGAGCAGCCAGCGCAGCTTGCTGGCGGAGAAATAAGGATCGATCAGCAAGCCGGTACGCTCACTGACCCAGGCCTCGTGTCCGTCGGCCTTGAGCTGCGCGCAATAGTCGGCGGTACGCCGGTCCTGCCAGACGATCGCCGGGTGGATCGGCACCCCTGTCTGCGCATCCCACACCAGGGTCGTTTCGCGCTGATTGGTGATACCGATGGCCGCCACCTGGCTGGCGCACAGTCCACTGTCGGCCAACGCCTGGCGACAGACCTTGAGGGTGCTCAGCCAGAGCTCCTCGCCGTCATGCTCGACCCAGCCATCGCAGGGGAAATACTGTTTGAACTCCTGCTGCGCACTGGCCACCGGCAACCCCTGGGCGCTGAACAGGATGGCCCGGCTGCTCGTCGTACCCTGATCGATAGCCAACAGATACTGAGACATGTGCGTTCCTCGACGATGGGGTTAGAGCCAGCGCCGCACGCGGGCCTGGTAGCGCAAAAAATCCTCGCCGAACAGCTGCTGCAGGGCACGCTCCTCGGCAGCGATCTGCCAGCGGTTCATAAGCCAGACAAATACCAGCGGCCCTGGCCAGGCCAGAGGCGCTGCCAGGTACAGCGCCCAGCCAAACAACAGGCAGAGCATGCCCAGGTACATGGGGTTGCGCGTAAACCGGTAGATGCCCCAGCTGACCAGGCGCGAGGCGCGCTCCGGGTGCAGCGGATCGAAGGTGGTACGCGCGCGGCGAAAATGCAGCAGCCCCGCCAGGGCCAGAGCCAGGCCAAGTAACGCCAACAGCACGCCCAACGCGACACGCAGGGTCAACGGCCAGGCCAAGCTCGGCGAAAACGTCGCGAGCAGCGCCATCAACAGGCCGACCAGTACCATCAACAGGGGGGGAGGCAGACGCATGGGCGAACTCCGTTCAGCGGCCGATATCGGCAAATACCGCCTGGGTCAGTGCCGCCAGGCTGTCGGCTGTCAGCGCGACTTCCAGGCCACGTCGCCCGGCGCTGACATGGATCTGCGCATACTGGCGCGCACTCTGGTCAATGAAGGTACGCAGGCGCTTCTTCTGCCCCAGCGGACTGATCCCCCCCAGCAGGTAACCGGTGGCCCGCTGCGCGGCTTGCGGGTCGGCCATCTCCACGCGCTTGACGCCAGCGGCCAGGGCCAGCGCCTTGAGGTCCAGGCTGCCGGCCACCGGCACCACAGCCACCAGCAGTTCGTCGCGCTCACTGCTCGCCAGCAGGGTCTTGAACACCTGGGCAGGGTCAAGTCCCAGCTTGTCAGCCGCTTCCAGGCCGTAGGAAGCAGTCTTCGGGTCATGTTTGTAGCTGAGCACCTGGTGGGCGACAGCAGCTTTTTTCAGCACATCGATAGCGGGCGTCACGGCAGCGACCTGTAGGCGGGATAAACCAGTCAGGAAAACGTGGTGCGTCCCTGAACTGACACAGAATGTGCTTACCTTAACGCAAGATAGCGGGCGTACGACACGCCTGCCCGGGAGTCGTGCATGCAGCCAGTCCATCCCCCGCTTGGCGAAGTCTATGATCTGGCCGTGATCGGCGGCGGCATCAATGGTGTCGGCATTGCCGCCGATGCGGCAGGACGCGGCCTCCGCGTGTTGCTCTGCGAGCAGGATGACCTGGCCGCACACACCTCCTCAGCCAGCAGCAAGCTGATCCATGGCGGCTTGCGCTACCTGGAGCACTACCAGTTCCGCCTGGTCCGTGAAGCGCTGGGCGAGCGCGAGGTGTTGCTGGGCAAGGCCCCCCACCTGGTCCGCCCGCTGCGTTTTATCCTGCCGCACCGTGCCCACCTGAGGCCTGCCTGGCTGATCCGCGCCGGCCTGTTCCTCTACGATCACCTCGGCCCGCGCCAGCACCTGGCGGCTTCGCGTTACCTGCGTCTGGCCGCAGACAGTCCGCTGCAGGCGGATATTCGCCAGGCCTTCGAGTATGCCGACTGCTGGGTCGATGACGCCCGCCTGGTGGTGGCCAATGCCCAGGCCGCGCGGGAACGCGGTGCCCACGTGCACTGCCGCACCCGCTGCATCGGCGCGCGGCGCAGCAAAGGCCTGTGGCACCTGCAACTGGAGCGGCGCGATGGCAGTCGCCTGTCGTTGCGCGCGCGCGCACTGGTGAATGCCGCCGGCCCCTGGGCGGCGCAGCTGCTGCAACTGTTCAAGCAACCGGACGGCCGCGCGCTGCGTCTGGTGCAGGGCAGCCATATCGTGCTGCCGCGCCTGTACCCGGGCGAGCACGCCTACATCCTGCAGAACGAGGACGGGCGTATCGTCTTCGTACTGCCTTTCCAGGAACATTTCAGCCTGGTTGGCACCACGGATCGTGAGTACCAGGGCGACCCTGCGCAGGTACGCATCAGCGACGTGGAGATCGACTACCTGCTGGCCGTACTCAACCGGCACTTTCGCCAGCCGGTCAGCCGCGCGCAGATCGTGCACAGTTTCTCCGGAGTGCGCCCGCTGTACGACGACCACAGCGCCAGTCCTTCGGCAGTGAGCCGTGACTACACCCTGGCACTGGCCGGGAATCCTGGCGAGGCACCCCTGCTCAGCGTGTTTGGCGGCAAGCTGACCACCTACCGGCGCCTTGCCGAGGCGGCCCTGCAGCTGCTGGCACCCAGCCTGCCGCAAATGGGGCCGGCATGGACGGCCAACGCCGCGCTACCGGGCGGCGAGCAATGGCCGGGCCACGCAACACTGGTCGAGCAGTTGCGTCGACGTTTTGTCTGGCTGCCGGCCAGCCTCGCCCAACGCTGGACCGACAGCTATGGCGTGCGGGTCTGGCGCCTGCTGCAGGGCATCCACGACAGCCAGGCACTGGGCCGGCACTTTGGCGCCGGCCTGTACCAACGCGAGGTGGATTACCTGTGCGACGAGGAATGGGCCCAGCAGGCCGAGGACATCCTCTGGCGGCGCAGCAAGCTCGGCCTGCTGCTCAGCGCCAGCGAACAGGCCGCACTGCGTGATTACCTGGCCCAGCGCCAGGCCAGCCGCACGAGGCTGAGCACCGTTCTGGACTAGCAGGCGGTTGAACAACCACCTGCCAGCCCGCCCCTACCACATCAGGTCGTCGGGAATCTGGTAGGCCGCGTAGGGATCATCGTCATCCGGTTTGTCCACCTGGATATTCAACAGCACGATGCGCGACGGATCGCGTTCCTGGATACGCAGCGCCGCTTCACGCGGAATCACCTCGTAGCCACCGGCATGCCGCACGATGGCCAGCGAGCCACGGCTGAGCTTGTCGCGCATCAGCGCATTGACCGCCAGGCGCTTGACCTTCTTGTCATCGACGAAGTTGTAGTAGTCATCGCTGTTCAGCTTGGGCAGACGTGAACGCTCGATCAACTGCTTGATCTGTGCGGCGCGGGCCTTCTGCTCGGCCTTCTCCTGCTGCTGGCGATTGAGCTCCTGGTCACGCGCGGCCTTTTCCGCCTGGGCCGCCAACGCGGCCCGACGGGCGCTGTCATCCAGTTCCGCCTGGCCCTTGTGGGCCAGACGCTGTTCCTTTTGCTTCTGTTTGCCGGCCTGCTTGGCCTGCTTTTCATTGACCAGGCCTGCCTTGAGCAGCTGATCGCGTAGGGAAAGACTCATGGGTACTCGCTTATCTGTTCAGCAGCCGGCCGACTGCTTCTCGCGCTGTTTGGCTTCGCCCCACAGGGCATCCAGTTGTTCCAGGCTGCATGCCGCAAAATCTTGCTGGGCGTCACGCAGCGCCTGTTCGATATGACGGAAACGCCGTTCGAACTTGTGATTGGCCGCCCGTAGCGCCTGCTCCGGGTCAACCTTGAGATGCCGCGCCAGGTTGCACACGGCAAACAGCAGGTCGCCGAGTTCCTCGCCCTGTGCCGCCGCGTCACCACTGGCCATGGCTTCGAGCACTTCGTCGAGCTCTTCACGCACCTTGTCCACCACCGGCAGCGCATCGGGCCAGTCGAAGCCGACCTGGGCCGCGCGCTTCTGCAGCTTGCCGGCACGGTTCAGCGCCGGCAAGGCCTGCGGCACATCATCGAGCAACGACAACTGCTGCGGTTCAGCCGCCCGCTCGGCGCGCTCCTCGGCCTTGATCTGCTCCCAGCGCTGCTTGATGGCCGCTTCGCCGAGGCGCGGCACATCCGGCGAGCCATACAAATCGCCATCCGGGAAGACATGCGGATGCCGGCGAATCAGCTTGGCGGTAATGCCATGCACGACCTGGGCAAAGTCGAACAACGCCTGCTCGCGGCCCAGCTGGCTGTAATAGACCACCTGGAACAGCAGGTCACCCAACTCACCGGGCAGGTGGGCAAAATCACCCTGTTCGATGGCATCGGCCACCTCATAGGCTTCTTCCAGGGTATGCGGGACGATGCTCACGAAGTCCTGCTGCAGATCCCATGGGCAGCCATGCTGCGGATCACGCAGGCGGGCCATCAGGTGCAACAGGTCATCCAGCTGGTACATGACAATTCCTCGATGCAGCGGTGGGCGCATCAGCTACTGCGATTGCGCCGCGCCTCGATGATGTTGGGCAGCTGGCTGATGCGCCCGAGCAAACGGCCCAGGGCGTCGAGATCGGGGATCTCGATGGTCAGCAGCATGGATGCGGTATTGTCTTCCTTGTTGCTGCGGGTGTTCACCGCCAGCACGTTGATGCGCTCGTTGAGCAGTACCTGGGACACATCGCGCAGCAGCCCTGAACGGTCGAAGGCACGGATCACTACATCGACCGGATAGGTCTGCACCGGCACCGGCCCCCAGCTGACCTGGATCATGCGCTCTGGCTCGCGGGCCGCCTGCTGCAAAGCGGTCGGACAGTCCTGGCGATGGATGGTCACCCCACGACCAACGGTAATGTAGCCGACGATGGCGTCCCCCGGCAGCGGCTGGCAACAACCGGCCATCTGCGTGAGCAGGTTGCCGACACCCTGGATCTGCACCTCGTCGCGCTTGGCATGCCGGCTGGGCACGCTGGGACGACGCGGAATCAGCTCCAGCTGCGGGCTGCCCCGCTCGGGCTCGGCCAGTTGTTGGGCATGGTTCATCACCTGCGCCAGGCGCAAGTCGGTGGCGCCCAGCGCGGCGAACAGGTCCTCGCTGGTCTTCAGGTTGCACTTCTCGGCGAGCTTCTCCATGTCCACCGGCGGCAGGTCGAGACGCGCAATCTCGCGCTCCAGCAGGGCCTTGCCGGCAATGATGTTCTGGTCGCGCGCCTGCAGCTTGAACCAGTGGACAATTTTCGCCCGTGCTCGGCTGGTGGTGACATAGCCGAGGTTGGCGTTCAGCCAATCACGGCTCGGCGCGCCGTTCTTGCTGGTGATGATCTCCACCTGTTCGCCGGTCTGCAGGCTGTAGTTGAGCGGCACGATGCGCCCGTTGACCTTGGCACCCCGGCAATTGTGGCCAATCTGCGTGTGTACCCGATAGGCGAAGTCCAGCGGTGTCGCGCCCTTGGGCAGGTCAATGGCATGCCCGTCAGGGGTGAACACATAGACCCGGTCGGGTTCGATATCCACGCGCAACTGCTCGGCCAGGCCGCCGATGTCGCCCAGCTCCTCGTGCCACTCGAGCACCTGGCGCAGCCAGGCGATCTTTTCTTCGTAATGATCGGAGCCGGATTTGACATCGGTGCCCTTGTAGCGCCAATGCGCGCAGACACCCAGCTCGGCTTCCTCGTGCATCGCGTGGGTACGAATCTGTACTTCCAGCACCTTGCCTTCCGGACCGATTACCGCGGTATGCAGGGAGCGGTAGCCGTTTTCCTTGGGGTTGGCGATGTAGTCATCGAACTCCTTGGGAATATGCCGCCACAGGCTGTGCACGATACCCAGGGTGGTGTAGCAATCACGCACCTCCGGAACCAGCACGCGCACCGCACGCACGTCGTAGATCTGACTGAACTGCAGGCCCTTCTTCTGCATCTTCCGCCAGATCGAATAAATGTGCTTGGCCCGCCCACTGATGTCGGCCTGGATACCGGCACTGTCCAGCTCGCCACGCAACTGGCTCATGACATCGTTGATGTATTGCTCGCGGTCGAGACGCCGCTCATGCAGCAGCGCGGCGATCTGCTTGTACTGCTGCGGCTCCAGGTAGCGGAACGAGAGGTCTTCCAGCTCCCACTTGATATGCCCGATGCCCAGCCGGTGCGCCAGCGGCGCGTAGATGTCGAACACTTCGCGGGCCACGCGGTAACGCTTGTCCTCGTCGGCGTCCTTGACCTCGCGGATGGCACAGGTACGTTCGGCCAGCTTGATCAGCGCCACGCGCACGTCATCGACCATGGCCACCAGCATCTTGCGCAGGTTATCGACCTGCGTCTGGGTGCCCAGCACCAGCGACTGGCGCGGATTGAGGCTGGCACTGATCGCCGCCATGCGCTGCACGCCATCGATCAGCTTGCTGACCACCGCACCGAAGCGTTTCTCCACCTCGACCAGGCTGGTTTTGCCCTCGCGCACCGCACGGTAGATGATCGCCGCCACCAGGCTGTCCTGATCGAGCTTGAGGTCGGCGAGAATCTCGGCGATCTGCAACCCGGTGCGGTAACTGGACACACCATCCTTCCAGATATTCTGCGCCGCTCGGGCCGCCGCCTCGGTGTCACGGGCAAACTCGCAGGCCTGGCGCAAGCCCTCGCGCTGCAGTGCCGGATCGAGGCTCTGCACGTAGTCGAGCCATGCCTCCAGATTGATGCTGCCGTCCTGATTGACCGGCTGCTGTGCCCTGACCTGTACCATGGGTGTTCCTTCTCTACAGCAGGCAGGCTTCTGCCAAAAACCAATAGGGTGTGACGTGCGCTAGGGCTGTCTGACAAACAGGGCCATGGCTTCGACATGCGCGGTCTGCGGAAACATGTCGATCATCCCGGCACGCTGCAGTCGATAGCCCTGCCCGGCCAATACTTGCGCATCGCGTGCCAAGGTGGCCGGATTGCACGATACATACAGCACGCGCTGCGCCCGCAGGGCCGCCATGTGCTGCACACAGGCCAACGCGCCATCGCGCGGTGGGTCGAGCAGCACGGCGGCAAAACCTTGCGCCGCCCAGGGCTGGCTGGCCAGCTCAGCGGCCAGATCAGACTGGTAAAACGCCAGGTTGTTCAGTTGATTGTCACAGGCATTTTGTCGCGCCCGTTCGACCATGCTGGCCACCCCCTCAACCGCCACGACACTCGCCGCCCGGCGGGCCAGCGGCAAGGCGAAGTTGCCCAGGCCACAGAACAGATCCAGTACCCGCTCATCAGGCTGGGGCGCCAGCCAGTCCAGCGCCTGTTCGATCATCGCCTGGTTGAGCGGCGCATTGACCTGCACGAAATCACCGGGCTGATAACGCAACTCTAGATCACCCGGCTGCACCCGGTAGCCGAGCGGTGCCGGTTGGTCGGCCACGGGCTGCCCCTCGCCGTGCAGCCACAGCTGCGCCTGCTGCGCTGCACAAAACTGGCGCAAACGCTGCAGGTCGGCTTCGCTGAGCGCTGCCGTATGGCGCAGCAACAGGGCCGTCTGACTGCCATGAAACAGCTCGACATGTCCCAGCGCGCGCGGCTTGTCCAGGCTGCGCAGCAACGCCGGCAGGCCATCCAGCAGGCGCTGCAGGGCCGGCACCAGTACCGGGCACTGTTCGACATCGACAATCGCCTGACTGGCCGCCGCCCGGAAGCCCACGGCCAGGTGACGCTGCGCCGGGTCCCAGCGCACGGCCAGGCGCGCGCGCCGGCGGTAGGCGAGTTCCTCGCCGACCAGCGGTGCCGCCCACTGTTCAGGCTGCAGGCCGGCCTGGCGCTGCAACTGCTCGGCCAGGGTGCGTTGCTTGAGGGCCACCTGTTGGGCATGCGGCAGATGTTGCAGGGTGCAACCACCACACTGCCCGGCCAACGCACAGGGCGCCGGGCGGCGCAGGTCGCTGGCCTGCAGCACTTGCTCCACGCGTGCTTCCACCTGCTGACTGCGTGCCGCCAGCACGCGCGCCTGTACCTGCTCGCCGGGCAGCGCGCCACTGACGAACCAGGTGCGTCCCTCGGCATGGGCAATGCCCCGGCCATCATGGGCCAGTCGCTCAATGCTGAGTATCTGCTTCTTGCCCACCGGCAGGCTGCTGCCCCGCGAGCCACCCGCCGGTTGCAGGCGCAGCCCGGAACTACGCTTGGCCATGCAGGCTCCCCGCGGCACCGGCCGCTACGTCAAGGCGCGTCATAAATGCCACTGGACAGGTAACGATCACCCCGGTCGCAAATGATCGCGACCATTACCGCATCGCGCACTTCCTGGGCCAGGCGCAACATGGCGGCCACCGCACCGCCCGAGGAGACGCCACAGAAGATGCCTTCCTCGCGTGCCAGACGACGCATGACCTGCTCGGCTTCCGCCTGGCCCATGTCGATGACCCGGTCGACCCGGCTGGCCTCGAAGATGCTCGGCAGATAAGCCTCCGGCCAACGACGGATACCGGGAATGGCCGCGCCTTCCTGCGGTTGCAGGCCGATGATTTGTACCGCCGGATTCTGCTCTTTGAGGAAGCGCGAAACGCCCATGATGGTTCCGGTGGTGCCCATCGAACTGATGAAATGGGTGATCTCGCCGTGGCTCTGCCGCCAGATTTCCGGGCCGGTGGTCAGGTAGTGCGCTTCGGGATTGTCGCCATTGGCGAACTGGTCGAGCACCTTGCCCTTGCCCTCGGCCTGCATGGCCAGCGCCAGGTCACGTGCGGTTTCCATGCCATCGACCAGAATCAGCTCGGCCCCGTAGGCGCTCATCGCCGCCTTGCGCTCGGCGGTGGAGTTGCTGGGCATGATCAGAATCATCCGATAGCCCTTGATCGCCGCAGCCATGGCTAGGGCGATCCCGGTATTGCCGGACGTAGCCTCGATCAGCGTGTCACCGGGGCGAATGTCGCCACGCAGTTCGGCGCGACTGATCATCGACAGGGCCGGACGATCCTTGACCGAACCGGCCGGGTTGTTGCCCTCTAGCTTGACCAGCAGGGTATTGCTCGGATGGCCACCGAGGCGCTGCAGGCGCACCAGCGGCGTATTGCCGATGCAGTCGGCAATGGTGGGGAAATGCAGGGTCATGACAGCTTCGCAATCCGGCGGAGAAAGGCGCACATGATAGCGGCAAACGTGAGCCGGCCATATGACTGGCCGCCAATTCAGTGCTAGTCGGCCGCCGGCAGGCGCAGCATCAGGCGCAGGCCCGCGCAGCCGTTTTCCGCCCACAGCGCACCACCCTGCAACTCGATATTGCGCCGGGCAATCGCCAGGCCCAGGCCATAGCCCTCACCTCCCGGGCGCTCGGCCTGGAGCCGGGTGAAAGGTCGGAAGATGCTTTCCAGGGCATCCACCGCCACGCCACCGCCCTGATCTTCGATACACAGCAGCCAGTCGTCAGCCTGCCGCTCACCACTCAGGGTAACCTGCCCGTTATCCGGGGAATGGCGGATGGCGTTGCGCAGGATGTTCTCCAGCGCCTGGGCCAGGCTGTTGAGATGCCCCAGCACCTGGCAGCCCTCGGGCAACCGACAAGGCAGGCGTGCGGCCTGCCAACCACTTTCAAAACAGGCATCCTCGACCAGCACCTGCCACAACTCACGGAGCGACACGGCCTGCAGCGGCAACTGCGGGCGCTCGCTGTCCAGCCAGACCAGCTCCAGGGTGGCATCCACCAACTGCTGCATGCCCTGTACTTCGCGTTCCAGCCGCTGGCGCAAAGCATCCAGCTCGCCGGCAGCCTCGCCGGCCACACGCAGGCGACTGAGCGGCGTACGCAGCTCGTGAGACAGATCACGCAGCAACTGGCGCTGGAAGTTCAGGCTGCCCTGCAGGCGTGCCGTCATATGATCGAAGGCGCGCGCCAACTCGCCCAGCTCGTCCTGGCGACGACTCAACGCCCGCGTTCCCCGCCAATCCAGACGGTTACCGCGCAAGGCATTGGCCTGGGCCTGCAACTGGCGCAGCGGCGCCAGTAGCAGACGATACAGCGCCACGCACAGCAGCAGGCTGAGCAACAGGGGTAACAAGCCATGGATCAGCCACTGCAACCAGGGGTTGAACCCTTCGGGCAAAAAGCGCAGCGGCAACTGCATGACCAATCTGCCCTGCTCAGGCTGCTCGGCAAAGGGCAGGCTGAGATAGGGCAAGCCGCGTTGACGCGGACTCATCGGCCAATCGACGCCACGCAGAAAGGTCAGCTGCTGGTACTGCAGCGGGCTCAACGCCTGGCTGCCCAATGGCTGTAGATTCGCGCCCAGCACACTGGCCCAGCCGGCCTCCCGCTCGGCCAGCCGAGCCAGCCAGGCATCCACACCGGCCGGGCCGGACTGTTGCCAGGCCTGTTCGGCCTCAACGGCGTACTGGCGTAGCTGCGCCTGCGCCTCCTCGTTTAGGTGAAAGGACTGCTGCGCCAGGCGCCCACCCCAGATCCAGCTCAGCCACACCACCAGCAGACAGAAGCTGGCCAGTAGCAGGGCCAGTCGCCAGAACAATGAATGTCGACCGGGAAGCACCTCAATGCACCTGGCTGCTGAACAGGTAGCCGCGTCCCCATACCGTTTGCAAGCGCTCGACGGGGTAGTCAAGGCGTGCCAGCTTGCGACGCACATGACTGACATGCATGTCCAGGCTGCGGTCATGCTGTGAATAGCTGCGCTGCAAGACCTGTTGGTAGAGGAAGGCCTTGCTCAGGACCTCGTCGGCATGCGCCAGCAACACCTCCAGCACACGGTACTCACTGGCCGTCAAACCCGCCCACTGCCCCTGGTAGCGCACATCGCCACGCTGTTCGTCGAGACACAGGCTGGCGTACTCGCTGCGTACTTGCCGGGTCTGGCGCTCGTAGGCGACCCGCCGCAACACCGCGGCAATGCGCACGGCCATTTCCTCGAGGCTGAATGGCTTGGCCAGGTAGTCGTCGGCGCCCTGGCTGAAGCCGGCAATACGCTGCTGCTCAGCGCCCAGCGCCGACATCATGATCACCGGCACCGCACTGCGCTGCCGCAGGCTGGCAAGGAATGCCAGGCCGTCCTGCCCCGGCAGCAGGATATCCAGCAGCAGCAGGTCGAACGGCTGTGCGGCAAGACGCTGGCGCGCACTCTGGGTGTCCGCGCAATGCTCGACGGTAAATCCCCGGCGACGCAGGTCATCACACAGCGGACCAGCCAACAGCGGGTCATCCTCAACCGCCAGAATGCGCGCAGTAGGAGACAGATTCATATGCAAACCTAAATGCAAATACTTTCAACTTATTTACTATGCCAAAAACCGCTGCAGATTCCTATGCACGGACTGGCTAAACTGCACCCAGACCTCAGGGAGTAGCTAACGTGTTCAAGGATCTTGGCATCAAGGGCCGGGTAGTCATGCTGACCCTGCTGCCCAGTTGTCTGCTGGCATTGCTGCTGGGGGGATATTTCTCCTGGCTGCACTTCCAGCAGCTGCATGCGCAACTGCAGCAACGCGGCAACCTGCTCGCCGAGCAGATCGCCCGCGACACTGCGCGCCCCTTGCAGCGTCAGGATTTGCCACGCCTGCAGGAAATCATCCAGCAGGCCTTGCAACAGGACGATGTCCGCGCCTTGCGCCTCAGCGATCCGCAGCGCATACCCTTGCTGCAAGCTGGCCCACGCCTGCAGCCCAGCCAGGCGCCGACCCAGGGCTGGCACAGGGTTGCCACCGGTAACGGCGAAGCCTGGCGTCTGTTGCTACCGATCCTCGATCAGCACCTGAGCATTACTCCGACACGGGGCGAGGAGCAGTTGCTGGGCTGGCTGGAACTGGAACTGTCCCAGGAGCGCGCCCTGCTGCTTGGCTATCGCCATCTGCTCGGCGCCTTGCTGTTCAGCCTCGCCGCCCTGCTCGGCGGCACCCTGCTGGCCCTGCGCCTGGGCCGCGCCATCGAGCAGCCGCTGCAACATATCCAGCAAGGCGTAGCACGCCTTAGCGAGGGCCATCTGGATACCCGCCTGCCCCATCTGGGCAGCCATGACCTGGATGCCTTGGCCAGCGGCATCAACCGCATGGCGGAAAGCCTGCAGGACGCCCAGGAAGAGCTGTACAACAGCATCGAGCAGGCCACCGAGGACGTCCGGCAGAATCTGGAAACCATCGAGATCCAGAACATCGAACTGGACCTGGCGCGCAAGGAAGCCCTGGAAACCAGTCGCATCAAATCCGAATTCCTCGCCAACATGAGCCATGAGATACGCACTCCGCTCAACGCCATGCTCGGCTTCACCCAGCTCCTGCAAAAGAGCAGCCTGACGGCACGACAGCGCGACTACCTGGATACCATCGAGGAGTCGACCAACAACCTGCTGGCGATCATCAACGGCGTCCTCGACATCTCGAAGATCGAAGCCGGACGGCTGATCCTCGATAACAGCCCGTTCAACCTGCGCGATCTGATCCAGGACTGTCTCACCGTATTTGCCCCCAACGCGCATGCCAAGCATCTGGAACTGATCTGCCTGGTCTACCGCGACACTCCGCTGCACCTGCTCGGCGACTCGCTGCGCCTGCGCCAGGTACTCAGCAACCTGATCAGCAATGCCATCAAGTTCACCGAGCACGGTGACATCGTGGTTCGCGCCATGCTCGAAGACCTGCATGACGACCGTGCGCAATTGCGCATCAGCGTGCAGGACAGCGGTATCGGGGTGACCGAACAGGACCAGCAGCAGTTGTTCCGCGCCTTCAGCCAGGCCGACAACTCGCTGACTCGCCAGGCTGGCGGCAGCGGTCTGGGCCTGGCCATTTCCAAGCAACTGATCGAGCTGATGGGCGGTGAAATTGGCCTGGAAAGTGTTCCTGGCCAAGGTGCGGAGTTCTGGATCAGCCTCAGCCTGCCGTTGGCCCGTGCCGACGCCGAAGACCTTGCCGGACAACTGGCTGGACGCCGCAGCATCATGCTGGAAGCCCATCCATTGGCCGCCCAGGCGCTGCAACACCAACTGGAAGATTGTGGCCTGCAGGTACAGCTGGCCAGCAGCCTGACGGACCTGCTCGAACAGGTCGGCCGCGCCGCCAGCAGCGCCGAGCCCATCGCCTGCGCCGTCATCGCCGCGCGCCTGGCCGAACTGCCGGCCAACCAGTTGGCCCGGCATGTCCAGCAACTGCGCCAGCTCAACTGCCAGACACTGGTCCTGTGCCCTACCAACGAACAGGCCAGCTACCAGCAGCAGGTGGATGAGCAACTGCCGGTGCTGGGCAAACCACTGTGCACCAGCAAATTGCAGAAAACCCTGACCGCGCTGCTTACCGGACATACCCCGGGCACCCAGCACGGCCCGCTGCTACCCGGCATCACCCTCGATGTACTGTGCGTCGATGACAATCCAGCCAACCTGCGCCTGGTGAAAACCCTGCTGGAAGACCTCGGCGTACGCGTCTGCGCGGTAGAGGGCGGCCAGCAGGCCGTGGACGCCTGCGCCCAGCAACACTTCGACCTGATCTTCATGGACGTGCAGATGCCCGGCATGGATGGTCGGCAGGCCACGCAACTGATTCGCCAGCAGGAACAGCACAGCGGACGCAGCACGACCCCCATCGTCGCGCTGACCGCGCACGCCCTGCATGATGAAAAGCGTCAGCTGCTGCAAAGCGGCATGGACGATTACCTGAGCAAACCGATCAGTACCCGACAACTTAGCCAGACCCTGCTCAAGTGGAGCAGCCAGCACCTCACGCACAGCGTGGTGCCGACCGACCAGCCACTGCCGAACCTCAGCGCACTGCCCCTGTTCGATGCCGAGGAAGGCCTGCGCCTGGCCGCCGGCAAGACCATGCTGGCCGCCGACATGCTCGACATGCTACTTGGCGGCCTGGCCGACGATCGCACAGCGATCCGCCAGGCGCGTGAGGACAATGCCCGCGAGCTGCTGCTGGAGCGCGTGCATCGCCTGCACGGCGCAACCCGCTATTGTGGCGTGCCGCAGTTACGCCAAGCCTGCCAGCACTGCGAAACCCTGCTCAAGCAGAATGCCCCGGAAAGCGGCGCCGCCCTGGATACCCTCGACCAGGCCATTGCGGCCCTGCTGGACAACGCCGGCCAACTGAGCTCACCACACCCTGCATGAGGCAACCACCATGCGCGTCATTCTGTTCAGCAGCCAGGCTTACGACCAGGCCAGCTTTACCGCCGCCGAAGCGGACAGTGGACTGCAACTGCACTTTCACAGCGGCCGCCTGGATGCCAGCACCGCGGCCCTGGCCCAAGGCTACGAGGTGGTCTGCCCATTCATCAACGACCAGCTCGACGCCACGGTGCTTACCCAGCTGCACGCCGGGGGCACACGACTGATCGCCCTGCGCTCGGCAGGCTACAACCATGTCGACCTGGTCGCAGCGCAGCGCCTGGGGCTCTGCGTGGTGCGCGTGCCGGCCTATTCGCCACACGCCGTGGCCGAGCATGCCCTGGCCCTGATCCTGGCACTCAACCGGCATGTCCACCGCGCCTACAACCGCACCCGCGAGGGCGACTTCAGCCTGCATGGGCTGATTGGCTTCGACATCGCCGGCAAGACCGTGGGCATCGTCGGCTGCGGACAGATCGGCCTGGTGTTTGCCCGTTTGATGCAGGGCTTCGGCTGCCAGCTGCTGGCTTTCGACCCCCAGCCCGACCCCGCCTTCACCGTGCTGGGCGGGCGTTACGTGGCACTTGATGAGCTATTTGCCGACAGCGACATCATCAGCCTGCACTGCCCGCTCAACACGCACAGCCATCACCTGGTCGACGCTGCACGCCTGGCGCGCATGAAGCGCGGCGCCATGCTGATCAACACCGGACGCGGCGCACTGATCGATACCCCGGCACTGATCGGCGCCCTGAAAAGTGGCCAACTTGGCTATCTGGGCCTGGATGTCTACGAGGAGGAAGCCCAGCTGTTCTTCGCCGACCGCTCCGATCTGCCGCTGCAGGACGACGTGCTGGCACGCCTGCTGACGTTCCCCAACGTGATCATCACGGCACACCAGGCTTTTCTCACCCACGAAGCGCTGGCAGCCATTGCCCGTACCACGCTGGACAACATCCGCCACTGGCAGGCCGGCCAGCCGCGCAACCAGGTGCAGGCCTGAAAGCCTATTTGTCGCTTGGCAGGGCGCGGACAGGCCACTAGCATCTGTGTCTTTCCCGCCGCCCGGACCCACCTGCGCCATGGCCGAACACGATTTTCGCTACAGCCTGCTTTCTCCCCAGCACACTCTGACCGAGTGCCGTGCCCTGTCCCCTGGGCACTACCAGGTCACCGGCAACGGCGGCTCGATCCAGGCCGGCGATACCCTGCTGGTCACGCTCAAGGGCAGTCGTGAGCTGTTCATGCGCCTGCAAGTGGAAAAAGTGCGCCACCTGATCAACCCGCCCGGACAGTGGCTGGCGGTAACCCGCGGGCCGTCCTTCCGCGAATTGGCTATCCTCAACTGGCAGGTACATTGCGACAGCTGCCAGCGCGTCCTCGATTTCGAATTTGCCGTGGATGCCAGCCTTGGCGAAGCGGCACGCCCCACCGCCGCCAACGCACGCCTGGCCGAACTGGGCTGGCACAGCCAGCAACAACAGCACCTGTGCCCTGCCTGCCACACGGAGAACCACGCATGAGCCGTCATTTCGCCTGCCTACTGGCCGTCGCCCTGCTCGGCGGTTGCGCCAGTCAACCCGATGGCCTGCCCGAAGAGCGCGCCCTGCGCGTGGAATGGATCGGCGAGCGACCACTGATTGATCGCAGCCACCTGACCATTACCCTGGGTGCCGATGGCCGCGCCTATGGCACCGCAGGCTGCAACCACTGGTTCGCCAGCTACCAGCTGCACGGTCAGCACCTGCGTTTTGCGCAGCCCGGAAGCACGCGCAAGCTCTGCGCGCCGGCATTGATGGAACAGGAACAGCGCTTTCTGGAAGCCCTGAGCCAAGTCGAACGCTGGGATATCTCGCCGATCGAGCAAATCCGCCTGTGGCCGGCCAACGGCAAGCCGATCCGCCTATGGCCCGAACGCTCCTGAAAGCACAACCCGCCTAGAACAGCTCCAGCTGCTGCAAACGTGTGCTCCGGTCAACCAGCCGCATACCCAGGCCCAGCAGCCGCACCGGCTTGTTGCCCCGGGCAAAGGCCGCGTTGAGGAGCAGCTCATAGCTCTGCGCATCGTGTCCGGCCCCGGCCTGCTCCAGAGTAGTCTGGGTAAAGTCGTGAAACTTCACTTTGACGAACGGCTTGCCGGCCAGATAGCGGCTGTCCAGCCGGGCCATGCGTCGCTGCAAGCTTTCCAGCAGTGCCGGCAGCTGCGCCAGGCAACTGCTAAGGTCGGGCAGATCCTTGTCAAAGGTATGTTCGACACTCACCGACTGACGCGCGCTGTCCGCCTGCACCGGTCGCTCGTCGCGGCCACGCGCCAATTGGTAGAGACGCTCGCCAAAACGCCCGAACTCGCGCAGCAAATCCAGACGCGACCACTCCTGCAGGTCGGCACAAGTTTGCAAGCCAAGGCGCGCCATGCGCTCCGCGGTGACCTTGCCCACGCCATGCAGTTTGGCCACCGGCAAGGTCGCGACAAAGTCGGCCACCTGCTCTGGCGTAATCACGAACAGTCCGTCGGGCTTGCGCCAGTCGCTGGCAATCTTGGCCAGAAACTTGTTCGGCGCCACGCCCGCCGACACGGTGATCTGCAACTGGCTGCGAATGCGCTGACGCATCTCCTCGGCCATGCGCGTGGCACTGCCGGCACAATGCGGACTGTCACTGACGTCCAGATAGGCCTCATCCAGCGACAGCGGCTCGATCAGTTCGCTGTAATCACGCAGGATGGTGTGTATTTCCTGCGACACAGCCTTGTAGACGTCCATGCGCGGCTTGACGATCTGCAGGTCCGGGCACAGCTTGAGCGCCTGCGCGCTGGACATGGCCGAGCGCACCCCCCAGGCGCGCGCCTCGTAATTGCAGGTAGCAATCACCCCGCGACGCTCCGCAGGACCACCTACGGCCAGCGGCCGACCACGCAAGACAGGATCGTCGCGCATCTCGATGGCAGCGTAAAAACAGTCGCAGTCAACGTGAATGATCTTGCGCACAGCGCCTCCTGCAAAACGCCACAGGCCAGGCATGGCGCGGCCTGGCGGAAGCTCAGTGTATCACTGGCAGCAGCTAAGCCTCTGAACAAAATAGCTTTTTTCACAAGAACAGGTTGACAGAGCGCCGCCTGTACGTAGAATGGCCGGCGCGGGATGGAGCAGTCTGGTAGCTCGTCGGGCTCATAACCCGAAGGTCGTAGGTTCAAATCCTGCTCCCGCAACCAGTTTTCTCGGAAAGCCACTCTTCGGAGTGGCTTTTTCGTTTTCGCGTTCTTGATTCAATCAATTTATCAATTCGCAAATATCGATTGACAAAGCACACGCAATCGATAGAATGGCCGCCGCGGGATGGAGCAGTCTGGTAGCTCGTCGGGCTCATAACCCGAAGGTCGTAGGTTCAAATCCTGCTCCCGCAACCAGTTTAGTGCCAGGCCCTGACTGCAACCCAGTCAGGGCCTGGTTTTTTATTGAACCTTGAAAAGCGTGCACTGCCCGCCTGGTTCATCTCACTTCGCCGATGCGCGATCTTCGCCCAGCCAGTTGCTTGCACAGCGCTGGACGAATCCGCAGCCGCCAGCCAGGACCTTGCCTGGTCGCGGCCAGCCTGTCACGCAACTGACGCATCGCGCTGCTAGCGTTCCTCTCACGCACAACACAGGCCCAGGCCCGACGTGCCGCACAGGGACCCGCCGGAAAGGCTCCATCCGGGAACTTTTCCGCCACCCACCGCTCCGACAAGGACTATCCGGCTCACCTCGCCGGTTCGGACGGAACAATCGCGACCACAAGTCGCCTTGCACTCTTAAAGGAATACCGCATGTCTATCCAACAACAAGCACAACGTGCCATCCATACCCTGCACCAGGCCTTCGCCCCCATGCAGTGCCTGATCGCCGCACAAAGCCGCAAGGGCAGCTTCAGCTTCACACTGCTCGACGCCCAGGGCGTGGCCCGCCGCAGCGAGCGCCTCTACCCCGAGCACTTTGCCGACCAGCAACGTCTGCAGGCCGTGATTGAACGGACCCGCCAGTCGCTGCGCGCCTGAGCATCCGTTAAGCCTCAGTTAAGCCAGCTCGACTAAGCTGGGAACACCCCTCCCGAGGATTGTCCCATGAGCTGGAAAAATACCCCCGCACGCTACGGTCACCTGTCCATTGCCCTGCACTGGCTGATGCTGCTGTTATTCATCGGCGTCTACGCCTGCATCGAATTGAAAGGCAACTTTCCCAAGGGCAGCGAACCCCGCGAACTGCTTAAACAGTGGCACTTCATGCTGGGGCTGAGCATCTTTGCCCTGGTCTGGCTACGCCTGGCGGCGCGCCTGATGGCGCCGACGCCGGCCATCGTCCCACCACTGCCGCGCTGGCAGGCCCGTGTCGCCAACCTGATGCACCTGGCGTTGTATGGCCTGATGATCGGCGCGCCGCTAGCCGGCTGGATGATCCTCAGCGCCGCCGACAAACCGATCCCCTTCTACGGCCTGCAACTGCCCGCCCTGATCGCCCCCGACCAACAACTGGCCGGGCAGATCAAGGAAGCCCACGAGCTGTTTGGCCAGTTCGGCTACCTGCTGATTGGCGGACATGCCCTAGCCGCGCTGGTGCATCACTACCTGCAGCGCGACAACACCTTGACCCGCATGCTCCCCACCCGCCGCAGCCACTGAAGCGCGTCGGCAGACGACGCTGGCCAAGCGCGGCCGGCGCCGCTAGAATTGCGCGCTTTTTGATCAGCGGCGCCGTTGGCGCCTGCCACGTCCGCCAGAGGTATCCATGACCAGCACCTCCTCGCCGAAAGTCGGCTTTGTTTCCCTTGGCTGCCCCAAGGCCACGGTCGACTCCGAGCGCATCCTCACCCAGCTGCGCCAGGAGGGTTACCAGATCGTGCCCACCTACGAGGACGCCGATGTGGTGGTGGTCAACACCTGTGGCTTCATCGACAGCGCCAAGGCCGAGTCACTGGACACCATCGGCGAGGCCATCGCCGAGAATGGCAAGGTCATCGTCACCGGCTGCATGGGCGTGGCCGAGGATGCCATCCGCAATGTGCATCCCAGCGTACTCGCGGTGACCGGCCCGCAGCAGTACGAGCAGGTGGTGCAGGCGGTGCATGAAGTGGTACCGCCGAAGATCGACCACGATCCGTTTGTCGACCTGGTTCCACCGCAGGGCATCAAGCTGACCCCGCGCCACTATGCCTATCTGAAGATTTCCGAAGGCTGCAACCACAGTTGCAGCTTCTGCATCATCCCCTCGATGCGCGGCAAGCTGGTCAGCCGCCCGGTCGGCGAGGTGCTCTCCGAAGCCGAACGCCTGGTCAAGGCCGGCGTCAAGGAAATCCTGGTGATCAGCCAGGACACCAGCGCCTATGGCGTCGACCTCAAGTACAAGATGGACTTCTGGGACGGCCAGCCGATCAAGAGCCGCCTGCTCGAACTCTGCGAAGCCCTTGGCAAGATGGGTGTGTGGGTACGCCTGCACTATGTCTACCCCTACCCGAATGTCGACGACCTGATTCCGCTGATGGCCGCCGGGAAGATCCTTCCTTACCTGGACATCCCCTTCCAGCACGCCAGCCCCAAGGTGCTCAAGGCCATGAAGCGCCCGGCCTTCGAGGATCAGACCCTGCAGCGTATCAAGCGCTGGCGAGAGATTTGCCCCGAGTTGACCATCCGCTCCACCTTCATCGTTGGCTTCCCCGGCGAAACCGAGGAAGACTTCCAGTACCTGCTCGACTGGCTGAGCGAAGCGCAGCTGGATCGTGTCGGCTGTTTCCAGTACAGCCCGGTAGACGGTGCCCCGGCCAACGAACTGGGCCTGGAGCCGGTAGCCGACGAGATCAAGCAGGCCCGCTGGGAACGCTTCATGGCCCATCAGCAGGCCATCAGTGCGCAGCGCCTGCAGGCCAAGATCGGCCGTGAAATCGAAGTGCTGGTCGATGAAGTGGACGAGGAAGGCGCCGTGGCGCGCTCCTGGGCGGATGCGCCGGAAATCGACGGTAGCGTGTTCATCGACGCGCCCCAGCTGCAACCAGGTGACAAGGTACGCGTGCGCATCGTCGATGCCGACGAATACGACCTGTGGGCCGAGCTGGTCTGAAGCCTCACCGCTGAACCTGAGGGCCGGCCTTGTCGGCCCTGTTCCATTGCCAGCCGGGTGACTCTCCCCGGCACCGAGAGCCTGCATGTCTGAGACCCAACGCCTGTCCAAGCGCCTGATCGCCCTGATCGGCTGTTCGCGCCGCGAAGCCGAGTTGTACATCGAGGGTGGCTGGGTCACGGTCGACGGCATC
The DNA here is from genome assembly GCF_002234375.1 of Pseudomonas fluvialis. Classification (GTDB taxonomy): domain Bacteria; phylum Pseudomonadota; class Gammaproteobacteria; order Pseudomonadales; family Pseudomonadaceae; genus Aquipseudomonas; species Aquipseudomonas fluvialis. Next base: position 39,795 of record NZ_NMQV01000005.1, read on the forward strand.
GTGGTCGACCAGCCGCAATTTGCCGTCGGCAACCAGCAGGTCAGCCTGCTGTCGGGAGCACGCGCCGAAGCCCTGCCGGAAGTGAGCCTGTTGTGGCATCAACCCGCTCTCCCTGATAGCCAGGGCGAGCTGCGCGATGACCAGCACTGGGCGGATGATCCCAGCCCGCTGCGGCCACTCAAGGCGCATCTCAAGCGCCAGCAGCAGGCCCTGCCGCTGCCCGCCGGGGCCTCCGGCCTGGTGCTGTTCAGCCAGGACTGGCGTACCCTGCGCAAGCTGCGCGAAGACGCTGCCCGCCTGGAGCAAGAGTTCATTGTCGCGGTGCGTGGCGAGCTGGCTCCCGGCGGACTGGAACGCCTGCGCCAGGGCATCTCGTGGCAGGGCCGCCAGTTGCCGCGTTGCAAGGCCAGCTGGCAGAACGAAAGCCATCTGCGTCTGGTCCTCAAGCAGCCCGGCGAGCATTGCCTGCAGCAACTGTGCGCGAGCGTAGGCCTGCATGTCGCCGCGCTGAAACGCATCCGCGTCGGCGGCGTCAGCATGGGCAAACTGCCGGCCGGGCAATGGCGCTACCTGGGCGAACGCGAGCGCTTCTAGCCCTGCGACCGACGGTCGCACGATTCCTGACCGAGGCGCCAATCGGTAAGATGCGCCATCGCCCGCCGACCCGATGGAATCGACACCATGAGCAACACCCGCGAATTTGCCGCCATGCCGGATGCCCAGGGCTTCTTCGGCCCCTATGGTGGCCAGTACGTTCCGCCCGAACTGAAACAGGCCATGGACGACATCAACCGCGCCTATGAGGAAATCCGCCAGCGCGCCGATTTCCAGGAAGAACTGGCCAGCCTGTTCGCCGACTATGTCGGCCGCCCCAGCCCGATCTTCCACGCCCGCCGTCTGTCCAGTCAGCTGGGTGGTGCGCAGATCCATCTGAAGCGCGAAGACCTCAATCACACCGGCGCCCACAAGATCAATCACTGCCTGGGCGAGGCCCTGCTGGCCAAGTTCATGGGCAAGCAGAAAGTCATCGCCGAAACTGGCGCCGGACAGCATGGCGTGGCGCTGGCCACCGCTTGCGCATTGGTCGGCATTCCCTGCGAGATCCACATGGGCCAGGTGGACATCGAGAAGGAACACCCCAACGTCACCAAGATGAAGATCCTCGGCTGCAAGCTGGTGCCAGTGACTCGCGGTGCGGCAACCCTCAAGGAAGCGGTGGACAGTGCCTTCGAGGAATACCTCAAGGACCCGCACAACTACATCTACGCCATCGGCTCGGTGGTCGGCCCGCATCCGTTCCCGAAGATGGTCCGCGATTTCCAGGCCATCATCGGCAACGAGGCACGCGAGCAGTTTCTCAGCCGGCATGGTCGCCTGCCTGACTATGTGAGCGCCTGTGTGGGAGGTGGCTCCAACGCCATGGGCATGTTCACCGCGTTCCTCGCCGATGAGGCTGTCAACCTGGTCGGCGTGGAACCTGCCGGCGAAGGGCTGGAGCGCGAAGGCCGACATTCGGCCACGCTGAGCAAAGGTAAGCCCGGCCAGTTGCATGGCATGGCCTGCTACGTGCTGGAAGATGCCCAGGGCCAGCCGGCCGCCGTGCATTCGATCGCCTCCGGGCTGGATTACCCCGGGGTCGGCCCGCAGCACAGCTACCTGAAGGATATTGGCCGGGTCAGCTACCAGACCGCCACCGACCAGGAATGTCTGGAGGCCTTCATGACCCTGTCGCGCGTGGAAGGCATCATCCCCGCCCTGGAAAGTGCACATGTCGTGGCCTGGGCCATGCGCGTAGCGCCCAGCCTGCCAGCCGACCAGCACATCCTGGTCAACCTGTCCGGGCGTGGCGACAAGGATGCCGACTACGTCGCCAATCTGCTCGGTCTGTAGCCCTCCGCCACGGCAAGCGGCTCGACCGGCGCCGCGCCGCGGGGTATAAAATCGCCCCCGGCGCAGCGCGCCCCATCAAGGATGATCCATGCACCCTGTCTTCCCCGCCGCTTCGCTACTGGCCGCCCTGCTCCTGCTGGGCAGCGCTCTGAGCCACGCCGGCGAACCGGCTAGCCAGTGTTTCGGCAGCACCGCGGCAGGACGCCTGGAAAACGGCTGGGCATTGCCCGGCGAAGGACCCAATTTCCAGGCCTATAGCCAGTTGGCGGCACTCGCCGGACGCACCTATGTACACAGCCAGGTGCATGCCGTGGTGGTCGATGCCTACGCCCGCCTGCAGCAGAGCGCGCCCGAGGTACGCTACGTCTACGGCGAGACGGGTTGGCGGCAAGGCGGTCCCTTTGCACCGCACAAAACCCACCAGAACGGCCTGTCCGTCGACTTTTTTGTCCCCGTGCGCAATGCCCAGGGCGACAGCGCGCTGTTGCCCATCGGCCTGGACAATCGCCTGGGCTACGACATCGAGTTCGACCAGCAGGGCCGTTATGCCGCCCTGCACATCGACTACCCGGCCATGGCCCGGCACCTCTGGGCCCTGCACGCCGCCGCGCGCCAGCAGGGTATCGCCATCCAGCGAGTGATCTTCGACCCAGTGCTGCTCGCCCAACTACTGGCCAGCAAGGAAGGCCGCGGCCTGGACAAGGTCATGTACTTCTCACCCAACAAGCCCTGGGTGCGCCATGACGAGCACTACCACATCGACTTCCAGCTGCCCTGCAAGCCTTAGCCGGCCATTCCCTGGACAGCGGCGCTGGGCAACGGCCTGGCAGCCAGGCTCAATCCTCCAGTAAGGCCCGCAACAGCGCCAGACTGGCCTGCTGGCGCTGGCTGTCGCGGTAGAGCAGGCCTACCTGCAAGGCGATCGGCGGCTCGCTGATCGGCTTCCACAACAGCTGCTGGTTGGCATGCAGGCGCTGGGCACGGGCCGGCAGTACGCTGGCCAGGCCGGTGTGCGCCAGGCTGTCGAGAATCCCGGCAATGTGATTGAGTTCGGCGCGCAGCCGCGGCCGCCGCCCCTCGCGGGCCAACTGCTCCTGCCAGACCTGGCGCACCCGGAACTCCTCGCCCAGCAACAGCATCGGCTGCTCGGCAGCCTGCGCCAGCGACACCTTGCGAAATGCCTGCAGCGCATGCCCGGGCGCCACCACCAGCTGCAGCTCGTCCTCGTAGAGCAGCTGCCCATGCAGGGCGGCCTGGCGCGGCGGCAGGTAGCTGATGCCGATGTCCAGGCTGCCGGCCAGCAGGCGTCGTTCGATCTCCGCCGCCGACAGCTCATGGATCTGCACCAGCCAATGCGGCTGACGCTGCTGTAAACGTTCCAGCAAAGCTGGCACCAGGCTGGCATTGACCGTTTGCAAAACTCCCAGGGCCAGGGTCTGGCTGGCCTGCCCGCGAAACACCTGCAGCGCCTCGCGGGTACGTTCGGCAGCGCGCAGCAGTTCCCGGGCATGGCCATACAGGCTGTGCGCCGCCAGCGTGGGGCTGAGCCCACGCCCCTGGCGCTGAAACAGCTCCACCTGCAGGTTCTCCTGCAAATGCCGCATCTGCTGCGAGAGCGCCGGTTGCGACAGACACAACCGTTCAGCGGCGCGCCCGACATGGGCTTCCTCGTAGAGCGCGACGAAATAGCGCAACTGGCGCAAATCCATAAGCATCCCTTATGAAAAAAACTGCTATTTCCAAATAGTAGCTGAGCGAGCCGACTTTTAGACTGCCTTGAAAACCATATATCCAGTAGCCATCCAGCGAACCACACGCGGGGTCATCATGCAGATTTGCGGCGTTTACTTAGGAAAAACCAAAGAAATTTACCCAGACCTGCTCAGCGCCATCGACAAGCAGCCGGCTCTCGGCGAGCTCTGGCTGGACAGCCTCGGCCTGCGTGGCGACGAGCAGGCCGACAGCCGCGTGCATGGCGGCAGCGAGCGTGCACTGCATCACTACCCGGCCGAGCACTACGCGTACTGGCAGCAGCACTTCCCCGCACAGGCCTGGCAGGCGCCGGCCTTTGGGGAAAATCTTTCCAGCCTGGGCCTTGTGGAAAGCCAGGTGTGTATCGGCGACATTTTCAGCTGGGGCGAAGCCGTGCTGCAGGTCAGCCAGCCCCGCTCGCCCTGCTACCGCCTGTGGCGGCGCTGGAACCTCGCCGAGCTGCCCCAGCTCATGCAGGGCAACGGCCGGTGCGGCTGGCTGTACCGCGTGCTGCAGCCGGGACGGGTCAGTGCCACGGCGCGCTGGCAGCGGCTGCAGGGCGATGGCCAGCGCCTGAGCGTGGCCGAAGCCCTGCATCACTACTTGCAGGCTCCGTTGCAGCGCGACGGCCTGCAGCGCCTGGCCGACTGCGCAACACTGACCCCGCGCTGGCGCCAGACCGCCGCCGAGCGCCTGCGCAGCGGCGGCGTCGAAGACTGGCAGCGGCGCCTCACCGGCGTAGCCAGCGAGGCGAGGCAATGAGCGACTACCAGATCAGCCTGTATGCCCAGGACGTGCTGCTGACCTGCATGCCGGTCAGCGCCCGCCACTACCCGACGCTGCTGGCCCTGCTGCGCCAGCGCTTTAGCGAACAGCAGGGCTTTACCCTGCAGGTACAGCGCCGCCATGAGGTACGCCGACTGATCGAGCAGGGGCCGGCTGGCATTCGCCTGCTCGGCGTGGACTATCACCTGGAGACGGTTACCGATGAACAGCCCTGAGCCACACAACTACCTGATGCAGACCTGCCAGCGCCCGCCACAGTGCTTCGTCGCCGGCCAGGGCTCCTGGCTGGAAGATCAGCAGGGGCGCCGCCTGCTCGACTTCACCCAGGGCTGGGCAGTCAACAGCCTGGGGCACAGCCCGCAGGCAGTGGTCCAGGCGCTCTGCACGCAGGCCGCCCAACTGATTAACCCCGGCCCCGGCCTGTATAACGCTCCGGCACTGGCCCTCGCCGCGCGGCTCTGCCAGGCCACGGGGTTCGACCAGGCGTATTTCCTCAACAGCGGCGCCGAAGCCAACGAAGGGGCGATCAAGCTGGCACGCAAGTGGGGGCAACTGCACAAGCCAGGCGCCTGGCGGATTGTCACCCTGCAGCACAGTTTCCACGGACGCACCCTGGCCACCATGGCCGCCTCCGGCAAGCCGGCCTTCGCCACGCTGTTCGAGCCCAAGCCGGACGGCTTCGACAAGGTGCCGCTAAACGACCTGCCCGCCCTGGCCGCCTGCCTGGGCCACGAGCACGTGGCGGTGCTGCTCGAACCCGTGCAGGGTGAAGCCGGCGTACGGCTAGCCGACCCGCGCTATCTGCAAGGCGTGGCACGCCTGTGCCGTGAACGCCAGGCCCTGTTGATTCTCGACGAGGTACAAACCGGCATGGGACGCTGCGGCGCACTGCTCGCTGCCCAGCACTACGGGATACAGGCCGACATCCTCACCCTTGGCAAAGGCCTGGGTGGCGGCGTGCCACTGGCCGCACTGCTGGCGCGCAACGCCGCCTGCTGCTTCGCCCCCGGTGAGCAGGGTGGCACCTACCATGGCAACCCGTTGATGTGTGCCGTCGGTCTGGCGGTGCTGGAGCAGCTGCTGAGTGATGGTTTCCTCGCCCAGGTGCGCGAGCGCGCCGCGCAACTGCAGGAAGGCCTGACTCAGCTGGCCGAGCGCTTTGCCCTGGGCCAGCCGCGCGGCCTGGGCCTGTTGCAGGCGCTGCCCTTGCCCGCCGGCAACGCCGCCGAGCTGGCCCACCAGGCCCAGCAGCATGGCTTGCTGGTCAATGCGGCACAGCCGGACGTGCTGCGTTTTTCCCCAGCCCTGAATGTCACGGCCCATGAAGTGGAACTGGCCCTGGGCTGCCTGGAAAAGGCCCTGCACAGCCTGGCACTCGGAAATACTTTGTAAAAATCCAGTAAAAATTGACGAGAATCATTATCAGCAGCAAGCGCAGCGCATTAGCATGGACGCCTGTTCATTACCACGCTAACGGAGTTGCTCCATGTCTCGTCTTGCCCTGCTTCCCCTGGCTGCCCTGCTGGCAGCCGGCAGCCTGCACGCCAAGGAATACCCGATTGGTGAGCCGCAGCAATGTGGCGGCCTGGAAATCGGCGCGGTGTACCTGCAGCCTATCGAAATGGACCCACCTGGCGTCATGCGCGCCGCTGCGGAATCCGACGTGCACATGGAAGCCGATATCAGCGCGCTGGAAAACAACCCGCAAGGCTTCCAGGAAGGCAGTTTCGTGCCCTACCTGAATGTCAGCTACATCCTCAGCAAGGTCGGCGGGCAGACCCAGCAGGGTGACTTCCACGCCATGGTGGCCAATGACGGCCCGCACTACGGCGACAACATCAAGCTGCAAGGGCCAGGCAAGTACCAGCTGACCTACATCATCACCCCACCCGACGCCCAGGCGAATGCGCATGGCGGGCATGACTTTGGCCGGCATACCGACAAGGAAACCGGCGTGCAGCCCTGGTTCGAGCGGTGCGAACTGAAGTACGAGTTCACCTATGCCGGCATCGGCAAGAAAGGCGGCTACTGATCGCCGCCGGCAGGTACGCCATGCGCTGCCTGCCGCTGCTTGCTTCCCCCGGGGCGCGTCCGCAGAGGTCGCGCCCGCTGTCGTTTGTGGAGCCTGAACATGCGTCATGTGATTTTCCTGCTGGCCACCCTGGGCCTGGCCAGCACCAGCCAGGCCGCCGGCCTGCCCACCTACGAACTGCACGTCAGGGATGGCCAGTTCACCCCGCCGCGCCTGCAAGTACCTGCCGGCCAGCGCTTCAAGATCATCGTCAAGAACGTCGGCACAGGCCCCATCGAGTTCGAAAGCACCCCGCTGCGCGTGGAAAAGGTGCTGTCTCCCGGTGCCCAGTCGTTCGTGGTGATTCACCCGTTGAAACCCGGACGCTACCCGTTTTTCGACGAGTTCCGCATGGACCTGCCCGAAGGCGAGATCATCGCCCAGTGATTCACCCCCTGCTCAGAGGCGCGCGGTGCGCCGCAGTCGAGGAGACCTACTATGGGCCAAGCCCTGTTCATCGTCTGGCGTGAAAGCATCGAAGCACTGCTGGTCGTCGGTATTCTGTATGCCTGGTTGCAGCGACAACCGGATAACCGCCTGGCCATGCGTCACCTGTGGGCTGGCGTAGCCCTTGGCCTGGGCCTGGCCAGCCTGCTGGGCGCGGCCATGATGCTGGCCGGCAGCTGGCTCAACGACAGTGCCGGCGAATGGTTCCAGGCCGGCATGACCTTGTGCGCCAGCCTGCTGATCCTGCATATGCTGGCCTGGATGGCGCGGCACGGCCGACAACTCCGCCGCGAGCTGGAAAGCCAGGCCGGCAGCGCTCTGCAGGAGGGCCGCTACCTGAGCCTGATGCTACTGGTCATGCTGGCCATTGCCCGGGAAGGCAGCGAAACGGTGATATTCCTCTACGGGGTCGGCAGCCAGCCGGGCACCGAACTGGCCGGTTTCATCACGGGTGGCCTGCTCGGCCTGCTGCTCGGCCTGCTGTGCTTCTACCTGCTGCAACAAAGCAGCAAGGTGATTGGCTGGCAGGTGTTCTTCCGGGTCAGTGAAGTGCTGTTGCTGCTACTCGGCTGCGCCATGCTGATGGCCAGCCTTGATCGCATCAGCGGCCAGCTAATGGGCATGGAGCTACCCGAGTATGCCTATGAGCTGCTGGGTGATGCGCTATGGGATAGCTCGGCGCTGCTCGACGACGGCTCGCGGGGCGGCATGCTGATCGCCAGCCTGACCGGCTACCGGGCCATGCCGTCGCTGTTCGCCGTGCTCGGCCTGGCCGCCTACTGGGCGCTGGCCGTGCGCTTGCTGTGGCGCCCCAAGCCGCACCCGCTGTACCAGGAAGCACGCGGATGAACGCCCTACTGCAAGACCGCCTGGCGGCCCTCGGCGATGCCATGCGCCAGCACGCCCGGCTGATCCGCCGCCTGCAATGGCTGGTCGTGCTGTTCTACGCCGTATTACTGGTCATCCCCGCCCTGCTGCCGCTGCCGGATGGCCAGGCACGCCTGCTGGACAACCTGACGGTATTCGCCCAGTTCGTGTTCTGGGGTATCTGGTGGCCGTTCGTATTGCTGTCAATGGTACTGTTCGGCCGCCTGTGGTGCGGCACTTTGTGCCCGGAAGGCTCGCTCAGCGAGTGGGCCAGCGAACGCGGCCTGGGACGCGGCACCCCGCGCTGGCTACGCTGGGGCGGCTGGCCCAGCGTGGGGTTTGCCCTGACCACCCTCTACGGTCAGCTGATCAGCGTCTACGACTATGCCCAGGCGGCGCTGCTGATCCTCGGCGGCTCCACCGTGGCGGCCATGCTGGTGGGCTTTCTGTACGGGCGCGGCAAGCGCGTCTGGTGTCGCTACCTGTGTCCGGTCAGTGGCGTGTTTGCCCTGCTTGCCAAACTCGCCCCCGTGCAGTTCCGCACCAACGAAGCACGCTGGCTGGATAACCCGCCGCCCCATCTGCCGCCACCAAACTGCGCACCGCTGCTGGACATCCGTCGCCTGCACAGCGCCTCCGATTGCCATGCCTGCGGACGCTGCAGCGGCCAGCGCGATGCGGTACGGCTGATCGCCCGCTCGTGCAACGACGAAGTCATCCACTATGGCGGCGAGGCGGACAATGCCTGGAGCGTCCGGCTGTTGCTGTTCGGCGTGATCGGCCTGGCCATGGGCGCCTTCCAGTGGACGGTAAGCCCCTGGTTCATCAGCCTCAAGCAGGGCATGGCCGAATGGCTGGTCGAGCGGGATATCTTCTGGCCTCTGGAGGCCAATGCCCCCTGGTGGCTGCTCACTCACTACCCACAGCTCAACGATGCGTTCACCTGGCTCGACGGTCTGGCCATCAGCCTGTACATCCTCGCCGCCAGCGCCCTGCTCGGTGGCGGCCTGTACCTGCTGCTGCAGATGGCCTGCCGGCTCAGCGGCGCCAGCCAGGCGGTTTTCCGGCAACTAGCGCTGTGCCTGCTGCCACTGGGCGGCGCCGGGCTGTTCCTCGGCCTGTCGGCTACCACCGTCAAGCTGCTGCGCTACGAAGGACTGACCCTGCTGTGGGTCAATCCGACGCGCATGGCCCTGCTCGGTGCCGCCATGGCCTGGTGCCTGTGGTTGGGCTGGCGCGTTTGCCAGGCCCGTGCAGCGGCACAGCGCCTGCCCCTGTTCGGCGCGCTGGCCGCCGGCGTGGCGCTGGTCGGCTACGGCTGGTACCTGCAGTTCTGGGGCTGGTAGTCAGCGGAACGGCGGCTCGTCGAAACTGCGCAGCTTGCGTGAATGCAGTGCCGGCAGCTGGCCACGCAAGCGTTCCAGCGCGGCAATGGCGATATGCAGGTGCTGGCTGACCGCACGCTCGTAGAACGCACCGGCAGCCCCGGGCAGCTTCAATTCGCTGTGCAGCGGCTTGTCCGATACGCACAGCAGGGTGCCGTAGGGCACCCGCAGGCGATACCCCTGGGCGGCAATGGTGCCGCTCTCCATATCCACCGCCACGGCGCGCGACAGATTGATCAGCGCCCGCTCATGAGCCCAGTGCAGCTCCCAGTTGCGGTCATCGTAGGTCAGCACGGTGCCGGTACGCAGGCGGCGTTTGAGGGCATCGCCCTGTTCACCGGTGACTGCCGCCGCCGCCTCCTGCAAGGCCTGTTGCACTTCGGCCAGCGCCGGCAGGGGAATATGCGGCGGCAGCACGCGGTCGAGGATACCGTCGCGGCGCATATAGGCGTGCGCCAGCACATAGTCGCCAATGGTCTGCGACTGACGCAGGCCGCCGCAGTGGCCGATCATCAGCCAGCAATGCGGACGCAGCACGGCCAGGTGGTCGGTGATGTTCTTGGCGTTGGACGGCCCCACACCGATGTTGACCAGGGTGATGCCATGCCCGTCGCTGGCAATCAGGTGGTAGGCCGGCATCTGGTAGCGGTGCCAGACCACCGCGTCAGCCACCGCCTGAGCCTCTTCCTCTGCAGTGCCGCGCTCGATGATCACATTGCCCGGCAGTACCATGCGTACAAAGCGCGGATCGTCACGCAATTGCGCCAGGCCATGGCGAATGAACTGATCGACGTAGCGGTGGTAGTTGGTCAGCAGAATCCACGGCTGCACATGCCGCCAGTCGCTGCCGGTGTAGTGCTGGATGCGCTTGAGGGAAAAGTCGGTACGCGCCGCATCGAACAGCATCAGCGGCAGGTGCTCGGCGCTCTGCCAGTCATACAGGCCATCGGCCACCGAATCCGAAGCCGCCGACAGATCGGTACTGGGGAATACCCGTGCCAGCTCGGCGGCGGTCACCCCGCTGCCGGCCAACTCATCGCCCTGTTCGATGACATAGGGATAGGGAATGGCCTGGTCGCTCAGCCCCACCTCCAACTGCACAGCAAAATCCGCCAGCAGCGGGCGCAGCTGTGCCAGCAGGTAGTTACGCATGGCCAGCGGCTGGGTCACGCTGGCCCGGTAGATCCCCGGCACCTGCACCTTGGCATAGGCCCGCGTGGTGCTCGGCACCTCGCCCTGGCACTGATAGGTCAGGCGCAGCTCCGGGTAGTAAAACCAGGCGCGCTGCGCGGCGCTGGGCAGCCGGCGCTCCTGCAGGTAACCACTCAACGCCTGGCGCAGCGCCGTGCAGGCCCGCTCATGCAACTGCGCCAGGCGCTCGACGGCCGCCTCGGCATCTTCCATGCGCAAAAACTCACGCGCCATATCCCCGCTCATGCCGCACTCCTCAGCGATAGCAACGCGCCTATCTTGCGCGAGACGCATGGCGCTGTCATGACGGCAGTCAGTCGCGCCAGAATCCCGGAGTCAGCACCACCAGGATGGTGATGATTTCCAAACGCCCCAATAGCATGCCGGCTGACAACATCCACTTTGCACTATCCGGCAAGCTGGCAAAGTTGCCGGCAGGTCCGATCACCGGCCCCAGCCCGGGCCCCACGTTGCATACTGCCGTGGCAGCGCCAGTCAGAGCAGTCACCCAGTCCAGGCCCGTCAGGGTCAGTCCCACAGCCAGCAGCCCAATAGTGATGGTAAAGAAGAACGACAGGGTAATCAGCGCACGGACGATCTCTTCATCGATCGGGTGGCCGTTGTACTGCTGACGTAATACCGCGCGCGGATGAATGATCTGCCGCAGGTTGGCCTTGAGCATCACATAGGCCACCTGGAAACGGAAAATTTTCAAGCCACCGGTAGTAGAGCCGGAACAGCCGCCGACAAAGGTCAAGTAGAAGAACATCAGTACGGCAAAGTCGCCCCACAGGGTGTAGTCACCCAGGGCAAACCCCGTGGTAGTCACCACCGAAACCACATTGAGCGTGACGATACGCAAAGCATCCAACCAGGCATGCTCGCTGTTCTGCCACAGCCAGAGGCTAAACAACAGGCAGGTAAACAACAGAAAGCCGAGCAGGCCGCGTACCTGCTGGTCACGCCAAAGCGCCCGACGATTACCACGCAGGAACGCCACATACAGGGTAAACGGCAGGCTACCGAGCAACATCAACACCACAGCTACCCAGTGCACAGCCGGTTGCGGCCAGTGTGCCAGCGAGCTGTCCGAGGTAGAGAAACCGCCCGTGGAAATCGCTGCCATGGCGTGGTTGATCGCCTCGAAGGGCGTCATACCAGCCCACCAGAACGCCAGGAACCCCAGCAAGGTAAAGGCTAGGTAAACCGCGAGGATGTACTTGGCAACCATATGTGAGCGTGGCATGACCTTTTCCGACCAGTCGGACGACTCGGTACGGAACAGCTTCATACCCCCGACCCGCAACAAGGGCAGGATCGCCACCGCCATACCGATGAAGCCAATGCCACCCAGCCAGTGCAGCATGGAACGCCAAATCAGCAGCGCCGGCGAAGCGCCATCCAGGCCGGACAGCACCGTGGCGCCGGTAGTGGTGATCCCGGACATGGTTTCGAAGAAGGCATCCGTGTAGCTGATATGCTGAATGAACACCATCGGCAACGCGGCAAACAGACACACGACCAGCCAGCTGGAGGCGGTCAGCAAGTACATGTCGCGAGGCCGCAGCTGCACATGTTGCGGACGTCCGGGCAAACTCATCAGCAACCCTGCCACCAGGGTAATCACCGCAGGCCAGAGATAGTCTCCCAGGCGATCCCCCGACAACCGTTGGCTCTCGCCGAGCATGGCCAGAATCGGCACCAACATGCTGGCCGCCAATGCCAGCAAGAAAAGCCCAAGCAAATACACAATGAGACGCAAGGTCGAGGTTGCCATGGACAACATGCCCTGGGACCGGGAAGGCGGGCGATTCTGCGCCTGCCCCCCGGCCCTGTAAATACCTGCTCAGCGCCACAAGGGCAGGAGCAAGGCATTGATCGCGGCACCACCCAGCACCAGCCAGACGAACAGCAGGCCGCCCAGCCACAGCGGGCGCCAGCCGGCCTGCAGCACCGCGCGCAGTGGTGTGGCCAGGCCCAGTCCGGCCATGGCCAGGGCCAGCAAGGCGTCATCGAGGGCCACCAGGTGTGCCTGCCAGTCACGGGCCAACGGCCACTGCGCCTGGATCAGCAGCACCAGCAGGAAACCCAGGGCAAACCAGGGAATCGGCAGACGTGCCGCGCCCTCGCCAGGGCACTGCGCACGTCGCAACCAGGCGGCCAGCAGCAGCAGGAAGGGCACCAGCAGTAACACCCGGAGCATCTTGCTGAGCACCGCCAGTTGCGCCGCCGGCGCATCGATGGCACTGCCCGCCGCCACCACCTGGGCCACCTCGTGCAGGGTCGAGCCAATATAGATGCCGAAGGCCTGGCTATCGCCGCCCAGCCAGGCGAACAACTGTGGATAGAGCAGCATGGCCAGGCTGCCAAACGCCACCACCGTGGCCACGGCCACCGCTACGCGCTGCTGCCCGCCGCGCACCAGGGTCTCGCTGGCGACAATCGCCGCGGCACCGCAAATGCCGCTACCGGCACCGATCAACAGGCAGGTCTGGCGATCCAGGCCCAGCCAGCGCCGGCCCAGCCACAAGGCCAGGGTGAAGGTCGACAGCACCACCAACAGGTCGATCAGCCAGACCGCCGGCCCCAGGTCGAGTAACTGGCTCAAGCTCAGGCGTACACCGTAAAGGACGATGCCCAGGCGCAGCAGCGACTGGCGGGCCAGTGCCACACCCGGATCAGCGCGGGCAGCACAGCGCGGGTAGAGGGTATTGCCCAGCAACAGCCCCAGCAGCATGGCCAGTGCCAGCAGCCCCAATCCCGCCTCGCGGGCCCAGGGTTGCCCCGCCAGCCAGTGCGCCAAGCTCGCCAACACGGCACAGAGCGCCAAGCCGGGGGTATAACCACGCAGAGAAACTCGCCAAGACATGTGCCGCACTCCTGAAACCTCAGGAGCACAGGGTAATGCGCAGGCTTTATCAGTTAAATTTGATTATATGCTTATAACTTATCTTAAAAATAGATAAGCAATCACTTGTCCGGCATCGGCATGGGGAACGGCATGACATTGCCACCACCACGCGCCTCGCTGATCTTTGGCGTGCCCAGACGTTCTACTTCATCGATGCGGATGATCGCGTGCATGGGGATGAAGCTGCGCACCACGCCGTCGAACTGGGCCTTGAGTTTCTCCTCGCTGGGGTCAACGACCACCTGGGTCCGCTCACCGAAGACAAACTCCTCCACTTCCAGGAAGCCCCACAGATCGCTCTGATAGATCTGCTTGGCATACATCTCGTAGACCTGGCCCTGATTGAGGAAGATCACTTTGAAGATGGGGTTCTCACGCTTGCTCATGGTCAGACTGGAATACGCAGGTTTCGAAGGGCGCGCAGAATAGCACAGCCCCGCCGCCTGCCTGCGCCCATGCGACAGCCGTGCCCTACCCCCTGCCGGCCGGCTCTTCTATAATGCGCGCCCCGTCATTTCCCGGTGCTGTAGTCCCATGGCCAAGAAGCTTTACATCGAAACCCACGGCTGCCAGATGAACGAGTACGACAGCTCGCGCATGGTCGACCTGCTGGGCGATCAGCAGGCCATGGAGGTCACCGAAAACCCCGCCGAGGCAGATGTCATCCTGCTCAACACCTGCTCGATCCGCGAGAAGGCCCAGGACAAGGTGTTCTCTCAGCTGGGCCGCTGGCGCGAGCTGAAACTGGAAAACCCCGACCTGGTGATCGGCGTCGGTGGCTGCGTGGCCAGCCAGGAAGGCGCGGCGATCCGCGACCGCGCGCCCTATGTCGACGTGGTGTTCGGCCCGCAGACCTTGCACCGCCTGCCGGAAATGATCGACGCGGCGCGCACCACGAAAACCGCGCAGGTCGATATCAGCTTCCCCGAAATCGAGAAATTCGATCACCTGCCCGAAGCCCGCGTCGACGGCCCCAGCGCCTTCGTCTCGGTCATGGAAGGCTGCAGCAAGTACTGCACCTTCTGCGTGGTGCCCTACACCCGCGGCGAGGAAGTCAGCCGGCCGCTGGCCGACGTGCTGCTGGAAATCAGCCAGCTGGCCGACAAGGGCGTCAAGGAAGTCACTCTGCTCGGGCAGAACGTCAATGGCTACCGCGGCCCGACTCCGGACGGCCATATCGCCGACTTCGCCGAGCTGCTCTACGCGGTAGCCGAGATCGACGGTATCGAGCGCATCCGCTACACCACCAGCCATCCGCTGGAGTTCTCCGACGCGATCATCCAGGCGCATGCCGACATTCCCAAGCTGGTGAAATACCTGCACCTGCCGGTGCAGTCCGGCTCGGACCGTATCCTCGCGGCCATGAAGCGCAACCACACCGCGCTGGAATACAAGTCGCGCATCCGCAAGCTCAAGGCGGCGGTGCCGGACATCCTGCTCAGCACCGATTTCATCGTCGGTTTCCCCGGCGAGACCGACAAGGACTTCGAGCAGACCATGAAGCTGATCGAGGACGTCGGCTTCGACTTCTCCTACTCCTTCATCTACAGCGCGCGCCCCGGCACCCCGGCCGCCGACCTGGTCGACGACACCCCGGAAGACGTGAAGAAGCAGCGCCTGTCGATTCTGCAGACGCGCATTGCCCAGCTGGGCTTCGAGAACAGCCGACGCATGGTCGGCAGCGTGCAACGCATCCTGGTCAGCGACTACTCGAAGAAAGACCCGGGCAAGCTGCAGGGGCGTACGGAAAACAACCGCATCGTCAACTTCCCCTGCAACAACCCGGCACTGATTGGCCAGTTCGTCGAGGTACGCATCGACGACGCCCTGCCCCACTCGCTGCGTGGCACCCTGCTAACCGCCTGAAACCTATCCTGTGCCAGCCGGTGCTTTCGTCCACCGGCTGGCGCGGTTATCCTGCATGCCACCTTTCCTGCCGACTGGCGGCCAGCCGAAGACCTTGAACGCCTCGACCGAACCTCTGCGCTTTACCCTGGAACCCTTCGAAGCCCAGCGCTTCGCCAACCTCTGCGGCCAGCTGGATGAGCATCTGCGGCTGATCGAACAGCGCATGGCGCTGCAGATCCGCAACCGTGGCAACCAGTTTGAAATCCTTGGCGACAGCGTGCGCGCCCAGGCTTGCCAGCAACTCATCCAGCGCCTGTACCGGGAAACCCAGGCCACCGAGCTGAGTCCCGAGCTGATTCATCTGTACCTGCAGGAATCCGCGCTGGCCGATCTGGCCGAAGACAAGGCCGACCCGAGCATCGCCCTGAAAACCCGCAAGGGCATGATCCGCCCACGCGGCGCCAACCAGCAGCGTTACGTCAAGTCGATCCTCGAACACGACATCAACTTCGGCATCGGCCCGGCCGGCACGGGCAAGACCTACCTGGCGGTAGCCTGCGCGGTGGACGCCCTGGAACGCGAGCAGATCCGCCGCATCCTGCTGGTACGCCCGGCCGTCGAAGCCGGCGAGAAGCTCGGCTTCCTGCCCGGCGACCTGTCGCAGAAGATCGACCCCTACCTGCGCCCGCTGTACGACGCCCTGTATGAAATGCTCGGCTTCGAGCAGGTGGCCAAGCTCATCGAGCGCCAGGTCATCGAAGTCGCCCCGCTGGCCTACATGCGCGGACGCACCCTGAACAACAGCTACATCATCCTCGACGAGTCGCAGAACACCACCACCGAGCAGATGAAGATGTTCCTCACCCGCATCGGTTTTGGCTCGACCGCGGTGATCACCGGCGACATCACCCAGATCGACCTGCCGCGCGGCACCAAGAGCGGCCTCAAGCATGTCATGGAAGTACTGCAGGACGTCCCCGGCATTGGCTTCACCCACTTCCAGTCCAAGGACGTGGTCCGTCATCCGCTGGTGCAGCGCATTGTCGAGGCCTACGACCGTTTCGACGCCCGGCAGGCGCAGCACAGCACGGAGCGCCCGGCATGATCGAGCTGGACGTGCAGCACGCCTACCCGGGCAGCGTGCCCAGCGAGGCGCAGTTTCAGCGCTGGGTGGCGGCAGGCCTGCAACCGCGCAGTGCCGATTCCGAGCTGACCATCCGTCTGGTCGACCAGGCCGAGGGCCAGGCACTCAACCTGCAGTGGCGCGGCAAGGACTACCCGACCAACGTGCTGTCCTTCCCCGCCGAGGTGCCCGAGGGCATCCTCGACATTCCGCTGCTCGGCGATCTGGTGATTTGCGTGCCGGTGGTCGAGCGCGAGGCGGCCGAACAGGGCAAGGCCCTGGAAGCCCACTGGGCGCACCTGGTTATCCACGGCTGCCTGCATCTGCTCGGCTTCGACCATATCGACGATGACGAAGCCGAGGAAATGGAAGCACTGGAACGCCAGCTATTGGCTGAATTGGGCTTTCCCGACCCTTATCGGGATGATCAACCTGAGAGTGACGAGCAAGCATCATGAGCGAAGATCGATCGAGCAGCGGGCAAAGGTCCTGGCTGGAGAAAATCACCCAGGCGTTTGCCCATGAGCCGCGCAGCCGTGAAGAGCTGCTGGAACTGCTCCGTGAAGCGCAACGCAACAAACTGATCGACAGCGAAGCCCTGTCGATCGTCGAAGGTGCCATCCAGGTCGCCGACCTGCAGGTTCGCGACATCATGGTGCCGCGTTCGCAAATGGTCAGCATCAAGGCCTGCCAGAGCCCGCGCGAGTTTCTCCCGGCGATTCTCGACGCCGCCCACTCGCGCTACCCGGTGATCGGCGAAAGTCAGGACGAGGTACTCGGCATCCTGCTCGCCAAAGACCTGCTGCCGCTGGTGCTGCAAGCCCCCGACCAACCGTTCAATCTGCGCGAACTGCTGCGCCCGGCCACCTTCGTCCCCGAGTCCAAGCGCCTCAACGTGCTGCTGCGTGAGTTCCGCGCCAACCGCAACCACATGGCCGTGGTCATCGACGAATACGGCGGCGTGGCCGGCCTGGTGACCATCGAGGACGTGCTCGAGCAAATCGTCGGGGAAATCGAGGATGAGCACGACGTCGAGGAAGACAGCTTCATCAAGCCACTGCCCAGCGGCGACTTCATCGTCAAGGCACTGACCCCGGTGGAGCAGTTCAACGAGTATTTCCACAGCCAGTTCTCCACCGAAGACTTCGATACCCTCGGCGGACTGGTGATGAACAGCTTTGGCCACCTGCCCAAGCGCAACGAAACCACCGAGATCGGCGAGTTCCGCATTCGCGTGCTGAATGCCGACAGCCGGCGTATCCACCTGTTGCGCGTCACCGCGCTGGACAAGTGATACAGCGCGCGGCGCGCGTGGCATGACAAGGATTCCCATGCACTGGATTACCCGCGCCGGCTGGCCCGGCCACCTGATCGCCCTGGGCGCCGGCGCGCTGACCCCGCTGGCCCTGGCGCCCTTTGCCATCTGGCCCCTGGCGCTGCTGAGCATTGCCCTGTTCTATCTGGGCTTGCGCGAACTGACGCCACGCCAGGCGGCACTGCGTGGCTGGTGCTACGGCGTGGCTCTGTACCTAGCTGGCAGCGGCTGGATCTACGTGAGTATCCATGACTACGGGGCGGCTTCACCACTGCTGGCCGGCGGCCTGACCCTGGCGTTCTGTGCGGCCGTGGCGCTGTTCTTCGCCCTGCCCGCCTGGTTGTGGGCACGCTACCTGCGCCGCCCGCGACCAGGCGTGGCTGAAGCGCTGGCCTTTGCCGCGCTGTGGCTGGCTCAAGAGGCTTTCCGCGGCTGGTTCCTCACCGGCTTCCCCTGGCTCTACGCCGGCTACAGCCAGCTGGATGGCCCGCTGCGCGGCCTGGCGCCGCTCGGCGGGGTGTGGCTGCTGTCATTCGTCCTGGCGCTGACGGCCGCCCTGTTGTGCAACCTGCTGCAACTGCGTCGCCAGCACCTGGCGTTGGCCAGCGGCCTGAGTCTGTTGCTCGGCCCCTGGTTGCTCGCCCAGGCGCTCAACGAGCATGCCTGGACCCATGCCAAGGGCGAGCCGCTGCGCGTAGCGGCCATTCAGGGCAATGTCGAGCAGAACCTCAAGTGGGACCCGGACGCCCTGGAGGCGCAACTGGCCCTGTACCGCGACATGACTTTGGCCAGCCCCCCGGCCGAGCTGATTGTCTGGCCGGAAACCGCCGTACCGGTACTCAAGGAATACGCCGAAGGCTACCTGGCGGTGATGGCGCGTATCGCCAGCGACCGCCAGGCAGCGCTGATCACCGGCGTGCCGCTGCGCCAGGTCAACGCGGCGGGCGAACGGCGCTTCTACAACGCCATCACCGTGCTGGGCGAAGGCCAGGGCACCTACCTCAAGCAGAAGCTGGTGCCGTTCGGTGAATACGTACCCCTGCAGGACCTGCTGCGCGGGCTGATTGCCTTCTTCGATCTGCCGATGTCCGACTTCGCCCGCGGCCCGGCACAGCAGCCGCTGCTGCAGGCCAAGGGGCTGCGCCTTGCCAGCTACATCTGTTACGAAGCGGTCTATCCGGAATTTGCCGCCGAACTGGCGCGTGACAGCGACCTGCTGCTGACGATCAGCAACGACACCTGGTTCGGCCGCTCCATCGGCCCCGTGCAGCACCTGCAGATGGCCCAGATGCGCGCTCTGGAAGCCGGCCGCTGGATGATCCGCGCCACCAACAACGGGATCAGCGTGCTGATTGATCCGCAGGGGCGCATCCAGTCGCGCATTCCGCCGTTCGAGGCGGCCATCCTCTATGGGGAAGTGCAGGCCATGCAGGGCCACACCCCCTACCTGCGTTTCGGCAGCCTGCCACTGGCTATAGTGGCCGCGCTGATTGTGCTTGCCACGCTGCTGGCCAATCGCCTGGGCAAGACCCTTTAGCGCGGCATCATTCACGCAGCACGAAGCGCGGAAACAGCGCCTGCAGCTCCTGCCAGAGTTCATCCAGCGGGCCGGGCGCGCGGCTGGCGGGCAGTTGCCGGTCAAGCAGCTGCCCGGCGCGCGCCAGTTGCACCACGTAATCCTGCACGCCCGCCTGATGCAGCTGACGGGCCAGCGCCAGCAACTGCGCAGGGCTGGTCAACTGCCAATGCACGGTGGTGCGGCATTCATGGGCCACGCCGCTGCGTAGCAGCAATGCCAGGCTCTGCCAATTGGCCTGCCCACTGCCGGCGACCAGGGTGATCTGCTCGCTGTGCGCGGCCTGCGCCTTGACATCGAAGCCCACCCAGTCGCACAGCGGCAATACCTCGGCCAGCGCCGCTGGCTTGATGCCGGCGCTGTGCAGGCCCACCTTGAAACCCAGTTCGCGCACTTCGCCCATGGCCGCGGCCAGCCCTGGCTGCAGGGTGGCTTCGCCACCACTGAACACCACGGCCTGCAGCAAACCCTGACGACGTCGCAGGAACTGGCGTACCTGTTGCCAGTCCAGCTCGCTGTCACTGCGCGGGGCAATCAGTTCGGGGTTATGGCAATAGCGGCAACGCCAGGCACAGCCCTGGCAGAACAGCACGCAGGCCAGGTGGTCGGGATAGTCCAGCGTGGTCATCGCCTGCAAGCCACCGATCCGCAGGCTGCAGGCCCGCTGCGCACGCGGCAGCGTGGCCGAGGGAGAAGCGCTCATCGACATTCATCCTTGCACACAGGGCAACGCCCCAGCCGCCACAGGCGGGCCGGGGCGTCAGGTCATCGCGGTTACTTGGGCTCGCAGAAGTGCTGGCGCTCGCGGTGCTCGGACTGCTTGCCGGGATTGAAGGCGGCCACCGGACGGTGATAGCCCATCACGCGGGTCCAGACCTCGCAACGCTGACGTTGGCTTTCCGGCAATTGGATGGATGCAGACATGGTGTAGCTCCTTGTGGTTTGCGGGGGTTGAAGATCAGGCGCAGCTGCTGCAACGCGCCTGCTGCTTGAGCAGCAGGGCTTCGTCGCACTTCGGACAGAACTCATGCTCGCCGGCCAGATAACCGTGTACCGGGCAGATGGAGAAGGTCGGCGTAATGGTCAGGTACGGCAGGCGGAAGCGACTCAGCGCGGTGCGCACCAGCTGCTTGCAGGCCTCGGCCGAGGAAATCCGCTCGGCCATGTACAGGTGCAACACAGTGCCGCCGGTGTATTTGCATTGCAGCTCATCCTGCAGCTGCAGAGCCTCGAAGGGATCGTCGGTGAAGCCCACGGGCAGTTGCGAGGAGTTGGTGTAGTAAGGCGCCTCGGCACTGCCAGCCTGGAGAATCTGCGGGTAGCGCTGACGGTCTTCCTTGGCAAAGCGATAGGTGGTGCCTTCCGCCGGCGTGGCTTCGAGGTTGTACAGGTGCCCACTGTCCTCCTGAAACTGCACCAGGCGCGCACGCACGTGGTCGAGCAGGCGCAAGGCCATGTGCCGGCCGGCCTCGCTGTGCATGCCTTCACGATCCGCGGTGAAGTTGCGCACCATCTCGTGCAGGCCGTTCACGCCGATGGTGGAGAAGTGATTGCGTAGCGTGCCCAGGTAGCGCTTGGTGTAGGGATACAGGCCATTGTCCATGTGCTGCTGGATGACCTTGCGCTTGACCTCCAGGCTCTCGTAGGCCAGTTCCAGCAACAAGTCGAGCTGTTGATACAGGCCTACCTCGTCGCCGCGGAACAGATAGCCCAGGCGCGCGCAGTTGATCGTCACCACGCCCAGCGAGCCGGTCTGCTCCGCCGAGCCGAACAGGCCACCACCACGCTTGAGCAGCTCGCGTACGTCCAGTTGCAGGCGGCAGCACATCGAGCGCACCTGGTTGGGTTGCATATCCGAGTTGAGGAAGTTCTGGAAGTACGGCAGGCCATAGCGCGCGGTCATGTCGAACAACCGCGTCGCATTGTCGCTGTCCCAGGGAAAATCATGGGTGATGTTGTAGGTCGGGATGGGGAAGGTAAACACTCGGCCCAGGCCATCGCCAGCCATCATCACATCGATGTAGGCACGGTTGATCAGCGCCATCTCGGCCTGCAGCTCGCCATAGGCAAAGGGCATTTCCTCGCCGCCAATGTAGGGAATCTGCTCACGCAGGTCCTGCGGACACACCCAGTCGAACGTCAGGTTGGTAAAGGGCGTCTGGGTCCCCCAGCGCGACGGCACGTTGAGGTTGTAGATGAACTCCTGGATGGCCTGGCGCACCTCGGGGTAGCGCAACTGGTCCTTGCGTACGAAAGGTGCCAGGTAGGTATCGAAGGAACTGAACGCCTGGGCGCCCGCCCACTCGTTCTGCAAGGTACCGAGGAAATTGACCATCTGCCCCAGGGCGCTGCTCAGGTGCCTGGGCGGACCGGCCTCGATACGTCCGCTGATACCATTGAAGCCTTCGTTGAGCAGCGTGCGCAACGACCAGCCGGCGCAATAGCCGGCCAGCATGTCGAGGTCATGGATGTGCAGGTCGCCTTCACGGTGCGCGGCACCAATCGCCGGGCTGTACACCTCGTCGAGCCAGTAGTTGGCGGTGACCTTGCCGGCGACGTTGAGGATCAGCCCACCCAGCGAATAGCCCTGGTTGGCATTGGCGCGCACGCGCCAATCCTTGCGCGACAGGTATTCGTTCATCGATGCCGCGACATCCACCAGTGCCTTGCGATCACGACGGCGCCGACCATGTTGTTCGCGGTAGACGATGTAGGCGCGTGCCGTGGCGTAATAGCCCGCCTCCATCAGCACGCGCTCGACCACGTCCTGCACCTGCTCAACCTCCAACTCGTCCGCCGGCAGGCGCAGCAACACGGCCTGGCACAGGGCCTCACCCTGTTCAGCAGGGTACTCGCCGGTAGCTCGCCCGGCAGCCACCAGCGCCCGAGTGATCTTTTCCGCGGCAAACGGCACCTGACTGCCATCGCGCTTGCGCAGAGTTCCGTTCCGTGCCGCCTGCCCCGGGATGATCATACAAAGCCTCCTGAACACAACATGATGTTTGTTTATCACCAGATAAACACAAGATGCTGTGTACTCTAGGCGTAAATCCCTGAAAAAAATTGACCAGCGTCAAGCCGTGCCACACAGCTCCCGCGCTGCCAGTCGCCGAGTCGGCGGCAAACCCGCGGCAGTCGCGGCTGCGCCCCTGAAGGGCGCCACGCAAAAAAAAGCCAACCTGTGCGCGGCAGCACAATTTTTGGGAGCGCACAAAAAAAACGCCACACACCGGGTTGGAAACGGCGCGTGGCGCGATGGCCTGAAAGGCCAGGCCAATGGGAGGTAAACGGGGCGCTTCAGCCGCCGCTGGCGTTCATGAAGCGCAGGATCTGAACATCACCGTTGCTGCTGAACTCGTGGCGCAGCGGCTTGCGGTTGAGCCCGGCGCGGATAGCGTCGAGCAGGGGTTGGTCAGTTTCCGGGTAACGACGCAGCAAGGCACGCAGATCAATGGAGTTCTCATGCCCCAGGCACAACAGCAACCGCCCCTCCACCGTCAACCGCACCCGATTGCAGGTGCTGCAGAAATTGTGGCTGTGCGGCGAAATAAAGCCGATGCGACTGTCCGGGAACTCCTTGAGGCGTACATAGCGGGCCGGCCCGCCACTCTGCTCGGGGCTGTCGAGCAGTGTGTAACGCGCGCCGATAAGCGCACGTACCTGGTCGCTGGAACAGAAGCTTTCACCGCGTGAGCGGCCCACCTCGCCCAGCGGCATTTCTTCGATGAAGCTGATGTCCAGGCCGCGACTGACCGCATAGTCGACCAGGTCGACCACCTCGTCGGCATTGCGCCCCTGCATCACCACGGTATTCAGCTTGATGCGCGCAAAACCGGCCTGGCGCGCTGCCTCGATGCCGGCCAACACCTGTGACAACTCGCCGGTACGGGTAATCGCGCGGAACTTGTCATCCTGCAGGCTATCCAGGCTGATGTTCATCCGGCGTACCCCGGCATCGGCCAGCGGCCGGGCCAGCTTGCCCAGTTGCGAGCCATTGCTGGTCATCACCAGCTCACGCAGCCCGGGTAGCGCAGCAATCTTTTCACACAGCCCGACGATGCCCTGGCGTACCAGTGGCTCGCCGCCGGTCAGGCGAATCTTCTTCACGCCGTTGCGCACGAACAGTGCCGCCAGGCGATACAGCTCTTCCAAGCCAAGCACCTGTTGGCGCGGCAGAAAGGTCATGTCCTCGGCCATGCAATACACACAGCGGAAATCGCAACGGTCGGTCACCGACATACGCAGGTAGTCGATGCTGCGGCCAAAGCCATCCTGCAATTGCGTGGTCATACCGGCTCCCTATTCGCCGAAGCGCGCCACACACCATGGCACGCGCTCCAGTGTCTTATTGCACCAACGGCGACTCGGCGCCGTCGAGAATGATGCCCTGGATATCCGCTTCGCCCACCAGCCCCTTGAGGTACTGGGCCACCGCCACCTGCCAGACACGCTGGTTGAGCTCGGCACGGATGCTGCCCTCCACCGCCTCGTAGGGCAACAGCTGGCCTTCGATACGCTGGTCGACCCATACCACATGGAAGCCGTAGCGGCTTTCCAGCGGCTGGCTGGCCAGTCCCAGCGGCAGGCGGAACAACTGCCGCTCGAACTCGGGGACCGTCTGCCCCTTGCTGATCTGCCCGAGGGCGCCGCCCTGCGCCTTGGACGGGCAGGCCGAGTGGGCCATGGCCAAGGCAGCAAAATCTGCGCCAGGCTGCTGTAACTGACTGACCAGTTGTTCGGCCTGGGCGCGCATCGCATCGCGCTCGTCGGCATCATCCGCCGGACAGGCCAGCAGGATATGCCGCGCCGCCAGCAGCGGAGCACTGGCATAACGCTGCCGGTTGCGCTCGAAAAACTGTTGGCAGGCCGCCTCATCGGCCACCGGCAGCGGCACTTCGCACTCAATCAGGGCACGAATGGCCGCTTCTTCGGCCGGCTCGCCGGCGTGTGGCGTGACCTGCAGGCCAAGCGCCTGGATACGCTGCTGCAACAGTTCGCGAATAACCAGCGCCTGGCAGGCCAGGAACACTGCTTCCTGGCGATTCGGTGCGGGATGGTATTGCAACTCGCGGGCAATACTTTCCGCCTCCAATGCCACGCCGTTGACCTTGATGCGTGGCCACTCCTGCTCACTGCTGGCAATCAGCTCGGGCGCTGCATCAACGAATTCCACCGCTGCTGCGCGCACTTCCTCGGCAACCGCCTGCTGAATGACCCCGCTGTCGTTCTGCTCACCCGAGCAACCGCCGCCATTGCCACCACCACAACCACAAGCCATGTTTAACTCCTCACGCCGCCTGGGCGACGTGTCATGAATCTGTCTCGTGTCCTCGCCCGTGCCGACCTGTGGCGGGCGCGGGCGAGGACGCGTGGATCAACCGCGCTGACGGACGATCTGGTAACGACGCCCCAGGTACCAGACCGGCGCGCTGACAATGTGCACCAGACGGGTGAAGGGGAACAGCACGAACAGGGTCAGGCCGAGGAACACGTGCAGCTTGTACACCAGGCTGACCGGCTCGATGGCCGCGGCGGCCTTGAGCGGCTGCAGGGTAACGGTGTATTGCGCCCAGTCGGCCAGCATGACCATCACCGAACCATCCATGTGATGGGTGGAAGCGACAATGGTGCCCAGGCCCAGCAGCAGCTGCACCAGCAGCACCAGCAGGATCAGCACGTCCGAGGGGTTGGAGTTGGCCCGCACCCGGTCATCGGTCAGTCGACGCTTGATCAGCATGAGCAGGCCGACCAGGCACATCAGGCCGAAGAAGCCGCCGACCGCCATGGCCACCAGTTGCTTGTGCTCGGTGCTGATCACGTGATGGTAAACCGCATGCGGTGTCAGCAGGCCCACGAAGTGGCCACCCAGCACAGCGAGGATGCCGACGTGGAACAGGTTGCTGGCAATGCGCATGTAGCGCTGTTCAGCGGCCGTACGGTTGAAAATCTGGCTGGAGCCGGCTTTCCAGGTGTACTGCGACAGGTCGAAACGCGCCCAGCTGCCAATCACGCAGATAGCCAGGGCGATGTAGGGATACGCGCCAAAGGCGAGTAGGTTCAGGTTAGACATTGCGCACCTCCTGGGCCAGCTCGGTGGCCTGGCCGTCATGCTTGAAATCGACCCAGTGCAGCGGCACCGGCACTTCCTCGCGGGCCTTGCCCGGCAGGGTGGTCTGGCTGGGGCAGCGGTCCTGCTGCTCGGCCTGGAGGAAGTCCACGGCCTCTTCTTCCCAGATCTTGTCCAGCGCTTCCAGCGAGTCGTCGCGCGTCTCGCCGGCCACCTGCTCGAGCAGCTCGGCCACGGCCTGCTGCGGCTCGCAGCCGGCAATCTGCAGCAGTGCTGTGAAACAGCCCGCATAGGGGCTTTCACGCTCTTGCAGACGTGCCGCCAGCAACGCCAGCAGATGCTCGACATCGGCCAGGCCTTCGCGCGCCTCGAGGTCCTCGCGGGTGGCCAGGTACTCCAGGTACAGCGGGATGTAGTCGGGCAGCTCGCGCACGCCAATGGCAAAGCCGGCGTCCTCGTACTGCGCCATCAGGTCGACCATGGCCTGACCGCGATCACGCGATTCGCCATGCACGTGCTCGAACATCAGCAGCGACAACGAACGGCCCTTGTCGAACAGCTCGCTGTAACGCTCCTGGATATCCATCAGATCGCTAGCGGCCAGCGTATCCAGCAGCTGCAGCAGCGCGGCGCGCTGTTGCGGGCTGATTTCCCGGGCGGCGGAGATAGCCGCGACGAGTTCGTCGCGGCCTCCCTGCAAGGCCTCGGTCGGATAATCCAGCAGCAGCGAGATTACCTTGAGGATTTGCATGTTCAGTCCTCCCACAGCTGGACGGTTTTCAGCACGTCACGCTTGTTGGCTTTCTTGCCACCAAACATGTTGGTGTCGGAGGAACCATTGCAGCCGCTGCCGAAGCTGAAGCCACAGCCGGAACGCTCGGCATAGGTGTCACTGAGGGCCTGCTCGCGATGCGCGGTGGGGATCACATAGCGATCCTCGTAGTTGGCGATCGCCAGGTAGCGGTACATGTCCTCGACCTGGGCAACCGACAGCCCGACGCTTTCCAGGACCTGCAGGTCCTGTACGCCGTCCACCTGTTCGGCACGCTTGTAGGCACGCATGGCCAGCAGACGCTTGAGGGCCAGCTTGACCGGCTTCTCGTCGCCCGCGGTGAGCAGGTTGGCCAGGTAGCGCAGCGGAATACGCAGGCTGTCGACGTCCGGCAGTACGCCGTCCATGCTCACCTTGCCGGCGCTGGCGGCGTTCTGGATCGGCGACAGCGGCGGTACGTACCAGACCATCGGCAGGGTGCGGTATTCCGGGTGCAGCGGCAGGGCCAGTTTCCAGTCCACGGCCATCTTGTACACCGGCGACTTCTGTGCGGCCTCAATCACCGACATCGGTACGCCATCGGCCAGTGCCTGCTTGATGACCTTCGGATCGAAGGGATCAAGGAACATTTCCAGCTGTTTGGTGTACAGGTCATGCTCGTTCGGCGTGCTCGCCACTTCCTGGATACGGTCGGCGTCATACAGCAGCACGCCGAGGTAGCGGATGCGCCCCACGCAGGTTTCCGAGCACACGGTGGGCATGCCGGCTTCGATACGCGGGTAGCAGAAGATGCACTTCTCGGACTTGCCGCTCTTCCAGTTGAAGTAGATCTTCTTGTACGGGCAACCGCTGATGCACATACGCCAGCCGCGGCACTTTTCCTGGTCGATGAGGACGATGCCGTCCTCTTCACGCTTGTAGATCGCACCGCTCGGGCACGAGGCCGCGCACGCCGGGTTGAGGCAGTGCTCGCAGAGGCGCGGCAGGTACATCATGAAGGTGTTTTCGTACTGACCGTAGATGTCCGCCTGGATGGCATCGAAGTTCTTGTCCTTGCGGCGCTTGGCGAACTCGGTACCGAGGATTTCCTCCCAGTTCGGGCCCCACTCGATCTTCTCCATGCGCTTGCCGGAGATCACCGAACGCGGGCGGGCCACCGGCTGGTGGTCGCCCAGCGGCGCGGTGTGCAGATGCTGGTAGTCGAAATCGAACGGCTCGTAGTAGTCGTCGATGCTCGGCAGGTCCGGGTTGGAGAAGATATTCGCCAACACGCGGAACTTGCCGCCGATCTTCGGATTGATCGAGCCGTCGGCATTGCGCACCCAACCGCCCTTCCATTTTTCCTGGTTTTCCCACTCTTTCGGGTAGCCGATACCGGGCTTGGTTTCGACGTTGTTGAACCAGGCGTATTCCATACCTTCACGGCTGGTCCAAACGTTCTTACAAGTGATCGAGCAGGTGTGGCAGCCGATGCACTTGTCCAGGTTCAGAACCATGCCGACTTGTGAACGAATCTTCATGGCAGTACTCCTCAAATATCCTGCGGCAGGGGTTGCGGCAATGCGTCGCCGTTAGGGCCGTCGAGCCAGTCGACTTTGTTCATCTTGCGTACCACGACGAATTCGTCGCGGTTGCAGCCCACGGTGCCGTAGTAGTTGAAGCCATACGCCAGTTGCGCGTAGCCACCGATCATGTGGGTGGGCTTGAGCACCACGCGGGTCACCGAGTTGTGGTGGCCACCACGGGTCTTGGTGCTCTCCGCGCCCGGTACGTTCACGATGCGTTCCTGGGCGTGGTACATCATCACCATGCCTTCCTTGACCCGCTGACTGACCACCGCACGCGCGGTCAGCGCGCCGTTGGCGTTGAAGCACTCGATCCAGTCGTTGTCCTCGATACCCACTTTCTTGGCATCGATTTCCGACATCCAGACGATCGGACCACCACGGCTCAGGGTGAGCATGATCAGGTTGTCGGTGTAGGTGCTGTGGATACCCCACTTCTGGTGCGGGGTGATCCAGTTCAGGCAGATTTCCGGATTGCCGTTGCTCATCTTGCCTTTCACATACCCGGTCGAACGGGTATTGATCGGCGGCCGGTAGCTTTGCAGCCCCTCGCCGAAAGCCAGCATCCAGGGGTGATCCTGGTAGAACTGCTGACGGCCGGTGACGGTACGCCACGGAATGTACTCGTGCACGTTGGTGTAGCCGGCGTTGTAGCTGACATGCTCGTCTTCCAGGCCAGACCAGGTCGGGCTGGAGATGATCTTGCGCGGCTGCGCCTGGATGTCACGGAAGCGGATCGCCTCGTGCTCCTTGGGCAACGCCAGGTGGCTGTGGTCGCGGCCGGTGAACTCGGACAGCGCCGCCCAGGCCTTGACCGCCACATGGCCGTTGGTTTCCGGGGCCAGCGAGAGAATCACTTCGGCAGCGTCAATCGCCGATTCGATCTGCGGACGCCCCTTGCTGACACCTTCCTCGCGCACTTTGTAGTTCAGCTCGCCGAGGAACTCGACCTCGTGCTCGGTGTTCCAGTTGATGCCCTTGCCGCCGTTGCCCAGCTTGTCGAGCAGTGGGCCGAGCGAGGTGAACTTCTTGTAGGTGTTCGGGTAATCGCGCTCGACCACCGTCATGTTCGGGCAGTTCTTGCCCGGTTGCGGCGCCTCGCCGGCGGTTTTCCAATCGCTGCCACCGAAGGGTTGCGCCAGCTCACCGGGCGTGTCGTGCAACAGCGGCACGGTGACCAGGTCCTTTTCCACCCCCAGGTGGCCTTCGGCCATCTGCGAGAAGGCCTTGGCGATGCCCTTGTAGATTTCCCAGTCGGAACGCGCTTCCCAGGCCGGATCGGTAGCGGCCGACAGCGGGTGGATGAAGGGGTGCATGTCCGAGGTGTTCATGTCGTCCTTCTCGTACCAGGTCGCGGTCGGCAGGACGATGTCGGAGTACACGCAGGTCGAGGACATGCGGAAGTCCAGGGTGGTGACTAGGTCGAGCTTGCCGATGGCACCCTCGTCCTGCCATTCCGCCTCGGTCGGCTTGAAGCCGTCGGCACGCTTGCCGAGGTCTTCGTTCATCACGCCGTTCTTGGTACCCAGCAGGTACTTGAGCATGTACTCGTGGCCCTTGCCGGAGGAACCCAGCAGGTTGGAACGCCAGATGAACATGTTGCGCGGGAAGTTGACCGGGCTGTCCGGCTGTTCGCAAGAGAAACGCAGCGAGCCGTCTTGCAGCGACTTGACCACGTAGTCCTTGGCATCCATACCGGCCGCAGCGGCATCCCGGGTGATCTGCAGCGGGTTACGGTTCAGCTGCGGGGCGCTGGGCAGCCAGCCGGCGCGTTCGGCACGGATGTTGTAGTCGAGCATGTGCTCGGGGAACTGCGACTTGTCGGCCAGCGGCGAGAGCACTTCGTGAATGCTCATCTTCTCGTGACGCCACTGCGAACTGTGGTTGTAGAAGAAGCTGGTGCCGTTCATCTGGCGCGGCGGACGGTGCCAGTCCAGGCCGAAGGCCAGGGGCAGCCAGCCGCACTGCGGGCGCAGTTTCTCCTGGCCAACGTAGTGGGCCCAGCCACCACCGGTCTGGCCTACGCAACCACACAACATCAGCATGTTGATCAGGCCGCGGTAGTTCATGTCCATGTGGTACCAGTGGTTCATCGCCGCGCCGACGATGATCATGGAACGGCCATGGGTCTTGTCGGCGTTGTCGGCGAACTCGCGGGCGATCTGGATCGCCTTCTCGCGGCTCACTCCGGTGATCTGCTCCTGCCAGGCCGGGGTACCCGGTACGCTGGCATCATCGTAGCTGGCCGCCACATGCTTGCCGCCCAAGCCACGGTCGATACCCAGGTTGGCGGCCATCAGGTCGAAGACCGTGGCCACTTTGACGCTGCGCCCGTCGGCCAGGGTCAGGCTCTTCACCGGCACCCGGCGCAGCTGGATTTCTTCGCCTTCAACGTGTGCGAAGTGCTCGTGCACCTGGCCACCGAAATAGGGGAAGGCAACCTCCACGGCTTCGCCGCCGTCGATCTGGCTCAGTTGCAGGTCGACATCACGACCGTCCTTGCCTTCACGGGCCTCGATGTTCCACTTGCCCTTCTCGCCCCAGCGATAGCCGATGGAACCCAGCGGCGAAACCAGCTCGCCACTCTGGCCGTCGACGGCAATGGTTTTCCACTCGGGGTTGTTTTCCTGCCCCAGGTTGTCGGCCAGGTCGGAAGCACGCAGGAAACGGTCGGCACGGAAGCTGCCGTCCTTCTCGTCGAGCAGTACCAGCACCGGCAGGTCGGTGTAGCGCTTGGCGTAGTCGCGGAAGTACGCGCTGGGTTTCTCCAGGTGGAATTCCTTGAAGATCACATGGGCAAAGGCTTGCGCCAGCGCGGCGTCGGTGCCCTGCTTGGGGTTCAGCCAGAGGTCGGTGAGCTTGGCGACTTCCGCGTAGTCCGGGGTAATCGCCACGGTCTTGGTGCCCTTGTAGCGAACTTCGGTGAAGAAGTGCGCGTCCGGGGTACGCGTCTGCGGCACGTTGGAGCCCCAGGCGATGATGTAGTTGGAGTTGTACCAGTCGGCCGACTCCGGCACGTCGGTCTGCTCGCCCCACACCTGCGGCGAGGACGGCGGCAGGTCGCAATACCAGTCATAGAAGGACAGGCACACGCCACCGATCAGCGACAGGTAACGGCTACCCGCTGCGTAGCTGACCATGGACATCGCCGGAATCGGCGAGAAGCCGACCACGCGGTCCGGGCCGTGCTGCTTGACGGTGTAGACGTTGGCCGCGGCGATGATCTCGTTGACTTCGTCCCAGCTGGAACGGATGAAGCCACCCATGCCGCGCTTGCTCTTGTAGCTGGCAGCCTTGACCGGGTCGCTGACGATACTGGCCCAGGCTTCAACCGGGGCCATGCTGCGCCGCGCTTCACGCCACAGCTTGAGCAGTGGCTTGCGTACCTTGGGGTACTTCAGGCGGTTGGCGCTGTAGATGTACCAGCTGTAGCTGGCGCCACGCGGACAGCCACGCGGCTCGTGGTTGGGCAGGTCGTTACGGGTACGCGGGTAGTCGGTCTGCTGGGTTTCCCAGGTGATCAGACCGTTCTTCACGTAGATCTTCCACGAGCACGACCCTGTGCAGTTGACCCCGTGAGTGGAGCGCACGATCTTGTCGTACTGCCAGCGCGAGCGGTAGACGTTCTCCCAGTCACGAGATTCCTTGCGGGTCTCTCCGTGGCCGTTGGCGAACTCACCTTGCTTCCTGTTAAAGAAGCGCAGTTGGTCGAGCAAGTGGCTCATCTTTCTTCTCCTCATCCCGGCTCTGGCACACAAGTCTGGCCGGATTACCTATCAACGGTTATGACGCGCCGGATCACCCGGCGCATGGCTTACTCAGGTTCAAGCGTGTTGGCGGGCGGCGCGTTCCTTATCCACGGAGGACACGTAGTACTCATCGGCAAAGGCCCCTTCCGGCTCTTTCAGCCAGAGCAGGCACAGCACGAAGCTGACAAAGGCCCCGGCGGCGATGATCAGGAAGAACTGCGAAGGGGTAACGAAGGTGAACAGGGTCAGGTAGACCACCGCACCGACGTTGCCGTAGGCCCCGGCCATGCCGGAGATCTGCCCGGTGATGCGTCGTTTGATCGATGGAATGATCCCGAAGGTGGCGCCCTCGGCGCCCTGCACGAACATCGAGCAGGCCACGGTGATGGCTACGGCGATGAACAGCGGCCACTTCGAGTTCATCAGGCCCATCAGCACGAAGCCGATGCCGATGCCGAACATGTAGGCCAGCATGACGAAGCGGCGGTTGCCGAAACGGTCGGAAACCAGGCCGCCCATGGGACGCGCCACCAGGTTGACGAAGGCAAAGGAAGCGGCGATCAACCCGGCAGTCGTCGGGGTCAGGCCCCAGGTCTCCTCGAAGAACATCGGCAGCATCGACACCACCGCCAGCTCCGCACCAAAGTTGGCGAAGTAGGTGGAGTTCAATGCCGCCACGGTGTTGAAGGGATACTTGTCGTCTTCCGGCACACCCTTCATGAGGATCGGCACGTTGACGCGCAGGATCTGTACGATCTGATACAGCACGACGGCAATGATCACCCCGTAGCAGATCCATGCACCGACATTGCTCAGATAACCGAGCTTCTCGACACGCCAGACCAGAATGCCCAGTACACCGATCATCGGAATGGTCCAGAGGATCAGCTTGATCATGTCCGCCCAGGTGCTGACTTCCATGGCACTGGCCTTGTGCGGCTTGTGGTGCACGGTGCCCTTGGGGCCATCGGTGATGGCGAACCAGTAGTACACGCCATACAGCGCCATGATGATGGCCGAACTGGCAATCGCCCAGCGCCAGCCTTCCGGGCCACCAAAGATGTGGATGGCAATGGCCGGCAGGCTCATCGCTGCCGCTGCTGAACCAAAGTTGCCCCAGCCGGCATAGAAGCCTTCGGCAAAGCCGATGTGCTTGGGCTTGAACCACATGGCGGTCATATGGATGCCGACCACGAAGCTGGCACCTACCGAGCTGAGCACCAGCCGCGAGACCAGCAACTGGGTGCGCGTATCACCAAAGGCAAAGAACAGCGCAGGCGCCGCCATCACCACCAACAGGATGGAGAACACCCGACGCGGACCGAAGCGATCCAGTGCCATGCCGACGATGATCCGCGCCGGAATGGTCAGGGCCACGTTGGCAATGGCGAACAGCTTGAGGTCTTCCGGGGTCAGCCAGTCGACGCTCTTCAGCATGCTGGAGGCCAGCGGCGCCATGCCGAACCAGACGAAGAAGCAGATATAGAACGCAATCCAGGTCAGGTGCAGGGCTCGGATTTCCGGTTGTTTCCAGTTGAACAGTTCAGAGACTTTCATTACCGCGTACTCCTTGGCCCTACTGGCAGGACTGGATCAGCACCGGGCACGGGGCCCGGCGCGCCAGGAAGGCACTGACGCTGCCAAAGGTCATGTAGTCGAGCTCGTCGACCAGCAGGTTGAGCGAACGGGAAATGAAGCCACCGTCCGGCTCGTTGCTGTGGCGGGCGATAACCAGCAAGTCCGGTTTCTTGTGCTCGGCCGCCTTGAGAATCATCTTGCGGGCATCGCCCTCGGCCAGAATCACTTCGGCATCCAGGCCCTGCTGGCCCACCTGCTCGGCGGCTTCGTGCAGGAAGCTGCGAAATTCCGCCTTCTGCCGCTGGAACAGCGTGTCGGCGTCGTCGCTGCTGTCCAGGCTGTCTTCAACCACCCCCACCAGCATGATCAGCGGCTGTAGCGGCTTGAACATGTCGATGGTGCGTTGCAGGGCCAGCTTGGCATTACGCGAATTGTCATAGGCAATGAGGATGCGCATGGCGATCACTCCACTCGGTTAAGGATTCTTCACGTAGGCATTGGCACGCAGGTAGAACCACCAGTTGAGGACCATGCACAGCGCGTAGAACACCGCGAAGCCGTACATGGCTACCTGGGGGGTACCCGCCTTGATCTGGTCGCCGATGACGATGGGCGCGACGAAAGAACCGTAAGCCGCCACGGCCGAGGTCCAACCCAGTACCGGGCCGGCCTTTTCACGGTCGAAAATCACCCCGACCGAGCGGAAGGTGGAGCCGTTGCCAATACCCGATGCAGCGAACAGCACCATGAACAGCAACAGGAAGGTGAAGAAGTACTGCTCAGGCTGGCTGGAGCCATAGGCCTGGTGCATCACGTAGCCGGTTGCCACCGAGGCCACCACCATCACCGCGGAAATGATCTGCGTGACGATCGAGCCGCCGACCTTGTCGGAGATCCAGCCGCCCAGCGGACGAATCAGCGCACCGACGAACGGACCGATCCAGGCATAGGTCAGCGCACTTGGCGCATTGGGATTGGCCACACGGGTAATGCTGCCGTCGGCGGCCACTTCGTTCATGAAGCCGAAGATCACGGTGATCGACAGCGGCAGCGCCATGGAGAAACCGATGAACGAACCGAAGGTGAGGATGTACAGCACACTCATCGACCAGGTGTGCTTGTCACTGAAGATGGTGAACTGGCGCTGGATGTTCGGCTTGATGCTGCCCGGCAGCATACGCAGCATGAACAGCGTGCCCGCCATGATCAGCACCATGGTCACCCACATGTTCAACACACCCAGGCCGACCGGCGCCGGCAGGTACAGGTAGAGACCCACCGCCGCCGTGATGAAACCGACCAGGTACAGACCGATAATCTTGCCGAAGGCGGCCAGCGGGTTACCCGGGTTGGGGGTAATCGCCAACAGGTTGTTCATGCCGAACCAGCCGGCAAAAGCCAGCGGGATGAGGAACAGCAACCACACCCAGCCGGCGTTCTGAATCCAGGTCTCGGTACCGGCGGCAATCTTGCCGATCAGTGTGCCGCTGTCCTTGAGCAGCTCCATGGGAGCACCGGCCAGCGCACCGAACACCCCGGCGGTCATCACCAGAGGAATCAGGATCTGCATGGTGGTTACGCCGAAGTTGCCCAGCCCGGCATTCAGGCCCAGCGCCAGGCCCTGCTGGCTCTTGGGAAAGAAGGTGCTGATATTGCTCATCGAGCAGGCGAAGTTGCCGCCACCGATACCGGAGAGGAACGCCAGCAACTGGAATACCCACAGCGGCGTGGTCTTGTCTTGCAGGGCGATGCCGGCGCCAATGGCCGGAATCATCAGCAGCGCGGTGGTCAGGAAGATGGTGTTGCGCCCGCCGGCGATACGAATCATGAACGATGCCGGGATGCGCAGCGTGGCACCGGTCAGGCCGGAGATGGCGGTCAGGGCAAACAGCTCAGACGGCTCGAAGGGAAAGCCCAGGTTGATCATCTGCACCGTCACGATGCCCCACATCAGCCAGATGGCAAACCCCATCAGCAAGCTGGGAATGGATATCCACAGGTTGCGGTTGGCAATTTTCTTGCCGGTGGATTCCCAGAACGCCTGGTTCTCCACATCCCACTTTTCGATATTGCTCATGGAGCCCCCTAGATCAAACACTAAAACCATCGCAAAACATCTGGTTTTGCTTTCTTGATCGGCACGTTACCGGCCAGAGAAGGCTGCGTGTTTTGACCTTGATCAATGGATCTTCCGCAGAAATATGCCAAGCCCTCTCAAATACCTCTTTGGCGGTACTCTTTTTTCACATAAAAAACATATAAAAAACATGAAGATAGGATGGTTTTCAAAAAACAATAAGGCTTTTTTTCCAAAGCACCAAAACGTTGGTGATAACCCAGCATTACTTGCAATGTCCTGGCAAAGCTTCAAACTCCTGCGCTAGCTAGCACTCGCACGACGTCCACACCCGTCACCCTTACATTGGTCTATTGATAGTCGCCTACAAGCCATGCCCCTGAGCTCGTCGCCACTACCCACGCCACGTCACTCGGTGGTATTCAACACCCTGCTGGCGTTCGTCGTGATCATCAGCTTTACCCTGCTGAGCATGCTGATCAGCCTGTATACCGCCGACGCACTGCAGGGCGACGCGGAAGCCATCAACCATGCCGGCAGCCTGCGCATGCAGGCCTATCGCCTGGCGATTACCGCCCAGCAGGACAACCCGGCGCTGCTCCAGCAACACATCGAGGGCCTGGATCGCACCCTGCAATCGCAATCCCTGCGTTCGGCGCTGACCCGGCATGGCGGCCCGACACTCAGCGAGCGCTACAACGTAGTGCGCCAGCACTGGCAACAGCACATGCGGCCATTACTGAACAACCCCGCACCGACCATCCTACGCTACCACGAGGAGCTGCCGCACTTCGTCGAAGAGCTCAATCATTTCGTCCTGACCCTGCAACAGGCCTCGGAGCAAAAGCTGGAAATCATCCGCGGCCTGCAGATCGCCACCCTGTTCATCAGCGTGATTATTGCGTTCGTGCTGATCTACGGATTGCACAACAACCTGGCCAGCCCGCTCAGCCGCCTGACCGAACTGACCCGCCAGGTCAGTCGCGGCGACTTCAGCGGCCAGGTACATATCGCCGGCGAAACCGAACTGAGCCAGCTGGGCGAAACCTTCAATCACATGAGCCGCGAACTGGGTGAGCTGTACGGCGAAATGGAGCGCAAGGTGGATGCCAAGACCGCCGAACTGCAACAAAGCAATGCCAGCCTGCAATTACTGCTCAACTGCGCGCGCATGCTCTACAGCCAACCCAGCGATCCTTCGCGACTGATGGGCCAACTGCTCGGCAAGGTGCAGCAGGTGCTCGGTAGTGGTCAGGTTTCGCTGTGCCTCAACCAGCCCACCGAGCAGACCAGCCACACCGCCCTCAACAGCCATCAGGGGCAACCCGACTACTGCCGCCTGCCACACTGCGACGAGTGCCCGATCAAGCAGGGTGAACCGCTGCCCTCCGGCCTGCCACTGGCCAGCTTTGATCTGCGCGCAAGCGGCGCGGCACTGGGCGTGCTGCACGTCGAACTCCCCGATGGCCAACCGCTACAGGACTGGCAGTCGCAATTGCTGGTGACCTTGGCGGACTTGTTCGCCGCCTCGCTCAGCCTGGCGCAACTCGGTCAGCATGAGGCACGCCTGGCGCTGATGGAGGAACGCGCGGTGATCGCCCGCGAACTGCACGACTCCCTGGCCCAGTCGCTTTCCGCACAAAAACTGCAACTGGCCCGACTCAAGCGCCAGGCCAGCCGCAGCGGCGTACCGGAAGAGCTGAGTGAAACCCTGGCGCAGATCGAGCAGGGGCTCAATGCGGCCTATCGCAAGCTGCGCGAACTACTCACCACCTTCCGCATCCGTGTCGATGCGCCAGGGCTGAAACCTGCGGTGGAGGCCACCTGCAAGGAATTCATGGAGAACTCCGGGCTGCGTATCCAGCTGGACTATCAATTGGAACACTGCCCGCTGACGCCCAATGAGGAGATCCACTGCCTGCAGATTGTCCGTGAGGCGCTCAGCAACGTGCTCAAGCACGCCCAGGCCGCGCATTGCTGGCTGGTGCTGCACCAGGCCGAGGATGGCAATATCGAGGTGCTGATCGATGACGACGGCATCGGCATTCGCCACAGCGAAAGCCCCAGCGGCCATTATGGCCTGAGCATTCTCAAGGAGCGCGCCAGCAGCCTGGGCGGCCAACTGGAGATCGTCCCACGCACGGCGGGCGGCACCCGCGTGCAACTGCACTTCACCCCATCCTTTCGCAAGATTCCCCTACATCAGGAGACCGCATGAACGAGCAGGCCCCTATCCGCATCCTCTTGGTCGATGATCACCCACTGATGCGTCGCGGCATGCGCGACCTGCTGGCCATGGAAGACGACCTGCAACCGGTCGGCGAAGCCGGTACCGGCGAAGAGGCCCTGCGCCTGGTCGACGAACTGGATCCCGACCTGATCCTGCTCGACCTCAACATGCCAGGCATGGACGGCCTGGAAACCCTGCAACGCCTGCGCGAAGCCAAGGTCGATGCACGGATCATCCTGTTCACCGTGTCAGACGACCAGAGCCATGTACTGGAAGCCCTGCGCCAGGGGGCCGATGGCTACCTGCTCAAGGACATGGACCCGGAACAGCTGGTCGAACAGGTGCGTGCCGCCGCCAACGGCAAGCTGGCACTGACCCCGGAGCTGACCCTGATCCTCGCCCAGGCGATTCGCGAGCGACCCAGCAACGCCAGCCAGAATGCCAATGCCAGCCTGACCAAGCGCGAAAAGGATGTCCTGCGCCTGATCGCCAAGGGACTCAGCAACAAGATGATCGCCCGCAAACTGGGCATCACCGAAGGCACGGTCAAGGTGCATGTGAAAAACCTGCTGCACAGCCTGCGCCTGCGCTCACGCGTGGAAGCCGCCATCTGGGCCACAGAACACCTGCGCTGAAGTCGGCACTGACCCAGAGCAAGCCAAGCACACTGAGTTCCCGCCAGCCCTCGCGACATAAGGTCACAGGCCGCCCTGCGTAAAAACCTGCAGTATGCCCCGAAGGCCCGTAAACACGGGCCTTCGGGGCATGCTGGACGGGCATTTTGTCGCGCCTGGCGCCCACGCCGGCCTTTTGGCGAATTTGACAATCATCAAGTTGATTCGCCCCATGCGCCCCTATCGTCCACCCCATACCAACCCAGTGGACGAGCACCCTCATGAACAACCACGCCCTGAAACCGCTGTATATCGCGCTCCTCGCCCTCAGTGCCCCCCTCGCACAGGCCGAAGACATCAGCCAGCTGTTCAACGACGGTAAGCTGATCCTCGATGCCCGTTACCGTTATGAGCACGTCGACCAGGACAATACGCTCGATCATGCCAATGCCCAGACCCTGCGCACCCGGGTCGGCTTCCAGACGGGCAAATGGTACGGTCTCTCCGGCCTTATCGAAGCCGACAACACCAGCCGCATTGGTGACGCCAGCTACAACAACACCCGCAACGGCCAGGGCACCTTGGTGGCAGGAAACTCGGTAGTGGCCGACCCGGATGGCAGCGAGATCAACCAGGCGCTGCTGCGCTATGACTTCGCCCAGGGCAACCTGGTGGTCGGTCGCCAGCGTATCAACCTGGACAACCAGCGTTTCGTCGGCGGGGTCGCCTGGCGGCAGAACGAGCAGACCTATGACGGTCTGCTCGGCCAGCTCAAGCCGATCGACAAGCTGACCCTGACCTATGCCTATATCGACAACATCAACACCATCTTCGGCCCGGGCGACAACCGCTTCGACAACCGCACCAACCCGGCCAACATCGAAGGCCACAGCCACCTGCTGAATGCCCAGTACGTGGTGTCCCCGGCACTCACCGTCACCGCCTACAACTACCTGCTGGGCCTGGACAACATTGCCAACGTCAACCAGCCGGCCATGCTCGGCAACCTGTCCAGCAAGACCTACGGCACACGCCTCAACGGCACCCTGGCCGGGGTCAGCTATGCCCTGGAATATGCCCGTCAGCGCGACTATGCGGACAACCCGCTGGAGCTGAGCAGCGAGTACTACCTGGCCGAACTGGGCTATACCCTGTCCGGCGTTGCCCTCAAGGGCGGCCTGGAAATCCTCGGCGGCG
Organism: Pseudomonas fluvialis; assembly: GCF_002234375.1. Lineage (GTDB taxonomy): Bacteria > Pseudomonadota > Gammaproteobacteria > Pseudomonadales > Pseudomonadaceae > Aquipseudomonas > Aquipseudomonas fluvialis. The sequence continues at coordinate 78,806 of NZ_NMQV01000005.1, forward strand.
ACAGCGGCCCGGACAACCGCGCCTTCCAGACTCCGCTGGCCACCAAGCACGCCTTCCAGGGCTGGGCCGACATGTTCCTCACCACCCCGGCCGACGGCATCAAGGACAGCTACCTGAGCGCCAGCCTGCCCCTGTTGGGCGGCACCCTCACCGGCATGTACCACGACTACCGTGCCGAACTGGGCAGCAGCCACTACGGCGACGAGTACAACCTGTCCTACGCCCGGCCGATCCCTGGCGTCAAAGGCCTGGTCGGCCTGATCAAGGCTGCACGCTACGACGCCGACGACCTGCACGTCGATACCGACAAGCTCTGGCTGCAAATGCAGTACAGCTACTGAGTCTGCACCTGCCAACCCACCCCGCCCGTCAACGGGCGGGCTTTTCATACGGCCGCCACAAGCGGCCGTGTCCCGTTGTACGGTCAGAGGATTACCCCCATGCCCGCCTTGTTTGTGCGTTTTCTCAGCGTCACCCTGTTACTCGCCTGCAGCCTGCCCAGCTGGGCCGCCCTCAGTCATGCCGAAGCCGTCAACGTGGCGGGCATGCAGCGTTTCCTCAGCCAGCGCATGGCTAAAAGCTACCTGATGCTGGCCGGCGAAATACGCGCCGAACAGGCCCGTGAACAGCTGCACAGCAGCCAGCAACGCTTTGCCGAAAATCTGCAGGCCTTGCGTGCCTATGCCGGAAACCCCGCACAGGTCGCCCTGCTAGAAACCCAGGAAAACCTTTGGCAGACCTATCAGGCGCTGCTGCAACAAGCCCCGGCGCAGGCAACGGCTCGCCAGGTGGTCGTACACAGCCAGCAGGTACTGGCCAATGCCGAGCAACTGGTCAATCGTGTCGAGCAGGACAGTAACCTGCATGCCGCGCACCTGATCAACCGCAGCGGCCGCCAGCGCATGCTCAGCCAGCGGATTGCCCTGCTCTATCTGGCGCAGAGCCAGGAGATTACCCCGCCCGACCTGCAAGACCAGCTGCAACGCAGCATCGACGAGTTCGACCAGGCCTTGCAGGAGCTGCAAGGCGCCAGCCAGAACACCCCGGCCATCAGCGAACTGCTGCGCAAGAGCGGTAGCCACTGGCGTTACTCGAGAAGCGGCTTCGCCCTTGCCGAAAACGGCCGCTATGTACCGACGGTAATCAGCGTTACCAGCGAAACCCTGTTCCAACAGATGGTCAGTCTTACCGATGCCTACACCGAAGTACTCGGCAAACCTCGCTGACACCGTGCAAAGCCGCCCGGCACAAGGCGCCAGGGCGGCGACCGAACGCCTCGCTACCCCCAAGGAGATAGGCAGCAGGAGGCAGTACAAACCGGCATTTGGAGGACTGTTGCCTGCCACCTCACGCCAGTACCATCACTACTCTGGAGGTGGACAATGCTATCCGACTCGACAACCCTGACACTGCTGCGCCGCCATCACCTGTTCGACAAACTACCTGAAGGCGTATTCCAGGAAGTCTGTGGCCTGGCCAACCTGCGTCGCCTGGAAACCGGTGACAGCGTGTTTCACCAGGGCAATACGGCGGATCGTTTCTATGTCCTGCAGAACGGCCAGATCAAGCTGACCCGTGTATTGCAGGAAGGCCAGGAAAAGCTCGTCGAAGTCATCCACCCTGGGCAAAGCTTTGCCGAAGCACTGATGTTCAACGGTGCGCGCCACTACCCGGTGACCGCCACTGCACTCAAGGCCTGCACACTGGTCAGCATCGACGCCAACCACTACCGGCGCCTGCTGGAAGAACAGCCGAGGATCTGCCTGGACCTGCTGGCCAGCTTCAGTATTCGTCTGCACCAGCGCCTGCACGAGATCGATACCTTGACCCTGGCCAATGCCAGCCGTCGTGTTGTGCGTTATCTCTGTAATGCGCAGAACAGCGACGGGCAGATCAACCTCAGCGTGCCCAAGCGCCTGATCGCTTCACAGCTGGGCATCCAGCCGGAAACCTTCTCGCGCATCCTGCATCGTCTGATCGATGCCGGGCTGATTGCCATGGAGCGGCGCAACATCCGCGTGCTGGATACCACCAGCCTGGTCAATTACTGCGAGTGAGCCGCCCGCCGGGCAGCCCTGCCAGAGGAGAGACGCCATGCCAGACCCCCAGCGCCCACTGGTTTATTCCTGCTCGGGCTGTTCGAATGTTGCGCAACTGGCCAATACCCTGGCGGTACGCCTGGATCGCGCCGGGCTGGCCGAGATGTCCTGCATTGCCGGCGTCGGCGGGCGGGTTTCCTCGCTGGTCAAGAAAGCCAACTCAGGCCGGCCGATCCTGGCCATTGATGGCTGCCAGCTACAGTGCGTGCGTGGCTGCCTGGACCAGCATGGCGTCACCGCCAATGTGCATCTGGTGCTCAGCCAGTACGGTCTGAAAAAACGCTACGGCGAGGACTGCAGTGCGGAAGACGCCGAAGAGCTGTACCAGGAAGTGTGCCAGTTGATTGCCAGCGACCGCATGCAGGTTCAGCCTGCGCCTGAGGCCCCCTCCAGCGGCAAGCGCCGGCTGCGCTCGGTCAAGTAGCCAGGGCCCGTAGCGCGAGCCGCTCCGTTTACAGGCGGAAGCGGTCGGTCAGCCCCTGTAGCTCAAGCATATCCTGACGCGCCGCCTGGCTGATCTGCTCGGTCTCCCCGGTGCTCTGCGCCGCACGTTCGGCCGCCGAGGCAATGCTCAGCAACGAGCGATTCATATCATCCGCCACCTGCGACTGCTCCTCGGCGGCGGTAGCAATCTGCGTGGCCATGCCGCGTATGGTCTGCACCGCCTCGACAATGTGCTCGAAGGCCAGCTGGGCTGATTCGATTTGCTGCAGGGTCAGCTCGCTGCCCTGACGCGACTCGCCCATCGCCTCACTGGCCCGCCCGGCCTGTTGCTGCAGGCGCTCGATCAAACCACTGATCTCACCGGCTGAGGTCTGTGTGCGCGCCGCCAGGCTGCGCACTTCATCGGCGACCACGGCAAACCCACGCCCCTGCTCGCCGGCGCGCGCCGCTTCGATGGCCGCGTTGAGTGCCAACAGGTTGGTCTGCCCGGCAATGCTGCTGATCACCTCCAGCACGCGACCAATCTCCGCGCTGTCGGCCAGCAGCTGCTGCATGACTTCGGCCAGACCGTCGACGTGCCCGGACAAGCCACGAATGGCCTCGACCGAGACATTCATCACCGCATGCCCCTTGCTGGTCTCGCTCTCGGCCAGATCGGCGGCCTGTGCAGCCTCCACCGTGCTGCGCGCCACCTCCTGCGAGGTAGCGAGCATCTCCTGCATGGCTGTTGCCACCTGTTCGATCTCGGCCTGTTGACCCTGCACATTCTGCGCACTGGCTGCCGCCATCCGTGCCATATGGTTGCAGTGTTCGGCGGCCTGCTCGGCCGAACACCGTACCGCCTCGATCATTTCGCCGACCTGTTGCAGCAGGCGGTTGTACGACTCGGTGATTTCACCCAGTTCGTTGTCGGCATAGCGGGCATTCAACGGCGCGGAGAAATCGCCCTGGCTGACCTTTTCCAGGCGACCACGCAGTTCGTCGATCTGGCGCATCAGCCAGCTCATCCCCGTCACCCGGCCCAGCACCACCAGCACCAGAATGGCCAGGGTCGAGGCCAGGGCAATCCAGCGCTGCTGGCTGGCTGCACGGTTGGCATCAGCCGATACCAGAGCAGTCACTTCGTTGACCTGCCCCAGCAAGGCGTCGGAGTCGCCCGCCAGCGAGCTCAGCGCCTGCTTATCGCCCTGCGCCACCGCCAGCACCACGGTACGGTACTGCTGCCAGCGCTGATCGACCTGGCGCATGCGCTGCTGTACTTCGGGCTGTTGCAGCGGTGCCACGCCCTGGCTGGGGTCACCTTGCAGGAGCAGGCGATGTGACTGTTCGAAGCGCTGGATAGTGCTCTGCAGGGCTTCCAACGGGATGGCCCCCTGCGCCACCAGGATGCTTTCCTTGGCCATTTTCTGGCTGAGCATGCGCTGCGCACCGGCGCGGTCGATCTGCGTGGCATCACGATCGGAGAGGAACAGGGCCAGCGCAGTCAGTGCGGCACAAATGAAGATCAGGCTGTAGGAGAAAAAAAACTGGGCATTGATCGAGCGCAGACCAAGGCCGCGAAGCACCCCCTGCACGCCACGGGTCAGGGTCTCAGACATAAGGGTGTCCTCTGCTTCTCGCTGTATTGGCTGGCAGGCATCGCACGCACCAGCGCCCTGTCCGAACGGACAGAAAGCAGCGTAGCCGATCCCTGCGACAATGCACCACGCTCAAAGCCACCAGGCGCCCAACGGTCGCTACTCACCGGCCCCCGGGAAACGCCGGCTCGGCCGGATCGTCCGGGCGCGCCGCCATGGCCAGGTGGCAGATCAGTTGCCAGAGGCGCGGCGGCAGGTTATCCGGGTCGAGACTGTCGAGCAGGTTCTTGATCCCCAGCCCCAGGTCGGTATCGCCTTCGATCACCAGGCGACGCCGGAAAAACAGGGTATCCGGGTCTTCCTGACGACTGGCCAGGAGCAGGAACTCCCGCCAGTTGCCACGGATGGTCACGTCCACCGGCGCTTCCTGGGCAATGCGCAAGCCACTGCGATCACGGGTGATACACCAGGCCAGGCCGAGATCACTGACTTCCAGGCGCATCCAGCGCCCCTGCAACAGGTCGAAGTCGCCATCGGCCAGCGGCTCGGCAAACAAACGCGCCACGGCCTTCTCAAGCACCAGACGCTGTAGCAGAAACGGCACATGCCGGCCCAGCGGCAGCAGCGGTTCGCCCACGCGCAGGGCCATGCGGGTCAGCTTCAGCATAAGCCAGCCTCCTCGGCACCCAGCATGCCGGGACGACCATGCCAGTAACCATTGCAGCCTTCCACGGCCAGCGGCGGCAAGCTGCCCTGGCGTACCGCGTGATAGGCCTGGACAACTTCAGCCATGCCTTCGGCACGCGGACTGAGACGCAGCAGATCGGCGCCGACCTGTTGCAGCTGCGGATAGTCGGCCAGCAGGTTGTTGACCTTGGCCGACATGGTCTGGATGCCATTGATGGTGAACAAGGCCTCGCCCTCCTGACTGAGCAGCGGAATCCCCTCGGGGTAGTTCTGGCAGCAGAACTGGCAATCGTCCTTGGGACGGTTCTCCGCACGGGCGGTAAAGCAACGCGCCGAGTAGGCCAGCGGCAGGTGACCGTAGGCGAACAGTTCCAGTTCAGGACGCGCCACGCCCAGGCGGTCGAGCTGCTCCAGGCTGTCCTGGATCAGCGCCCCGGAACACTCCACCGGCGGCACCCAGCGCTGCATGCCGCAATCGATCAGTTCGGCCAGGGCATGCCCGTTATAGACATTGAGCGCCGGCCCCGCGACGAAGGGCAGCTTGCGCTCGCTGAGGAACTGCACCGCGCCCATGTCGTTGGCCTCGACCAGCAACTCGCCGTTGTCGCACAGACGACGCAGGCTGGACAGTTCGGAAGCTGCCTCGACCAGCGCCAGTCCGGAGATCACCAGCTCGGCAGTGGTGCTGCCGCGCAAGTCGCGAGCCAGCCCCAGCCATTCGTCCAGGCCGAAGGCACGGCGCTTGGAGCATACGGTTTCGCCCAGGTAGATGACATCCAGCGGTTGCTCGAGCATCTCGGCGTAGAAGTTCAGCAGTTTTTCCCGCGTCCAGTAGAACAGGACCGGACCTAGACTGAGTTTCATCATTGGCTCCTCACTGCCAGGAACGGTGGTAGGCGCCCAGGGTGGTCTGGCTGCCCTCGGAGAGCGTCGCCAGGGCACTGCGCCACTGCGGCTGCACACTGAAGCTCTGCGGGGCACGCGCATAGGCATCCAGCGCGGCACGCCAGACCCGGGTGACCTGCTCGACGTAGGCCGGGCTGCGCTGGCGACCCTCGATCTTCACCGCCTTGATGCCGATGGCCGCAAGCTGCGGGATCAGGTCCAGGGTGTTCAGGCTGGTCGGCTCTTCCAGGGCGTGGAAGCGCTGGCCATTGACCATGAAGCGGCCCTTGCACAGGGTCGGGTAACCGGCCGGCTCGTCCTTGGCATAACGATCAATGAGCACGCCATTGAGCCGTGAGCTGAGCCCGTCGGCATCCTCCTGCCAGCGTACGGCCTTGGCCGGCGAGCAAACGCCACACAGGTTGGGCGACTCGCCGGTGAGGTAGGACGACAGGTGGCAGCGCCCTTCGGCCATGATGCACAGGCTGCCAAAGGCAAATACCTCCAGCGGCACCGTGCTCTTCTCCGCCACCTGGCGCACCTGAGCCAGCGACAGCACGCGCGGCAGTACCGCGCGGCGGATGTTGTAGCGCTGCTGGTAAAGACTGAGGGCCGCGGCATTGGTCGCCGAGCCTTGCACCGACAGGTGCAGGTTGAGGTCCGGGTGATGTTTGCAGGCATAGGCCAACACACCGGGATCGGCGGCGATCAGGGCATTCACGCCCAGCTCGGCGGCGTGATCCACTGCGCGCTGCCAGCGCTGCCAGCCGCCTGGTTGGGCATAGGTATTGACCGCCACATAGAGTTTGCGACCTTCCTTGCGGATCAGCTCAAGGCCGGTTTGCAGCTGCTTCTCGTCCAGGTTGAGGCCAGCGAAGTGGCGAGCGTTGGTGTCATCGCGGAAACCAACATAGATGGCATCGGCGCCCTGGCGGACGGCTGCCTTGAGCGCAGGCAGGCTGCCTGCTGGACAAACCAGTTGCATGGGTTCCCCTCCGGGACGAAACACAGTCGGGCACTATAGGAGCTGCCCCGGGGCCTAACCTTGACGGTAATCAACGGCGACCCCTTAGCAGGCTATCAATTTCAGCCAAGCAGCTCGCTGAACGGCAGGTAGTCCACCCAGTCGCCCGGCTGCAAGGTACGCTGGCACTCCAGCACAGCCAGGCCATCGGCCCAGCAGGCCGAACTGAGCATCGCCGAGCCCTGCCGCGGGTGCAGCTGGACGCTGGCCTGCCCCTCTTCGGCCACAACAAAGCGCGCACGCAGGTACTGACGCCGCACATTGGCCTTGCTCCAGGCAAAGCCGGCCGGCAGACGTAATGGCGTCGGCAGGACCCGCTCGACACCCTGGCAGCGCAACAGGAACGGCCTGCCTACTACCAGCGCGGTAATCAGTGCCGCCGCCGGATTCCCCGGCAACCCCAGCCAGGGCTTGCCGGCCACTTCGCCAAAGGCCAGCGGCTTGCCCGGCTGGATGGCCAGACGCCACAGGTGCAACTGACCAAGCGCCTCGATGGCCTGCTTGAGATGATCCTCCTCGCCCACCGACACCCCGCCGGAACTGAGCAGCACGTCGGCCTCGCTGGCCGCGCGACTCAGCGCTGCGCGGGTCTGCGCGGGGTCGTCAGGGATGTTCGGATACTCCAGCACCTGTAATCCCCAGCCACGTAGCAGCGACGCCAAGGTAATGCGGTTGGTGTTGTAGATCTGTCCCGGCGCCAGGCTTTCACCCGGTTCGCGCAATTCGTTGCCGCTACTCAGGACGGCAACCCGCAGACGCCGATAAACCTGCACACGGGCAATGCCGAAGCTGGCCAGCAGGCCGATTTCCTGGGCGCGCAGACGCTGCCCGGGAGCCAGCAGTGGTGCGCCGGCATCCACTTCCTCGGCGCGACGGCGCACATGCTGGCCAGCCTGCACCGGCGGCAGGCAGACCTGTTCACCCTGCAGCTGGCAGTCTTCCTGCGCCACCACGCTGTCCGCACCGGGCGGCAGCGGCGCGCCGGTAAAGATGCGTACGACGCAGCCTGCCGGCAGGCAGGTATCGGCCGCATCGCCGGCGGCAATCCGCCCAGCCAGTGGCAGGCAGCCACCCTCGGCCGGCAGATCGGCAGCGCGCAGCGCATAGCCATCCATCGCGCTGTTGTCCCAGGCCGGTACGGCAAAGGGCGCCTGCAAGGTTTCCGCCAGGGTACGCCCCAACGCGTCCTGCAGACTGACTGTTTCAATCTCCGGTACGCCGGGGACACGTTCCAGCAGCGCCGCGATGGCCTCGTCCACCGGGCGCAGCATGCTGCTTGAGCAGCCGCAGCCGCTCATGAGCGCGGCCCGCATGACTGGGCGTCCTGACCGGGCAGGCGCTTGAGGTGCGCAACGAAGTTGCAGGGCCGCGTGCGGCTATCCAGCTGCGCCTGCAGGATGCCCTGCCAGCCGGTGCGACAGGCGCCCGGCGAGCCGGGCAGGCAGCACACCAGGGTGCCGTTGCTGAGCCCGGCCAGGGCTCGCGACTGCACCGTGGAAGTGCCGATTTCCTGCAGCGAGAGCTGGCGGAACAACTCACCAAAGCCGTCCACGCTTTTTTCCAACAGCGGCGACACCGCCTGTGGGGTGTTGTCACGCGCGGTGAAGCCGGTGCCGCCGGTGATCAGGACTACCTGCACCTGTGGATCGGCAATCCAGCTGCACAGGCGTGCGCGGATCTGCCAGATATCGTCGCTGACCAGCGCACGCTCAGCCAACTGGTGGCCGGCCTGCTGCAGGGCATCGATCAGGGTTTGTCCCGAGCTGTCGGTCTCCAGGGTACGACTGTCACTGACCGTCAGCACGGCGATACGCAGCGCCTGGAAGACGCTGCTGGACGAATGGGCCATGGAACAACTCTCCTCATGTCTCAAGATGGCGGCAGCCTGCCCGGCTGGCCGGAGCACGCCCATACCCCCTCGGAGGTAAACGGCGGCAACGATTGATCGAGGTCAAGCCTACACCGCCTGCACCCCGAGGCGCCGCGCCAGTTTGCGCAAATTGCTCGGGTCCAGTTGCAACAGGCGCGCGGCCGCCGCCCAGTTGCCGGGATGTGCCTGCAGGGCAGCACGAATGGCCTGGCGCTGGCACTCATCAACCTGTTCACGCAGCGCAGCCAACGGCAGCGCACGGGCCTCGGGCAGCGCCGGTACGGCCGCTGGCAGGCGCGACTGGCCGCCATCCAGGCCCAGCCAGGGCGCCTCGATACACAGCAAGGCACTGCGCGATGCGGCCTGACTGAGCGCCTTGAGCGCCGCCCGACTGATCACATGCTCCAGCTCGCGGACATTGCCTGGCCAGGCGTGTGCCAACAACGCCTGCTCGGCCGCCGTCGACAGGCTCAGGCCACGCAGACCCAGGCGCGCCCGGTTGAGTTCGAGAAAATGCCCAGCCAGCAGCAGAATGTCCTGGCCACGCTCGCGCAGCGGCGGAATGTGCACCGGGTAGGCCGAGAGACGATGGTAGAGGTCAGCGCGAAAGCGCTGCTCGCGCACCTCGTCATGCAGCTGGCGGTTGCTGGCGGCAATCACCCGCACATCCACATGACGTGGCCGATCCTCGCCCAGCCGCTGGATTTCGCCATTCTGCAGGGCGCGCAGCAGCTTGGCCTGCACGTTCAGCGGCAGTTCACCCACCTCGTCGAGCAGTAGGGTGCCGCCGTGCGCCGCTTCGAAGCGCCCGGCGCGCTCCTGCCCGGCACCGGAAAAGGCGCCACGGCTATGTCCGAACAGCTCGCTTTCCACCAGGCTTTCCGGCAAGGCGGCGCAATTGACATGGATCAGCGGTTGTCCGGCCCGCGGCGAGTGGGCATGCAGCCAGCGCGCAAACAATTCCTTGCCGACCCCGGTTTCGCCCTGCAGCAACACCGGCAGATCGGCAGCCGCCACCACCGCCAGCTCATCGAGCAAGGCCAGCAGCGGCGGATGCTGGCCCAGGATGACGCCATCCTCGCCGTGCGGCTCGCGTAACGCCGGCAGGCTACGGGCCTGGCGCAGGCTGCGCGCCTCACGCTCCAGGCGGGACACGCGCAGGGCCACCTCGACCAGCAGGGCATCCCGCTGCAGGCGCTGGCGGGCGCGCTCGTCGAACGTGCCGGCGCGCCGGCTGTCCAGGGTCAGCACGCCCCACAGGCGCCCATCCAGGTACAGGCTGATGCCCAGGCAGTCATGCACGGTCGGTGGCAAACCGGCGGCATCCGCATGCAGCAGACCATCGAAGGGGTCCGGCCAGGGGCAATCCGCCGCGAACAGCAGCGCCTCACGCTGTGCCAGCAGCGCCGCCAGGCGGGGCTGCTCATCCAGGCGCAGCCGCCGGCCATGCACCTCGTGGGGCAGGCCCACCAGCGCCTGCGGGCATAGGCACTCACCATCCAGGCGCAGCAGCGCCAGCGCATCACAGGCATAGGCCACCTGCAGGCTGACCAGCAGACGCTGCAGGCGCACCGGCATGTTCAGTTCACCCGTCAGGTCGGCCAGCAAGGCACTTTGCAACAAGGTCAATTCCACTGCGACAGGTATCCATCACCCGATCAATGCCGGGTAGATTAGACCTGCTCCGCGCGACACCACCTTGATCGCCATCAAGCCGCTTCCCGGCAAGGCGCAGCCGCTCTGGGCCAGGCCTTACACGGCACAGTCCTTGCGATGGACAACGTTCTTGTCCGTCACCTACGAGGGCTGCGCGATGCGCGAACAGTTGCTGCAACAAACCCTGGGCCAGTTGGCCAGCCAGATCCCCGGCGCGACGCGCCTGTTCCGTGAACATCAGCTGGATTTCTGCTGTGGCGGCCAGCACACCCTGGAGCAGGCCTGCCAGCAGCCCGGCCTGAACCGCGAACAGCTGCTTGAGGCGCTGCAGGCCCTCAGCCAGCAGCCGGGTAGCGACCAGGACTGGCAGGCCACCGCCACGCCGGCGCTGATCGACCACCTGCTGACCCGCTACCACGCCCGCCATCGCCAGCAGTTCGAGGAACTGATCCGCCTGGCCAGCCGTGTCGAGCAGGTACACGCGGCCAGCGGCGACTGCCCACATGGCCTGACCGATTTTCTGCATGAAATGCGCGAAGCACTGGAGAGCCACATGATGAAGGAAGAGCAGATTCTCTTCCCCATGCTGCTGCAGGGTGCGGGCAGGATGGCCGGCGGGCCGATCTCGGTGATGCGCTTCGAGCATGACCAGCACGGCGACGCGCTGGCCGAACTGAGCACGCTGACCAACGACATGCAACCACCCGCGGGCGCCTGCAATACCTGGCGGGCGCTGTACCGCGGGCTGGATGAACTGCGCAACGACCTGCTGCAGCACATCCACCTGGAGAACGACATCCTCTTCCTGCGCAGCTGATCAGCACAGCCCGCACGCGCATGACCCGCGGCCCGCTCCTGCGAGCTGCGGGTCATGTTGCCCTCAATAGTGCGGCGGCGTCAGGTAGGCAGCCGCACTGCCCAGTCGCTCGGCACTGTCCTTGAGTTCCATGCGCGCAATGCTGCGCAGGTGCACTTCGTCCGGGCCGTCGGCAAAGCGCAACGAACGGCCGAACACATACAGATCAGCCAGCGGAGTGTCCGGTGTCAGGCCCATGGCACCAAATACCTGCATGGCCCGGTCAACCACCCGCGCATGCATGCGCGGCACGATGGCCTTGATCATGGCGATTTCCTTGCGCGCCGCCTTGGCCCCCACCGCATCGATCATCCAGGCGGCCTTGAGCACCAGCAGGCGGGCCTGCTCGATCTCGATACGCGACTCGGCGATCCAGTCGCTGATATTGCTGTACTGGCTGAGGTAACGACCGAAGGTCTTGCGTTCCTGGCAACGTTCGAGCATCAGCTCCAGGGCCAGCTCGGCCATGCCGATCGAACGCATGCAGTGGTGGATGCGTCCCGGCCCCAGGCGCGCCTGGGCCATCATGAAACCATCGCCTTCGCGGCCCAGCAAATTGCTGGCCGGCACGCGCACGTCCTTGAGCAGCAGTTCGCTGTGACCTTCCGGCGACAGGTGGTTGAGTACCGGGATATTGCGCAGCAGTTGCACCCCCGGCGTATCGAACGGCACCAGGATCATGCTCTGCTGACGGTGTGCCTCGCCGTCCGGGTCGGTCTTGCCCATCACGATCAGCACCTTGCAGTTGGGGTGCGAGGCATTGGTGATGAACCACTTGCGGCCGTTAATGACGTAATCGTCACCGTCGCGGCGGATCAGCGTCTGGATGTTCGCGGCATCCGAAGAGGGCACGTCCGGCTCGGTCATGGCAAAGGCCGAGCGGATCTCGCCATTGAGCAGCGGCACCAGCCAGCGCTCACGCTGCTCGGGGCTGGCAAACATGTGCAGCAGCTCCATGTTGCCGGTGTCCGGGGCATTGCAGTTGAAGACTTCCGAGGCCCAGCTGACACGCCCCATGATTTCCGCCAGCGGCGCATATTCCAGGTTGCTCAGGCGAGTGCCCGGCTCATCGTCATGCAGTGACGGCAAGAACAAATTCCACAGTCCCTCGGCACGCGCCAGCGCCTTGAGGTCGTCCATGAACGACACCGGGTACTGCCCGGCCTGCACCTCCTGATGCCACTGGCCGATGCGCGGCACGATGTGCGCATCCATGAAGTCGCGCAGCTGGCGACGCAAGGCTTCCACTTTGCTGCTGTAGGCAAATTCCATGAGACAGACCCCTGACTGGCGAAAGGATGGGCGAACAGCCCTCATGGACTACAGCCTAGGCGCTGACCGCGCCCTACAACAGCTAGTTGCCGTCGCTGAATCGCCCGTCATAAGCAAGCCTGCAACTGCACGCCACCTTGATCTGGGTCATTGTCGGCAGGGCCGCTCAGGCAAACACGAACAATCCCTTGGCCAGCAAGACAATCAGCACCATCTGCGCCAGCACGGCATACAGCAGCCGTGCCTCGCGGCGCGCAGTCATCTGCCCGCTGCGGCGCAGCCAGGCCAGCGCGCCATAGTGAACGACGATGCTCAGCGCCAGGCCAATCTTCAGCCACAGCAGCAACCCCGCCAGCACCTCGGGGGCTGCTCCCAGCAGGCTGCGGTAGTGCCAGGCCAGGTAGAAGCCGGCGCCATACAGCAGGCCGACCACCCAATGCAGCAACTGCCGGGTGCGTGCCGCCAGGGCCAGCTCCGCGGTCTGGCGCTGCGTATCGGACAGCCCCCGCAAGGCCGCCGGCATGATCAGCAGCTGATAGAACAGCGTGCCGAAGAAGGCGATGGCGGCCAGCAGGTGAACGCTCTTGATCAACCAGAACAACATGCCCGCCCTCCCCGTTCGCCGTCAGCCTGGATGGCCGTCCACCCGTGGCCGACACAACATCGGCGCATACAGGCCCAGATAGATCAGCAGCGCCGCGGCCCAGCAGAGCATGGCCAGCCACAGGCTGAGCGCCGGCCATACCTCGACCAGCAACACGCGCACCAGCGCCGCCACGTTGAGCAGGATGAACCCCGCCGCCATGCCGCGTGGCAGTACCAGTGGCCGCCCGGTATGGCCCAGGCTGACCCGCGCCAGCATGGCCAGAATCAGCCCGGCCATGCTGCCCACGGTCAGCGCGTGCAGGGGCGGGCTGGCATTGCCGAGCAGCCCGGCATGCCACAGCGCCATGCCCAAGCAGGCCAGCACCAGCCAGGCATAGGCCAAGTGCAGCGACCACAACAGCGGCACGCGAAGCAGGCCTGGGTCGAACCAACGCACCAGGCGAATGGCATGCCCTACGCCGAGCGCCAGGAACACTACCGCCACCAGCCAACTGGCCTGCAAAGCCACACCACTGACATGCAGTACGGCCACCAGCAGGCTGCCCAGCAACAACGCCCAGTCCAGTTTCGGCCAGGCCGCTACCTGCTGCACACGGCCCAGGCCACGCTGGGTAAAGAAGGGAATCACCCGGCCACCGATCAGCCCCATCAGCGCCGCCACCAGCCACACCGCGCCGAGCGCCCCCTGGCGCTGCCAGGCATCATTGGCCTGCCAGACACCCAGCAGATTGACCGCGTCGGCCAAGGCCAGCAGCAGCAGGACCACCACGATGGGATAGTTGCGCGTCTGGCGCACCGCCCAGAGCATGCGCCCCAGGGTCAGCGCGACCAGCACGAAGAAGCCGACATTCAGCAGTACCAGCAGCGCGCCGGGCACCAGCGGCAACCAGGCCAGGCGTGCCGCCAGCCACACCAGCACCAGCAACAGCAGCGGACGGCCGCTGGGCGCGGCCTGGCCGGTCCAGGTTTGCCCGGCGGTGAGCAGGAAACCGGCAATGATCGCACCGGCAAAACCGAACACCAGTTCGTGGCGGTGCCAGGCCAGCCAGCCACCACTCGGCTGCAGGCTACCCAGGTGGCCGAACAGGCCAAGTATCCACAACGGTACGGCGAGCAGCGCCAGCACGCTGCCGAGCAGGAAAAAAGGACGGAAACCCAGGCGCAGCAAGGGCGGGATCATCAGGGCTTTGCGTTTATCGATAATCTGCATCGCAATTCCAACCAGGTACGAATGAGGCGGCGCGAGCGGCCGGCCAGCGACAGGCTGTCGCAGGGTTAGGATCACCCCTGGCCAGGTCGCCGGCCATGCGTGAGGTCAAGAAACTTCCTCAGCGCGGACAGTTTATCCGACTAATGCACTCAGTTATCACCTCGATCAGCCTGCGCCTGCTGCAAATGCTCGACCAGCGCACGCAGAAAGCGTGCCGCCTCGCCGCCGGTAGCCACCCGGTGATCAAAGGTCAACGATAGCGGCAGCACGGCATGCACCTCGGCACGCCCGGCGCAGGCCACCACTTCATCACGGATCCCCCCGGCGCCGACGATCGCCACCTGCGGCGGCAGCACCACCGGATTGGCGTAGCGACCGAACAGCGTGCCGAAATTGGACAGGGTCAGCGTGGCACCCTGCATTTCCTGCGGCGGAATGCTGCGGGCCTGCACATCGGCCCGCAGGCGTGCGATCCCCTCGCGCAGGTCGGCGGCGCTGCGTCGGCCGACATCGCGCAACACCGGCACGAACAGCCCGTCCGGGGTATCCACGGCGATCCCCAGATCAAGCTGGGCATGCTGGCGCAGGCTCAGCGTGCGCCCGTCGAACCAACTGTTGAGCAGCGGCTCGACCTGGCAGGCGTGGGCGATCGCCTGGGCCAGACGCACCAGCGGATCACGTGCCTGCCCCCACTGCTGCAGGTCGGCATCGCCAAACAGGGTGACCGGCACCACTTCGGCATGCGAACGCACCATGTTCAGCGCCATGCTGCGCCGTACTCCGCGTAGCCGCTCACCGGCAAACGCCGCCTGCTGTTGCGCCGCCGCTTCGACATCGGCACGACTGATCAGCCCATCCGTACCGCTGCCGCTCAGCCCCTCCAGGGCCACGCCGAGCTGCCGCGCCAGCTGGCGTACTGCCGGCGTGGCGCGTGGCGCGGCAAAGGCGCGGCTGCTCGCGGCAGCACCAATACAGAAGTCATCGCTCTGCTGGCTGTCGCCGCCCTGCAGGTTGCCAACCACGGTGGCCGCCTCGCCTTCGCCCTGGTAGGCCAGCAGCGGCTCGCCGACATGCAGGATGTCGCCGGGCGCACCAAAGGTCTGCAGCACTTCGCCGGCATAGGGCGCGGGAATATCGACAATCGCCTTGGCGGTCTCCACTGACACCAGCAACTGATCGGCCTGTACCTGATCGCCCGCCTGTACATGCCAGGCGACGATCTCCGCTTCCTGCAGGCCTTCGCCCAGGTCGGGCAGTTTGAAATATTTCATCGGTAGCCTCCCGGGGTTCGTTCAGGGCTGCGCGAGCAGTTGGCGGCAAGCCGCGACGATGTCCGCCACGCTGTGCATGTACAGCGGTTCCAGGCGATACAGCGGCGGTGGGATATCCGCCGCGGCCAGGCGCTGGATCGGTGCCTGCAGGTCGAGGAAACAACGCTCATACAGGCTGGCGGCTATTTCCGCGCCCAGGCCGGCGCTCTGCGGCGCTTCCTGGACGATCAGGCAACGCCCGGTCTTGCGTACCGAGGCTTCCAGGCTGGCCATATCCAGCGGCTTGAGGCAGGCCACATCGAGCAACTCCACGGATACCCCCTGCTCGGCCAGCTGCCGGCTGGCCTGCAGACATTCGTGGATGCTCGCGCCCCAGCTGAGCAGGGTCAGGTCGCTGCCCTCGCGCAGGGTGAAACAGCTGTCCAGCGGCAGGCGCCGGCCATCGTCAGACAACGGCTGCGGGTTCATCCGGTACAGCCGGGTGGGTTCGAGAAACAGCACCGGGTCCGGGTCATCGATGGCCGCCAGCAGCAGCCCATAGGCGCGTGCCGGCGAGGACGGCACCACCACGCGTAGCCCGGGAATATGCGCAAACAGCGCCTCCACCGCTTCGCTGTGATGTTCCGGCGCACGAATCCCCGCGCCCATCGGGCTGCGTACTACCAGCGGGCAACTCAAGCGCCCGCGGGTGCGATTGCGCAGGCGACTGGCGTGCGAAATCAGGTGTTCCATGGCCGCATAGATGAAACCGAGGAACTGGATTTCCAGCACCGGCCGCAGCCCCTGCGCCGCCATACCCACGGCAACCCCGGCGAGCATGGTCTCGGCCAGCGGGCTGTCGATCACCCGCCGCGCACCAAAGGCCTCGCGCAGACCGGCGGTGGCGCGGAACACCCCGCCATTGACGCCAACATCCTCGCCCAGCACCAGCACCTCGGGGTCGTCACGCATGGCGCGGTGCAGCGCCAGGTTGACCGCTTCCAGCAGGCTGTAACGCGTCGTGTCATTCATCGACAGGCCCTCCGGCGGGACGCTGCGCCATGCGCTCGCGCCAGGCATCGCGCTGCTCGGCCAGAGCCGCCGGCCAGCGTGCATAGACGTGTTCGAAGAGACTTTCCGGGCTGGGCGCGGTGATGGCGTCGAAACGTGCCACCGCCGCCTCGATACGCGCCTGGCAGTCGGCCACGCAGGCCTGTTCGTGCGCCTCGTCCCAGGCCCCCCGCGCGGCCAGAAAACGCTGCAGGCGGCGCAGCGGCTCGGCCTCCCAGGCCTGGCGCACCTGCGCACTGTCGCGGTAACGGCTGGCATCGTCGGCAGTGGTGTGATCGCCCAGGCGGTAACTGAGGCACTCCACCAGGCTCGGGCCCTTGCCCTGGCGGGCACGCTGCAGGGCACGGCCCAGGCACTCGTGGAGGGCCAGCACATCGTTGCCATCCACCTGCTCACCGGGAATCCCCGCGCCCAGGGCCTTTTGCGCCAGCGTGGCAGCCGCGCACTGCAAATGGCGCGGCACCGAAATGGCCCACTGGTTGTTGTTGACCACGAATACCACCGGCAACTGCCAGGCACCGGCCACGTTGAGTGCTTCGAGAAAATCGCCCTTGCTGGTCGCCCCGTCGCCGCAGGTGGTCACCGCGACCCGGGCCTGGCCGCGGATACGAAATGCCGAGGCCACGCCACAGGCATGCAGGGCCTGGGTGGCAATCGGCACGCAGGGCGGAAAATCCTCGGCCACCGCCGGGTCGGCATAGGCGCTGCCACGTTCGTCACCGCCCCAGTAGAGGAGGATTTCCTCCATGCGCACCCCGCGCAGCAACTGCACGGCGGTATCCCGGTAATAGGGCACCAGCACATCCTCGGCGTGCATCAGGCTGCCCAGTACCACGCCAATCGCCTCCTGGCCGAGGGTTGGCGCATAGGTGCCGATACGCCCGGTGCGCTGCAGCGCCACGGCTTTCTGGTCGAACAGACGGGTCAGCAACATCTGCCGGTACAGCACGCGCAGTTGCTCGGTATTCTCGGCGCAGGCCGGCAGCTCGCCCAGCGGCTGGCCATCGGCTTGCAGATAGCGGGTCAGAGGGACCTGCGGTTGCACGAAGGGCATAACGACACCTCCCACGGCAAGGGCCAAGCGCCGGGTAGGCGCTGAGCCGATTACCCACCTGGGTAAGGCGGGCCGGGTATGGCGCGACACTCAATAGGGCGTTGCACAACACGCGACGTTGTTTAACGGCCTATTGCTGCGCCGCGCCGTGCAGCAGCGCCTCGGCACGCGCCACGGCAATGCGCGTTGGCGAACAGTTGTGTGCCTGTGCCTGGGCGTAGATGTCGGTCAAGCGTAGTCCGATCTGCGCCAGTTCGGCGGTCAGTCGGCTGGCCGGCTCCCCCAGGTAATGCAGGGCGGTATGCAGGAGCGCACCGATGTTGATGACGAAATCCGGGGCCAGCAGGATGCCACGCGCTGCCAATTCCTCGGCCAGCTCGGGAGCGGCCAGCAAGCCATCGACCGCACCAGCCACTGCCGCGCAGCGCAGGCCAGCGACGCGCCGACTGTCCAGCAGGCCCTGCCCGCTGCAAGGCACCAGCAGGTCACAGGGGCTGGCCAGCAACACCTCGCTCTCCAGCACCCGCGCACCCAGCTCGTCTTGCGCCAGTTCCAGGCGCCCCGCATCCGCATCGCTGACCAGCAGTTCCACGCCAGCGGCTGCCAGCTGTGCGGCCAACGCCCAGCCGAGGTCGTCGAGGCCATGCACGGCTACGCGCAAGCCACTCAGGTCGTCACTGCCCAGGCGTGCCATGGCCGTGGCACGAATAGCGGCGAACACACCCAGCGCACCGTGCAGGGCCGGCTCACCCTGCGCCGAGATGCCGCCGACATAACGCGTGTATTGCGCCAGGCAGTCCATGTCGGCGCATGAACTGCCTTCATCGGCGATGCCTACCACCCGCCCGGATAGTTCATCCAGCACACGGCCAAAGGCTTCGAAGAGCTCGGCGCGGCTACGCACATGCGCGGGCCGGCGCAACCAGGCATGCCCGCCGGAAAACGGCAGGCCAGCCAGGGCAGTACGGTAGCTCATGCTGCGTGCACGTTGCAGCGTGCGCTGCAACGCCTGGTATTCATCCTCCCAGGGCAGGTAGCTGCAACCCGCCAGCGCCGGCCCCCGCTGCCCCGGCTGCACAGCGATGATCGCCTGCAGGCCGCTGCGCGGATCCTGCACCAGATGTAGCGCCTGCGCGCCGCTCGACTGCATCTGCCTGAACATCTTCACGCTCTCCGGGGCTTCATGCGCTGAGTATAGGTGGCAGCTCACCGGCAGCCAGTCACCCTTCCCCCATCTGGGCGATGGTCGCTGTTCCAGGCCGGCGTAGGCTGTGCCCACCCCAAACAACAACAAAAAAGGGTTCACCATGCGGCAACTGCTGCTTTCCTGCCTGCTCTGCCTGTGCGGACTGGCCCAGGCCGCCACCGGCGTGTTTCCCGACTCGACCTTCAACAACCTTGATCATGGGCTGTACTGGTTCGGCTATGGCGACACCTGGCAAAAGGCCGTGCCCGGCCAGAGCAATGCCTACTACAACGCCAGCAAGCCCACGCTGATCTATGTGCATGGCTGGCAGAACGGTTCGACGCAGAAGAAGAACCGCGAGACCTTCAACCGCAAGGACGCCGGCGGCCCGGATCTCGACCTGGCCTATGCCTGGCTGGCCGCCGGCTACAACGTCGGCATCCTCTACTGGAACCAGTTCGCCGACGAGGGCGAGGTGAAGGACGCCGAGGCGAAGATCTGGACCGCCAGCGGCCCACGCGCCATGCGCTGGCGCAACAGCAGCGGCGTGTACAGTGCCGGCCCGAATATCTCGGCGGGTGAACTGCTGTTTCGCAGCTATCGCGACAACCTGGCTGGCTACAGCGGCAGCAATATCCGCCTGGTCGGTCATTCGCTGGGCAATCAGATGGCCATCGTGATCACCAAGAAGATCAGCGATGCGGTCAGCGCCGGCAGCATGAACAGCAAATTGCTGCCCAAACGGGTAGCCCTGCTCGACCCTTTCTACTCCAACCAGGCCAAGAGTTACCTGGGTAATAAGTGGGTCGGCGAGGTCTGCCGCAGCTACGTCAGTGAACTCAAGAGCAAGGGTGTGATCTTCGAAGCCTACCGCTCCTCCGGGGCCAGCAGCACCGGTTTCATCGGCGACAGCAACAGCGGGCTGATGAACATGACCGCCTTCAGCGAGCTCAAGCCCTGGTACTTCGGTTCCACCCAGCTGACCGAGAAGCACAACGCGGCGGTCTGGCACTACCTGTGGTCGTTCAGCTTCAACCCGCCGCTGATCAGCGGCACCAGCAACCAGGCCGCCTCGGCCAGGACCAGCGATAGCCGCATCGGTACCCTGATGAACGGCACCCAGAAGCTGGTGCAGGACCAGGGCGCCTATACAAAGGAACCCTCGGACGACAATTTCAAGCTGCAGGCACGCTGAAGCCTGGGGCGCACACGACAAGGCCGGCGAAAGCCGGCCTTGTCGTGTCTGCGGGAAAAGCCGGATCAGCCGGCAAAGCGCTGCAGGTTGGCAAGCATTTCCTTCATGGCCTCGATGTTGTCCTTCGGATGGGCCGCCCCCGCGAAGTCACAGATCTGCGCGAAGTTGTCCGCCACGTCTTGCGGACTGAAGCCAGCGCGCGGATCGAAACCCACGCCCAGGCTGCGTTCCCAGCGCACCTTGCCCATCCAGCCACCGCCGACTTCAAACAAGCTGCCGGTTTCCTGGCACGCCTGACTGGCCAGGAACACCACCAGCGGACTGACCAGTTCGGGCTTGAGCTGCTCGAACACCTGCGGCGGAATCAGCCCCTCGGTCATGCGCGTGCCGCCGGTAGGCGCGATGGCGTTGACCAGGATATTGCTCTTGCGGCCCTCGATGGCCAGGGTGCGGGTCAGGCCATACAGGCCCAGCTTGGCCATGCCGTAGTTGCTCTGGCCGAAGTTGCCGTAGATGCCGGAGGTCGAGGAGGTGAAGATCACCCGGCCATACTGCTGCTCGCGCAGGTGTTCCCAGGCCGCGCGGGTGACCTTGTAGGCGCCTTCGACGTGGACCTTGTAGACCAGCTCCCAGTCGGTGTCTTCCATCTTGTGGAAGGACTTGTCACGCAGGATGCCGGCGTTGTTCACCACCACGTCGATGCGCCCGAAGCTGTCCATGGCCTGCTGGACGATTTTCTCGCCATCGGTCACCGAGTCATGGTTGGCCACCGCGCTGCCACCGGCCTCGCGGATCTCCGCCACCACCCGGTCGGCCGCCGAGGCATTGGCGCCCTCGCCATGGGTACTGCCACCCAGGTCGTTGACCACTACCTTGGCGCCCAGCTGGGCAAACAGCAGGGCATGGGCGCGCCCCAGGCCGCCGCCGGCACCGGTGACAATTACCACTTTGTCGTCAAAACGCACGGTATCACTCATCACAGACCCTCCCGTTCGGCTTAGCTATGGATGGCCAGTGTGCGCAGCGCGCAACGCTCCGGCAAGCAAGGCGCTCGGCGCTGAATGCACGGCGATAAGGTCAGGCTATGGGCTGCCCATTGGCGCGCAGCAGCGCCAGATGGTTGTACAGGTGCAGCACGTGGGCCAGGGCATACTCGTCATGACTCAGCTCGCCATAGGCAAAGTGCGCCGCCAGGCGGCCACGATGCGCGGCAAAACGCGCAAAGGCCAGTTGCAGGCGCGCCAGCGCCACACGCACTTCGCCAGGCTCGTTCAGCTCCGGCGCACCGGGAATCGCCTCGTCAAGTGGATGGCGCATCGCACCACGCGCGGCAAACACACTGAAGGCCAGCGGCCCAGCCGTGTGGCGGAACCAGGCGGGCTTGAGCTGGGGATAACCATCGATCGAATAGTCCACGCTCTGTGCGCAATGGTTGAACACCATGGCCGGCGGCCAACCCGCCACGCTGTGCAGACTGGCCTGCGCCAGGCGCTCGAGCAGTTGCATGGCGGCCGGCAGGGTCAGGGCGGCCGGCGCCGCCGCCAGGGGCAGGCGCCAGTAACCGGTAGCGGCGGTGCCGAGGCCGGCCACGCCGAGCAGGCCAAGCAGGTGTCGACGTTGCATGATCAGTCCTCTTGAGTGGTGGCCTGGCCCGCCCCGGCCAGTGCCTGACGAAATGCCAGGTAATGTTCCAGCACCCGCGGCGCAGCCTCGAGTTGCGGGTAGTGGCCGATCCCGTCCAGCAGCACGCAGTCGGGCTCGGCCAGCAGTTCGCGGTAACGCCGCACCATGTGCGCCCCGGAGATCGGATCGGCCGCACCATCGATGACCCGCAGCGGCACACCGGCCTGCTGCATGGCCGTCACCCAGCGCTGGCGGTGCAGCCGTCGCTCGGGCATGTAGCCCATCAGCCGGTGCATCACCCGAGTGCCGTCGTTATGCGCGATCAGCGTCCAGAACGCCTCCAGCTCGGCTGGGCTGGGCGGCGTGTGCGGCCCGAATATGCGGGTGAGGTTCTGCGCCAGCGCGGCAGGCGAAAACAGCCGGCCGAGCAGCGGCCCCAGCGGACCGAGCAACAGCTTCTGCATAAGCAGCGGGCGATGGGTTTCCGGAAACAGGCCGCCATTCAGGAACACGCAGCTGGCCAGGCGGGCCGTTCCTTGCTGATGCCGCGCCAGCAACTCCTGGGCCACGCTGTCACCGTAGTCGTGGGCCAGCACATGCACGGGCTGATCGACCGCCAGCTGCGCCAACAACGCCTGCTGTACATCGGCCTGCTCCAGCAGGCTGTAGGCATGGCCACGCGGCTTGGCCGAGTAGCCGAAGCCGAGCATGTCGCAGGCAATCACCCGGTAACGCTGCGCCAGCGGCTGCCACAACAGGTGCCAGTCCCAGCTGGCCGTGGGGAAGCCGTGGATCAGCAACAGCGGCTCGCCCTCGCCCGCCGTCCAGTAGCGGATGCGCTGGCCGTGCCAGAGTAAATCGTGCCCCTGCGCCTGCCAGTCGGCCAGGGCGATGCCCGGCAGGCCGCTCACTGGTCGTAGCCCGGCATCTGTGCGTCGAGCTTGCGCAACAGCGCCGGCCAGGGCAGCGCACCGCCCATGCCCTGCGGGCTTTTCATCACCCCGGCGATCATCCCCGCCGCACCGTCGAGAATCGCCTGCGGGATGTGGATCAGCTCACCACCACCACTTTGCGCCATCACCTGGATCTCACAGGCGCGCTGCAGGGTAAACATGCCGAGGAAGGCATCGGCGATGCTGGCGAAGGCGGTGAGCAGACCGTGGTTGGGGAGGATCATGAAATGCTTGTCGCCCAGGTCAGCCTGCAGGCGGGCCTTCTCGTCGTGGTGCAGCGCCACGCCTTCATAACCGTGGTAGGCCAGGCTGGCCAGCACGAACAGTGACTGCTGCGACAGCGGCAGCAAGCCCTGCTTCTGCACCGACACGGCGATACCGGCCGGCGTGTGGATGTGCAGCACGCAACCGACGTCGCTACGCGCTTCATGCACCGCGCTGTGGATGGTGTAGCCGGCCGGATTGATGTCGAACGGGCTGTCCATCAGCTTGTTGCCGGCCAGGTCGACCTTGACCAGGCTGGAGGCAGTGATTTCGTGGAACATCAGCCCGTAGGGGTTGATCAGGAAGTCCTCGGTACCAGGCACCTTGGCCGAGATGTGGGTGAAGATCAGGTCGTCCCAGCCGTACAGGGCAATCAGCCGGTAACAGGCCGCCAGGTCGATACGCGCCTGCCACTCCTCGCGGCTAACCTGATTCTTCAAGCTGGGAAACTGCAGGGATGCAGACATGATGCGCCGCCTCTTGTTGTTGTTTTCGGCGAGGATGACAGCCCGTGCCTCAGCCGCGCAAGGCGCCCGCCAACTGATCCAGCCAGGGCTCGGCGTCCAGCTCCGGGGTCACCGTTTCGCTGGCATCCAGACGCAGCATCGGCAATACCTCGCGCAGGCCAATGTCGGCATACAACTCACGCACCTGCTCGCCGGCGGCACAGAAGCTGTCGCCATAACTGGAATCCCCCAGCGCCAGTACCGCCGCCGGCAGGCCGTACCAGGCCGGTGGCTGATCGCGCAGGCTGGCATACAGCGCCTGCAGATTGTCCGGCAGCTCGCCCATGCCCGTGGTAGCGGTCACCACCAGCAAGGCCTGCGGGGCAAAGGCCTCCAGCTCGGCGCGCTGCACACGCGGCTGGTGCCAGGCCTCGAAGCCTGCCGCCTGCAGGCGCGCCTGTGCGTGGCGAGCCACTTCCTCGGCCGTGCCGTAGACCGTTCCCGAGACAATCGCTACTTTCATGAAGACTCCGTCATACTTGGAAATGCGCAGGATTATGCCGCAAAGTGCGGCGTTATCTTAGAATGCCGCCAACCTGAACCGGGAAGTCCCTTCGATGATCAACGCCAAGCTGCTGCAACTGGTAATCAACGCCTCCAACGATGGCATCGTGGTCGCCGAGCAAGAGGGCGAAGACAACATCCTGATCTACGCCAACCCGGCGTTCGAGCGCCTGACCGGCTACAGCGTCGACGACATCCTCTACCAGGATTGCCGTTTCCTGCAGGCTGGCGACCGCCAGCAACCTGCCCTGCAAGCCATTCGCGAAGCGGTTCGTGAACATCGCCCGTGCCGGCAGATCATCCGCAACTACCGCAAGGACGGCACACCGTTCTGGAATGAATTGTCGATCACCCCGGTGGTCAACGAAGCCGACCAGCTGACCTACTACATCGGCATCCAGAAAGACGTCACCGACGAAGTCGAGGCACTGGAGCGCGTGCGCCAACTGGAAGCCCAGGTGGCCGAACTGCAGGCGGAACTGGCCCGCTGCAAGGGCTGAACAAAAAAACACCCGCTGCGTCGGGCAACGCAGCGGGTGAAAGATGAAGGGGGATCAGCCCCTTCCCACTGGCATAAAAAGATCCGACAGCCAAAAGGGGATGTGGCAGCTGCCGGATTGCGCAGTCGTTACACGGCGAACTCTTCCTCACTGAAGGCCATCAGCGTGGCCTTGCCCGCCAGAACTTCGGCCAGCAGGCTGTCGGTTTCGGTCAGCACGCGCGCCATGTAGAAGTCCGCCGATTTGAGCTTGGCACCGTAGAACGCCGTCTCGCTGCTACCGGCGGCCAGCTTCTGCTGGGCCACCAGGGCCATACGCGACCACAGCCAGGCCAGGGTAGTCAGGGCAAACAGGCGCAGGTACGGCACCGACGCAGCACCGGCCTGCTCGGGGTCCTTCATGCCTTCGCTGGCAATCCACAAGGTGGCCTGCTGCAGCTGCTTGAGCGCCTTGCCCACTGCGGCCGCGTGCGGCGCTTCGGGATTGGCTTTCAGCCAGCCTTCGACCAGGGCGAAGAAGCCGCGTACGGCACGCCCACCGCCCAGGCCCAGCTTGCGACCGACCAGGTCCAGCGCCTGGATGCCGTTGGTGCCTTCGTAGATGCGGGTGATGCGGCAGTCACGCACCAACTGCTCGATGCCCCAGTCCTCGGTGAAGCCGGAGCCGCCGAGCACCTGCAGGCCCTCGTTGGCGCAGGCGAAGCCCTCGTCGGTGAGGAAAGCCTTGACCACCGGGGTGAGCAACTGCACCAGATCGTCAGCCTGCTGGCGCACTTCGGCGTCCTCGTGATCGTGGGCGACATCCAGGTGCAGGCCGGTAAAGTAGGCCAGCGCACGGCAGCCCTCGATCATCACCTTCTGGCGCAGCAGCATGCGCCGCACGTCCGGGTGTACCAGAATCGGGTCGGCCGGCTTGTCGGCGGCCTTCGGGCCTGACAGCGAACGGCTCTGCAGGCGTTCCTTGGCGAAGCCGAGGCTGATCTGGTAGGCGCTCTCGGCGATCCCCAGGCCCTGCATGCCGACCATCAGGCGCGCCGAGTTCATCATGGTGAACATGCACTTGAGGCCCTTGTTCGGCTCGCCGATCAGCCAGCCCTTGGCGCCTTCGAAGTTCATCACGCAGGTGGCCGACCCCTTGATGCCCATCTTGTGCTCCAGGCCACCGCAGAAAGCCGGGTTGCGTGAGCCGTCTTCGAGGAACTTGGGCACCAGGAACAGTGAGATGCCTTTAACGCTGTCCGGTGCATCGGGCAGCTTGGCCAGCACCAGGTGGATGATGTTGTCGACCAGGTCCTGCTCGCCGCCGGTGATCCAGATCTTGGTGCCGCTGATCGCATAGCTGCCGTCCGCCTGCGGCGTGGCGCGGGTGCGGATCAGACCCAGGTCAGTGCCGCACTGCGGCTCGGTCAGGCACATGGTGCCGGTCCACTCACCGCTGATCAGCTTGGGCAGGTACTGTTCCTGCTGCTCGCGGGTGCCGTGCTGAGTCAGCGCATTGATCGCACCATGGGTCAGCCCCGGGTACATACCCAGCGACAGGTTGGACGAGCAGACCATCTCCTCGACCATCATGTTCAGCACATGCGGCAGGCCCTGACCACCGAACTCCGGAGTACAGGCCAGTGCGGTCCAGCCACCTTCGGCGAATTGCTTGTAGGCGGCCTTGAAACCGTCCGGGGTCTTCACTGTCTTGCTCACCGGGTCATAGTGACAACCCTGCTTGTCACCGGAACCGTTGACCGGTGCCAGGACGTTTTCCGCCAGCTTGGCGGCCTCTTCCAGAATGGCGCCACCGAGATCGTTTCCGAACTCGCGCTGCGTGGGCAGCGACTGCAGGGTGGCATAGGCGTCGAGCAGTTCGTCGAAGACAAACTGCATATCACGAAGCGGGGCGCGATAAGCGGGCATGCGGCATTCCTCAAAGCTGTACAGGAAAAATATCTGTACAGCTTTTGTATAGCCATTTGCAGCTTTAGGCAAGGATTTTTTGTACAAGCCGTACAGGTTATGCCGTGCGCGGCATGGCTCCGCACAGCCGCAATCGGCCAGAGCTGGCTGACAGCAGCCCGGCACATCTCAGCAGATCAGGGAAAACGCAGGGTGTGTCAGGTGTCCAGCTGACCCGCCAGGAAACGCTGCAAGCGGCGCGACATTAGTCCTGGAGCATTGCCCAGACAGGCCACTGGCGTACCGCTGAGCGCTTCGCCACCCAGCTCGGCGGCCTCGCCGGCCAGCGCCAGCGGACAACCCAGGCCCAGCGCCAGACGCTGCAACTGGCGGGGCAGTTCGGCACTCGGCGCATGGTTGGAAAACAGCACCAACGCCTGCGGCTGCAATTTCTCGCAGACCAGCGCCAGCTCATCCAGTGGCTGTCCGAGCGCCAGCACACTCACCGCCCATTCGTTGCTGCCCAGCAGGAGTCCGGCCACCCACAACTCCAGCTCATGGCAATGCCCGGGAATCGCCACCAGCAATACCCGCTCCTGTGCCGGATTACGCGCCAGTTGCAGGCGCTGCAGTACCCGCGCGCGCAGAAAACTGTCGAGGAACAGCCACTCGCTGGTCTGGCCGAACTGCTCGCGGCGCAGCAACAGGTCCTGCCAGATCGGCAGGAAGATATCGGCAAACACCACGGCCAACGGATAGGTGGCGAACACCTGGCCGTACAGGCGCTCCAGCTGCAGCTCATCAAAACGCGACAAGGCCAGGCGGATCTGTGTCTGCCACTCGCCCCACTCGCCCTCGGCCAAGGCCTGATAAGGCTCGACGACTGGCGCCTTGGCTGCCTCGTTCTTGGCGAGAATCTTGCCCACCTTGCTGACCGCCACGCCCCGCTCGATCCACGCGAGGATGCTGCGTACCGCCTCGATATCCGCCTGCGAGTAAAGACGATGACCGCTGTCGGTGCGGGTCGGCTGAATCAGCCCATAACGACGCTCCCAGGCCCGCAGGGTCACCGGATTGACGCCGGTCAGGCGCGACACTTCACGAATCGGAAACAACTCTTCCTGCTTGAAGGCAGCGGCAAGCGTGGGAGTACCGGCGATGTCGTTCATAGCGTGGCCAGGCAGGTCAGAGAAAGGCCGGCATTGTACCCCAGGGGCAAGCCAGCATACATTGTACCTAGGTTATACAACTCGCAGATTCAGCATAAGCCGCCTCACATCACCCTGGAGCACTCATGCACTGGCCCCTGACCCTTTATTACGATGGCGCCTGTCCCCTCTGCGCCCGGGAAATCGCCGTACTGCGCCGACGCTGTAGTGTCGAGCGCCTCGTGCTGGTCGATATCAGCCTGGCAGACTTCGACCCGCAGCAGGCCGCCACGCCACCACTCGCCGCGTTGCAGGCGCGCCTGCATGCCCGGGATGCCGCCGGCCACTGGTATATCGGCCTGCAGGCCACCGCCGCCAGCTGGCAGGCCGCCGGACTGCGACGGAGCGCCTGGCTGTTGCAGCGCCGCTGGCTGCAACCCGTGTTACAACCACTGTATGCCGCGTTCTGCCGACTTCGCCCACATCTCGGCCGCCTGCCCCACCCGCAAGGCGCCAGTCGCTGCACAGAGGAAACCTGCACAACGCAGAGCAGCGACCACGCAAAAACACCGACAAGAGCTGTACATAAAGACCATTTCGTACAATAAAAAACCTACGCGACGCACATTATCAACCAGCAAAAATTGTTTATAATCAATTAGATAACACTAAAAGCCAGCAGCAAGCCATCTCCACACAATACTCATGGTTGTACAAACAAGAGCAGTGGTATAAGTTTCTTAGTACGTTCAGACGGCCAAACGCAGCTCAGGTCAGGTTATGCGCGCGGTCGCTGAACGCCCACTTTCTTGTCGAGGCCCCCATGAGCCCAGCGCAGCTCCCCATCCTGATCACCGGCGCCAGTCAGCGCATCGGCCTGCATTGCGCGCGCCGCCTGCTCGATGAAGGCCATCCGCTGATCATCAGCTATCGCACCCTGCGCCCGGCAGTCAATGAGCTGGCCGAACGCGGCGCCTGCGTATTGCAGGCCGATTTCAGCGACAGCACCGGCATAGTCGATTTCATTGCCCGCCTGCGCCAGGCCTGCCAGGGATTGCGCGCCATCGTGCACAATGCCTCGACCTGGCAGGCCGATCCGTCCAGCGAGCAAGCCGCCGCCTTCACCCGGCTGTTCAACGTACACATGCTGGCGCCCTACCTGATCAACCTGCACTGCAGCGACCTGCTGCAGCACGGCGGCCCCGCCGACATCGTGCACATCAGCGATGACGTAGCACGCAAGGGCAGTGCCCAGCGCATTGCCTACTGCGCCAGCAAAGCCGGGCTGGACAGCCTGACCCTGTCGTTTGCCGCGCGCTTGGCGCCGCAGGTCAAGGTCAATGGCATTGCCCCGGCGCTGATTCAGTTCAACGAGGGCGATGATGCCGACTATCGCGCCCGCACCCTGGCCAAGTCGGCCCTGGGCATCGAACCGGGTGCCGAGGTGATCTACCAAAGCCTGCGTTACCTGCTGGACAACCCGTACCTCACCGGCACCACACTCACCGTCAACGGCGGCCGTCACCTCAAATGAGGCGGCCTGCGAGGATTTTTCCATGAGCCAAGAACTGTCCACCCATTACCAGCACATCCTCGTCGGCCTGGGCGAGAATCCGCAGCGCGAAGGCCTGCTGGATACCCCCAAGCGTGCCGCCAAGGCCATGCAGTACCTGTGCAACGGCTATCACAAGAGTCTCGACGAGGTGGTCAACGGCGCACTGTTCGAGTCGGATAACGACGAGATGGTGATTGTCCGCGATATCGAGCTGTACTCACTGTGCGAGCACCACCTGCTGCCGTTCATCGGCAAGGCACACGTTGCCTATATTCCCACCGGCAAGGTGCTGGGACTGTCCAAGGTGGCACGTATCGTCGATATGTTCGCCCGCCGCCTGCAGATCCAGGAAAACCTCACCAAGCAGATCGCCGACGCCATCCAGCAGGTCACCCAGGCCGCCGGCGTCGCCGTGGTCGTCGAGGCCCAGCACATGTGCATGATGATGCGCGGTGTGGAAAAGCAGAATTCGGTAATGACGTCCTCGGTGATGCTCGGTGCCTTCCGCGAGTCGTGCAATACCCGCCACGAATTCCTCACGCTGATCGGACGGAGCAAGTAAATGCCGAGACTGGAACCGGGCATGGCGCGCATCCGCGTCAAGGATCTGCGCTTGCGCACCTATATAGGTATCAAGGAAGAGGAAATCCTCAACCGCCAGGATGTGCTGATCAACCTGACCATCCTCTACCCCGCGCAACAGGCGGTAGCGGATAACGTGATCGAGCAGGCACTCAACTACCGCACGATCACCAAGGCGGTGATCGCCCATGTGGAAGGCAATCGCTTTGCCCTGCTGGAGCGCCTGACCCAGGAAATCCTCGACCTGGTCATGACTCATCCGGCGGTGCGCTATGCCGAAGTGGAAGTCGACAAGCCGCATGCCCTGCGCTTTGCCGAATCGGTATCCATCACCCTCGCCGCACATCGCGACTGACCGTCCATTTGCTCCCGCGCCGGCCGGCTGGCATGCTCGCCGGCCGGCGCGACCTATACTATCGCGCCTACCCTGTCGCCTTTTCCGGGAGCCCTGCGCATGACCGCACTCGAGCACTTTCGTGCCCAATTACACAGTGGCCAGCATCTGTTCAGCCAAACCCTGGCGTTCATTGCCGAACACTATGACTACCAGCCTGCCGCCTTCCGCAACGGCACACTGGACAATCCAGCCGGGCAGAATGAAGGCTCCTGCAAGTTGCTCGGCCTGGCCCTGCTCGAAGGGTTGAGCCTGGAAGAAACCCTGCAGGCCTTTGGTGAGCATTACCGCCAGGTGCTGGGTCACCCGGAGGGCAAGGATCACGGCAATATCCGCGCCCTGATGGATACCGGCCTGGCCGGCGTCAGCTTCAGCAGCCTGCCGCTACAGCGCAAGACCCCCTGAGCCACAGCCCATTTACCAGGCATGCAGGTGTGTCTGGCCATAGTCGCGCAGGGCAGCCGTCAAGCCATCCAGCAAAGCGCCGCCCTGCCGCCAGTAATGCCAGTACAGCGGCACATCAATGAACTGCCCGGGCAGCAACTCGACCAGTTCGCCACCTGCCAGCAACTCACGCACCTGTAGCTCAGGCACCAGCCCCCAACCCAGCCCGGCCAGGGCCAGCTGCACAAAACCCTCCGAAGAGGGACACAGGTGGTGGTTGAAATGCCCATGCACACCGAGCGCGGCCAGATAGCGGTGCTGTAGCTGGTCATCCGGGCCGAATACAATGGCCGGCACCTGCGCCAGCCGGGTGCGCTGCACACCATCGGCAAAATACCGGGCCATGAACGCCGGACTGGCCAGCGCCAAGTAACGCATGCGTCCCAAGGCCAGGCTGCGCGCGCCCGCCACGGGACGCTCTGCTGCGCACAGACAGGCCGCCACCTCGCCGGCGCGCATACGCTTGAGTCCTACCTGCTGGTCTTCGACCACCAACTCCAACAGTACCTGTTGCTGCGCACAGAAGTCGGCCACCGCCGGCGCCCACCAGGTGGCCAGGCTGTCGGCATTCAAGGCGATGCGCAAACGCTCGGGCTGCTGACTGTCTGCCAGCGCCGGCACCACCCGACGCAGGTCGCGCTCCAGCCAGCGCACCTGCTGGACATGGTTAAGCAGACGCATGCCCAACGGGGTAGCCTGCGGCGGCGTGCTGCGTTGCAACACCGGCTGGCCAACCCGCGCCTCCAGCAGCTTGATGCGCTGCGATACCGCCGACTGCGACAACCCCAGGACCTGAGCGGCACGTTCGAACCCGCCCTGCTCCACCACTGCAGCCAGGGCTAGCAGCAACTTGTAGTCAAACACATCATTTTTCCTAATGAATCATCAGCATGATTTGTTTTCCTTATACAAGCAGCCCCCCCAGACTGACCAGCACCTTCTCGCCCCCTGGAACTTTCAAGACATGTGGCAAAGCTATAGCAACGGCCTGCTGGTGGCCTTCGGCCTGATCATGGCGATCGGCGCACAAAACGCCTTCGTACTCGCCCAGAGCCTGCGTCGCGAGCACCACCTGCCGGTGGCCGCACTGTGCGTACTGTTCGATGCCCTGCTGATGTCTGCCGGCGTGTTCGGCCTGGCCAGCCTGATCAGCCAAAGTCCCTGGCTGCTCTCGATCACTCGCTGGGGGGGTGTGCTGTTCCTGCTGGTTTACGGCATCCTGGCCCTGCAACGCGCGCTACGCCCGCAAGGCCTGGACCCTTCCAGCGCCGCCCCCCGTTCGCGCCGCGCAGTGCTGCTCGCCGCCCTCGCCGTGACGCTGCTCAACCCACACGTCTACCTGGATACCGTGTTGCTGATCGGCAGTCTGGGCGCGCAGCAAGCCGTTCCCGGCGCATACGCCGCCGGCGCGGCCAGTGCTTCGGCCTTGTGGTTCTTCGGTATCGCGCTGGGCGCCGCCTGGCTGGCTCCCTGGCTGGCACGCCCCGCCACCTGGCGTATTCTCGAGATACTGGTAGCCGGCATGATGTTCAGCGTGGCCTGGCAGCTGATCCACTGGTAGCGACCGCGCCAGGTCACCAGGCAAGGCTTTACCCCTACGCTTGGCGCGTGGATATGCAACGGAGCGGGTGCTACCATCGCTCCCCGCGATTACCCATACCGGATGCGGTAACCGCGCCAACGGCCGCTATAGAACGGCCCCAGCGCTTGTCGCACCCCCGCCTTGACCTGATAGGAGACACACCATGGCTTTCGAATTGCCGCCGCTGCCGTACGAGAAGAACGCCCTCGAGCCGCACCTGTCCGCCGAGACCCTGGAATTCCACCACGGCAAGCACCACAACGCCTACGTGGTAAACCTGAACAACCTGGTGCCGGGCACCGAGTTCGAAGGCAAGAGCCTGGAAGAAATCATCAAGACTTCCAGCGGTGGCGTGTTCAACAACGCTGCACAGATCTGGAACCACACTTTCTACTGGAACTGCCTGTCGCCGAACGGCGGTGGTCAGCCGACTGGCGCCCTGGCCGACGCGATCAACGCAGCTTTCGGCTCCTTCGACAAGTTCAAGGAAGAATTCAGCAAGGTCTCCATCGGCACCTTCGGCTCCGGCTGGGGCTGGCTGGTGAAGAAGGCCGACGGCTCCCTGGCCCTGGCCAGCACCATCGGTGCCGGCTGCCCGCTGACCAGCGGTGACACCCCGCTGCTGACCTGCGACGTGTGGGAGCACGCCTACTACATCGACTACCGCAACCTGCGTCCGAAGTACGTCGAGGCCTTCTGGAACCTGGTCAACTGGGATTTCGTGGCGGCCAACTACGCTGCGTAATGCCCACCGGGTTGCGCGCCGCGCACCCCGGAATCCGCTCCACACAACCCGGCCGCGTGCCGGGTTGTGCTTTTATCGCCCTCTGCGCATCGCAGCGACGGCTAAAAAACCAGTAAATTTTACCCCAGGCCCTTTGACGCCTGCCGGCACTTTGCCAATACTCAAGGCCAACCTCCCTTGCCTGTCGTACAAGGACCCGCCTTTTGAAGCTGGATCTCAAGCACAGCCTGTCGCTGAAACTGCTGCGCGTGGTACTGCTGGCCGCGCTATTGGTCGGCGTAGTGCTAAGTTGCGCACAGATCATCTTCGACGTGTACAAGACCCGCCAGGCGGTTGCCAATGATGCCCATCGTATTCTCGGCATGTTCCGCGACCCCTCCACACAGGCGGTCTACAGCCTGGACCGGGAAATGGGCATGCAAGTCATCGAGGGACTGTTCCAGCACGAATCGGTGCGTTTTGCCGCCATCGGCCACCCCAACGAACCCATGCTCGCCGAGCGGGCGCGCCCCTTGCTGGATGCCTCCTACCGCGTACTGACCGATCCCTTGCTGGGCAAGGAGCAGACCTTCACCACGCAATTGGTTGGCAAAGGCCCCTACAGCGAATACTACGGCGACCTCAGCATCACCCTGGACACCGCCCCCTACGGCGAGCAGTTCGTCACCAACTCGGTCATCATCTTCGTCTCCGGTGTGCTGCGCGCACTGGCCATGAGCCTGGTGCTGTATCTGGTCTACCACTGGCTGCTGACCCGCCCGCTGTCACGGATCATCGATCACCTGTCCACTATCAACCCGGATCGTCCCAGCGAACACAAGCTGCCCATGCTCAAGGGCAACGAACGCAACGAACTGGGTCTGTGGATCAACACCGCCAATCAGCTGCTTGCCTCCATCGAACGCAATACCCACCTGCGCCACCAGGCGGAAAGCAGCCTGCTGCGCATGGCGCAGTACGACTTCCTCACCGGCCTGCCCAACCGCCAGCAACTGCAGCAACAGCTTGACCAGATACTCGCCGATGCCGGCCGCCTGCAACGCCGTGTCGCCGTGCTTTGTGTCGGTCTGGACGACTTCAAGGGCATCAATGAACAGTTCAGCTACCAGACCGGCGACCAACTGCTGCTGGCCCTGGCTGACCGCCTGCGCGGGCACAGTGGCCGACTGGGCGCCCTGGCGCGCCTGGGTGGTGACCAGTTCGCCCTGATCCAGGCGGATATCGAACAGCCTTACGAAGCGGCCGAACTGGCACAACTGGTCCTCGATGACCTGGAAGAACCGTTCAGCCTCGGCGACCAGCAGGTTCGTCTGCGCGCCACCATCGGTATCACCCTGTTCCCCGAGGACGGCGAGAACACCGAGAAACTGCTGCAGAAAGCCGAGCAGACCATGACCCTGGCCAAGAGCCGCTCGCGCAATCGCTACCAGTTCTATATCGCCAGCGTCGACAGCGAAATGCGCCGGCGCCGCGAGCTGGAGAAAGACCTGCGCGATGCCCTGGCGCAGAACCAGTTGCACTTGGTCTACCAGCCACAGATCGACTACCGCGACATGCGCGTGGTAGGGGTCGAAGCCCTGCTGCGCTGGCAGCATCCGCAACACGGCTTTGTCGCCCCAGACCTGTTCATTCCCCTGGCCGAGCAGAACGGCAGCATCATTGCCATTGGCGAGTGGGTGCTCGACCAGAGCTGCCGGCAGCTGCGCGAATGGCACGACATGGGCTTCAGCGACCTGCGCATGGCCGTCAACCTGTCGACCGTGCAGCTGCACCATGCCGAGCTGCCACGCATGGTCAACAACCTGCTGCAGGCTTACCGTCTGCCGCCGCGCAGCCTGGAGCTGGAAGTCACCGAGACCGGTCTGATGGAAGACATCGGCACCGCGGCTCAGCACCTGCTAAGCCTGCGCCGCTGCGGAGCACTGATTGCCATTGATGACTTCGGCACCGGCTACTCGTCGCTCAGCTACCTGAAAAGCTTGCCGCTGGACAAAATCAAGATCGACAAGAGTTTCGTACAGGACGTGCTGGACGACGACGACGATGCCACCATCGTCCGCGCCATCATCCAACTGGCCCGCAGCCTGGGCATGCAGGTGATTGCCGAAGGCGTGGAAACCCGCGAACAGGAGTCGTACATCATTGCCGAGGGCTGTAACGAAGGGCAGGGCTACCTGTACAGCAAACCACTGGCTGCCCGCGACCTGACCCTCTACCTCAAACAAAGTCGCGAGCAGTCCGGCCATCCGGCCGCTTCACAAGTCTGAGGTCTACCAGAGGCGCTGCCACAGCCAGTGGCTGGCCGCCGCCCCCGCCAGGCACAGCAGCGCACCGCCCAGCGCCTGCCAGTAGAACTTGCGCAGCAACTCATCCTCTCCCGCACAGGACAGAATGTACGGCAGCCCTTCAGCGGGCTTGCTCAACACCTGCTGCAGCGGCGCCTGTACGGCACGCTGCTGTTCCTCCTGAGCTTCCAGGCGGGCCGCCAGTTGCACACGCTGCCACTCCTGAGCATCCAGCTGACCATCGCGGTTACGGTCGAAACGTCGCAACAGGTCGGGGTAATCGGCCTTCCACTGGCGGATCAGTTCCGCCTGCCGGCGTTGCTCGTTATTGGCCTGACGGCCGCCGCCCTGAGTTTGCAGCCAACCGATGGCATACAGTGGCTGCCCCGCATGCAGGCGTTCTTCCGTGTAACGATAGCGCTTGCCGAAACTCAGCAAAGCCCTGAAGCCACTCGGCGCCTCACCCAGTGGATGGCGCAGGCTGCCTTCCCACACCTGGCGGGTAGCCGGGCGCACCTCAGCCCCCAGCGGGTCGATCAGGCACTGGCCACTGCCATCGTCGAGCAACAGCCAGGCGTCGCTGGTAGCGCTCTCGACAACCTGCCAGCGACTGTTCTTGCCTGCCCGCCGGTACTCCTCGATACGATAACGCCACCACAGGCAGGCCTGGCGTGTCAGCGGGGCCTGCTGCGGCATCCCCTGCTCATGCAACACCCCGCACAGCTCGACAAAGCCCTGGGCGGCCGAGCGAATCTTCGAGGTCGGTGTATCACGCAGGTGATGCGCCTGCGACAAACGCCACATGCACCACCAGGCCCCACCGACCAGCGCCGCCAGGCTGAATGCCAGGGCGACCCAGCGACCGTCGTACATATCAGCTGAACAACTGCTTGAGGTCCACGTCAGCCTTCTCGGCTTCGCTAAAACGCAGCAGCTCGGCAGCCTGGAAAGCAAACAGGCGCGCCAGCACGACATCGGGGAACTGTTCGATGCGCACGTTATTCAGGTTGACCGCCTCGTTATACAGCTCGCGGCGATCGGCAATGCCACTTTCCAGACCACTGATGCGCTGCTGCAGATGCTGGAAGCTTTCGTTGGCCTTGAGCTGCGGGTAATTCTCGGCCAGTGCGAACAACTGCCCAAGCCCCGCCCGCAAACCGGTTTCGGCCGCGCCCAGGGCAGCCACGTCATGCCGGTCACGCGCCTGGGCTACGGCATTACGCGCCTGGATTACCTGCTCAAGAGTGCTGCGCTCATGCTGCATGTACTGCTTGCAGGCCTCCACCAGTTTGGGCAGCTCTTCATGACGCTGGCGCAACAACACGTCGATATTCGCCCAGGCCTTGCTCACGCCATGCTTCAAACGCACCAGCGCGTTGTACACCAGCACGGCATAGCCGCCCAGCAGCAACACACCGACCAGCAGGATTACGGCAGTCATCGACATTTCTACACCTCCACAATGGTTGCCGACATTCTAGGGGCTCCCGCTGCTCTTGGGTAAATCACCGTTCGCAACCTGGAGCACTCGCTCTACGCAATCACGCAGGGCACGCCTTGATTAACGACAATAAATGCTTCTCAAAAATGCAAATCTTTCGCATTATATTGCGCACAGTAAAGCCACCCTACTCATAAGGATATCCCCATGCTGCGCACTCCCCTGGCAACCGCCAGCCTGCTGGCCCTCGCCATCACCCTTGCCGGATGCGGTGAAAGCCCGGCCCCGAGCACCCAGGCCGCGCCGACCGCGAACAGCGCCAGCTCGGCGCCCTTCGAGCAAGCGGCTGCGCAAGCCGTGGTCAAGCACTACGCCGACCTGGCCCTGGCAGTGTTCAGCGATGCCCACAGCACTGCACTCGCCCTGCAGCAAGCCATCGAGACCCTGCTCGCCGAACCAAATGAAGCCAATCTGCAGGCAGCACGCAATGCCTGGCTGGCCGCGCGCACCCCGTACATGCAAAGCGAGGTGTTCCGCTTCGGCAACCCGGTGGTCGACGACTGGGAGGGACAGCTCAACGCCTGGCCGCTTGACGAAGGCCTGATCGACTATGTTGCGGCCGGCTACGATCACGCCCAGGGCAATCCGGGCGCCACTGCCAACATCATCGCCAACCAGACCATCCAGGTCGGCGAAGACAGCCTGGATGTCAGCACCCTGACCCCGCAACTGCTGGCCAGCCTGAATGAGCTGGGCGGTTCGGAAGCCAACGTGGCGACCGGATACCACGCCATCGAATTCCTCCTCTGGGGCCAGGACCTCAACGGCAGCGCAGCCGGTGCCGGCAACCGTCCGGCCAGCGACTACGCGCAGGGTGAAGCCTGCAGCGGCGGCCACTGTGAACGCCGCGCCCAATACCTGCGCGCCGCCACCGAACTGCTGGTCAGCGACCTGGCGGAAATGGTCGGCCAGTGGCAAGCCAACCAGACCGGCAACTACCGCGCCAGCCTGGAAGCCGAACCGGCAGCCAATGGCCTGCGCAAGATGCTCTTCGGCATGGGCAGCCTGTCGCTCGGCGAACTGGCAGGCGAGCGTATGAAAGTCGCGCTGGAGGCACAGTCCACCGAAGACGAGCATGACTGCTTCAGCGACAACACACACAACTCGCACTACTACAACGCCAAGGGCGTGCAGAACGTCTACCTCGGCCAGTACCAGAAAGCCGACGGCAGCCTGCTGAGTGGCCCAAGCCTGGCCAGCCTGGTCGCCAAGATCGATGCGACCGCCGACCAGCAACTGCAGGCCGACCTGCAGGCGACCGACAAGGCCCTG
The DNA here is from genome assembly GCF_002234375.1 of Pseudomonas fluvialis. GTDB lineage: Bacteria > Pseudomonadota > Gammaproteobacteria > Pseudomonadales > Pseudomonadaceae > Aquipseudomonas > Aquipseudomonas fluvialis. The sequence goes on from NZ_NMQV01000005.1 coordinate 116,492, forward strand.
CAGGCCATGGTCGACAGTGCCGAGCAAGGCCAACACTTCGATCAACTGATTGCCGCCGACAACAGCGCCGGCCAGCAGATCGTCCGTAACGCCATCGCCGCGCTGGTCAAGCAGACTGCATCCATCGAGCAGGCTGCCGCACGCCTGGGCATCAGCGACCTCAACCCGGACACCGCCGACCACAGTTTCTGATCCGTCGATAGGCCCTCACTCACCCCGCACCCGTAAGGGTTGCGGGGTGACTTGTTTCTGCTCAAGCGTGGTAACCATGAAACGCCCTGCCCTGTTGCGCCGCCCCATCTGGCTCGTATTGGTACTGCTCACCCCGCTGACGGCCTGCGAGCAAGCCGATCCCTTTGCCCAGGCCGAACCCGGCGAAGCCCTGTCTGGCGGCAGCACCTCGGTCAGCCAGCGCGACCACAACGCCTTTTCCCTGCCGTCGGCCAACCTGGCGCCTTCGCGACGCCTGGACTTCAGTGTCGGCAACAGCTTCTTTCGCAATCCATGGGTAATTGCCCCGGCTTCCACCACCGCTCGCGATGGCCTCGGCCCGTTGTTCAACACCAATGCCTGCCAGAACTGCCACATCAAGGACGGCCGCGGCCACCCGCCGGCCGCCAACGCCGAGCATGCTGTGTCGCTGCTGGTACGCCTGTCGATTCCGCCAGGCACTGCACAGGAACGCGCGCTGGCTGCTCGCCTGGGCGTGCTCCCCGAACCCAACTACGGTGGTCAGCTGCAGGATGTGGCGATTCCCGGCCACGCTCCGGAAGGTCGGGTACGCCTGAGCTACAGCCAGCAGACGGTGCGCTTCGCCGACGGCTTGCAGGTTGAACTACAGCAACCCGAGCTGCAGATCGATCGCCTGGGCTACGGCCCACTGCATCCCGACACACAGTTTTCCGTGCGCATCGCCCCGCCGATGATTGGCCTGGGTCTGCTCGAAGCCATCGACGCGCGCGACATTCTTGCCAACGCCGACCCCGACGACCGTAACGGCGACGGCATCAGCGGTCGCGCCAACCAGGTCTGGGATCACGCCCGCCAGGACTATGCCTTGGGCCGCTTCGGCTGGAAGGCCGGACAGCCAACCCTCAACCAGCAAAATGCCGATGCCTTTGCCAATGACATGGGCCTGACCACCTCGCTGATTCCCCATGACAACTGCAGCCCGAGCCAACAGGCCTGTCGCCAGGCGCCGCACGGCGGCGAGCCGGAAGTCAGCGACAACATCCTCGCCAAAGTCCTCTTCTACACACGCAACCTGGCCGTCCCGCAGCGTCGTGAGCCGGGCAGCGCCGAGGTACTGGCCGGCAAGCGCCTGTTCCACCAGGCCGGCTGCGCCAGCTGCCATACCCCCAGTTTCACCACGTCTCGCGACGCCGCCGAGCCGGAGCTGGCCGGACAGCGCATCTATCCCTACAGCGACCTGTTGCTGCACGATATGGGCGAAGGCCTGGCCGACCAGCGCAGCGAGTTTCTCGCCAACGGCCGTGAGTGGCGAACCACGCCGCTGTGGGGCATTGGCCTGACACACGCCGTCAGCGGTCACACGCGCTTCCTGCACGATGGTCGTGCGCGCAACCTGCTGGAGGCCATCCTCTGGCACGGCGGCGAAGCCCAGGCCGCCCGAGACCATGTCCTGACCTTCGATGCCAGCCAGCGTGCCGCGCTGCTGGCCTTCCTCAACTCGCTGTGAGAGTCACCATGCGCCCCCTCCATCTGTTCGTGCTCTGTTCCGCGCTGGGCCTCGTCGCCTGCAGCCCCAGCGACCCACGTCAGTCCGCCAGTGCCAGCCTGGCCAACGACATGCTGCTGCCGGCCTATCAGGCCTGGGCCAGCGCCAGCGCCCAGCTGCCGGTCAGTGCTCAGGCCCTCTGCGCTACGCCGCAGCCAGCGGACAATGCACTGCCACAGGCGCGCCAAGACCTGCAAACCGCGCAGCGCTCATGGGCAGCCCTGCAGCCTCTACAACTCGGCCCACTCAGCGAAGGCAACCGCGCCTGGCAGGTGCAGTTCTGGCCCGACAAGAAGAACCTGGTACGCCGTCAGGTGGAGAACCTGATTGACCAACACCCCGCACTGAGCCGCGCACAGCTGGAACGCGCCAGTGTCGTGGTACAGGGCCTGAGCGCCTACGAATACCTGCTGTTCGATAGCCAACTGGATCTCGCCCGCCCGGCTGACCGGCAGCGCTATTGCGCCCTGCTCGGCCATATCGCCGGACACCAACAACAACTGAGCGCGCAGATCCTCGCCGAACTGCAAGGCGAACAGGGTTTCCTCAAGCACCTGCAGCAGTTCCCCAACACACGCTTTGCCGAGGCCGACGAAGCGCTGGCTGAGCTGTTACGCGCCCAGGTCAACGGCCTGGATCTGCTCAAGAAGAAACTCGGTACCGCCATCGGCAAGCTCAGCAAGGGTATCCCGCAACCTCTGCAAGCCGAGTTCTGGCGCAGCCAGGCCAGCCTCGACAGCCTGGCAGCGGCCGTACACAGCGCCGAACAACTCTGGCAAGGCCAGGCGGATCAGGGTATCGCCAGCCTGCTCGACGACACCCAGCAACCGCTGCGTCAGCGCATTGACCAGGCCTATGCCGATATCCGCCAGCAACTGGCCGCGCTCCAGCAACCGCTCGACAAGCTGCTGAGCAACGACGCCGGGCGTGCCCAACTGGATGCGCTGTATGTCAGCCTGGATCGCCTGCACCGCCTGCAGGAACGCGACCTCGCCGGCGCACTGGGCATCCAGCTGGGCTTTAACGCCCACGATGGAGACTGAAACGTGCAACGCCGTACACTCCTCGGACTGGCCGCTGGCGGCATGGCCCTGGGCGGCCTGGCCAGCTGGCAATGGCTAGGTGGTCAGGCACCGCTGCTGTTGTCAGCCCGCGACGACAGCCAAGGTCGCCATTACGCCGTTGGCTATCGCCAGGACGGGCGCTGCCAATTCGCCACGCCGGTTGCCGAACGCTGTCATGACATCGCCGTGCACCCGCACTTGCCCCTGGCGCTGTTCGTCGGTCGCCGTCCCAGTCGCGCCAGCTACCTGATCGACACGCGCGACGGCCGTCTGCTGCAAACCCTGCACAGCGCCGCCGAGCGACACTTCCAGGGCCATGCGGTGTTCCATGGCGCGGGTGAGTGGCTGTACAGCTGCGAGAATGACACCGCCCAACCCGGTCGCGGGGTGATCGGCTGCTACCGGCTCGCCGAGGGTCGCCTGCAACGTGTTGGCGAGCACAGCAGCCATGGCGTGGGGCCACATCAGTTGCTCTGGCAAAACGACGGCGAAACCCTGGTGATCGCCAACGGCGGTATCCGCACCGAAGCCGACAGTCGCCAGGCAATGAACCTCGACGCCATGGATGCCAGCCTGGTGTTGCTGCAGCGTGACGGCCAACTGCTCTCCCATGAGCGCCTGGCCGATCAGCAAAACAGCATTCGCCACCTCGCCGTGGCCAGCGACGGCACCATCGTCTGCGGCCAACAGTTCATGGGCGCCGCAGAGCAGGCCGTGCCCTTGCTCGCGATCAAACGCCCCGGCCAGCTGCTGCGCGCCTTCACCATTGGCGAAGCACAGCGCCAGCTGATGAATCAGTACACGGCCAGCCTGGCCATCCACGATGAGCTGCGCCTGCTTGCCGTCACCGCCCCGCGCGGCGGACACTGCCTGCTCTGGGACCTGGACCGGGAAACGCTGCGCCTGAGCCTGCCGCTGGCCGACTGTGCCGGTATCACTGCCTGCACCGAAGGCTTCCTGGTCAGCACGGGACAGGGGCGTTGCCGCCTGCTGGACTGCCGCACGCCTACCCCGCGCGTCACGCCACTGAGCTTGCCCGCGGGCCTGTGGGACAACCATTGGCGAAGCGCTTGAGCACGACCGCACAACGCGTCAAAATTACCCCGTCAAACAGCCGTCGCAACGCGACGTCCGTGCGCTGTCACAAAAACGTAACACCTTCCTTTTTGCGGACTACTACCGTTTAGCTAGTCCCGCTATCACGAGTCTCTCACCATGTTCCTGCAACGCTCCCTGCGCGCCCAACTGCTGACGCTGATCAGCGTCGGTCTCCTGTTGACCCTGCTGATTTCCCTGGGCAGTTTTCGCGCGCTGTCGACCGGCATCGACAGCTACCGGCAACTGCTCGACGGCACCCAACAGATCGCCAATCGCGTGAATGCCGCCAACCTGGAGTTCAAGACCCAGGTACAGGAATGGAAGAACGTGCTGCTGCGCGGCGCCAACAGCGACAGCCACAGCAAGCACTGGAGCAGTTTCCAGGCACAGGAAGCCAAGGTGCAGCGCCTGCTTGGCGAAGCCGAGCAACTGGCCGCACGCCACGCCAGCCAGGCGTTACGCCAGCAGATTGAACAGCTGCGCAACGAGCACCAGCGCATGGGCCAGGCCTACCGCCAGGGTAACCAGGACTTTCTCGCCGCCAACGCCGATCACCTGGCCGGCGACCAGGCGGTGCGCGGCATCGACCGCGCCACCAGCGAGCAGATGGCCCAACTTAGCGAGCAGCTCAACCAGCAGGCCCTGCACGAAGCGGGGGAAATCAGCGCAGCCGCCGACCGCACGCACAGCATCGGCCTGGCGGTGCTGCTGCTGGCTAGCCTGCTCATCGGCCTGGCCTGCCTATGGCTGGTCAATCGCAATATCATCGCGCCAATTGCCCGGGTAATCAGGCATATCGACACCCTCAGCCAGGGACACTTCGGGCAACGCATCGACCTGCGTCGTGAAGACGAGCTGGGGCGCCTGGCAGACGCCGCCAACCGCCTGCGCGATTTCCTCGCCGACACCAGCAGCCAGTTACGCCACAGCAGCAGCGAACTGGACCTGTCCAGCAACGAGTTGCGCGCCATCGCCGGAATCATGAGCCAGGGCAGCCACGAACAATTCGAGCGCACCGACCAGGTGGCCACGGCCATGCATGAAATGTCTGCCACGGCACAGGAGGTGGCACGCCACGCCGGTGACGCGGCCCAGGCTGCCGACCAGGCGGACAGCTCGGCGCAACAGGGCCAGCAGGTCATGCGCGCGACCATTGCCACCATCAGCAGTGTCAGCGAGGAAATCACCGCCACCGCCGAGGTCATCCGCCGCCTGCAGGAAGACAGCAGCCGTATCGGCAAGGTGCTGGATGTCATCCGCGCCATTGCCGAACAAACCAATCTGCTGGCACTCAACGCCGCCATCGAAGCCGCCCGTGCCGGCGAGCAGGGTCGTGGCTTTGCCGTGGTCGCCGACGAAGTCCGCACCCTGGCGCAGCGTACGGCCGAGTCCACGGCGGAGATCAATCAGATCATCGACACCGTGCAACAGGGTGCGCTGAACGCGGTACGTGCCATCGAGAGCGGCCAGCAACGCAGCCAGGCCGGTGTGGAGCAGGTCAATGCCGCCGGCGGCATGCTGGAGCAGATTACCCAGGCGGTAGAAGCCATCCGCGACATGAACCGGCAGATTGCCACGGCGGCGGAGGAGCAGACCTCCGTGGCGGAAGACATTTCGCGCAACCTCACCGACATCACCGACATCGCCACGCGCAACCAACAGACGGTGCAGCGTACCGAACAGGCCAGCAGTCACCTGCATGAACTGTCAGCCGCGCTCAACGGACTGACGGCTCGGCTCAGCAGCTGACGGCCTGCTTGCGGCGCTGCAGGAACGCAAGCAATGCCGTGCGCGCCTCGGCAGACTGCAGGCGCTCGGCGAACAACCGTCCTTCTTCGTGAATGCGTGCACGCAAGGCTTCACGCTGCTCCGCACGCAATAGCTGGCGGCTCAGCGCAAGCGCCTGAGCAGGCTGCTCGGCCAGGCGCAGCGCCTGCTGGCGGGCATGCGCCAGGGTTTGCGGGCCATCGGCCAGCGCCGCATTGGCCAGGCCCCAGACGGCCGCCTGCTCACCACTGAAGGCCTCACCGAGCAACAACAAGGCATTGGCCCGTTGCATGCCGAGCAGGCGCGGCAAAATCAGGCTGGAACCATATTCTGGACATAGCCCAAGGGTGACAAAGGGCATCTGCAAGTAGGCATCGGCACTCACATAGACCAGATCGCAATGCAGCAATAGCGTCGTACCAATGCCCACCGCCGGCCCTGCCACGGCAGCCACGACCGGCTTGCCACAGTCGAACAGTGCGCGCATGAAATGAAAGACCGGGCTGTCCTCAGCCAGTGCGCCACCCTGCAAAAAGTCCTGCAGGTCATTGCCGCTGGTAAAGCACTGACTACCGCCGGTAAGCAAGATCACACGCACCTCAGGATTATCCTGGGCGGCATCCAGCGCGCTCGCCAGGGTGCTGTACATGGCGCGGGTCAGTGCATTCTTCTTGTCCGGGCGATGCAACTGCAGGGTCAGTACACCCTGCTCCAGATGCTGTTCTACGGCCATCGTGTCGGCTCTCCGAGGGCGCACGGGCAAACGCCGAGCCATGCAACAGCTCAGCGATGCTCGCGCCGGGTAAAGGTTTCCACCAGCAGTTGCTGGCGCGGCAGGCCGGCCATGAACAGCGTGCGGCACAGCGGCTCCAGGGACTCGGCAGCCCCGCAGACTAAGACCTGCGCCTGACGGGGAACAAGGCGCAATTGCGCCAGGACAGAAGGCAACTCGGCCGTGCAGGGCAAATGCACCTCAAGATTGCCGGCACGCTGCGCCAGCTCGGCCAACGACTCGGCCAGGTAATGGCTGTGTCGATCACGCGCCAGGTGGTAGAGCACCACAGGCCCGCTATGTCCGGCACGCAGCGCCTCACGCAGCACAGCCCAGAGCGGCGCCAGGCCGCTGCCGCTGGCCAGCAGGTAGAGTGGCTGCTGCTGCCATTGCCGGTCATAGTGCAGCGCGCCGCTACGCAACTGGCTGATGCGCAGGCGGTCACCGACCTGCCATTGGCGCAACCGGTCGGCGAAGGCTCCGGGACGATGGCCGGCAATATGCAGTTCCAGAAAGTCATCTTCCCCCGCCAGACTGGCCAGCGAATAGGGCCGCGCCAGGTGCTCGTCAGCCCACAGCAGCAGATGCTGCCCGGCGCTGTAGCGCAACGGCCGCTCCGTCTGCAGGCGCAGCCGCAACAACTCGCCAGGCAACCAGTCCAGCGCCTGCACCTGCACGCCCAGCGACTGCCCGACCAGCTCGCCTCGGCGCAACTGCAAGGGCTCGCGCACCCGACACTGGCAGGCCGGATACCAGCCTTCGGCCAGCCCCGGTGGCGGCGGACAGTCCGGCCGCCCCTGTACACACTGCACCAGACAGGCATAACACTGGCCGGCGCGGCAACTGAAGGGAATCGCCGCGCCCTGTCGATTCAGCGCATCCAGCAGGTTCTCCCCTGGTTCGGCGCTGAATCGCTGCTGGTCGAGGAACAGCTCAATCGACATGGCCGGCGGTCCACGCAGCCAGGCAGCGGTTGCGTCCCTCATGCTTGGCGCGGTACAGCGCCTGGTCCGCGGCATGCAACGCGCGATCCAGGTCATCGCCCGGCCCCAGCAGGGCCATGCCCGCCGACAGGCTGAGCCCCTGCACCGGCTGCTCCAGCGGTTCGGCCTGACTGAAGGCCAGGCGCAAGCGCTCGCAACAGGCGGTCAGGCGCTCGGCATCGCACTCAGGCAACAACAGAACGAATTCTTCACCACCGTAACGGGCCAGGATGTCGTGATCACGCAGGCAGACGCGCGCCACGGCGGCGAACGCCTGCAGGGCGCGATCCCCCGCAGCATGCCCATGCTGGTCATTGATGCGCTTGAAATGATCCAGATCGATCAGCGCCAGGCCCAGGCGCTGGCCAGGCTGCAAGGTCAGCAGCGCGCGCTCGGCCAGCTGCAGGAAATGCCGGCGGTTGTACAGCCCGGTCAGCTCGTCGGTAGCGGCCAGTTCCTCCAGCTGCTGCATCATCCCGCGCAGCGTATCGCGATGCGCCAGCAGGGCCGAACGGCGACGCATCATGCGCCGCCGCAGGTCCTGCACATACACGGCGAACAGGCTCAGCCAGAGCAGCAACACGCCCAGCACAGCGGTTTGCAACAGCGCCTGAGGCGCGCTGTCCAGTTGCAGGTGGTAGGCATCCCAGCCATTCATGCCGGCAAACAACAGCCAGGCCAGCGCCGCACAGCGGGCAAATACCCAGGGCCGTAGCTGAAAAGCGCCAAACAGCATGACCAGCGGGTAAATACCCAGCAAGGCGCCCCGGGCGGTCGGCACATGCCAGAGAAACAGACTCAACCAGGCCAGCGCCACCAGCACCTGGGCCTCGGTAAGACTGGGATCACAGAGTCGCTGGTTGATACCTGACAGGTAAAGACACAGGAAGACCAGCTGGCTCAACAGCAACAGCAGCAAATTGAGCGCCAAGGCCGGGCCATCGGCCTGATAGAGCCCCAGCGCATAGGCCAACAGCACCAGCAGGATCACCAGCGCATAACTGCCCAGCGCCATGGCAAAACGCTTGAGCAACAGGCGCTGCGAAGGCTGTCTGGCGTGCTCTGCAGTACGGCTGGACATGGGTTCCATCCCGGTCAGGTAATTCGGCCGACTGTACTCTTTGCCACCTGGCCTGACCAGAGGGACAGGCTTTGTCCTATCCGGGCAATTAACGCAACGTATAAGGCCATAGCACCCTGACAGCGGTTATACTGCCGGCCCTTCGCATTCAGCACTGCGCCGGGTCGTGGTCCGGCGTTTCCTACAGATGTTCCCGTTCATAGAGGAGCGCGCCCAGCATGACCGTGATCAAGCAAGACGACCTGATCCAGAGCGTCGCCGACGCCCTGCAGTTCATCTCCTACTACCACCCCGTCGACTTCATCCAGGCCATGCACGAAGCCTACCTGCGTGAAGAGTCGCCGGCGGCCAAGGATGCCATGGCGCAGATCCTCATCAACTCGCGCATGTGTGCCACCGGCCACCGGCCGATCTGCCAGGACACCGGCATCGTCACCGTGTTTATCAAGGTCGGCATGGACGTGCGCTGGGACGGTGCCACCCTGAGCGTCGACGACATGATCAACGAGGGCGTGCGCCGCGCCTACAATCTGCCGGAGAACGTCCTGCGCGCCTCGATCCTGGCCGACCCGGCCGGTGCCCGCAAGAACACCAAGGACAACACCCCGGCGGTGATCCACTACGCCATCGTCCCCGGTGACAAGGTAGAAGTGGACGTCGCGGCCAAGGGCGGCGGCTCCGAGAACAAGTCGAAGATGGCCATGCTCAACCCGTCCGATTCGATCGTCGACTGGGTACTCAAGACCGTACCGGAAATGGGCGCCGGCTGGTGCCCGCCGGGCATGCTCGGCATCGGTATCGGCGGCACCGCGGAGAAAGCCGCGGTAATGGCCAAGGAAGTGCTGATGGAGCACATCGACATCCACGAGCTGAAGGCCCGCGGTGCGCAGAACCGCATCGAGGAACTGCGCCTCGAACTGTTCGACAAGGTCAACCAGCTGGGCATCGGCGCCCAGGGCCTGGGCGGCCTGACCACCGTGCTCGACGTGAAGATCATGGACTACCCGACCCACGCCGCCTCGCTGCCGGTGTGCATGATCCCCAACTGCGCCGCCACCCGCCACGCGCATTTCGTGCTCGACGGCTCGGGCCCGGCTGAACTGACCCCGCCGCCGCTCGACGCCTACCCGGACATCACCTGGGAAGTCGGTGCCGGCGTGCGCCGGGTCAACCTCGACAGCGTCACGCCCGAGGAAGTACAGACCTGGAAAACCGGCGAGACAATCCTGCTCTCCGGCAAGATGCTCACCGGCCGCGACGCCGCGCACAAGCGCATGGTCGACATGCTCAACAAGGGTGAAGCGCTGCCGGTGGACCTCAAGGGCCGCTTCATCTACTACGTCGGCCCGGTCGATCCGGTCGGCGACGAAGTGGTCGGCCCGGCCGGCCCGACCACCGCCACGCGGATGGACAAGTTCACCCGGCAAATCCTCGAAAGCACCGGCCTGCTGGGCATGATCGGCAAGTCCGAGCGCGGCCCGATTGCCATCGAGGCGATCCGCGACAACAAGGCGGTGTACCTGATGGCTGTCGGCGGCGCCGCCTACCTGGTCGCCCAGGCGATCAAGAAGTCCCAGGTGCTGGCCTTCCCCGAGCTGGGCATGGAAGCGATCTACGAGTTCGAAGTGAAGGACATGCCGGTCACCGTGGCCGTCGACAGCAACGGCGAGTCCGTGCATATCACCGGCCCGGCCATCTGGCAGAAGAAGATCCACGACAGCCTGGCTGTCGAGATCAACTGAGCCTGAAGCCCCACAGCCCCGGCCTGCCTATGCAGGCCGGGGCTATTATTTTCTGTTCCTTTTCGACTAGTCGTCTCCGCCATGTCCCTACCCGCGCATCATCTCGAACTGCTCAGTCCGGCCCGCGATGTCGGCATTGCCCGCGAAGCCATCCTGCACGGTGCCGATGCCGTATACATCGGCGGCCCCAGCTTCGGCGCGCGGCACAATGCCAGCAATACGGTCGGCGAGATCGCCGAACTGGTGGGTTTTGCCCATCGCTTCCATGCGCGGGTGTTCGTCACCCTCAATACCATCCTGCATGACGATGAACTGCCGGGCGCCCAGCAGCTGATCCGCCAGCTTTACGATGCCGGGGTGGATGCGCTGATCGTCCAGGACATGGGCGTCATGGAACTGGACATTCCGCCTATCGAAATCCATGCCAGTACCCAGTGCGATATCCGCAGCCTGGACAAGGCCAGGTTCCTCTCTCAGGCCGGCTTCTCGCAGATCGTCCTGGCCCGCGAACTGAACCTCCAGGAAATCCGCAGCATCAGCGAAAACGTCGATGCCACCGTCGAGTTCTTCATCCACGGTGCGCTGTGCGTGGCCTTCTCCGGCCAGTGCAACATCTCCCACGCGCAAACCGGACGCAGCGCCAATCGCGGTGACTGTTCGCAGGCCTGCCGCCTGCCCTACACCCTCAAGGACGAACAGGGCCGGGTGGTCGCTTTCGAGAAGCACCTGCTATCCATGAAGGACAACAACCAGACCGCCAACCTGGCCGACCTGGTGGACGCGGGCGTGCGCTCCTTCAAGATCGAGGGGCGCTACAAGGATGTCGGCTACGTGAAGAACATCACCGCCCACTATCGCCGCGAGCTGGATGCCATCCTCGAACAGCGCCCGCACCTGTGCCGCGCTTCCAGTGGCCGTACCGAGCACTTCTTCCGCCCGGATCCGGACAAGACCTTCCATCGTGGCAGCACTGACTATTTCGTACGCGACCGGCTGATCGACATCGGTGCCTTCGACTCGCCCACCTTCACCGGCCTGCCGGTCGGCCAGGTGGAGAAGGTCGACAAGCGCACGCTGGTCGCCGTCACCGATACCCCGCTGGCCAACGGCGACGGCCTGAACGTGCTGATCAAGCGCGAAGTGGTGGGCTTTCGCGCCAATGTGGTGGAACTGCTCGACAGCTTCGAGGAAGACGGCCAGCCACGCCTGCGCTACCGCATCGAGCCCAATGAGCTGCCCGCCGCGCTGAGCCGCCTGCGTCCGCTGCACCCGCTCAACCGCAACCTCGACCATAACTGGCAGCAGGCCCTGCTCAAGCCTTCCGCCGAGCGGCGGGTGGCCGTGCACTGGCAACTGCTCGTCCAGGCAGACCACCTGGAGTTGCAGGTCAGCAGCGAGGAAGGCATCACCGCCAGTGCTCAGCTGAGTGGCGCCGTAGTCGCCGCCAACAACGCCGAACAGGCGCACGAGCAACTCTGCGACACGCTGAGCAAGCTGGGCACGACCCTCTACTACAGCCGCGGCGTACAGCTGCAGGGTGACCTCGTGCCGTTCATCCCCGGCTCGCAACTCAAGGCGCTGCGCCGCGATGCCATCGCCGCCCTGGATGCCGCACGCCTGCAGGCGCACCCGCGCGGCACGCGCAAGCCGGTCAGCGTACCGCCGCCGGTGTACCCGCACAGCCACCTGACCTTCCTGGCCAATGTCTACAACGCCAAGGCGCGCGCCTTTTACCAACGCTACGGGGTACAGCTGATCGATGCGGCCTACGAGGCCCACGAGGAAAGCGGCGAAGTGCCGGTGATGATCACCAAGCACTGCCTGCGCTTCTCCTTCAACCTGTGTCCCAAGCAGGCCAAGGGCGTCACCGGCGTACGCACCAAGGTGGAACCCATGCAGCTGGTGCATGGCGACGAAGTGCTGACCCTCAAGTTCGACTGCAAACCGTGCGAGATGCACATCATCGGCAAGATGAAAGGACATATCCTGCAGCAACCGCCGCCCGGCAGTGCTGCCGGTCAACGGCATATCGTTGGGCAGATCACCCCGGAAGAGCTGCTCAAGACCATTAGACGCAACCCCTGACAAGGCGCAAGGCAAGGAGGCCATATGCTCGGCTGGTGGATAGTGATTTACCCGGAAACCGGCACGATACCGGAACACACCCTGGCCAGCTGGGAAAGCGGCCTGGGTGGCCTGGATTGGCTGCGTCCGCTACTCGACAGTGGTCACGCCAGCCAGTTGCAGGGCAACGGCTACCCCAATCGCTATCGCCTGGCGGCGCACGCCGTACTGCCCCTGTTGCAGGCGGGCGCCCCGGGCAAAGGCCCGCTCAGCAGCTACCATCCAGAGCGCGTGGCAGCCTGCCAGCCCGAGCAGTGGCTGATTGTCGAAGCCTGGGACCAATCCTGAGCACAGTCCGCGTATCGCCCGATCCACCTGGCGCTACGCGGACGGCGCAGCGGCTTAGAAGCTCAGGTTGAAGCCGGTGTAGACGGAACGGCCCATACCCGGCACTGCCGTGCCCCAGGCGGGGCCCATGGTCATCGACATGGTGCGGCCCTGGGCGGTGTAGGCGCCACCGGTCGGCAGGTAGTAGAACTTGTCGGCCAGGTTCTCCACTCCGAAGTCGACCCGCAGGTTGTCCCAACGATGGCTCAGGCGCAGGTTGAACAGGGTGTAGCCGGGCGTCTGGATTTCGTTGCGCAAGTCGGAACCGTCGTTCTTGGCCTGCACGCTGACCATTTCCAGGCTGTTGCTCCAGTTGCCGAGTTGCTGCGTCAAGGCCAGGGTGGTGTTGAGCGGCATGATGTTGTACAGCTGATCGCCGGTTTCGCGGTTCTTGCCGTTGCTGTAGTTGATCACCCCTTCCAGGCCCCACTGACCAAGCTCGTTGCGCAGCAGCGGCATGCGCCCGGCGATGTCTACGCCATAGATGCGCGCCGACTGGTTGGCATATTGCAGCACGTTGAACTGGTTGGGCGTCACGGTCGCGCCGGGCAGTGCCACGGCATCCACGAAATCGTTGACGCGGGTATAGAACGGCGTGACCTTCAGTTCGTGGCTACGGTCTGCGCTGTGCCAGTCGAAGGTCACCGAGGCAATATGCGCCGCTTCCGGCTTGAGATCGACATCACCGACATAGCCATTGCCGTCGCCGACGAAGTTGTTCATGGTCGCCGCCATCGGCCAGCTCGACCAGGTGTAGCGCTCATACAGGTTGGGCGAGCGCACCTTGCGTGCCACACCAAATTCCAGGTCCAGGTTGGCACTGTGGTTGTAGCGGGCCAGGGCAGTGAAATCCCAGTTGTTGTCGCGCTGGCTGCGGTCGCTGGCATTGAAGGCCGCTGCTTCGGGAATCTGGTTGCCTTGCGCACCACCGTAGCCATGCACCTCACTGGCATCCGTGGCGACATGCTCGAAGCGCAGGCCTACCAGGGTCAGCCAGGCCGGATTGACCTGCTGCTCCCACTCGCCGAACAGTGCCAGGCGATCGCGCTGACCATCGTTGATGTTCTCGAAGGTACCCGGCCACATGCTGCCACCGGAGGCCGGCCAGTAGTCGTTGAGGCGATAACGCTGGTATTCGCTACCCACGCGCAGCAGGTCGCTGGCGCTCAGCTCGATATTCGCCTTGATACTCGCGCCCAGGGTCTTGCCTTCACTTTCCATGGGCATGCCGGCAGCACAGGTCGTGCCGATCGGCCCACAGGGGCGGCTGTCCGTGGAACCCGGCACCATGGATTGCATGCCGTACCAGAAGCGCTTGTCCGGACCGAAATCCATCTCGTGCTCGACCTTCTCGTGGTAGACCTGGGTCTCCAGGCTGCCCCAGGCGAACTGGCTCAGGTAGCGCAGGTTGATGCGCTCCTGGGTGTTGTCGGTCATGTCCATGCGCTGGTTGGGGAACAGCTCCTGCGGCACGTGCTGGTAGCCCAGGGTCAGTTCCAGCAAGTCTTCACCCAGCTTGTAGGCCAGGCCGAGTTCATGGTCACGGCGCTCGAAGGCGGTGGAGGCCACCTCGTCCAGCCCGGCCCCCTCGCCCAGGCGCCCGGTGGCGCGGCTGTTCTTGAACTTGCCACCCGCCGTGTAGTTGTTGGCCTTGCTGTAGCTGCCGGCATAGCGGATGTGGAACTGCTCGGTGGCATGCAGCGCCGAGAAATTGCCGCCTCGCGCATCATTGTTGCTGCGATAGAAGCCACCCACCTCGCCCTTGCTCAGGCTGGCGGCGCCCGGCGCGGCAAACTCCGGGGCCACACGGTCGGCGATGATGGTACCGCCAATGCTGTCGCCGCCCACGCTGACCGGGCTGATCCCGGCGAATACCTGCAGTTTGCCGAGGTTGCTCGGCGCAACATAGGACAGCGCCGGGTTCATATGGTTGGGGCAGGAGGCAATCAGGTCCATGCCATCCACCTTGACGCGCAGGCGGTCGTTACCCAGCCCGCGAATCGCCGGCAGGCTGGAGATGCCCCCCGCACCGTTCAGGCTGACGCCCGGTGTGCCGCGCAGCAGGCTGGCCGTATCACTGGTGCTTGGCGCAAGGCTACGCAGGCTTTCCTGGCTGACCTGGCGGGCGCCCAGTTCATCCGCGGCAGCCTCGATCAGCGTGGCATCCAGTTCGGCGGAAGCCATCTGATGATGGGCGTGGGGATCCTGGTTGGCGGCTTCTACCGCCAGGGCCAAGGGGCTGAGCAACATCAGCAGGGCGGCACAGGCCTGCTTTTCGATACGCAGAGAGCGGGACATAAAAGGTATTCCTGAACAAAGACAAGACAACGGCACGCCACGGTCAAGCACCGTGGCCTCATGGCCGGCAAGCAGCATGTGCAGCCGTGCTGCACGGTTCAGGCATACGGTGGGGCACGGGTCAGGGCACCGGGGAACACCGGGCTGCCCTGGACTACCAGGGTACGCGTGCAGAGCGCTGCCTCGACGGCGGGCAGCGGGGCCGGCAGGGGTAGCTGGGCACTGGTCAGGGCGGGCGACTGCAACAGCAGGGTGCAGTAGCCACACTTGGCCCAGTCCATGTGCGCCTGAGCCGGTTGCGTGGGCGCCTCATGGCCTTCCGCACAGCTCAGTTCACTCAGCCAGGCCGGAGCACTGGTGGTTTGCGCAAGGCTCTGCCCCAACAACGGGCCGACCAGCAGCAACAGCATGGCCACCAGGCCAAGCCAGCTTGCCGTGCGGCGTCGTTGCAAATAGGTCAAGGGCAGGTTCCCGAGCAGGCTACAAGGTTTATGGCGACGGCATGCTAGCGCACGCCTGCCGTCGCACCGACTGAGACAGATGGTCGCAGGGCCGCCTGCAAACACGCGGCAATGCCCGTGGTTACTGGGCCTCGGCAACTGTCTGCGGCGCAGCATAGCCTCTCGCCGCGCGCAGGCTTCATGATCCATATCAGGATTTCCTGGCATACCCGGCAGGATACTGGCAGGGTGCCGGTAGCAGGACGCTGCCGGATAGCGCGTGCGAGAACACCATGAAAGTCCTCTTCGACTCCCTGAGCCGCCGCCTGGGTAGCCTGCTGCCTGGCGAGCTGCTGCCCAGTGAATTGCCGCAACTGCTCTCCCCGGCCCGTCACTCCCTGCTGCTCGACCAGCGGCGGGCGACCATGATCGTCAACCGTGTGCGTCTGTTTGCCCTGCTGTTCGCCGTGCTGACACCGCTCTGGGCAGTGATCGACATCATGGTCTTCGACTTCGCTCTGTGGTCGGGCCTGGCACTGTTCCGTCTGCTGGCCAGCAGCGCCTTTGTCTGTCTGCTGCTGTTCTATCGCCCCAGCGGCGATCTGTTCGATGCCTACCGGGCCATTACGCTACTGTTTGCCATTCCCACGCTGTTCTACGTGGCCTCGCACACGTTGCTCGGCACCCACCAGCTCAGCGAGTTTTCCGCTGCCGTGGCCACCGGCTATGCCTTCCTGCCTTTTGTGCTGATGGCCGGGCTGGCCATCTTCCCGCTCAGCCTGCAGGAAAACCTCGCCCTGGCCAGCCTGCTGCTGCTCGCCCAGGGATTGGCCGGCTACCTGGGCTGGTCCACCCTCAACTGGCCTTCCTATGCCGGGGGGTTCTGGCTGCTGATCCTCATTGCCGGGGTAACCGCCCTGGCCAGCATGAGCCAGCTGGCCTTCATGATCACCCTGGTTCGCCAGGCCATCCACGATCCGCTGACCGGTATCCTGTCACGTGGCAGCGCCGAAGAAATCCTCGACCTGCATTGGGCCTGTGCCCAACGCAACGCAGCGCCGCTGAGCCTGGCGTTCATCGACCTGGATCATTTCAAGGCAATCAACGATCACTTTGGCCACGAAGCAGGCGATCGCACCCTGTGCGACTTTGCCAGCCACCTGCAGGCTCAGTTGCGCGACTCCGACAGCCTGCTGCGCTGGGGCGGCGAAGAGTTCCTGCTGGTCATGCCCAATACCGACCTGGCGCAGGCTCGCCTGGCCCTGCAGCGCCTGCAACAGCGCGGTTTTGGCCGACGCCCGGACGGCCAGGCACTGACCGCCAGCATCGGCCTGGCCGAACGTCTGCATGACCATGCCTCCGACTGCCGGAGCTTGCTGGAGCTGGCCGACCGGCGCATGTACCTGGCCAAACAGGGCGGCCGCAACCAGGTCTGTGGCCACCATGCACACAGCGCCTGGCAGCCGGCCAACCTGCTGGAGGAACGCGAGCCCTGAAGGCTATTGGCTTTTACCAATCGCCGGCATAGGCACAATCGAATTCCGTACCGGCGCGGCACAGACCATCATCGCCCCCACAGAAAAACGCACACCCCGGGGGAATGACCATGAAACTGTTGCACCGCCTGCTACTCTCCGCCCAGCCACGCCCGGCGAACAGCAGCAAGAACACGGAGCATCCGAATTTCTGGATGTATCAGTGAGGCACACCGCGTAACCGGCCCGGCGCTGCGCTTGGCGCCACGCTGTGGGCCGGCTGGCGGAGAAAACGCATACAGCTGACGCGCAGGAAGGAAGCGAAGTTGACCACCTCGCCGCGATAGTCCATGACCTCGTCATACAGCTTGCTGATCAGCTGATTGGTGGTCATGCCATCGCTGGCGGCAATCTCCGCGAGGATGTCCCAGAACTGGTTTTCCAGACGCAGCGTGGTCACCACACCGCGAATACGCAGTGAGCGCGAACGCGATTCGTAGAGAATCGGATCGGCTTTGACATACAGCTCGCACATCGCCTTCTCCCGCCTGCCAGAACCGGCAGTCTAAAGCCTTACAGAGTAATCCGTGCACCGAGCAGGGCAACGAAACGCGCCAGCCATTGCGGGTGTGCCGGCCAGGCCGGTGCACTGACCAGATTGCCCTGCACATGCGCCTGGTCAACGGCAATCTCCACATAACGGCCACCGGCCAGACGCACTTCGGGAGCACAGGCTGGGTAGGCACTGCATTCGCGCCCGTTGAGGATACCCGCGGCGGCCAGTAGCTGCGCGCCGTGGCACACCGCGGCGATGGGTTTGCCGGCCTGATCGAAGGCGCGCACCAGCGCCAGCACCTGCTCGTTGAGGCGCAGGTATTCCGGCGCACGACCACCCGGCACCAGCAGGCCGGCGTAGTCCTCGGCGCGCACCTGGGCAAAGTCGTGGTTGAGCACGAAGTTGTGCCCGGGCTTCTCGCTGTAGGTCTGGTCGCCTTCGAAGTCATGGATGGCGGTACGCACAAACTGCCCGGCCTGCTTGCCGGGGCACACCGCATGCACGACGTAGCCGAGCATCTGCAGGGCCTGGAAGGGCACCATGGTTTCGTAGTCTTCGGCGTAGTCGCCAACCAGCATCAGCAGTTTCGGCGCAGTCATGACAGCACTCCTATGGGTTCGATGAGCCGCCAGTATCCGCGCTCGGTGCCCGCTGCGGGTAACAGCCGGATACTACCGAAGCGGCTATTTCAGCGACGACGGTCCAGCAGGTTGACCAGCAGACGGTCCAGCCAGCCCCACAGGCGCTGACGCAGGCGCACCAGCAAGGGCCGCGCCCGCCAGCTTGCCTGGTCGATTTCCAGGCTGTGCCGGAAGTCTTCGACAAAGCAGTCGGCCACCGCCTGCGCCAGGCCGGGATCGAGGCTTTCCAGATTGGCCTCAAGGTTCCAGTACAGGTTCCAGTGATCAAAATTGCAGGAACCCACGCTCACCCAGTCATCAACCAGCACCTGTTTGAGGTGCAGGAAACGCGGCTGATACTCGAAAATCCGTACCCCGGCGCGCAGCAACTGAGGGTAGTAGCGCTGCCCGGCATAGCGCACCGGCGGATGGTCGGTGAGCCGCCCGGTCAGCAACAGACGCACTTCGACGCCGCGCCGTGCCGCCTGGCGCAATGCGCGGCGCACCTTGCGACTGGGCAGGAAATAGGGGGTGGCCAGCCAGATGCGCTGCCGGGCACGGGCCAGCTGCCCCAGCAGCGACTGGACGATATCGCGCTGCTGGCGGGCATCGGCAAACGCCAGGCGGGCCATGCCCAAGCCCAGCAGCGGGCGTGGTGGCAGGCTACCCGCACGCTGACGCTGCGACTGTCGCCAGGGCAGCGCGCCGGCCTGGCAGGCTGACCAGCAGCGCTCGAACAATTGCTGACAGTCCGCCGCCAGCGGGCCTTGTACCTGCACCATCACCTCATGCCAGGGACTCGTGGCGCTGGGCGGATGCCAGAAGGCATCGGTCGCCCCGCTGCCGCCGATGAAGGCGCACTGACGATCCACCACCAGCAGCTTGCGGTGGTCGCGGTGCAGGTTGCGCCAGCCGGCACGCCAGCGCAGCGGGTTATAGCGCTGCAGTTCAACCCCGGCTTCGCTCAGGCGCTGCGCCGGCAAGGCCCCCAGCGCCAGGCTGCCAAAACCGTCGAACAGGCAACGCACGCGTACTCCGCGTCGTGCCGCCTGGCACAACGCGGCTTCCAGAGCCGCCCAGCAGCTGCCGGGCTCCACCAGATAGAGTTCCAGTGCCACCTGCTGGCGCGCCGCGGCAATCGCCGCGAGCAGCCGCGGAAAAAAGCACTCGCCATCCACCAGCAATTCGCAGCGATTGCCGGCACGCCAGGGAAACAACCGGCTGTCCGGCAGGCCCGTCACTCGGCGCTCCAGGCTTCCAGCCGGCAGCCTTCGCGCGGCCCCCGCCATTGCGCGGCATGGCGCTGACCCAGGCCATAGGCCACCACACGGCGCGCCTGCGGCTCATCGAGCAGACGTTGCAGCGGCAACCACTGGCGCACATAGGCCTGGCAGTCGCTCATCGAGCGCTGCATGACATAACGGCAGGAACAGTACTCCTTGGCCGCATAGGACGGCAGGATGTGCGCAAAGGCGCCCAGGTGTTCGCGCTGGCTCCAGGCCAACAGCCCCAGCAGCACACCCAGCAGCAGAATGACCTTGAGCAGCGTTTTCATGGGTGCTCCTGCGGCGCGCTGAAGGCGGCACGCACCAGGGCCAACAGCTGGTTATGGCTGAAACGGCCATCCCGGTCATCGGCAAAGCGCACCACGACCAGCCCTTCGCTGGGCACCACATAGAGCGCCTGCCCCCAATGCCCCAGCGCCGCAAAGGTGTCTGCCGGGGCATCCGCCCAGGGCCGCGCCGACTGCCCGGCAGGCGGCCGGTTGAGCCACCAGTGCGCGCCCGGCAACGGCGCGCCGGGCGCCTGCTGACTGGCCTGGTAGCCGGCAAAGGGGCTGAGGACAAAATCCACCCAGGCTGGGTCGATCAGCTGGCGATTCACCCAGCGCCCCTGGCGCTGCATGAGCAGGCCGACCCGCGCCAGGTCGCGGGCACTCAGGTAAGCATAGGAGGACGCCACGAAGCGCCCCTGTCCATCGCGCTCCCACACCGCCGAACGAATGCCCAGTGGCTCGAACAGGGCCCGCCAGGGGTAATCGGCATAGGCGCTGCCAAGCATCTGCTGCAGTGCGGCGCTGAGCACATTGCTGTCGCCACTCGAATAGTTGAAGCGTGTACCGGGCGCTGCCGCGGCATCGCGCGCGGCGACAAAGCCAGCCATGTCGTTGCGCCCGCGCGTATACAGCATGGCCACCACGGACGAGCGCAAGGGAGCGAATTCGTAGTCTTCCTGCCAGTCCAGCCCGGACGCCCAGTTCAACAAGTGGCCCATCTTGACCTGCGGGTGGGCAGCAAAGGGCGGGTAATGCTGCTGCACCGGATCATCCAGACGAAAACGCCCCTCGCTCCAGGCCACGCCCAGCACGCTAGCCATCAGGCTCTTGCTCACCGACCAGCTCAACTGCGGGATGTCCGCACCGCCACCGGCGGCATAATGTTCGAACACTACCCGGCCATCACGCACCACCAGCAGGGCGTTGCTGCGCACGCCCTGGCGGGTGGTTTCGTCACGCGGCGCAAAGGCGTAAGCCTGCAACGCTGCCAGGCGTTGATCGGCCACCACGGGCTGCACCTGCCAGTCCGGCACAGGCCATACCTCCTCTGCCCAAGCCGGCGAAACCAGCAGCAACAGCCCGCAGATTCCCCGCAGAACACCACGCATGCGCCACCCCGAGCCGCCGAATACCCGGCCCAGCACAGCAGCGCACCGTGACAGGAGGATGACCATCACAGGCCCAGGCGCTGCACAGCCACGTCCAGACGGCGCGCCCGCGCCTTGGCTGCCAGGCCAAGCACCGCACGGTCACGCTGCCAGAGCTGCTGCCAGGCAGTTGGGCTGCTGGCGAACGCCGCGTCGATATCGGCAGACAGGGCTTCCTGCTGGGCAAACAGCCCCGCTAGCAGCAGGTGCCCCGCTGCGTCGCTGGCCGGCTGGCGCGCCACCTCGGCGCATCCGGCCAGCAGGCTGAGTACACGCAATTGCAGGGCTTGCGGCCAGGCGCACTGCTGGGCCACGCCGAGCAGCCAGGCATGCAGCGCGCAGAGCACGTAGAGGTCCTCCAGGCTGCGGAACGGCTTGCAGTACTCGGCCCAGCCATCACCCGGCAGCCGTTCGCACTGTGCCTGCTGCAAGCGCAGACGGGCATGCGGGATATCCGCCAGCAGCGGCATACCCGGCAAGCCCTGCAGCACCACGCCCGGCGCACCGGCATACAGCACCGCCAGAGCGATTTGCGGCGCGGCTCCGGCCGGCTCTTCGCGTGCTGCGACCAGCAGCCAGTCGGCCGCCTCGGCGGCCGTGACGAAGTCCTTGTTGCCGGTCAGGGTCAGGCCATCGAGGCGGGTCTGCATATCCGCCGGGCGCACGCTACGCTGCTCGGTCACACACAACGCGCCCAGGCTGGGCGGTGCCGCCGGCCACAAGGCACGCAACGCCGCCTGGTAGCCGGCCAGGAACGCACGCCCCGGCGTGCTGGCCAGGCGCCCACCCAGTAGCGCCAGGCGCAAGGGCTGTTGCCCGGCACGCGCCAGCAAGGCTTCGTACCATTCCGCCAGCGGGGCATCGTCCAGGCGTTCGCGCAGGCTGAGCAGTTCGCTCCAGGGCATGGCCATTCTCCTTGTCGTGGTTGTCACGCAAGCATCATGCAATGTTCATGGGCGTGACACCTGCTTTTTCTAGCCTGAGCTTGCCCAACAAGACCCTCCGGCTGCAACCGCCTTGCACCGGTCCATCGAGGCCTGCCCATGACCCAGATCGCCCGCCACCGTACCGCCAGCCAGACCACCGGCAAACCGAGCCGCCGCCTGCGCGCCGAACGCCTGCAGGGTATCGCTGCCCTGCGCGAAGCCCAGGCCCTGCGCTACCGAGTGTTCAGCAGCGAATTCGCCGCCAAGCTCAAGGGCGCCGAGTTCGGTCTGGACATGGATGACTACGACCCACACTGCCAGCACATCGGCGTGCGTGACCTGAGCAATGGCGAGCTGGTAGCCACCACCCGCCTGCTCGATCATCAGGCCGCCGCTGATCTTGGTCGTTTCTACAGCGAAGAAGAGTTCCGCCTGCACGGACTGGCTGGCCTTGAAGGGCCGCTGCTGGAGATCGGTCGCACCTGTGTCGATCCGGCCTATCGCAACGGCGCGACCATCGCCGTGCTATGGAGCGAACTGGCGGAAATCCTCAACGAGGGGCGCTATCGCTACCTGATGGGCTGCGCGAGCATTCCGATGCGCGACGGCGGCCTGCAGGCCCAGGCGATCATGCAGCGCCTGCGCGAACGTCACCTGTGCACCGAGTACCTGCGTGCCGAGCCCCGCCAGCCGCTACCGCGCCTGGAACTGCCAGACAACCTGATCAGCGAAATGCCCCCGTTGCTCAAGGCCTACATGCGCCTGGGGGCCAAGGTCTGCGGCGAGCCGTGCTGGGACCCGGACTTCCAGGTGGCCGACGTGTTCATCCTGCTCAAGCGCGATGAACTGTGCCCGCGCTATGCCCGGCACTTCAAGGCAGCGGTGTAAAGCAGGCATACTGGCTGCCCACTGGGTTGAATCGAGGAAGCCATGACGAGCGTGCGTCTTGCACTGCGCCTACTGCGCCTGAGCCTGGTGCTCGTACTGGGTGGCCTGCTGGGTGGCCTGATCAGCCTGCTGGAACGGCTGCGCGGCGCTGAGCAGCCAGCCCTGCGCCAACGGCTGACACGCTGGTTCATGGCGCGCCTGAGCAATGCCCTGCCCTATCGGCTGCGCATCACTGGCCAGCTCCCGGAGCAGCCGATGCTGTGGGTCGCCAACCATGTTTCCTGGGCAGACATCCCGCTGCTCGGCCAGCTCACCCCGCTGTCCTTCCTGTCCAAGGCCGAAGTACGCAGCTGGCCACTGGCCGGCTGGCTGGCGCACAAGGCCGGCACGCTGTTCATTCGTCGCGGTGCCGGCGATAGCCAGTGGCTCAATCAGCAACTGCAGCGCTACCTCAAGGACGGTCGTCCATTGCTGCTGTTTCCCGAAGGCACCACTCATGATGGCAGCACCTTGCGCACCTTCCATGGTCGCCTGCTGAGCAGTGCCATCGAGCTACAGATACCGCTGCAACCGGTCGCCATTCGCTACCTGCACCGCGGTCAGCCTTGCAGCCTGTCCCCCTTCGTCGGCGACGACGACATGCTCAGCCACCTGTTGCGCCTGCTGCGGGGTGAAGTACGCGACGTGGAAATTCATCTGCTGCCGCCACTCTGCAGTCGTGGCCTCAATCGCAACCAGTTGGCCCGCCAGGCACAACAGGTGATTGGCAACGCACTGTATGGCGAGCGTGACGAGCAAGCCGCGGCAGCGGCCTGAGTGGCTCGCCGACTGCGCCAACACAGTGCGCAGCGCCCCATGCCAGGGCAGCCGGAGCCGTTGTACAAGCCCGTCACCTGCCGCCCAGCCCGCCCGCAAAGGCCTATGCTAGAGCGGCACAGCCTTTGCTTGGCATACCCCAGCACGTATTAAAGCCACCTTGGGGTATGACACATGGAACTGAACAAGGCCGTACTGGATTGCATGCAGACCCTGCGCCGGCGCCTGCGCGCGGAAACCGGCGAAGACATTCGCCTCAGCCACAGTGACGCCCTGCCCCGCATGCTGCAGGCCTGTCACGCCTCACGCTCCACAGAAACCCGCGCGCTAGGTCGCCAGCTGGCGCAACTGAGCGGGCACAGCCTGCCTGTCGAGCCGCCCAGCCGCCCCAGCAGCCCGCCGCCGGCCAGCAGCACAACGCTGCCACCCAGCGGGACGACCGTACGCATCTATCGCGGCCAGCGCGTATACGCCTGATCAGCGCGCATTGAGCTGCTGCTGCAGGGTCTGCATCTGCGCCTGCAGTGCATTGATATTGCGGGTGACCTGGGCGCGGAAGGCATCGAACTCGGCGGTACTGCTCGGTGCCTGGTTGTCCAGCTGGCTGCGCAGCACCAGCAATTCCTGCTCGACACGTCCCAGCGCCGCACTCGGATCACTGCGCTTGGCCAGCCCAGCCAGCTCAGCGGCCAGCTTGTCCTGTTGCTTGCGCAAGCCCTGCTGGGCTTCCTGCACAGCAGCCAGGCGCTTGTCCTGCTCAGCCTGGCGCCCCGGCAGTTCGCCCAGCTTGGCCAAACGCCCATCCAGCACCTCAAACTGGCGTTTCTGTTCGGCCAGCAACTGTTCCACACGCTTATCCAGCGCCGCCTGGCGACTCGCCTGCTGCTGGCGTTCAGCCTGTGCCTTGCGCTGCTCCGCCTGCAGCGCGGCGAGGCGCTCCTCCAACTGCTTGACCCGCAACTTCAGCGCTTCGCTGTCACTCAGTACGCTCGACTCGGTGGCAACCACCTGACCGGAAATATCCTGGATGCGCCCAGCCGCCTCTTCGCTGATCCGCGCAAAGCTTTCCTGGGTCGCCACCAGCTGCTGAGCCAACAGGCTCTGCTGCTGCATGCTCCACCAGGCCAGGCCACCCAGGGCGATGCCCATGGCGCCGAGCAGCGCCCACAGCGGTCCCTGACTGGCCGCACGTGGCGCCACCTGCAGCGTGCGCGGCTGCGCTTCAGCAGTCACTGCAGCCAGGGGCTCGCGCTCGTCGCGGCCAGCCGTCAGGCTGGGAATATCGTCCAGTTCATCAAGGGCATCGTTACGCATGGCAAACCCATAGCAAGGGAAAAAATCAGCGGCGCGCAGTATACCGGCTCTGCCACGGCAACGGCTTACCAGCCAGCGGCCAACCCGTGCAGACAAAGGCGATTCATATCAAGTCGCCAGCACCGCCAACTGCCTATACTGGACAAGCGTATCCACTGCGAGTGCCGGCATGCCCATACGTTTGCGTCTGCTCATCCACTATGCCTTGCTGACCCTGGCCAGCCTGACGGGGATCTGGTGGCTGAGCCAAAACCTGCTGTTGCAGCGTTTCGATCAACTGGACGCCATGCAGTTGGCAGAAACCGCGCACAAACTGCACCGCCAGTGGCACCAGGAAATGCTCCACTACCGGGCCATCGGCCAGGACTGGGCCTGGTGGGACGACAGCTATGCGTTTATCCAGGACGGCAACCAGGCCTTTATCCGCAGCAACCTGGATGAACAGGCCCTGGATAACCTGCGCCTGCACTTCATCCTGTTCTACGACCCGCAAGGTCGCCTGCTCGGCCAGCGTTGGCGCATGCCGGAGATGGCCAGCCTGCAGATCTTCCACACCCAGCCACCGGCCAGCGCCCAGGAGCTCAAGGAACAGACCCTGGCCCTGCTGCGTGAACGCGGTCTGAACCTGGCAGACCCGGGCAGTCGCAATGGCCGCGTAGAAACCCTCAGCCAGGTCAACCTGGCCCTGCTGGTTTCAGCCACGCCGATCCTGCCGTCCAGCGCGCAGGGCGAGTCGCGCGGCATGCTGGTGATGGGCAGTTACTTCACCCGCGAACTGCTCAGTGCCCAGCAAAATCAGGTCATCGCACGCTTCCACCTGAGTAGCGAAGAGTTGCACAGCAGCGCCCAGCAGCAGCTCGAAGTGAGCTACAACGCCCTGACCAGCCATGCCTTGCTCGGCCCGCGGCGCCTCGACGAACAACACCAGTACAGCGAGTTGACCCTGCTCGATCGCCAGGGCCAGCCTGGGCTGACCTTTCACCTGGAACGCGAGCGCCCCAACTACCTGCAGGGCCAGCAGACCATCAACCTGTTTTTCGGCGCCACCCTGTTGATCATTCTGCTGTCTTCGGCGCTGGCCTTTGCTGTCTTCGAGTATTGGGTGCTGCGCCGCCTGGCAAGACTCAACCTGGAAATCAGTGGCATCGATGGTAGCCAGTACCTGCCACGCCTGAGCGACCAGGGACATGACGAGATCGGCCAGCTGAGCCAGGAACTCAACGGCATGCTGGAACGCCTGTCGCGCAGCGAAAGCCGCGACAAACTGATCCTTCAGCACATCGAGGACGGTTACTTCGAGCTCAATCGCAAGGGCCAGGTGGTGGACGCCAACCCGGCACTGGCGCGTCTGCTGGGGCTACCCGTGGAAATGCTGCTCGGCCGCTCCTACAGCGAACTGCTCGGCGAAGCCGATACGCTGCGCGCCCGCAACCTGTTCAAGGAGCGCCTGCAGGCCGGCAGCAGTCACTTCTCCGCGCCGTTCCGCCGCCCCGACGGCAGCGGCGGCCACCTTGATACGCATGTCTCGGTACTGCGCGACAACCGCGGCCGCCTGCTGGGCTACAACGGCATCCTGCGCGACGTCAGCGCACAACTGGACTACCAGAACCGCCTGCTCGATATGGCCTATCGCGACCCGCTGACCCAGCTGGGCAATCGCAAGGCCTTTGCCGAACAGCTGCAACACCTGCTCGGCGACAGCGTACGCCGCGCCCAGCCCCTGGCCCTGCTCTACCTGGACCTGGACCGCTTCAAGGAGGTCAATGACAGTCTCGGTCATGACTGTGGCGACCTGCTGCTGCAAGGGATTGCCGAACGCATGCGCAAGGTCGTGCGCGGGCCCGACCAGATCTACCGACTGGGCGGCGACGAATTCACCCTGCTGCTGCCAGACACCCCGGCCAACGCAGCACAACGTCTGGCGGCACGCCTGCTGCAGGAGCTGGCCGCGCCTTTCCAGCTCAATGGCCATCCGGTTGACTACATCACCTGCAGCATCGGCATTGCCGTTTCCCCCGAACACGCAGAGGACAGCGAGTCGCTGATCCGCGCCGCTGACCAGGCCATGTACCAAGCCAAGAAACAGCGTAACAGCGCATGTCTGTACAACGGCCCCAGGCTTT
The DNA here is from genome assembly GCF_002234375.1 of Pseudomonas fluvialis. Classification (GTDB taxonomy): domain Bacteria; phylum Pseudomonadota; class Gammaproteobacteria; order Pseudomonadales; family Pseudomonadaceae; genus Aquipseudomonas; species Aquipseudomonas fluvialis. The sequence continues at coordinate 143,347 of NZ_NMQV01000005.1, forward strand.
TCGAGGAGGGGCAAAGCCAGTAAGGTCTGCTCTCCGTTTTCCCTGGAGCCTCTTCATGCACTCGCCCGTCGCCCAAGGATTCAGCTATTTCCGTGAAGCACTGCCACTGCTGCTGCGCCCCGGCCTGCGGTTGTTCGTGATTCTCCCACTGCTGGTCAACCTGCTGGTCTTTGGCGGCTTGATCGTCTTCGCGCTGCAACTGTTCAATGACACCCTGGCGCAACTGATGAGCAGCGTACCGGACTGGCTGAGCTGGCTGGACTGGCTGCTCTGGCCCTTGTTCGTGGTGCTGATGCTACTGACGGTATTCTTCACCTTCAGCCTGCTTGCCAACCTGATCGCCGCGCCGTTCAACGGCTTTCTCGCCGAAAAGATCGAAGTGGTACTGCGCGGACGCGACGACTTCCCGCCGTTCAGCCTGCAGGAACTCGCCGCCATGGTGCCGCGCACGGTCGGTCGTGAATTGCGCAAGCTGGCCTACTTCCTGCCCCGCGCCATTCCCCTGCTGCTGCTGACCTTCATTCCGCTGATCAACCTGATCGCCATCCCCCTCTGGCTGCTGTTTGGCGTATGGATGCTGGCCATCCAGTACGTCGACTACCCGGCGGACAACAACAAGCTGTCCTGGCCGGACATGCTCGCCTGGCTGCGTGAGAAACGCTGGCAAAGTCTGGGATTCGGCGGCACGGTGTACCTGGCTTTGCTGGTGCCCTTCGCAAATATCCTGGTCATGCCCGTGGCGGTGGCCGGCGCCACCCTGTTCTGGGTCCGCGAAGGCGGCGTAGAACGCGTCACCGGGCGGTAACTCGCCTGTCATCAACAGGCAATGCCGGGCCTGCAGACTGCCGGCATGCCTGATACCTCTCTTCATATCGCCCTGGTCAGCGAGACATTTGCTCCGCAGGTCAACGGCGTGGCTCACACCCTGCAGCAGCTCTACCGGGGGCTGCAGGCACGCGGCCATCACCTGCAACTGGTACGTCCGCGCCAACCCGGAGAAGCGGCCTGCGCCGACCGCAACCTGTTGCTGACCCGTGGCTGGCCGCTACCCGGCTACCCAGGCTTGCAGTGGGGACATAGTGCACGCGGCAAGCTGCTGCGCCAGTGGCGACGGGTACGCCCGGATGTGCTCTACATCGCCACCGAAGGCCCGCTGGGCTGGTCAGCCCTGCAGGCCGCCCGCCAGTTACAGATCCCCGTGGTCAGTGGCTACCACACCAACTTCCAGCAGTACCTCGACCACTACGGCCTGGGTCTGCTGGAACGTCTGCTGATGCACTACCTGCGCTGTTTCCATGAACGCTGCCAGGCCACCCTGGTGCCCAGTCCATTCCAGCACACCGAACTGACCCGCCGTGGCTTCCATAACCTGCACCTGCTCGGGCGCGGCGTGGATGCCCAGCTGTTTCATCCGGCACGGCGTTGCCACAGCCTGCGCCAGCAATGGGGCGTCGCGGAAGACGAACTGGTCGTACTGTATGTCGGCCGGCTGGCCGCGGAAAAGAACCTGGCGCTGCTTGGCCGCACCTTTGCCAGCCTGCAGCAACACGCCGGGCAACGGCGTTTGCGACTGGTCGTGGTGGGTGACGGCCCACAGGCCGGACAGTGGCGACGGCAATGGCCGCAGGCGGTGTTTTGCGGGGTCAAGCAGGGCGAGGAACTGGCCAGGCATTATGCCTCGGCCGACCTGTTCGTCTTCCCCAGCCTGTCGGAAACCTTCGGCAACGTCGTGCTCGAAGCGCTGGCCTCGGGCCTGGCGGTCATTGCCTATGACCAGGCAGCCGCCGCCCAGTACATCCGCCATGGTTACAACGGTGTGCTGGCCATGCCAGGCGATGAGCGGGGCTTTATCGAGGCCGCCGGCTGGCTGCTGGACGACGGCGAAAGCCGCAGGCGCATGCGCCTTAATGCACGCCGCGAGGCCAGCCAGTGCGGCTGGCCACAGATCGTCGAGCAGTTCGAGGCGTTGCTGCGCCAGGCGACGCAAAACACCCTGAACACACGGCAGGTCGCTCAGCGACCTGCCGCCGGCACACTCAGTCGAGCGACATCAGCGCCTCGCGACTGAACGGCAGGATGTCCTGCTCGCGCCCCTCGCGCACCTTCAGCGCCCAGTCGGCATCCACCAGCAGGGCACGCCCCACCGCCACCAGGTCGAACTCCTGGCGATTCAGACGCTCCAGCAGGTTCTCCAGGCTGGCCGGCTTGGCCACCTTGTCGGTCTTCACCATGAACTGCAGGAACTCGCCATCCAGACCCACGCTGCCGACGGTGATGGTCGGCTTGCCGGTCAGCTGGCGGGTCCAGCCGGCCAGGTTGAGGTCCGAGCCCTCGAACTCCGGCTCCCAGAAGCGGCGGGTGGAGCAGTGGAAGATGTCCACGCCTGCGTCGCTGAGCGGCTTGAGGAAGGCTGCCAGCTCTTCCGGGGTCTGCACCAGGCGCGCGGTGTAGTCCTGCTGCTTCCACTGCGAGAAGCGGAAGATGATCGGGAAGTCCGGACCAACCGCTGCACGCACAGCCTTGATCACCTCGATGGCAAAGCGCGAACGGTTGGCCAGGCTGCCACCGTAACCATCGCTGCGCTGGTTGCTGCCTTCCCAGAAGAACTGGTCGATCAGGTAGCCATGCGCACCATGCAGTTCCACACCATCCATGCCGATGGCCTGGGCGTCACGTGCAGCCTGTGCGTAGGCCGCAACCACTTCGTCGATATCCGCCTGGGTCATGCCATGCACCACCACCTGGCCATCCTTGAGCTTCTCCATCGGCCCGTAGCCCGGCACGCTGGCATCCGGCTCAGTGCCCAGCTTGCGCACATTGCCAACATGCCACAGCTGCGGGACGATCTTGCCGCCTGCCGCGTGCACCGCATCGACCACCTGCTTCCAGCCGGCCAGAGCGTCCTCGCCGTAGAAGCGCGGCACGTTCGGATAACCGTTGGCCGCCTTGTGATTGATGGTGGTGCCTTCTGTGACGATCAGCCCGACACCGGCAGCGGCGCGGCGACGGTAGTACTCCACCACACCGGCATTCGGCACGCCGCCCGGCGAGAAGGAACGGGTCATCGGTGCCATGACCACGCGGGTCGGCAGCTCCAGATTGCCCAGGCGGAAGGGTTGGAAGAGTGCGTGTGCGGCATTGTTCATGGAGTCTCCTGTGGCCGGCCAACTGACCGGTCGTCTCGGTTTTACGGCAAAAAAGTCAGGCGGCCAGCAGCCGCTCCAGACGTGACACAAACTGTTCCAGAGGGGCCAGGTCACGGCCGACCTTGAGCTGGCCGAGCACGCCCTGCCAGGCACAACTGATGAAGGCGGCCAGGTTGGCACAGTCCTCGTCGGCCGGCAGCTCGCCACAGGCCTGCGCCTCGCGCAGGCAGGCAGCCAACAGGTGCGCCGATTCACCATGGATGGCCGCGACCTGCGCGCCGATGGCCGGCACATGCTCGCTCATCTCAAAGCTCAGGCTGCCAATGAAACAGTGGTATTCGAGTTTTTCCTGGCGCGCAAAATGCGCCAGCAGCTCACGGTAATAGCCCAGGATGCGCGCCCGTGGCGAACGCTGCGGATCGTCCAGGGCGGCGGCATAGCGCTGCAGGCGTGGTCGATAGACCTGCTCGAGCGCCTGCAGGGCAAAGTCTTCCTTACTCGCGAAGTAATGGTAGAAGCTGCCCTTGGGAATCCCCGCGGCCTGGACGATCTCCTGCACCCCGGTACCGTGGTAACCACGACGGGTCATCACCGCAGCGCCTTTGCTGAGGATCAGGTCACGCTTGTCGAGTCGGATTCGGCTGTTCATGGGCCAAGCATATGACCGGTCGTCTCGCCCTTCCCAGCACTATTGATTGCGCTGATCATCCGCCATGCGACAAGCGGCCCCCGGGCCTTGGCAGGCCGTTGCAATCAGTGCCACTCCACGCGCTGCTCCAGGGGAAAGCGCAGGCGCGGGTTGTATACCGCCCGCTCTCCCGGCTTGCCAACTGCCAGCAGCATCACCGGCACGGCAGCGCGGGGAATCTCCAGAACACGGCGCAGACGTACCTCGTCGAAACCTTCCAGCGGGCAGCTGCAGTAGCCATGGCTCTGCAACGCCAGCATGAGGTTCTCGGCCGCCAGTGCCGTGGACTTGACCGCCCACAGACGCATCTGAGCGTGGCTGTTGGGCGTGCGCATCAATGCGCGACGCCAGCCCAGCACACGCACCAGCTGACGTTTGAGCAGGCCGCGCCAGCCCAGCCAGCCCTGGTTGTACTGGAAGGGTGCGGTCTTGCTGTAGAAATGCCGGATAGGCGCCGGCACCTCGGGTTCCGGCCACTGCGCGATGATCTGCTCGCAACTGTCACGCCAGCAGTCCGGACGCGCCAGGACCACGATGATCAGCGGCGCCTTGGCCGCCTGCTGGCCCATGCACACCGAGCGCAGGCGCTGCAGCAGCTGTTCATCGCGAATCACCTGGAAGCTCCAGGGCTGCAGGTTGCAGGAATTGGGTGCCAGAATGGCCAGTTCCAGGCAATCGCGGATTACCGCATCCGGCACCGGCTCGGCCGTGAAACGACGTACCGCACGGCGCTGCTCGATCAGCGCGCGCAAGGCTTGGGGTGTGGCGGGGTGTTCAGGCGACATGCGGCAGTCTCGTCAGGGCAATGCCGCCGATTTAGCCGCCCGCCCGCCGAACAGGCAAGCGATGCGGCAAAACGACCTTGAGCTTGGCGCATCTGCCCTCAGGCGCCAGGACAGCCCTGGGCGCAATCAGCCCAGGGCGTTGTCGATGGCCTGCAACAGTGCCGGATCATCCGGTGCAGTTCGCGGCGCAAAGCGCGCCAGCACCCGACCATCGCCGGCCACCAGGAACTTCTCGAAGTTCCAGCTGATGTCGCCTGGGAAATCCGCACCTTCGCCAGCCAGCAGGCGATACAGCGGGTGGCGATCCTGGCCATTGACTTCCAGCTTGGCGGTCAGCGGGAAACTGACGCCATAATTGTGCAGGCAGAACTGCAGAATCTGCTCCGGCGTGCCCGGCTCCTGGCCGGCAAACTGGTTGCAAGGTACACCCAGTACGGTCAGGCCGCGCGCCCGGTACTGCTGGTAGAGCTGTTCAAGGCCGGCATATTGCGGGGTCAGGCCACATTCGGAAGCCACATTGACCACCAGCAACAACTGCCCGGCATAAGGTGCCAACGGCAACGGCTGGCCAGTCAGGTCGTTCAGCGTGAGGTCATGGATAGCGCTCATGGCACACTCCTGTAACAGGGTACACAGACAGCAAAGGCGCCTGAACCACCTGCTCTGCGCCTGTCATGGTCAGGCCTGAGTCTGGTCGGCACGGCGCCTGTCGGCAAGTGCGAGCCGTCTGCGACGGCCCGGCAAACCGGGAACATCAGTGGTGGTGACCACCTTCACCATGAATATGACCATGGGCGATTTCTTCGGCTTCGGCATCACGCACCTTGACCACCTTGACCTGGAAGGTCAGGCGCTGGCCGGCCAGCGGGTGATTGCCATCGACGGTGACATCATCACCTTCGATATCACGGATGGTGACGATCTGCATGCCACCGTCCGGGCCGGACGCGTGGAACTGCATGCCCACTTCCAGCTGGTCTACGCCTTCGAACATGCTGCGGTTGAGCGTCGCTACCAGCTCAACGCTGTACTCGCCGTAGGCTTCTTCGGGTTCGATGGTCACAGTCAGTTCATCACCGGCCTGCTTGCCTTCGAGGGCCTTTTCCAGGCCGACGATGATGTTGCGGCAGCCATGCAGGTAGACCAGCGGCGCACCACCGGCAGAGCTGTCGATCACCTCACCGGCATCGTTGGTCAGGGTGTAATCGATGGAAACGGCCTTGTTGGCGGCGATCTGCATGCTGAAAACCTTCGGCAAAAAATGAATAGGCCACGCAGTTTAACCCTGCCTCGCGGCGAAAGCGACCCGCCCCGCTCCCCGCCGATGAAACGCTTGATTATCGTCAGGGCGACATCTTCGGTCATCCGGCATGCTTGTCCGGCAACAGTGCAGGATAATCGCACTGCTACGTACAGAGGCCGCTATGGCGCCCGATGACGGCTAGCGCTTACCCGCGCCCGGCAGGCAGCATAACAATACATAACGCCTGACTGCCCCGCGCCAGCACCTGACAGACACAGATCAATAATTCTTTACGTGATTCTGTCCGCTGCCCCGCGAACCCCGTGACTACCCTGCCCTCGCCCAAGCCTGGCGGGCGTCTGGTTGTGCCTGCAACACCAGGCAAGGCACAGTAGTCATCAGGCCAGCCCGCTATAGTGCAGTCGGTCAGTCAATTGGCACCCTGTACACAGGTTTATACGTATTCAAGCTAAGGATTCCCCAATGTCTGCACGCAATATCCTGGTGATCAACTGCGGCAGCTCGTCGATCAAGTTCGCCCTGATCAATGAAGCGCAACCTCATTTCACCCTGTCCGGCCTGGCCGAGCGCCTGGGTTCGCCGCAAGCCGAGCTGCACTGGAAAAATGCCGAAGGCAAGCGCAGCGAACTGATCCAGGGTGCCGACCACCGCCAAGCCCTGAGCCGCATCCTGCCGCTGGCTGAAAAAGCTGCCGGCGGACAACTGCACGGTATCGGCCACCGCGTCGTGCATGGCGGCGAACACTTCACCAGTGCCTGCCTGATCGACCAGGCCGCGCTGCAGGCGATTGCCGCCACGGCGGCCCTCGCTCCCCTGCACAACCCTGCCAACCTGCAGGGTATCGAAGCGGCACTCAAGCTGTTCCCGCAACTGCCGCAAGTCGCCGTATTCGACACGGCCTTCCACCAGAGCATGCCGGAACATGCCTATCGCTATGCCGTGCCGGAAGCCCTGTATCGCCAGCACGGCGTGCGCCGCTACGGTTTCCACGGTACCAGCCACCGCTTCGTCAGCCAGCGCGCCAGCGAACTGTGTCAGCTGGACTACCAGGCCAGCTGCTGGCTCACCGCCCACCTGGGCAATGGTTGCTCCACGGCCGCCGTGGTCAACGGCCACAGCCAGGACACCAGCATGGGCCTGACCCCGTTGGAAGGCCTGGTGATGGGCACGCGCAGCGGCGATGTCGACCCCAACCTGCACGGTCACCTGGCCCGCACCCTGGGCTGGAGCCTGGAGCAGATCGACCAGATGTTGAATAAGGAAAGCGGCCTGCTCGGTCTCTCCGGGCTGTCCAACGACATGCGCGCGCTGGAAGAGGCCCGCGAGCAGGGGCATGCCGGCGCCACGCTGGCCATCGAGGTGTTCTGCTACCGTCTGGCCAAATCGCTGGCCGCCATGGGCTGTGCCCTGCCGCGCCTGGATGGGCTGATCTTCACCGGCGGCATCGGCGAGAACTCGCCATTGATCCGCAGCCGCACCGTCGCCCACCTGCGCCTGCTCAACCTGGCTTTGGACGAAACCGCCAACGCGCAGTGCATCCGCGGCCAGGAAGGCGCCATCCAGGCCGCCGGCCACCCGCGCGTACTGGTCGTACCCACCAACGAAGAACGCCAGATCGCCCTGGATACCCTGGCCCTGTTGCCAGCCTGACAGTCACTGTGCCGCCGCCGGCGGCACAGCCCCCGATAGGAGTGCCCATGCATACCTTTTTCCTCGCCCCCACCGGCTTCGGTGTCGGCCTGACCTCCATCAGCCTGGGCCTGGTTCGCGCCCTGGAACAGAACGGCCTGAAAGTCGGCTTCTACAAGCCGATTGCCCAACCCCACCCTGGCGATGCCGGGCCGGAGCGCTCCACCGAGCTGATCGCGCGCACCCACGGCCTGACCCCGCCAGCCCCCCAGCCGTTGCCCAAGGTCGAGCACATGCTCGGCGAAGGCCACCTCGACGAGTTGCTCGAAGAAATCGTCAGCGGTTTCCAGCAGGCTGCCGCCGGCGCTGACGTGGTGGTGGTCGAAGGCATGGTGCCGACCCGGCATGCCAGTTACGCCGCTCGCCTGAACTTCCACCTGGCCAAGTGCCTGGATGCCGAAGTGATCCTGGTCAGCGCCCCGGAACAGGAAACCCTGCGCGAACTGTCCGACCGCATCGAGATCCAGGCCCAGCTGTTCGGTGGCCCCAAGGACCCGAAAATGCTTGGGGTGATCCTCAACAAGGTGCGCGAAGCCGATCTCGGCGAGCGCCTGCAGAGCCACTCGTCGCTGTTTCGCAACCAGCATTTCCGCCTGCTCGGCTGCATCCCCTGGCAGGAAGAACTGAATGCCCCGCGCGTGCGCGATGTCGCCGACCTGCTCGGCGCGCAGATCATCAGTGCCGGGGAAATGGAGCAGCGTCGAGTACAGAAAATCGTGCTCTGCGCACGCGCCGTGCCCAATACCGTGCAACTGCTCAAGCCCGGCGTGCTGGTCGTCACCCCCGGCGACCGCGACGACATCATCCTCGCCGCCAGCCTGGCCACCATGAGCGGCGTACCGCTCGCCGGTCTCCTGCTGTGCAGCGATTTCCCACCCGACCCGCGCATCCTCGAATTGTGCCAGGGCGCGCTGAACGCCGGCCTGCCGGTACTCAGCGTGCAGACCGGCTCCTACGACACGGCCACCAACCTCAACCGGATGAACAAGGAAATTCCGGTGGATGACCGCGAGCGCGCCGAGAAGGTCACGGACTTCGTCGCCGAACACCTCGATCACGACGCCTTGCGCACCCGTTGCGGCACCCTGCGCGAGCTGCGCCTGTCGCCACCCGCGTTTCGCTTCCAGCTGGTGCAGCGCGCCCAGCAGGCCAACAAGCGCATCGTCCTGCCGGAAGGCAGCGAGCCACGTACCATCCAGGCCGCGGCCATCTGCCAGGCGCGCGGTATTGCCCGTTGCGTATTGCTGGCCAAACCCGAGGACGTGCATGCGGTGGCCCAGGCACAGGGCATCGAGTTGCCCGCCGGGCTGGAAATCCTCGACCCCGAGCAGATTCGCGAGCGCTACGTCGAGCCGATGGTCGAGCTGCGCAAGGGCAAGGGGCTGAACGCGCCCATGGCCGCCGCCCAACTGGAAGACAGCGTGGTACTGGGCACCATGATGCTCGCCCTGGATGAAGTCGACGGCCTGGTCTCCGGCGCCATCCACACTACCGCCAACACCATCCGCCCGGCCCTGCAACTGATCAAGACCGCCCCCGGCTACCGCCTGGTGTCCTCGGTGTTCTTCATGCTGCTGCCCGACGAAGTAGTGGTCTACGGCGATTGCGCAGTCAACCCGGACCCGAATGCCGAAGAGCTGGCGGAAATCGCCCTGCAGAGCGCCGCCTCGGCCGAAGCCTTCGGCATCCCCCCGCGGGTCGCGATGATCAGCTACTCCACCGGCGACTCAGGCAGCGGTGAAGAGGTCGAGAAAGTACGCAGCGCTACGCGCATCGCCCGCGAACGCAACCCGCAACTGCTCATCGATGGTCCGCTGCAGTACGACGCTGCGGCCATCGACAGCGTCGGCCGGCAAAAGGCCCCCAACAGCCCGGTCGCCGGTCGCGCCACGGTGTTCGTGTTCCCCGACCTGAACACCGGCAACACCACCTACAAGGCGGTGCAGCGCAGTGCCAACGTGATCAGCGTCGGCCCGATGCTGCAGGGCCTGCGCAAGCCGGTCAACGACCTGTCACGCGGCGCGCTGGTCGACGACATCGTCTTCACCATCGCCCTCACCGCCATCCAGGCTGCCAGCGACAAGGTGTAGCAAGCGCCTCCCGCACCTGCCGCCCCGGCAGGTGCGGCCCCCCCGGCTAGCCACGTAGTGCCTGTGGTCTGTAGGGCTGCGGATCAATGATCGGCGTACGCGCCAGCAACAGATCGCAGAGCAACCGGCATGAGGCTGGCGCCAGCACCAGGCCATTACGGAAATGCCCGCAGTTGAGCCACAAGCCCGGCCACTCCGGCACCTCGCCAATGTATGGCACGCCATTCGGTGAACCCGGCCGCAATCCCGCCCAGTGCCCGACCCGCTCGGCATGTGCCAGCTCCGGCAACAATGCCTGAGCAGAAGCTTCCAGGCTGTGCAGCGCCTCGTCGGTAGGGGTTTTGTCGTACCCCTGGTATTCCAGGGTGCTGCCGACCAGTACATGGCCATCGCGACGCGGAATCGCATAGCGTCCATCGGCAAGGACCATCGCCGGCAGAAAATCCTCAGCGCAGCGGTAGAGAATCATCTGTCCCTTGACCGGCTCGACCGGCAATTGCAGGCCCATATCACGCAGCAAGTCGCCACTCCAGGCGCCGGCAGCCACCACCACCTGATCCGCCCGATACTCGCCCTGCGTACTGCGCACCCCCACCACACGACCCTGCTCGGTCAGAAAACCCTGCACTGCACAGTGCTCCAGCAGGGTAACCGCCGGGCGCAGCGCCAGGCTGGCACGCAGCGCCTGCAACAAGCGCGGATTGCGGATATTCGCCACACCCGGCATGTACAAGGCCCGGCTAAAGCCGGCGCCCAGCGCTGGCAACACAGCACGCACCTGGCTGATCGGTAGCGCACGCAGCTCCCGCTGCTGCTCCTCTGCCCAAGCCAGCGCACGCTGTTCGTTGGGCAGGTCCAGCCAGTACAGCCCGGTCACGTGCAATTGCGGGTCGATGCCAGTCTCCTCAGCCAAGGACTGTGCCAACTGTGGATAGAAGTCCTGAGACCAATGCGCCAACGCCGATACCGCCGGGCTATAGCGCCAGGGATACAGCGGCGAGACGATCCCGCCACCCGCCCAAGACGCCTCACCACCACTACGCCCCTGCTCCAGCAACAGCACCTGCCGACCAGCATCCGCCAGCTGGCGCGCCATCAGCAGCCCGATAGCCCCAGCCCCCACCACAATCACCTTGCCCACAGCACCTCCCCGTCAACGCTTTACAGGCTCACGGCCTGGTCTATACCCAACGAGCGCGAACGGATTTCGCGCTCCCAGCCATTACACGGATGTCTTGCCATGCCCAACCATCGCCCCCGCGGGTTCACCCTGGTAGAACTGCTCACGACGCTCCTGCTGCTCAGCATCCTCGCCCACCTGGCCGTGCCTGCGCTGGCTCAGCTCAGACAAAACGCCCGCGATGAAGCCGCCACGGAAGAACTACTGACACTGCTCAACCATGCGCGCAGCCAGGCCGTACAACAACGCCGAAGCCTGCTGCTATGCCCCAGCAGCGATGGAAAAAACTGCCAAAGTGACTGGAACCTGCCCTGGCTACTACAAAGCCTTGAGCAACAGCCGCTGAGCTGGAGTGCACCTTATGCAGGGCAAAACCGCCTGCGCTGGGCAGGCTTCACCGGGCATATCCGTTTTCACAGCAACGGCACCAGCCCACTGAGCAATGGGCGCTTTTTCATTTGCGCCGACCGTCAAATCACCCAGCAACTGGTCATCAACCGGCAGGGCAGAATACGCCGAGCCAGCGCCGAGGAAAACCGCCAGGAAAGCAGCCGCTGCCTCTAAAGCAGATCGCCACGGCACCCGGCAAAGGTGCGACAGCGCACGCTTTATGGCACGCAGATGCCGGTTATCCTTAGCAAGCCACCGCACATCCTGAGCAGGCAGACAAACCTGCCCCCGGCGGCCATGATTCACTCACAAGACCGATCGGAGCAGCGCATGTCTCGTCCATCCCACAGTCGCGGGTTCACCCTGGTGGAGCTGATGATTACCCTGGCCCTGCTGGCCATCATGGCCTTCATCGCCATACCCAGCTTCACCCAGCTGACCCGCAACAATCAGCTCCAGGCCAAGGCGGAAGAACTTAAAAGTTTTCTGGTCTTCGCACGCAGTGAAGCGGTTACCCAGCGCAGAGCCATCAAGATCGACGCACTGAACAGCGCACTCTGGAAAGTCTGCTTCGCCAGCGCAGCCCCCGGCAGCAATAAATGCCCGGACGACGCCAATACCCTGCGCAACCTGGAAGTCGATAGCAGCATCGCAAAACTCGTCCTCACCAATGCAGGCGGAACCGCCATTAACCAACTGCTCTACCGCCCCAATGGCACTGCCAACGTGGGCGCCCTGATTACCGTATGCCGCAACAAGGACGCCAGCACCGGCTACCTGACCAGCATCGCCGCAAACGGCAGCGCAGCGCTGTTCCCGCGCGGCAAGTCAGACAACAGCGGCACCGCGCTGGCTAAATGTGAATAAGGAGATGCCCTTGAACAGGTCAAAAGGCTTCAGCCTCATTGAAGTACTGGTCACCCTGCTGCTCACCACGCTGGGCATCCTTGGCATGGTCGCCCTGCAAAGCCGCAGCATTCAGTACACCGCAGAATCTGCAAACACCAATTCAGCGATTGAACTCACCAGCCAGCTTATCGAGCTAATGCGCAGCAACCCCAACCAACTCTTCAACAAGAGCAAGGACTTTAATTACGACATCAAAAGCAGCTCCATGCTTTTGAAAAAAGCAGGCAGTGACTTCTCACCCGCACCTGCCACACTAAGTGCCCGAGCCTGCAACACCCCCAGCAGCCCACAACAGCAACGAGACTGCTGGCTGGAAAAAGTAAAAAGCCGATTACCTAATGCAGCCAATCTGATCAAGGATGGCTTTTATATTTGCCAAAGCTCAACCCCCAGCGCAACTAAAACGCCTACGTGCGACGGGAAAGGCTCAATCATTGAGATTCAACTGGCTTGGGCAAGTAAGAAGGGAACCTGCCCGGACGACCGCGCCCCCAATGACAGCACCTGCATTTATCGCACCAGGGTGGAATTATGAGCCACATGATTAATTCAAAAGAACATGGTTTATCCATGATCGAATTACTAATCGCCTTAGCCATCAGCAGCTTCCTGATCTTGGGGATCACACAAATATACATCGACAATAAAAGAAATTATCTTTTCCAACAAACTCAGGCAGCGAACCAGGAAAATCTGCGCTTCCTTGACTTACTTCTGAGCCAATACATTAACAAAGCTGGCTTCAGACGCTCACCACTGCAAGATCCGGTCGTAGCATTTCCTGCGGAAACAGTTGGCGGCGATACAGGCTGTGTATTCAAGAGCGAGCAATCGATCGTCCCGACAAAGGATCACACTGGCATTTGCATACGTTACTACCCCTTGCTTGCCAACGAACTGGACTGCACCGGAAGCACCCCAACACTCTCAGCCGGAGCGTCGCCCTTTGAGTCAAGCGGCAGCCATATAGTCATGATTTTACGCTATAACGCTGCCAACGACCTGAACGGCACACTCACGTGCCAAGTGGACAATCGCAGCGCAGAAATAGTCACTGGAATTGCCGACTTCCGCTTTAACTTCGGCATATCCATGAGCGCAGATCGCCAAGTAGACACACTGGTAGCCATTAATGATAACCAGGCTAAAGAAAAGCGCATCATGCAAGTTAACTACTCAGCCCTCATGGCCAGCGGCAATAATGTACGTTCATCAACAGACAGCATTGCGCTCACCAATTGGAAAACCGATACCACCACGGCAGAGCTTGCGCGCTTAACAGCAGGTGATAAAGGGCAGATATTCCAGATAGCCAGCAACACTTTCACCTTAAGGAATCAAATGCCATGATCTCCAGCACACCCAAAAATCAAAATGGCGCTGCTTTGCTGATTGCTCTGGTGTTGCTGGCAGTTATCACTGTACTGACGGTAAGTAACATGCGCGAAGTCACCCTGGAAGGCCGCATGACTGCTAACCGGGCAGAGAGCCTGCACTTGATCAATGCAACCGAAGCGGCACTACGTGAAGCCGAGAAACGCTTCGATACGACTGTCAATGTCATCGACAAGATTGAGCCCCGCAACGAAAACTGCATGAAAAACAACGCATACCGAGCGTTTGCCAATAAACCGTGCATTCTTGCCAGTGCGAACAAAAGCACTTTCCTCACGGCCATGGTCAACAATCCACTCAAAGCGATTGTCACTAGCTTCAACTGGAAAGGCTCAGACACTGATGCCGCCTCCAACAACGACCGCGTGTACTGGATGCCTTACCGCGGCACAGACCATAAAGCCAACTCCAGCTTGTCCGCAAAAGCCTATTGGAATACCACTTTGATTGATCAAATCAATCCCGAGTACGGAGCCGCGCTGACTGGCGAAGGTACTTACTTTTACCTGATCACCGCACAAGCCAATGACAAACTAGCCAGCCAGTCGACGAATGCTGTCATCTCACTTGGCCTTAACAAATAAAGGGGATTAAAAAATGAAGCGTATCACCCCGGCATTTCCGCTGAAAACACTGAGCAGCGCATTGTTCACTACAAGCCTGCTTGTCGCCACACTTGATGCCCAAGCCTCCGTATCACAAAGCCCGCTCAGCCTGACCACCAGTGTACCGCCTAATGTCATCTTCACTTTTGATGACTCAACCAGTATGAATGCTGCTTACGTGCCCGATAGCATTAAGGGAAGTCAAAATAAACGACACGCACTATCTTCCCACTTCAACGCTTTATACTACAACCCAAACACCATTTATAAAAAGCCGGCAAAAGTCGACAGCAACGGCAACGAGACAGAATTAACAACCTCGTTTAGCAAAGCTTTTTATGATGGCTACTCTCCAGAAAAGAACTCTGGCATAGACTGGGCCAACCTCAGCAACGACTATCAACCAAACTGGAACTATGTCAAAGACACCCAAACCACAGGCCGCGGGAATACTGGCAATATCAACTCCGGAGGGACAAATAACGTATTAGCAGAAAACCCAGCCATTGACTTTTCCGCAACAACAGCCATAACTACAAATAACACTGCAAGAGAAATCACAACACCTGCAGGCATTACATTCAAGATAACCAGAGGAACACGCGGCAACCGTTACACTTGCGAGGTAACTTCACCCCCAACACTAACAGCTATCACTCCAGATTGTGATAGATCAGACGACTATTACACTGCAAGCCTTAAAAATAAAGGTGTACCCGCATACTACTACGTACGCGACAACACTCTAACCAACTGCGACGCCTTAAAAAAAGACGATGAAAACTGCTATAGACTAGTTTTTGTTTCCTCAACATCAGGCACGGCCATCAAGCCTGACAAAACCATTCTCACCGACGAGCGAGAGAACTTTGCCATCTGGTATTCTTTTTACAGGACCAGGGCACTTGCCACCTTGTCATCCGCCAGCTTGGCCTTCATGAAATTCTCCTCTTCCTCGCGTTTGACTTGGCAAAGTCTTATTCACTGCAAAAGCCTCGATACATCAACTACCAACTGCGGAACAAGCACCTTTCGCACATATGACAACACACAACGCAAAAATTTCATTGACTGGCTGCAAAATAAAACAAAGTTCAATGACCCCAAAGGCACACCACTTCGTTCAGCGATGACTCGCGCCGGCGATTTTTTAAGCACTGACAAAGCCTGGCAAAAGACCCCTGACAAACCTGCTGAAAATAATTCAGCAAACACCTACGCTTGCCGCCCAAGCTATCAAATCGTCATGACAGACGGCATGTGGAACAGTGACGATGAATTTGCAAATCCAACAAATCATGACAACAGCGCAGAAATCGCACTCCCTGATGGCAAAAAATATACTAATACTCTGACTCCCTACAAAGACGCCACTAACGCTACGCTAGCCGATATCGCCATGCATTATTGGGCGACCGACTTGAACAGCGGACTCGCTAACAAATTGAAACCCTACACACCGTTCACCGGAAAAACTGACGACGAAACATATTGGGACCCGCGCAACAACCCTGCCACTTGGCAACACATGACCAATTATATGATGGGTCTCGGCCTGACCAACTCCCTACAGCAATCAGGACGGGAATGGGAAGGCAGCACTTTTAGTGGTGCAGGTTATGAAGCGCTCAAAAATGGAACACAGAACTGGCCTAAAGCATCTTCGAGCTCGGATAATAATGTCTACGACCTATGGCATGCGGCAATCAATTCGCGCGGTGAATTCTTCAGTGTTGATTCACCACAAAGCATGGTACAAGCCTTCAACGATATTATTGATCGGATTGCTGCGCGCAAGTCGGTAGCCGCCAAACCTGCTACAAACTCTGGCCAGGTGGCGGACGAAAGCTCAGACGGTTATAGCGTCACGACTTCTTTTTATCAAACCTCCTACTCAAGTGAAGAAAACTGGGCTGGCAACCTGATCCGTAAAGACAAAAAAGTCGAATATAACAAAGCGAATAACGATAAAACTGAGTCATCCGGGGAGCGCTGGCAAGCTAAAGACAAGATACCTGCCGCCGGCTCACGCAACATTAAAATTGCAAGCAGCGGCTCGTCTGGCCTGCAAGACTTCACATGGGCCAATGCTGGAAGTGTCAGCACCCCCAACAGTTTGGCATTTTATCTGAGTCGCAATCCGGAAGAGCTGGATGCCAGCACCACGGACACACTGGGAAGTGCACGTCTGGATTACCTACGCGGTGACCGCTCCCTTGAAGGCACCACGTTCCGTACCCGCACTAGCGTACTGGGTAGTTTGTATGCATCCAGCCCCGCGGTTGTTCGCGGCGCGCGCTATCTGCCAAGTTTTGGCAACCGACTGGAAAACAACACGAAATACACTACCTTTGCTGAATCAGTGAAGAATCGCAAAGCCATGGTTTATGTAGGCGGCAACGATGGCATGCTGCATGGATTCAACGCCGACACTGGTGCTGAAGAGTTTGCGTTCATTCCCACTGCTGTTTACCCAAAACTCAGCAAATACACGGGTAAAAAATATACCCATGAGTTCTATGTTGATGGCTCACCTGTCATTGCCGACGTATATGACGGAAATAACTGGCGAACCATTCTAGTGGGTACATTGCGCGCCGGTGGAAAGAGTGTTTTTGCCCTGGACATTACGACACCGGGCAGCGAGAAGCTTTTGTGGGAGTTTAACGACAGCAAAATAACCGGCACTGATGCTGTGAAAATGGGCTATAGCTTCTCCAAGCCGACGGTTGCCCGCCTGGCCACCGGTAACTGGGCCGTGGTGTTCGGCAACGGCTACGATGCAGCCAGTCACACTAATGGTAAAGCCGCCTTGTTTGTCTTGAATGCAGTCACCGGTGCCATGCTGACGGCAAATGACAAAGGCCTGGAAGTTGCAGGTACTGCAGGAGTAGCCAACGGTCTGTCGACGCCCAAGCTGTCCGACTTCAACGGCGACGGTATTGCCGAGTTCGCCTATGCCGGTGACTTGCAGGGCAATCTCTGGCGCTTTGATCTGCATAGCACCTCGGGCGCATACAAGGTTGCGTATGCCGAAAAGCCCATGTTCACAACACGTAGCAGCACAGGCTCGAAACCTCAGCCCATTACAGCTCCGCCCTCTCTTGTCCGGCACCCAACAGGTCAAGGCCACCTGCTGGTATTTGGTACAGGCAAGTACTTCGAGACCGGTGACACACAAGGTGACCGCTCGATTGCTCAAACCGTTTATGGAATCTGGGATAAAAACACCCGACTCACTGAAGAAGACCTCGACGCTAGCGGTAAGTCACTCAGCATCACCCGTAGCCAGCTGGTTGAGCAACGCATCCTTTTGGAATCCACGGCCAAAAGCCTTGTTGGCTCGACAACCTCGGAAGTCAGAACGATTAGTGATGACGCGGTGGTCTGGAGCTCCGGGAAACTTGGCTGGGCACTTGACCTGAAAGTAGGCAGCACGCTGGATGGCGAAATGGTCATCGAGGATATGGTGACCTTAGGGCGTACCCTGTTCTTCCAATCGCTCGTTCCCAATGACGACCCCTGTGCAGACGGATCTAGTAACTGGACCTATGCCATCAACCCGGCTACAGGCGGCAAGACCCAGCATCATGCGTTTGATCTGCGCTTCACAACGCCCGGCAAAGAGAATGACATCATCTCTGGTCGCAAACAGGATGGCGAAGGTGGTATCACAGGCACACAAAATCCAGATGGTAGCTTTGATCTTTGCACCGGCCTAACTTGTGTACCGGTTTTTGCTGATCCTGGTAGCACTGGACGCCAATCCTGGCGGATTGTCGAGGAGCAGTAAGTTGAACAGACATACACAACAACAGGGCTTTACCCTGATTGAACTGATGATCACGGTTGCCATCATCGCCATCTTGGCGGCGGTGGCTTACCCGAGTTACAGCGAGTACGTGAAACGGGGCAACCGCAGTGAAGGGCAGGCCTTGCTCAACGACACGGCGGCCTTGCAGGAACGTTACTATGCGCAAAACTTTGTCTATGTAACGGCCACCGCCGATATCGCCACCAAGCTCAAAGGCAAAACCAGCTCCCCCACTGGCAAGTACAACCTGACGCTGGGTGCAGGTGCTGCCACTGACGGAGGCTATTTGCTGACAGCTACCCAGCAATTCAGTGATACCGACTGTGGCAACCTGACGCTCAATGCCCTGGGTGTTCGTAACCGAACTGGCACCAAGAAAACCGCTGCCGAATGCTGGCGATAAGCTTCAGCGCATAATGCAAAAGGCCCAATCCTCGGATTGGGCCTTTTTGTATACATCAGGCTCGGCTACAGCTGCTTGACACGCAATTCCTTGGGCATCGAGAAGGTAACATTCTCCGGACGCCCCTGAATTTCCAGTGCTTCGCCAAGCCCCCAGGACTGCAGGCGCTGGATAACGCCCTGCACCAGCACCTCGGGCGCCGAGGCACCGGCGGTAATGCCGATACGCTGCAGGCCGGCAAACCACTCCTCGCGCAGGTCATCGGCGCCGTCGATCAGATAAGCCGGAGTATCCAGGCGCTCTGCCAGCTCGCGCAGGCGATTGGAGTTGGAGCTATTCGGGCTGCCGACTACCAGCACCACATCGCATTCGGCAGCCAGATGCTTCACGGCATCCTGGCGGTTCTGTGTGGCGTAGCAGATGTCATCCTTGCGCGGCCCGCCGATAGCCGGGAAGCGTGCACGCAGCGCATCGATGACCCGGCTGGTATCGTCCATGGACAAGGTTGTCTGGGTAACAAAGGCCAGGCGCTGCGGATCACGCACCTGCAAGCGTTGCACATCCTGCTCATCTTCCACCAGGTAGATGGCACCACCCTGGCTGCAGTCATACTGTCCCATGGTGCCTTCCACCTCGGGATGCCCGGCATGGCCGATGAGAATGCACTCACGACCTTCGCGGCTGTAGCGCACCACCTCCATGTGCACCTTGGTCACCAGCGGGCAGGTGGCATCGAACACCTTCAGACCACGTCGCTCGGCTTCCTGGCGTACCGCCTGGGAAACCCCATGGGCACTGAAGATGACAATCACCTGATCCGGCACCTGATCCAGCTGTTCCACGAACACTGCGCCACGTGCACGCAGGTCTTCGACCACGAACTTGTTATGCACCACTTCGTGACGCACATAAATGGGTGGCCCGAATACTTCCAGTGCGCGGTTGACGATCTCGATGGCGCGATCGACGCCGGCACAGAAGCCACGCGGGTTGGCGAGTTTGATCTGCATGCAGGTGATCTCGATAAGGGATAGGTGAGTCGAGCAAGGTGCGGCGCGACAGCACAGGCCGCGCGTCAGGCATTCAGAGCCCTTTGACCTCGATGATCTCTACCTCGAAGGTCAGCGGCTTGCCGGCCAGCGGATGGTTGAAGTCAATACTGACCTGCTGCTCGTCGAACGCCTTGACCACCCCCGGCAGCTCGCCCTTGGCGGCATCCTGGAAGATGATCAGCAGACCTTCGCTCAGCGGCATGTCGGTGAACTGGCTGCGCGGCATGACCTGCACATTCTGTGGATTAGGCTGGCCAAAGCCCTGCTCCGGACTGATTGGCAGGCTGCGTTTGTCGCCGGCCTTGAGACCGAACAGTGCCTGCTCGAAGCCAGGCAACAGGTTGCCATCGCCCACGCAGAAAGTGGCCGGGGCCTTACCCTCGGTGCTGTCTACCAGATCGCCGTTCTCCAGACGAATGGCGAAGTGCAGGGTAACCTGGGTCTGCGACCCGATACGTTGCTCAGTCATCTTTGGTGGCTCCGCTCGGCTGTGCCTTGAACATGTCCAGGGCCAGAAGAATGGCCCCCAGGGTAATGGCGCTGTCGGCCAGGTTGAACGCTGGGAAGTACCAGCGCTGTTGCCAGTGCACCAGGATGAAGTCGATCACATGGCCATAGACCACGCGATCGAACAGGTTACCCAGCGCCCCGCCCAGCACCAGCGCCAGGCCCAGGGCCAGCCAGTGTTCATGAGCCTGCAGACGCTTGAGCCAGACCACCAGCACAGCACTGACCACGAGCGCGATCAGCGCGAAAAACCAGCGTTGCCAGCCTCCCGCATCAGCCAGGAAGCTGAAAGCCGCGCCCGTGTTATAGGCCAGCGTCCAGCTGAAGTAATCCGGGATGACCACGACCTGCTGGTACAGCTGCAGGCTGTTTTCAAAGTACAACTTGCTCCACTGGTCGAGCAGAAAAATCAGCACACTCAATGCCAACCAGGGCAGCTTGCCAAAACGGCTCATGCGCCAACTCCCCCGTCAGGCGTGCCGGCGAACTTCGCCGGCACCGTCGATGTTGTCGACACAGCGTCCACACAACTCCGGATGCTCCGCATGGCTGCCCACATCGGCACGCAGGTGCCAGCAGCGTGCACACTTGGCGTGTTGCGACTTGACGATCTTCAGGCGCAAACCTTCAACCTCGCTAACTACCGCATCGGCAGGTGCCTGCTCCAGCGGCGCCACACAGGCTGCCGAAGTGATCAGCGCAAAACGCAGCTCATCGCCCAGCTTGGCCAACTCGCCCGCCAGTGCGGCATCGGCATACAGGGTCACCTCGGCCTGCAGGCTTCCCCCCAGGGTCTTGTTCGCCCGCAGGTTTTCCAGCTCCTTGTTGACCGCACTCTTCACGGCCATCAGGCGCTCCCAGTAGGCCTGATCCAGAGCAATGTCCTGCGGCAGGCGCACCAGCCCCTGGTACCAGGTGTTAAGCATTACCGACTCGTTGCGCTCACCCGGCAGGAACTGCCAGATCTCGTCGGCGGTAAAGGCCAGCACCGGAGCGATCCAGCGCACCAGCGCTTCGGCAATGTGATACAGCGCGCTCTGGCAGGAACGCCGCGCCACACTGTCGGCCGGCGTGGTGTACTGGCGGTCCTTGATGATATCCAGGTAGAAGCCGCCCAGCTCCTGCACGCAGAAGTTGTGCACCTTGTGGTAGACGTTCCAGAAACGGTACTGCTCGTACGCCTCGATGATCTCGTCCTGCAGGCGCGCCGCGGCGTCCAGCGCCCAGCGATCAAGGTCAAGCATCTGTTCGGCCGGCAGCAGGTCGCGCGCCGGGTCGAAGCCATTGAGGTTGGAGAGCAAAAAGCGCGTGGTATTGCGGATGCGCCGGTAGGCATCGGCACTGCGGGTGAGGATGGTCTTGGACACCGCCATCTCCCCGGAATAGTCGCTCGAAGCCACCCACAGGCGCAGGATGTCGGCGCCCAGGCTGTCATTGACCTCCTGCGGGGCGATCACGTTGCCCAGCGACTTGGACATCTTGCGGCCGTTCTCGTCGACCACAAAACCGTGAGTCAGCAGGCCACGATAGGGTGCGTGGCCGTCGATGGCGCAGCCGGTCAGCAGCGAGGAATGGAACCAGCCGCGGTGCTGGTCGGAGCCTTCCAGATAAAGATCGGCACGCGGCCCCTGGTCGTGGCCCATGGGGTGCGAACCGCGCATCACGTGCCAGTGGGTGGTGCCCGAGTCGAACCAGACGTCCAGGGTGTCGCTGATCTTGTCGTAGTCGGCCGCCTCGGCGCCGAGCAGCTCGCTGGGGTCCAGCTGGAACCACGCCTCGATACCGCCCTGCGCCACCCGCTGGGCCACCGCTTCCATCAGCTCGACGGTGCGCGGGTGCAACTCGCCGCTGACCTTGTGCAGGAAGAACGGGATGGGCACGCCCCAGGTGCGCTGACGCGAGATGCACCAGTCCGGACGACCGGCGATCATGCCGTGCAGGCGCGCCTGGCCCCAGGCCGGGACAAACTGGGTGTCCTCCACCGCCTTGAGCGCACGGGCACGCAGGGTGCTGCCGTCATGCGCGACCTTGTCCATGCCGACGAACCACTGCGCGGTGGCGCGGTAGATCAGCGGCGTCTTGTGCCGCCAGCAGTGCATGTAGCTGTGCTGGATCGGTTCATGCCTGAGCAGGGCGCCGACTTCGCGCAGTTTCTCGACGATCGCCGGGTTGGCCTTCCAGATGAACTGGCCGCCGAAGAACGGCAGGTCGGCCACATACACGCCATTGCTCTGCACCGGGCTGAGGATGTCGTCATTCTGCATGCCGTAGTGCTTGCAGGAGCGGAAGTCGTCCTCGCCATAGGCCGGCGCCGAATGAACGATGCCGGTGCCCGAGCCGGTCTCGACGTAGTCGGCCAGGTACACCGGCGAGAAGCGCTCGTAGAACGGATGACGGAAGCGGATCAGCTCCAGCGCACGGCCTTCGCAACGCGCGATGATTTCGCCGGACAGGCCGTAGCGTGCCAGGCAGGACTCGACCAGCTCCTCGGCCAGGACCAGCAGACGCTCGCCGGTATCCACCAGCGCGTAGATGAATTCGGGATGGACATTGAGCGCCTGGTTGGCCGGAATGGTCCAGGGCGTGGTGGTCCAGATGACGATGCTGGCCGGTTTGGCCAGGCTGGACAGACCGAAGGCCGCGGCCAGCTTGTCGGCATCCTCGACGACGAAGGCGACGTCGATGGCATCGGACTTCTTGTCCTGGTATTCGACCTCAGCTTCAGCCAGCGCCGAGCCGCAGTCGAAGCACCAGTTCACCGGTTTCAGCCCCTTGAAGACGAAGCCGGCCTCGACCATCTTGGCCAGCGCGCGGATCTCACCGGCCTCGTTGGCGTACTCCATGGTGCGGTAGGGATTGTCCCACTCGCCCAGCACGCCGAGACGGATGAAGTCGGCCATCTGCCCCTTGACCTGCTCACCGGCGTATTCGCGGCAGCGCTCGCGGGTCTTGTCGGCCGGCTGGTTCTTGCCGTGGCTGACCTCGACCTTGTGCTCGATCGGCAGGCCGTGGCAGTCCCAGCCCGGCACGTAGGGGGCATCGAAACCGGACAGGGTCTTGGAACGGATGATCATGTCCTTGATCACCTTGTTCACCGCGTGGCCGATATGAATGCTGCCGTTGGCGTAGGGCGGGCCGTCATGCAGGATGAACTTCGGGCGTCCCTCGCCGATCTGCCGCAGCTTGCGGTACAGGCCAATGCTGTCCCAGCGCGCCAGCATCTCCGGCTCGCGTTGCGGCAGGCCGGCCTTCATCGGGAATGCCGTTTCCGGCAGGTTGAGGGTCGCTTTGTAGTCGGTCATCGTCAGTCAGGCTCGTTATTGAAGCGGTTGACCGAGCCAGTAGGCCCGGGCGGCAGCGATATCCGCATCGATCGCCGTTTTCAGTGCCTCCAGCGAGGCAAAGCGCTGCTCATCGCGCAGCTTGCGGTGGAAGATCACTTCCAAGCGGCGACCATACAGGTCGCCATTGAAATCCAGCAGGTGCACTTCCAGATGGGCAAAGCCATCGCTTTGCACTGAAGGCCGCACACCAATATTGGCCACTCCAGGCAACAGACGCCCATCCAGGCGCACGCTGACCAGGTACACCCCGCTCAGCGGTACACGCTTGCGCTTGAGCTGCACATTGGCGGTGGGCGCATTGAGTTGGCGGCCCAGTTTCTGGCCATGCAACACCCGCCCGGCAATCGCATAGGGACGACCGAGCAGACGCTCTGCCAAAGCGAAGTCCGCTACGGCCAGCGCCTCGCGCACGCCGGTACTACTCACTCGCAGCCCTTGCTGGGCCACAGTGGCAGCGGCTTCGACGGTAAAGCCGTGCTGCTGCCCGGCCTGCTCCAGGAAGGCGAAATCCCCGGCGCGATCGCAACCGAAGCGGAAATCGTCACCAATTTCCAGATGACGCACCCCCAGCCCATCGAGCAGTACCTGCTGAACGAACTGCGCGGCACTCAGTTCGCGCAGGCGGCGGTTGAAAGCCAGGCACAGCACCCGTTCCACACCCTGCGCAGCCAGCAGCTGCAGCTTGTCACGCAGACGCGACAAGCGCACCGGCGCGCTGTCCGGCGCGAAGAACTCACGCGGCTGCGGCTCGAAGATCACCACGCAGGCAGGCACGCCCAAGGCGGCGGCACGCTCGCGCAAGCGCGCCAGAATCGCCTGATGACCGCAATGCACCCCATCGAAGTTACCGATGGTGGCAACGCAGCCGCGATGTTCCGCGCGCAGATTGTGGAGACCCCGAACCAGTTGCATAGCCCGCTACTTGTCGAAAAAGTGGTCGATTATAGACACTCCAGCCCCCCGCGGTAAGCCCGCGCAAGGCTGCTCAATGACGCAAATGGCGTGGGCGCAGCCCGGCCAGGCCGAGCCCCAGCAGATAAGCCAGCAAGCCAGCCGCCACCAGCAGGCTCAACTCGCCGATGCGCCGCCACTCGCCCCAGACAAACCATTGCCCGGCATCGCCCGCGAGCAGCCAGAGCACCAGACACATCAGCGCACAGGCCACCAGCAGGCGCATGGCAAACGCCAGCCAGCCGGCCTGCGGGCGATAGATACCGGCCTTGTACAGCCCCCAGAACAACAGGCTGGTGTTGAGCATGGCGGACAACGAGGTCGCCAGGGCCAGGCCAACATGCTGCAATGGCCAGATCAGCAGCAGATTGAACAACATATTGGCCAGCATGCTGATCACCGCGATGCGCACCGGGGTCTTCATGTCCTGGCGGGCAAAGTAGCCCGGCGCCAACACCTTGATCAGCATGAAGGTGAGCACCCCCAGCGCGTAAGCCTGCAAGGCCGCCGCCGACTGCACCACGGCCTCGCTGGTCATCGCCCCGCGCAGAAACAGCGTGGCAATCAGCGGTTCGGCCAGCAGCGCAAGGGCCAGGGCGGCCGGCACACCCACCAGCAACACCATACGCAGTGCCCAGTCGAGGGTGGCGGAAAAAGCTTTGGGATCCTGCGCCGCATGCTGGCGCGACAGGCTGGGCAGGATCACCGTACCGATGGCAATCCCGAAGGCCCCCAGCGGCAGCTCGGTCAGGCGATCCGCGTAATACAGCCAGGACACGCTGCCGGTGGCCAGGAACGAAGCCAGCACCGTATCCAGCAGCAGATTGATCTGACTGACCGAGACGCCGAACAGCGCCGGCAGCATCAGCAACATGATCCGCTTTACGCCCGGATCACCGGGCACCAGCCGCGGCACGGGCAACAGCTGCATGCGCGCGAGGAAGGGCAACTGGAACAGCAACTGCGCCACCCCTGCGATGAACACCCCCCAGGCCAGAGCCATCACCGGCTCAGCGAAGAACGGCGTAAGGAACAGCGTAGCGCCGATCAGGCTGAGATTGAGCAGCACCGGGGTAAAGGAAGGCACGGCAAAACGACCGAAGCTGTTGAGAATGCTGCCACAGAAGGCCGTGAGCGAAATCAGCAGCAGGTAGGGAAAGGTGATGGCCAGCAGCTCGCCTGCCAACTGCAGCTTGCTCGGCTCGCCACGAAAACCCGGTGCGAACAGCATGATCAGGTAGGGCGAGGCCACCACGCACAACGCGGTCAGGGCCGTTAGCACCAGGCCAAGCATACCGGCGGTGCGGTCGATCAGCTGCTTGACCTGCGCCGGGCTGTACTTTTCACGGTACTCCGACAACACCGGGACAAAGGCCTGGGCAAAAGCGCCCTCGGCGAACAGACGACGCAGGAAATTGGGAATCTTGAACGCCACGAAGAAGGCATCGGCCGCGGCACCGGAACCGAAGTAGGCAGCCACCACGACATCGCGTACCATGCCCAGCACCCGCGACAGTAGGGTCATCAGGCTGACTACCGCACTGGAACGCAACAAACCGCCTGAACCGGATTTCTCGGACATCGACCACCTCGCCTGCAAGGTCGCCGAGTGTACCGACAGCCGGGCAGCACAGCCAGCCCGCCACCCCGCTAGCGGGGTTGACAAGCCGGGTTAAGATCCGCATGATTCGCGGCCTTATTTGTTTGTAACCCCCCTGTTTTTTTTCGAGGAGCTTGACGGTGGCCAACTCACCTTCTGCCAAAAAACGCGCCAAACAGGCTGAGAAGCGTCGTAGCCATAACGCCAGCCTGCGCTCCATGGTCCGTACCTACATCAAGAACGTGGTCAAGGCCCTGGATGCCAAAGACCTCGCCAAGGCCCAGACTGCCTACACTGCAGCTGTTCCGGTGATCGACCGTATGGCCGACAAAGGCATCATCCACAAGAACAAGGCCGCTCGTCACAAGAGCCGTCTGAACGCGCACATCAAGGCTCTCAGCCAAGCTGCTGCCTAAGCGCCCGTTCTTGTCATAAAAAAACCGGCCTAGCGCCGGTTTTTTTATGCTTGCTCACTCAGCGCTCGACGGGCCAGGGCATCAGCGGAATGGCACTAATGCTGTTTTGCGGACTCCCCTCGATAACCCGGTCACTGTAGGCCAGGTACACCAGCACGTTGCGTTTGCGGTCATGAAAGCGCACGACCTGCAGCGTTTTGAAGACCAGCGAGGTGCGCTCCTTGAACACTTCCTCGCCCTCCTCCAACGGCGCCAGAAACTCGACTGGCCCCACCTGGCGACAGGCCAGCGAGGCCTCCGAACGATCCTCGGCCAGCCCCAGGCCACCCTTGACGCCGCCGGTCTTGGCCCGCGACAGGTAGCAGGTCACCCCGGCCACCTTGGGGTCATCGAACGCCTCTACCACCACCTTGTCGTTCGGCCCCAGCCATTTGAAGACCGTCGACACCTCGCCAATCGACTCGGCCTGCACGCTGCCACACAGACCGAACAGCAAGCCACCCAGCAGAATGCTACGCTGCATGACGACTCCTCAGACCAGGATAAGGTTATCGCGGTGCAACAGCTCCGGCTCATCGACATAGCCCAGCAGGCGCTCGATGGCATCCGAAGGCTGCCCCATGATCTTCTGTGCCTCTAGGGCACTGTAATTAACCAGCCCGCGCGCCACCTCACGACCATCCGGCGCCAGACACACCACCATCTCGCCACGCCGGAAACTGCCCTGCACGCCGCGTACGCCCACCGGCAGCAAGCTCTTGCGGCCCTCGCACAGCGCCTTGACCGCTCCTTCATCGAGCTGCAGCGCACCACGCGTCTGCAGATGGCCGGCCAGCCACTGCTTGCGTGCCGCCAGCAAGCCACGCTCGGGGGCCAATAACGTGCCCAGGCGCTCGCCCGCCTTGAGGCGATCCAGCACCCGCTCGATACGCCCACCGACAATCACCGTATAGGCCCCCGAACGGGCCGCCAGGCGCGCCGCACGCAACTTGGTCTGCATGCCGCCACGCCCCAGCGCACCACCGGTACCACCAGCCACCGCATCCAGCGAAGGATCGTCGGCACGCGCCTCGAAAATCAGCTGTGCATCGGGGTTATGCCGCGGATCGGCATCGAACATGCCATCGCGGTCGGTGAGGATCACCAGCAGGTCAGCCTCCACCAGGTTGGCTACCAAGGCCGCCAGGGTATCGTTGTCACCGAAGCGAATCTCGTCGGTGACCACCGTGTCGTTTTCATTGATCACCGGCACCACGCCCAGCTCGACCAGGGTGCGCAGGGTGCTGCGCGCATTCAGGTAGCGCTTGCGATCGGAGAGATCATCATGGGTCAGCAGCACTTGCGCGGTCTGCCGGCCGCGCTCGGCAAAGCTCGACTCCCAGGCCTGCACCAGGCCCATCTGGCCGACCGCTGCCGCCGCCTGCAGCTCATGGATGGCACTGGGCCGCGCCGCCCAGCCCAGGCGACTCATGCCTGCCGCCACCGCACCGGAAGACACCAGCACCAGCTCTACGCCAGCTTCGCGCAGCGCCACCATCTGCTCCACCCATACCGCCATGGCGGCACGATCCAGCCCTTTGCCATCGGCAGTCAGCAAGGCACTGCCGATCTTCACCACCCAGCGCTGCGCGCCAGTCACCTTGTCTCGCATCTCATCCAACCCCAGCCAGATAGCACAACGCCGCTGGAGACAGCGGCGCCGAACAACACATCGCAATCAGTCGCGAACGTAGATGATCTCGGGACCATCTTCTTCATCCAGGAAGTCGTCGCCCCAATCCTCATCACTCAGATCATCGACACTACGCACCCCGGCACGGCGCAACGCACGGCGGTCATCCAGAGCCTGCAGACGAGCACGCGCCTCGCCCTCGATACGCTCATCAAGCTCAGCCAACGCCTCGGCATAAGCCGGATCCTCGGCGATACGCAGGTCGCGCTCATCCAGGTAACGCATGATCGCCTGACTCAGCGCCTCGGTACCTTCGCGCTCCAGTGCAGAAATCACGAACACCGGCCCTTGCCAGTCAAGATGCTCGACCACGGCGCGCAGGCGCTCGTCACGCTCCTCGTCCAGCAACTGATCGGCCTTGTTCAGTACCAACCAACGATCCCGCTCGGCCAGCGCCGGACTGAAGCGCGCCAGCTCCTCGATGATGGTCGCTGCCGCTTCGGCCGGATCGGACTCGTCCAGCGGCGCCATATCCACCAGATGCAGGAGCAGACGGGTGCGCGCCAGGTGCTTGAGGAAGCGAATCCCCAGGCCAGCGCCCTCGGAAGCACCCTCGATCAGGCCGGGGATATCGGCAACCACGAAGCTCTTGTAGCGACCGACACTGACCACCCCCAGGTTGGGCACCAGGGTGGTAAAGGGATAATCCGCCACTTTGGGCTTGGCCGCCGAGACGGCACGGATGAAGGTGCTCTTGCCCGCATTGGGCAGACCGAGCAGCCCCACATCGGCCAGCACTTTGAGCTCCAGCTTAAGATCGCGCGCCTCACCCGGCTTGCCCGGCGAGGTCTGACGCGGCGCACGGTTGGTGCTCGACTTGAAACGGCTATTGCCCAGCCCGTGCCAGCCGCCCTGAGCCACCAGCAGGCGCTGCCCCGGCTTGACCAGGTCGCCAATGATTTCCTGGGTGGTGGCATCGATCACCGTGGTTCCCACCGGCACCGGCAGTTCCAGATCATCACCCTTGCGCCCGGTACAGTCACAGCTACCACCATTCTGCCCACGCTGGGCATCGAAACGGCGGGTATAGCGATAGTCCACCAGGGTATTGAGGTTCTCGTCAGCCACCAGGAAGACCGAGCCGCCATCGCCGCCATCGCCGCCGTTGGGGCCGCCCTTCTCGATAAATTTCTCGCGACGGAAGCTCATGCAGCCATTGCCGCCGTCGCCCGCTTTCACGTGTATGGATACTTCATCGACGAATTTCATCTAGGCGCCTCCCGCCAGGCAGCGGGTCAAAAACAACAAAAGAATACAGTGCGGCCCACAGCGGGCCTACAAACAAAAAAGCCCCGTCGCAAGACAGGGCTTTTCCAGCAAGCGCGGACTTAGGCAGTCACAACACTTACATAGCGACGGCCAAAAGCGCCCTTCACTTCAAACTTGATCACGCCTTCGACCTTGGCGAACAGGGTGTGATCCTTGCCCATGCCCACACCTACACCGGGGTGGAACTGGGTGCCGCGCTGACGCACGATGATGTTGCCGGCCTTGATGGCCTGGCCGCCGTACATCTTCACGCCAAGGCGTTTACTTTCTGAGTCGCGGCCGTTACGAGTACTACCGCCAGCTTTTTTGTGTGCCATGTGTCAAATCCTCCAAAAAGGAATATTAGGCCTGGATGCCGGTGATTTTGATTTCAGTGAACCACTGGCGGTGGCCCTGACGCTTCATGTGATGCTTACGGCGACGGAACTTGATGATGCGGATCTTGTCGTGACGACCCTGGCTGACCACTTCGGCAGTCACCTTGGCACCATCTACGACCGGCGCACCGATCTTGACGTCGTCGCCATTGGCGACCAGCAGAACGCGATCGAAAGTCAGGGATTCGCCAGTAGCGACTTCCAGCTTCTCGACCTTCAGGAATTCACCTTCGGCGACTTTGTATTGCTTGCCACCGGTAACAATTACTGCGTACATGGATCTTCTCCGTTAAACCTGCTCACCCGACGCTTTATGAAAATAGCTATTGGCCGGCATGGCTGCACAAGGCCGGACTGACACCTGTGCAATTGCGTAAGGCAGGGAAATGCCCAAGAAAGTTAGGGGCCGCGATTGTACGCAAGCGCCGCGCGCACTGCAAGCCATCCCAAGCGGCAATCCAGGCGCCAGGCCGGGGCTTTCCTTGACACCCCCCCACCTGCCGCCTAGCATGCCGCGCACGTCGCCAGGAGTACCGTCCACCATGCAGTCGCCCGCCTTTTACCGTGTAGTCGCCGAGGATTTCCAGGCGGTTGACGAGATCATCCGGCAGCAGGTGGTGTCGCGTGTACCGCTGGTACAGAAAATCGGTGACTACATCATCTCCGCTGGCGGCAAGCGCCTGCGCCCCTTGCTGGTACTGCTCAGCGGCCGTGCGCTCGGCTACCAGGCCGACGACCTGCGCCTGCTGGCCGCGACCATCGAGTTCCTGCATACCGCGACCCTGCTGCACGACGACGTAGTTGACATGTCGGGCATGCGCCGCGGGCGCGCCACTGCCAACGCGCAGTGGGGCAACGCACCCAGCGTACTGGTCGGCGACTTCCTCTATTCACGCTCTTTTGAAATGATGGTCGAGCTCGGTTCCATGCCGGTCATGCAGATTCTCTCGCATGCCACACGGGTCATCGCCGAAGGCGAAGTCCTGCAGCTCTCCAAGGTGCGCGACGCCAGCACCACCGAAGAAACCTATATGGAGGTTATCCGCGGCAAGACGGCCATGCTCTTCGAAGCCTCGACGCACAGCGCTGCCGCCCTGGCGCAGACCGGCGACAGTCAACGCCAGGCCCTGCAACGCTTCGGCGACCACCTGGGCATCGCCTTCCAACTGGTTGACGACCTGCTGGACTACCGCGGCGACGCCAGCGAACTGGGCAAGAACGTCGGCGATGACCTGGCCGAAGGCAAGCCCACCCTGCCGCTGATCGTCACCATGCGCGACGGCAACGCCGAGCAGGCCGCGCAGGTGCGCCAAGCCATCCAGCAGGGCGGCAGCCAGGATATCGAAGGTATTCGCGCCGCTGTCGAAGCCGCCGGCGCACTCGACTACACCGCCCGCCTGGCCCAGCAACACGCCGAACTGGCCATCGCCTGCCTGCAGGAACTGCCGGACAACGCACACCGCCAGGCGCTCATCGAACTGACCCGTTTCGCGGTAGCACGCAGCCACTAAGCGACACGCAGACAGCCCTTAAAAAACCGGCCCGCAGGCCGGTTTTTTAAGGGTGCCGATAGCTCAGGCGAAGACAATCTCCTCGCCGGACACCTCGGCGCGCACCACCGCCCCCGGGGCAAACTGCCCGGACAGGATCTGCTGGGCCAGCGGGTTCTCGATCCAGCGCTGGATCGCCCGCTTGAGCGGACGCGCGCCATACACCGGGTCGTAGCCGACCGCCACCAGCTTGTCCAACGCCTGCGGGGTCAGCTCCAGGCTCAGCTCGCGCTCGGCCAGACGGCGACGCAGGCGCTGCAGCTGGATTTCGGCGATACCGGCGATCTGCTCACGGCCCAGCGGCTCGAAGACCACCACTTCGTCGATACGGTTGATGAACTCGGGGCGGAAATGGCCGCTCACCGCATCCATCACCGCCGCCCGCTGCGCCTCGCGGTCACCGACCAGTTCCTGGATTTGCGCCGAGCCAAGGTTGGAGGTCATCACGATCACCGTGTTCTTGAAGTCCACGGTACGCCCGTGGCTGTCGGTCAACCGGCCGTCCTCCAGCACCTGCAGCAGCACGTTGAACACATCCGGGTGAGCTTTCTCCACCTCATCCATCAGCACCACCGAATACGGCTTGCGGCGCACCGCCTCGGTCAGATAG
The DNA here is from genome assembly GCF_002234375.1 of Pseudomonas fluvialis. Lineage (GTDB taxonomy): Bacteria > Pseudomonadota > Gammaproteobacteria > Pseudomonadales > Pseudomonadaceae > Aquipseudomonas > Aquipseudomonas fluvialis. The sequence goes on from NZ_NMQV01000005.1 coordinate 175,113, forward strand.
CCGCCCTCCTCGTAGCCCACGTAGCCGGGCGGCGCGCCGATCAGCCGCGCCACGCTGTGCTTCTCCATGAACTCGGACATGTCGATGCGCACCAGCGCTTCCTCGGTATCGAAGAGAAACTCGGCCAGCGCCTTGCACAACTCGGTCTTACCCACCCCGGTCGGGCCAAGGAACAGGAAGGAACCGCTCGGCCGGTTCGGATCCGCCAATCCGGCGCGCGAACGGCGCACCGCATTGGAGACCGCCACCACGGCCTCCTCCTGGCCAATCACCCGCTGGTGCAACAGGCCTTCCATCTTCAGCAGCTTCTCGCGCTCGCCCTCGAGCATCTTGCTGACCGGGATACCGGTCCACTTGGAAACCACTTCGGCAATTTCTTCATCGGTCACCTTGCTGCGCAGCAACTGGTTCTCCGGCTTGCCGTGCTGATCGACCATCTGCAGACTGCGTTCCAGATCCGGAATGATGCCGTACTGCAGCTCGGCCATGCGGTTGAGGTCACCCTTGCGGCGTGCCGCTTCAAGATCGGCCTTGGCCTGTTCGATCTTCTGCTGGATCTGCGCCGAGCCCTGCACTTCGGCCTTCTCCGACTTCCAGATTTCTTCCAGGTCGGCATATTCCTGCTCCAGGCGGGCAATGTCCTCCTTGAGCTTCTCCAGACGCTTGAGCGCAGCCTCGTCGTCTTCCTTCTTCAGCGCCTCACGCTCCACCTTCAGCTGGATCAGCCGGCGTTCCAGACGATCCAGCTCCTCGGGCTTGGAGTCGATCTCCATGCGGATACGGCTGGCCGCCTCATCGATCAGGTCGATGGCCTTGTCCGGCAGCTGGCGGTCGGTGATGTAACGATGGCTGAGCTTGGCGGCGGCGATGATCGCCCCGTCGGTGATGGTCACCTTGTGGTGCACCTCGTAGCGCTCCTTAAGGCCACGGAGGATAGCGATGGTGTCTTCCTCGCTCGGCTCATCGACCAGTACCTTCTGGAAACGCCGCTCCAGCGCGGCATCCTTCTCGATGTACTGGCGGTATTCGTCCAGCGTGGTGGCACCCACGCAGTGCAGTTCGCCACGCGCCAGCGCCGGCTTGAGCATGTTGCCAGCATCCATGGCGCCCTCGGCCTTGCCGGCACCGACCATGGTGTGCAGCTCGTCGATGAACAGGATCACCCGCCCTTCCTGCTTGCCCAGCTCATTGAGCACGGCCTTGAGGCGCTCCTCGAACTCGCCGCGGAACTTGGCGCCGGCGATCAGCGCGCCCATATCCAGCGAGAGCAGGCGCTTGTCCTTCAGGCCATCGGGCACCTCGCCATTGACGATGCGCTGGGCCAGCCCTTCGACGATGGCGGTCTTGCCCACGCCTGGCTCACCAATCAGCACCGGGTTGTTCTTGGTACGGCGCTGCAACACCTGGATGGTGCGGCGGATTTCATCATCACGGCCGATCACCGGATCCAGCTTGCCGTCTTCGGCGCGCTTGGTCAGGTCGACCGTGTACTTGTCCAGCGCCTGGCGCGACTCCTCGGCATTCGGGTCGTTTACCGCCTCGCCGCCGCGCAGGTTGGCGATGGCATTTTCCAGGGCCTTCTTGGTCACGCCCTGGCCCAGCAGCAGCTTGCCAAGACGGGTGTTTTCATCCATGCCGGCGAGCAACACCAGCTCGCTGGAAATGAACTGGTCGCCTTTCTGCTGGGCCAGGCGATCGGCCTGATTGAGCAGGCGCGCCAGGTCCTGGGACAGGTTGACGTCACCTGTGGGGTTCTGGATCTTCGGCAGCTGATCCAGCTCCTTGGCCAGCGCCTGGCGCAGGCCGTTAATGTCGAAGCCGACCTGCAGGAGCAGCGGCCTGATCGAGCCACCCTGCTGTTCCAGCAGGGCCTGCAGCAGGTGCAGAGGCTCGATGGCCGGATGATCCATCCCCACCGCCAGGGACTGGGCGTCGGACAGGGCCAATTGCAGCTTGCTGGTCAAACGATCGATACGCATAGGGCTTTCCTTCCTCGTGTTGGGCAGGCGGAGCCAGACAAACGCCCCCTGGGAAAAACCTGCCGAGATGCACTCAACATAGGGGCGTTTAACAGGCTTTCAAGCGGGGCCGGGGTCAATACCCCGTTCGGCGGACGCCGCACGCAAGACGTAGCGGCCGCGAATCAGTCCTGCAGCCAGACCAGCGAAGCAAAACGCCCGGTCGGCGTGCCACGGCGATAGGAGTAAAAGCGCGGATCACGGAAGGTATCGAAGCCACCGCCATAGATGGCCGTCACTCCGTAGCCGGCAAGGCGTTGACGCGCCAGCAGGTACAGATCGGCCAGCCATTTGCCAGGCTGCGCGGCACGCTGGAAGGCCTGCGCCGCCTGCGCCTGGCGGGCCACAAAGGCTTCGCGCACCTCATCACCCACCTCGAAGGACGCCGGCCCAATCGCCGGACCAAGCCACACCAGCACGTCCTCGGGCGCCGCCGGCAAGGCCCGTAGCGTCGCTTCCAGCACGCCATCCAGCAGACCGCGCCACCCGGCATGCGCTGCCGCAACACAACGGCCGGTGCGATCACAGAACAGCGCCGGCAGGCAGTCAGCCGTCATGACACAGGCAGCCAGCCCCGGCTGATCGGTCCAGTTGGCATCAGCCACCAGCACCTGCTGCGGATCGACCGCCACCACCTGCGTACCATGCACCTGTTCCAGCCAGCCCGGCTGGCAGGCCAGGCGCTGGCACAGCAAGGCACGGTTGTGCGCCACCCGCCGGGGATCATCGCCGACATGCAGGGCCAGGTTGAAGGCGTCATAGGGCGGCAGGCTCACCCCGGGCTGACGGGTCGTCACACAGCTGCGCACCCGGGCCGGCGCCGGCCAGTCCGGGCACAGCCAGTCAGCCGACAAAGGACTCACGATCCTGTCGCAGCAGGCTGAGCATCCACACGAAGTCATCCGGCAGCGCTGACTGCCACTTCATGCGCAGCCCGGTGGCCGGGTGCTGCAGTTCGAGGAAGCGCGCATGCAGCGCCTGACGAGGGAAGCTCTTGAGTTCCTGCACCAGGGTCGGGCTAGCGCCCGGAGGAATGCGAAAACGCCCGGCATATACCGGATCGCCCACCAGCGGATAACCGATGTGACTCATGTGCACACGAATCTGGTGGGTACGCCCAGTCTCCAGCTTGACGCGCACATGGGTATGCGAGCGGAAGCGCTCCAGCACCCGGTAGTGGGTCACCGCGGGCTTGCCACCGGCGGTCACCGCCATGCGCTGACGCTGCGCCGAACTGCGCCCGATCGGCGCATCCACCGTGCCGCCAGAGGTCAGTTGGCCTATCACGATGGCCTCGTAGATGCGCCCGACACTGCGCGCCTGCAGCTGCGCCACCAGCTGGGTATGCGCCTCGATGGTCTTGGCCACCACCATCAGCCCGGTGGTGTCCTTGTCCAGGCGATGCACGATACCGGCGCGCGGCACATTGACGATATCCGGCACATGGTGCAGCAGGGCATTGAGCAGCGTACCGTCGGCATGCCCGGCAGCCGGATGCACCACCAGCCCGGCAGGCTTGTCGATGACCAGCAGGTGCTCGTCTTCGTAGACGATATTCAGTGTAATGTCCTGGGCCAGCCATTCGCCCTGGGCCTCCTGCTCGGCCTGCAACGCCAGCAGCGCACCGGCATGTACCGGGTCGCGCGGACGCAACACGGCGCCATCCACGGTCAGACGCCCCTCCTTGATCCAGGCGCTCAGGCGCGAACGCGAGTGCTCCGGGAACAGCTGCGCGGCGACCTGGTCAAGGCGCTGGCTGCCCAGTTCGTAAGGCACTTCGGCCTGCAAATGAATAGTCTGGATCGGCGAGTTGGACATGGGCTACTGCGGCGGGGTGCGGCCTTTGGTTTCGGCGGCACGCTTGTGGTTAAATACGGCGTCTTTGCCCCGACCGAAGCGGGGCGCTCATCATAACAGGACGGCTACGCACACGACAGCCGGCCGTCACAGGGACGCAAGCCGCCATGCACGTGAAACACCTGCTGCTGATCGCCATTCTCGGCCTCACCGCCGCCTGTTCGTCCAAGGAAGTGGTGGACGAGAACCTCAGTGAAGCCCAGCTGTACCAGCAGGCCCAGGACAATCTCGACTCGCGCAGCTACAGCAGCGCCATCGCCCGCCTCAAGGCCCTGGAATCACGCTATCCGTTCGGCCGTTACGCCGAGCAGGCCCAGCTGGAACTGATCTACGCCTACTACAAGAATGCTGAACCGGAGGCTGCACGCGCCGCCGCCGAGCGTTTCATTCGCCTGCATCCGCAGCATGCCAACGTCGACTACGCCTACTACCTGAAAGGTCTGGCATCGTTCGACCAGGACCGCGGCCTGCTGGCGCGCTTCCTGCCGCTGGACATGACCAAGCGCGATCCCGGTGCGGCACGCGACTCCTACAACGAGTTTGCCCAGCTCACCAGCCGCTACCCGAATAGCCGTTACGCCCCGGATGCCAAGCAGCGCATGATCTACCTGCGCAACCTGCTGGCTGCCTACGAAGTGCATGTCGGCCACTACTACCTCAAGCGTCAGGCCTATGTCGCCGCCGCCAACCGCGGCCGCTACGTGGTGGAGAACTTCCAGGAAACCCCGGCCGTCGGCGATGGCCTGGCCATCATGGTCGAAGCCTACCAGCGCCTGACCCTGGATGATCTGGCCGCCAGCAGCCTGGAAACCCTGCAGCTCAACTACCCAGAGCATCCGTCGCTGGCCAGCGGCAGCTTCCAGCCGCGCGTCAGCGAAGCCGACGAGCGCAACTGGTTGTCGCGCACCGCACTGGGCTTCCTGGAAAGCAGCGACCCGCTGCCACCGGGCCAGACCCGTGCCAGCCAGGACGTCATCAAGCAATACGAAGACGCCGCCGAGGCCATCCCCAGCGAACTGCTCGAAGGCGTTCAACAGGAGCAGCCGGCCAAGCGCAGCTGGTTCAGCCGCCTGACCTTTGGCTTGTTCGACTAAGTCAACGCGCCACAAAAAGCCTCTGCCAGGGCAACCTGACAGAGGCTTTTTAATGCCTGTTTTCAGAGCCCGCGCAGGGCGTCCAGCAGCGCGCTGTTCTGCGCCTCGTCACCGATGCTGATGCGCAGGAACTGCTCGATGCGCGGCTGTTTGAAGTGACGCACGATCACCCCCTGCTCGCGCAGGCCGGCGGCCAGCTGGGCGGCTTCCTTGTGCGGATGGCGGGCAAACACGAAGTTGGCTGCGGACGGCAATACCTCGAATCCCAGCTGCTGCAACCCGGCCACCACGCGCTCGCGGCTATCGATCACCTGCCGACAGGTCTGCTGGAAGTACGCCTTGTCCTCGAACGCCGCCGCAGCACCGGCAATCGCCAGGCGATCCAGCGGATAGGAGTTGAAGCTGTTCTTGATCCGCTCCAACGCCTCGATCAGGTCCGGATGGCCGACTGCGATGCCGACCCGCAGCCCGGCCAGCGAGCGCGACTTGGACAGGGTCTGGGTGACCAGCAGATTGGGGTACTGATCGACCAGGCTGATTGCCGTTTCGCCCCCGAAATCGATATAGGCCTCATCCACCAGCACCACGCTGTGCGGATTGGCCTTGAGCAGCTGTTCGATGGCCTGCAGCGCCAAGACCCGGCCAGTCGGGGCGTTGGGGTTGGGGAAGATAATCCCGCCATTGGGCCGAGCGTAATCTTCCACGCGGATCTGGAACTGTTCATCCAAAGGCACCTGCACAAAGTCGATGCCGTACAGACCGCAATACACCGGGTAGAAGCTGTAGCTGATATCCGGGAACAGCAAGGGTTGGCCATGCTGGAACAGGCCATGGAAGGCATGCGCCAACACCTCGTCGGAGCCGTTGCCGACGAACACCTGCTTGCTGCTCACCCCGTAGTAGTCGGCCACCGCCTGCTTGAGGCGCTCGCCATTCGGGTCAGGATACAGGCGCAGGTCATCGTTCAGTTCGGCCTGCATGGCGGCAATCGCCTTGGGCGAAGGCCCATAGGGATTCTCGTTGGTATTGAGCTTGACCAGCTTGCTCAGCTTGGGCTGCTCGCCCGGCACATAGGGCACCAGGTCCTTGACGAAGGGGCTCCAGAATTTGCTCATCTGCCCTTCTCTCCTCTAAAAATCGCTGGAGGCCGAAGGCTGGAGGCTGGACGAAAGCAGCATGTACCTCGTCCAACCTTCAGCCCCCGGCGCTTTTATCGGCTTTTCAGCCCTTGATGCGGTATTCGGCACTGCGCGCATGCGCGGTCAGCGACTCACCACGCGCCAACACCGACGCCACCTTGCCCAGTTCCGAGGCGCCGTCAGCCGAGCAATGGATGATCGACGAGCGTTTCTGGAAGTCATACACACCCAGCGGCGAGGAATAGCGCGCAGTACCGGAGGTCGGCAGCACGTGGTTAGGCCCGGCACAGTAGTCGCCCAGTGCTTCGGCGGTGTAGCGACCCATGAAAATGGCACCGGCATGGCGGATCTGCGCCAGGTATTGCTCGGGGTTCTCTACCGACAGCTCCAGGTGCTCGGGGGCGATACGGTTGGCCACCTCGATAGCCTGGGCCATATCGGCGACCTGAATCAGCGCGCCGCGCCCCTGCAGCGAAGTACGTGCTATCGCCTCGCGCTCCAGAGTCGGCAGCAGGCGTTCGATGCTCTGCTCTACGCGGTCGAGGAACGCTGCATCCGGGCTGACCAGGATCGACTGGGCATCCTCATCATGTTCAGCCTGGGAAAACAGGTCCATGGCGATCCAGTCCGGGTCGGTCTGCCCATCGCAGACCACGAGAATCTCCGACGGGCCGGCGATCATGTCGATACCGACCTTGCCGAACACGTGGCGCTTGGCAGTCGCCACATAGATATTGCCCGGACCGACAATCTTGTCCACCGGCGGCACGCTCTCGGTGCCGTAGGCCAGCGCGGCAACCGCCTGCGCCCCACCGATGGTGAAGACCCGGTCGACACCGGCGATACAGGCGGCGGCCAGTACCAGTTTATTGACCTCGCCACGCGGCGTCGGCACCACCATGACCACTTCCGGCACCCCGGCCACCTTGGCCGGAATGGCATTCATCAGCACCGACGAGGGATAGGAGGCCTTGCCACCCGGCACATACAAGCCGGCGCGATCCAGCGGAGTAACCTTCTGCCCCAGTACGGTGCCGTCGGCTTCGGTGTAACTCCAGGAGTCCTGTTTCTGCCGCTCGTGGTATACCCGCACGCGCTCGGCGGCTTTTTCCAGAGCCGCACGCTGCTCGCTGCTGATCCGCGTCAGCGCCAGCTCCAGACGCTCACGTGGCAGGATCAGCTCGGCCATACTGGCAACGTCCAGGCCATCGAACTGCCGGGTAAAGTCGACGAGCGCGGCATCGCCACGCACGCGTACCGCCTGAATGATCTCCAGCACGCGCTGGTTGACCGCGTCGTCCGAAACGCTCTCCCAGCTCAGCAGATGATCCAGATGCTGGGCAAAGTCCTGGTCAGCGGCATTGAGTCGGCGAATAGCGGTAGGTGCAGTCATGACGAGCCTCTTGATGGCAAATACTCGGGCGTCGCTAGACTAGCAAGCCCTCCGCCTGGACGCCCGAGAAAAGTCTCTATGACACGGATAGGGCCGGGATATGCACGGGCAGCGCAGTGCCGTGCGAAAAGTCAGCCCAGATGTCGCGCCTCGACCGCCTCGCGCAGGGTCTCGATCAGCGCCTGGATGCGCGCATGCTGCATTTTCATCGCCGCCTTGTTGACGATCAGCCGCGAGCTGATGGTGGCAATCAATTCCTGGGGCTCCAGGCCATTGGCACGCAGGGTGTTTCCGGTATCCACGACATCGATAATCTTGTCGGCCAGGCCGACCAGCGGCGCCAGCTCCATCGAGCCATACAGCTTGATGATGTCTACCTGGCGCCCCTGTTCGGCATAGTAACGCTTGGCAACGTTGACGAACTTGGTGGCCACGCGCAGGCGCCCCTTGGGTTCGGCAGCGCCCACCTTACCGGCGGTCATCAGTTTGCACTGGGCAATGCGCAGGTCCAGCGGTTCGTACAGCTGGCCACCGTACTCCATCAGCACATCCTTGCCGGCCACGCCGATATCCGCGGCACCGTGCTCGACATAGGTCGGGACGTCGGTGGCGCGCACGATCAACAGGCGCACATCGTCCAGCGTGGTGGGGATGATCAGCTTACGGCTCTTTTCCGGATTCTCGGTCGGTGCGATACCCGCCGCCGCCAGCAACGGCAGGGTGTCGTCGAGAATACGGCCTTTGGACAGGGCGATGGTCAGCATGCAGCGAATTCCTTGGCAACGGGCAGCCCGGCGCTACGCCGGGCAGGCAGTAAGGGTTGGCTAATCAGCCCGGCACGCGGCGAATCTTCGCGCCCAGCTGCTGCAGTTTTTCCTCGATGCACTCGTAGCCACGGTCGATGTGGTAGATGCGGTCGATCAGCGTCTCGCCTTCGGCCACCAGCGCAGCAATCACCAGGCTGGCCGATGCCCGCAGGTCGGTAGCCATCACCGGTGCCCCTTTCAGGCTCGGCACGCCCGTGACCACCGCGGTATTGCCTTCAACGAGAATCTGCGCGCCCATGCGGTTCATTTCATAGACATGCATGAAGCGGTTCTCGAAGACGGTCTCGATCACGGTACCCGTCCCCTCCGCGACCGCATTGAGGGCAATGAACTGCGCCTGCATGTCAGTCGGGAAGGCCGGATAGGGTGCGGTACGCAGGTTGACCGCACGCGGACGCTTGCCCTTCATGTCCAGCTCGATCCAGTCCTTGCCGCTGGTGATTTCCGCACCGGCCTCCTGCAGCTTGGCGAGTACTGCTTCGAGGATGGTCGGATCGGTATCCTTGAGCTTGACGCGTCCACCGGTAGCCGCCGCCGCCACCAGATAGGTGCCGGTCTCGATGCGGTCAGGCATCACGTTGTAACGCCCGCCACCCAGGCGTTCGACGCCATCGATGGTAATGGTATCGGTACCAGCACCACTGACCTTGGCGCCCATGGCATTGAGGAAGTTGGCCAAGTCGACCACTTCCGGCTCACGCGCAGCATTTTCCAGCACACTGCGCCCCTTGGCCAGGGCTGCTGCCATCATGATGTTCTCGGTACCGGTCACGCTGACGATATCGAAGAAGAAGTGCGCGCCGCGCAGGCCACCCTCAGGGGCCTTGGCCTTGATATAGCCGCCTTCCACATCAATCTTCGCGCCCATCGCTTCGAGGCCGCGAATGTGCAGGTCGACCGGACGCGAGCCAATCGCGCAGCCGCCCGGCAGGGCCACTTCGGCTTCGCCAAAGCGTGCCACCATCGGCCCCAGCACGAGGATCGAGGCGCGCATGGTCTTGACCAGCTCGTAAGGTGCCACCAGCGTGGTGATGGTGCTGGCATCCACCTCGACATTGAGCTTTTCGTCGATCACCGGCTGCACACCCATGCGACCGAACAGCTCGATCATGGTGGTGATGTCATGCAGGTGCGGCAGGTTGCCGACCGTTACCGGCGTATCGGCCAGCAGGGTAGCTGCCAGGATCGGCAGCGCGGCGTTCTTCGCGCCGGAAATACGGATTTCACCGTCCAGGCGTGTGCCGCCGGTAATGATCAACTTGTCCATATAGGGTCTCTGGCCCGCCGGGCGCTCAGGTGCGTTGCGCCCAATCGGCGCGGGAGAAGAATTTCATGTTGACGGCATGAATGCTGCCATCGGCAATCCAGTGATTGAGATGGGCATATACCTGTTGCTGGCGCTTGACCGGGCTCAGGGCTGCCAGTTCGTCACTGATCAGGTTGAGCTGGAAGTTGCAGCCTTCACCTTCGATCTCGACTTGGGTATTGGCCATCTTCTCTTCAAGAAGGCGCTTCACTTCAACAGCCTGCATGGGCGTCCTCATTCGAGCGGGTAACCAAGGAGCCGACTACGGCCCCTCTCGGAGCCGGCCATCATACAAAAAGCCCCGCGCCGGCGAAACCTCAGCTGTCGCCCAGCGGCAAGCATTCATCCAGCGCACAGACCTCGGCAATCTGCCGCATGTCCTCGGGCAGGCCGACAATGCGTACCGTCTTGCCCTGCGCCTGAGCGTCACGCATGAAGGCCAGCAACAACGCCAGACCGACACTACTCGACTTGCTGACGGCCTGACAGTCGATCTGCAGCTGCTCGCCAGCCAGCCCTCGCAACAAGCGCCCGCCCTGCTCGCGCAACTGCGGCCCGCTGGTATAGTCGAGCACACCGCTCAGGCTCAGGCAGTTACCCTGCAGATTGACCTGGGCTTCACTCATTGCGCTGCAGCCTGCTCGCCCTGGCGGGAGCGCGCCACCAGCTCAGCCCAGCCGGCAATGGTCTTGTCCAGGTCGTTGCGATTGCTTTGCATGCTTTGCGCAAACTGGTCACGGAACAGTTTGCCGACGTTGATGCCATTGATCACCATGTTGCGCAGCTTCCATTGCTCATCCAGGCGCACCATGGTGTAGGACAGCGGGTAGACCGTGCCGCGGGCATCGCGAATCTCCATGTTTACCGTGCTGCGCTGGGCATCCTGGGCATTGGCCACCGGTAGTACGCGAATATCCTGATTGTCGTACTCAAGCAGGGCATTGCCGTAGAACTGCATCAGGCTGCGTTTGAACTCTTCCTCGAAACGCTGCAACTGCTCGGCACTGGCGCGCCGGCTGTAGCGCACAGTCATCACCCCACGGGCAATTCCCTGCACATCGACCACCGGGCCCAGAATGCGTTCCAGGCTGGCGTAGAACGCCGCCGGATCAGCCTTGTACTGCACCTTGTTAGCCTTCAGGTCAGCCAGCAGGGTGTCGGTGGTCTGCTGCACAACCTGCTGTGCAGCCGGCATTGCCAGGGCGCTCAGCGGCAGGGCCAGCAGCAGCCCCAGGGCCAGTTGACGAACACGACTGAACATCTGTTTTTCCTCCAGGCAGCCCGCGCCGCCATCACTCGCTGTCTTTGTTGACCGAATTAAGCATGAACTTACCGATCAGGTCCTCGAGAACCAGAGCCGACTGGGTGTCGTGGATGGTACTGCCGTCCACCAAAACCTCTTCTTCACCCCCTACGCTCAGGCCGATGTACTTCTCGCCGAGCAGGCCCGCAGTAAGAATCGAAGCTGTCGAGTCGACCGGCAGGTTATCGACGCGCTTGTCGATCTCCAGAGTCACACGCCCCATGTAGCTGTCACGATCCAGATCGATGGCCGTGACCTTGCCGACCACCACGCCGGCCATGGTGACCTTGGCCCGTACAGTCAGGCCGGAGATGTTGTCGAAATAGGCCTGTATGCGATAGGTCTCGGCGCTCGGGCTGACCGTCAGCCCGCTGACCCGCAGGGCCAGCAGCAACAACGCCAGCAGTCCGGCCAGCAGGAACAGGCCGACACCGATTTCCAGGGTGCGGTTTTGCATCAGAAGTCTCCAAACATCAGGGCAGTCAGGATGAAGTCCAGTCCCAGCACGGCAAGCGAGGCATAGACCACGGTACGGGTTGTGGCACGACTGATACCTTCCGAGGTGGGTTCGCAGTCATAGCCCTGGAATACCGCAATCCAGGTCACCACGAAGGCAAACACCACGCTCTTGATCACGCCATTGAGCACATCGTCATAGAAGCTGACACTGTTCTGCATGTTGGCCCAAAACGAGCCCTCATACACACCCAGCCAGTCGATCGCGACCATGGCGCCCCCCCAGATTCCCACCACACTGAAAATGGCGGCGAGCAGCGGCATGGAAATGAAGCCGGCCCACAGGCGCGGCGCGATGATGTACTTGAGCGGATCGACGCCGATCATCTCCAGGCTGGAAATCTGCTCGGTGGACTTCATGTTGCCGATTTCCGCGGTCAGCGCCGAACCGGCACGCCCGGCGAACAGCAGGCCGGTGACCACCGGCCCCAGCTCACGCAGCAGCGTCAGCGCGACCATCTGCCCGACGGCCTGCGCCGAACCGTAGTCAACCAGAATGCTGTAGCCCTGCAGGGCCAGCACCATACCGATGAAAACGCCGGCGACGATGATGATCGGCAGAGACAGCACGCCCACGCCATACAGCTGCTTGACCAGCAGGGCAAAACCATTGCGCGTACCGCTGCGACCGATCAGCGCATGACCGAGGAACAGCACGGCACGCCCCATGGCCTGCAGCACCGCCAGGCCACTGACGCCGAGCAGACGCACCCGTTCCAACAGGCTGCGGCGCTTCATTGCGCACCTCCCAGCAAGTCGCTCCGATAATCCACGGCGGGGAAATGAAAAGGCACCGGTCCATCAGGAATCCCCTGCATGAACTGGCGAATCTGCGGATCCTCAGAGACCATCAGTTCCGCCGGCGTGCCATGCCCCAACACCCGTGCATCACCGACCACATAGATATAGTCGGCAATGCTCGCCGTCTCGGCGAGGTCATGGGATACCACGATGCTGGTAATTCCCAGCGCATCGTTGAGCAGCCGAATCAGGCGCACCAGCACCCCCATGGCAATCGGGTCCTGACCGACGAACGGTTCGTCATACATGAGAATCTGCGGATCCAGAGCAATCGCCCGAGCCAGTGCTACACGACGCTTCATACCGCCCGACAATTCGTCCGGCATCAGTTCCACGGCACCTCGCAAGCCCACCGCCTGCAACTTCATCAGCACGATGTCGCGGATCATTTCCTCCGGCAGGTGCGTATGCACGCGCAGCGGAAAGGCTACGTTCTCGAATACATTGAGATCGGTAAACAGCGCGCCGCTCTGGAACAGCACACCGAACTGCTTGCGCATGTGAAACAGCTCGCTACGCGACAGTTGCGGCAGGTTGCACTGGTTCACCCATACCTCGCCGGCATGTGGGCGCAACTGCGCAGCAATCAGGCGCAGCAAGGTGGTCTTGCCGCAACCGGACGGCCCCATGATCCCGGTGACCTTGCCACGCGGGATACGGATATCCACCTTGTCGAAAATGGTGCGCGCACCGCGCCGAAAGGTCAGTCCTTTCAGTTCGACGGCATAGGCATTATCGACGCTCATCATCTCTCCTTGGCGACCCTCGTCCTGTCGCTGGCCGGGCCGGCATCTCGCGCCCCGGCGAATTGGCCGCGCACTATACCACCGCCCCCCGCGCACCCCAACCTGGCAACATCCGGCAGCATCTGCAGCGCACAGCCTGCAACACAGGCACTGGCAGGCATACCGGGCTTTGGCGGTATACTCTGCATCTTTTGTTGCCAGCTGTTACGCCCATGACCGACACACGCACCCTGCTGCACTCCGCGCAACGCACCATCGACTTGGAACGCCAAGCCATCGACAGCCTGCGTGCCCGCCTCAACGGCGACTTCACCCGTGCCTGCGAGCTGATCCTCGCCTGCAAGGGCCGCGTGGTCGTGGTCGGCATGGGCAAGTCCGGGCATATCGGCAACAAGATAGCCGCCACCCTGGCCAGCACCGGCACCCCCGCCTTCTTCGTGCATCCCGCCGAGGCCAGTCACGGCGACATGGGCATGATCACCCGTGATGACCTGGTGCTGGCCCTGTCCAACTCGGGCAGCACCTCGGAAATCGTCACGCTGCTACCACTGATCAAGCGCATGGGCATCACCCTGATCAGCATGACCGGCAATAGCGCCTCTCCGCTGGCACAGGCCGCGGAAGTCAACCTTGACGCCAGCGTCGAGCAGGAAGCCTGCCCGCTGAACCTGGCACCCACCGCCTCCACCACGGTCAGCCTGGTGCTCGGCGATGCCCTGGCCATTGCCCTGCTCGAGGCACGCGGCTTCACCGCCGAAGACTTCGCCTTCTCGCATCCCGGCGGAGCCTTGGGCCGGCGCCTGCTGCTCAAGGTTGAGCACGTCATGCACAGCGGCGAGCGCCTGCCTTGCGTCGCCCGCGGCACCTCGCTGCGTGAAGCCCTGCTGGAAATGACCCGCAAGGGACTGGGCATGACGGTAATTCTTGAAGGTGACGGCTGCCTGGCCGGCGTCTTCACCGATGGCGACCTGCGCCGCACGCTGGACAAGGGCATTGACCTGCGCAGCGCGGCAATCGACGAGGTGATGACCCCGCACGGCAAGACCGCTCGCCCCGAGATGCTCGCCGCGGAAGCCTTGAAAATCATGGAAGACCACAAGATCAACGCCCTGGTGGTAGTCGACGGCAACGACCGTCCGGTGGGCGCCCTGAACATGCACGATCTGTTACGTGCCGGAGTTCTCTGAACATGAGCAATGCCCTACTGCAACGCGCCAAGGCCGTACGCCTGGCCATTTTCGACGTCGACGGCGTGCTGACCGATGGGCGCCTGTATTTCCTGGCCGACGGCAGTGAATTCAAGACGTTCAACACACTGGACGGCCACGGCATCAAGATGCTGATCGCCAGCGGCGTACAAACCGCGATCATCAGCGGACGCAGTTCGCCAGTGGTTGAACGACGCGCCGCCAACCTGGGCATCCAACACCTCATCCAGGGGCGTGAGGACAAACTGGTGGTACTGGAGCAGCTGCTCGGCGAACTGGGCCTGGGTTACGAGGAAGTTGCCTACCTCGGCGACGACCTGCCCGACCTGCCGGTGATCCGCCGGGTGGGCCTGGGCATGGCCGTAGCCAGCGCTGATGCCTTCGTACGCCAGCACGCTCACGGCATTACCAGTGCCGCCGGCGGTGCGGGCGCCGCACGCGAGTTCTGCGAACTGATCATGCGTGCCCAGGGCACCCTCGAACAGGCACAGGCGGCCTACCTGTGAAACGACCGAACAAAAACCTGCGCCCGGTCCTGTTGGGCTTGCCGGTGCTTATTGGTCTGCTGGCGCTGGGCTACTGGAACATCCGACCGGAAACCTTTCTGGCCCGGACCGCCAACACCAGCAGCGCCGAGCAGGTGGACTTCTACATCATCGGCACGGAAACCGTGCAGTACCAGGCCGACGGCACCCTCGACTACCGCCTGCAGGCCCCGCGCCTGGAGCACCTGCAGCGCAGCGAACTAACCCTGGTCGAGCAGCCCGACCTGCTGCTATACCGCGGCAACCCACACCCCTGGCATGTACAAAGCACCCGCGGCGAAGCCAAGGGCGACGGCAGCGAGGTGGAACTGATCGACAATGTACGCATTGCCCGTACCGACGCACGCGGCCGCCCGACCCTGCTGACCACCAGCCGGCTGACGGTTTTTCCCGACAAGGAATATGCCGAAACCCGGCAAGCCGTTAGAATCGACGCCGCCAACGGGGTGACCACGGCACAAGGAATGAAAGCGTACCTGCAAGACAGCCGGATGCACCTGCTGTCCAACGTAAGAGGCCAGCATGAGGTTCGATAACCCAATCCCCCTGTTTTTTTCGCTCGCCCTGGCCTGCGCCAGCAGCGTCGCCATGGCCCTGCCCAGCGATCGCGAGCAACCCATCCGCGTGCAGGCCGACAGTGCCGAACTGGACGAACGCCAGGGTGTAGCCGTTTACCGCGGCAGCGTGGTGATCACCCAGGGCACCCTGAAGATCACCGGCGACACAGTGACCATCACCCAAGACAAGAATGGTGATATCGAAGTGTTCACGGCGGTCGGCAATCGCGCCTACTACGAACAAAAGCCGGCCGTCGACAAGGACATCGTCAAGGCCTACGGCCGCACTATCCAGTACTTTGCCGCCAACGAACGGATCATCCTTATCGATCAGGCCAAGGTCGTGCAGCAGGGCAACACCTTCGAGGGCGAAAAAATCGTCTATGACACGCGCCGCCAGATCGTCAACGCCGGTCGTGCCAGCGGCAATGCCATCAGCACGCCGCGTCCGCGCATCGACATGATCCTGCAACCGCGCAAGAACCAGGCCCAATAATGGCAACTCTCCAAGCTCAGCACCTGGCCAAGAGCTACAAAGGCCGCCAGGTGGTTCGCGACGTCAGCCTCAGCATCGACAGCGGGCAGATCGTCGGCCTGCTCGGCCCCAACGGCGCCGGCAAAACCACCTGCTTCTACATGATCGTTGGCCTGGTACAGGCTGATCAGGGGCGCATCCTCATCGATCAGCAGGATCTCAGCCACCAGCCCATGCATGGCCGCGCCCGTGCCGGCATCGGCTACCTGCCCCAGGAGGCCTCGATCTTTCGCAAGCTGAGCGTTGCCGACAACATCATGGCGATCCTGGAAACCCGCAAGGACCTCGATCGCGCCGGTCGCCGCCAGGCCCTGGAGGACCTCCTGCAGGAGTTCCATATTCACCACATTCGTGACAGCCTGGGCATGAGCCTGTCCGGCGGCGAACGGCGCCGCGTGGAAATTGCCCGCGCCCTGGCCACCGAACCCAAGTTCATCCTGCTCGACGAACCCTTTGCCGGTGTCGACCCCATCTCGGTGGGCGATATCAAGCAGATCATCCACCACCTGAAGAATCGCGGCATCGGCATCCTGATCACCGACCACAATGTCCGCGAGACCCTCGACATCTGTGAAACCGCCTATATTGTCAGCGAAGGGCGACTGATTGCCGAAGGTAACGCTGAAGCCATTCTGGCCAACCAGCACGTCAAGGAAGTCTACCTCGGCCACGAGTTCCGCTTATAAAGCCGCGCCTCTCAGGCAACGACCTGCTAGGCAAAGCGCAAAAAATCAGGCATATATCTTGCTTCCTGGCGGCGCCTCAAGGCGCCCTGTAGTGGATGGCGCGAAGGCGCCGGCAAACAAGGTGCTAGCCCCCTGCTATGAAACCATCGCTCGTACTCAAGATGGGCCAGCAGCTGACGATGACACCGCAGCTGCAACAAGCCATTCGCCTGCTTCAGCTCTCGACACTGGACCTGCAGCAGGAAATCCAGGAAGCGCTGGAATCCAACCCGATGCTCGAACGCCAGGAAGAAGGCGAAGACTTCGACAACAGCGACCCGCTGGCCGAAGGCGACAGTCTGACCCTGACCAGCCCGCAGGAAATTGCCAGTACCAGCAGCGAACAACACGAAGCACAGCTCGAAGAAGGTGAGTGGCACGAGCGCATTCCCAGCGAACTGCCGGTCGATACCGCCTGGGAAGATGTCTACCAGACCAGCGCCAGTAGCCTGCCGAGCAATGATGACGATGAATGGGACTTCACCAGCCGCACCAGCAGCGGCGAAAGCCTGCACAGCCATCTGCTCTGGCAGCTCAATCTGGCGCCGATGAGCGACAAGGACCGGCTGATCGCGGTCACCCTGATCGATTGCATGAACCCCCAGGGTTACCTTGAGGAAACCCTTGAAGAAGTCCTCGAAGCCTTCGATCCCGAACTGGATGTCGAACTCGACGAGATCGAGGCCGTTCTGCACCGCATCCAGCAATTCGAGCCCGCCGGTATTGGCGCACGCGATTTGCGTGAGTGCCTGCTGCTGCAACTGCGTCAACTGCCTGCGCAAACCGCCTGGCTGGAAGAAGCCAAACGCCTGGTCGAGGAACATCTTGACCTGCTGGGCAGCCGTGACTATGCCGCACTGGGACGGCGCCTGCGCCTCAAGGAAGACGAACTGCGCCAGGTCGTCGAACTGATCCAGCGCCTCAACCCACGCCCCGGCGCACAGATCGAAAGCAGCGAACCCGAATACATCGTGCCCGATATCATCGTGCGCAAGGACAATGAGCGCTGGCTGGTCGAACTTAACCAGGAGGCCATGCCACGCCTGCGCGTCAACCCACAATACGCCGGTTTCGTACGCCGCGCCGACTCCAGCGCCGACAACACCTTCATGCGCAACCAGCTGCAGGAAGCCCGCTGGTTCATCAAAAGCCTGCAGAGCCGCAATGAAACCCTCATGAAGGTGGCGACCCAGATCGTCGAACACCAACGCGGCTTCCTCGACTACGGTGACGAGGCCATGAAGCCGCTGGTGCTGCATGACATTGCCGAAGCAGTGGGCATGCACGAGTCAACCATTTCGCGGGTTACCACGCAGAAATACATGCACACCCCACGGGGCATTTACGAACTGAAATACTTCTTCTCCAGCCATGTGAGCACGGCAGCAGGCGGCGAATGCTCGTCCACTGCAATACGTGCCATCATCAAGAAACTGGTGGCGGCGGAGAACAGCAAAAAGCCATTGAGCGACAGCAAGATCGCTGGTCTACTGGAAGCACAAGGCATTCAGGTAGCCCGCCGTACAGTGGCCAAATACCGCGAGTCACTGGGTATTGCACCCTCCAGCGAACGCAAGCGGCTACTCTGAATACACTCAGACAACGGCCGGAAATTGATTCAGGCCAAGTAATTACCCCGACGGCTGAGCTAGCCTGTCACTACCCACCGGGCAACAAGGAGAAGCGGTATGCAAGTCAACATCAGTGGACACCAACTGGATGTGACCGACGCCCTGCGCGACTACATCGGCGAGAAACTCAGCCGTCTGGAGCGCCATTTCGACAAGATCACCAACGTGCAGATCATCCTTGAGGTCGAGAAGCTCAAGCAGAAAATCGAAGCCACCCTGCACATCGCCGGCGGCGAAGTCGTCGCCAACGCCGAGCATGAAGACATGTACGCGGCCATTGATCTGCTGGCTGACAAACTGGACCGCCAGCTGATCAAGCACAAGGAAAAGCACCTCGACCGCCAGCAGGGCGCAACCGTCCGCTGATCCCATGATCCGTCTCGAAAATATCCTGACCCCCGGCCGTTCCCTGGTGAACGTGCCGGGCGGCAGCAAGAAACGCGTCCTCGAACAGATCGCTCAGCTGATTGCCCGCGACCTGCCCGACCTGGATGCACAACAAATCTTTGAAAGCCTGATTGCCCGCGAGAAGCTTGGCTCGACCGGCTTTGGCAACGGCATCGCCATTCCCCACTGCCGTCTACCCGGTTGCAGCCAGCCACTGAGCGCCGTGTTGCGCCTGGATGCCCCCGTGGACTTCGACGCCATCGACGGCGCCCCGGTGGATCTGCTGTTTGTCCTACTGGTTCCGGAAGCAGCTACCGACGAACACCTGGAACTACTCCGACAGATCGCCAGCATGCTCGATCGCGCCGACGTACGGGAACGCCTGCGCCAGGCCGACAGCAACGAGGCCCTGTTGCAGGTGGTACTGGCCGTGCAGAGCGGCAGTTAAGCCTGGCCATGCAGCTGATCATCGTCAGCGGCCGCTCCGGCTCGGGCAAGAGTACGGCACTGGATGTGCTGGAAGACCATGGTTTCTACTGCATCGACAACCTGCCGGCAGCGTTGCTGCCGGAATTGGCCGAACGCGCTCTGCTGCATACCGAACTGATGCATCCACGGGTCGCCGTATCCATCGATGCGCGCAATCTACCCAGCCAGTTGCAACGCTTTCCCGAACTCCTGGCTGACGTACGCGCCCGGCATATCCAATGCCATGTCCTGTATCTGGATGCTGCTGACGAGACCCTGCTCAAGCGCTTTTCCGAAACCCGACGCCGCCACCCGCTGACCAACGACCAGCGCTCACTGGGCGAGGCTATTGCCGACGAGAAGGTCCTGCTCGGCAGTATTGCCGACCTGGCCGACTTGCGTATCGATACTACCCAGCTGAACCTCTATCAGCTGCGCGATATTCTCAAGCTGCGTCTGCTCAACACCCCCGAGCCCGGCACCGCATTCCTGATCGAGTCCTTTGGCTTCAAGCGCGGTGCCCCCGTGGATGCCGACCTGGTATTCGATGTGCGCTGCCTACCCAACCCCTACTGGAAGCCTGAACTGCGCGCCCAGTCCGGACTGGATCAGGGCGTACAGGAATACCTGGCCGCGCAGAGCGATGTCGGCGAAATGCTTAACGACCTGCTGGCCTACCTGCACAAGTGGCTGCCACGCTTTGCCGCGAGCAATCGCGCCTATGTCACCGTGGCTATTGGTTGCACTGGCGGCCAACACCGCTCGGTCTACCTGGCCGAACGCCTCGGACAAGCCTTGCGTCCACTGCTGAAGAACGTGCAAATTCGCCATCGCGATCTGCACTAAGGACCAGCCCATGCCCGCGCGCGACATCACCATCATCAACAAGCTCGGCCTGCATGCCCGCGCCGCGGCCAAGTTCGTCGGCGTGGCCAATCGTTTCCCCTGCCAGATTCGCCTGGGGCGCTGCGACAGCAGCCTGGTGGATGGCAAAAGCATCATGTCGGTAATGATGCTGGCGGCCGGCAAGGGCACGCCGCTACGCCTGCATGGTGAAGGCGAACAGGCCGAAGAAGCGCTGGACGCGCTGTGCGCGCTGATCGAGGACTTCTTCGAGGAAGGCGAATAGCGACTGCACGTCGCAAGCACATCAACGGCCCGTCCACGGCCCGCCTGAGCAACCAAGCCCCGCCGCGATGTGCAGTGCAGGGCTGGTGTTTACACCCTGCTCTTAACTGCCCGCCACGGTCATCCGTTCGATCAGCAGCGAACCGCTACGCACATTGCCGCGCCACTCCAGATCAGCGCCCACCGCGACTATCTGGCGGAACATATCGCGCAGGTTTCCGGCGATCGTCACTTCCTCGACGGGGAACTGGATCTCGCCGTTTTCCACCCAGAAGCCTGCCGCTCCCCGCGAATAGTCACCGGTCACCAAGTTCACGCCCTGCCCCATCAGCTCGGTGACCAGCAGGCCACGCCCCATCTGCCGCAGCAGCGCGGCCTGGTCATCCGTGCCATGGCTGACGAACAGGTTGTGCACACCGCCCGCATTGGCGGTGCTGGGCATGCCCAGCTTGCGCCCGGAGTAGGTACCCAGCACGTAGGAGACCAGACGCCCCTGCTCAATGAACGCCTTGTCGTAGGTGGCCAGACCATCGCCGTCAAACGCCGCACTGGCCAGTCCACCCGGCAGCCGCGGGCGTTCATCGATGGTCATCCACTCCGGGAACAGCGTCTGGCCCAATGCATCCACCAGGAACGAGGAGCGCCGGTACAGGTTGCCACCGGAAATCGCCGCCAGCAGATGACCAAACAGGCCACCAGCCAATTCGGCGGCAAACAGCACCGGCACCTCGCAGGTCGGCACCGAACGCGCACCCAGACGCCGAACCGCCCGTTCAGCAGCACGCCGACCAATCAGCTCGGGGCTTTCCAGGCGCTCAGCGCGACGGTTCACGTCATACCAGTAGTCACGCTGCATCTGCCCGGCCTGCTCGGCAATCATCACGCAGCTCAGGCTGTGCCGGCTGCTGGTGTAGCCGCCGATGAAGCCGTGACTGTTGCCATAGACCCGGCAGCCCTGGTGACTGGACAAGCTGCTGCCATCGGCATTGCGGATGCGCGGATCATGGGCAAACGCTGCGGCCTCGCACTGCAGGGCCAGCTCGATGGCCTGCTCAGGCTCGATCGACCAGGGATGGTAAAGATCCAGGTCGGGCAGCTCGCGGGCCATCAACGCCGCGTCGGCCAGGCCAGCGCAGTCATCCTCGCTGGCATGCTGGGCAATCGCCAGCGCGGCGGCCACGGTTTCGCGAATGGCCTCTGTGCCGCTGGCCGAGGTGCTCGCCGAACCTTTGCGCTGCCCTAGATAGAGGGTAATGCCAAAGCCCTGGTCACGATTGAACTCAACGGTCTCCACCTCACCCTGGCGTACACTGGTGGTCAGCCCCTGCTCCAGCGACACCGCCACCTCGCAGGCACTGGCGCCCTGCCGGCGCGCCTCATCGATAATCTGTTCGACCTGCTCGGCCAGCTGTTGCTGAGCTTGCGGCCCTACCCCTTGCACTGCACTCATTGCCTTACTCCACTACCCGGCAGTCGCTCGGACAAGCGCTGCCGGACTGGTTATCATGGGCAGGTTTCCCACTGGACCCTGCCCATGGCCGATTTTTTCGATGACGACTTCTCTGGCGAGAAGAGCAAATCCCAGATCAAGCGCGAACTGCACGAACTGCAGGAGCTGGGCGCGCGCCTGACCACCCTGACGCCCGACATGCTGGCCAAGTTGCCACTCAGCGACGCCCTGCACAAGGCATTGCTCGACGCCCCCAAGCACCATGCGCATATTGCCCGCAAACGCCACCTGCAATACATCGGCAAACTGATGCGCAGCGCTGATGTCGAGGCGATTCGCGCGCTGGTCGACCAGCTGGACGCCTCCACCCGCGAATACAACGAACGCTTCCATGCCCTGGAGCGCTGGCGTGACCGCCTGCTCAATGGCGATGACCAGACCCTCGAACAGTTCGTCAGCGACTACCCGGATACCGACCGCCAGCACCTGCGCGGGCTGATCCGCCATGCCCAGCATGAAGCGGCCCACAACAAGCCACCGGCCGCCGCACGCAAGGTCTTCAAGTACATCCGCGAACTCGACGAGCGCCAGCGCGGCTTGCGCTGAAGGCCCCCAGCCTAAGCGCAGGACACCGGCAGAGACTCGCGCAGCCAGACACCCTGTACATCCAGGTGGCTGGCATAGGCCAGGAACTCGACCCCGGCGTCCCGCGCTCGGCGGCACTCGGCGGCATACGCGGGATCAATTTCCTCGGCGACCCGCACAGCATCGACCCCGCTGAGGTTGACACAGTACAGCTGCACAGCCCGTACGCCTTGCTGAGCCAGACGCGCCAGCTCGCGCAGATGCTTGCAGGCCCGCACGCTGCGCGCATCGGGAAAAGCCGCCAACGGGCTGTTGGCAAAGCCCAGGGTGACGCTCTTCACCTCGACATAGGCCGGCCCGCCGGGGTAGTCCAGACAAAAGTCCACGCGGCTGTTTTCCTCGCCAAACGGCACTTCACGACGCAGCCGGGTGAAGCCTGCCAGCTCACTGATCACCCCCTGCAGCAGCGCCTCCTCCACCAGCGCATTGGCGCGCGCGGTATTCACACAGGCCAGGCGCCCCTGCGGGGTTTCCACCAGTTCCCAGGTGCCCGGCAGCTTGCGTCGGGGGTCCTGCGAGCGACTGAACCACAAACGAGCACCTTCGCCCTGGCAGTTGAGCATCGAGCCGGTGTTGGCGCAGTGGATGGTCAGCAACTCGCCCTGCGGCGTCTCGACATCGGCCAGGAAGCGCTTGTAACGGCGCAGCAGGCGCGCTTCCTGCAAGGGCGGATCAAAGTGCATGACCTGACCACTGACGCAGACCGCGGGCAATCCGCTCGACCGCCTGTTCCAGACGCGGCAGGCTTTGCGTATAGGCAAAACGCACATGCCGGCTCGCCAGGTGCTGGCCAAAATCCAGCCCCGGGGTAAAGGCCACATGCTGCTCTTCGAGAAAATAGCGGCAGAAGGCAAAGGCATCGTCGGTGAAGGCCGAAACATCGGCATACAGATAGAACGCCCCCTGCGGTTCTACCGCGATGGCAAAACCCAGCTCGCGCAACGCAGGCAGCAAGTAGTCGCGGCGCTCGGCAAAGGCCTGGCGACGCTGCTCGAAAATCGCCTGGCTTTCATCGCTGAAGCAGGCCAGCGCCGCATATTGGGCGATGCTCGGCGCGCTGATATAGAGGTTTTGCGCCAGTTTCTCCAACTCGCCAAGCGCATCGTCAGGCGCCACCAGCCAGCCGAGACGCCAGCCGGTCATGCCGAAATACTTGGAAAAGCTGTTGAGGACAAACGCCTGGTCATCCACCTGCAACACCGTATCGGCCGTGCAGCCGTAGGTCAGGCCGTGATAAATCTCATCCACCACCAGATGCCCGCCACGCGCTTTCAGCGCGCCGGACAGCGCGGCCAGCTCGTTTGCCTGCAACAGGGTGCCGGTCGGGTTGGCGGGCGAAGCAACCAGAGCCCCGACGCTGTCGGCATTCCAATACTGTGCCACGCTGCCTGCATCCAGCTGGTAGCGCTGCTGCGGACCGACCGGCACCAGTTGCGCACTCGCCTCGACCAGCCGCAGGAAGTGCCGGTTGCAGGGATAGCCCGGATCAGCCAGCAGCCAGTGTTTGCCCGGATCAACCAGCAAGGCAGCGGCCAGCAACAAGGCACCGCTGCCACCGGGGGTAATCAGGATGCGTTCGGCGTCGACCGACACCCCGTAGCGCTGCGCATAAAAACCGGCAATTGCTTCGCGCAGCGCCGGCAGGCCGCGGGCCGCGGTGTAGCGGGTGTGCCCGGCGGCCAGCGCCGCCTGGCCGGCACGCACAATCGGCTCGGCCGTGGAAAAGTCCGGTTCGCCGATCTCCAGATGGATCACATCATGCCCGGCCGCCTGCAACTGGTTGGCACGCGCCAACAGCGCCATGACATGGAAAGGTTCGATGGCGCGACTGCGCGCACTGTAAATCCGGGCCATTGGCCTATCCTTCAAGGATAAAACACGCGATTGTACCCAAGGCCTGCCAAAGCGGCAGCACGTGCGACATGCGGGAGTGGCATCGTTGCTAGGCTTCTGGTAAGTTCGCCCGCTCGCAGCCGCAGGGCTCGCACCGCGAGCAAGGGACACGCCCCTGCGCGATGGATTAGAGCAAGTGAGAGGCAGCCATCCATGGCCACAAAAGCAAAGCAACAAAACAGCCAACTGATTCGTGGCTTCGAACCCTACAAAGAAAAGAAGGGCGAGGAGTACATGAGCGAGGCCATGCGCGCCCACTTCACCGACATCCTCAACAAGTGGAAACTTGAGTTGATGCAGGAAGTGGATCGCACCGTGCATCACATGCAGGACGAAGCCGCCAACTTCCCCGACCCGGCCGACCGCGCCAGCCAGGAAGAAGAGTTCAGTCTTGAACTGCGCGCCCGCGACCGCGAGCGCAAACTGATCAAGAAGATTGACGAAACCCTGCAACTGATCGAAGACAACGAGTACGGCTGGTGCGACTCGTGTGGCGTCGAAATCGGCATCCGCCGCCTGGAAGCCCGTCCGACAGCGACCCTGTGCATCGACTGCAAGACCCTTGCGGAAATCAAGGAAAAGCAGCTCGGCTCCTGAGGCCACTCGCTGCAGCACGACGGGGCGCCAAGGCGCCCCGTCGGCATTTTGCAGACTGGCATGTATCTGCCACAGCCAGTAGCCTGCACGCCATGACCGACTCTGCCTACATCGGGCGTTTCGCCCCGACGCCCAGCGGCTATCTGCACTTCGGCTCGCTGGTCGCCGCCCTGGCCTCCTACCTGGATGCCCGCCATGCCGGCGGCCAGTGGCTGCTGCGCATGGAGGACCTCGACCCACCCCGCGAGATGCCCGGCGCGCAGGCGGCCATCCTGCGCACCCTGGAAGACTACGGCTTCGAATGGGATGGTCAGGTGCTCTACCAGAGCCAGCGCCTGGCGGCCTACGCCGCGGTTGTCGAACAGCTGCTGGAACGTGGCCTGGCCTATGCCTGCACCTGCTCGCGCAAGCAACTGGAAGGCCATGCCGGCCGTTACCCCGGCACCTGCCGCGCAGCCGGTCATGCCCTACAGGGTACAGCCATCCGCCTGCGTGTCCCGGACTGCACCTACCACTTCACCGATCGCGTGCAGGGTATGTTCAGCCAGGCACTGCAAGAGGCCGGCGATTTCATCATTCGCCGCCGCGACGGCCTGTTCGCCTACCAGCTGGCAGTGGTTGTGGATGACGCCTGGCAAGGTGTGACCGATGTCGTGCGCGGCGCCGACCTGCTCGATTCCACGCCACGCCAACTCTACCTGCAACAACTGCTCGGCCTGCCGCAACCGCGCTACCTGCACGTTCCGCTGATCATCCAGCCGGACGGACAGAAGCTGGGCAAGCGCTACCGTTCGCCACCGCTGCCCGCGCAACAGGCTGCCCCCCTGCTGCTGCGCGCCCTGCGTGCGCTCGGCCAGCAGCCTCCCGGAGCGCTGCACGACGCCATGCCGCACGAGGTGATGCGCTGGGCCATCACGCACTGGCAGGCGGCGCGCATTCCACGCTGCGCGAGCCTGGCCGAAGCACAATTGCCGTGACGACGCCACGCAGCACTCGCCAAGCCGAAGCCCAGCGCTTATAACTGGCAGCCTGCTGCCTGAGACTCATCGCTCGTCATGTACATCTATCGCCTTGTGCTGATCCTGGTGGTCGGCATCTACCTGTTCTCTCCAGCCATCATGGACTGGTGGATCGAGCCCAGCGGCGCCTGGTATCGCCCCTACCTGCTGTGGCTGATCCTCATCGTGGTAACCCTTATCCTGCAGAGCCAACGCGATGCTGACGAGCTTTGACCTCGGCCAACTGATCCTGATCAGTTGCCTCTACCTGCTAACCCTGTTCGGTGTTGCCTGGATCAGCGACCGTGGCCTGATTCCGCGCTGGATCATGCGTCATCCGCTGACCTACACCCTGTCACTGGGGGTCTACGCCAGTGCCTGGGCCTTCTACGGCACCGTAGGCATGGCCTACCAGTACGGCTATGGATTCCTGGCCAGCTTTCTCGGGGTGTCCGGTGCCTTCCTGCTGGCTCCAGTGTTGCTCTACCCGATCCTGCGCATTACCCGCACCTACCAGCTGTCCTCGCTGGCTGACCTGTTCGCCTTCCGCTTTCGCAGTAGCTGGGCGGGCGCTTTGACCACCCTGTTCATGCTGCTCGGCCTGCTGCCGCTGCTGGCCCTGCAGATCCAGGCCGTCGCCGACTCGGTAGGCATCCTCACCCGCGAACCACTGCAGGAGCGCTTTGCCCTGGGTTTCTGTGCGTTGATCACGCTGTTCACCATGTTGTTCGGCGCACGCCATATCGCCACCCGCGAGAAACACCAGGGACTGGTCTTCGCCATTGCCTTCGAATCGCTGGTCAAGCTGCTCTGCCTGGGCGCCATTGGCCTGTATGCGCTGTATGGCGTGTTCGACGGCCCGCAGGAACTGCAGGTCTGGCTACAACAGAACCAAGCCAGCCTCAGCGAATTGCACACGCCCCTGCAGGAGGGACCATGGCGCACCCTGCTGCTGGTGTTCTTCGCCTCGGCCATCGTCATGCCGCACATGTATCACATGACCTTCACGGAGAACCTCAACCCACGCGCCATGGTCAGCGCCAGCTGGGGCCTGCCGTTGCTGCTGTTGCTGTTCAGCCTGGCGGTACCGCTGATCCTCTGGGCCAGCCTGCGCCTGGGCGCTACCACCAACCCGGAATACTTCACCCTGGGCCTGGGCATGGCACTGGATAATGATCTGCTGGCCCTGGTCGCCTACGTCGGCGGCCTGTCTGCCGCCAGCGGCCTGATCATCGTCTCGACCCTGTCACTGTCCGGCATGGTGCTCAATCACCTGGTGCTGCCGCTGTACCAGCCACCTGCTGGCGGCAACATCTATCGCTGGCTGAAATGGACACGTCGCCTGCTGATCATTGCCATCATCATGGCCGGCTATGGCTTCTACCTGCTGCTGGCAGCCGAACAGGACCTGGCCAACCTGGGCATCGTCGCCTTCGTGGCCACACTACAGTTTCTCCCCGCCACGCTCTCCGTTCTCTACTGGCCCAGCGCCAATCGCCGCGGTTTCATCGCCGGCCTGCTCACCGGCATCGCCCTGTGGCTGGTCAGCATGCTGCTGCCGCTGATCACTGAACTGCAAAGCCTGCACCTGGCCGGTTACACCCTGCACCTGGACAGTAACAACTGGCACCTCGCCGCCATCGCCTCACTGGCCGCCAACGTCACGGTGTTCACCCTGGTTTCGCTGTTCAGCCGCAGCAGCGCCGAGGAACAAAGCGCCGCCGACGCCTGCACCGTGGATAACGTTCGTCGCCCGCAGCGACGCGAACTGCTGGCCAATTCGCCGCAGGAATTCGCTGCGCAACTGAGCAAGCCACTGGGCGCCATCACCGCTCAGCGCGAAGTCGAGCAGGCCCTGCAGGACCTGCAACTGCCGTTCGACGAGCGCCGCCCCTACGCCCTGCGCCGTCTGCGCGACCGCCTGGAAGCCAACCTGTCCGGCTTGATGGGGCCCAGCGTGGCACAGGACATGATCGAAACCTTCCTGCCCTACAAATCCGGCAGCGAAAGCTACGTCAGCGAAGACATCCACTTCATTGAAAGCCGCCTGGAGGACTATCAGTCGCGCCTCACCGGCCTGGCCGCTGAACTGGACAGCCTGCGCCGCTACCACCGGCAAACCCTGCAGGAACTGCCCATGGGGGTCTGCTCACTGGCCAAGGACCAGGAAATCCTCATGTGGAACCGCGCCCTGGAGCAACTCACCGGAATATCTGCGCAACGCGTGGTCGGCTCGCGGCTGGGCAGCCTGGAAGCGCCCTGGCGCAACCTGCTGGAAGAGTTCAGCCGACAGAGCGAGCCGCACCGCCACAAGCAGCGCCTGAGTGTCGATGGCCAGGCACGCTGGCTGAACCTGCACAAGGCGGCCATTGAGGAACCACTGGCTCCCGGCAACAGCGGCCTGGTAATCCTCGTCGAGGACGTCACCGAAACCCGTCTGCTGGAAGATCGCCTGGCCCACTCCGAGCGACTAGCCAGCATTGGCCGCCTGGCCGCCGGCGTGGCCCATGAAATCGGCAACCCCATTACCGGCATCGCCTGCCTGGCGCAGAACCTGCGTGAAGAGCGGGAGGGCGATGCGGAGATCAACGAAATCAGCAGCCAAGTCATCGAGCAGACCCGCCGGGTGTCACGCATCGTCCAGTCGCTGATGAACTTTGCCCATGCCGGCGGCCGCCAGCAAAGCAGCGAGCCGGTGTGCCTGGCCGCAGTCACCGAGGAAGCCATTGCCCTGCTCTCGCTCAACCGACATGCCGTGGACGTCGAATTCCGCAACCAGTGCGACCCACAACACTGGGTGGATGGCGACTCGCAACGCCTGGCGCAGGTCATCATCAACCTGCTGAGCAACGCCCGCGATGCTTCTCCCGCCGGCGGACTGATCCGCATCAGCAGCCAGGCCAGCGAGCACAGCGTGGAGTGGCTGGTGGAAGATCAGGGCAGCGGGATTCCCAAGGCGATTCGCCAGCAGGTTTTCGAGCCCTTCTTCACCACCAAGGACCCTGGCAAAGGCACCGGGCTCGGCCTGGCGCTGGTCTATTCAATCGTGGAAGAGCATTATGGACAGATCAGCATCGACAGCCCGGTCGATCCGCACAGCGGGCGTGGCACACGCCTGCGGATCAGCCTGCCGCGCCATGTCGACACGACGTCCCCAGCGAACTAGCAGGCCGTAACCAGGCCGCCAGACCGTCGAGAGAAACGCATTGATGTCACACATCCTCATCGTCGAAGACGAAACCATCATCCGCTCGGCCCTGCGCCGTCTGCTGGAGCGCAACCAGTATCAGGTCAGCGAGGCAGGCTCGGTACAGGAAGCCCAGGAGCGCTTCAACATCCCCGGATTCGACCTGGTGGTCAGTGACCTGCGCCTGCCGGGCGCGCCCGGCACCGAACTGATCAAGTTGGCCCAGGGCACCCCGGTGCTGATCATGACCAGTTATGCCAGTCTGCGTTCGGCCGTGGACTCGATGAAAATGGGTGCCGTCGATTACATCGCCAAACCCTTCGACCACGACGAAATGCTCCAGGCCGTGGCGCGTATCCTCAGCGAACGCCAGCGCGTCGAGCGCGGCCCAACCAGCGTCGAACAGTCCTCCTCGCCCACTGGCACACCGCCCAGCCAGGCCACTGGCGAGCTGGGCATCATCGGTTCCTGCGCGCCCATGCAGGAGCTGTACAACAAGATTCGCAAAGTAGCCCCCACCGACTCCAACGTACTGATCCAGGGCGAGTCGGGCACCGGCAAGGAACTGGTGGCACGCGCCCTGCACAACCTGTCACGGCGAGCCAAAGCGCCACTGATTTCGGTGAACTGCGCCGCCATTCCGGAAACCCTCATCGAATCCGAGCTGTTCGGCCATGAAAAAGGCGCCTTTACCGGAGCCAGCGCCGGCCGGGCCGGCCTGGTCGAGGCCGCCGATGGTGGCACCCTGTTCCTTGACGAGATCGGCGAACTGCCTCTGGAGGCGCAGGCCCGCCTGCTGCGGGTGCTCCAGGAAGGCGAGATCCGCCGGGTCGGTTCAGTACAGTCACAGAAAGTCGATGTGCGCCTGATCGCCGCGACCCACCGCGACCTCAAGGCCCTGTCGAAGATCGGCCAGTTCCGCGAAGACCTCTACTACCGGCTGCATGTGATATCTCTGCGCCTCCCCCCGCTGCGCGAACGCGGCAATGACGTGCTGGAAATCGCACAATCCTTCCTCGCCCGGCAATGTCAGCGCATGGAGCGTGAACCACTGCATTTTGCCAGCGAAGCTGAACAGGCGATTCGCCAGTACAGCTGGCCGGGTAACGTGCGGGAACTGGAGAACGCCATTGAACGCGCGGTGATTCTTTGCGAAGGCCCGCAGATTTCCACCGAACTGCTGGGTATCGATATCGAGCCGGATCTCGAAGTCGACGGCGATCCTTTCGCCAACAGCGCGGCCGCCGTCAGCCTGGAGCCCAGTGAAGACCTGTCGCTGGAGGATTACTTCCAGCACTTCGTGCTCGAGCACCAGGATCACATGACCGAGACCGAACTGGCCCGCAAGCTGGGCATCAGCCGCAAGTGCTTGTGGGAGCGCCGCCAGCGCCTGGGTATTCCGCGCCGCAAGAGCGCAGCGGGCAGCGAATAATCCGCAACCAGCCTGTTACCCACAGGCCGAGACGTAACAGAACCGGGGCTTACGGTAACGAGGCCCCGGTTTTTTTATGCTCATTCAGCAATGGAAAAAACATAACTCATTGTTTTAAAAGAAAAAACAAAAACTGGCACAGCAAATGCTTTATATCAGGCACAACAACAAGAAGAACCGCACACCCATAACAAGAACAACACGCAACGACTCCAGCACAACAAGAACAACAAGGCGGAGGCGCAGCTAACTGATTCTTTTGGAGAGGGTTGGTCGGCCGGGGAATCCCGGCAGCAGTCCGAGAACAATAAAACTGCCTCAAGGCAGCGCCCGAACTGCAAAGAGCCTTGGCTCCGAGACCCACCAGCGACCAAAGCAATCCGTTTGCTCTTACCCCTCGATCTGAGGGCTGTCCCAGGTCACAAGCCAGTGGGACCGGGTCAAACAACAAGAAAAGCAAGCCCACGACAATAATAACAATAGAGCACGCAGTGATTTGAGGGGGAGCCTAGGCTCCCCCTTGTGCTTCCTGGACTACCCACTTCGTTCACCCTGCCGGCGAGCGGTGCTAGAATCCGCGGCACTTCTGCGGTCAAGCCTGTAAACGGCCGCCTCATTCGCCACACAGTGCCCCCCATGCTGAAAAAGCTGATCCAGTCTTTGCGTTCACCACGGAAACGCCAGCCCCATCCACGCACCACGCCGCTGGTGCTCAGCAAGCGCCAGCATCCGCTGGGGCGCCAGCAGATCAGTCGTAACGCGCTGAGCGTGATCGAACGACTGCAGCACTCCGGTTACCAGGCCTATGCCGTGGGTGGCTGTGTGCGCGACCTGCTGCTCGGCCTGCCCCCCAAGGACTTCGATGTAGCGACCAGCGCCACCCCGGAACAGGTACGCGCGGCGTTTCGCAATGCCCGGGTGATCGGCCGGCGCTTCAAGCTGGTGCACGTGCACTTTGGCCGCGAAATCATCGAAGTAGCGACCTTCCGCGCCGGCCATGTCGAGCAGGCACGCCCCGACAACCAGCAGTCGGCGCATCACGAAAGCGGACGCATCCTGCGCGACAACGTCTACGGCACCCTCGAAGAAGACGCCGAGCGCCGCGACTTCACCATCAACGCGCTGTATTACGACCCGGGCAGCGAGCGCATCCTCGACTACGCGCATGGTGTCCACGACATTCGCAATCAGCTGATTCGCCTGATCGGCAACCCCGAGCAACGCTACCAGGAAGACCCGGTACGCATGCTGCGCGCGGTACGCTTTGCCGCCAAGCTGGACTTCGACATCGAGCGGCACACCGCAGCCCCGATTCGCCGCCTCGCCCCCTTGTTGCGCGACATTCCGGCGGCACGACTGTTCGAGGAAGTACTCAAGCTGTTCCTCAGTGGCCAGGCCGAGATCACCTTCGACCTGCTCTGCCAGTACGACCTGTTCGCCCCGCTGTTCCCGGCCAGCGCCAAGGCGCTGCAGCGCAACCCGCGCTACAGCGAGGCACTGATTCGCCAGGCACTGATCAATACCGACCAGCGGATTGCCGAGGGCAAACCGGTCACCCCGGCCTTCCTGTTCGCCGCCCTGCTCTGGCCGGCACTGGCACCGCGCGCGGCACAACTGCAGGAGCGCGGCCTGCCGGCCAGCGTGGCCTTGCAGGATGCGGCTCAGGAACTGGTCATCGAGCAATGCAAGCACACCGCCGTACCCAAGCGCTTCACCATCCCCATGCGGGAAATCTGGGACATGCAGGAACGCCTGCCTCGGCGCAGCGGCAAGCGTGCCGACCTGTTGCTGGAGAATCCGCGTTTCCGCGCCGGCTACGACTTCCTGCTACTGCGCGAAAGTGCCGGCGAGCAGACCGATGGCCTGGGCGAATGGTGGACGCTCTACCAGGAGGCCAGCGACAGCCAGCGGCGCCAGATGATTCGCCAGCTAGGCCAGCGCGACAGTGCCACGCCAGATGAGCCCGCCAGTGCCGCACCACGCAAACGTCGCCGTGGCGGCAAGCGGCGACGCGGGCCACGTAGCGAGCAGGCAGGCGAGTAAGGTGCCACAGGTATACATCGGTCTGGGCAGCAACCTTGCCCAGCCCCTGGCACAACTGCGCGATGCCTGTCAGGCGCTGGCCAGATTGCCCGACAGTCAATTGCTGGCTCTGTCTTCGGCCTATGCCAGCGACCCTCTCGGCCCGCCCGACCAGCCCCGCTACCTGAATGCCGTGGCCGGCCTGCACACCCAACTGGCCCCACTAGCGCTGCTCGACGCCCTGCAAGGCATCGAGCAGGCCCACGGCCGTCAACGCAAGGCGGAGCGCTGGGGGCCGCGCACCCTCGACCTGGATATCCTGCTGTATGGCGAGCAGCGTATCGACCTACCACGCCTGCAGGTACCGCACTACCACATGCACGCCCGCGCCTTCGTGCTCTATCCGCTGGCAGAGATCGCCGGGGAACTGATCCTGCCCGACGGACGGCGGCTGACCGAACTGCTCGCACAGTGCCCTTACCAGGGCCTGGAGCGCCTGGAAGAGCGCCTGCTCGACGAGGTAACGGCGTAACACCGGGGTAACACCCGCAATTGACTTGGCGCCCCCCCATCTGGACTATAGGCGTCCCGTTGCCCCGAGCCCCGTGCCGGCGGCGCCGATGAGGACGAGAAAAATGCCCGCTGTAACCCTGAGCACCCTGCAGGCGCTCAAGCAAAAAGGCGAAAAAATCGCCATGCTCACGGCCTACGATGCCACGTTCGCCAAACTGGCCTGCCAGGCCGGGGTCGATGTGCTGCTGATTGGCGACTCACTGGGCATGGTAGTGCAAGGCCATGACAGCACACTGCCGGTCAGCCTGGCCGACATGGTTTATCACACCGCTGCCGTCAAACGTGGCAACCAGGGCGCGCTGATCCTCAGCGACCTGTCGTTCATGAGCTACGCCAACCTGGAGCAGACCTACGCCTCCTGCGCAGCATTGATGCAGGCCGGCGCGCACATGGTCAAGCTGGAAGGCGCCGCCTGGCTGGCCGAGCCGATCAGCCGCCTGGCCGAACGCGGCGTACCGGTCTGCGCACACCTCGGCCTGACCCCGCAGTCGGTCAATGTGTTCGGTGGTTACAAGGTGCAGGGGCGCGGCGAAGCCCAGGCGCGCCAACTGCTCGCCGATGCCATGGCTCTGGAGCAGGCCGGCGCGGCGATGCTGCTGCTGGAATGTGTGCCCAGCGCACTGGCCGCCGAAATCAGCCGTGCCGTACAGATCCCGGTAATCGGTATTGGTGCCGGCGTGGATACCGATGGCCAGGTATTGGTCATGCACGACCTGCTGGGCCTGTCGCTATCCGGGCGCACGCCGAAATTCGTGAAGAACTTCATGAGCGGCCAGGACAGCCTGCTCGGCGCCTTCAGCGCCTATGTCCGCGCGGTCAAGGCCGCCGAGTTCCCTGCCGCCGAACACGGATTCTCCGCATGATCACCGTCAAGAGCCTGCGCGAACTGCGCGCCGCCGTCAGCCGTGCCCGCAGCGAGGGCAAGCGTATCGCCCTGGTACCCACCATGGGCAACCTGCACGCCGGGCACATCGCTCTCGTGGAAAAAGCCACCCAGCGCGCTGATTTCGTGGTCGCCAGCATCTTCGTCAACCCGTTGCAGTTCGGCGCCAACGAAGACCTCGACAAATACCCACGCACCCTGGTCGCCGATCAGGAAAAGCTGGTCGGCGCAGGTTGTCACCTGCTGTTCACCCCTGATGTCGAGGAAGTCTACCCGGACGGCATGCAGCAGCAGACACGCGTCAGCGTGCCGCTGGTTTCCGAAGGTTTGTGCGGCGCCAGTCGCCCTGGACACTTCGAGGGCGTGGCCACGGTGGTCTGCAAGCTGTTCAACATGGTGCAACCCGACCTGGCGCTATTCGGCGAGAAGGACTTCCAGCAACTGGCGGTCATTCGCAAGCTGGTGCGCGACCTCAACCTGCCCATCCAGGTCATGGGCGAGCCCACCGTGCGTGCCGCCGACGGCCTCGCGCTGTCGTCACGCAACGGTTATCTGAACGAAAGCCAACGCGCCCTGGCGCCCCTGCTGTATCGCACCCTGCAGCAACTGGCCGAAGAGATCCGTCGCCAGCCGTCTGCGCAGTCCACTCTGCTGGCTGCCGCCCGCCAGCAACTTGAGGATGCCGGGCTGCGCCCCGACTACCTGGAGCTGCGTGAGGCCGTCCAGCTGCGCGAGGTACAGGACAGCGATCGCCAGCTGGTCCTGCTCGCCGCCGTATACCTAGGCACAACCCGACTGATCGACAACCTGCAGTTCAGTCTCGACTGAATCCCTGCGTGCTGCGCTTGATCGGCGCAGCCCCCTTAGGCACACTCTGCCGCCGCCGCGTCCCGAGGAGGAAAACGCCATGCACGCCATCATGCTCAAGGCCAAGCTGCACCGCGCCGAAGTCACCCACGCCGTGCTCGACTACGAAGGCTCCTGCGCCATCGACGGCCAATGGCTGGACCTGGCCGGCATCCGCGAATACGAACAGATCCAGATCTACAACGTCGACAATGGTGAACGTTTCACCACCTATGCCATCCGTGGCGAGGAAGGCTCGCGGATCATTTCGGTCAATGGCGCCGCGGCACACAAGGCCAAGGTAGGCGACCGGGTGATCATCTGCGCCTATGCCCACTACAGCGAAGCCGAGCTGGAGCACTTCCAGCCGCGCATGCTGTACATGGCGCCCGGCAACGAGCTGAGCCACACCAGCAACGCGATTCCCGTGCAGCTCGCCTGAAACCCGGCAACTGCGGTTAGAATCAGGCCCGGTCAGCACCGGGCTTTTTTCTGCCCGGGCATTTCCCGCAGGACATAAGGACTTTGCCGGCATGGCGCATTTTCTCAACCCCGTGGACATCACCGCCCTGCCCGCCTGGCCGGCCCTGCATGCGCAGCGCCAGGCCATGCAGCATTTCAACCTGCGCGAAGCCTTCGCCAGCGATGCGCAGCGCTTCGAGCGCTACTCCCTGGAAAGCTGCGGACTGTTTCTCGACTACTCGAAGAACCTGATCGACGAGCAGAGCCTCGCGCTGCTCCTGCAACTGGCCGAGCAGGCTGGCTTGTCCCAAGCCATCGGCGCGCTGTTCGAGGGTGCCGAGGTCAACGCCTCGGAACGCCGCCCAGCCCTGCACACGGCCCTGCGTCGCCCGGTTGGCCAGCCACTGTACCTGCAGGGCAAGGACTTGATGCCGCAGGTCCACCAGGTGCTGCAACAGATGACCGAACTGGTTGCGCGCATCCATAACGGGCTGTGGCGCGGCTACAGCGAGCAGGCCATCACCGACGTGGTCAACATCGGTATCGGCGGCTCGTTCCTCGGACCGCAACTGGTTTCCGAAGCGCTCCAGCCGTTCAACCAGAAGGGCGTGCACTGTCACTACCTGGCCAACATCGATGGCAGCGAGTTCCGCGAAGTCACCGCCCAGCTGAATGCCGCCACCACCCTGTTCATCGTTTCCAGCAAGTCCTTCTCGACCCTGGAGACCCTGAAGAATGCCGAGGCGGCACGCGCCTGGTACTTCGCCCAGGGGGGCAGCGAAAGCGGCCTGCACCGGCACTTTGTCGCCGTCACCAGCCACCCGCAGGCGGCCATCGACTTTGGCATGCGTGCCGAGAACATCTTCCCGCTGTGGGACTGGGTGGGCGGACGCTACTCGCTGTGGTCGGCCATCGGCCTGCCCATTGCCCTGACCATCGGCATGTCCAACTTCAAGGAACTGCTGGCCGGCGCGTACTGCATGGACCAGCATTTCCTGCAGGCGCCGCTGGCCCGCAACATGCCGGTACTGCTGGCCCTGCTGGGCCTGTGGTATGGCAGCTTCTGGGGCGCGCAGAGCCATGCGATCCTGCCCTACGACTATTACCTGCGCAATTTCACCGACCACCTGCAGCAACTCGACATGGAATCCAACGGCAAGTCGGTACGCCAGGACGGCAGCCCACTGCACACGCCGAGCGGCCCGGTGATCTGGGGGGGCGTCGGCTGCAACGGCCAGCATGCCTACCACCAGTTGCTGCACCAGGGCACGCCGCTGATTCCCGCCGACTTCATCGTGCCGGTGGTCAGCCATCAGCCGCTGGCCGATCACCACCAGTGGCTGTATGCCAACTGCCTGTCGCAGAGCCAGGCGCTGATGCACGGCAAGACCCTCGCCGAGGCCGCCGCCGAACTGCGCGCCCAGGGCCTGGACGAGCAGGACGTACAACGCCTGGCCCCACACAAGGTGATTCCCGGCAACCGGCCGAGCAACACGCTGATTCTGGAGCGTGTCAGCCCGCGCCGCCTCGGCGCACTGATCGCCCTCTACGAACACAAGGTCTATGCACAGAGCGTGCTGTGGGGCATCAATGCCTTCGACCAGTGGGGCGTAGAACTGGGCAAGCAGCTGGGACGTCAGGTCTATCAGCACCTACAGGGCCAGGACAGTGGACAGCCACTGGATGCCTCCACGGCCGGCCTGGTGAGTTTCTTCCGTAACCGCCATCGCGGCTGAACTGGCCGCTCTAGCGCGGCTGTGCCAAGATGGCCGGTGTTTTCGGCCCACCCTGCCCGCACGCGGGCGCAGAGGAGAATTGCATGCAAGACGTCGTCATCGTAGCCGCCAGCCGTACCGCCATTGGCAGCTTCCAGGGTTCACTGGCGAATGTCGCCGCCGTAGACCTGGGCGCCGCGGTCATCCGCCGCCTGCTGGAGCAAACCGGGCTGGAGGCGGCCCAGGTTGACGAGGTAATCCTTGGCCACGTACTGACCGCCGGCGCCGGGCAGAACACCGCCCGCCAGGCCGCGCTCAAGGCCGGCCTGCCGCACGCCGTACCGGCGCTCACCCTGAACAAGGTCTGTGGCTCCGGCCTCAAGGCCCTGCACCTGGCCGCCCAGGCGATTCGTTGCGGTGACGCCGAGGTGGTAATCGCCGGCGGCATGGAGAACATGAGCCAGGCGCCCTATGTCATGCCCGCCGCACGCACCGGCCAGCGCATGGGCCACGGCAAGCTGATCGACACGATGATCCAGGACGGCCTGTGGGACGCCTTCAACGACTACCACATGGGCATCACCGCCGAGAACCTGGTGGACAAGTACGCCATCAGCCGCGAGGAGCAGGATGCCTTCGCCGCCGCCTCGCAGCAGAAGGCTGTGGCCGCCATCGAAGCCGGGCGCTTCGCCGATGAAATCACCCCGATCCTCATCCCCTCGCGCAAAGGCGAACCGGTCAGCTTCGCCAGCGACGAGCAGCCGCGCGCTGGCACCACGGCCGAGTCGCTGGCCAAGCTCAAGCCGGCCTTCAAGAAGGATGGCAGTGTTACCGCCGGCAACGCTTCCAGCCTCAACGACGGCGCCGCTGCCGTGCTGCTGATGAGCGCCAGCAAGGCCCAGGCCCTCGGCTTGCCGGTACTGGCGCGCATTGCCGCCTACGCCAATGCCGGCGTCGATCCGGCAATCATGGGCATCGGCCCGGTCGGCGCCACCCAGCGTTGCCTGAGCAAGGCTGGCTGGCAACTGGCCGACCTCGACCTGATCGAAGCCAACGAAGCCTTCGCCGCCCAGGCCCTGGCCGTAGGCAAGGAGCTGGGCTGGGATGCCGCCAAGGTCAACGTCAACGGCGGCGCCATCGCCCTCGGCCACCCCATTGGCGCCTCCGGCTGTCGCGTACTGGTGACCCTGCTGCACGAGATGATCAAGCGCGACGCCAAGAAGGGCCTGGCCACGCTGTGCATCGGCGGCGGTCAGGGTGTAGCACTGGCCATCGAGCGCAGCTGATCCTGGCGCAATACGCCACAGCGCAGCCCTGTAGCACAGGAGCGAGCCCTGCTCGCGAATAGGTGTAGCGCTCGGAAGCTGCGCTGATCACGAAGTCACGCCGGCCTGGAGCCGGCGTTTTTCTTGGTAGACTGCGCACCCGTTCATTTCGAGACGCCGCGCATGTCCTCTCTCGACCAGGCGCTGCGCGCCGCCCTTGATGCCCGCCGGCCGCTGCTGGCCGAGCTGCACCAACAACAGACCGATTGCTATCGGCTGTTCCACGGCAGCCAGGAAGGCCAGCCCGGCCTGACCGTGGATCGCTATGGCAGCCAGCTGCTGGTACAGAGTTTCCACCAGCCACTGACCCGCGAAGCCCTGCTGGACCTGCATGCCCTGTGCTGCGCACAACTCGCCAGCCCGTTGCAGCTGGTTTACAACGACCGTAGCGCTGGCAACTCGCGTATCGACCGGCGTGACAGCGTGTACAGCGCCAGCGCCGAGGCACTGGCCGATCAGCAGGGCCAGGAATGGGGCATCCACTACCGGGTGCGCGGCCGGCATGCCGGGCAGGATCCGCTGCTGTTCCTCGATCTGCGCCAGGCACGTGCCTGGGTCAAGGCCAACAGCGCCGGGCAACGCGTGCTCAACTTGTTCGCCTACACCTGTGGTGTCGGCCTGTGTGCCGCCGCCGGTGGCGCCCGCGAGGTGGTCAACCTCGACTTTGCCGAGGGCAACCTGCAGGTTGGCCGGGAGAATGCCCAACTCAACCCGCACTTGCCGGCCATGCAGTTCGTGCAGTCCGACTATTTTCCGGCCATCCGCCAGTGGGCCGGCCTGCCCCTGGCGCGGCGCCGCGGCCAGGCCCTGCCGGCTTACCCGCGCCTGGAACAACGCAAGTTTGATATGGTGTTCCTCGATCCGCCGGCCTGGGCGCGCAGTGCCTTCGGCACGGTGGACCTG
Source organism: Pseudomonas fluvialis (assembly GCF_002234375.1). Classification (GTDB taxonomy): domain Bacteria; phylum Pseudomonadota; class Gammaproteobacteria; order Pseudomonadales; family Pseudomonadaceae; genus Aquipseudomonas; species Aquipseudomonas fluvialis. The sequence goes on from NZ_NMQV01000005.1 coordinate 214,228, forward strand.
CTGCGCGACTATCAGAGCCTGCTCAAACCGGCGATCCTCACCACGGCACGTGACGGCATCCTGGTCTGCAACAACAACCTGGCCAAGGTAGCCTTCAGCGACTGGCTGGAACAGGTATTGCGCTGCGCCAGCAAACTGGGTCGCCCGGTGCGCGACTGGCAACAACTACTGCCAGCCGCTGACTTTCCCTCGCACGACGCTCAACCGCCGCTGAAGACGCTCATTCTGCGCTTCTGATCATTCGTCGCCCGGCCCAGGCGTGCCATACTCGAGCGAGCTGGCATGCCAGCGCGTTTATGCATGAGTCACAAAGGCCGTTAGCCATGCCCAAAGGATTGACCCGCGCCCTGCGCGCGCTTGCCGTAACCCTCACCCTCTACAGCCTGCTGGGCTTTCTGCTGATTCCCGGTCTGGCCCTGCGCCTGATCAACCAGCAGCTCAGCCTGCAGGCCAGCGAAGCTGCCAGTCTGCAACGCCTGCAGCTCAATCCCTTCACCCTGGAAGTACAGGCCTGGGGGCTACGTATCGGCACACCCGAGCAGGAGCCGATTCGTCTCGAGCAGCTGTATGCCGACCTGCAATGGAGCAGCCTGTGGCAAGGTCGCCTGAACCTAGGTGAAGTACGCCTGCAGCAGCCGCAGATTGCCGTAGCCTTTGCCGCGGACGGTCAACTCAATCTGGCACAGCTGTTCAAACCCGGCCCGACCAGCGAGCCGCCCAGCGAATCCGCTGACAGCCCCATGCCCGCAATACGTCTGGAGCGTCTAGCCATCCGCCAGGGCGCCCTGGCCTTCGCCGACCAGCGCCTCGCCGAACCCATTGCCCTGGACTACCAGGACCTCGATCTGCAGCTGCTGCACCTCGACACCCGCGCCACGGAGCACGCCGCACTGCAGCTCAGCGCCCAGGGAGCGCAAGGTGGCAAGCTCGACTGGCAGGGTACGCTGCAGCTGCAACCGCTGCAGTCCAGCGGCCAGCTCAGCCTGCGCGATGTGCAACTGCAGGCGCTCTGGCCTTATGTCCGCGAACATCTGCCGCTGCAGCTGAAGGGCGGAGAACTACAGGTAGCCGCTCAGTACACTCTGGATCTCAGCCAGGGCACCGACCTGCGCCTGCAACAGCTGCATACCCGCCTGAACGCCCTGGCCCTGCACAGCGACAGCGACCAGCCCCTGCTCAAGCTGGCCAGCCTGGAATTGCACGATGGACAACTGGACCTGGCCAAGCAGCAGCTGCACCTCGGGCGTATCGATAGCCAGGCACTGCAAGCCTGGCTAAGCCGCGAAGCCGACGGCCAGCTGAACTGGCAGAAAGTGCTGGCTCAACCGCCTGGCCGCACGACCCCCGCTGCGCCGCCCGCAGCTACGCCGCCAAACGAGTCCAGTGAAACGGCTGAAACGGCTGAAACGGCTGAAACGAGTAACCAGCCCTGGCATATCCAGGTCAAGGCGCTTGACCTGCGTGATTACCAGCTGCACCTTGCCGACCACACCGTCAATCCACCGCTGGCCCTGGAGCTGAGCCAGCTGCAACTGAGCCTGCAGAACTTCGACAGCCGCTCAGCCCAAGCCTTCCCGGTCAGCCTGCAGAGCCAGGTCGGCAAACAGGGGCGCCTCAAAAGCAGTGGCCAGATACAACTGCAACCCCTGGCCGTGGAGCTGACCATCGATGCCCAGCAGCTCGATCTACGCCTGGCTCAGGGCTATCTCAATCCGTATGTGCGCCTTGAGCTGCGCAGCGGCCTGCTCGGCAGCCAGCTGCAGGTCAGCCTGCGCGACGGCACGCCCCTGCAACTGCAGGTACGCGGCGCCGCGCAGGTCGAGCAACTGCACAGCCTCGACAAGCTCAAGGGACGCGATTTCGTACGCTGGAAAAAACTCAACCTCGACGGCCTGGATTACCAGCACGGCGAGCACCTGCACATCGCCAGCGTCGACCTGCAACAGCCCTATGTGCGCTTCATCATCAATGAAGACCGCACCACCAACCTGGGTGAACTGCTGATACCCCAGCCCGCCAGCGCGCCTCCCGCAGCCGCCCCGGGCAGCCCCCTGGCCCTGCGCATCGGCGGTATCGCCATCAACGACGGCTCGGCAAACTTTGCCGACTTCAGCCTGATGCCCAGCTTCGCCACCGCCATCCAGCAGTTGCACGGACGCATTGGCATGCTCGACAGCCAGCGCAACAGTGCCGCCCGCGTGGATATCAGCGGCAAGGTCGACAAATATGCGCCGGTAAGCATCAAGGGCCAGCTCACCCCCTTCGACCCGCTGGCCAAACTGGACATCGCTACCCAGTTCAAGCGCGTCGAACTGACCACCCTGACCCCCTACTCCGGCAAGTTCGCCGGCTACCGCATTCGCAAGGGCCGGCTCAACCTCGACCTGCACTATCGCATCGAACAGGGCAAGCTGAATGCCGACAACGCTGTGGTGCTGGAGCAGCTGCAACTGGGCGAGAAAGTCGACAGCCCGGATGCCGTCGACCTGCCCATCCGTCTAGCCGTGGCCCTGCTCAAGGATACCGAAGGCAAGATAGAGATCCGCCTGCCCGTGCAGGGCGATCTGAACAACCCCGAGTTCAGTGTCATGCCGATCGTCTGGCAGACCCTGCGCAACCTGGTCTTGCGCGCTGCCCAGGCGCCCTTCAAGTTCGTCGCCGGGCTAGTCGGCGGCAACAACGCCGACCTCAGTGTGGTGCCCTTCGCCGCCGGCAGCCAGCAACTGGATGGTGCGGCCCAGGACAATCTACGCACGCTGGGCAAAGCGCTGCAGGACCGCCCGGCATTGCGCCTGGAAATCGAAGCGCTGGCCAGCACGGCCGCCGATGGCCCGCACGTCGCTGCAGCCCGCCTGGAGCGCGAATACCAGTACACCTGGTACCGTCTCCTGCAACGACGTGGTGAGCGAGTGCCCGCCTCGGCACGTGAACTGCAGGTTCCCGAAGACGACAAGCCGGCGCTGCTGGAAGGCATCTATCGCGCGCGCCTCAAGCAACAGCCCCCAGCGGCCTGGCGCGAGCTAGACGATGAGCAACGCACTGCGCAACTGCGCCAGGCCCTGCTGCAACACTGGCAAGGCAGCAACCTGCTACTGCGCCAACTGGCACAGACCCGTGCTACCGCCATCAAGGACTTCCTGGTCAGTGAAGCCGGCCTGGAAGACAGCCGCGTCTATCTGCTCGACGTCAGCGTCGAAGCCGGCGAGCCCGAGCGGGCCAGCGAAACCCGCCTGCATCTGGATAGCCTATGAACCACTACCGTGCGCTACCTCACCTAGCCCTCACCCTTCTGCTGCTGAGCGGAGCCAGCCTGCCAGCGCAGGCCGACAGCCTGCGCTGCGGCAGCAGCCTGGTAAGCGAGGGTGATCGCAAGTTCGAAGTACTACAGGCCTGCGGCGAGCCGCGCTACCGCGACCCGGTAGGCTATACCCTCGGCCCTTACGAGCGCCGCGAGCTGCTGATCGAGGAATGGGTGTACGGCCCGAACAACGGCATGCTCAATATCCTGACCTTCGAAGGTAACCGCCTGGTGCGCATCGAACGCAAGAGGAACCGCTGAGATGTCGCCCCGCCACCTGCTGAGCCTGGTTTTGTTGCTGGGCAGTCCCGCACTGCTCCAGGCCGCCTCCACCCACCGCTGCGGCAACCAGCTGGTCAGCCTGGACGACAGCAGCCATGAAGTACACAGCAAGTGCGGCGAACCCAACAGCCGCGACCCGCTGGGCTACCGGGAACGCCGCGACGACTACGGTTTCCTTCACGAAGTGGCCGTCGAGGAATGGAGCTACGGGCCGTACAATGGCATGTACTACTTCCTGCGTTTCGAGGGTAACCGCCTGGTGCGCATCAGCAGCCGGCGTGGCCGCTGACGCGCCGCCCGTCACGCCTGGCGCAGGTGCACCACGCGCTGCGGAAAGGGGATCTCGATACCGGCCGCAGCCAGACGCTGCTGGGCCTGCTCGGTAAAGGCAAACAGCACTGGCCAGTAGTCCGGCGAATTGACCCACAGGCGCAACGATAGGTTGATGGCACTGTCGCCCAGCGCGGTTACCACCACCTGTGGCGAGGGATCACGCAGCACCCTGCTGTCCTCGGCCACCGCCAGCAACACGCTGCGGGCCTGCTGCACATCGCTACCGTAGGCAATGCCCAGGTTGATGTCCACACGACGGGTCGGCTGCCGCGAGTGGTTGATGATCACCCCGTTGGACAGGCTGCCATTCGGCAATACCAGCAGTTTGTTGTCGGCACTGCGCAGCGTCGTGTGGAAGATCTGGATACTGTCCACCGTACCACTGACCCCCTGTGCCTCAATCCACTCCCCCACCCGGAAAGGGCGAAACAGCAGAATCAACACCCCGCCGGCAAAATTGCCCAGGCTGCCCTGCAACGCCAGGCCGATAGCTAGGCCGGCGGCACCGATCACGGCAATGAACGACGTGGTCTCCACGCCGATCATCGAGGCCACGCTAACCAGCAGCAGGACCTTGAGCAGGATGTTCGCCAGGCTACCGATAAAACCATGCAGGGTTGGGTCCACCTGACGCGACTGCAGCAAATTGCCGACCCGTCGGGTCAAACCGTTGACCAGCCACCAGCCCACCGTCAGGGTCAGCAAGGCCAGCAGCAACTGTCCGGCATATTGCATGACAACCGGCAGCCAGGCCTCCGAGCGATCCAGCCAGTGTTCCAGTTGTTGCACGTTCATCTCCATGCCTACCTCCTTGGTTTGCCACAAAAAAAGACGTCGCCTGGCGCAACCAGGCGACGTCCATTGTCCGACCCGCGACAAGCCACCGGGTTCCCCCGGCGCTGCGCATCAGTCGCGGAAGTTGTTGAACTGCAAGGGCATCCCCAGGCTTTGCGTGCGCAGCAGGGCAATCACTTCCTGCAGCTCATCGCGTTTCTTGCCGGTCACCCGCACCTGCTCACCCTGAATGGCCGCCTGCACCTTGATCTTCGAGTCCTTGATCAACGCGACGATCTTTTTCGCCAGCTCCTTGTCGATCCCCTCGCGCAGCAGCACCTCCTGCTTCATGACCTTGCCCGAGGCATAGGCGTCCTTGACTTCCAGGCACTGGCAATCGATCTTGCGTTTGATCAGGCTGCCGCGCAGGATGTCGAGCACCTGCTCAAGCATGAACTCGGCCTCGGCGGTAATCGTCACGGTCTTGTCCTTGTGCTCCAGGCTGCATTTGCCACGCAGGTCGAAGCGCCGCTCCAGTTCCTTAACAGCGTTGTCCACGGCATTGGTAACCTCGTGCTTGTCCAGTTCGGACACCACGTCGAACGAAGGCATGAAAACTCTCCTGATAAACGGTACGAAGCCCATCACGGATGGGGCGTACCTGGCTTGACGATAAAAAGGCCGGCTCATTATAACTGAGCCTCCCAAAACACTGCGGATTCGGCAGCCATGCCACCTCATGATCCGCTCCGCCTCAGCGACCAGCGAGACACGCATGCCCAATCCTCAACTCAGCATCCTGGTGGTGGACGACGCCAAGTTCTCCAGCGCCATGATCGGCCGCAGCCTGCGCCAGGCCGGCTACCAGGACATCCGCTTTGCCCACAGCGCGGCCGATGCCCTGCAGCAGCTGGAACAGCGCCCGGCCAGCGTGTTGCTCGCCGACTGGCTGATGCCGGAAACCGACGGCCTGCAACTGACCGCCCAGGTACGCCAGCTCGACGAAAGCATCAACCACTACACCTATGTCATCCTGCTCACCGGCAAGGAAGGCGACAACGCCCTCAGCGAAGCCTTCGACCACGGTGTCGACGACTTCATCAACAAGGGCCAGATGAACGAGCAGTTGCTACCCCGGGTCTTTGCCGCTGATCGCCTGTGCAACACCCTGCAGCGCCTGCTCATCGAAAACCGCCTGCTCACCCAGAACATCGCCAGCCTCGAACAGCGCAATCTGGTCGACCCACTGACCGGGCTGGGCAATGCCCGCCTGCTGCAACAGCGCCTGCAGGACAGCCTACGCCAGGTCGACACCCGCGGCGGCGCCGTATGTTTCCTGCTGGTCGCCCTGCAGGGCGTGGACAACCTGCGCCTGCAACATGGCCCTGCCTATCTACAGGAACTGCAGCGTGGCGTGGCCCGCCGCCTGCAGCAACTGGTCCGCCCGCTGGATGTGCTGGCGCGCCTGGACGACGAGCACTTTGCCGTCATCACCCTGCTGGAAAACCTCCAGGAATGCTCGCCGACCAGCTTCAAGCGCCTGCATGAGGGGCTCAATCTCAAGGCCTTCAAGACCAGCGAAGGCTTTGTCAGCGTCAAGGCGGCCATCGCCCTGGTCGGCATGGACGGCAAGGCGCTACCGATCAATGCCGAGCAACTGTTCGCCGAAGCCCGCCAGTTGCTTCCGGAAGCCATTGCCAGCGGCCGCATGGCTGCCACCCGCCTGCCTCACTGAATGACCTGGTATATCCTCGGAGCCGGCAGCCTGGGCAGTCTGTGGGCCTGTCGCCTGGCCCGTTCCGGATTGCCAGTGGGCCTGCTGCTGCGCGACCGGCAACGCCTGGCCGACTATCAGCGTGCCGGCGGGCTGACCCTGGTCGAGCACGGCCAGGCGCAGCATTACCGCCTCCCCGCGCACAGCGTGACGGACAGCCCGCCCATCCAGCGCCTGCTACTGGCCTGCAAGGCTTATGACGCGCCAGCAGCGGCACGCCAACTGGCCCCACGTCTGCAACCTGGCGCCGAATTGATCCTCCTGCAGAACGGCCTGGGCAGTCAGCAGGCCGTTGCCGACAGCCTGCCCGGTGTACGCTGCCTGGCCGCGTCGAGTACCGAAGGGGCCTTCCGCCAGGCAGATTTCCAGGTGGTATTTGCCGGCCAGGGGCATACCTGGCTGGGCGACCTGCGCGGCGCCAGTGCGGCGCCCAGCTGGCTGGCAGAGCTGCAGCAGGCTGGCATTGCCCACAGCTGGAGCGACGACATCCTCAGTCGACTGTGGCGCAAGCTGGCCATCAACTGCGCCATCAATCCACTCAGCGTGCTGCACGACTGCCGCAATGGCCAGCTGCGCGACCATCAGGAGGCGCTGCAGACCCTCTGTCAGGCCCTCCAGCAGTTACTCCAGGCCTGCGGGCAAAGCAGCGCAGCCCAGGGCCTGCTGGCAGAAGTCATGCAAGTGATCGCCGCCACCGCCGCCAATTTCAGTTCGATGCACCAGGACGTCAGCCAGGGCCGGCGCACCGAGACCGATTACCTGCTCGGCTATGCCTGCCAGCAGGCGCGCCTGCACGGACTGCACCTAGCGGTACTGGAAGACCTGCTGCAACGCCTGCAGGAGCGTCAGGCAGCAGCCCGCGCCTAGGCTGGCGGCCGTCCGGCACACAGGCTACCCTGCCGCACAGCCGTGGAGACTGCCGTGTGAACAAGCTGCGTCAACGCCTCGACAACCTGCCGGTCGGCCACAAGCTGCTGGCAGCCCTGCTGGTGCTCCTGCTGGCCGTACTGCTGCTGGCCAACCTGGCGTTCATCAGTGCCGCCTACTGGATCTCCCGGGAGAGCCTGACCCCTCAATCGCTGCACACCCTGGCTCGCCTGATCGCCAGCCCGGCCCTCAGCCAGCAGGCGCTGAGTTCGCCACAGGCCGCGCAGGCCGTGCTGCAGCACCTGGATAGCTATACCAGCCTGCGTGCCGCCGCACTGTACGACCGCCAGGGCAACCTGCTCGCGCAACTGCAGCGCGGCAGCCCCTTGCCACTGCCGGAACAGGCCAGCGCACTGGCCAACTGGCAACAGCAGGAGTTTCGCGCCAGCCTGCTGCAGGCCCTGCCCGAACAGGCCAGGCAGCCCGGCTACCTGCTCCTGGTGGCCAGTAGCGAAGTACCGGGCGCCTTCTATACCGGTACGCTCAGCGCCAGCCTGGTGATCCTGCTGTGCAGCCTGCTGTTCGGCGTCTGGGTATTGCGCCAGGTACGCCGCCTGATCACCCGGCCGATCCGCCGCCTGGAAGAGTTGTCGCAGCGGGTCACCCGCGAAGAAAACTATGCACTGCGCGCCCGCCCCGGTAATCAGGACGAGATCGGCAGCCTGGCCACGGCCTTCAACACCATGCTCGAACGCATGGCCAACCGCGAACGCGAGCTGCAGGAGGCCCATGCACAAACCCGCCAGCAGAGCGAGGCGCACGAGCGCAGCAACCGTAAGCTGGCCCTGGAAGTGCAGGTGCGCAGCAAGATCGAGAAGAAGCTCACCGGTTTCCAGAAATACCTCAACGACATCATCGACTCCATGCCCTCGGCACTGATCGCCGTCGACGAGCAACTCTATGTCAGCCAATGGAACCAGCAGGCCAGCCGCCTGGCCGGCTGCACGGCCGAACAGGCCCTGCACCGCCCCTGTACCCAGGCCTTCGCCGCGCTGCGCGATTACCTGCTGCCCTTGCAGCAGTGCCTGGCCCGCCAGCAGGTACAGCGTATCGAGCGGGTCTGCTGGCCCGATGCCCAGGGCCAGCCACGTCACTATGACCTGACCCTCTACCCACTGAGCGGCAAACATGGTCTGGTGATCCGCATCGACGACATCACCGAACGTCTGGCCATGGAGGCGCTGATGGTACAGTCGGAAAAGATGCTGTCGATCGGCGGCCTGGCAGCCGGCATGGCCCATGAAATCAACAATCCACTGGGCGCCATCCTGCACAATGTACAGAACATCCGCCGGCGCCTGTCTGTCGACCTGCCCCGTAACCAGGACGCTGCACTGAGCAGCGGCGTGCGCCTGGAAGCAGTCAACCATTACCTGCAGGCGCGTGACATCCCCCACCTGCTGGAAGGTATCCAGCAGGCCGGCAGCCGGGCCAGTCGCATCGTGCGGCACATGCTCAGCTTCAGCCGGCGCAGCGACCACCTGTTGCACCCCTGTGCACTGGAGCCCCTGCTCGAGCAAGCGCTGGAAATCGCCGGCAACGACTTTGCGCTGGTCGAAGGCCTGGATTTCCAGCACCTGCACATCGAGCGCGACTATGCCAGCGACCTGCCCGCCGTGCCGGTGATTGCCAGCGAACTGGAACAGGTGCTGCTCAACCTGCTGAAGAACGCTGCGCAGGCCATCCAGCAGCGCCCCGCAGGTAGCCCGCCCGGACGCATCCTGCTGCGCACCCGACGCTGTGGTGCCTGGGCGCAGATCGAGTTGCAGGACAATGGCATGGGCATGGATGACGCGGTACGCAAGCGTATCTTCGAGCCGTTCTTCACCACCAAGGATGTCGGCCAGGGCAGCGGCCTGGGCCTGTCAGTGTCGTATTTCATCATCACCAACAACCACAAGGGGCAGATGGACGTACAGGCCCGCCCCGGCCAGGGCACCTGCTTCACCCTGCGCCTGCCGCTACCTGGTGTTTTACCGTCGCCCCCTGCACAAGCAGGGGCAGACACGGAATAATGCCCGCCCCGTCATGTCGAGAAGGACTGCCAGTCATGGGCTATCGCCTATCGAAGATCTACACCCGCACCGGTGACCAGGGTGAAACCGGGCTGGCCGATGGCCGCCGGGTTGCCAAGGATCACCCACGTATCGAAGCCATCGGCGAGGTGGACATGCTCAACAGCCAGCTGGGCCTGCTGATCGCCGAACTGGTCGAACAACAGAGCATGTGGCCGGCCCTCGGCGAACTGCTCGAGGTCCTCGAGCCTTGCCAGCATCGCCTGTTCGATCTGGGCGGCGAGCTGGCCATGCCCGAATACCAGGCCCTGCAGGACAGCGACATCGAGGTCCTCGAACAGGCCATCGACCGCTGGAACGAAGAGGTCGGCCCGCTCAAGGAATTCATCCTGCCGGGCGGCTCACGACTGCTCGCCCAGGCGCATGTCTGCCGTAGCCAGGCGCGCACCGCCGAACGCCGCTGCCAGCAGCTCAACGCCCTGGAGCCGCTACGTGGTACGGGCCTGGCCTACCTCAATCGTCTCTCCGACCTGCTGTTTGTCGGCAGTCGGCTGATTGGCAAGCGCATGCATATTGGCGAAATCCTCTGGCGCGCCGCCGAGCGTCGCTGACCCCGACCTGCCCGGCGGCCGCTACTCAAGGATGAACAGGGCCGCCCCGCTGAAACGCGCAGCGAATGAGGCTGCCGGCATAGGCCGACCAAACAGGTAGCCCTGTACCTGGTCGCAGCCATGCTCGCGCAGGAAGTCCAGCTGCGCCTGCTCTTCGACACCTTCGGCAATCACCCGCAGATTGAGACTGTGCGCCATGGCGATGATGGCGCGGGCAATCTGCGCATCCTGCTCGCCATCGGGAACCCCGTCGACAAAGCTGCGGTCGATCTTCAGCACATCGATGGGAAACTGCTTGAGGTAGTTGAGCGACGAATAGCCGGTACCGAAGTCATCCACCGCCACCCCCACGCCCAGGCGCTTGAGGCCACGCAAGACCTGCAGGGTTTCAGCCACATCACGCATCAGGATACTTTCGGTCAGCTCCAGCTCCAGGGCCGCCGGCGCCAGGCCGACCTGCGCCAGGGTGGCGGCGATCCGCGCCCCCAGCTGGCCATCGGCAAACTGCCGCGCCGACAGGTTGATCGACACCTTGGGTAATTGCAGGCCCGCCATCTGCCAGGCCTGTAGCTGACGGCAAGCCTCCTGCAACACCCAGTCACCGACCTGCACCACCAGGCCCAACTCCTCCAGCGCCGGCACGAACTCATCGGGGCGCACCAGGCCGCGGCGGGGATGTGCCCAGCGCAGCAGAGCCTCGGCCCCGATCAGGCGCTTGCCGTCACCGGAAAACTGCGGCTGGTAGTACAGGCAGAACTGCCCGGCTTCCAGGGCATGGCGCAGGTCGCTTTCCAACTCCAGGCGCTCCAGCGCGCGGGCGTTCATCTCGGCCTGGTAAAACTGAAAGTTGTTCTTGCCCTTTTCCTTGGCGTGATACATCGCGGTATCGGCATTCTTCATCAACTGGCTGAGTTCAGTGCCATCCTGCGGGGCCAGCGCGATGCCGACACTGGCACTGATGAAGAACTCGCGCCCCTCCAGTACGAAAGCCTGCTGCAGGCGTTCCAGAATACGCTCGGCAACCCGGATGGCCCGGTGCAGCGCCTGGTCGCGGCTTTCCTGGGCGACCAGCAACAGGGTGAACTCGTCGCCGCCCATGCGCGCCACCGTATCTTCATCGGCCACGCAGGTCAGCAGGCGCTGGGCAACTTCCTTGAGCATGCGGTCACCCGCCGCGTGGCCCAGCGAGTCGTTGATCGGTTTGAAGCGGTCCAGGTCGAGGAACATCAATGCCACCCACTGCTCATGCCGTGCAGCATGCTGCAGCGCGGTATGCAGGCGGTCCTGGAACAGCGTGCGGTTGGGTAGCTGGGTGAGGTTGTCGTAATAGGCCAGTCGATGGATACGCTGCTCGCTGGCCTTGCGCTCACTGATGTCGTTGAAGAAACACACGTAGCTGACCAGGTCGCCATCATCATCGCGAATTGCGGTAATCCCGACCCAGGCTGGGAAAGGCTCACCCTGTTTGCGGCGCAACCACAACTCCCCCTCCCAGCTGCCTTGCTCGGCCAGGCGCTGGCGGATGAACTGCAGGCTGGCAACCTGCTGGCGGTCAGCCATGAGCATGGCCGGTTGCTGGTCGATCACCTCGCCACTGGCAAAACCGCTGATGCGCCCGAAGGTTTCGTTAACCTGCACGATGTAGCCGACCAGGTCGGTCACCATAATCGCCGCGGTAGAGTGTTCGAACACCGTGGCCGCCATGCGCAGCTGTTTCTCGGCGCGGCGCTGCTGGCTGATGTCGCGCCCCACGCCGAGCAGGCCGAGCAAGCGCTGTTGTTCGTCCCAGAGCAGGCTGACCCGCAGCTCGACGGGAATCTTCTTGCCATCGGCACGCAGGCAGTCGAGGACGAACACCTCGGTATTGAAACGCGCCCGCCAGGCCTGCAGGCGCGCCGGCTGTCCCTGCAACTGGCGAACCTGGGCAAGCAGCGCGAGCAGAGGTTGCAGCTGCGCCGGCACGGCGATCAGGCTGTCGAAACCATGTGCCAGCAGCCAATCGCCATCGTAGCCGAAGAGTTTTTCTGCAGAAGGGCTGACGTAGTTCAGGCGCAGGTCACGGTCGGTGGTGACGATCACATCGCTGGTGCTTTCCGCCAGTAGCCGGTAGCGCTGTTCGTTGGCACGCAACGCCTCGCGGGCGGCAATCTGCTCGGTAATGTCCTTGGCGATACCGATCAGCCGGCTGACCCGCCCGTTGTGATCGCGACTGAGCGCCTGCTCGCGGATGTCGAACCAGTGCCAGTGCCCGTTACGATGTCGCCAGCGCAGCTCGAACTGCATCAGCTGGCCATTGCCAATCACCTTCTGCAAATTACGCAGGCGCCCGTACAGCTCCCCGTCGTCGGGGTGCAGCAGTTTCTCCCAGGGATTGTTGCCCAGCGCACGCCACTGCGCCGTGTCGTAGCCCAACTGCGTCATCAGGTGATTGTTGCTGAACAGCACGCGACGTCCGGGAATATCGTGCACATACAACAGGTCGGGCACGGCACGAATCACTTCACCCCAGAAGTGCTCACGCTCGACCAGGGCCAGCTCGCTGCTCTTGCGGCTGCTGATGTCACTCATGCTCAGGGTGACCGCATCCAGATCAGCCACGTTATCCGGCAGATTGAGGGTCAGCCACAGGTAGCGCGTCTCCCCCTGGGCAGTACGAATGCAGCTTTCCATGGCCAGGTGCTGCGGACGCCCGAGCAGTGCCACCAGCAAATGCAGGCGCGCCGAGCCGGCCTCCAGCGGACCATGGTCGATCAGTAGCCGCCAGGCCTGGCGGGCATCAGCCACCCCCAGCAACTGTTTGCCCAGCTGATTGATCTCGCTGATGCGCAGCAGTTGCAGCAACTCGGCATGACGCTGGCCATCCTCCGCCAACCAGTCGAGCAACTGTGCCTGGTCGCGCACCTGCAGTTGTTGCAGGCGCTGACGCAAGGCACTGAGGTCGAGCACGCACAAACCGCAACCGGCCCCCTGGAAAATATCCTGGTAACGCCGCCGGGTGTCATCGAGCACCGCCAGGGCCTGCTGCTGCTCGGTGACATCACGCAACACCCAGACCAGCCCGAGACGCTCACCAGCATCCTGCAACTCGCTGCGGTGCACGGCAAACAGACGCGTCGTGCCATTTTGCAGCAGCGGCAATAGCTCATCCTCGCTCGACGCGTCAGCATCCAGCTGCACGCCAGGCAGCAGCTCAGCCAGGCGATACTGGCCGGCCTGGGCGGAGCTCAGGCCAAACATCTGTTCGGCACGCCGATTGAGAAAACGCAGCTGGCCCTGACAGTCACTGACCAGCACCTGCTCGTCGATCGCCGCCAGAGCACTGGCGGCCTGCAACAGCGAGCGCTGCGAGCCGGCATGCAACTCGCGCAGGCGGCGCTGCTCACGCAACAGCGCATAAAGCACCAGCAAGGCCAGCAGCAGGCACAGCACGAAGAACAGCAGCTGCATGGCCAGCGACTGCCGCCACCCCTGCAACAGGCCGGGTGCCGGACTCAAGGCAATGATCTCGCCATCGCTGTGCGGCAGGGGCAGACGGCGCAGGCTGCGAGCCGCCTGCTCGGCACTCAGCGGGGCGGGTTGTACACGCCCTCCGCGACTGTGCCAAAGCACTTGCTGGCTGACCTGATCGAACAGCAGCCATTGCGCCTGTTCGCTCTGGCTGGCCGGCAACCACAACGGCAAGGCCTGCGCATGCATGCGCAACAGCCAGTAGTGCCCCGGACGTTCCGCCTGACGCAGACTCATCTGCAATAACTGCGGCGCCTCCAGCCAGCTTAGGTAATAGGGCTGCTCACCCTGTCGCTGCCGTATGGTTTGCCACATCTCGACCGGCAAGGCCGGCTCGGCACTGTCCACCAACCCTTGTGGGCCAACCCAGGCCAGGCTGTGCAGGTTGGGGAACAGCTGCTGCAGACTGAACAGCAGCTCGTCACGCAGCGCGCCCTGCAGCGGCTGCGCCGCCTGCCGACTGAGCAGGGCACTGGCTACTTGCGCCTTGAGCTCAAGGGTCAGGCTCACCTGACTGAGCAGTTGCTCGGCACTATCCAGGCTGCGTTGCTGCGCGGCTTCCTGCGCCTGCCGGTACTGCTGGTGCAGCTGCCAGGCAAGTAGCAACAACATCACCAGCAACAGCACGACCAGCATGCCCTGGTAGGCGCCACGCCCCTGGGAGGGAGGCTGAACCGGTGTGGCTGGCATGTGTGCAAGATCGGACAAGGACAACATTCCCGTAGTCAGCCGGCAGGCACCGGATGAATTGATACATGAAGAAGGCAAACCCACGCCCGGCGCATGGCCGGAGGCTTACAGAAAAAGCAAAAACAATGCCGCATCGCACGGCCTGCTAGCAGGTCGTTGAAAAACGTAGGCGAGGCAGGCAAGACAAGGCGAAAACGGCCGCAACGTAGCGAAGCGGAGTAATAGCCGCAGGCTGGCCCGCAGGGCGAACGCAGTGAGTCAAAAGCGCAGTTTACGTGTTGTAAATGAGCATTTTGAGGCTGTTTTCAACGCTGTATTGCCAACGCAGGTAGTTTTCCAACGGCCTGCTAGACACAGGCAGCACCACCAGTCTGACCATCCGGCACATCAGGGGTTGCCTGCCAACCTGCAAGAATGCCGATTTCACCGGCAAAGTGCCAGCCGCAGGCGCCGGGTGGTTTGCCCTGTCTGGCGCATTCCGGTAGCTTTGCGCCACGCGCGCGCGGGCGAGCCAATCGCCGCCAACGCGCTTTAATTTCAGATCGCTAGCAAGGTCCGTCATGGCTCAATACGTCTACAGCATGCATCGGGTGAGCAAGGTCGTTCCCCCCAAGCGTGAAATTCTCAAGGACATCTCTCTGTCGTTTTTCCCTGGCGCCAAGATCGGTGTGCTGGGCCTGAACGGCGCGGGTAAATCTACCCTGCTGCGCATCATGGCCGGCGTCGATACCGAGATCGACGGCGAGGCCCGGCCGATGCCGGGCATCAAGGTCGGCTACCTGCCGCAGGAGCCGCAGCTCGACCCCAGCAAGACGGTGCGCGACATCGTCGAAGAGGCCGTAGGCGAGATCAAGCAAGCCCAGGCGCGCCTCGACGAGGTGTACGCCGCCTACGCCGAGCCGGATGCCGACTTCGATGCGCTGGCCGCCGAGCAGGCCAAGCTGGAAGCCATCCTGCAGGCCTCCGACGGCCACAACCTGGAGCGCCAGCTGGAAGTGGCCGCCGACGCTCTGCGCCTGCCGCCATGGGACGCCAAGATCGAACACCTGTCCGGTGGCGAGAAGCGCCGCGTGGCGCTGTGCCGCCTGCTGCTGTCGGCACCCGACATGCTGCTGCTGGACGAACCGACTAACCACCTGGACGCCGATTCGGTGGCCTGGCTGGAGCGCTTCCTGCACGACTTCCCCGGCACCGTGGTAGCCATTACCCACGACCGTTACTTCCTCGACAACGTCGCCGGCTGGATTCTCGAGCTCGACCGTGGCCACGGCATCCCCTACGAGGGCAACTACTCCGGCTGGCTGGAATCCAAGGCCAACCGCCTGGCCCAGGAAGCCAAGGCCGAAGCCTCGCACGCCAAGGCCATGAAGGCCGAACTGGAATGGGTACGCCAGGGCGCCAAGGCGCGTCAGGCCAAGTCCAAGGCGCGCCTGCAACGCTTCGAGGAAATGCAGTCGCAGGAATTCCAGAAGCGCAGCGAAACCAACGAGATCTACATCCCGGCCGGCCCGCGCCTGGGCGACAAGGTCATCGACTTCCATAACGTGTCGAAGTCCTTCGGTGATCGCGTGCTGATCGACGACCTGTCCTTCAGCATCCCCAAAGGCGCCATCGTCGGCGTGATCGGCGGCAACGGTGCCGGCAAGTCGACCCTGCTGCGCATGATCACCGGCAAGGAGCAGCCGGATTCCGGGACCATCGAGATCGGTGAAACCGTGCAGATCGCCAGCGTCGAACAGAGCCGCGACATGCTCGACGGCAGCAAAACCGTGTGGGAGCAGATCTCCGACGGCTTCGACATGATCAAGGTGGGCAATTACGAGGTGCCGTCGCGCGGCTACGTCGGGCGCTTCAACTTCAAGGGCGCCGACCAGCAGAAGTTCGTCAAGGACCTCTCCGGCGGTGAGCGCGGCCGCCTGCACATGGCCCTGACCCTCAAGCAGGGCGGCAACGTGCTGCTGCTCGACGAACCGTCCAACGACCTCGACGTGGAAACCCTGCGCGCCCTGGAAGAAGCGCTGCTGGACTTCCCCGGCGCGGCCATCGTGATTTCCCACGATCGCTGGTTCCTCGACCGTATCGCCACGCACATCCTCTCCTACGAGGACGACGGCAAGGTCAACTTCTTCGAAGGCAACTACAGCGAATTCGAAGCCGACCGCAAGAAGCGCCTGGGCGATGCCGCTGCGCAGCCGCACCGCGTACGCTACAAGAAGCTAGCCCAATAAAAGGGCGCAAGCCGCACCGAAACGGAGCCTTAATGGCTCCGTTTTTTCTTGTTTTCACACAAGCTTTTATGTTTTTGCACCAAAAAAGTACATGAAAGCGACGTTTTGCTCTATTGCAAGGCACGCCTCCTTTGGTAGAGTCCGCGCAAAAACGCGTACTCCCATTTTTTGAGCTATCGAGAACTGCCATGAGCGAAAACGTTGATGCCTTCCTCGCCCGCCTGAAGCGGCGTGACCCTGAACAACCCGAATTCCACCAGGCCGTGGAGGAAGTCCTGCGCAGCCTCTGGCCGTTCCTCGAAGCCAACCCGCACTACCGTGATGCCGGCATCCTCGAGCGCATGGTCGAGCCTGAGCGGGTCATCTTGTTCCGCGTACCGTGGGTCAACGATGCCGGGCAGGTACAGGTCAACCGTGGCTACCGTGTCCAGATGAGCAGTGCCATCGGCCCCTACAAGGGCGGCCTGCGCTTCCATCCGTCGGTCAACCTGGGCGTATTGAAGTTCCTCGCCTTCGAGCAGGTCTTCAAGAACTCGCTGACCTCGCTGCCCATGGGCGGCGGCAAGGGCGGCTCGGACTTCGACCCCAAGGGCAAGAGCGAAGGTGAAGTGATGCGCTTCTGCCAGTCGTTCATGAGCGAGCTGTACCGCCACATCGGCGCCGACCTGGACGTTCCGGCCGGTGATATTGGCGTCGGCGGCCGCGAGATCGGCTACCTGTTCGGCCAGTACAAGCGCCTGTCCAACCAGTTCACCTCGGTGCTCACCGGCAAGGGCCTGACCTATGGCGGCAGCCTGATTCGTCCGGAAGCCACCGGTTACGGCTGCGTGTACTTTGCCCAGGAAATGCTCAAGCGCGATGGCCAGGATTTCGATGGCAAGCGCGTGACCATCTCCGGCTCGGGCAACGTGGCCCAATATGCCGCGCAGAAAGTCATGGAGCTGGGCGGCTCGGTGATTTCCCTGTCCGATTCCGAAGGCACCCTGTTCATCGAAGCGGGCCTCAGCGAAGAGCAATGGCAGTACCTGATGGACCTGAAAAACGTCCGCCGCGGCCGCCTCAGCGAAATGGCCGCGCATTACGGCCTGCAGTTCCTCGCGGGCCAGCGTCCCTGGCAACTGCCTTGCGACATCGCCCTGCCCTGCGCCACGCAGAATGAGCTGGACGGCAACGATGCCCGCACCCTGCTGAAGAATGGCTGCTTCTGCGTCGCGGAAGGCGCCAACATGCCGTCGACCCTGGAAGCGGTTGACCTGTTCGTCGAGGCCGGCATTTTCTACGCCCCGGGCAAAGCCTCGAACGCCGGCGGCGTGGCCACTTCCGGCCTGGAAATGAGCCAGAACGCCATGCGCCTGCACTGGACAGCCGGCGAAGTGGACGAGCGCCTGCATGGCATCATGCAGAACATCCACCACGCCTGCGTGCACTACGGCGAGGAAAACGGCCGCATCAACTACGTCAAAGGCGCCAATATCGCCGGCTTCGTCAAGGTAGCCGACGCCATGCTGGCCCAAGGCGTGGTCTGACCCCGCCGACGCCTGCCCGAGCCATCTGGCCCCGGGCAGGCGCTCCCCGCTCAATAGTGATACCAGCGCAGCTGTAGCTGCACCTCGTTCTGCGCTGGCGTCCACTGACTAAACTCACGGCGCGCCGCCAGGCGTAGCGCCAGATCAGCACCCAACTCCCACTGCTGTTGCAGCGCCAGACTGCGGCGTACCTCGCCATTGGCAAAGTAGTCGCCACGCCCCTCGAGGCTCAGATTACCCAGCCCGTTGCGCCACAAGATCCCCGTATTGAAACCCACCGCCGGCTCCAGCAGGTTGCCGAACTGGGCATTGTGCTCAACCCGCGCCGTACCCATAGCGAAGCCCAGCAGCCTCTCGCTCAGTTGCCAGCTGCCGCCGGCACCCCCGCTGAGATGCCCGACCAGCTCGCGCTGGCCGTCCTCGCCCGGCACACGCTCCAGGCCGCCGCCGACCTGCCAGCTGATCGGCTGCAACAGGCGGTTGCGCGGAGTCAGCGAGCGAATATTGGCCAGGTCCAGGCGCTGCAGCTGCCAGTGGTTGCCTTCGTACTGACGCACCTGCATCCCCAGGATCTCGATCTGCGCACCCAACGGGAAGCCCTGCGCGTTGTCGTTGAGGTCGTGATAGGCCATGCGCAAGCCGTACTCGGCGTAGCTGCGCCCCTCCTGGCTACCCAGGGCAAGTTGCCAGGTACGTGACTGATGCCCCTCTTCCGGCAACCCCGGCCGCTCGACCTGCAAGGGCTCGGGAGGGTTGCGGTTGATGGACTGCAACAGACGCAGGCTGCGCTGTGCCACCTGGCTGTCACGCGCCTCACCCGTCGCCTGGTAGCGCAGCAAACGATAGGCGGTATCCTGCACCTGGGCCTGACGCGGCAAGGGCAGCGCGCGGAACTGTGCGTCCTCCAGCCGGGCAGGATCATCGGCCAGGCGCAGAGCCCAATCTTGTTCAGTGGCGTCCAGCCCGGCACTGCGGGTCAGCAGTTCACGCTCGCGCGACGGCCGGTAGTCGATCTGCTCGACCAGCCCCGCCTGCTTGACGGCCTTGACCGTATCGGCGGGAATCGCGGTCAGCGGGAACTGCTCGGTCAGCCGCAGGCCGGGACGGGCAATCTCGAGGAGTTCCAGCAGGCGATAGGAGCAGTTTTCGTCAAAGAAGTAATAGTCGAAGCGAACCTGCTTGAGTTCCCAGACATGCTCGACCATGCGCTGGGTTTCCTCGGCCGAGAGATTCAGCCGGTACTCCCACAAGTCACGGTTTTCCAGACGACTGTACTCGCTGAGTTTCTCGCGGTAGGGCAGCAGGGCAAACAGCCCGGGGTAGCCACCCATCAGGCCTTTCCAGGCATACAGGATGCTGTTGTCGCTACCCTCGATATAGGCGCCGAAATTCAGCGCATAGCTGAGCATCGCCGTGCTTTGCGCAAAGTCTGGCGGGTCGATGCGCAGCAACGTGTGTCCGAACATCGACGAAGGACTATTCAGGTAGGCCGCGGGGAATACCAAAACCGTGCTGTGCGGATTGACGTCGGCCAGCCAGGCTTCGTATTCACTGCAGGTCACCGCCGGCAGATCATCCAGCTGCAACTGCTCGCGCAGCCAGCGGGTACGCGCCGGGTAGCGGCACTGCGCATGCTGATCGGCGTCGCTCAGCGGCGCGTACAGGGCCGCCAGGGTCGCACGCAGTTCGGCCTGCGGATCGTGCGCGCCCTGCTCGGCGAGGAAAAACTGCGCATCGTCGACATGGCTACGCCAGCCACCCAGGCGCGCCGCTTCGTAATGTCCCAGTGCCAGCCAGAACGGCTGTTCAGCCAGTTCGGCCAGAGGCAACGCGGACGCAGCCGCCTGAGCGCCGCCAGCGCTGGCCAGGAGCAGCGGCAAGAAAAATCTTCGCATGGGGGGACAACCGGAAAAAGCAGCGGCGACCGATGTGCACCGGCCGCCGCGGGGAGGGTCAGAACGCCAATCAGGCCTGCTTGGCGTACTTGGCCAGGCGCGCGTCAGCCTTCAGCACGGCCAGCGTGGCTTCATGCACCTGCTGCTCGTTGACATCGGCAGCGCTGAAAATCTCGCTGAAGTGCGCCTGGGTCACCGCGGCAAAATGCGCGCGGTCTTCCGGCGCCACGCCCAGTACCACGGCATAGGTGGTCAGCGCTTCGCCTTCACCCTTGGCCATGTCTTCGGACAGCTCGTCCATGATGCCGCTGAGTACCAGCATCGGCTTGCCACCGTAGGTCAGTACGCCGCTGGTGGAGCAGCCGTTGGTGCCCGAGGTCATGCCGAAGGTGGCGTTGCCCGAGGTGCCGTTAGTGGTGGAGGCGACAAAGTGCGAGGGCATGCCGCTGTGGCCCTTGAACAGCATGTTGCCCCAGCCACAGTTCGGGCCGCCCGGAGCCTCGGCAAAGGCGCTGGCGGAGGTGACTGCAAGCAAGCTAGCAAACAGAACTCGTTTCATATGCTGATCTCTTCTTCTGGTCATGGGGTCGGCGTCATTGCCAACCTGTGTGTCAGCATTTTGCAAGCGCCGCGCCCTGTCAAGGCGCAGAGCCGGCAATAGCCCGCAAAATACAACGTTTGATCCATGTCACGGCGCCCATCACCACACGCGCCACACTGATAGCACTCTCCTGCACACCGAGGTGCCCGCATGTCTACGTTCGACCCCGCCGCCGCACTGGAACAACTGCTTGCCGAATACAGCCAGCGCGCTGCGGCGATTCGCCACGACCTTGGCAAGGCGCACGCTGCCGACTTCGCCGAACAGGCCGTGGAACGGCAAAACGACGAGGTACTCAATGCCCTGCTCGCCGAAGCGGAAGCCGGCATGCGCCTGGTGGGCCTGGCCCGCCTACGCCTGGCCGAGGGCCGCTACGGCCTGTGCCAGCGCTGCGGTGAAGCCATCAGTCCCGCCCGCCTGCAAGCCCTGCCGGCGGCGGAATACTGCCTGCACTGCGCCGACCAGGCGAGCTGACAGGCCTCGGGAAACGCCGGCAAGGACGCTCCAGGCTGCCTGAGTGCAGCCGGCCAACCTTGCTGGCGGGGCAGGTGACGGCCAGAATGTTCGCCCAATGCAGTGATGTGCCTGCGCATTCGCCCCACCGCCCCCAGGATTCACCATGCCCGATACCCTTGCCAACGCGCTGCGCCTGCCCGTGCAGTCCCTCGCCCGCCCGTTCAGCCCCGAGCAGTTCAGCTTTGCCAGCACCGATGAACTGGAACCGTTCCGCGGCGTGCTCGGCCAGGAGCGCGCCGTGGAAGCCATGCAGTTCGGCGTGGCCATGCCGCGCCCCGGCTACAACCTGTATGTCATGGGCGAGTCGGGCACGGGACGCTTTTCCTTCAGCCAGCGTTACCTGCGTGCCGAAGCCAAGCGCCAGCCCACCCCGGGCGACTGGCTGTATATCAACCATTTCGCCGAACCCCGCGAGCCCCATGCGCTGGGTCTGCCGGCAGGACAGGCGGCCAGCTTCTGCAATGAGATCAGCCAGCTGATCGACAACCTGCTCGCCACCTTCCCGGCGGTGTTCGAGGCGCCGACCTACCAACAGAAGAAAAGCGCCATCGACCGCGCCTTCAACCAGCGTTACGACCGCGCCCTGGACAACCTGGAAAAGCGTGCGCTGGAAAAGAACGTCGCGCTGTACCGCGACAGCAGCAACATCGCCTTCACCCCCATGCAGGAAGGCAAGGCGCTGGATGAGGCCGAGTTCGCTCAGCTTCCCGAAAGTGTCCGCGAGCAGTTCCACGAGGACATCGCACAGCTCGAGGAGTGCCTCAACGAGGAACTGGTCAACCTCCCGCAATGGAAGCGCGAGTCAAGCAACCAGCTACGCCAGCTCAACGAGGAAACCATCAGCCAGGCCCTGGCCCCGCTGCTCGACCCGCTGCTGCAACGGCATGCCGACAACCCCGGCATCCTCGCCTACCTGCAGGCCATGCACGACAACCTGCGGCGCACCGTGGTCGATCAACTGGTCGACGACAGCAAGCCCGAACTGCAGCGGCGCGAGCTGCTCGAAGAGCAGTACGCCCCCAACCTGCTGGTCGGCCATGCCGAGGGCGCCGGCGCGCCGGTGATCTTCGAGCCGCACCCGACCTACGACAACCTGTTCGGGCGCATCGAGTACAACACCGACCAAGGCGCGCTCTACACCAGCTACCGCCAGCTGCGCGCCGGTGCGCTGCACCGTGCCAACGGCGGCTACCTGATCGTCGAAGCCGAGAAACTGCTCTCCGAACCGTTTGTCTGGGACGCCCTCAAGCGCGCCCTGCATTCGCGCCAGCTGAAGATGGAAGCGCCGCTGGTCGAACTGGGGCGCATCGCCACGGTCACCCTCAATCCGCAGCGCATCCCCTTGCAGGTCAAGGTGCTGATCATCGGCTCCCGCGAGCTGTACTACACCCTGCAGGACCTCGACCCGGACTTCCAGGAGATGTTCCGCGTCCTGGTGGACTTTGACGAAGAGATCCCCCTGGCCGAGGACAGCCTGGAACAGTTCGCCCAGCTGCTGAAAACCCGTACCAGCGAAGAAGGCATGGCCCCGCTGAGTGCGGCCGCCGTGGCCCGCCTGGCCACCTACAGCGCGCGCCTGGCGGAACACCAGGGACGCCTGTCGGCACGCATCGGCGACTTGTTCCAGCTGGTCAGCGAAGCGGATTTCGTCCGTCAGCTGGCCGGTGCCGAGCTGACCGACGTCGGCCATATCGAACGCGCCCTCAAGGCCAAGGCCGACCGCACCGGACGCGTGTCGGCGCGCATTCTCGACGACATGCTCGATGGCACCATCCTTATCGACAGCGCCGGCGCGGCCATCGGCAAGTGCAACGGCCTCACCGTACTGGAGGTGGGCGACTCGGCCTTCGGTGTGCCGGCGCGAATTTCCGCCACCGTCTACCCGGGCGGCAGCGGCATCGTCGATATCGAGCGCGAGGTCAACCTCGGCCAGCCGATTCACTCCAAGGGCGTGATGATCCTCACCGGCTACCTGGGCAGCCGCTACGCCCAGGAGTTTCCCCTGGAAATTTCCGCAAGCATCGCCCTGGAACAGTCCTACGGCTACGTCGATGGCGACAGCGCGGCCCTCGGCGAGGTCTGTGCACTGATCTCGGCACTGGCCCGTGCGCCGCTCAAGCAGTGCTTTGCCATCACCGGCTCGATCAACCAGTTCGGCGAAGTGCAGGCGGTCGGCGGGGTCAACGAAAAGATCGAAGGCTTCTTCCGCCTGTGCCAGGCGCGCGGGCTGAGCGGCGAGCAGGGCGTGATTATCCCGCGTGCCAACGTCAGCAACCTGATGCTCGACGAACGCGTGCTGCAGGCAGTGCACGCCGGACAGTTCCACGTATTTGCCGTCAGCCATGCCGACCAGGCACTCAGCCTGCTGGCCGGCGAGGCGGCTGGCGAGGCCGATGCGCAGGGGAATTTCCCCGAGGGCAGCCTGAATGCCCGCGTGGTAGCCCGCCTGCGCGAGATTGCCGAGCAGGGCCTGGACGACGACAACGACAAGGCCGAAGAAGCCCCGGTCAGCAAATCGCGGCGCACCCGCCAACCGGCCGCGGACAAAGCCAAGAGCGGCGACGGCGCCTGACCCAGGCGGCTGCTAAGCTGCGGATAAGCCCCGCTGCGAGGACTGCCGCCATGCCGACGACCTTCTGTCTGATCCGCGACTGCCTCGGCCTGCGCCTGCGCATCGAATGCCAGGCCCGCGCCCTGCGTGATGGCAGCGGCCTGTGGTGGATACTATGTGCCGCCGGCCGCGATGGCGAACCAGTCAGTGCGCTGCGCAGCCAGGGTCCGTTCCACGGTGAACTACAGGCGCAGCGCGGGCTGCAAGCCATCATCGCCAACCTGCAGGCGCTGGGTTACCAGAGCAGCGCCCAGCCAGCACTGTGGAGCCTGCCGCTCCAAGCCGAGCTACGCCGTCTCCAGCACCAGCCGCATAGCCGTCCCTGGCATTGCCCGCAACATCTGTGAATGGGCTCGCGCTTGTCTGGATTGGGGCCACGGGTATACTTGCGACCCGTTTTTTCCGGCTTGGAGTCACCCCATGGAACGCTTTCTGGAAAACGCCATGTATGCCTCGCGCTGGCTGCTGGCGCCCATCTATTTCGGCTTGTCGCTTGCCTTGCTGGCCCTGGCACTGAAGTTCTTCCAGGAAGTCTTCCACATCCTGCCCAATGTCTTCAGCATGGCCGAGGCCAACCTGATTCTGGTGCTGCTGTCGCTGATCGACATGGCCCTGGTCGGTGGCCTGCTGGTGATGGTGATGATTTCCGGCTACGAGAACTTCGTTTCGCAGCTGGACATCGATGAAGGCAAGGAGAAGCTCAACTGGCTGGGCAAGATGGACTCCGGCTCGCTGAAGATGAAAGTCGCGGCATCCATCGTGGCCATCTCCTCGATCCACCTGCTCAAGGTATTCATGGATGCCAAGAACATCCCCGACAGCAAGCTGATGTGGTACGTCATCCTGCACCTGACCTTCGTCGCCTCGGCGTTCGCCATGGGCTATCTGGACAAGCTGACCAAGCATGACCACTGAGTGAACGCCACTTGTCATGCCGATGACGGCCTTTCATATGCCAGCGCCCCAACCTTGAGTTAGAATGCCCGCCTTTTTCCAGCATCGCCCCGCAGAGGACTGCCATGTTCAGCCGTGATTTGACCCTCGCCCGTTTCGACGCCGATCTGTTTGCCGCGATGGAGCAAGAAGCCCAGCGCCAGGAACATCACATCGAGCTGATCGCTTCGGAGAACTACACCAGCCCGGCCGTCATGGAAGCCCAGGGCAGTGTGCTGACCAACAAGTACGCCGAAGGCTACCCGGGCAAGCGCTACTACGGTGGTTGCGAGTACGTCGACATCGTCGAGCAACTGGCCATTGATCGCGCCAAAGAGCTGTTTGGCGCCGACTACGCCAACGTCCAGCCGCACGCCGGTTCGCAAGCCAACGCCGCGGTATTCCAGGCGCTGGTCAAGCCGGGCGACACCGTACTGGGCATGAGCCTGGCCCACGGCGGCCACCTGACCCACGGTGCCAGCGTCAACTTCTCCGGCAAGATCTACAACGCCGTGCAGTACGGCATCACCGATGCTGGCCTGATCGACTACGACGAAGTCGAGCGCCTGGCCGTCGAGCACCAGCCGAAGATGATCATCGCCGGTTTCAGCGCCTACTCGCAGGTGCTGGACTTCGCCCGTTTCCGCGCCATCGCCGACAAGGTCGGTGCCTACCTGTTCGTCGACATGGCCCACGTGGCCGGTCTGGTTGCCGCCGGCGTGTACCCGAACCCGGTACCGTTCGCCGACGTGGTCACCACCACCACCCACAAGACCCTGCGCGGCCCGCGCGGCGGCCTGATCCTGGCCAAGGCCAACGAAGAGATCGAGAAGAAGCTGAACTCCGCTGTGTTCCCGGGCGGCCAGGGCGGCCCGCTGGAGCACGTCATAGCCGCCAAGGCCGTGTGCTTCAAGGAAGCCCTGCAGCCTGAGTTCAAGGCTTACCAGCAGCAGGTGGTGAAGAACGCCCAGGCCATGGCTGCCGTGTTCATCGAGCGCGGTTTCGACGTGGTTTCCGGCGGCACGCAGAACCACCTGTTCCTGCTCTCGCTGATCAAGCAGGACATCACCGGTAAGGACGCCGACGCCGCTCTGGGTCGCGCCTACATCACCGTGAACAAGAACAGCGTGCCGAACGACCCGCGTTCGCCCTTCGTTACCTCCGGCCTGCGCATCGGCACCCCGGCCGTCACCACCCGTGGTTTCGGCGAAGCCGAGTGCCGCGAACTGGCCGGCTGGATCTGCGACATCCTGCAGAACATGGGCGATGAGTCGGTGATCAACGCCGTACGCGAGAAGGTCAAGGCCGTCTGCGCCCGTCTGCCGGTGTACGGCAACTGATACACTGCGTTACCTGAGTGGCAGGCCCAACCTGCTACTCATTCACTGTTTAGGCCAGTAGCTCAATTGGCAGAGCGGCGGTCTCCAAAACCGCAGGTTGGGGGTTCGATTCCCTCCTGGCCTGCCAAACAGGCAAAGGCCCGGCATAGCACTATGTCGGGCCTTTGTGTTTTACCCGACCCAGTCTTGCCCTGCACTCCCCGCACCAGCCATGCGTTGGCGTTGCCACGCCACGCACACGCCGTACAACGTCTTCTGCCCGACACTTGCTATAGTGTGGAAAACCCAGTCAGGAGTGCAGCAATGACCGATACCAGCCAAGAGCGCCGGCGCTTCCAGCGCATTGCCTTCGACGCCGCCACCGTGCTCAGCCAGGGGGATCATCAGTGGCCGGTAGAATTGCTCGACATCTCCCTGCGCGGCCTGCTGGTACGCTGCCCGGCAATCTGGCACGGCGATCCGCAACAACCCTTCACGGCACGCCTGAGCCTGGATGACGGCACCCAGGTACAGATGGACGTCCAGCTCACCCGCGACAGCCAGGGACTACTGGGCTTCCTCTGCCAGCACATCGATCTCGAATCGATCAGCCACCTACGCCGCCTGGTCGAACTCAACCTGGGCGACAGCAGCCTGCTGGAACGCGAGCTCGCCGCCCTCAGCGACAACTGACACTGCTGCCCACCTGCACAGCGCCGCCTCCGGGCGGCGCTTTGCTGTGTGCCCGCCATCTTTATGTACAACTTTTCCGACCTAACTGTACAAAAGCATTGACTTGTACAACAGCACACCTAAGATGAACACAAGCTGTACAACAAATCAGATTTGTACAACACATCCTAGGAGGCCCCATGCATACGTCGATGCCCAAGCCCAAGCTCGCCATCAGCGCCTGCCTGCTCGGCGCCAACGTGCGCTTCAACGGCGGCCACAAGGAATCGCGCCTGTGCAGCCAGAGCCTGGCCGAACATTTCGAGTTTGTTCCGGTATGCCCGGAAGTCGGCATCGGTCTCGGCACCCCCCGCCAACCGATCCGCCTGGTCGGTGATGCGCAATCTCCGCGTGCCGTAGGGACCGTCCAGCGCGAGCTGGATGTCACTGATGCGCTGCGCGACTACGCCGAACGCATGGCCGGCGAACTCGACGATATCTGCGGGCATATCCTCATGCAGAGGTCGCCGTCCTGCGGCATGGAGCGGGTCAAGCTCTATCAGGACAATGGTTATCCGGCCGAGGGAGGGGCAGCCGGTATCTATGCAGCCCGTTTCATGGCGCTGCGCCCCGACCTGCCGGTAGAAGAAGACGGCCGCCTGAACGACCCGGTGCTGCGTGAGAACTTCATCACCCGTGTATACGCCTATGCCGAATGGCAACGCTTGTGCCGAGCCGGCCTGAGCCGACGTGGCGTGCTGCAATTTCACGCACGCTACAAGTACCAGCTGCTGGCCAATAATCCGCAGGCCTACAAAGAACTGGGCCGGCAACTGGCCAGCATTGCCCAGCATGACCTTGAGCAGTTTGCCGCCGACTATTTCAGCCGCCTGATACAGGCCTTGCGTCGTACCGCCAGCCGCGGCAGCCACAGCAATGTACTGCAGCACCTGTTCGGTTACCTCAAGCATGCACTGAGTGCCGAGGAGAAGCGCGATACCGTGCAACTCATTGAGCAGTACCGGGAAGGCATCGTCCCGCTGGTGGTTCCGCTGACTCTGCTCAAGTACCACTTCCGTCGCCATCCGCATCCCTATGTGGCGCAGCAGGCTTATCTGCAGCCGCATCCGGAGCGCCTCAGCCTGCGCAACGCGCTCTAAACCATGCAGCCCGAAGATTACAGCAGCGCACTGGCTGCCGGCTGGTTGCCGATTCGTGACGTGGCCCGGCAGACCGGCGTCAATCCGGTCACCTTGCGCGCCTGGGAGCGACGCTATGGCCTGCTGCAACCACAGCGCACTGGCAAGGGCCACCGCCTGTATCCACCGGGCCAGGTGGAGCGCATCCGACAGATTCTCACCTGGCTGGGGCGCGGCGTCTCGGTCGGCCAGGTCAGCGAGTTGCTGCAACGCCAGGAACACCAGCCGCTGGCGCACAACCTCTGGCAGGAGCAGCGCCAGCAGCTTCTGCAAGCCATCGCCGAGCAAGCCGAGCGACGCCTGGATGACCTGTTCAACCAGGCGCTTACCCTCTATCCACCCGCTACCCTCTGCGCACAGCTGCTCCTGCCGTTACTCGACAGCCTGCAGCAACGCTGGCAAGGCCAGTTCGGCGCCGAGCTGGAGCGGGTGTTTTTTCACTCCTGGCTGCGCAGCAAACTCGGCGCGCGCCTCTATCACCAGAATCGCCAGCTGGGCGGTGCCCCGCTGCTGCTGGTCAACCTCTCGCAGCGTCCGCTTGAGCCTGGCCTCTGGCTGACCGCCTGGCTATGTGTCAGCGCGGCCTGCCCCAGCGAGGTATTCGACTGGCCGCTGCCGGCCAATGAACTGCTGCTGGCCATTGAACACATGCAGCCGCGAGCCCTGCTGCTGTATGCCAGCGACAGCCTGCCGAGCCCCCTCCTGCAACAACAACTGCCCCGTTTGCTGGCCAGCAGTCCGGTGCCGCTCTTGCTCGCCGGCCCAGCCAGCCAGATTCATGCAGCGAGCCTGCAGGACCTGCCAGGCCTGCACCTGGCTGCCGGCCCGCTGGCCGCCCTGCACAGCCTGCAACATCTGGAACTGCTTGGCAGCGCACAAGGATCACCCGCATGACTCAGCTCTACTGGTTGCGCAATGACCTGCGCAGTACCGATAACACGGCACTCAACGCAGCCATGGCCAATGGCCCGACCGTAGCCCTGTATGTGCTGAGCCCGGCCCAGTGGCAGGCGCACCACGACTCGCCGAACAAGGTCGATTTCTGGCTGCGTAACCTGCACGCACTGCGCGACGAGCTCAACGCCCTCGGCGTACCACTGCTGATTCGCCAGGTCGAGCACTGGCAGGACATTGGCGAGCTGCTCCTCACCCTCTGCCAGCAACTGCAGGTACGTGCCGTGCAGGTGAACGCCGAATACGGCGTCAATGAAACCCGTCGCGATCAGTCGGTAGCCGCCTGCCTGGCCCGCGCGGGCGTCGCCTGGCATAGCCATCTCGACCAGTTGCTGTTCGCCCCTGGCAGTCTGCTGACCCAGTCTGGACAGTGCTTCCAGGTGTACAGCCAGTTTCGCAAGGCCTGCTATCGACAACTCGCCCGTCACCTGCCAACGCCCCTGCCACGCCCGCGTGCGCAACCCGCGCTGCCCCTGGCCAGCGATCCGCTGCCCGAGCAGGTGAGTGGCTTTGCCCGCCCCACGGACAGTCTGCGCCAGCTCTGGCCGGCCGGCGAACAGCAAGCCCTGCAACGTCTGCAGCGCTTCGCCGAAGCGCGGCTGGAGGACTACGACCGCCAGCGCGACCTGCCGGCCCTGCCCGGTACCAGCCAGCTGTCGCCCTATCTGGCGGCCGGCGTACTGTCGCCCCGCCAATGCCTGCACGCGGCGCTGCAGCACAACCAGGGCGAGTTCGAAAGCGGCAACCCCGGGGTGGTCTGCTGGATCAACGAACTGCTCTGGCGCGAGTTCTACAAACATATCCTCGTCGCCCATCCCCGCCTCTCCATGGGCCGTGCCTTTCGCCACGAGACCGAGGCACTGGCCTGGCGCGATGCCCCACACCAGCTGCTGGCCTGGCAGGAAGGACGCACCGGTTTCCCGCTGATCGATGCGGCCATGCAGCAGTTGCGCGCCACCGGCTGGATGCACAATCGCCTGCGCATGGTCGTCGCCATGTTCCTCTGCAAGAACCTGCTGATCGACTGGCGACATGGCGAGCGCTTCTTCATGGAGCAGCTAATCGACGGCGACCTGGCCGCCAACAACGGCGGTTGGCAGTGGAGCGCCTCGACCGGCACCGATGCCGTGCCCTACTTCCGCCTGTTCAACCCGGTTACCCAGTCGCAGCGCTTCGACCCGGACGGGACCTTCATTCGCCACTGGCTGCCGGCCCTGGCCGGTCTGAACAAGCGCGACATCCATGACCCAGCGCGGCTCGGCGGTCTGTTCGGGATAGCCGACTACCCACGTCCGCTGGTCGACCTGGCGGCCAGCCGCAGCCGCGCACTGGCCGCCTTCAAGGCCCTGGAGCGCAGCCATGAGTGAATTCCTGCGCCACTTCGCCCAGCGTTTCGCCAGTCTGGATGCCGCACACTTGCACCAGCTCGCGGAGCTGTACAGCGAGGACATCCTGTTCCGCGATCCGCTGCACGAGATACAGGGCCTGGCGGCCCTGCAGCGCTACTTTGCCGAGCTGTACAGCAACGTGCGCGAACTACGCTTCGATGTCTACGCCTTCGACACCCTGCGCGAAGGCGAAGGCTACCTGCGCTGGACCATGAGCTACCGCCACCCGCGGCTGGCAGGTGGTGCGCTGATCCGCGTGGACGGTTGCTCGCACCTGTTGTGGCGAGATGGCCGGGTCTACCGCCATCGCGACTATTTCGATGCCGGCGCCCTGCTGTATGAACACCTGCCACTACTCGGGCGGGTGATTGCCTGGTTGAAACGGAGGTTGGCATGAGCTGGACGGAACAACGGATCTGGCTGACCGGTGCCAGCAGTGGTATCGGTTTGGCACTGGCCGAACAGTTGCTCGAGCGGGGCGCACGCCTGGCCCTCAGCGCGCGACGTGAGGCGCCGCTGCAGGCCCTTGCCGAACGTTATCCCGGACAGGTGCTGGTCCTGCCGGGCGACCTCGGTCAGGAGAGCCAGGTACAGGCCATCGCCCAGGCCATCGATGCCCACTGGGGCGCACTGGATATGCTGCTGTGCAATGCCGGCAGTTGCGAATATGTCGAAGCGGGCGCTTTCCAGGCAGCCAGTATCGAACGCATGCTGCGTAGCAACCTGCTGTCGGTGGCCTATGCCATCGAGGCGGGCCTGCCGCTGCTGCGCCGCGGCCGACAGGCGCAACTGGTCGCGGTGGGCAGTTCGGTCACCTACCTGCCGCTGCCCCGCGCAGAAGCCTACGGCTGCTCCAAGGCCGGCCTGCGCTACCTGCTGCAAAGCCTACGCATTGCCCTGGCCAGTGAGGACATCGCAGTCACGCTGATCAGCCCCGGCTTTGTCGACACCCCGCTGACCCAGCGTAACGATTTCCCCATGCCGATGCGCTGGACAGCCGAGCGTGCCGCCAGCGAGATCATCACGCGCCTGCCGGCGCGCCCGCTGGAAATCCGTTTCCCCGGCCCCTTCATCAGCCTGCTGCGCCTGCTGGGCAGCCTGCCGCAACGTTGGCAGCTGGCCATTGGCCGCCGCCTGGCGCGCCCCGTTCACAAGGAATCACGACCATGAAGATCGCCATCATCGGCAGCGGCATTGCCGGCCTGACCTGCGCCTACCTGCTCAATCGCCGCCATGCCATCACCCTCTTCGAAGCCGAGTCCTGGGTAGGCGGGCATACGCATACCGTACCGGTCAGCCTGGATGGCCAGCACTACGCCATCGACACCGGCTTTATCGTCTTCAATGACTGGACCTATCCAAACTTCATCCACCTGCTGCGCCAGCTTGGCGTGCGCTACCAGCCCACCGAGATGAGCTTTTCCGTACACGACCCACGTAGCGGCGTGGAGTACAACGGCAATAACCTCAACAGCCTGTTCGCCCAGCGCAGCAACCTCCTGTCACCGCGCTTCTGGGGCATGCTGCAGGATATCTTGCGCTTCAACCGCGAAGCGCTGCGTGACCTGGAGGAAGGGCGCATCGCCGCCGACCTGACCCTGGGCCAATACCTGCAGCAGAATGGCTATGGGCAGCGTTTCATCGACCACTACATCGTGCCGATGGGCGCAGCGATCTGGTCGATGTCGCTGGAAGGCATGCTCGGCTTCCCCCTGCAATTCTTCGTGCGGTTCTTCCGCAACCACGGGCTGCTCTCGGTGAGTGATCGCCCTCAGTGGTATGTCATCGAGGGCGGCTCCAGTGCCTACGTGGAACCGCTGACCCGCGACTTCCTGCAGCACATCCGCAGCAACTGCCCGGTACAGCGCATCGAACGCGATGCCAGCGGCGTCACCGTACACAGCGCAGCGGGTAGCGAACGCTTCGACAAGGTAGTACTGGCCTGTCACAGCGATCAGGCGCTGGCCCTGCTGGCAAAACCCAGCGAAGCCGAACAACAGATTCTCGGAGCCCTGCCCTACGCCGAGAACGATGTGGTGTTGCACACCGACACCCGCCTGCTGCCGCGCCGCCCGCTGGCCTGGGCCAGCTGGAACTACCGGCTGGGCGGACCACGCCAGCAGCCGGCGGCGGTCACCTACAACATGAACATCCTGCAGGGCATCAAGGCCCCGCAGACCTTCTGCGTCAGCCTCAACCAGAGCGAGGCGATCGCACCCGACAAGGTGCTGGCGCGCTTTCGCTATGCCCATCCACAGTACAGCCTGGCCGGCATGGCCGCCCAGGCACGCTGGGAAGAAATCCATGGTGTGCAGCACAGCTACTATTGCGGCGCCTACTGGGCCAACGGTTTCCACGAGGACGGCGTGGTCAGCGCGCTGCGCGTGGCCAGCGCCTTCGGGGAGCAACTGTGAGCGCGCTACAGCACAGCGCGCTGTACCTCGGCCAGGTTGGGCACCGGCGTTTTGCTCCGCGTGCGCACGCCTTCAACTATGCCATCGGCCTGTTCTACCTCGACCTCGACGAACTGCCGCAGCTCCTGCAACTCAGTCGCTGCCTGGGCTCGCAGCGCTGGCGGCCACTGGCGTTCCGCGAGCAGGACTACCTGCCGGGCCTGACCGGCAGCGGCCTGTCACTGCGTGAAGCGGTGCGCCAGCGTCTGCACGAGGCGCTCGGCCGCGATATCGACGGCCCGGTCCGTCTGCTCACCCAGCTGCGCTGCTGGGGACTGAGTTTCAACCCGGCCAGTTTTTTCTACTGTTTCGATCGCCAGGAACAGTTGCAGGCGATCCTCGTCGAGGTCAGCAATACCCCCTGGCGCGAACGCTATCACTACGTGCTACCCGCCCAGGGCGACGGCCCGCAGTTCTTCGCGGTGGCGAAGTGTTTCCATGTCTCGCCCTACCTGCCCCGCGAGGTGGATTACCACATGCACTTCAGCCCACCGGGCCAGCGCCTGGGCATTCACATGGCCGACTGGCAGGGCCCGCTCAAGCTGTTCGATGCCAGCCTCAGCCTGCGCCGCGAGCCACTGGACCAGCGCAGCCTGCATCGCTACCTGCGGCATTTTCCGTGGATGACCGGCAAGGCCGTGCTAGGCATCTACTGGCAGGCCTTGCGCCTGCTGCTCAAACGTACCCCCATCCATGACCATCAGGCGGCCCTGGGCCAGTTCCAGGTCGCTCAGTTTCGTCACAAGGAGTCAGCCGATGAAAACCTCTAGCCTCACCGGCAAAGCGCGCCTGTTCAGCCACACCGGCCTGGCCAATGGCCTGCTGCGCAGCGCGGTATTGCGCCAGCTTGGCCAACTGCGCCATGGCCAGCTGCGCGTCATCGAACAGGGCGAAAGCATGGAGTTCGGCCCGGGTGGGCACGGTCCGCATGCCGAGATCGAAATTATCGACAGCGCTGCCTGGGGCCTGATCGCCGGCAACGGCTCGATCGGTGCCGGCGAGGCCTATATCCATGGTTACTGGTGCAGCCCCGACCTGACCGCCGTGGTGCGCCTGTTCGTCGCCAATCTCGACGTACTCGACGCCATGGAGCGTGGCCTGGCCAGCCTCGGCCGACCGCTGGTCAAGGCCCTGCACTGGCTCAACCGCAATACCCGCAGCGGCGCGCGCCGCAATATTGCCGCGCACTATGACCTGGGTAATGCCCTGTTCGAGCAGTTCCTTGATCCGACCATGATGTATTCGGCGGCGATGTTCCCGCCCGGTTGCGACGACCTGGAGCAGGCGCAACTACACAAGCTGGAGCGCATCTGCCAGAAGCTCGACCTCAAGCCCAGCGATCACTTGCTGGAAATCGGCACCGGCTGGGGCAGCATGGCCATCTATGCCGCCAGCCACTACGGCTGCCGGGTGACCACCACCACCCTGTCGCGCGAGCAGTTTGCCTACACCCAGGCGCGCATCGAGGCTCAGGGCCTGCAGGATCGTATCACCCTGCTGTTAGAGGACTACCGCGACCTGCGTGGCGAATACGACAAGCTGGTGTCGATCGAGATGATCGAAGCGGTGGGTCATCGTTTCCTGCCCACCTATTTCCGCCAGTGCGCAAGCCTGCTCAAACCCGACGGGTTGATGCTGCTGCAGGCCATCACCATCCGCGAGCAGCGCTATGAAATGGCCCGCCGCTCGGTGGACTTCATCCAGCGTTACATCTTCCCCGGCGGCGCCCTGCCCTCGGTACACAAGATGCTGGAAATCGTTGGCCGCGACACGGACCTCAACCTGCACCACCTGGAAGATTTCGGCCTGCATTACGCCCGCACCCTGCGCCACTGGCACGAACGCCTGCGCCAGGCGCGCGGCAAACTGGCCGAACTGGGCTACGACGAGTACTTCTTCCGTCTCTGGGAGTTTTACCTGTGCTATTGCGAAGGCGGCTTCCTCGAGCGCAGCATCGGCACCGCGCACCTGCTGCTGGCCAAGCCGCAGGCCCGGCCATTGCCGCTCCTGGGAAAGTTCGATGAATAAACTGCTGCTCAACGCCCTGCTGTTTCAGCTCGGCTGGTTCCTCTGCGTATTCGCCGCCCAGCAGCCCTGGTTGCTGCTCGGCGTGCCGTTGCTGCTGGCCATCCACCTGCGCTGGGTGGCCGGCTGGCACGCCGAAGGCCGTCTACTGGTCAGCGTGCTGCTGAGCGGCGCGGCACTGGACAGTACCTTGCTGCAAATGGGCGTGCTCGACTTTGCTGGCGACAGCCTGCTGCTGCCACTCTGGCTGGCCACCCTGTGGCTGCTGTTCGGCACCACGCTCAATCATTGCCTGGCCTGGAGCGCACGGCCCTGGTGGCGTGCCAGCCTGCTCGGCGCATGTGGCGGGCCGTTGTCCTACTACGCTGGCGCGCAACTGGCCGGTGTCGGGATGCCGCTGGGCCTGTGGCCCAGCTTGCTGATCCTCGCCGGCTGCTGGGCCGTCTTGCTACCGCTGCTGCATGGTTTCGCCAGCCTGCAACGGCAACGTCTGGCCAGTCAGTGACCCACCCTCAGGCGCTTAGGATTTCTCACCGGGCTGTTCGTCACTGCCCACCGCACGGCGAAAGCCCTTGATGGCGCCTCCCAGGTCGCTGCCCAGGCCACGCAGGCGCTTGGTGCCGAACAGCAGGGCAACGATCAGCAAAATGATCAGCAATTGCCAGACACTGATTCCCATGGTCCTGCTCCTCGATTAATGGTGCGCGTGGGCGTCATGGCCGGCTTCGGCAGCCTGGCTGTCGGTTTGCTGGCTCATGGGCGCATGCCCATGTCCCATGGCGGCGCCCTGTTGCAGCAACTCAGCCGTGATGTCGTCGATGCGCAGCACCTGACCGCCCTGCATCTGCGCGAACTGCTCGGCAGCCGCCTGCTCGGCAAAGGAAGCCAGCGGCACACCCATCGCCCCCTGCAGGTTGGGCGCTACCACGTAGTAAGCCGTGCTGGCGTCGATCAGGTGCTCATCATCGGGAGCCTGCCAGTCGCTGCGCGCCATGTCATGCACAAACATTTTTGCCGTGGCCAGGCGGTTTTCCGGCTGCAGCCACCAGCCAAACATTTCCGCACTGGAACAGAACTTGCGCACCGCGCCACGCTTTTCCACCGCCTGCCCTTTGGCTCCGGGGAACTCTTCGATGATCATGCCGCAGACATGGCATTCATCACTGTCATGGATGGCTACCGGCACGATCTCGCGTACCTCTTCGGCTTTTTCCCCACACCCGGCCAGCAGGCTGGCACCCAACAGACACGCGGCCAGCGCCGCACTTTTTGCCAGATTGATTTGCATCGTCATCACCTTACACCCAGGAGGATTCACAATTCGCGGCGGCGGAAGGCCAGAAACGCCAGGCCCAGCGCCAGCCCCGCCCAACCCAGCAAGCACAGCCAGAGCAGACCGTTGCCCACCGGCAGGTCACTGCCCAAAGCCATCACCCCAACCATGCTGCTGGCCCCCTCGAAACCGGCCAGGTTGATCAGGCGGAACACATCGGTGGGGTTGAGCAGCAGCAGCCAGGGCAGCAGTTCGGGATTGAAGCGCCCTTCGCTGAGCACCAGGATCGCCAGCAGGGCCAGGTCGAAGACCAGCACAAAGACGAACCACACGCCCAGCGCCAGCCCGGCTGCGCTGGATTTTTCCTGCACCAGGCTGCTCAGCAGGTAAGCCAGGGCGATGAACACCAGGCCCAGCAGCGTCGACGACAGCATGAAGCGGGCAAAGGCCCAGACCAGCATGCCCAGCTCGACATCGGCGACCAGCACGGCGATGGCCAGCGCTGCGCAGCCGAAACCGATCAGCGTAGCCAGACCGAGGATCAGCCCGTGGCCGATGAACTTGCCTAGCAGGATCTGCGCACGACTCAGTGGGTAGGTGAGCAGCAGCAGCAGCGTACCGCCCTCCTCCTCGCCGACGATGGCGTCATAGGCCAGCAGCAAGGCAATCAACGGCATGAGGAAGGTCGCCAGGCTGGATAGGCTGGCAATGGTCGCCGGAATCGAGGTGAACCCCACCTGCCCGGAGGCGGCTGCGCCAAGCCAGGCGATACCGGCGGCGAGCATGGCGAACAACAGGCTGATGGCCAGCAACCAGCGATTGCGCAGGCCGTCGCTGAGTTCCTTGCGGGCGATATTCCAGATCTGATTCATCACGACTCCCCGGCAGGCGCGGTGCTTTCCGCACGCTGCATGTAGTAGCAGTACAGGTCCTCCAGGGACGGCTGCTGGATTTCCACGTCCGCGACCTGCCCTTCGCCCAGCAACTGACGCAACAGGCCCAGCTTGTGACCATTGTGCGCCGCCACCTCAAGCAGGCCTTCAGCACTGCTGCTGGCACTATGCCCGGCCTCGCTGAACCGTGCCTGCCAGTGCTGGGCCTGGCTCAGCCCGCTGGCGCGGATCAGCGTGGGCAAACCGGCCGCGGCACGCAGGCTGGGCAGGTCGCCCACCGCCTGCAGGCGTCCGTTGGCGAGAATTGCCGCACGGTCGATATAGCGCTCCACCCCCGGCAGTACGTGGGAGCAGAGGATGATGCTGGTGCCCTGGCTGCGTAGTTGCTCGATCAACTGGTAGAGCGCCTGGGTGGCGATCGGGTCGAGGCCCACGGTGGGTTCGTCGAGCAGCAACAGACGGGGTGTGCCCAGCAAAGCCTGCGCCAGCCCGAGGCGCTGACGCATGCCCTTGGAATAGGTTTTCACCCGACGCCGCGCCGCGCCGGCCAGCCCCACCTGCTCGAGCAACTGATCGACCTGCCGCTGCTCCGCCCCCTTGAGACGGGCAAAGTGACTGAGGGTTTCCCGACCGCTTAGCTGCGGGTAGAACGTCACGTTCTCCGGCAGGTAGCCAAGCAGACGGCGTACCTGGGCATCGCCCGGCGCGCCACCGAGCACCCGTACGCTGCCTTCGCTGGCACTGAGCAGGCCGAGAATCAGCTTCATGGTGGTGGTCTTGCCCGCACCGTTGTGGCCGAACAGCCCCAGCACTTCACCCTCACCGAGGGTCAGGTCAAGATCGTGCAGCACCTGCATGCTGCCGTAGCGCTGCTGGACGCGCTGGATTTCCACTGCATTCATGGTCGGGTTTCCTTGGCTGCCGGCAGCAGTTTTTCCGTCGGCATACGCATCAGGGGGTGGCTGTCCTGCACGCCCGGCGACTTCATCACCGGGAAGGCACGCTGCACCCAGCGCAGCATTTCGATACTCGGGCTGTTCATCAGCAGACGCACCTGCGGGTACATCCACAGCAGACGGTCGACATTGTCATTGGGCTCATAGGGCACGTCGCCCAAGCCATCGCCGTTACGATCCCAGCCCAGGTAGTCACTCCAGTAATTGCCACGCCCATCAATCGACCACTCCTGGGTACGCATGGCGACGTATTTCACCTGCTGCTGGTTGTCGATAAAGCTGTTGAGGGTGATGCGGTTGCCTTCCGAGCCGGCGGTCAGGTGCACACCCAGGCCACTGCGTTGGAAATGATTGCCACGAATATCGTTGAACAGCGTGTTGTAGATAAACAGCGCCTTGCCCTCGGCGCCACTGATCATGCTGTCGCCGTCGGTAGAGCCGCTTTGCACATCGCTGACGTAGTTGTCGTAAATGCGCGAATAGGTGATGTAGTTCATCAGGATGCCGTAGTTCTGGTCGAACTCCGAGCGATTGCCAACCACCGTCAGGTTGCGGCTGGACATCAAGGCGAAACCGGTCCGGGTACGCCGGGTGATGTTGCTGATCACCGTGTTGTCATTGGCGAACATGTAGTGCACGCCGTAACGCAGGTCTTCCAGCAGATTGTTTTCCAGGTGGTTACCGTGGGACGTGTCGATATAAATGCCGTCCCGCGCCTCGCGTACGGTATTGCCGAGAATCCGCGCGCCTTTCACGGAAAACAGGTGGATGCCGTTACCACGATCCTGCGAGCGCACGCTGGCGTCGCCGCTAATCTGGTTATCCAGCACCTGCACGTCACGATTACCATCCAGCCAGATGCCAAAACCACGGCCGCGTATCTGGTTGCCCCGTATCACGCTGCCATCGGCACCTCGGCCGACGAAGATGGCCGAGTCCATCTGGGTGAGGTCATGGCCCCAGTTTTCCAGGGTACAGCCCTGTACGCGCACCTGCGGCGCCTTGATCAACAGGGCGTGCCCTTTTCCCTGGGCATCAATGCGCGCGCCTGGCGCACACTCAAGGCTCAGACTGCTCTCGATATGGAACTGTCCGAAATAATCGCCGGCAGGCAGCTGCCAGCGATCATCACCCAGCGCCTGCAGCGGCAGCTCGGTGATCGCGCGCGATTCGGCCAAGGCCGACGCGCTGAAAAAAAGAGGCATGCACAACGCCAGCAGGCGCAGGCGAGTCGCCGAGAAAAGCTGCACGAAATTGTCCTTAGCTAGCCAGAGAATTGTTCCTGCCCGTCTGCTGACTGGCAGGAACAATAGACACTAAGCCTCCCGGCTGCCCCGTCGCACAAGCAACGGGACATCCACCGGCAGGACTCAGGCCGGCTCTACCAGCATGCGGCCAACCATCTCCATGTGCAGGGCATGGCAGAACCAGCTGCAGTAGTACCAGTGCAGGCCGGGCTTGTCGGCCACGAAGGTCACCGAGGCCGTCTGCTGCGGGCTGATTTCCATGCTCACACCATGGTTGACCATGACAAAGCCGTGCGACACGTCTTCGATCTGGTCAATGTTGGTGATGACCACGGTGACTTCATCGCCTTGCTTGACGGTGAACTCCTGCACGCCATAGCTGGGTGCCATGGAGGTCATGTAGACACGCACCTTGTTGCCGTCACGGATAACCTTGTTGTCGGTCTCCAGGTTGATGCCGTCCTTCTTGGCCATGGCGGTAGTGCCGGCAAAGAAGGGATCGTTGCGCTCCCAGATCTTCTTCGGCTTGATCTGGTCACGGCGCGCCAGGATGCAGTCATGCGGCTCGGCATAGGTCGGGCCGTCGTGCACCAGCTTCATTTCCTCACCGGAAATATCGATCAGCTGGTCATTCTCCGGGTGCAGCGGGCCGACTTGCAGGAAGCGGTCCTTGGAGAATTTGCACAGGGCAATCAGCCACTGGCCATCAGCCTCGCTGGTTTCGCACAACGACGCATGGATGTGCCCCGGCTGATAGTGCACATCGAGTTTCTGCTTGATGTAGTTGACCTTCTCACCCTTGTAGGCACGCACGGCGTCAGCCATGTTCCACTTCACCACCTGGCTGTCGATGAACAGCGTGGTGTAGGCATTGCCGCGGCCGTCGAAGGTGGTATGCAGCGGGCCGAGGCCCAGCTCCGGCTCGGCGGCGATGGTATCGCGCGGATCCTTGAGCTTGCCGGCAAACAGGTCAGGCAGCTTGGCGATCTCGATCATCGAGACGGTCGGCGACAGCTTGCCGTTGGCGATGAAGTACCTGCCATCCGAAGAGGTATTGCAGCCGTGCGGGTTCTTCGGCACCGGGATGTAGCGGGTGAATTCGCTGTCCTGGTCGCCTTTCTTGCGACCATCCAGTACCGGCACCTTGGAGTCGCCCAGAGTAATGAACTTGCCGGCCTTGACCGCTTTCTCGGCAGCGTGGATATCGAATACCACAACCCAGTCACGCTCGTTGCGCATCATGCCGCCGAGGTCGTAGGCCTTTTCCGAGTTGTAACAGGTCGCTGCAGTGAAACGCCCGGTGTAGTCGGCATCGGTGTTGTCGAGGTTACCGTCGACGATGATCTGGAAGGCCACTTCCATTTTCTCGGCGTCGATGACGTTGTACATGGTGTAGCTGTTTTCATGCTGCAGGTCGAAGATCTTGCCGTCGTTCGGGTGCGGGATGACGAATTCGGCGTTGGCGAACACGTACTTGGTGTAGGGCACCTTCTGCAGGCGCAGACCGTGAATGGCCTGGCAGTTGGGGATAGTGATCATCTTGTCGCACTTCATGATATCCAGGCGGATACGTGCAACGCGGGTGTTGGCCTTGTCGTTGATGAACACATACTTGCCGTCGTACTTACCGTCGGTCATCGAGATGTGCGGGTGGTGGCAGTCGCCGTTGAGGAACTTGGCGCTCTCGCCCATGATCGCCCGGCTTTCGTTGGTGATGCCCCAGCCGGTAGCCGAATCGACGTTGAATACCGGAATACGCATCAGCTCGCGCATCGACGGGATACCCAGCACGCGTACTTCGCCCTGGTGGCCACCGCTCCAGAAACCGATGTAGTCATCCAGTTCACCGGGGGCCACATGGTATTTCAGCTTGGCATCCTTGACCGCTGCCGCCCAGGATTCGCGGCTCATCACCGCCGAACCCAGACCCGCAGCCCCCACCAGGGCAGCACCGGCACCGGTCATGGCTGTGGCGCCGAGGAAGCCACGGCGACTCAGGCCGGTTTTTTCCACCTCGTTCTCGGGTTTCTTGCTGTTAGACATGGTGTTTCTCCTTGGGAAGGGGATTTTTCTTTCTCGTTATTAAGTGCGCGGATCCATCTCGACTACCGGGATCAGCTGCGGGTCGGCCGGGGCCGCCTTGTCGCGCTTTCGCTTCTTCTGCTGGGCGATAAGCGGGGGACACTTGTGCTCGTTGTGGTACGTCATCTGGCAATCCAGACAGTAGTGGCACTCGTTGGCATTGATCCGTCCATCCGGGTGGATGGCCTGGATCTCGCATTCATTGGCGCACAGCTGGCAAGGCTGACCGCACTCCTTGCGGCGTTTCAGCCAGTCGAACAGGCGTAGCTTGGTCGGTATGGCCAAGGCCGCCCCCAGCGGGCAGATATAGCGGCAGTACACCTTGCGGGTGAAGATATTGATCACCAGGAGCAGCACGGCGTAGGCCACGAACCACCACTCACGGCCGAACTTCAGGGTAATCGCGGTCTTGAAGGGCTCGACCTCGGCGTAACGCTCGGCCGTGGCCAGCGACTCCAGTGAGAGGCCGAACAGCAACAGCAGGATGATGTACTTCACCGCCCACAAGCGCTCATGTACGGCGAAGGGCAGCTCGTACTGACGAATCTTCAGCTTGCGTGCAGCCTCGTTGATCAGCTCCTGCAAGGCACCGAACGGGCATAGCCAGCCACAGAACACGCCACGCCCCCAGAGCAGGATGCTCCCTGCGGTGAACACCCAGAGCATGAAGATCACCGGGTCACTGAGGAACAGCTCCCAGCGGAAGTCCTGCATCACCGCATGCACGAAGGTCAGCACATTGACCACCGACAGCTGCCCCAGGGCATACCAGCCAATGAACACCACGGTGAACATCAGATAGCCTCGGCGCAACCAGTGCAGGAAAGCCGGATAGCGGGTAAAACGATCCTGCAGGAACAAAATGGCCATCAGCAGCAACAATGCCGCGCCCAGCACGGCCACCTGGAAGCTCTTGGCATACCAGATGTTCACCCACATCGGCCGATTGGCCTCCTCGATGGCTGCCAGTTCTTCAGCCGTAGGCAGTGGCCGCTCGATATAGTCCTCAGGGATCTGGTAGGACATCTCGAAGCTGGTGAACACGCCATCCACAGGACCGGTCTGGCGACGCACCAACAGCTCCAGCGTCCAGTCCGACCCCGGATCGAAGGCATACTGGTTGCGCACGATGAAAATCGCTTTCTCGGCAAACGCCGGCATGCCGTCCAGATAGACATCATCCAGGCGCTGAAAATCGAGATCGCGGAAGCTGATCAGGTCACCAAACTGGCGCAGTTGTACGCGGTCGAAAATCCCACCACGCACATAACCCGAGCCCTTGAAGGAATACAGCCCATTGCCAAGTACCGCGATGGCCTGCTCACCCTCTTTCAACTGCCCCATCAGGTAGTCGTACTGGCTGTCGCCAAGCAGATTGCGCCCGATGGTCGGAGCATTGAGATGCGCCACATACAGATCGATGAAGGTGTCATCTTTCTGCTCGGCACTTGCTTCATCAATACCTTCGGCCTCACTGCCAACAAAGGCCTGGTCGATCTGCCCACGGGTCAGCAGCAGCCGGCGAATCGCCCCATTGCCGGTCAGGGTTGTCCAATCGCTGGGGCTGTAGACAGCCTGGCGAATCGTGGCCGGCTTACTCTTGATCGCGGCATGCGCCTCGACCAGTCCCAGCGACACTGCCACTTTATGCGCGGCACGCATCACGGTCTCGCTGAGTACCATGACCGTCACCGTGGCCCCCGTCACCGCATCCACAGTCACTGCATTGGGATCACTGGAACGCCCCACCACCACGCGCTGGTTAACACCGATGCCGGTGTACTTGGCAGAGAACTCATGCAGTTTCGACTCGGGAATACCGGTCAACAGGATCGGCTCATGGTGCTCAAGCACATAGGCATCCTGGATGATCCCCTGAGGATCCAGCACCACCTGCATATTGATCGGCTTACCCGAATAAGCCGGCAAATCGATCACCGACTTACTCTGAAAGGCGTAGCCCAGTACGTCCTCCCCAGCCTTGAGGGTACGTACGGCAAACTCGCCCGCAGGCTCGGAGATACTGGTCAGCGCCGGGAAGGCAACCAGCATGCGCTCACGCTCTAGCGCGCCCGGTGGATCCGCAAGGGCCTGCTGCATCCCCGCCAGCACCAGCCCCCACACCAACAGCCATCTTATGGATAGCTGCAACCCTGTACCGACTCGCCCGTGGCTGAACATGAGAATTCTGACTTGCCCGTTAAGATGCGTGCATGGTTACCGACTAACCTTAGACTGCCCTTGACCCTGGTCAAGAAAGAGTTTGTGCGGCGCTATACCGCACCCACTATGCGCTCTCAATGAGCATCGCTAAGCGACTGAATGCACAAAGAAAAAAATTTGCCCGCCAAGGTTGACAGCGCACAAGAGCAAGAGAATAATGCGCGCCACAAATGGCAACGTAGCTCAGTTGGTTAGAGCACGGCATTCATAATGCTGGGGTCGGTGGTTCAAGTCCACTCGTTGCTACCATACAAAACAAAGGCTTACCTTCGGGTAGGCCTTTGTGCTTTCTGGGGTAGTGACTACAAAGTGACTACCCCTTGCCTACATCGTCGCCCAAGGCCTTCAGCGCCGATCTCAGCTTGAACCGTTGACGCTAACAGGCCCCAGGGCGATTGCTGCTAGCCGACTGCCCGCAGCGGTTCGATCTCATGCTCGATCTCTTCGCCGGCCACCGCATACGTAGTCGCCAGGGCGTATTCCGTCTGCAGATTCATCCAGAACTGCGCGGACGTGTCGAAGTAACGGCCCAGGCGAATCGCCGTATCGGCAGTGATCCCCCGACGCTCCCGCACAATGTCATTGATGGTCGGAGCCGACACATGCAGAGCGCGAGCCAATG
The DNA here is from genome assembly GCF_002234375.1 of Pseudomonas fluvialis. Classification (GTDB taxonomy): domain Bacteria; phylum Pseudomonadota; class Gammaproteobacteria; order Pseudomonadales; family Pseudomonadaceae; genus Aquipseudomonas; species Aquipseudomonas fluvialis. Next base: position 258,055 of record NZ_NMQV01000005.1, read on the forward strand.
CAGCCGGGGTAATTCCCAGCGGCTCAAGGAACTCTTCGCGCAGCACTTCACCAGGGTGGACGGGGCGCATGCCGTTGATTGCCATGTTCCACCTCCTCAGTGGTAGTCGACTATTTCTACTTGGCTTGGACCCGAGTCAGTCCAAACAAAGCAGATCCGCCATTGATCATTAACCCTGATGCTATGTTGGCCAGCGCGATCACCCTGCAACTGCTCCAGCCAGTTACCCGATGGCGAGCGCAGACCCCGCAGTTCAACAGCCGCATTCAGCATCGTCAGTTTCCGCGTGGCCACGTTAAGCACGTTAGCCCAGCGCCTTGAACTCCCTGACTCGAACAGAGCCTGGGTTTCTGCACATCTGAAACTCAGGCTCACGCTTTAATCCTTAACGTTAAGCGTTAATATGACCATACACCGCCCCACTCAAGCTGTCACGCTGCCAATCTGAGCACGCGGAGATAAGCGCAATGCAGACTCCAAGTGATCAGCCGACAGGTGCGCGTAACGCATGGGGCATGGTGATTGAGGAATGCCCCAGGATCCGCTGCAGGCCGAGAATGTCGCCTCCGGCCATCAGGTAATGGCTGGCGAAGGTATGCCGAAGAATGTGGGTCATCTGCCCCGGAGTATCAAAGCCGCAACGCTGGTAGGCACTGCGGAATGCCGAGCGGCAGCACAAGGCAGGCCCCTTTTTATTGGCCGGCAGGAACCTGCTCAGCCACCCCGTCACCCTGCCGTGACGGGGTGGCTGTACCTCGGTCTAGCCGGTCACGCGGCGCCACAGTGCGCGGCCGATCACCCGTACCTTATCGCGCGGCGTGAAGCGCTTGAGGGTGGCCTTGACCACGCCTTCGGTAAAGCGCGTGCGCTTGCTGTAGTCGATGCGCACATCCACCAGAACCGGCTGCCCGGCCTCGGCCAGCTGCATGGCCTGAGCGATACCGGCGGCACACTCGGCATTGCTTTCGATACTCAGGAAGGCCGCACCGGTGGCTTCGGCCAGTGCGGCCAGGTTGAGCGGCTTGAGCACCGTGCAGGTCTTGCGGTTGTAGGGAATTTCCTGAGCCTGGGCGATCTGCGACAGCTCGCCGTCGTTGAACACAAACAGCGGCACGCCTAGCTGCAGACTACTGGCGGTGACCAGCTCCAGTCCGGTCATGCGCAACGCGCCATCGCCCACCACCCCGACCACCTGCCGCTGCGGATTGGCCAGCTTGGCACCGATGACGGCCGGCACGCAGTAGCCCATCGCATTGAAGTCACTGGGCGAAATGAAACCGCGCGGACCGTGGATGGGCAGCAGCTCGGCAAGCAGGAAGGTGTGATTGCCATCATCGGCCACCACCAGCGCATCGTCGGCCAGCTGTGCGCGCAGGGCCTGACAGAACACGGCCGGATTGACCCGGCTGCCGCTGTCGTGCTGCAGCCACTGCTGCAGGTAGGCGGCCTTGTCACGGGCAATCTGCGCCGGCAGGCTGCTGCTGCGCGGCTGGCCGAGCAGCGCGCGCACTTCACCGAGCAGGGCGGGAATAATCAGCGCAGCATCACCTGCCAGGCACAGGCTGGCGGGGAAGTTGGCATTGAACACCTGCGGGTTGATGTCGATGTGCAGCAACTGTTCCGGCACCGGCATGCTGTAACTGCCGGTGGGGATTTCCGAGAAGCGGGTGCCCACCGCCAGCAGGCAGTCACATGCCGCGAAGGCCTGCTCGGCAGCGGGTACGGCATAGGCGCCGAAGCCCATGCCGACATGCAGGGGATGATTGGCCGGGAACGCACTCAAGCCCTGCAGGGTGGTGCAGACCGGCGCGCCCAGCCATTCGGCCAGCTCGATCAGTTCGCGCTGGGCAGCCATTGCCCCCCAGCCGAGAAACAACCCGGGATGACGCGCCGCAACCAGTTGCCGGGCCATCTCGCGGAGGGTCTGCTGGTCGGCCGTCGCAGCTGGAGGCGCAGGCTGGAACAACGGCATGTCCTCGACCTCGCCGAGGAAATTGCCGATGTTGTAGGGCAGTTCGACAAACACCGGCCCCGGTTCGCCACCTGTGGCGATGCGGTAGGCCTCGTATAGCGTGGGAATCACCTCGGCATGGCTGAGAATGCGAAAGGTCGCCTTGGTGATCGGCTTGAGCAGGGCATGCTGGTCGATATCGTGCAACTGGTACTGCCGGCCATTCTCGCTATGAATACCGCCGGAAATGATCAGCATGGGAATGCCATCCAGCCCCGCCTCACCGATGCCGCTGGCGGCATGCGTCACCCCGGCTGCCGGGACGATCACCAGCGTGCCGATACGCTGCCCGGTGCGGCTGAAGGCGTCGGCCATGAAGGCCGCCCCGCACTCGTGGGCGACCAGCACCGGCTGGATGTGTGGCGAGGCGTTCAGCTCGTCATACAGCTCAGTGTTGTGCACCCCCGGAATGCCGAAGGTGTGGCTGACGCCCAGTTGCTCCAGGGCAAAGCGCGCCAGTGCTGCGCCGGTTTTCTTCATGGGTCGGTCCTCGCTTGTCATTATTGTGTCGGACGGTTGGCGATGGCTTGCGCCGCTCGCCGGCCGTTGAAGATGCAGTTGGAGAGAAAGGTGCCTTCCAGCGAACGGATACCGCTGATGCCACCGCCGCCAAACCCCGCGGCCTCGCCAGCGGCATACAGCCCGCGGATTGGCTGGCCCTGGGCATCGAGCACCCGCGACTGCAGGTCGGTCAGCATGCCACCCATGCTCTTGCGGCTGATCAGCCGGGTACGGATGGCGATCAGCGGTCCGGCCTTGGGATCGAGGATCGCCTGGAAGCGGCAAGTACGCAGGCGGTCACTGCGCCATTGCCGCAACTGCTGCAGGCGGCGCAACTGTTCATCATTGTGCAGCGCCGGGCCCCGCGCCAGCATGGCATCGTAGCGCTGGATATCGGTACGCATGGCCGCCAGGTCCAGTCGCCCATCGCCGGCCAGCTCGGCCATCTGTGCAGCCAGCGCCTCCAGGCTGTCGGCGGCCAGCACATCCGCACAGGTGTCGATCAACTCGCGCACCAGCGCCTGATTGCCCGTCAGGGTCTGCCAGAGCAGACGCAACAGCTTGCGGTCACGGAACAACGGATTGGCATCGGTACCGGACACCGCCAGTTCCTTGATGGCAATCCGCCAATTGAGCAGTTGCCAACCGTACTGCCCGGGCAGATGGCCAATCCGTTTGCACAGGTCATGGGTATCGAAGCCGGTCACCAGCGGCTGCGGGCCGATGCGCCGGCCACTGGCATCCAGCCAGAGCGCCGAACGTGCCGGGATCAGACTGATGCCATGCGCCGGGAAGCGCGGTTGCGGGTGGGCAATGCCGGCGGCGTAGTTCCACATCTGCCCCAGCCGCACTACCTGGCCGCCCAGGCGCTGCACTTCGCCATGCAAAGCACCGTCGGCACGCGGATCGGTACCGTTGAGCAGGTTGTCCGGGCAGGGTCCGTAGAGCGGGTCCCAGTGACGCCGCACCAGTTCTAGGTTGCCGTTGATGCCGCCACTGCACAACACTACCTGCTCGGCCGCCAGGCTGAAGTCACCGTCCGGGCCGCGCCCCTGGCAGCCGACAATCGCCCCGTTGTGTTGCAGCAGGCGCTCCACGCGGTGTTCGAACAGGCTGCGCAGGCGCTCAGCCGCGGAGTGTTCGAAGAGCTGCCGCACCAGCGGCTGGACAATGCCACGTCCACAGCCCCAGGCCACGTGATAGCGCGGCAACGAATTGCCATCGCCGTGATTGCCCCGTTCCACCCACTGCACCGCCGGAAAGAAGCTAATGCCCCGCGCACGCAGCCAGTCGTAGATGTCCGCCCGGTTGCGCTCGGCGTAGGCCGCCGCCCAGCGCTGCCCCCACAGGTCTTCCTCGGCAAAAGCAGCGCTGCGCAGCCAGTCATCCAGCAACAACTGCGGCGAGTCATGTACGCCGTTGCGCCGCTGCTCCGGGGTGTCGCACAGCAGCAATCCGCCAAAGGCATCATTGGCCTGCCCACCGCACTGACTGCGCGGCGCGCCATCCACCAACAGCACGCTACGCCCCAGATCCAGCAACTCCAGGGCCGTGGCAATACCGGCCAGGCCGGCACCGATAACCAGGGTGTCACAGTGGTATTGCTTACTCGACATGACCGCTTCTCCTGTTGCTGCGCAGAGAATAGGCAGAGAACCGTCATGCAGCCTGACATTTTACGAAGCAAAGGCTGACATTTTACGAATACACAGGCACGCTGGAGCACCGCACGCCGAGCCACACGCCGCGATGACCCAGATAGCCCGCAGTGCCGTATTCATCGGTTTCGACAGCCTGTGTCGACAACATGGGCTGAATCCCCATGCGCTGCTGCAACAGTGCCAGCTCGACCCACTGCTGCTGCGTCGCCAGGATCTTTACCTGCCCTATGCGCGCTTCGCCCAGGTTCTCAGCCTCGCCGCGGCACAGGCCGAATGCCCGAGCTTCGGCCTGCAACTCAGCGAATACCACGACTACCTGGTGCTAGGCCCCTTCGGCCTGCTGCTCGCCCAGGCCGAGAGTTTTGCCGATGTCCTCAAGCTCACCCAGCAGTACGTGCACCTGCACGCCCAGGGCATAGCTCTGCAGGCCAGGCTGGACCGCCAGCATCTGCAGGTGGAATACCGCCTGCAATTGCAGGAAAACGTCGACCAGCGGCAGCTGCTCGAACTGGGTCTGGGCGTGGTGCATCGTTCCATGCAGAGCCTGTTTGGCGAGCAGTGGCAACTGCGCCAGCTTCTCATCCGCCACGCCTGCCAGGGGCAGCCGAGCGACTACCAGCGCTTTTTCAACTGCCCGGTGCTGTTCGAGCAACCGCTCACTGCGCTGGTCGCCGATCCGGCGACCGCCACCCTGCGACCTCTGGAGCAACGTCAGCAGCTGAAATCCCATCTGCTGCAGCAATATGCCCAGCGTCATCAACTGGTCGATGACCTGGCCACACGGATTCGCTTCGTCCTGCAGTCGATTCTCTCCACTGGCGAAGCCAGCCTGCCGGTGGTTGCCCGTCTGCTCGACAAGCACCCACGCAGCCTGCAACAGGCGCTGCACGCGCAGGGCCTGAACTTTCGCCGGCTGCTCGATGAAGTGCGCTATGCCGAAGCACGGCAGCAGTTGCGTCAATCCAACCAGTCGATCACCGACCTGGCCCTGCACCTCGGCTATGCCGACGAGACTGCGTTTTCCCGCGCGTTCAAACGCTGGAGCGGCCAGGCGCCCCAACCGTGGCGGCTGGCGGCACGCGCGGCGCATTGAAGCCTGTACCGCGCCCGGCCAGCAGCAGGCCACTGAAAATCAGCGCCGCCCCACTCCAGTGGTAATGCTGCAGCTGCTCATCCAGCCACAGGCTGCCGAGCAGCGCGGCAAACACCGGCATCAGGTAATTGCTCATCGCCGCACGTGCAGCGCCCAGCACACGCACGCCCTGGTTCCACAGGAAGTAGGCGAGCACCGAGGCACAGGCGGCGGTGTAGGCAATCGCCAGCAGGTTGCCCGAGCTTGGCGCGAAACGCAGCCCCTGGCTCAACTCATACAGGTAGAGCGGCGCCTGCAATGGCAGGCCGAGCAGCACCAGGGCCGTCAGCAGGGTCAGCGGCGGCACCTGGAAATAGCCTTGCCAGCGGCGCAGCAGCACCGAGTAAAGCGCCCAGTCGAGGGTGGCCAGCAGCATGAGCAGATCACCGCGACTGAAGGACAACTGCCAGAGCAAGCTCAACTGCCCCCGCGAAAGCAGCCAGAGCAACCCGGCGAACGCCAGTAACAACCCCAACCAGGCACGCCGCGGCGGCCACTCGCCGAGCAACAGGCCGGCCATGAGAAAGGTCGCCAGCGGCAAACAGGTACTCAGCAGGGTGATATTGATCGCCGCCGTGCTATGCGCGGCGCTGTACAGCAGGCTGTTGAAGGTGGTGATGGCCAGCAGCGCGGCCAGCCACAGGCGCCAGCCCGCGCGGCGCAGCAGCTGACGATGTCGCCACAGCGAGGCTCCAGCCAGCGGCAACAACAAGCCCAGGGCCAGCGCCCAACGCCAGAAACCCAGGCTGAACGGCGGAATATCCCCGGCAAAGGCACGAGCTACCAGGGCATTGCCCGCCCAGCACAGGCTGGCCAGGGCCAGACCCAGCCAGGCCCACAGCAGCGGGCGGGTCATGTCACACGAACAGGCGAGCGCAGGCGATATTGTGGCGGCACCTGCTCCAGGCTGCTGACCGTGACATTCAGGTTCTTCCAGCGACCATCGCGGATACCGTAGATGCAGCCATGCACGGCCAGCGACTGGCCGCGATGCCAGGCGTTCTGCACGATGCTGGTATGGCTGACATTGGCCACCTGCTGGATCACGTTGAGCTCACACAGCCGGTCGACACGTTCCTCCTCGCAGGCGAACTGCGCCAGGTGCTCGCGCTGCTCGTAGCAGAGATCGCGAATGCTGCGCAGCCAGCCATCGATCAGGCCGAACTGGGTGTCCTGCATCGCCGCCCGCACACCGCCGCAACCGTAGTGACCGGTCACCAGGATATGTTTGACCTTGAGCACGTCCACCGCGTACTGGATCACCGACAGGCAGTTGAGATCGGTATGCAGCACCACGTTGGCGACGTTGCGGTGCACGAACAGATCACCCGGCAGCAAGCCGACGATCTCGTTGGCCGGCACGCGGGCATCCGAACAGCCAATCCACAGGTATTCCGGCAGCTGTTGCTGGGCCAGCTTGGCGAAGAACTGCGGGTCCTCCTCCTTGATCGCTTCGGCCCAGCGTGCATTGTTGTCGAACAGGTGTTGCAGCTCATTCATCCGTCAGCTCTCCCGGCGGGGCTGTCATTCTCAGTGCGTGGCCCGGTTGGACTGGCCTGCCCCGGCAAGGGTCACAGTGGCGCATCAGTCGAGCAGGGTGCAAACCATCAGCAGAGCATCCTCGCGCCCGCCCTGGGCGGCCGGGTAGTAGTCACGACGCCGGCCGACTTCATTGAAGCCATAGCGCTCGTACAACCGGTAGGCCTGCTGATTACTCGCGCGCACCTCCAGGAAACACTCGCATGCTCCCTGGCGCCCGGCCTCCTGCATGATCTGCTGCAACAGCCGCAACCCCAGGCCACGCCCCTGCCAGGCCGGCGCCACGGTGATATTCAGCAGGTGCGCCTCATCGAGGATCATCTGCAACACCGCATGGCCGACCTGCTCGCCGTCCACACGCATCACCCAGCACTGGTAACTGTTCAGCGCGTCGGCAAACAGGGCACGCGACCAGGGATGCGAGAAGGCCGCCTGTTCGATGGCCACCACCGTATCCAGATCGGCGGCCTGCATGGGGCTAAATTCAACCTGGCTCATCATCCCTCCAGCGCGCCTGCACACCCTGCATGGCCTGCCACAGCGCAGCCTTGCGCTGCGGTTCGTCGATCAGCAACTCCAGCCCCGGCAGCGCCCAGGCACGCCCCAGCTGCGCCAGGTCCAGCTCGCGCAGGTAATCCTGGCTATCCGCTCCCGCGGCATAGCGCAGTGCCGGCAGGCCGAGCAACCACAGGCAGGCCCACTGCTCGCCACGCTCGCGCTGGGCGTACAGCAGGTCCTCGATCACCGCACGCGCCGCCTGCGGGCCCTGGTCGAAATCACGGCTATTGAGCAACGGCCAGCGCAGCGGTTCGCCAAGCAGTTGCGGGCTGTCCGGCAGACCGGCAGCGCGCAGCAGGTCCTTGAGCAGCAGGTAGGAGGGATCGCGCCGCTGAAACGGCTCACCGGTCGGCAATTCAACCAGCAGCAGGCAAGCGCCGGCGCGGTACAACTGCAGGGTAAAACGCGGAGTAACCGGACGGGCGACGGGCTCGACCGGCACCTCGGGCGGACTATCCGGGGTTTCCAGTGGCGCACGGGCAACGGGCGCCGGACGCCGCAATGGCAGGCGCGCCAGTACTTCTCCGGGCAACGCCGGCTCGGCCGGCACTGCGCTCGGCGCGGGCGCGGCACTGGCCGGGCGCGGCGGCGTCAGGCTGGGTGCGGCAACCACTTCGGCCAGGCAGTCCGGGCGCGAGGGCGCGGCAAACGGCAGCAACAGGCGCGGCAGCCAGCAGTCGACCTGCATGGCGCTCAGGTAGGCACGACGACGGCTTTCTTCGATCACACGTCAGCCGCTTGCGGATGGGCCTTGGGGGCTCCGGCCTGCATCAGGTTCAGCGCATTGATGTAGGCCTTGGCCGATGCCACCAGGATATCGGTGTCGGCGCCGTTGCCATTGACGATGCGCCCGCCCTTCTCCAGACGCACCGTCACTTCACCCTGCGAGTCGGTACCCTGGGTGATGGCGTTGACCGAATAGAGCTGCAGGCTGGCCTCGGAATGGGCGATCGACTCGATGGCCTTGAAGGCGGCATCTACCGGCCCTGAGCCCTGCGCCGTGGCACGCTGCTCCTGCCCTGCCACGCTGACCACGATCTGCGCCTGGGGCACCTCGCCGGTCTTGCTGGCCACTTCCAGGGTCACCAGCTTGAAGTGCTCCGGCGCTTCCTCGGCCAGCGTGTCGCTGACCAGCGCCTGCAGGTCTTCGTCGAAGATCTCGTGTTTCTTGTCGGCCAGCTCCTTGAAGCGCGCAAAGGCCGCGTTCAGCTCCGCCTCGCCGGCCAGCTCGATACCCAGCTCTTCCAGGCGGGCACGGAACGCCGCACGTCCAGAGTGCTTGCCCATGACCATTTTGTTGGTGTTCCAGCCCACCGACTGCGCCGACATGATCTCGTAGGTTTCGCGGTGCTTGAGCACGCCATCCTGGTGGATACCCGACTCGTGGGCGAAGGCATTGGCGCCGACGATGGCCTTGTTCGGCTGTACCGGAAACCCGGTGATGCCGGAAACCAGACGCGAGGCGGCGAGGATATGCTCGGTCTCGATGCGCGTATGCACCTTGAGCAGGTCCTGGCGGGTCTTGATGGCCATGACGATTTCTTCCAGCGCGGCGTTACCAGCGCGCTCGCCCAGGCCGTTGATGGTGCACTCGACCTGGCGCGCACCAGCGACCACCGCAGCCAGCGAGTTGGCCACGGCCAGGCCGAGGTCATTGTGGCAGTGCACGGAGAACACCGCCTGGTCGGCATTGGGGATGCGTTCCAGCAGCTGGCGGATGGTGTCGGCGTACTGGTGCGGGATGGCGTAGCCGACAGTGTCCGGAATATTGATGGTGCGTGCGCCGGCATCGATGGCTGCCTCGATGATGCGGCAGAGGAAGTCGATCTCCGAGCGCCCGGCGTCCTCGCAGGAAAACTCCACGTCGCTGCACAGGTTGCGCGCCTTCTTCACCGCACGCACCGCCTGCTCGACTACCTGATCGGGCTGCATGCGCAGCTTGTACTGCATATGGATCGGGCTGGTGGCAATGAAGGTGTGGATACGCCCGGAATTGGCCCCGCGCAGCGCCTCGGCGGCGCGCTCGATATCGGCATCGACAGCCCGCGACAGGCTGCACACGGTGCTGTCCTTGATGCTGTCGGCGATCAGTTTGACCGCTTCGAAATCACCGGGACTGGCAATCGCAAAACCCGCCTCGATGACATCTACACGCAGGCGCTCGAGGGCCCGGGCAATGCGCAGCTTTTCTTCCTTGGTCATCGACGCGCCGGGGCTCTGCTCGCCATCGCGCAACGTGGTGTCGAAGATGATGACGCGATCATTGCTGCTCATGGAAAACTCCTCACGGCTATCTCAACCCACGCTTGCCGGGTGGGCCCTCATACCAGTGATTGTCGCGTGAAATACCGCGGGCGGGAAGGAGCAGCTGCACGCTGGCGCGTGGCAGACAGCAAAAAGCCCCACGACCAGGACCGCAGGGCTTTTGCTGATGGCTGGCGAGCGGATACGCCCTTATTGATCCCAGGGACGGTCGCCCTGTTCATCCTTGATGCGGGTCGGCAGCCCCATCTCGTCCAGCAGGTGCAGGAAGGGCTCCGGCGGTAGCTGTTCGACGTTGACCATCTGCCCGGCGTCCCAGTCACCACGGGCAATCAGCCGCGCGGCAGCGACCGGTGGCACACCGGCGGTATAGGAAATGCCCTGACTGTCGGTCTCGGCATAGGCTTCGGCGTGGTCGGCGACGTTGTAGATCAGCACCTCGCGCGCCTGGCCATCCTTGCGGCCTTTGACCAGGTCGGCGATGCAGGTCTTGCCGCTGTAGCCCGGCGCCAGTGAAGCCGGATCGGGCAGTACGGCCTTGACCACCTTGAGCGGCACCACTTCGACACCCTCGGCGGTTTTCACCGGCTGCTCGGAGAGCAGGCCAAGGTTCTTCAGCACGCTGAAGACGTTGATGTAGTGATCACCAAAGCTCATCCAGAAACGGATGTTCGGCACATCGAGGTGCTTGGACAGCGAGTGCACCTCGTCATGCCCGGTCATGTACAGGTTCTGCACGCCGACCACCGGCAGGTCATCAGTCCGCTTCACCTCGAACATGCTGTTGCTGGTCCACTGGCGGCTCTGCCAGCTCCACACCTGACCGGTGAACTCGCGGAAGTTGATTTCCGGGTCGAAATTGGTGGCGAAGTACTTGCCGTGCGAGCCGGCATTGACGTCGAGGATGTCGATCGAGTCGATCTGATCGAAATGCTGCTTGGCCGCCAGCGCCGCCCAGGCGTTGACTACGCCCGGATCGAAGCCCACGCCGAGAATGGCGGTGACGCCCTTCTCCTGGCATTCGGCCAGGTGTTTCCACTCGTAGTTGCCGTACCACGGCGGGGTTTCACAGATTTTCCCCGGTTCTTCGTGGATCGCGGTATCGAGATACGCCGCACCGGTATCCATGCAGGCGCGCAGCACCGACATGTTGAGGAAGGCCGAGCCGACGTTGATGACGATCTGCGAGTGGGTCTCGCGGATCAGCGCCTTGGTCGCCTCGATATCCAGCGCGTTCAGGGCATAGGCCTTGAGCTCGGCCGGCTGCCTGAGGCTGCCCTTGGCCGTCACGCTGTCGATGATCGCCCGGCACTTGTTGACATTGCGCGAGGCAATGGCGATCTGGCCCAGCTCATCATTGTGTTGTGCACATTTATGGGCCACAACCTTGGCCACACCTCCCGCACCGATGATCAGAACGTTTTTCTTCAATTTAGCTCCCCCAATCGCAGGCCGTCAGGACAGGCTCTGCAGGTAGTCGTCAAAACCAAACTCGCGAACCACTTCGACGCTGCCGTCGAGCTGGCGCACGGCGATCGCCGGCATCTTGAGTCCGTTAAACCAGTTTTTCTTGACCATGGTGTACCCCGCCGCATCAATGAACGACAGGCGATCGCCGATGGCCAGCGGACGATCGAATTGGTACTCCCCGAAGATGTCGCCGGCCAGGCAGGACTTGCCGCACACCATGTAGGTGTACTCGCCGGCACAAGGCGCCATCTTTGCATTCAGTCGGTAGATCAGCAGGTCGAGCATGTGCGCCTCGATCGAGCTGTCCACCACGGCCAGGTGTTTGCCGTTGTAGAGGGTGTCGAGCACTGTCACTTCCAGCGACGCGCTCTGCGTGATGGCTGCCTCGCCCGGCTCCAGGTAAACCTGCACGGCGTACTTCTCGGAGAACGCCTTGAGTCGCGCACAGAACTGTTCCAGCGGATAGCCTTCGCCGGTGAAATGGATGCCGCCGCCCAGGCTGACCCACTCGACCTGGTGCAGCAGGTGGCCAAAGCGCGCTTCGATCACCCCGAGCATTTCGTCGAACAGCTCGAAACGACCATTCTCGCAGTTGTTGTGGAACATGAAGCCGGAGATCTTGCCGATCACCGCCTCGACCTTCACCGGGTCCCACTCGCCGAGGCGGCTGAACGGGCGCGCCGGGTCAGCCAGCAGGTAGTCGGAGCTGCTTACCTGCGGGTTGACGCGCAGGCCGCGAATGGCCCCGGCGGTCGCTGCGTCGAAACGCTCCAGCTGGCTGATGGTGTTGAAAATGATCTTGTCGCAGTTTTCCAGCATCTCGGGGATTTCGTCATCCGCCCAGGCCACGCTGTAGGCATGCGTCTCACCGGCGAACTTCTGCCGGCCAAGCTTGAGCTCATACAGCGAGCTGGAGGTGGTGCCGTCCATGTACTGCTCCATCAGGTCGAACACCGACCAGGTGGCAAAGCACTTGAGTGCCAGCAGGGCCTTGGCCCCGGAGTGCTCGCGCACATAGGCAATCTTCTGCAGGTTGCCCAGCAGCTTCTGCTTGTCGATCAGATAGTAAGGCGTCTTGAGCATCTTCTGGCCCCTCTTGGTCCGGCCACCTGGGGCACCGCGTCCCCACCCCGAAAAGCGGAGGCGAATTGTGCCTATGCGCGGCCAGGATCGAAAGGGTATTCGTGACCCTTTCGTCATTTGTTGGCCAGCATGTAGCGTCTGCATGGCTGCATTGTGACAATCCACGGCAGCACCGATCTGTCGAGTTTTTCCACGACCGCGCGGGTCCCTGCAGTACAATGCGCGCCCATTATGGACAGCCCAGACAGCCCGTCATGATTGACCCCAAGCGCGTGCTACGCGCCCTTGCCGAACACTGGTCGCTGCTCGACCCACTGTGCGAACGCTTTGACAGCGGCACGCTCAGTCTGGTCGAACTGCGCGCCCAACTGGCCGCTCAACGCGGCACGGCCGATGCGGCGGAAATCACCGCCCTGCTTGACCAGTGGATCCGCCTGGACATCCTCGTGCCCGTGGCCAAGAGCCCCAACCGCTTTGAGCTCAACGCGCAGATTCACGACTTCCTCGCCTACCTGCGCCGTGAACACCGGCTTGGCCTGTGCCTGGAAATCGAAGCCTACCTGCGCCACCTGGAACGCCTGGCCGGGCATATCCAGGAGGCCTTCGCGCAACGCGACAGCCAGGATCTCGCCCGCCAGTTACGCCTGCTCGACATGCGTGTGCGTGACGTCCTGAAGAAGCTCGCCAACGATGAGCAGGCGCTGGTTGGCGTGGCCGAGCGTGCCAAGACCTCGGACCGGCAGATTCCCCTGCGCCAACGCTACGCCGAGGTACTGGCCACCTGGGACGAGTACGTCGAGCCAATGATCCAGCTGGTGGCAGCCGACGGCGCGTTCGAGCAGGGCGTGCGACGCGCCGAACAGGTCCTGCTGCACCTGCTCGGCGAGCAGCAGCGCCTGGGACAACTGGTCGATGACGACCTGCTGCTACGCACCCACGCACGCATTCTCGACATGCAGACCACCGCGCAATTGACGCTGCGCCGCGCCCGCGAGCTGCTCCTGCCGCTGCGTGAAGAAGCGCGCCGTCACAATGCCGTGACCCGCGGCGCCGCGCTGGCCCTGGCAGCCATCCGCCGCAAGGGCCTGGACGGCGTCCCACAAGCTGCGCTGCCGCTGTTCAGCCGTCCGCAAAGCATCTTCCTCGGCACGGCCAACCAGGTGGAAGCCTATGTCTACGCGCTGGCGCGCTTTGAAGCCAAACCGGCGCATTTCCCGCGGGCAGGCGGGACACGTCGCCACATGCCCAGCCGGGCGCCACTGACTGCGCGGGAGATGATCGAGCGTTGCGAGCAGGCCCTGCCACTGCCGGACCTGATGCAATGGCTGCTCGATCAGGTGCCCGAGGGCGCCACCGACGAGCTGCTCTACTGGTTTTCCCGCCTGTCGCGCGACAGCCGCTTCCAGCGCGAGCGCCTGGCACGTCGCGACTACCTGACCCGCGAACATCAGGTCAGCCTGAGTTCCTATGCCCTGACAGGACGCCAAGCATGAGCGGTCTGTCCTTTCTTGCAGCGGCTGGTGCTGGCAGCCATCCCGCACAACCGCCCTCTGTCTGTGAGGCCCACGCATGATCATCGACCTCAAAGAAATGACCCTGCTGGCGGCGATCTTCCGCGAGCTGCTCAAGGGTGGCCACATCAGCCGCCGCGATGCCGAGCTGTATGCCCAGCTGAACACCCTGCAGGACGCCTATCGCGCACTGTTCAAGGCACAGGGCTTCGAGCTGGTGTGCGATAGCCGCGGTTTCTATTACTTCGTCCCGGAACAGATGGGCGCCCAGGTCAACAAGACTGCGCAACGCCTGGCACTGTTCACCTTCATCCTCGTCGAACACCTCGCCGACCAGGGGCGCGATCCCCTGAGCGTGCTGGATGGCGGCAGCCTGGGCCGCGATGAACTGCCCGGCCTGCTGGACAAATACAGCGACCTGTTCGTCCAGGCCGAAGTCGCCAGCCAGGACGAACTGGAAGAGAAAATCATGCGCCGCCTCACCCAGCTGGGCTTCGCCAGCGAAGAACAGGGGGTGTATCGCTTCCTGGCACCCATGCACCGCTTTCTCGATGTGTGCCTGGCCGTGCAGCAGGATCGCGACCTGGCGGCCAGCCTGCACAGCCACCTGCCCCTGCCCACCCCCGCGCTGGGCGACGACAGCGAATCCGCCAGCGCCGCTGAAGATGACGACGAAGAACAGCAATTGGCCCGCGCCATCGCCGCGGAGCGTGCGGCTCAGGAGGACTTGCAATGAGCCAGGAAAGCTATGGCATTCGCCGTTTTGCCCTGCTGAATACCGCCGGCTACAGCCTGGGGATCTTCCCGCTGGAGCACCCGTTGTCGGTGTACGGCGCCAACAACCTGGGCAAGTCGGCTTCGATCAACGCCTTGCAGTTCCCCATCCTGGCCCGCATGTCGGACATGAGCTTCGGCAAGTACAGCCTGGAGCAATCGCGCAAGTTCTACTTTGCCGCAGACACTAGCTACATCCTCGTGGAAGTCGCCCTGCCCCACGGCCCGCATGTCATCGGCGTAGCCGGTCGCGGCCCCGGGGGGGGCTTTGGCCACCAGTTCTTCGCCTACCAGGGCGCACTGGATCTGGCCCACTACCAGAAAGACGGTACCTGCCTGCGCCAACGCGAATTGTTCGCCAACCTTGAGCAGCACGGCCTCAAGGCTTATGAAATCAAGCCCGAGGAGCTGCGCCGACTGCTGGTCGGCGGGCATACCAGCATACCGCTGGACCTGACACTGATCCCTCTGCGCTCGACCAGCGAACAAAGCCTGAAGACCTTCCGCGCACTGTTCATCAACCTGCTGCATATGCGCGAGATTACCGCGGCGAAGCTCAAGCAGCTGTTCCTCGATGCCTTCGAGCACAGTCTGCGCTCCGGCAGCGTCGACTATATCGCCGCCACGGAAGAGGCATTCCGCGACGTGCGCCGCATGGAGCAGGACTACCAGGCGCTGGTCAATGCCGCGCCGCTGATCGAAGCACTGGCCAGCGGCGTGACACAGCGTGAAATCCTGCGCGGCCGGCTGCATCGCCTGTCGCCACTGCTCGACAACCTGCTCGGCAGTTGGCAGGACTATGCCGGTGCCCGCCGCGAAGAGCTGCTGATCCAGGCCGAACACTACCAGCGCGAACAGGACGGCCTGCAACAAGAACAACGCCACGGCACCGCTGAACTACTGCGCCTGCAGCGCGAGATCAGCGAACTGCAACGCTGGCTGGGCGAACTGGCCGTGCTCAAGCATCGCTTTGCCTTGCTGGAGGATGCCAGGCCACTGGAAGAGCAGTTGCTGGCGGCCAAGGACGCGCATGACGAACTGGCCGGCGCGCTGGCCCAGGCCCGCCAGTTTTCCACCAGCGACATCGAAGAACGCCTGCGCGACCTGCAGCAACGCCTCAAAGCGGTTCGCCAACAGTTCGATCACGCGGACAACAACAGCTACGCACGCCTGCGCGAAGAGTTCTCGCAGGCCGATGTCGATCGTCTGATGCGCCTGTTCAATGGTCAGCTGTTCAGCTTGCCGGTTGGTGAAAAAGGCATTCAGACCGAGGGCGAGGCCTGGATTCCGACACTGGAAGCCATCCTCGCGCACTTCAAGGGCGAGCACTTCCAGGCCCCTGGGCTGAGCATCGACCTGTCCAGCATCGAACCTCCGGCACTGCAGGCACTGGCTGACCGTGCCGCCTTGCGCGACCAGAAGGATCGCCTGGAGCGCGAACTCAAGCAGCTCAAGGCACAACAGGCCGTGGCCACCGATCGCGCGGCCAGCAAGACTCAGGCCGAGCAGCTCTACCAGGCCGTACTGGATGCCCAGAAGGCGCTGGAAGATTACCGTCGACTGGAAACACTGGCGGTTGAAGAAGAAGACAAACTGCAGCTACTCAGTCAGTTGCAGGCAGCACAGGACGAATGCCAGCGGCACAGCGACAGCTTCACCGAGCGCGTTCAACAACTGGCCGCCAAACTGCAGCTGGTCAACCGCCAGCTGGCCGACATGGAAGCCAAACAGCGCACGCTGGATGACGCCCTGCGGCGCCGCCAGTTACTACCCGCCAGCCTGCCTTTCGGCCAGCCCTGCCTGGACGCGCTGGATGACAGCCTGGACAACCTGCTGCCGCTGCTCAACGACTACCAGGACAGCTGGCAGGCATTGCAGCGCATCGACGGGCAGATCGAAGCGCTGTATGCCCAGGTGCGCCTCAAAGGCGTAGCCAAGTTCGACAGCGAAGACGATCCCGAGCGACGCCTGCAACTATTGCTCAATGCTTACCAGCACCGCCAGGACGAAGCGCTGACCCTGGCCAAGGCACGACGTGCCGCAGTAACCGATATCGCCCGTACCCTGCGCAATATCCGCAGCGACTATGACAATCTGGAACACCAGTTGGCGCTGTTCAACCGCGAGATCAACCGGCGCCAGGTTTCCAACCTGGAGAGTTTCCGCATCGTACTGGCTCCCAACAAGGAAGCCCTGCGACACATCGACCAGATCATTCACAGTGCCGGGCAATACGAGGAGGGCGAAACCCTGTCGGTCTTCGACCTCAGCCAGTCAGCCGATCAGGATGCGCGCAACGAGGAAGCCAAGGAATACCTGGCCCGCCTGGTCGCGGCGAATGGCAACCAACTGGGCCTCAAGGACCTGTTTGAACTGGCCTTCGAGATCACCAAGATGGGTGGACAACCAATCATCCATACCGATATCGATGGTGCGGCGTCGAACGGCACGACCATGACCATCAAGGCACTGACCAATATGTATCTGCTGCTGCACCTCATGGATCGCGAGCAGGCCGGCAAGGTACGCCTGCCCTACTATCTCGACGAGGCAGCCGACATTGATGAACGTAACCAACAGGCCCTGATTGAAACCAGCCTGCAACTGGGCTTCGTACCAATCCTCGCTTCGGTCAAGCCGCAGGTGTGCGCGCACGTGGCCATTGACCTCGAGGCCGGCAGCGGCCCTGCGGGTATCTACATCGACGAAGCTGACTGGAAGTACATCAAGCGTCGCGAGAACTTACCCAGCCCCAGCTGAAACGTAAGCGCTCCATAAACCCCACCTGCCCATAGGCCGCAGATCATTGGATGCTGAGCTCCCGTTTTCACTGGAGTTCATCCCATGATGCGTCCCGATGCCAAGGTG
>NZ_NMQV01000050.1 GCF_002234375.1 Pseudomonas fluvialis
TGGGGTTTATGGAGCGCTTACTTTACGACAGTGCCAGGCGCTGGGATGTGGGGGACTTTGTGCGGACATCGCCGTTGCACGTTTTGCATGGTGAGGGTCTGTTCCAGACCTGGAGCACGCTCTACGTGTTGCTCGGTGAGGGGCAGCGCAAACGTGTGGCGCTGGAGATGGTCGGGCGGATTTTCTGAGGGATTCGAACCGCGCTTCGCATAAGACCGCATTAGTTAAATAGTCGTTGCATGACTTCTCGGGGGTGGGAGGTGGGAGTACCCTGGCCGGAGTGATCTACCAGCAAGGTAGGCTTTGGGACATCAATGATAAGTTATGGAATAGCTAGGCATGGCTAAGGCAACTTACGTATTTTGGAAACGCTGGGTAAGCGATCTTCGCTTTACATGGTGCGCGATACTACTATTCTCCGTTATACCTAGTGTGCTCTACGGTGCGACCATCTTCTCTATGATGCTGTTGCTGGGAGCTGTCATTCTTGGTTTTCCGACAGCACTTGCTTCCTTGCTTTTAAGCAAGGATACCGAATGGCGTGCACGATTATTCCGGCGTTTGCTGGTATTGTCTGCCGTGCCGGCCCTGATGCTTGCGGCGATCTTTCAAACAGACAAATTGATCCCCAAGATGGCGGCGCCAATAGTTAAAGCGGTTGAGTCATTTAAACAAGAAACGGATTCTTATCCTGAATCTCTGGCAGATCTCAGTCCTGAGCATCTGCAAGTCCTTCCAAGGGTGCGGATCTCCGTGATCCAACCTAAAATAATCTTCGACTTCAAAGATGGGCATCCCTTTTTGGTTGTTCCTTCAGCTGTTGGCGATGCTTTTTCGGTCTACGAATACAGTTTCGTAGAGAAAAAATGGAGTCATTACGATTAATTTTTATACATTCCTCGTAGGGTGTCCTGTGGGTGTATGCTTCTCACACCCATGAAATATATCTAAGAAGAAGTACGATTTTCTGATTTTAGGGGCCGTTTCCGTATATTCGGGAACGTCCCGTACTGGGCAGCCTACTCTGCGTCATTCTAGAGATTGCATCGACAGCATCTGAGCGATTTTACACGTATAAAAAGGGGGGGGCTGTTTACGCCCCCTTTTGTGTTAGCCCATAATGTTGGGAATCAAAATCTCTGCGTCACTGCAAAGCTCATTCCTAAGCTCAATCAGATAATTCGAATCGTTCTTGTTGTTTTCAATTATTTTTAGTGTGGTAGAGATAGCATTTTCGATTAACTTTTCGCCTGCTTCTTGTGTGATCGCTAATTGACTCATCTTGTAAATGGATTTCCCCATGATTGCTGAGGCTAAATCATCGCCGTCAATTCTGCGTGTCAATGTAGCGCATCCTATAGCGTAATTCATAAGGTCTCCATTGCTGAACTTGGATCCTTCGGCGGCAGGTGCTATAAGCGCAGGCTTAACAGTAATTTGAGCAGGGGACGTTGCTGTATAAATGGGCTCAATCGGATGGGTGGGTTCTGACTTAACTGAAGTAGTAATTAGGTTTCTTTGGGTCAGGCTAAATAATCCAAAAAGTACAAATGCCAGTAAGGCCATGAAAAACACTCGGTACACCTTGAATACGAATTTCATGTTCCGGCATGATTTAAAGAATAGCGCTAATAATGCTATGGGAGCTGGTATTAGTAGAGCCATAAAAAACGACATGGCAACGCCAATAAGGCCAACTGATTGAGCGTATTGTAGAACGTTACCTATACTCCAGGTGATATTGTCACCCTGGCCGCGAAGCATAATAAAATAAATCGATAAAACACCAATCAAAAACCATCCCAGGGTTGCTTTATATTTTTTTTGGTTGATTTCTTCTGAAACGTATTCCTCGAGGAGCATGACATATCCTTATTGTTTGGTTTTATCGCTTCGATTCCTGCCAGCTCCTAACGCTCTGCGCTACTGAAGACGGGCAGACGTCGCGGCAGAAGCTCAATAATTTATAAATTTGAGATTTTCTTTGGCTATTTTTGCTTCAGGACTCTTTGGATAGTTCGACACGATACGGTTATAGATTTGAATAGCTTGCCAGGACTGCCCCTGCTTCATCTGAGTAAATGCCTGATCGAGCAGCTCCCTTGGATCTGGGGCATTCTGCCTATCGACTGAGTTCGGTGCCACTTCTGTAGCCATTGCGCCGTGCTCAAACAAGCGAAATTCGTCCAGCAAAGACTGAACCCGCAGTTTAATGTACCGAGCTTTTGCTTCTGCCTCATGACCATAACTGTCGGCATATGCTTTAGCCCACAATCCGTCACGGCGTACTCCTTGCGATAGCTCATCTACCACTGTTTGATAGAGCATCTCTTCAGCGAGGCGCGTTTCAGCACCCCGTGATCTGAGCTTTTCGAAGATATTCATTTGCACCTCTGGCAGTGGCAGCTAGCTGTCCAGTCAATTTGTATGTCCTGCGCGGCGTAAACCTCTAAGTCACCACCGATTCCTCTTCCATTCATCCAGTGCTTCTTCGTATTCGTCCGGATAGCAGGTCACTTGGTACTTCGGCCCTAAGTAACGGCACTTGCCGTTGTAGTCGTCGTTACGCTCATCCCAAGCTTCCTGCACGAGCTCTTCGCAGCTCTTTGGCTTGGTTGCCTCTTCGTACCATGCGACCAAGATGCAAAACAAAAGCCCAAAGATCAAAACCATCCCGAAGCCTTGCATCACGTAATCGAAGAAAGACATAGAGCGAGTAGAGGGGAGATTTTGCTTAGTACTAGGGATGGTCTGAAAAAGTCCTTTCTCGAAAAATGCAGCCCAGTAACCATGCGGGATACAGGGCAGCGGTTTCGCGAAAAACGGGCTTTTTCAGAATTTCCCTAGCGGCTTCGATAAGTGTCAGAGGTTGAGCTTGTGCCGAAGGCCCAGCTTGCGGAGGCTGGTGCGATGCCGGCGATACAGGTTCTGGGATTGGGTGTTGCTTCTTCGGTGGCAGGTACATATCACCAATAAAAAAGGCCCTCCCGTCTTTAACGTCACCCCATTTTTCGTTCACTACCCAGCCATCGCCAGCGCGAGCTCCTGCCTGGATCAGTTTCTTCACTGATTCGACATACTGAGACCACTCCTTGAGCTCGGTTTCGGTGGGCGTGTCTAAATGACCTACCCTGATCAGATCGCCCGATTCTAAGACTCGACCATCGCGACCAATTTGTTGTGTCATCGCAGCTCCTTTGCGCTTTCATTCTGATGGGTTCTACCCCATTTCCACGGACGGTTTGAAAAGGGCTGAAAACTTCAAATCTTGCCGGGCGACTCTACGACGCATCCGTGGGTTATGGAACCGCTCGATGTAGTCGAAGAGATCCGCCCGTGCCTCATCGCGGGTTCGGTACGATTGCCGGACAACACGCTCTCGTTTCAGTTGGCCGAAGAACCCTTCACACGCAGTGATGAGGAGGACGAGGATGAAGCCTCTGACTCTGAGTCAGGAGGCAACCCGTCACCATCGCGCGACCCTGCAAAAATTACGTTGTTGATTGACGGCCTAAACGGTGCGGCTTCGAGAGGCAGCGCGGCAGCTCACTACGCTTTGGCACTTATATATAGAGGCGATGACCTCAGTGAAGAGGAGGGCTCCTCCTATTGGTACTCGCTGATGGAGCAGTGCCGCGATCTTGATGGGGTGCAGCTCGAATGGGCGACGGCCTACAAGGCTCACCTGCTGAATGCCGAGCGAGAGACACTTCATTTGAATGAGGCAGCACGTCTGGGGTGGGCAGATGCCAGGTTGGATATTGCTCTTGAGAAGGCGCAGCGTGCTGAGCATCGGGGTGACCATGAGCAAGCTGAGCATTGGTACAAGGAGGCCGCAGGTTTAGGTCATGTGGAGGCGATGCGCTCTCTGGTCTGGTTGGCTGAGGATGCCGATGATGTTGATTCTGCAAGGCATTGGAATCATCAGGCTGCTCTGCATGGTGACGTCGATGCGATGCGTGATCTGATTGATGAAGATGACCGGGGAAATCTATTCCAGAACTGGGTCTGGATTTACCTTGCCGAGCATCTGGGTACTGATCTGCGCGAGAGTACGCTGCGGGCATACCACGATGGCGGTCTGTATGCAGGCCAGGAGTACGATGATGACCAAGGTGGGCCGCTCTACGTGGATGGTGATGAAGGGGTGCATCTGGAGCCATTAAGTGCTTCAGATGACGTGAGGGCCAGGGCAGCGGCGCGCGAGTTCCTCAACCGGATCAAGCATGCTTAGCTTCTATCTAGGTTCCGAGTGATGTAAGGTAATCGTATTGACAACCTGTCAATTGAGAGGAGATGCCGACAAGATATCCTAATATCATGTCGCCTCCTGATGGGTTAGGACTGGCTAGAAGCCCCGTCGTTACTGGCTTTGGAAAGTAACATTGTCCGAAGGTAGGTTTTGGCCTATTTACTTTGACCGACAGGGTTCATTAAGTCTGTCTGAAGTCGCCTTCAGCCCAGTGTTTTCGCGCTTTTGAGGTCGGCTATCTTTGTCCGCCTCCAGTGGTGGAGGTCGTTGAAGTTATTCGACACTTTCTCCAAAGTTAGCCGACATCTGCAAAGTTAACCGGCAACGGATAGCTGACCTGAAACCCCGCAGTCTCTGGGCTTGCGGGGTTTTTATTTGTGCTAATGCGAGTGGCATAGATGCAGGTTAAGCAGACAAAAAGCGGTTTTTAGTGCGCCCGTTTCGGCGCGCCATTCGCACTGTTAGCCCTGTTAATATCTACAGTAATTGGGATGTGCGTGCATCGACCAAGGACGAACAGGATCAAAGAATGCTCAAGCTCGAAGACATCAAGAAAGACGCACAGGTCAGGGGGATCCAGGCGGATGAGATCGTGCGTATCGTCACGGTCGAGCCTGTTGGCGACAATGCCATTACCGTCTACTTCAAGGACAGCCAAGGTCGCCTAGGTGAGCAGATGTTGTTCCGCTCGGACGAGGTGCGCCTAGAGCTTGCTCAGGCTGGCAGGCCTTGGTCATTTGATGCTCCGGGTGCTGACTTTAAGCTTGGATTGGAAGCCTATCGGATCAATCTGGCGCACCTGTTCGATCCGATGATGGCTGTGCATACGTCAAACGTAGATCCTCTCCCCCATCAGATTTCCGCTGTTTATGAGTCCATGTTGCCTCGGCAGCCGCTCCGCTTTGTCCTGGCTGATGATCCAGGGGCAGGCAAAACCATCATGGCCGGGCTACTGATCCGCGAACTCCTGATGCGTTCGGATGCCAAGCGAATCCTGGTGGTGTCACCTGGCTCCCTGACCGAGCAGTGGCAGGATGAACTGTTGGAAAAGTTCGGCGTGAAGTTCGAGGTCTTCAGCCGTGAGAAGCAGGAGCAATGCGCCTCAGGTAACTACTTCGAGGAGACCAATCTGCTGATCGCACGCCTCGATCAGTTGTCCCGCAGTGAAGAGTTCCAGCAGAAGCTCAAGAACACTGAGTGGGATCTGATCATCGTCGACGAAGCCCACAAGCTCTCCGCCAACTACTTCGGTAGCAAGGTGAATAAGACCAAGCGCTTCGAGCTAGGTGAGCTGCTCGGTTCCATCACCCGTCACTTCCTGTTGATGACCGCCACACCGCACAACGGCAAGGAAGAAGACTTTCAGATCTGGCTTTCGCTGCTGGATGGAGACCGCTTCTACGGCAAATTCCGCGAGGGGGCGCATAAGGTCGATGTCTCCGACATGATGCGCCGTATGGTGAAAGAGGAGTTGCTGAAGTTCGATGGCACTCCCCTCTTCCCTGAGCGCCGTGCCTATACGGCCAACTACGAGCTGTCTGACCTTGAGGCCGCGCTGTACCACGAAGTCACCGAGTACGTGCGCAACGAAATGAATCGGGCTGACCAGCTCGATGGGAAGCGCAAGGGCACCGTAGGCTTCGCCCTGACGCAGCTTCAGCGCCGTCTTGCCTCCAGTCCTGAAGCGATCTACCAGTCGCTCCAACGGCGTCGTAAACGCATGGAAAACCGCCTGGAAGAGACCAAGCTGCTGGCTCGTGGCCAGGGAGTGGCTAGCACGCTGGGCGAATACCATGTGAAGAAGCAGATTGAGCTTCCCGATAGCTTCGACGAGTTGGACGAGGAGCTCAGTGCTGATGAGTACGAGCTATATTCGGAACAGGTCGTAGACCAGGCCACAGCTGCTGAAACCATTCCCGAGCTTGAGGCTGAGATCTGGTCACTGAAGGCTCTGGAAGCGAAGGCGCTTTCGGTGGTTCAGTCGGGCAAGGACAAGAAGTGGGAGCAGCTCTCCTGCTTGTTGCAGGACACACCTGAGATGTTCACCAGCAGTGGCAGCCGCCGCAAGCTGATCATCTTCACCGAGCACCGCGATACCCTGAATTACCTGGTTGCTCGAATTGGGAACATGCTGGGCAAGCCCGAGGCTGTCGTGACCATCCATGGCGGCACCAACCGTGATGAACGGCGCAAGATTCAGGAGGAGTTCCGCAACAACCCCAATGTCCTGGTGCTGATTGCCACCGATGCAGCGGGTGAAGGCGTGAACTTGCAGAACGCCAACCTGATGGTCAATTACGACCTCCCTTGGAACCCAAATCGTCTTGAACTGAATCGCCCCGGGTTTCG
>NZ_NMQV01000051.1 GCF_002234375.1 Pseudomonas fluvialis
CCTGGTACTACCGTGTCCGCGCCATGCGCGAACCCTACGAAATCAATGTCGATGTCGACCTGGCCAATCAGGACCACCTGACGTTCTTTATCAACTACCAGGTCTATGACTATCAGCAACAGTTCATTGGTGCCGCCGGCGTCGGCCTGGCCGTGGACTCGGTGGTCAAGCTGATCGATACCTACCAGGCCCGCTACGAACGCAGCATCTTCTTTGTCGATACCCAGGGCCGGGTAACCCTGACCGGCTCGCAAGCCGGGCCGCTCAAGGTCAAGACCGGACAACTGCTGAGCAGCATCGAAGGCCTTGAAGCGCTGCAGGACAGGCTGCCCAGACCGCAAAGCGGTAATTACCAGTACCGCGAAGCCGATCGCGGACACTTTCTCAACGTGCGCTATATCCCTGAGCTGGACTGGTACCTGTTCGTCGACAAGCATGACGGGGGAGCCATGGCGGAAATTCGCCGCTCGCTGCTGTGGAACCTGGCCATCAGCGTGCTGGCCACCCTGCTCAGCCTGACCCTGGTCGCGCTGGTCGTACGCCGCTACCAGCGGCGGATTGCCGCGCTGGCCAACACCGACCAGTTGACCGGCCTGCCCAACCGACGCGGTTTCGAATTGCTA
>NZ_NMQV01000052.1 GCF_002234375.1 Pseudomonas fluvialis
CGCCAGCGCCTGCTCGCTCAGCCGTTGGTGGAAACACCAGCAATCCGTCACTGGCTGACTTTTGCCGGCCTGTGCGCACTGGTTGGCTTTGCCGCAGGCCGGGCAGCGCTGTTCAGCCTGTGACATGGCTGGCCTCGCAGACACGGTTGCGCCCGGATTGCTTGGCGCGATACAGCGCACGATCGGCCCGGTTGAGCAGTTGCTCGATATTTTCCTGATCCTCGCGCTGGCTCAGGCCGATACTCACGGTCATTTGCAACTGCTGGCCATTGATCGGCAGGCGCAGTGCCTCGATCGAGACGCGCAGGCGCTCGGCCAGCTGGCGAGCGGCCTCTTGTGAGCTGTCCTTGAGCAGGATGGCGAACTCTTCACCTCCCCAGCGGCAGACAATGTCGGATTGCCGCGGCAGATTGCGCAGGTGTGCGGCAAAGGCCCGCAAAGCCTGATCGCCGGCGAGATGGCCATGCTGGTCGTTGAGTTGCTTGAAGTTATCAATGTCCAGCATCAGGGCGCAGAGCGGCTGGCGCTGGCGGCGGGCATCCTGCAGGGCTTGTCCGGCGAGCAATTCGAAACCGCGTCGGTTGGGCAGGCCGGTCAAC
>NZ_NMQV01000053.1 GCF_002234375.1 Pseudomonas fluvialis
CACTGCTTGGCCAGAACCTGACCACGCTCAACTTCATCACGCTTGGTACCGCGCAGCAGTACGCCACAGTTCTCACCCGCACGACCTTCGTCGAGCAGCTTGCGGAACATTTCAACACCAGTACAGGTGGTCTTCAGGGTCGGACGCAGGCCAACCACTTCGATCTCTTCCTGGATCTTGACGATGCCACGCTCAACACGACCGGTTACCACGGTGCCACGACCGGAGATCGAGAACACGTCTTCGATCGGCATCAGGAACGGCTTATCAATGGCACGCACCGGCTCCGGAATGTAGCTGTCGAGAGTCTCGACCAGCTTCTTCACGGCAGTGGTACCCATTTCGTTGTCGTCCTGACCGTTCAGAGCCATCAGCGCGGAACCGATCACGATCGGAGTGTCATCACCCGGGAAATCATAGGTGGACAGCAGGTCGCGAACTTCCATCTCGACCAGCTCCAGCAGCTCAGCGTCATCCACCATGTCGGCCTTGTTCAGGAACACGACAATGTACGGAACGCCTACCTGACGGGACAGCAGGATGTGCTCACGAGTCTGCGGCATGGGGCCGTCGGCAGCCGAGCAAACCAGGATCGCACCGTCCATCTGGGCAGCACCGGTGATCATGTTCTTCACATAGTCAGCGTGACCCGGGCAGTCAACGTGCGCGTAGTGACGAATCTCGGAGTCGTACTCTACGTGGGCAGTGTTGATGGTGATACCGCGAGCTTTCTCTTCCGGGGCGCTGTCGATCTTGTCGAAGTCAACCTTGGCGGAACCGAATACTTCGGAGCACACGCGGGTCAGAGCAGCAGTCAGAGTGGTCTTGCCATGGTCAACGTGACCAATGGTGCCAACGTTGACGTGCGGTTT
>NZ_NMQV01000054.1 GCF_002234375.1 Pseudomonas fluvialis
AGGCCAAGGGTTTCCCGGTAACGGGCGAAATACTGGATACGGATCATCGGGGTTCTCCGGCGATGAAGTGCCCACTCTTGCCGCCCTGCTTTTCTAGCAGGCGTACCGCTTCGATAGTCATGTCACGATCCACTGCCTTGCACATGTCATAGATCGTCAGCGCGGCCACGCTGGCGGCGGTCAACGCTTCCATTTCCACTCCGGTCTGCCCGGCCAGCTTGCAACGCGCACGGATCTGCACCACATCCTCACCAAGCGCCTGCAGCTCGACGCTGATCCCCGTCAACAGCAGTGGGTGACAGAGGGGAATCAGTTCATGGGTGCGTTTGGCCGCCTGGATGCCGGCAATCCGCGCCACAGCGAATACATCACCCTTGGGGTGTCCGCCAGCGACGATCATCTGCAGGGTCTGCGGACGCATGCGCACACGGGCTTCGGCCAGCGCTTCGCGGCTGGTCACCGCCTTGTCGGTCACATCGACCATGTTGGCACGGCCTTGGGAATCGAGGTGGGTCAGCATATCGGCACACTATCTCGGAGGAATCTCGGCCGATTGTACATGCCCTGACCGGCAAGGCGCCGCGCAGCAGCCAGCCGTCAACGGCCAGCCCCCA
>NZ_NMQV01000055.1 GCF_002234375.1 Pseudomonas fluvialis
TTCACCTTCTGGGGCTGGCAACTGATCATCGTCCTGGCTGCCGTCAGCCTGCCCTTGGGCTGGACCAGCTCCAAGGAATACGCCGAGCTGGAGTGGCCGATTGACCTGCTGATCACCGTGGTCTGGGTCGCTTACGCCGTGGTGTTCTTCGGCACGCTGATCAAGCGCAACACCAAGCACATCTACGTGGGCAACTGGTTCTTCGGCGGTTTCATCCTCACCGTAGCCCTGCTGCACGTGGTCAACAACCTGGAAATCCCGGTCACCCTGACCAAGTCCTACTCGCTCTATGCGGGCGCCACGGATGCCATGGTGCAATGGTGGTACGGCCATAACGCCGTAGGTTTCTTCCTGACCGCCGGCTTCCTCGGCATGATGTACTACTTCGTACCCAAGCAGGCTGGCCGTCCGGTCTACTCCTATCGCCTGTCGATCGTGCACTTCTGGGCACTGATCGCCGTGTACATCTGGGCCGGCCCGCACCACCTGCACTACACCGCCCTGCCCGACTGGGCACAGTCGCTGGGCATGGTGATGTCGCTGATCCTCCTCGCCCCGAGCTGGGGTGGCATGATCAACGGCATGATGACCCTCTCGGGCGCCTGGCATAAGCTGCGCAGCGACCCCATCCTGCGCTTCCTGGTGGTGTCCCTGGCCTTCTACGGCATGTCCACCTTCGAAGGCCCGATGATGGCCATCAAGACCGTCAACGCCCTGTCCCACTACACCGACTGGACCATCGGCCACGTACACGCCGGCGCGCTCGGCTGGGTAGCCATGGTGTCGATCGGCGCCCTGTACCACCTGATCCCCAAGGTCTTCGCCCGCGACAACATGTACAGCGTTGGCCTGATCAACACCCACTTCTGGCTGGCGACCATCGGCACCGTGCTGTACATCGCTTCCATGTGGGTCAACGGCATCGCCCAAGGTCTGATGTGGCGCGCAGTCAACGATGACGGCACCCTCACCTACTCCTTTGTCGAAGCGCTGGAAGCCAGCCACCCTGGCTATATCGTGCGCATGATCGGCGGCGCGATCTTCCTCGCCGGCATGGTGATCATGGCCTACAACACCTGGCGCACCGTTAGCGCGGCCAAGGCGGCCGACATGGAAGCCGCTGCGAAGTTTTCGGTAGCAGGAGCCCACTAATGAAACAGCATGAAGTCCTCGAGAAGAACGTCGGCCTGCTGGCCCTATTCATGGTCCTGGCCGTCTCCATCGGCGGCCTGGTGCAAATCGTCCCGCTGTTCTTCCAGAACGAAGTGAACGAGCCGGTAGAAGGCATGAAGCCCTACACCGCCCTGCAACTGGAAGGTCGTGACATCTACATCAAGGAAGGCTGCGTGGGCTGCCATTCGCAGATGATTCGTCCGTTCCGCGCGGAAACC
>NZ_NMQV01000056.1 GCF_002234375.1 Pseudomonas fluvialis
GGTTTCCGCGCGGAACGGACGGATCATCTGCGAATGGCAGCCCACGCAGCCTTCCTTGATGTAGATGTCACGGCCTTCCAGTTGCAGGGCGGTATAGGGCTTCATGCCTTCTACCGGCTCGTTCACTTCGCTCTGGAAGAACAGCGGGACGATTTGTACCAGGCCGCCGATGGAGACGGCCAGGACCATGAACAGGGCCAGCAGGCCGACGTTCTTCTCGAGGACTTCATGCTGTTTCATCAGTGGGCAACTCCAGCAGGAATTTGCGCGCCGGTGTCATATTCGGCCGGCTTGGCCGCGCGCACGGTGCGCCAGGTGTTATAGGCCATCAACAGCATGCCGATGACGAAGAAGGCACCGCCAATGGCACGTACGATGTAGCCCGGATGACTGGCTTCCAGTGCTTCGACGAAGGAGTAGGTGAGGGTGCCGTCATCGTTGATTGCACGCCACATCAGGCCTTGGGCGATACCGTTGACCCACATCGAAGCGATGTACAGCACGGTGCCGATGGTTGCCAGCCAGAAGTGGGTGTTGATCAGGCCGATGCTGTGCATCTGCTCGCGGCCGAACACCTTGGGGATCAGGTGATACATGGCGCCGATGGAGATCATGGCTACCCAGCCCAGTGCGCCAGCGTGTACGTGGCCGATGGTCCAGTCGGTGTAGTGCGACAAAGCATTCACGGTCTTGATCGCCATCATTGGGCCTTCGAAGGTGGACATGCCATAAAAGGCCAAGGAAACCACCAGGAAGCGCAGGATGGGATCGGTACGCAGCTTATGCCAGGCACCCGAGAGGGTCATCATGCCGTTGATCATGCCACCCCAGCTCGGGGCGAGGAGGATCAGCGACATCACCATGCCCAGCGACTGTGCCCAGTCGGGCAGGGCGGTGTAGTGCAAGTGGTGCGGACCTGCCCAGATGTAGACGCTGATCAGTGCCCAGAAGTGCACGATCGACAGACGATAGGAGTAGATCGGGCGACCGGCCTGCTTGGGCACGAAGTAGTACATCATGCCGAGGAAGCCGGCGGTCAGGAAGAAGCCTACGGCGTTGTGGCCGTACCACCATTGCACCATGGCATCCGTCGCACCCGAGTAGATCGAGTAGGACTTGAACCAGGTCACCGGGATTTCCAGGTTGTTGACGATATGCAACAGCGCTACGGTGAGGATGAAACCGCCGTAGAACCAGTTGCCTACGTAGATGTGCTTGGTCTGGCGCTTGACGATGGTGCCGAAGAACACGATGGCATAACTCACCCAGACGACGGCGATGAGGATGTCGATCGGCCACTCCAGTTCGGCGTATTCCTTGGAGCTGGTCCAGCCCATGGGCAGGCTGATCACAGCCAGCACGATCACGGCTTGCCAGCCCCAGAAGG
>NZ_NMQV01000057.1 GCF_002234375.1 Pseudomonas fluvialis
GTTGCAGTAGCAAAACCGCCGAGACCATCGCTAACGGTATAGGTAAAGGTTGCCACGCCGTTGTAGTTGGCCTCAGGGACGAACACGGCGTTACCGTCAACCAATGTGACAGTGCCATGGGTCGCATCTTGCACACTGACAATACTGATCGGGTTGCCATCGGGATCACTGTCATTGCCTAGCAGAACTGCAGGGCTGATTGTTAGCGATTGATCTTCGTTGGTTACCAGCGCTGGGTTCTCATGCTGTAACGAGCTGCCACCCACGACGCTGTAGCTACCGCCTTGGGGGCGCAGTTCAACGGTCAGCTGAGCATTGCCATCCTGATCCCAATAGACAATTTCGAACTGCTGAGCGCCGCCTTCTGGCACCGTGAATACCACGGATTCACGTGCTGTTGGCCCCTGGTTACCGTTGTACTCTGCAACTGTTTGGCCATTGATGCGGATACTGAAGCCGTCATCCGCTGTTACGCGGAATTGGTAGTTACCAGCGGCCAGATTAATCAACCCGCTAAGCTTGAGAATGGCATCAGAGGTATTTGCTGGGTCGCTCGAAAGGCTTGAGGCATCACCACCCAGGAAGGTCTGTAGGTTCGTGCCATTGCCCAAACCGCCATTACCAATAGGGCCATAGTTCAAGCTTGTGGCGGTGAAGGTTGCCGTGGGATCCCGGCCATTGATAAAGGTTTCTACCTGATTGAGGTTGGTCAGATTGGCACCGTTAACCCCTTCGCTATAGCCAAAGTACTGGCCAACCAGCCCGGAAACCAGGTAGCTGTCATTGGTAGCGATTGGATCGCTGTTGAGGCTCAAACTACCCGCGCTGCCTGCGTTGCCAGCCAGATCGGTATAGCTACCTGCAGGTAGGCTGACGTTCGGTGAGCCACCACCCGTTGAAGTGAAGGTAGCTGTCCAGACCGCTGGGTTACTTGCCGATTGCACCAGATTGCTGATCGTACCGCCCGTTGAAACGATGTCGCTTGCGGTAAAGCCACTGACCGACTCGCTGAATGTAAAGGTCAGCGTTGTGGCTTCCCCGATTGACAGGTTGCTGTCTGTGGTGCTGATGACAACGGTTGGACCGGTGGTGTCGACGGTGGCGT
>NZ_NMQV01000058.1 GCF_002234375.1 Pseudomonas fluvialis
CGCCCCCCCAGGTTGAAGAAGCAGAAGTGCGTCAGCAGGCCACGGCGCATCATCTGGTAGGCCGCCACGGTGGAGTCGAAGCCACCGGACATCAGCACCAGGCTCTGCTCCAGCGAACCGAGCGGGTAGCCACCAATGCCCTCATGCTGGGCGTGCACCACATAGAGGCGGTCGTGGCGAATCTCGATGCGTACCTGCACCTCGGGATTCTTCAGGTCGATACCGGCGGCGCCGAACTCGCGACGCAGGTGGCTGCCCACGTAGCTGGCTACTTCCACGGAGCTGAAGCTGTGCTTGCCGCCGCGCTTGCAGCGCACGCTGAAGATCTTGCCCGGCAGTTGACTGCCGAAGTGCTGGCGACACTTGTCGAGGATGTCGTCGAAGTCACCCAGCGGGTAATCGTGTACTTCCAGGAAGTGCGCGATGCCCGGCACGCAACGCAGCCGGGCGATCAGCGCGGCGCGCGCGCGCGGTTCCTGCAGGCTGGTTTGCACCTCCAGGTTGTCCCACTCGCCCTGCACCTGCAGCTGCGGGTCAAGTTCGCGCAAAACGCTGCGGATATTCTTCCCCAGTTGGCGGATGAACTGCTTGCGCACCGGCCGGCTCTTGATGGTGATTTCCGGGAAGACTTTGACGATGAATTTCATGGCAAGCAGTGCCAGCGGCAGGACGCAAGAAAAGAGGGGCGCGGAGTATAGCGGAATTTGTTCAAGACTTGACCAAAAACAAGCAGAAGGCCGCCACTGCCTCATTTGCGTGCATCTCACGCATAGAGCGCACTATTAAGGTGCGAAAAAAGCCTGGCACTCCGCTATAAACAACGTAGCCGCCCTGATTTGGCGGCCTGCGGCCCATTTTCGAGCAGTGGCACGCTAATTGCTCTCTTGTGAGTCAAGTCGCACAGGCGGATGATCCGCCCGGCTTCGCACCGCTACAGAGGCGCCATCGGCCGCCCCTTTCCAACTGGAGGACAGCATGTCTAAGGCAATTCAACTGATCAAAGAACACGATGTGAAGTGGGTAGACCTGCGCTTCACCGACATCAAGGGGCAGCAGCACCACATCACCATGCCGGCACGTGACGCGCTGGACGAAGACTTCTTCGAGCACGGCAAGATGTTCGACGGCTCGTCGATCCATGGCTGGAAAGGCATCGAAGCCTCCGACATGATCCTTCTGCCGGACGACAGCACTGCCGTCCTGGACCCGTTCACCGAAGAGCCGACGCTGATCCTGGTCTGCGACGTGATCGAGCCGAGCACCATGCAGGGCTACGACCGCGATCCGCGCGCCATCGCCAAGCGCGCTGAAGAGTTCCTCAAGTCCACCGGCATCGGTGACACCGTATTCGTTGGTCCGGAGCCGGACATGTCGGACTTGAACTTGACCGAGTCGAAGATGAAGAACTCCGGCTCCGGACCAACGAATACGGTGTCACCGATGCCGGTGGACTTGAGGAACTCTTCAGCGCGCTTGGCGATGGCG
>NZ_NMQV01000059.1 GCF_002234375.1 Pseudomonas fluvialis
CGCTCGGCCAGCAAAGGCAGGTCAATGCTGTTGGCTGCACGCTGCAAGGCCTCGATAAACAGCCGTTTGTCGCCTTCCTGATCGATCTGCCGAATATAGCTGCCATCCACCTTGAGATACACCAGGCCAAGGCGCGCCAGGTTGCCGATCATGCTGAAGCGTCCGCCAAAATGCTGCAAGCCCAAGCCATAGCCGAGGCTACGTAAGCGTTGGGTCAGCGCCTCCAGGGTGGCAGCATCCGGCAATTGGTCCTCATCCAGTTCCAGGGTCAACAAGTGCGCCTGCGCGGTATATGCCTGCAAACGCTGGTAGAGCGCCTGCAAGGCCTGAGCGTCGCGCAAAGTGCTGCCTGACAAGCTCAGTGCCACCGGTTCTGCCAGCTCCGCCAGGCGCGGCAGCAATTGCTCCAACATGGCCATGTCCAACCGGCTGGCCCAGCCAAAACGCTCCAGCCAGGGCAGGAACTGCCCGGCAGCAATGGCCTGTCCCTGCTCATCCAGCAGTCGGGCAAGCACCTTGTGATGCAATACCTGGCCACTGG
>NZ_NMQV01000006.1 GCF_002234375.1 Pseudomonas fluvialis
CAACTACCTTGAAAATCGCCGAATTCATACATCTATAAATGTCCTAGGGATGTTCTTGTGTGATTCATTCCATTGACTATTCCCTATCTATTGATTTACTTAAATTGTACTTTTTATGTTCTAGAAATAAGCTGATAAACGACTATGAATAGGACTGATTCGCTTTCTAAAGTGCTTCCCGGATGGGGTCTGACTGAACGGGAGGTAACGTGGCTATGGCTTGTTCTGGAAGGCAGGGAACGCATTCAGATGGATGAGTGCCAGCTCAACAGCCAAACCATGCGAGACCAAATTGCTGGAGCACTCAGAAGGAACCCTCGCGTCACGATGGACTTAGTACGAGCGCGGGATAGAGAGCTGCTACCGGAGGAGGCATTCAGCTGGGTCGAAAAAAGCGGACGACAACCAAAATGGCTAGCAGCTCAAGCAGGGAATAAAACAGGACTGCGAATACGCAGCAGTGTCTTCCGCACACTCACTGACAAGGAGCAACTGATTGCACTGTTCGATCTCTGGGACAGAGATTTCGGCCAGAAAGAGAGTGCATTGAGGCGCCTATCAGACGCCTGGACCGAGCACGCACGGTCAGACAGGATCTTCAGCTGGTTCAAAGACAAGGACGAACGCACAAAATGTGCTCTGGCATGGAGTTGGCTTGAGAAAAACAAGCCCAGGCTAACGTGGCGCGCCGAGCCCTTTACAAAGCTCACTGAGCTGCTGGAGTTCTTCGACCATAGCGGAGCCTCCGACGAGGAAAAGGAACTCTACGTCGACAAAATTAAGAGGCGCTGGAGCACGCAAAAAACGCGCGAGAAGGCTGTCGAGAAGAAGCAATACAACTTTGTGCTCCCCCTGAGCGTCAACGCAGTCCTGGACAAGCTTGCTGAAGAGCACGAGCTCTCCAGAACCAAGGTCTTGGAGATGCTTATCCTAGGCGAGGAACAGCACGAGCTGTATCTCCCGAAACAACCCTCCAGATGAGCCATCTGGAGCCTCGAAAGCCCAGTGGCACAAAAAGTGGCACAAAATTCGAGCGAGACAGAAAACCATCAGGCATAAAAAAATCCAGTCACCGCTAAGTGACTGGATTTTCTAGGGTTTTTTGGTCGGGACGGAGTGATTCGAACACTCGACCCCTTGCACCCCATGCAAGTGCGCTACCGGGCTGCGCTACGCCCCGACTGTGCTTCGTTCTTGCTGAAGCGAGGCGAACTATACATTAAGCTGCTGAAAAGTGGAAGATTTTTTCAGGCTTTACGAAGCACGTTAAGCAAGTCTTCCAGTTCTACTATCATCTGACGCAGCATCTGTTTGTACTGCGTGGTGTCATCCTTCGCCTCATCTCCCGACAGTCGCTGGCGAGCGCCGCCGATGGTAAAGCCTTGATCGTATAACAGCGCACGAATCTGGCGAATCATCAGCACGTCCTGGCGCTGATAGTAACGCCTGTTACCACGGCGCTTGACCGGATTGAGCTGAGGAAACTCCTGCTCCCAATAACGCAGAACGTGGGGTTTTACGGCACAAAGTTCGCTGACTTCACCAATCGTGAAGTAACGTTTGCCGGGTATGGGCGGCAGCTCGTCGTTATGACTTGGTTCCAGCATACGCCTCAACTCTGGCTTTCAATTTTTGCCCTGGACGAAAGGTGACCACACGGCGAGCCGTTATCGGGATTTCTTCACCGGTCTTGGGATTTCGACCTGGCCGCTGACGCTTGTCGCGCAGGTCAAAATTGCCGAAACCGGACAATTTGACCTGCTCGTTATGCTCCAGGGCCTGGCGGATTTCCTCAAAGAACAGTTCTACCAGTTCCTTGGCTTCCCGCTTATTCAGGCCAAGCTCTTCATAAAGACGTTCAGCCATTTCAGCTTTCGTCAGAGCCCCCATACGCTACTTCCTTAACGTGGCGTTGAACCTTTGTTCGAGCGAGGTGAGGATATTTTGCGTTGTAGTGTTCACCTCATCGTCGTTAAGAGTGCGCGATGGATGCTGCCAGGTCAAGCCAACGGCAAGGCTTTTTCTTTGTGGATCAATACCTTTACCGTGATAGACGTCAAACAGTCTGAGGTCGGTCAGACAATCGCCTGCGGCTTCACGGATTACCGTTAACACAGCATCGGCCGGGATATCCTTGTCTACCAGCAGCGCCAGATCACGCCGCACTTCCGGGAAACGCGACAATTCGCGGAAGGCCGGCATGCGACCTTCGATGACCTGGCTTAGCAGCAGCTCAAAAAGAAAGACCGGCTGTTCGATATCCAGACGACGTGCCAGCTCCGGGTGCAAGGCCCCCAGATAGCCCACCAACTGTCCTTCACGCTCAATACGCGCGGTCTGCCCAGGATGTAACGCAGGGTGCTCACCCGGTACGAAACGGAAAGCACCCGCCGCGCCCGCACTACCCAGCAATGCTTCGACGT
Source organism: Pseudomonas fluvialis (assembly GCF_002234375.1). Lineage (GTDB taxonomy): Bacteria > Pseudomonadota > Gammaproteobacteria > Pseudomonadales > Pseudomonadaceae > Aquipseudomonas > Aquipseudomonas fluvialis. The sequence continues at coordinate 2,424 of NZ_NMQV01000006.1, forward strand.
CAGCCTTGGCATCGAAGAAATCAACCGTTTCCTTACCGTGCGCCCAGGCTTCCGGCAGGCGCGCTCCAGTAATCGCACCTGCCAGCATGGCCTCTTGCTTCAGCTCGCCGAGTTGACCGACAAAGCGCAGACCGCTCTCGAACAGGCGAACGCGGTTTTGCTGGCGATTGAGGTTGTGTTGCACCACCTTGATCAGCCCTGGCCACAGCGAAACACGCATGGCAGCCATGTCCGCCGAGATGGGGTTAGCCAGCTGCAGCGGCACCACGCCCGGATTGAAGAGTTCGAACAACTTCGGATCGATGAAGCTGTAGGTGATGGCTTCCTGATAGCCGCGCGCCACCAGCAAGCGGCGCAACACTGGCAGTTCGGCGCGAGCTTCAGCCTTGCTTTGCGGAGCCAGGCGGGCTTGCGGATAGCGCACGGGCAGGCGGTTGTAGCCATAAAGCCGACCAAGCTCTTCGATCAGATCTACTTCAAGGCTGATGTCAAAGCGGTGACTCGGCACGCTGACCAGCCACTGAGCGGCGTCCTGTGCGACCACCCCGAGGCCCAACGCAGTAAGCAGGCGCTCGACCTCGGTGCCGTCCATCTCCATGCCGAGCATCTGGCTGATGCGGTCGGCACGCAGGGTGATCGGCGCGACATTCGGCAGATCGGCAGCGCTGGCCACTTCGATGATCGGACCGGCCTCACCACCAACGATTTCCAGCAGCAGCGCAGTGGCACGTTCCATCGCCTGGCGCGCCAGCTGCGAGTCCACACCACGCTCAAAGCGGTGCGATGAATCGGTATGCAGACCGTAGGAACGAGCCTTACCGGCTACTGCGATGGTGTCGAAGAAAGCGCTTTCCAGGAACAGGTCACGGGTTTTGTCACTCACGCCACTGTGTTCACCACCCATCACGCCTGCAATGGCCAAGGCACGCTGATGATCGGCGATCACCAACGTATCGGCGCGCAAGCTGACTTCCTGGCCGTCCAGCAGAACCAGCTTCTCGCCCTCCTCCGCCATACGCACACGGATGCCGCCATTGATCTCGGCGAGGTCGAAGGCGTGCATCGGCTGGCCGAGCTCGAGCATCACGTAGTTGGTGATGTCAACGGCCGCATCGATGCTGCGGATATCGGATCGACGCAGGCGCTCAACCATCCACAACGGAGTAGGCCTGGACAGGTCGACGTTACGAATGATGCGCCCAAGGTAGCGTGGGCAGGCTTTAGGGGCCAGCACGTCGACGGAACGGACTTCATCATGGACGGGCGCAACGGGCGCAACGGGCACCGCTGTGACCTGCGCGCCGTAAATAGCACCGACTTCGCGGGCCAAGCCGGCCAGCGACAGGCAGTCGCCACGGTTTGGGGTCAGGCCAATCTCGATGCTGGCATCGTCCAGCCCCAGGTAGCTGCGGATATCCTGACCGACTGGGGCGTCCGCCGCCAGCTCCATCAGGCCGCTGTTGTCGTCGCTGATCTGCAACTCCGAGGCCGAGCAGAGCATGCCCTGCGATTCGACACCGCGCAGCTTGGCCTTCTTAATCTTGAAGTCACCCGGCAACTCGGCGCCGATCATCGCGAAGGGAATCTTGATACCGGCACGCGCATTGGGCGCACCGCACACCACCTGAAAGGTCTCGCCACCATTGCTGACCTGGCACACGCGCAGCTTGTCGGCGTCCGGGTGCTGTTCGGCACTGAGGATCTCGCCTACCACTACGCCGCTGAACTGGCCGGCAACCGAGATCACCGCGTCCACTTCCAGGCCGACCATGGACAGGCGGGCTACCAGTTCGTCACGCGACACCGAGGGATTTACCCAGCTGCGCAACCATTGTTCACTGAATTTCATCTTGTCTGTTCTCCTTCAACGATTCGGTAACAAGCAGGCGGCCTAGCGGAATTGCGCCAGGAATCGCAGGTCGTTATCGAAGAACAGGCGCAGGTCGTTCACGCCGTAACGCAGCATGGCCAGGCGCTCAACACCCATGCCGAAGGCAAAGCCGGAGTACTTCTCCGGATCAATGCCGCTCATGCGCAACACGTTCGGATGCACCATGCCGCAGCCCATGACTTCCAGCCAGCCGGTCTGTTTGCAGACCCGGCAGCCATGCCCAGAACACATCACGCACTGCATATCGACCTCGGCCGACGGCTCCGTGAAAGGGAAGAACGAGGGGCGGAAGCGCACGCCCAGCGGTTTCTCGAAGAACACCCGGAGAAACTCTTCGATGGTGCCCTTGAGATCGGCAAAGCTAATGTCCTGATCGATCAGCAGGCCTTCTACCTGATGGAACATCGGCGAATGAGTGATATCGGAGTCGCAGCGATAGACACGCCCCGGGCAGACAATGCGGATCGGCGGTTGCTGGCTTTCCATGGTACGTACCTGCACGGGCGAGGTATGGGTACGCAGCAGCATGTTGGCATTGAAATAAAAGGTATCGTGCATCGCCCGCGCCGGATGATGGCCGGGAATATTGAGTGCTTCGAAGTTATGGTAGTCGTCCTCGACTTCCGGCCCCTCTGCGACGCTGTAACCAATGCGCGTGAAAAACTGCTCGACACGCTCCAGCGTGCGCGTAACAGGGTGCAGACCACCCGACATCTGGCCGCGGCCCGGCAGGGTCACGTCGATCTTCTCGGCAGCCAGCTTGGCAGTCAGCGCAGCCTGCTCAAGGGAATCCTTGCGACTGTTAAGAGCATCCTGCACCTGGCTTTTTGCCGCATTGATCAGTGCACCAGCCTGCGGGCGCTCTTCAGCCGACAGTTTGCCAAGCGTCTGCATCAGGACTGTCAGCTCGCCTTTCTTGCCCAGGTATTGAACCCGGAGCTGTTCCAGGGCATTCACATCTTCGCTGTGTTGCACGGCCTCAAGCGCTTGCGCGACCAGTGCATCGAGGTTTTCCATCGAGGGGACTCCAGATACGAAATAGGGGAAGAGCCCAAGGCTCTTCCCCTATTGATGACGTTGTGCACCGGGCAAGCCCGGTGATTGTCGTAGGGATCAAGCCAGAGCGGCTTTGGCCTTTTCGACAATCGCAGCAAACGCCGCTTTTTCGTTCACTGCCAGATCAGCCAGAACCTTACGATCGATCTCCACGGTCGCCTTCTTCAGGCCGGCAATCAGGCGGCTGTAGGACAGACCGTTCTGACGAGCACCGGCGTTGATACGAGCGATCCACAGAGCACGGAACTGACGCTTGCGCTGACGACGGTCACGGTAGGCATATTGGCCGGCCTTGATCACCGCCTGCTTGGCAACGCGGAACACGCGGGAGCGCGCGCCGTAGTAGCCCTTGGCGAGTTTCAGAATTTTCTTGTGACGAGCACGGGCAATAACGCCACGCTTAACACGAGCCATGAGTAACTTCCTCTAAAATCTTGACCGATTAACGAACGCGCAGCATGCGCTCGACTTTTGCCTTGTCCGACGGATGCATCAGCTCGCTACCGCGCAGTTGACGCTTACGCTTGGTGGACATCTTGGTCAGGATGTGGCTCTTGAAGGCGTGCTTGTGCTTGTAGCCCGCAGCAGTCTTCAGGAAGCGCTTTGCAGCGCCACTCTTGGTTTTCATCTTTGGCATGTTTAGTACTCCGCATTCATTAACAACTGATAACCATCAGGCCTGCCAGTGCCCGGGAGGTTATTTACGCTTCTTGGGAGCGATGACCATCATCAGCTGGCGTCCTTCCAGCTTAGGATGCTGTTCAACGGTACCGAGTTCAGCGAGGTCAGCTTCGACCCGCTTCAACAGTTCCATGCCCAGTTCCTGGTGAGCCATCTCACGGCCGCGGAATCGCAGAGATACCTTGGCCTTGTCCCCATCTTCAAGGAAACGTACCAGGTTGCGTAGTTTTACCTGGTAATCCCCTTCTTCCGTCCCTGGACGAAACTTGATTTCTTTAATCTGTTGCTGGTGCTGGTTCTTCTTGGCAATGGCAGCTTGCTTCTTCTTCTCGAAGAGATGCTTGCCATAGTCCATGATCCGGCATACCGGCGGCACGGCGTCGGCAGAAATTTCAACCAGGTCAAGCTTGGCTTCGTCGGCAGCGCGCAGCGCTTCGTCGATGGATACGACGCCAATCTGTTGACCATCGGCACCAATCAGTCGAACTTCACGCGCCGTGATATTTTCATTGATCGGCGCCTTGGGTGCAGCTCTTCTGTCCTGTCTCATTTCACGCTTAATAATGATTACTCCGAATCTTGGCGACCACGCCGGGAAACCGCTTGCTGCAATTGCGCCACGAAGGTTTCCAACGGCAGGCTGCCGAGGTCTACGCCTTCACGAGTACGCACAGCAACGGATCGTGTCTCAACTTCCCGATCTCCAATAACCAGAAGATAGGGAACCTTGAGCAAAGTGTGCTCGCGGATTTTAAAGCCGATTTTTTCGTTTCTCAAGTCAGCTTTGGCACGGAACCCGCTTCCGTTGAGAGTTTTCTCGACTTCCAGAGCAAATTCCGCCTGTTTGTCGGTGATATTCATGACCACCGCCTGGGTGGGCGCCAGCCAGGCAGGGAATGCACCGGCGTAATGCTCGATGAGCATACCGATGAAACGCTCAAAGGAACCGAGGATGGCGCGGTGCAGCATCACCGGACGCTGGCGACTGTTATCTTCAGCGACAAAACTGGCATCCAGACGCTCAGGCAGGTTCGGATCGTACTGCAGGGTGCCGCACTGCCAGTTGCGCCCCAGGCAGTCACGCAGGGTGAACTCGATCTTCGGACCGTAGAAAGCACCCTCGCCCGGCTGGTATTCCCAGGCCAGGCCGGACTCGTTGAGCGCCTCGGCCAGCGCACCTTCGGCACGATCCCACAACTCGTCGGAACCCACGCGCTTGGCCGGTCGGGTAGACAGCTTCATAGCGATGTCGGTAAAGCCGAAATCACCATAGACCTTGAGGGTCAGCTTGATGAAATCCGCCGCTTCCTTCTTCACCTGCTCTTCGGTGCAGAAGATGTGCGCATCGTCCTGGGTGAAGCCACGCACGCGCATGATGCCGTGCAGCGCGCCGGACGGTTCGTTACGGTGGCAGGCACCAAACTCAGCCATGCGCAGCGGCAGGTCGCGGTAGGACTTCAGGCCCTGATTGAAGATCTGCACGTGGCACGGGCAGTTCATCGGCTTGACCGCGTAGTCGCGGTTCTCCGATGAGGTGGTGAACATGTTCTCGGCGTAATTCGACCAGTGGCCGGACTTCTCCCAGAGGATGCGGTCGACGACCTGGGGCGTGCGCACCTCGACGTAGCCGTTCTCGCGCTGCACCTGGCGCATGTACTGCTCAAGATTCTGGTACAGGGTCCAGCCAGTCGGGTGCCAGAAGACCATGCCCGGCGCTTCTTCCTGGGTATGGAACAGGTCGAGCTGCTTGCCGATGCGCCGATGGTCGCGTTTCTCGGCTTCCTCGATACGCTGGATATACGCCGCCAGCTGTTTCTTGTCGGCCCAGGCGGTGCCATAAATGCGCTGCAACTGCTCGTTCTTCGAGTCGCCACGCCAGTAGGCACCAGAGATACGGGTCAGCTTGAAGGCCTTGAGGAAGCGGGTATTCGGCACGTGCGGACCGCGGCACATGTCGACGTATTCTTCATGGAAGTACAGGCCCATCTGCGTCTCGTCGGGCATGTCCTCGATCAGGCGCAGCTTGTAGTCCTCGCCACGCGCCTTGAACAGCTCGATCACCTCGGCCCGCGGGGTCATCTTCTTGATGACGTCGTAGTCCTTGTCGATCAGCTCGACCATGCGTTTCTCGATGGCAGCCAGATCGTCGGGGGTGAAGGGCGTGTCGGTGGCGATATCGTAGTAGAAGCCTTCCTCGATCACCGGGCCGATGACCATCCGCGCACTGGGGTACAGCTGCTTGACCGCATGGCCGACCAAGTGCGCACAGGAGTGACGAATGATCTCCACGCCCTCCTCGTCCTTAGCTGTCAGTATCTGCAGCGTGGCGTCTTCGCTGATCAGGTCGCAGGCATCGACCTGGCGGCCATTGACCTTGCCGGCGATAGTCGCCTTGGCCAGGCCGGCACCGATGGACTGGGCAACTTCGAGAACGCTGACCGGCTTGTCGAATGTACGCTGACTGCCGTCGGGAAGAGTAATGATGGGCATGGCGCCTCCTCTCCTAGTGGTGACCCCTACCAAAGGTCACATGGGTTGGGATGAGCCAGGAAGCGATTCAGCCGCACACCTGTCCAACCATGACAGGAGCCCTAGGGCCAGGCAGTACCAAACCAGAGTCACTGGAAAATATAGAAAGCCGCAGACAGCCATTCAGCCGCCGCGCGATAAAGCCGGCGATCCTAGCACAGCCCCTCATTTTCATGCCAGGCGCATCACCACCCGTCCGCCGGCTGGACAGGTCTCCATGAAGCGGCAGGCCTCAATGAAATCCTCGAAATCGAATACCCGCGCAACGCTGGGCCTCAGCAAACCCTGCTCGGTCAGCTGATTGATACAAGCCAGGGCTCGCCGCACCGCCGCCTCATCCCTCGGCAAGCCCAGCTCGGGCTGACCGGTAAAGTCCAGCACGCAGTGGCGAAAGAATTTCAGGTGTTTCTTGAAGGCCGCACAAGCCGGGAAACTGGCGTCGTTACCGCCGTAAACACCGTACAGAATCAGCTTGCCGCGAATGGCCGCGACATCACCCAGCAATTTCATCTGCGGGCCAGCACACTGGTCAAGGACCACCTCGACACCTTCCCCAGCGGTATAGCGCTCGACCTCCATCACCAGATCCTGCTGTTCGGTGTCGATGACCTTGGCCGCCCCCAGGCTGTGCAAGTAGCCAGCAAAACACCCCTCACGCGTCGCGGCGATCACCTCTGCACCGAGTGCTACGGCCATTTGCACCGCCTGAGGAGCCAGACAATGCGCCGCCTCAGTAATCAGCACGCGCTGTCCAGGCTGCAGCCCAGCCAGTTCGACCAAGGCAAAGTACGCGAGCATGTAGGAGGCATAGTGCACAGACGCCTCCTCAGGGCTGAGTAGCGCAGGGTAGCGAGTCAGTGCACTGGCCGGACGCAGCACCCAATCGCCCCAGGCGGGATACTGGTTTGGACTAAACGTGGGAAAACTGGCCACCGCCATGCCCGGAGACAGCTCACTGACCCCTTCACCAACGGCCTCGACCACACCCGCCATCTCTACGCCCATGCCGCAAGGTAGCTTTGCCACCTGATCCGGCACCAGGTTCTGTCGCCAGAGCATGTCATACCAGCCCACCCCGAGCGCCTGATTGCGCACCAGCACTTCCCCCGGCCCAGGCTGCGGCGTATTCATGTGTTCAAGGCGCAACACGCTGGCATCACCGAACTGGTGGAAGCGGATCATGCGGGACATTGCCAACCTCGTCATGTTGTGCGGAGTTTTCAACTCTATCTGCCCGGCCCACTGACCACCAGCAGCCCGCATTGATAATCACCATGTCTGTCGATGATTAGGACCTCCAGGCAGGCTTGACGACGTCCATGCCAGGCCGCACCTTTCGTTCTCTACCTAGGGGAAAACCCGTCATGAACCGCAACGACCTGCGTCGCGTCGACCTGAACATGCTGATCGTCTTCGAGACCCTCATGCATGAGCGCAGTGTCACTCGCGCTGCCGAAAAGCTGTTTCTGGGGCAACCAGCCATCAGCGCCGCACTAGGACGGCTGCGCAACCTGTTCAACGACCCTCTGTTCGTGCGCAGCGGGCGCAGCATGGAACCCACGGCACGGGCGAGGGAAATCTTCGCGCTGTTGACGCCCGCCCTCGATTCGATCTCCAGCGCCGTAAGCCGGGCAACAGACTTCAACCCTGCTACTAGCCAGGCAGTATTTCGACTGGGCTTGTCCGACGATGTTGAGTTCGCCCTACTACCGCCCTTGCTACGCCGACTACGCGCGGAAGCACCCGGCGTTACCCTGGTGGTACGTCGCGCCAACTATCTGTTGATGCCGGGTTTGCTCGCTTCCGGTGAGATCAGCGTAGGCGTCAGCTACACCGAGGAATTACCCGCCAATGCCAAACGCAAAGTACTACGTCGCAGCGTGCCCCGTCTGCTGAGAGCCGACAGCATACCTGGCAACCTGTCGCTGGATGACTACTGCAACCGCCCCCATGCCCTGGTCTCCTTCGCTGGCGATCTCAGTGGTTTTATCGATGAAGAACTACATAAGCTGGGGCGCAAACGTCGCGTAGTTCTCGCCGTACCCCAGTTCAGCGGCCTGGGAGCGTTGCTGGCCGGCACCGACCTGCTGGCCAGCATTCCCGACTACACGGCCAGCGTTCTACAGGCCGGCGGCGGCCTGCGCGTGGAAAACCTGCCACTGCCTGCCCCCAGCTTCGAGCTGCATATGGTCTGGCCCGGCGTACAAGACACCGACCCGGCGGAGCGCTGGCTACGCTCGCGCATCCAGATGTTCTGTGCCGATCCCGACAGTCTTGGCTGAACGCCTGCCTGCGATCAGTCGACAACATCATTCAGACTGATAAACACCTTCGCTACATTCGATTCGTCGTCCTACAGCTCTCCACGCAGACTCCGCCCCCCAGCCCCTTGCCCTGCGGAGTCCTTCATGCAACCTGTCCTCCATCCTGTTCATCACTGGCTAGCTGTGTTACTCGGCAGTTTGTTATTGAGCGGATGTGGCGAGGCGCCACCGACTCCTTCAGCAGCTAGCGCAGCCCAGGTCAGCGTGGCCGAGGTGATCGAACAGCCGATCAATGAATGGGACGAGTTCACCGGACGCCTGGAGGCGCCCGAGTCGGTCGAGGTGCGCCCACGCGTCTCCGGCTACATCGACAAGGTGGCCTTCGACGAAGGCAGCCTGGTGAAGAAAGGCGACCTGCTGTTCCAGATTGACCCGCGCCCGTTTCAAGCCGAGGTCAAGCGCTTGCAGGCCCAGCTGCAACAGGCCCGCGCCAGCCAGACACGTGCCGCCAACGAAGCGCGCCGCGGCGAGCGCCTGCGCCAGAGCAACGCCATCTCCGCTGAACTGGCCGACGCCCGCGCCAGCGCCGCCACCGAGGCCCAGGCCGTAGTCGCCGCGATCCAGGCCGAACTGGACAACGCGCGGCTCAACCTCAGCTTCACCCGCATCACCTCGCCGATCGACGGCCGCGTCAGCCGCGCCGAGATCACCGAAGGCAACCTGGTCGGTGCCGGCCAGTCGCTGCTGACCAGCGTGGTTTCCACCGACAAGGTCTACGCCTACTTCGACGCCGACGAGCGCGTATTTCTCAAGTACATCGAGCTGGCGCGCCAGGCCGGCAGCGATGCCCGTGGCGCCAGCCCGGTGTACCTCGGCCTGTCCAGCGAAGCTGGCCACCCGCACGAAGGCCAGCTGGACTTCCTCGACAACCAGGTCAATCCGCGCACCGGCACCATCCGTGGCCGCGCCGTGTTCGACAACCGCGACGGCCGCTTCACCCCCGGTCTCTATGCGCGCCTCAAGCTGGTCGGCAGCGCCACCTACCCGGCCGCACTGATCAAGGACGATGCGGTCGGTACCGATCTGGGCAAGAAGTTCGTCCTGGTCCTCGACAAGGACAACGCCGTGCAGTACCGCGCCATCGAGCTCGGTCCGAAGCTGGAAGGCCTGCGCATCGTGCGCCAGGGCCTGGCCAAGGGCGAGAAGATCGTGGTCAACGGCCTGCAGCGCGCCATGCCTGGCGCCACCGTCGATCCGCAATCCGTGCCGATGGCCGACGAAGCCACCCTCGCCCAGCTGGCGCGCCTGCGCCAGGCCGTGGATGGCCGCGCCGCTCCGCGCGTGGCCGAGAAAACCGCCAAGCCTGCCACTGCGCCGCGCGGCTAACAGGTAGAAGACGATGAATTTCTCGCAATTCTTTATCCAGCGGCCGATCTTTGCCGCCGTGCTGTCCCTGCTGGTGCTGATCGCCGGAGCGATCTCGCTGTTCCAGCTGCCGATCAGCGAATACCCGGAAGTGGTGCCGCCCACCGTAGTGGTGCGCGCCAACTTCCCCGGCGCCAACCCCAAGGTGATCGGCGAGACCGTCGCCTCGCCGCTGGAGCAGGCCATCACCGGCGTGGAAGGCATGCTCTACATGTCGTCGCAGTCCACCGCCGACGGCAAGCTGACCCTGACCATCACCTTCGCCCTCGGCACCGACCTGGACAATGCCCAGGTACAGGTGCAGAACCGCGTGACCCGTACCATGCCGACCCTGCCCACCGAGGTGCAGCGCCTGGGCGTAACCGTGGACAAGGCCTCCCCCGACCTGACCATGGTGGTGCACCTGACCTCGCCGGATCAGCGCTACGACATGCTCTACCTGTCCAACTACGCCGCGCTCAACGTCAAGGACGAGCTGGCGCGTCTGGACGGCGTGGGCGACGTGCAGCTGTTCGGCATGGGCAACTACTCACTGCGCGTGTGGCTCGACCCGAACAAGGTGGCCTCACGCAACCTCACCGCCACCGATGTAGTCAACGCCATTCGCGAGCAGAACCGCCAGGTCGCCGCCGGTGCCCTCGGCGCGCCGCCCTCGGATGCCGGCAACAGCTTCCAGCTGTCGATCAACACCCAGGGCCGTCTGGTCAGCGAGGAAGAGTTCGAGAACATCATCATCCGCGCCGGCGACGACGGCGAGATCACCCGCCTCAAGGACATCGCCCGCATCGAGCTGGGCTCCAGCCAGTACGCCCTGCGCTCGCTACTGAACAACCAGCCGGCCGTGGCCATCCCGGTGTTCCAGCGCCCCGGCTCGAATGCCATCGAGATCTCCGACTCGGTGCGTGCACGCATGGCCGAGTTGAAGCAAAGCTTCCCGCAGGGCGTGGACTACGAGATCGTCTACGACCCGACCATCTTCGTGCGCGGTTCCATCGAGGCGGTGGTGCATACCCTGCTCGAAGCCATCGTGCTGGTGGTGCTGGTGGTGGTGCTGTTCCTGCAGACCTGGCGCGCCTCGATCATCCCGCTGGCCGCCGTGCCGGTGTCGCTGATTGGCACCTTCGCGGTGATGCACCTGTTCGGCTTCTCGCTCAACGCCCTGTCGCTGTTCGGCCTGGTGCTGGCCATCGGCATCGTGGTGGACGACGCCATCGTGGTGGTGGAGAACGTCGAGAGGAACATCGGCCTCGGCAAGTCGCCGGTGGAAGCTACCCGCCAGGCCATGAAGGAAGTGACCGGCCCGATCGTCGCAACGGCCCTGGTGCTGTGCGCCGTGTTCGTGCCGACCGCCTTTATCTCCGGCCTCACCGGACAGTTCTACCAGCAGTTCGCCCTGACCATCGCCATCTCCACGGTGATCTCGGCGTTCAACTCGCTGACCTTGTCGCCGGCCCTGGCCGCCGTGCTGCTGAAGGATCACCACGCGCCCAAGGACCGCTTCTCCCGCGTGCTGGACAAGCTGTTCGGTGGCTGGCTGTTCAACCCGTTCAACCGCTTCTTCGACCGCGCCAGCCATGGCTACGTCAGCACCGTGAAGCGCGTGCTGCGCGGAAGCGGAATCGCCCTGCTGGTCTACGGCGGCCTGCTGGTGCTCGGCTACCTGGGGTTCTCCAGCACGCCGACCGGTTTCGTGCCGCAGCAGGACAAGCAGTACCTGGTCGCCTTCGCCCAGCTGCCGGACGCCGCCACCCTCGACCGCACCGAGGCGGTGATCAAGCGCATGTCGGAAATCGCCGGCAAGCACCCGGGCGTGGAGAACACCGTGGCCTTCCCGGGCCTGTCGATCAATGGCTTCACCAACAGCCCGAACAGCGGCATCGTGTTCACCCCGCTCAAGCCGTTTGATGAGCGCAAGGACCCGAGCATGTCCGCCGGGGCGATCGCCGCCGAGCTGAATGCCCAGTTCGCGGGTATCCAGGACGCCTACATCGCCATCTTCCCGCCGCCGCCCGTGCAGGGCCTGGGCACCATCGGTGGCTTCCGCCTGCAGGTGGAGGATCGCGGCAGCCTGGGTTATGAGGAGTTGTACAAGCAGACCCAGAACATCCTGGCCAAGGCCCGTGCATTGCCGGAACTGGACCCGATGTCGGTGTTCACCAGCTACCAGGTCAATGTGCCGCAGATCGATGCCAACATCGACCGCGAGAAGGCCAAGACCCACGGCGTGGCCATCAGCGACATCTTCGACACCCTGCAGGTGTACCTGGGCTCGCTGTACGCCAACGACTTCAACCGTTTCGGTCGCACTTATCAGGTCAACGTCCAGGCCGACCAGCAGTTCCGCCTGGAGCCGGAGCAGATCGGCCAGCTCAAGGTGCGCAACAACCGTGGCGAGATGATCCCGCTGTCCACCTTCGTCAAGGTCGATAGCGCCTCGGGCCCGGACCGGGTGATGCACTACAACGGCTTCCTCACCGCCGAGATCAACGGTGCGGCGGCGCCCGGCTACAGCTCCGGCCAGGCCGAGGCGGCCATCGCCAAGCTGCTCGACGAGGAACTGCCCAACGGCATGACCTACGAGTGGACCGAGCTGACCTACCAGCAGATCCTCGCCGGCAACACCGCGATCTTCATCTTCCCGCTCTGCGTGCTGCTGGCCTTCCTGGTGCTGGCCGCCCAGTACGAGAGCTGGAGCCTGCCGCTGGCGGTGATCCTGATCGTGCCGACCGTGCTGTTCTCCGCCATCACCGGGGTGATCCTGGCCGGCGGCGACAACAACGTGTTCACCCAGATCGGCCTGATCGTGCTGGTGGGCCTGGCGTGCAAGAACGCCATCCTCATCGTCGAGTTCGCCAAGGAGAAGCAGGAAGAAGGCCTGGACCGCGTCAGCGCCGTGCTGGAAGCCTGCCGCCTGCGTCTGCGTCCGATCCTGATGACCTCCATCGCCTTCATCATGGGCGTGGTGCCGCTGGTGCTGTCGTCCGGCGCGGGTGCCGAAATGCGCCATGCCATGGGCGTGGCGGTGTTCAGCGGGATGATCGGTGTGACCTTCTTCGGCCTACTGCTGACCCCGGTGTTCTACGTGCTGATTCGCGCCTTTGTGGAGAAACGCGAGGCGCGCAGAGCCGAGCAGATTGCTCACCAAGGACGGACATGAAGCCTTGATGGACGCCGCAGCCACTGCCATGCAACACGCCACCCTGCGCGCCCGTCACACGCGGCGCGCAGCTGCACATACACTCAGCAAAGCGTAACGCCCACAGCAGATGAGGTTTTTCCAGGCCATGCAAAGCAAAAAGGGCGACCCTTACGGATCGCCCTTCTAAGCCCCGCGCTAGACGGGTTTTGTTTGGTAGGCACAATTGGACTCGAACCAACGACCCCCACCATGTCAAGGTGGTGCTCTAACCAACTGAGCTATGTGCCTGTGTTGGCGCGCATTCTACCTGCATCAACCTGCCTGTCAACAAGCAATTACGCTAACCTGCTGAAAAAAGGCATTTTTTACATCCCAAAAGAAAGTGCGGCGAACTGTAAAGTATTTCATACAGGGGCTAGCCGGCCGCTCACGGCTCGGTTAGCATCAGCCCATCTGTAAAGAATAATAAACAGAGGTTGCAATATGACGCACATCGCCTATCCCCCTTCTTTTTACGCTGCTTCGGCCAACGTAAGTCCGCAACGTCCCGCCCTGCACGGTGAGGTAGAAACCGATGTGTGCGTAATCGGCGCCGGCTATACCGGACTGTCCACTGCCCTGTTCCTCCTTGAGCATGGCTTCAAGGTCTGCATTCTGGAAGCGGCCAAGGTCGGTTTTGGCGCATCTGGCCGCAACGGTGGGCAGATCGTCAACAGCTACAGCCGCGATATCGATGTGATCGAGCGTAGCGTCGACCCCAAGAAGGCCCAACTGATGGGCGAGATGGCCTTCGAAGGCGGGCGCATCATTCGTGATCGTGTGCAGCGCTATCAGATCGCTTGCGACCTCAAGGATGGTGGGGTGTTCGCCGCTTTCAATGCCAAGCAAATGAAGCACCTGGAAGCCCAAAAGCGTCTGTGGCAGCGTTTCGGGCATCAACAACTGGAAATCCTCGATCAGCAGCAGATTCGCCAGGTCGTCGCCTGCGACAACTATGTAGGCGGCATGCTCGACATGAGCGGCGGACACATTCACCCGCTTAACCTGGCCCTGGGCGAAGCCGCCGCGGTAGAGGCCCTCGGCGGGGCGATCTATGAACAAAGCCCGGCGACCAGGATCGAACGCGGCAACCAGCCTCGCGTGCATACGGCACAGGGCAGCATCAAGGCACGTTTTGTCGTGGTGGCCGGCAACGCCTACCTGGGCAACCTGCTGCCGGAGCTGGCCGCCAAGTCGATGCCGTGTGGCAGCCAGGTGATCGCCACCGAGCCACTCAGCGCCGAGCAGGCCGCCAGCCTGCTGCCGCAGGACTACTGTGTGGAAGATTGCAACTACCTGCTCGACTACTTCCGCCTGTCGGCCGACAAACGCCTGATCTATGGTGGCGGAGTGGTCTATGGGGCGCGTGATCCGGCGAATATCGAAGCCATCATCCGGCCGAAGATGCTCAAGACCTTTCCGCAACTGCAGAATGTGAAGATCGACTATGCCTGGACGGGTAACTTCCTGCTGACCCTCTCGCGCCTGCCACAGGTCGGACGCCTCGCTGACAACATCTACTACTCGCAAGGCTGCAGCGGACACGGAGTGACCTATACCCATGTTGCCGGCAAGGTGCTCGCCGAAGCACTGCGCGGCCAGGCTGAACGCTTCGATGCCTTTGCCAGCCTGCCGCACTACCCCTTCCCGGGCGGTCGCTTGCTGCGAGTGCCATTGACCGCGCTCGGCGCTACCTACTACAGCCTGCGCGACAAACTCGGCTTCTGAGTCATTTCGACAGAGGCAAACCTTTCAGTCGGCCATTGTGCAGCACAGCCAGGCGGGTCAATACGCCTGGCTGCCCTCCTCGACAACTGCAAGCCGCCTAGCAATTCTCCTTTATGCGCTGCCTGTCTGTCTCCAGGCGCAGAACCGTTCGCCACGCCCCGATAACCACTATATAGCCACCGCCCAAATACCCCACAGGGTATTGATCCAAATCATGGTGGTTTCTCCAAGGCGCACTACGCTGGCCAGGTAATTCATCCCGATTCATCTACACAGGCAGAAGGAAACGTTCATGGCGATGAAAACCATCCGTGCCACTGGCCAGCTCAATGCCGGCATGGCCATCCACGTACAGTGTGGTCAGCAAACGCTCACCATGGATCAACCGAAGAATGCTGGCGGACAGGACCTTGGTCCGACGCCACTGGAAGCCATTCTTGCTGCCGTGGCAGGCTGCTTCGGCACGATTGGCCGATTCATCGCGCATCAGCAAAAGATCAATCTGCGCGGCATGCGCTTCGAGCTGGAGGCCGACTACGATCCGGATGGCCTGCTAGGGCGTAACAGTGAAGTACGCCCGGGCTTCCAGGAGCTGCGTGTCATCGTGGATATCGATGCCGACCTGGACCAGGCCGGCAAGGCTGACCTGCTGGCGCTCATCGAGCAGCGCTGCCCAGTGGCCGACAACCTGGCGCATGGTACTCGCCTGGTCAGCCGGCTAGCCTGAAAAGCAGCAGCACTCTCAACGGACCTGAAAACGCTGTTCGAGCAGCTTGCGATCGCCCTGGAACACCATGAAGTGCCACTCGCCGGGTACCACCTCATGCGGCTCGCTGAACTCGAAGGCCATCAGGTCCGGCTGCCCTGCAGCACTCAGTGCCTGGGTCACCACAAACTTGTCGTGCCGCTGGCCATCCGGCGTCACCACACCTGGCGTCAGATACAGCAAGGTCAGCGGCTGCTCGCCAGCCTGCTTGCCGCTCAACTGGTAGCGCAGGCCGAACTTGCTGCCCAGTCGGGCGGGAATCTCCTGGCCGGGAATGATGCGTTGATTCTGCCGCGTCAGCACCCGTTGTCCCGGCTCAAAGTGTTGATGGCGAGTTTCGAACAGACCGTACTCGACCGCACCAACCACCTGTACCTCGGCCTGCAGCAAGCCCGCCTGGGCGCACAGCGCCATGCCCATCAATATGCGTTTCATGACATCCCTCCGTTTGTTGCGCAGAGGGTAATGACGTAACGATGACAGCATCATGACAGCCGCTTCAGCGACTTGCCGTGCCTTGCTCTTCCGCCCAGCGCGCCTTGATCTGCAGGATCTGCGGCAACTCGGCGATGAACAGCTCGACCAGGTGCGCATCGAAATGCCGACCACTTTCCGCACGCAGCAACTCGATGGCTGCTTCTACCGTCCAGGCTTTCTTGTAGGGACGCTCGCTGGTCAAGGCATCGAACACATCGGCAATTGCCACGATACGCCCCTCGATAGGAATCGCCTCGCCCTGCAGGCCATGGGGATAGCCACTGCCATCCCACTTTTCGTGATGACTCAGGGCAATGTCGTGGGCCATGCGTAGCAATCCAGTCGCATGCTCGCCGATGATCCGCGCCCCGATCTCGGCATGCTGCTGCATGACCTGCCACTCCGCTGCATCGAGCTTGCCGGGCTTGCGCAGGATCGCATCGGGAATGCCGATCTTGCCCACATCATGCATCGGCGCGGCATGCAGCAACTGTTCAGCCTGCACCTCGCTGAAGCCGGCCGCGCGGGCCAGTATCTGGGCATAGTGGCTCATACGAATGACGTGCAACCCCGTTTCGTTGTCCTTGTACTCGGCAGCCAGGCCCAGACGCTGGACGATCTGCAGACGGGACTGTAACAGTTCTTCAACGCGCACCAGTGACAGGTGGGTACGTACCCGCGCCTTGACGATCGGCGGGCTGACCGGCTTGGTTATGTAGTCCACCGCCCCCAGGGCAAAGCCGCGCGCCTCATCGGCGACATCCGCCAGGGCCGTCACGAAGATCACTGGGATCATCGCCGTTCGGGGATCGGCCTTGAGCTGCGCACAGACCTCGAAGCCGGTCATCCCCGGCATCATCACATCCAGCAGGATCAGCTCCGGCTGCTCGCGATGCGCCAGTTCCAGAGCCTTGGCACCTTCTTTGGCAAACAGCAGGCGGTAATCATCCTGCAGGATATGCCGCAACACCTGCAGGTTGCTGGCTTCGTCATCGACCAGCAACAGCTGGCGGCGGCTATCGTCGGACATGTCTCTACTCCGTGGCCGCAAGCTGGAGCTCAGCCTGCAGGGTGGCGAGCAGGGCCAGGGCCCGCTCGAAATCAAATTCATCAAGCGCCGCACGCAGTGCCTCAGCCGGCGCGCCCAACACCATCAGGCGCTGCAGTGCTGGCTCGTCCAGGGCACCACGCTGCAACGCCTGCTGCAGCCTGTGCAGATCGTTCAGTAGCGCCGCATGATCCAGTGCACCCTGTGCCGATACCGTCGGCGCGCAGGCCTGCGGCTGCTGTGGCTGTTGTGGCAAGTTGTTGGCCAGCAGCGCCAGCAAGCGCGGCAGTTCATCGAGCAATTGCTGGCATCGCGTCGCCTGCGCAGTATTCGCCGCCTGCTCAAGCTCAGTCAGCAACGCGTGCAGAGCCGGCAAGCCAAGGTTGCCGGCCAGGCCACGCAGGCGGTGCGCTTCACTGGCGAGGGACGGCCACTGTGCCGCTATGCAGTAGGTACGCCATTGCGCCGGAATTTCCGTCTGTTCAGCCAGGAAGCGAGCCACTGCAGCGGCCATGGCCAACGGACTGCCCCACAGCGCGGCCCCACGACGCCAGTCGAACAACCCCTGCATGGCCGGATCATCAGCCTGTGGCAGGTACTCACTGGACTGCCCCAGCAAACGCGCCATTTCCGTCAGCAAGGCCGGCATATCCAGCGGTTTGCTGGCAAAACCCTGCATACCGGCATCCAGCGCAGCCTGGCGATCACGATCCAGCACACTGGCGGTCAAGGCGATGATCGGTACAGGCCGGCGGCCCTCGGCCTGTTCACGGGCGCGAATCTGCCGGGTGGCCTGCAAGCCGTCCATACCGGGCATCTGGACATCCATGAGAATCAGGTCGACCGGTTCTGCGGCACAGGCAGCTACCGCAGCCGCCCCTTCGCTGACACCTCGTACCTGGTGCCCGAGACGCTGCAGATTGAGCTGTAACAGCTCCAGATTCTGCGGCACATCATCCGCAGCCAGGATGCGCAGGCTAGGCAACTGCGGCAGGCGCTGCGGCAAGGCCCGGGCCAGCTGCTGCGAGCCGACCGGTAAGGGCAGCTCGACAGTAAAGCAACTGCCCTCACCCAACTGACTGATTACCGTAAGCCGCCCGCCCATCAACTCCACCAGCTGCCGCGAAATGGTGGTACCCAACCCGGTACCGCCAAAGCGCCGGCTCATCGAGGCGTCTGCCTGGGCAAAGGGGTCGAAAATACGCTCCAGGCGATCCGCGGCAATGCCGATACCAGAGTCTTCGACCTGCAGACGCAACGCGCCTGCCACCCCGGCAACACGCAGGCAAACCTGCCCCCGCTCGGTGAACTTGACTGCATTGCCCAACAGGTTAGTGAGCACCTGACGCAAACGCAGGGCGTCACCTTTGAAATAGTCGCCCAACTCCCCCGGGTAGTTCAGCTGCAACTGCAAGCCCTTGGCTTCCGCCGCCAGGCGCTGACTATCGCAGACCTGCTCGCACAACTCGCGCAGGGAGAAATCCAGATTTTCCAGCTCAACTGCCCCACGATCCAGCTTGGCGGTATCGAGGATATCGTTGAGCAGGCCCAGCAAGGCGCGCGAGGAGTGCTGCACAGTTTGCAGATGACGGCGCTGCTGTGCGTCCAGCGGACCGTCGAGCAACAGCTCGGTAAAGCCGATGATGGCATTCATCGGCGTGCGAATCTCATGGCTCATATTGGCCAGGAAGCTGCTGCGCGCCGCGGCCGCCTGTTCGGCCCGGTCACGGGCATTGCGCAACTCCTGCTCCATCAGCCGTCGCGGGGTCATGTCAGTAGCCAGCTTGAGTACCTTGCAGGGCTTGCCGTCGGCGTCCAGGATTGGATTGTAGGTCGCCTGCAGCCATACCTCTCGGCCGTCACGGGCGTAGCGGCAGAACTCGCCCGAGCGAAACTCGCCCTGGCGCAGGGCCTCCCAGAACGCCGCATACTCCGCGCTGGCACGCTGCTCGGCAGAACAGAGCACGCCATGCGGCAGACCGCACAAGGCTTCACGCTCATAGCCAAACAAATCGACAAAGTTGTCATTGACCGTGAGAATCCGCCCCCGCATGTCGAACTCAACCAACAGCACCGCCTTGCTGATGGCCGTTATCTTGCTGGCATACTCGGCATTGCGCAGCTTGGTTTCCGTCTGGTCGAACAATACACCATCGATCCAGCGCGGCTTTCCGGCTTCATCGCATACCGCGCAACCACTTTCCCAGATCCAGTGTTCACCGCCCTCGCGGTCGAACAGGCGGTACTCCACGACGTACTGACGCCCTTCGCTAATGGCTGCCGCCACCTGCTCGGCGACCGGCTGCAAGTCAGCCGGGTGATAGAGATCGGCAATCGAACGTCGCCGCTCAATGAAGTCACTGGCCGGCCAACCCGTCAGGCTTTCTACCGCGTCGCTGATAAACAGCATGCTCCAGTTTTCATCCAGCAGGCAGCGGAACGACACACCCGGGATGTTGCTGATCAGCGAGCGATATTGCCGCTCGCTGTCACGCAGGGCTTGCTCCATGGCCTTGCGTTCACTGATATCGCTGATGAAGCCGACATACATGACCTGCCCGGGAATCTCTGCGCGGCCAATGGCCAGGCGAATCGGCAAGAGCCGGCCATCCTTGTGCAAGCCTTCGACCTCGCGCCCCACACCGATGATCTTGGCCTGTCCGCCCTGGCGGAAGCGGCGCAAATAGTCATCATGCTGGCCACGGTGTGGTTCAGGCATCAACAGGCGGATGTTCTCGCCGAGCAACTCATCCTCACGCCAGCCAAAGAGCTTTTCCACCGAGGGGTTTACGCCCTGGATCACGCCGTACTGGTCAATGATGATGATGCTGTCGACCGCGGTATTGAGCACCGCGGCCATGCGCGTCTGGCCGGCAAGGCGCTGACGGTACAGATCGCGATAACGCAGCAGGCCGTTGACCGCGCCAACCAGCACGCTGAGGCTAAGGGTGGCCATGGCAATCATGCTGGCCAGGTAAAAGCTGCCTTCCATGGGCTGTGGTACGGCAAACTCGACCTTACCCAACACACGGGCGGCGGCCATTCCGGTGTAGTGCATGCCGCTGATGGCCAGGCCCATCACCGTGCCGCCGGCCGCAATGGCCGCCAGGCTGGTCATACGCCCACGCAGGCCATAGCGCACCCACAAAGCGATGATTGCCAGCAACACCGCCACCACAATGGACAGGGCAAACAGCCAGGGGTCATAGCGCAGCAATGGCTGCATCTGGATGGCCGCCATGCCGCTGTAGTGCATGAGGCCGATACCTGCGCCCACCAATACGCCGCCACTGACCAATTGCCAGCGACTGATCTGGCGGCGTGCCAGCAAGCCCAGGGCCACCCAGGAGGCCGCCAGGCTGGGCAGCATGGACAAGCCAGTCAGCAAGGGGTCGTAGCTGACCTTGACCGGCAATGATATAGCCAGCATACCGATGAAGTGCATCGCCCAGACGCCACCGCCCAGAGCCAGTGCGCCAGTAGCGATGGCCAGTTGCCGTGAAGCCGGCGAGCGGCTCAGGCGCGCCATGCCGGCAATCTGCAGTGCCATGCACGAGGTCAGCACGGCCACCAGCATGGACACCAGCACCAAAGCATGGCTGTGCTGCATCGACAGCAGCTCGGCAGTCTGCTGGGGATCGACAAAGAAGCGGGAAAACACGGACATGCAGCGACTCGACAGGGATCAGTAAGCGACCAAGTCCCTCACTAAATACACCCGCCGTGATAGCGTCAAGCCATACCTGCGCAGCGGCCAGCGCGACCGCCCGGCGGCATGCCCGGGCATTGTCTGACATGCCTGCCACGGCAGGCGGTCATTCACGCGACAGCCAGGCCATCAGCATACGATTGGCCTGCGGTGGCGACAGCTGCCCGGCCCAGTACATCAGCGTGAACAGCCAATGAATGACCCGGTGCACACGGGGCGCATGCACCTGCCGCCAGGCCGCCCGGGCGATGTCCTCGGCACGCAGCGCCACGCCCAGGCGACGCAGGGTGGGCGGTGTGAACCTCTGGCTGTCGACCATCGGCGTGGCCACGAATGGCGGCATCAGGTCACCGACGCGGATGCCATGGCGCCGCCATTCCAGCTCCAGCGCCTCGGTGAATCCGCGCACGGCAAACTTCGAAGCCGAGTAACTGACCATGTGCGGCGTGCCATACAGCCCGGACGCCGAGCCCATGTTGATGACCTGGCCTTGCGCGGCCTTCAGGTAAGGAAAGGCAGCATGGGTGACTTGCAGCAAGCCCAGCACATTGACCTGGAGAATCTGCGCATGCTCCTGCGTGGAGATGGCCTCGAAGTAACCAAAACGCAGCAGTCCCGCACAGTTGAACAGCACATGCAACGCACCAGCCTCGCCACAGAAGCCCTGCAATGCCTGAGCTACCGCCTGTTCGTCGGTGACATCCAGCGCCCGCTGCCAGGCGCCGTGCAGTTGCCCGGCCAGAGCGGCCAGCGACTCGGCATCGCGGCCCAGCAGACCCACCCGCCAGCCCCGCGCATGAAACAACCGAGCGCTGGCCGCACCGATTCCCGACGCAGCCCCGGTGATCAGAATATGTTTCATTGGCAACCCTGTTCCTTGAGGAAGGCAGCGACACGCTGCATGGCCAGCCTGGCGACCTGCAGCAATCCGCAGTTGATCTGAAAGACATGCCACTGCCCGGGATAAACCTCCAGACGCAGGGCCAGCTCAGCGTGCTCCTGTAAGGCCAGACTCTGGGTCAACAGGTGCTCGTCGCTACCGACCTGCACCAGCAGAGGTGGCAGGTCGTGCAGGCTGGCATAGCGTGGAGAAAGCCACGCTGCACACAGGTCGGGCTGCCCCGCACAGTAACTGCGTACGCCCTGCTCCAGCCACGCACGCCCGAGCAGCGGGTCTCCCGCCGGCGGCTCATGCCAGGTTGCACCACTGAGGTCGCTGACCGGCGAGAAACACACCAGCGCGGCCGGCAGCGGCAGGCCCGCCTCACGCAGGCGCAGCGCCAGACTCAGGGTCAGCTGGCCACCCGCCGAATCACCGGCGATCACCAGCTGGTCAGCCGGCCGCCCCTGCGCCAGCAGGGCGCGATAGGCACTCAACGCATCATCGACCGCGGCCGGCCAGGGGTGCTCCGGTGCCAGACGGTAATCCACCGCACAGACCCGCGCCCCGCTGAGGCTGGCCAAGTGGCTGGTGATCGCCCGGTGAGTGCGCGGCGAGCCGAGTACGAAGGCACCGCCGTGCAGGTAAAGCACTACCCAGCCATTGTCGCGCGCCCCCTGCAGCCACTCACAGGGCACCTCGCCAAGCCTGCCCGGGCGAATAGCCACGCCGCGCGCACGGGGCGGCAACAGGGTGGCCAGGCGCAATAGCGCACGCTGCATCAGCAACGGCACAGCGGGCCGCATGAGGCCACGGAACAGCACACGGGTCACGCCACGCAACAGCCCGCTGAGCAGGCGCTGAGCCCGACTGGCCGGCGGCAGCTCAACGCACCAGTTCATAGTCAGCCCACTGCGGCCGGCGCGTCTGCCGGCGATAACTGAAGGTAAAGCCGGACCAGTTGTTGGTGTGCTTGCCGGCGGCATTCTTGTACCAGCTGCTACAACCCTGCTCCCATACCGATTGGCTGATTGCCTGCTGCACCTGACGGTTCCAGGCGTCCTGCGCCGGCTTGCGTACATCCAGATAACGGACGCCCTGATCGAGCTTGTCCAGGCAGGCCAGCACATAGGGAAACTGGCTTTCCAGCATGTAGATGATCGAGTTGTGCCCCAGGTTGGTGTTCGGCCCGTAGAGGATGAACAGGTTGGGAAAGCCGTTGACGCTGATCCCCTTGTACGCCTCGGCACCCTCCCGCCAGGCCTGGTTCAGCTCCAGCCCGCCCAGGCCGCGAATGCGCATGGGCGCCAGGAAATCACTGGCGGCAAACCCGGTGCCATAGATCAGCACATCGACCTCGCGCAGCTGGCCGTCGGCCGTGATGATGCCCTGCTCGGTCACCTCACGGATCGCCGTGTCGACCACTTCCACCTGCGGTTGGCGCAGCGCCGGGTAGTAGTCATTGCTGATCAGAATGCGTTTGCAGCCCAGCGGATAATCCGGGGTGAGCCGCGCCCGCAAGGCCGGCTCCGGCACCTGCCGGGCCAGTTGGCGCAGCACGCGCTGGCGCTGCAGCTTCATCAGCGCCGGCCAGAGGAAGAAGGCCACCCCACGCACCTCGTGGAACAGGTATTGCCAGGCCCGGTCCAGCTTCTGCGTCCAGGGCCAGCGACGCATCAGCGCCAGCTCGAAACGGCTGTAGGCACGGTCCGGCTTGCTCATCACATAGGCCGGGGTGCGCTGGAACAGGTGCAGGCGCGCCACCTGGGGGACGAT
The DNA here is from genome assembly GCF_002234375.1 of Pseudomonas fluvialis. Classification (GTDB taxonomy): domain Bacteria; phylum Pseudomonadota; class Gammaproteobacteria; order Pseudomonadales; family Pseudomonadaceae; genus Aquipseudomonas; species Aquipseudomonas fluvialis. Next base: position 25,832 of record NZ_NMQV01000006.1, read on the forward strand.
CTGTGGCACGAACTGGATGGCACTGGCTCCGGTGCCGATCACCGCTACCCGCTTGCCACTCAGCGCCACATCGTGTCGCCAGCGGGCTGAGTGAAACTGCTCACCGGCAAAACGCTCCAGCCCCGGCAACTGCGGATACAGCGGGCGATTCAGCTGACCACAGGCACTGACCAGCGCCCGTGCCGTGAACTGCGCGCCATCACGGGTGGTGACCCGCCACAGCGCAGCGGCTTCATCGAAGCTCGCCTCGGCCACTTCGCTGCGGCAGCGGATGCGCTCTGCCAGCTGGTAGCGCTCGATGCACTGGCGCACATAGGCAAAGATTTCCGCCTGCGCTGCAAAACGCCGGCTCCAGTCGAGCTTGGGCTCGAAGGAAAAGGAATACAGGTGCGAGGGCACATCACAGGCCGCACCCGGGTAATGGTTATCCCGCCAGGTACCGCCAGGCTCATCAGCCTGTTCGAGGATCAGGAAGTCGTCATGGCCCTGGCGGCGCAACTGCATCGCCAGACCAAGACCCGCAAAACCGGCGCCGATAATCAGCACGCGCCAGGGGGTCTGCTCAGGAGTCTTGTTGTTCATTGTTTTCTCCATGCATGGTCAACACATGCTAGGGCTTTCCCGGGCAGTGGTTTATGGCATAGTCGGCCACCAGATTGTGACTTTCGGACAGCCTATGCCCCGCCCTCGCCGCAGTGCCGTCAGCGTGCAGTTGCTCATCCAGTATGGCCTGGACCACGGTTTGCCTCTTGAAGCCTGCCTGCAGGGAACCGGCCTGGACTGGCAGCAACTGGCCGACCCCTCTGCGGAAGTCGAGGCCGAGCAGGAGTTGCAGCTGGTCGCCAACCTGCTGAAGGGGTGCCAGGCCGGGCCTGGTTTTGGTTTGCCGCTGGGCCGCCGCTATCCGCTGAACAGCTATGGCATCTGGGGCTTTGCCCTGCTCTCCAGCCCCACCTATGGCGACGCTGCCCGCCTGGGGCTGCGTTACCTGGACCTGACCTACGCCTTCCATGCCATGCAGCTGGAGGTGCACGGCGATGAAGCGCACCTGCTGCTCGATGACCGGGATATTCCCGCAGCGTTGCGCGGTTTTTTACTGGAGCGCGACCTGGCCGGCATGCTCCAGGTGCTGCGCGAGGTACTGGGTGGGGAGCCACCCCTGCTGCGCATCGAATTGCGCCTGCCGGCATCGGACAACGCGGAGCGCTATCGCCATGAACTGGGCCTGCTGCCGCTGTTTGCCCAGGCCGAAAACCGCTGCGTGTTTCCGCGCGCCCTGCTCGACCGTCCGCTGGCCGCCGCCAACCCGCACACCGTGCAGCTCTGCGAAGAACATTGTCAGCGCCTGCTGGCCAAACGCAGCCAGCACAGCGGACTGGCCGGGCAGATCCGCCGCCTGCTGCTGGAGCGCCCCGGACGCCTGCCGAGCATGGAGCAGCTGGCCGCCACCCTGCACATCAGCTCACGCACCCTGCGCCGTCGTCTGGACGAAGAAGGCTGCCATTTCCGCCTGTTGCTCGACGAAGTGCGCCAGACCCTCGCCGAAGAACTGCTCGCCACCGGCGGGCTGACGCTGGAAGAGATTGCCGAACGCCTGGGCTACGGCGAGGTATCCAACTTCATCCATGCCTTCAAGCGCTGGAAAGGCCTGGCGCCGCGGCGTTACCAGCGCGAGCAGTCCGCACGCCAGCGCCCTGGCGCCAGCCGCCGGGCATGAAAAAGCCCGCCGAAGCGGGCTTTCTCGTACAGGCTGACGGTCAGGCGGACAACTCGACCAGCAGCTTGTTGAGGCGACGCACGTAGCTGGCCGGGTCCTTCAGGCTATCGCCCGCCGCCAGCGCTGCCTGATCGAAGAGGATGTGCGAAAGGTCGGCAAAGCGATCCTCGTCCGGTTCACCATCCAGTTTCTCGATCAACGGATGCCCCGGGTTGAACTCGAAGATCGGCTTGGACTCGGGCACCTTCTGCCCGCTGGCCTCGAGGATCTGGCGCATCTGCAAGCCCAGGTCCTGCTCACCAATGGCCAGGATGGCCGGCGAATCGGTCAGGCGATGCGACACACGCACCTCGGCGACCTGCTCACCCAGCACCCCCTTGAGGCGCTCGATCAGTCCTTCCTTGGCCTTGGCGATCTCTTCCTGGGCTTTCTTGTCCTCTTCCGAGTCCAGCGAGCCGAGGTCCAGATCACCACGCGCCACATCGACGAACTGCTTACCGTCGAACTCAGTCAGGTAGCTCATCAGCCACTCGTCGATGCGGTCGGTGAGCAGCAGCACCTCGATACCTTTCTTGCGGAACACTTCCAGGTGCGGGCTGTTCTTGATCTGTGCGTAGCTTTCGCCGGTCAGGTAGTAGAGCTTGTCCTGACCATCCTTGAGGCGCGCCACATAGTCGGCCAGCGCCACACACTGCTCCTCGCCGTCGCCGGCGGTGGAGGCGAAACGCAACAGGCCGGCGATCTTTTCCTTGTTGGCGAAGTCTTCCGCCGGGCCTTCCTTGAGCACCTGGCCAAAGGCCTTCCAGAAGGTCTTGTAATCGTCGGGCTTGTCCTTGGCGAGCTTCTCCAGCATGTCCAGCACGCGCTTGGTCAGCGCCGACTTCATCGAGTCGATCACCGGGTCCTTCTGCAGAATTTCCCGCGAGACGTTCAGCGACAGGTCGTTGGAGTCGACCACGCCCTTGATGAAGCGCAGGTACAGCGGCAGGAACTGGTCGGCCTGGTCCATGATGAACACGCGCTGCACATACAGCTTGAGGCCCTTGGGCGCTTCGCGGTGGTACAGGTCGAACGGTGCGCGGGCCGGCACGTAGAGCAGCGAGGTGTACTCCAGCTTGCCCTCGACCTTGTTGTGGCTCCAGCTCAGCGGGTTCTCGAAGTCATGGCCGACATGCTTGTAGAACTCCTGGTACTCCTCGTCCTTGACCTCGCTGCGCGGACGCGTCCACAGCGCGCTGGCACGGTTGACGGTTTCCCACTCCGGCTCAGCCGGCTTGTCCTTCTCCTCGCCGTAGTGCTCTTTCGGCAACTCGATGGGCAGGGCAATGTGATCGGAATACTTCTTGACGATATTGCGCAGGCGCCAGCCGTCGGCGAACTCTTCCTCGCCACTTTTCAGGTGCAGGACGATGCGCGTGCCACGCTCGGGCTTGTCGATGGTCGCAACCTGGAAATCCCCTTCCCCCTTGCTCGACCAGTGCACACCCTCGCTGGCCGGACTGCCGGCACGCCGGCTGTACACATCGACCTGCTCGGCAACGATGAACGCCGAATAGAAGCCCACGCCGAACTGGCCGATCAGCTGCGAGTCCTTCTTCTGGTCGCCGGTAAGGTTCTTCATGAAGTCGGCGGTACCCGACTTGGCGATGGTGCCGAGGTGGGCGATCACCTCCTCGCGATTCATGCCAATACCGTTGTCTTCGAGGGTGACGGTCTTGGCCTCTTTATCGAAGGACAGGCGAATCTTCAGCGGATCACCGCCTTCGAGCAGCTCAGGCTTGGCCAGCGCTTCGAAGCGCAATTTGTCGGCCGCATCGGAGGCATTGGAAATCAGCTCACGGAGGAAGATTTCCTTGTTCGAGTACAGCGAATGGATCATCAGGTGCAGCAGCTGCTTCACCTCGGTCTGGAAGCCCAGGGTCTCTTTTTGAGTTTCCACACTCATGCTCGTCTAACTCCACGATGACAAAGCCGCTTCTGCGGCGGATGTCATGCAAATGGGGGCTAGCCGAGTTTTTTCAAGGCTCAGGGCTCGAGCAATTCGATGCTGCGGATGTCTTCCGGACGCAACTGGAAAGTCGCCTCATCGGTACCGCTGAGGGTCTGGCGAATCACCACCTCACCGCGCGTATTGACGCCATCGAAGCGCCCCTGCGCCTGACGACCGGTAAGCGTCCGCGCCCGCACCTGCAGGTTGTGGTAGTGATTGGGGTTGAGCAGCAGACGCTGCAGGGTGAAACGCAGGCGCCGATCGACCGAGCGCTGTACCCGTGGCGCGACCTGCAGCTGTGCAGCCGCTGGCGCTGTGGGTGTTACCTGTGCCGCCGGCAGCGCCGGGTAATGGTCATCGAGCACCTGCCAGCCGCGCGCCTGCTTGCTTAGCTGCACCTGCAGCTGCTGGCTTTGCCCGTCGACCAGGGCGGTTACCGGCAGATCGAGCTTGCCCGCAGAGAAATCGCTGACATTCAGGTCGGCCAGGCTCACCGCACGCGTGGCAAAGCGGCGCTGCAGGTAATCACGCAGCACATAGGCCAGGGTGTCTTCGCTGTCATGGCTAAGATCAACCCGGCCATCCCGGTAACGCAGCCGATCGCTGTACAGCTCGATCCGCCCGCTGAGATTGGTAGCCAGCGACCTCGGCAAGACCAGATGGAAGTCGCCAACGTAGCGATTGGGTGCCTGCGCCTGCAAGTCCAGGTGCAGGGTGTAGCCGCGTTGCAACATGCGCGCTTCGGGCAGGTCCTGTTCGGGCAGCAGCCAGCTGATTTCCACCAGCGGCCGAGGCGCAGGGTCATCCGGCAGCAGGCTCAGCTTAAGCTGCGGGCCAGGCTGGCCATCCAGACGAATCTGCACCTCACGACGGGCGAAGAAATCCCCGCCTTCGCGCAGGCTGAGCACACCATCGATCAGTTCGGCATGCTGGGGACGGAACGGCTGACCATTAAGCTCGCCGTTCAGGCGGATATCCAGGCTGCCAGGTGCCTGTTGCTCCGCTTCCATCCACTGCAGGCTGAGGATGGCCTGCAGGCGCTCGGCATCCTGGCTGGCCAGCAGGGTCACGCCGACAATCAACGGGATAATCCCCAGCGCGCCAAGCAGCACAGCCTTGCGGGCTTGCCGCCAGTAGCGCAGCAGATAGATCAGGGTAATCGGCGGCAGCAGGCTACCCAGCCCCCAGAACAGGCTGGTGGAGAATGCCATGCGTATCAGCCAGATCAACCCGAGCAACATGAGCATCAGGCCAGCGAGAATCAGCAGGGCATCCATCCATTCGGTCCTAGGTCGTGATCAGGGTTCGTCCACCTTGAAGTGCGCCCGTGCCGTGGCAATCGGTTCACTCTGGGTAGTCTGCCAGGCGGTGATGGCGACATTGGCCACACGGCGGCCCTGGCGCCACACCTGGCATTGCACATAGGTGTCACGATAATGGCCGGCGCGCAGGTAATCTATCGAGAAGTCGATGATTTTCGGTAAATGTGGAATTTCCATGAACATCACCAGGTGCAGCATGGCGGAGTGTTCCATGAACCCGGCGATGACCCCGCCATGGATGGCCGGCAGGATCGGATTACCGATATTGTCCTGGCTGGCCGGCAGGCGGAACACCATGTCGTCCCCCAGGCGCAGGCACTGGATACCGATCAGCCGGGCATAGGGAATCATGCTGATCAGGCTGTCGTAGTTGTTGTCGGTATGCGCCTGGCGCACCAGCGCGTTGAGTTCCAGCGGCGTCATTGGCCACCTCCCTGGATCTGTTGCTTGAGCAGGCCATCACCCTGCGCCCCCTTGCCCATGCGCATGAAAGCCCCGACCACGTGAGCAATGGGCTGTGCCGGATCATCCTGATAGGCATAGCCACGGGTAAAGATCACGTTGGGCGTCACCCGGTAACACTCGGCAAAACCGTAGACGTCCTTACCCGGTTCGGCGGCATGCATATGATCGATACGCAGGTCCAGGGTCGGACAGATCTCGAACTCTGGCAGCACACAGACGGTGGAAATACCGCAGGTGGTATCCAGCAGCGCGCTCAAGGCCCCCCCATGAATCACCCCGGTTTCCGGGTTGCCTACGATATGCGGGCTATACGGCAACAACAGGGTCAGGCCGCTCGCCCTGACCTCATGCACACGCATACCCAGCACCTGGCAATGGCGCAGCGCACCCAAAAAACGCTCGGCGCGGGCGCGCATATCCTGCTCGCTCATCGTCGTTACTCCTGGCGATTGCGGAAAAGGCGCGCATCATAGCCTGCCAGCGCACCCGGCTGAACTCTACAAGGGGCGCAGGGGTATACTGGCGCCTTGTCTGACCAAGGAGTTCGCATGCTGACCCTGCCCTCACACGCCGCGCATTTTCTTGCCCTAGGCTGGTTCCTCGCCTGCTGGATCGGCTACAGCTACTACGCCGAATGGCGCGGGCGCGATACCGCCTGCCTGGCCTCGGTGCTGCACCTGTATCGTCAGGACTGGATGCGTCGCTTGCTGCTGCGGGAAAACCGCATTGCCGATGCCAGCGTGATCGGCAATCTGGAGCGCAATGCCTCGTTTTTTGCCTCCAGCACGCTGCTGATCCTGGCCGGTATCCTCACCGTACTCGGCGCCACCGATCGCGCGGTCTCGGTGCTCGCCGACCTGCCACTGGTCCAGCCGGCCACACGCAGTATTTCCGAGCTCAAGCTGCTTGGCATGGCGACCATCTTTGTCTACGCCTTCTTCACCTTCAGCTGGTGCATGCGCCAGTACAACTTCGCCTCGGTTCTGATCGGTGCCGCGCCGATGATGGGCGAGCGCAACGTCAGCGAAATCGAGCGCAAGCATTTCGCCGAGCGCGCCGCACAGGTCATCTCCCTGGCGGCGCACCAGTTCAACCAGGGCCTGCGCAGTTACTACTTCGGCCTGGCCATGCTGGCCTGGTTCATCAATCCCTGGCTGTTCATGCTGACAACCACCGGCGTGGTACTGGTGCTCTACCGTCGCGAGTTCCATTCCAAGGTGCTGCAGGTGATGGTGTTCACCCCGACCAGCGTCGAGCCGCCCAGCGACAAGTAGGCGGCCCCAGCACTACTCAGTCGTGACCGTTGGCGCCGATTTTGTGGATCGACAGGTCGGCGCCGTAATACTCCTCTTCCTGACTGAGGCGCAGCCCCATGCTCACCTTGAGCAGGCCATAGACCAGCAGGCCACCGCCCAGGGCGATCAGCAACCCGGCCAGACTGCCCAGCAACTGGCTCGCCAGGCTCACGCCACCCAGCCCACCCAGCGCCTGCTGGCCAAATACGCCGCAGGCGATACCACCCCACAACCCGCACAGGCCGTGCAGCGGCCAGACGCCCAACACGTCATCGATTTTCCAGCGCACCTGAGTCGCGGTAAACGCCCAGACAAACAACGCTCCGGCCACCAGCCCCGTGGCCAGTGCGCCCAGCGGGTGCATCAGGTCGGAGCCGGCACATACCGCCACCAGTCCGGCCAACGGGCCGTTATGCAGGAAGCCCGGGTCATTACGCCCCACCAGGAGTGCCGCCAATGTACCGCCGACCATGGCCAGCAAGGAGTTGACCGCCACCAGGCCGCTGATGCCCTCCAGGGTCTGCGCACTCATCACGTTGAAACCGAACCAGCCAACGATAAGCACCCAGGAGCCCAACGCCAGGAACGGAATACTCGAGGGCGCGAAAGCCACCAAGCGGCCATCACGGTAACGTCCATCACGCGGCCCCAACAGAAGAATGGCGGCGAGGGCCAACCAGCCGCCCATGCCATGCACGACGACCGATCCGGCGAAATCATGGAAAGGATGGCCAAAACGCTCACTGAGCCAGTCTTGCACACCAAAATTGCCATTCCAGGCCAGCCCTTCGAAGAAGGGATAAACCAGCGCGACAATCAGCAAGGTGGCGCAGAGTTGCGGATAAAAACGCGCGCGCTCGGCAATACCACCGGAAATGATGGCCGGGATAGCCGCGGCAAAGGTCAACAGGAAGAAGAACTTGACCAGCGCATAGCCCTGGTTTTCCACCAGACTGGCCGCTGGATCAAAGAAACTTACCCCGTAAGCCAGCCAGTAACCGACAAAGAAGTAAGCCAATGCCGAAACAGCGAAATCACTGATGATCTTCGACAGGGCATTGACCTGGTTCTTCTGACGCACCGTCCCCACTTCAAGGAAGGCAAAGCCGGCATGCATGGCCAAGACCATGACCGCGCCCAGCAGGATGAACAGGGTGTTGGCGCTGTGCGTCAGATTGAGCACCGCAACATTGAGGTTATCCATGGTGAAAACAGACTCCCGAAAAAGCACCAAAGCAGCTCACTCACCACCCAGAACGCACCAACATGCAGCCCAGGGACTCGTAAAAACCGCTCACCTCTTATCCCCGAACTCCTTCTCCAGGCTTGCAAGATTGGCGCTTAATTCTTTTATTTCAGTAGGTTAGATCGAACGCGAGGCATTCGATGGTTATCCGCAGCACAGCAATGGCGCACACCAAGGCTTGCGCGCCCCACGGCAAAGCAAGGTGCGTACCAGCTTGTGCGCCAGCGCTGGGCGCGTCGCCCCCTCTTGCACCGCTCATGGGCAAGGCCGTAGTGTCACAAGCCCTGACAGGCAAGCCGCCTGACCACCTGTGACGAGGACTGCTTTTGCACTGGGACAGCCTGTTGAGCCGCGAACGCCTGGGTAAGGCCGCGCAAAGCCCCGAAGAGCTGGGGCGCAGCCCGTTTCACAAGGACCATGACCGGGTGATCTTCTCCGGCGCCTTTCGCCGCCTGGGACGCAAGACCCAGGTCCATCCGGTGTCCAGCAATGACCATATCCATACGCGTCTGACCCACTCCCTGGAGGTCGGCTGCGTCGGCCGCTCGCTGGGCATGCGGGTTGGCGAACGCCTGCGTGACACCCTGCCAGAGTGGTGCAGCCCCGCCGACCTGGGCGTTATCGTGCAGTCGGCCTGTCTGGCCCATGACATCGGTAACCCACCCTTTGGGCATTCCGGCGAGGATGCCATTCGCCACTGGTTTGGCCAGGCCCTGCAACGCGGCTGGCTGGATGACCTGAGCGAGGCAGAACGTGCCGACTTTCTCAGCTTCGAGGGCAACGCCCAGGGCCTGCGCGTACTGACCCAACTGGAATACCACCAGTTCGACGGCGGCATGCGTCTGACTTATGCCACCCTCGGCAGCTACCTGAAATACCCCTGGACGGCCCGCCACGCCGACGCCCTGGGCTACAAGAAACACAAGTTCGGCTGTTATCAGAGCGAGCTGCCACTGTTGCAACAGATCGCTCGGCAACTAGGCCTGCCACAGCTGGAAGAACAGCGCTGGGCACGTCACCCGCTGGTCTATCTGATGGAGGCGGCCGACGACATTTGCTATGGGCTGATCGATCTGGAAGACGGCCTGGAAATGGAGCTGCTCGACTACAGCGAGGTGGAGGCCCTGCTGCTCGATCTGGTCGGCGACGACCTGCCGCAAACCTACCGCCAGCTCGGCCCGCAGGACTCGCGGCGGCGCAAGCTGGCCATCCTGCGCGGCAAGGCCATCGAGCACCTGAGCAATGCTGCCGCCGACGCCTTTGTCGCACAGCAACACGCCCTGCTCGCCGGCCAGCTGAGCGGTGATCTGGTCGAACACCTGCATGGCCCGGCCAAGCGCTGCGTGCAACAGGCGAAATGCCTGGCGCGCGAGAAGATTTTCCACGACAAGCGCAAGACCCTGCATGAGATCGGCGCCTACACCACCCTGGAAATCCTTCTCAACGCCTTTTGTGGTGCCGCCCTGGAACAACACGGCGGGCACAGCCCCTCTTTCAAGAATCGGCGCATCCTCGACCTGCTTGGACACAACGCGCCAGATCCTAGCTGGTCGCTTTACCAGTCCTTCCAGCGGGTGATCGACTTTATCGGCGGCATGACCGACAGCTATGCCACGGAAATGGCCAGGGAAATGACCGGTCGATCGAGCCCTGTCTGAGGTTTTTTTGCGTGACCTGACATCACGCCAGGTCACCGCCTGCTAGGCTTGCGCAACGCTGCCTACGCCCGGATGGCAGCATGACAGGGAATGCCCGGAGTCCATCAATGACGCAGCCTACGGCCACGCGCCGCTTTCCTCTGCACCTGCACATCAGCCTGCTGTTTACCTTGCTGCTACTGATCAGCGGTAGCGTGCTGGCACTGTTCAACTACCAGCAGACCAGCCGCATCATCCTCAGCAGCAGCCAACAGCTGTTCCAGCAATTCCGCCAGGAAGTGCAGCTGGATCTGCACAACACCTATCAACCAATCCGCGACCTGCTCGCGCAACTGGCGCTCGACCCGCGCATCGCCCGTCACCCTGCCGAGCAGCGTCATAGCCTGCTGCCCAGCCTTGCCCAGGGCCTGCGCGCACACCCGCAACTGGCCGCCCTGTATATCGGTGACGACCAGGGCAACTTTCTTATGCTGCGCGCCCTGCGCAACGATGCGTTAAGACAGCGATTTGCCGCGCCGGCCGAAGCGCAGTATCAGCTGTGGCTGATCGAGCGCAACAGCGAAGGCCTGCGCTCACGCCACGAGTTCTACGATGCCGGCTTGCAGAAACTGGCCGAACGCGACAACCCGCAGGAGCGCTTCGACCCCCGCCAACGCAGCTGGTACCGCAGCGCACGCGCGGGCGACATGCCGATCACCACCGAACCTTATGTATTTTTCTCCAGCGGCGACCTCGGCACGACCCTGGCTCGTCTGAGCGGCATGGACCGGGTCATCGCGGCCGACCTGACCCTCGCCGAGCTCAACGACAGCCTGGCCCGGCACCGCATCACACCATCCACCGAGGTGGTGCTGTTCGACCCCAACGGCCGGGTGATTGCCTACCCGGGCACCCTGCAGCAGTCACGGCCGGCCGGTAGCCTGCAGCCACTCAGCGAACTCGGCCAGCTCAGCCCCAGCTTGGCGGCCCTGGAGCTCGGCCAGTTACGCCGTGATCAGGAACAAAGCCTGACCCTGGCCGGGCGCGCCTGGCAGCTCTCCTACTCGCGCATCAGCGAAGGCGGGCCGCGTGGCTTGCGCCTGTTGCTGCTGGCACCGGAAGACGAGCTGCTCGCCGATGCTCACCGCATTCGCTGGCAAAGTGCCGTACTAACCCTGCTCATCCTGCTGCTGTGTATTCCTCTCGGCTGGATGGCTTCGCGCCTGGTGGTCAGGCCGCTGCACAGCCTGCTACGGGAAGCCGAAGCGATCCGCCGCTTCGACTTCAACTACCCGGCCAGCGGGCGTTCGCTGATTCTCGAAGTCGACCAACTGGCGCGCAGCATGGCGCGGATGAAGGACAGCCTGGCCAGCTTCATGGAAATATCCGCCAGCCTGTCGGCAGAAAAACACTTCGACACCCTGCTGCAACGCGTATTGCAGGAAACCCTGGCGAGCAGCAAAGCCAGTGGCGGCCTGATCTACCTGCTGGATGACGACAACCAGCAACTCAGCCCAAGTGCCGTGCAGCTTGGCAAACAACAGTTCCAGCCCCACGAGCTGGGACTTGACCACTACAAGCTGCACAAGCCGCTGCCAAGCTGGCTTGACCGAGCCCTGCAAGCCGGCCAGGCACCTTGCCAGGAGACCCTCAGTTACGAGCAGGCGGGTGACTATGCGCCGCTGCTCAGCCGACTGCAGGCCCCCCGCGTGCAGTTGTTGGCTGTCGGCCTGCATAACCGTCAGGGCGAGGCACTGGGCGTGCTGGTGCTGTTGCAGCAGGAGCAACTGGACGAACAGGAACTGAGCCTCTGGCAAGCTGCCCGCGTGGCCTTCGTCCAGGCACTGGCCGGGGTTGCAGCCTTATGCCTGGACAGCCAGCGCCTACTGGTTCGCCAGAAACAGCTACTCGACGCCTTCATTCAGCTGATGGCCGGGGCCATTGATGCGAAAAGTCCTTATACCGGCGGACATTGTCAGCGGGTACCGGAGCTGACCCTGATGCTTGCGCGCGCCGCGGCCAGTAGCGAGCAGCCGGCCTTTGCCCAGTTCCGTCCGGATGCCGAACAGTGGGAGGCCCTGCATATCGCCGCCTGGCTGCATGATTGCGGCAAGGTCACCACGCCCGAGTATGTGGTGGACAAGGCCAGCAAGCTGGAAACCCTCTATGACCGCATCCATGAGATCCGCATGCGTTTCGAGGTACTCAAGCGCGACGCCTGGATCGACTACTGGCAGGCCTGCCATGCCGGCGGCGCCAGCGCAGAGCTGGCGGCGCGACGCGATGCCCGCCTGGCCGAACTGGATGATGACTTCGCCTTCGTTGCACATTGCAACCTGGGCAGCGAGAACATGGCCGACGCCGACCTGCAGCGCCTGCAGCGCATTGCCGAGCAACGCTGGGTACGCACCCTGGATGATCGTCTCGGGCTGTCCTGGGAAGAAACCCAGCGCAAGCTACGTACAGCGCCCGCCACGCTACCCTGCAGCGAGCCGCTGCTGGCCGATCGCGACGACCACCTGATAGCCCATAACCCCAGCGAACAACTGTGCGACGACAATCCGTGGGGCTTCCGCCTGCAAGTACCGGCCTGGCGCTTCAATCGCGGCGAACTGTACAACCTCAGCGTTAGGCGCGGCACACTGACCAGCGAAGAGCGTTTCCTGATCAACCAGCACATCGTGCAGACCATCATCATGCTCGAACGCCTGCCGTTCCCGCCGCACCTGCGCCAGGTACCGGAAATTGCCGGTGGCCACCATGAGAAAATGGACGGCACAGGTTACCCACGCGGCCTGCGCCGCGAGCAAATGAGCCTGCCGGCACGCATGATGGCGATTGCCGACATCTTCGAGGCCCTCACCGCAGTCGACCGCCCCTACAAGGTCGGCAAAACACTCAGCCAGGCCCTGCAGATCATGGCCGACATGTGTCGCCAGGCACATATCGACCCGGAGTTGTTCCGCCTGTTCATCGAGGCTCAGGTCTACGAGGACTATGCGCGGCGCTTTCTCAGCAGCGAGCAGATCGACGCGATAGCCCCCGAAAGCCTGCTGGCCCGCGCCGGCCTAATAAGTCCCTGAGCAGTAGCAGAATGCAAAAGGGGCGCCATTGGCGCCCCTTTTGCAGATCACACGGTCAGCGCCTCAGGCGTTGACGGTGTTCTCCGGATACCACACATCCAGCAGCGGGCTCAGGGTGAAGCCCTTCAGCTCACTGCGCCCCTTCAGCCAGCTTTCTACCGCTGCACGCTGCTCGGCGCTCACCGAGCCACGCTTGGCCAGGCAGATGAAGCCGTAGTCTTCACCACCGACATAACCCAGGCCGTTGGCGTCCATGGCGTCCAGCAGGAAAGCATCGAGGAAGGCATCCATGGCTGCCTGGTCGATATTCTCGACAAAGCTCAGGGTCAGCTCGCAGCCCAGCTCCTGAAACTCATCCACACACAGTTTTTTCCGCAGGCGACGCGAACGATTGGTAGCCATGGTGACGCACTCCTAAGCAAATGACCGGCGGCACTCTAGCAGCTTCCGCGTTTTCCTGCTCGTCTGCCGCAGCGACAGACTGGCAAGCACCTGGCCATCGGGCATAATGCCGCACCTAAAAGGGCCTGCCACCGGCCCTAGCTTGCCTTTTTCAGTATCGGAGCCGCCCATGCTCAGTTCCCTGCGCCGCCTCGGCCTGGCCTTGTGCCTGTTGCCCCTGTCACTGCCGCTGGCCGCCACTAGCAGCGTCAACACCCAACTGCCCGCCAAGGTGCAGCAGGCCCTCAAGGCCAACAAGATCGAAGCCCATGCGCTCTCGGTAGTGTTGCTGCCCCTCAACGGCCCCGGCCGTCCCACCCTGGTCAATGCCGATCTGTCGGTCAACCCCGCCTCGACCATGAAACTGGTCACCACCTACGCTGCCCTGGAGCTGCTCGGTCCCAACTACCAGTGGCGCACCGAATTCTATGGCGACGGCCCGCTGCGCGACGGCACCCTGCACGGCAACCTCTACCTCAAGGGTGGAGGCGATCCCAAACTCAACATGGAACGACTCTGGCTGCTGTTGCGCGACCTGCGCGCCAACGGCGTGCAGAAAGTCACCGGCGACCTGGTACTCGATCGCAACTACTTCAACCAGCCGCAGTTACCGGCCTTCAATGACGACGGCGGCGACGCCAGCAAGCCCTACCTGGTCGGCCCGGACGCCCTGCTGGTCAATCTCAAGGCAGTACGCATGATCAGTCGCGCGCAGAACGGCAAGGCCCTGGTGGCCATGGAGCCGCCACTGAGCAACGTACGCATCGATAACCGCCTGAAAGTACTCAAGGCCGGCAAGTGCCCTGGTTGGCCGGATGTGCGCTTCAACCCGGTCAGCGAATATGACGGCACTACGCTGATCGTCAGCGGGCAGCTCCCCGACGGCTGCCACGCACAAAACTACATCGCCCTGCTCGATCACCCCGGCTATGCAGCCGGCGCCATCCGCAGCATCTGGAAAGAGCTGGGCGGCAGCATCCTCGGCCAGGACCGTCAGGACAGCGTGCCGGCCAAAGCCACCCTGCTGGCCCGCGCCTTCTCGCCCGACCTCAGCGAAGTGGCCCGCGACATCAACAAATTCAGCAATAACACCATGGCCCAGCAGTTACTGCTCAGCCTCGGCGCGCAGTTCCGCAGCACGGCCGACCCCGACGATGCCCGCGCCGCCCAGCGGGTCATCCGCGACTGGCTAGCACGCAAGGGCATTACCGCTCCACATCTGGTCATCGAAAATGGCTCGGGGCTGTCACGCAACGAACGGGTCAGTGCCCGCGAACTGGCCATTCTGCTCAAGGCCGCCTGGGATAGCCCCTATGCGGCAGAATTCATCGCTTCCATGCCCTTGGTAGGCATCGACGGCACCATGCGGCGGCGCCTCACCGCACAACCCATGCGCGGCCAGGCACACATCAAAACCGGCACACTGAACAATGTGCGCGCCATCGCCGGCTACAGCCGCGACCGCAACGGCCATAGCTGGGCGGTGGTGGCCATCATCAATCATCCGCGCCCCTGGGGTGCCTCGTCGATTCTCGATCAGCTGCTACTGGAGCTCCATCAGAACCCGCAGTGATCGGCGTGGCCCTGTACAGAGCGGCGCCGCCCCCTAGCGGGTGCGCAGGCGCCAGGCGCGATGGATCTTCGGGTTGCGCGCGAAGTCGGCATCCAGGGTCTGCGCACTGATCTCCTCCACCGCGTAGCGTTGCTGCAGGCTGTCATCGAGCTGGAACTTGCGGAAGTTGTTGGAGAAGTACAGGGTGCCACCCGCCGCCAGGCGGGCCATTGCCAGGTCGAGCAATTGCACGTGGTCACGCTGCACGTCGAACACCCCTTCCATGCGCTTGGAGTTGGAAAAGGTCGGCGGGTCGATGAAGATCAGCTCGTACTCGCCACGATCCTCGGCCAGCCAGTGCATGACATCACCCTGTTCCAGACGATGGCGCTCGGAAAAACCGTTGAGCGCCAGGTTGCGCCGTGCCCAGTCCAGGTAAGTCTTCGACAGGTCTACGCTGGTGGTGCTACGCGCACCACCCTTGGCGGCATGCACGGTAGCTGTCGCGGTGTAGCAGAACAGGTTGAGGAAGCGCTTGCCGGCGGCTTCCTGCTGGATACGCAGACGCATGGGCCGGTGGTCGAGGAACAGCCCGGTATCCAGGTAGTCGGTCAGGTTGACCAGCAGGCGTACCCCCCCCTCGGTCACCTCCATGAACTGTCCTTGCGCAGCCTGCCGCTCATACTGGCGAGTGCCTGCCTGACGCTCACGACGCTTGATCACTACCCGTTCGCTGGGTATCCCCAGGGCCACCGGAATAGCCGCCAGGGCATCAAGCAGGCGCGTCTGCGCCTTTTCCGGATCAATCGAACGCGGTGCCGCGTATTCCTGCACGTGCACCCAGTCACGGTACAGGTCGATAGCCAGGGCGTACTCCGGCATGTCGGCGTCATACAGTCGATAACACTCGACCCCGGCCTTCTTCGCCCACTTGCCCAGCGTCTTGAGATTCTTTTGCAAGCGGTTGGCAAACATCTGGCCACCCTCGGCCAGACGGGCCGCCGTGTTGCTTTCACCGGCTAGTGGCGGCATGTTCTCGGCAGGCCGTGCGCTAGTGACAAACTGCTCCGGTTCGATACGCATCAGCAGCAGCTTGCATGGCAAGGCGCCGTTGAACAGCGCGTATTGCTTGTGGCTGCGCAGCCCCATGCGTTTGCCCAGCTCCGGTGCGCCGGTAAAGATAGCCGCCTGCCAGCCCAGACAGGACTGGCGCAAGCGCTCGCCAAGATGCTGGTAGAGGTACAGCAGGCTGGCTTCATCACCCAACCGCTCGCCATAGGGCGGGTTGCATACCAGCAGACCATGCTGTCCCTGATCCGGCCGCGGTTCGAAGGTAGCCAGCTCGCCCTGGTAGATTTTCACCCAGTCAGCCAGTCCGGCCCGCTCGATATTGTTGCGTGCCGGGGTAATCAGACGCGGGTCAGCCTCATAGCCACGAATCCACAGCGGCGGCTTGGCCAGGCCGGCCTGGGCCCGCGCCTGCGCTTCTTCATGCAGTTTTTGCCAAAGCGCCGGCACATGTCCCAGCCAGTGGGTAAAGCCCCACTGCTGGCGACGCAGATTGGGGGCTATATCGGCGGCCATCAGCCCGGCTTCGATCAGCAATGTACCGACCCCGCACATCGGGTCACTGAGGGCCGCGCCCTCGGCAGCCAGTTGCGGCCAGCCAGCACGGATCAGCACCGCAGCGGCCAGGTTTTCCTTGAGCGGCGCGGCGCCCTGCTGCAAGCGATAACCACGCTGATGCAGGCTATGCCCGGAAAGATCCAGCGAGACAATCGCCTCACCACGCTCCAGGCGCAGGTGCACACGCAAATCCGGGTTCAGCTTGTCCACGGAGGGGCGTTCACCCTGCGCCGTACGCAGCTTATCGACAATGGCATCCTTGACCTTGAGCGCCCCGAAATGGGTGTTGTCGATGCCCGCGCCACGCCCACTGAACTCCACCGCCAGGCTGCCGGAGGGCAAGAGATGCTCATGCCAGTCAATCGCATGTACACCCTGGTAGAGTTCTTCGGCGTTGCTCAGTGGGAAGCGCGCCATCACCAGCAACACACGGTTGGCCAGACGCGACCACAGACACAGCCGGTACGCGGTTTCCATGCTGGCCTGGCCACGCACCGCTGCCACCTGCTCGCGGGCCTCTTCCAGGCCGAGCCCACGCGCCTCTTCCAGCAGCAGGCCCTCAAGGCTTTTCGGGCAAGTCAGGTACAGCTCAAACTGTTGCGACATCACAGACATCCAGTGCCCCAAGGGCCAAAAGCGAGCCCGCAGGCTCGACGAAACACAACGACCCGAGCACAACACCCTTGGTCGGAATTTAGTACAGACATGGCGATGTACGGCACGGCCGGTTCATCGCCATGGGTTGCTGGCAAATCCGCGGCACACAAGGCCAGGGCATGGCCCAGCAACCAGAAAGGTGCATGGGCTTATCGCCCCATCCATACATACATGACCTGCTTATGACAAAACGGTCATTCACAGCTCGCCACGCATTGGTTAGAACTCTAGCAACCGTAACCGCAAAGGTAACGGCAGGAACCTCGCCACGCCGGCAGCGAGCTCCGTGGGCAGCGACCATTCTGCCCGGCCCCAGCAGCGGGCCACCGGGACATAACAGTCAACAAGTGAGGGCTACACCCTATGAGAAGACTCAAGCGTGATCCGATGGAACGAGCCTTTTTGCGTGGTTATCAGCACGGCATTCATGGCAAATCCCGCGACCTCTGTCCTTTTACCACCCCCTCCACCCGTCAGGCCTGGCTCAATGGCTGGCGTGAAGGTCGTGGCGACCAGTGGGATGGCTTTACCGGCACCGCCGGCATTCATCGACTCAATCAACTGCACGCCGTAGGCTGACCGTTCAGGATCACATCGTTTTTTCCAGACCGCTCCATTCGAGCGGCGGGCGCAAGCCCAGGGGCTCCCAACGGGAGCCCTTTTTATTGGCTGCGCGGCAAGGCGGCAATGGCATCCACGGCCTGACGAATCAGCGCAGGCCCCTGGTAGATGAACCCGGAGTAGATCTGCACCAGGCTGGCTCCAGCGGCGATCTTGTCCGCCGCATGCTGGCCTTCGGTGATACCGCCCACGGCAATGATCGGCAGCCGTCCCTGCAACTCGCCAGCCAGCACGCGGACCGTATGAGTGCTCTTGTCGCGCACCGGCGCGCCGGACAACCCGCCTGCCTCGTCGGCATACTGCAAACCCTCGACGCCCTCCCGCGAGAGCGTGGTATTGGTGGCAATCACCGCATCCATGCCGGTATCGAGCAAGGCGCGCGCCACATCCACGGTTTCCTCATCGGTCATGTCCGGAGCAATCTTGATGGCCAGCGGTACGCGCTTGCCATGCACCACAGCGAGGTCTTCCTGGCGCTGACGCAGCGCCTCGAGCAGCTGCCGTAGCGAATCCCCAAACTGCAGCGAGCGCAGCCCAGGCGTGTTCGGCGAGCTGACATTGACGGTCACATAGCTGGCATGCGCATAGACTTTGTCCAGGCCGATCAGGTAATCATCCACCGCACGCTCAACCGGCGTGTCGAAGTTCTTGCCGATATTGATGCCCAGCACGCCGCGATAACGCGCTGCCTGCACCCTGGCCAACAAATGATCCACGCCCAGGTTGTTGAAGCCCATGCGATTGATGATGCCCTGCGCTTCCGGAAGACGGAACAGCCGCGGCTTGGGGTTACCCGGTTGGGCTCGCGGGGTAACGGTACCGATCTCGATAAAACCGAAGCCCAGCTGGGCAAAGCCATCAATCGCATCACCATTTTTGTCCAGGCCCGCCGCCAACCCCACCGGATTGGCAAATTCCAGGCCCATGACGCGCACCGGCAGGCTGGCCGGCGCCTTGCACAACAGGCCATTCAGGCCAAGCCGCCCACCCGCGCCAATCAGGTCGATGGACAGGTCATGGGAGGTTTCCGGGGCAAGTTTGAACAGCAGGTCACGGGCCAGGGTATACATGGTCGGCATCGGCTTGGGAAAAGGACAGGCAGTATAGTTTCTTGCCATGCGCCGGGAAAGCGACGCGCTTGGCTCAGCCTCCCGTCAAACGCGACAGGCGCAGCAACTTGCCGTCACTGGAGAACTCCAGCTCGAAACTGCCATGGATACCGGCATGGGTAAGGTAGGGTTGCAGGCGAGCAGCTGGCAAACTGACCTTGCGCCCGTCGCGACTTCGCAGCAATATCCGGTTCGCACGCCCCTGGTATACCGCCAGGTAGAGGTCGGAACTCACGGCGATATCCAGGATCAGGCTGGGCATGGAGGCATCCTTTATGGTGAACGATTCATTCTTGCATACAACTCGCCATGCGCAGCGCCAGACAGCTCGCGGCAAGTTCTGCCACACTGTACTGACAGCCGGCCACTGATCGTACCCCCATGAGCCTGAGCGAACCGTCCGCACCGCTGAGCAGCCGCCTGGCCACCCTGCTGGGACGCTTGGGCGTGGGTGGGCGCCAGGCACGGCATATCCTGCAACGCGCCAGCCAGCTGCAACTACCTTTCCAAACCCTGCCGAGCCACCCTGACAGCATCAGCTGGCAGGCCGGCCCGCCCTTGCAGCGCCTGGCCGACCTGCCACGCAGCGCCCTGTCAGGCCCCGTGCAAGAAGATAAGGCCGCAGCCCACGCCGCCCTCAGCCGCATCGTCACCCTGCAGCAATACAGCCTGGATGAAGTCGACTTGCGACAAATCGACGGCATCAACGCCGCCGAAAGCGTGTACCTGCAGGCACGCAGCTTCGAGGATTACCTGGCCAGCAAGCCGCAGCGCAACGTACGCATCATCAGCTACAAGGATTTCTTGCGCGCAGTGTGCCTGCCCTTGCCACACTTCCTGCAAGGCGAGCCCATCCAGCTGCTCCGCGCCGACTGGCGTGGCGAACGGCTGTTCTGGGCAGGTGAGCAGCAGCTGGAGGCCTTCATTAGCGCGGTGGCCTACGCGCGCCGGCGTGAACTGCCGGTACTGCTGCCAGCGCGTCTGGCGCATTACCATATCGACGACCTGGCATTGGAACAGCTGCAACTGCATTACCATATGCTGGCCATGCCGGCACAAGCCTGGAGCGACCCTGCCTTCATGGGCTTGCTGCTGGACACCGGCCTGCCTTATGCACGCCTGAGTCTGCGCGATGCCAGCGGCGGCCCGGAAGCCCTGCTCCTGCCTCGCAACCAGCCACTCGCCAATGCCCTCGGAGAAGGCCTGCGCCTGGCAGGGGCAGCCGATGTCGTTGAGCATCTGCACCGTCTTAAACGGTCTATCTGAACCGCGAATTACCGGAGATTTATATGGATACGCTTGATGCCATTCGTAGCCGCCGTGCCGTGCGCGGCTATGACAGCCAGTATGTGCTGAGCGACAGTGATCGCCAGGAACTGCTGGAACTGGCCCTACTCGCTCCCACCGCATTCAATCTGCAACATGTCCGCCTGGTCGATATCCAGGACCCGCAACTGCGCGCACAAATTCGTGCCGTAGCCTGGGATCAGGCCCAGGTCAGCGAAGCCTCGATGCTGGTGGTTATCTGTGCCCGCGTGGACAGCTGGCAATGCAATGCCAGCCGCGTCTGGGAAGGCGCCCCGGAAGACGTTGCACAGTTCATGGTCGGCGCTATCGATGGCTATTACCGCGACAAACCGCAAGTACAGCGCGACGAAGCCCTGCGCAGCTGCGGCCTGGTCGCACAAACGCTGATGCTCGCCGCCCGCGGCAAGGATCTGGACTCAGTGCCTATGGACGGCTTTGACTTCGAGGCTGTCGGTCGCCTGATCAATCTTCCAGAAAATCATCTGATCGGCCTGATGGTGGCGATTGGCAAGCGCAACGTCGAACACAAGCCTCGCGTGGGACGTCTACCGTTCGACGAAGTCGTACGCCGCGACCGCTTCTAAACGCAGCCTGTCAACGGCGGCGCTGGCGACGGCGCTGCCACGAACGCCAGTCATCCGTCATCGCCACGCTGGCCAGCATCACCAGCAACAGCGCCAGTGGTAACGTGGCACTGTAGCCCAGGTGCTTGAAGCCCAGGGCACCCAGCACGCCACCAACGAAGAAGCTCAACGCCAGTGCGCTGTGCAACAGCAGCCGCTGGCGATTGGCCTGCACCCGCCGCCCTGGCGGCAGCTGGGTTCGATTCCAGTAGAACAGTTTGCCCAACTCGATACCGATATCAGTGACGATCCCGGTGATGTGGGTAGTACGAATCTCGGCATGCGAAAGCTTGGTAATCAGCGCATTCTGCAAGCCCATGATGAAGCACAACAGCATCACGGTCAGCGGCACAAACAGCCCTTCGATACTCGAAAGGCGCGCACCCAGCAGACCAAACCCCAGCAACAGCAGTGCCTCCAGCAGCAACGGCAAGGCAAACTCGCTATGTCGCCGGCGCCGCCGCGCGTAATGCACCAGCATCGCCGAACAGATCGCCCCCAACAGGAAGCACAGCAACCCACCCAGTCCAGACAACACCAGCGAATAAGCCCCCAGCACCAGATTGTCAGCCATCGAGGACACGATACCGGTCATATGCGAGGTGTATTGCTGTACTGCCAGAAAGCCTCCGGCGTTGATCGCGCCGGCCACCCCGGCGAGGATCAGCCCCAACTGACGATTGCCACTGCGGGTACGCCGACTACCCAGCAGGCGTCGCAAATAGACGGCCAGCATATTCAGGCCTGCTCCATCAGTGCCGCGTAGCAGGCCAGCGAGGCCTGAAAATATGCCTGCTCTACCTGCTCCAGCAGCTCAGCGAGCGGCATGCCGGCAAAAGCCGGCTGCAAGGCCAAACCATAAGCCTGCAGATTGCGCATCCGCCCGGCGCCACGCCGTAACAACTGATAAGCCCAGCAATACGGCGACTGTTCGGCCACGAAACGAATCTGCCGCGCTTCCAACTGCTCACGCAAGCGCTGGCTGTCGACGATCAGCAACTTGCTCGCCAGCACCTGCACCTGCAACTGCTCCAGGCGCTGCCAAATAGCCAGGCGGCGTTCGTTGGGATAGCCGTTCCAGTCGATGATCTCATGACAAAAACGCTTGCAGCCTCGACACACCAGGTCGCCATACACTGTGGAGCACAGGCCGACACAAGGTGTTTTCACCGCCAGGCTGGACATACCACACACTCCCCGGTTGGCTGTCAAAAAACGCCATCTTAGCCCTTTGTCTAAGCCAACGACCACGCCACAAACACCACACCCCTTACTCAAGCATCGCCATAAACCTGCACGATCAACACCGTTGACTTCCAGATAGCCACGAATAGCCGCTCTGGAATAATCCGCCAGACACCCCCGACCGGCCATCCAGAGCCTGCGCCACGCTTAACTTTGCCGGGCGATTCCAGTAGAATCGTTGCGCCATTGACTGACTGCCGACACACCAGCCGACGCCGGCAACCTCGCTTTGCCAGGCCGGTAGACGCAGCAGCAGACAGGCAAAATTGTCCGCACGAAGCTGTTTTCAAAGCGTCACGAGCACAGTTTTTCGCCAGAGTCCGTTGGCGACGCAGGGTGTCCCTGTCTCGCCAACCCTCATCAACCGCCTGGCGGCGTAAAACTTTGAAAACAGCTTCTTCTGGATGGAACCTGCGCAACCCTGGCCTGAGGGTTCATATCTCCCTGCGGCGCAGGGTGTGCAGGCTTCCTGGATGAGCGTCCCGGACAACCTGTTGGGACCACTGATGAGGGTAAAACTGTGCTTGAAGCCTATCGCAAACACGTAGAAGAGCGCGCCGCGCTGGGGATCGTTCCCCAGCCGCTGAACGCCGAGCAAACCGCAGGCCTGGTCGAGCTGCTGAAGAACCCGCCGGCTGGCGAAGAAGCCTTCCTGGTCGATCTGATCACCAACCGTGTTCCGCCGGGCGTGGACGAAGCGGCCTACGTCAAGGCTGGCTTCCTGTCCGCCGTCGCCAAGGGCGAAGCGACCTCCCCGCTGATCAGCAAGACCCTCGCCGTCGAGCTGCTGGGCACCATGCAGGGCGGCTACAACATCGCCACCCTGGTCGAGCTGCTGGACAGCGCCGAGCTGGCCGAAGTGGCCGCCGCGCAACTCAAGCACACCCTGCTGATGTTCGACGCCTTCCACGACGTTGCCGAGAAAGCCAAGGCCGGCAATGCCAACGCCAAGGCCGTAATGCAGTCCTGGGCTGACGGCGAGTGGTTCACCAACCGCCCGGCCGTGCCGGAAAAAGTCACCCTGACCGTGTTCAAGGTCACCGGTGAAACCAACACCGACGACCTGTCGCCGGCACCCGATGCCTGGTCGCGCCCGGACATCCCGCTGCACGCTCTGGCCATGCTGAAGATGGCCCGCGACGGCATCAACCCGGACGTACCGGGTTCGGTCGGCCCGATCAAGCAGATGGAAGCCCTGAAAGCCAAAGGCTTCCCGGTTGCCTATGTGGGTGACGTGGTGGGTACCGGTTCTTCCCGTAAGTCCGCCACCAACTCGGTGCTGTGGTTCTTCGGCGACGACATCCCCAACGTGCCGAACAAGCGCGCCGGTGGTTTCTGCTTCGGCACCAAGATCGCCCCGATCTTCTACAACACCATGGAAGACGCCGGCGCCCTGCCGATCGAATTCGACTGCACCAACCTGGCCATGGGCGACGTCATCGACGTCTACCCGATCAAGGGCGAAGTGCGCCGCAACGGCAGCGACGAGCTGGTCACCACCTTCCAGCTGAAGACCGACGTCCTGCTCGACGAAGTCCGCGCTGGCGGCCGTATTCCGCTGATCGTTGGCCGTGGTCTGACCGAGAAGGCCCGTGCCGAGCTGGGTCTGGCTCCGTCCACCCTGTTCAAGAAGCCGGAAGCTCCGGCCGACAGCGGCAAAGGCTTCACCCTGGCGCAGAAGATGGTCGGTCGCGCCTGCGGCCTGCCGGAAGGCAAAGGCGTGCGTCCGGGCACCTACTGCGAACCGAAGATGACCACCGTCGGTTCCCAGGACACCACCGGCCCGATGACCCGTGACGAGCTGAAAGACCTGGCTTGCCTGGGCTTCTCCGCCGATCTGGTGATGCAGTCCTTCTGCCACACCGCGGCCTATCCGAAGCCGATCGACGTCACCACCCACCACACCCTGCCGGACTTCATCATGACCCGCGGCGGTGTATCCCTGCGTCCGGGCGACGGCATCATCCACAGCTGGCTGAACCGCATGCTGCTGCCGGATACCGTCGGTACCGGTGGCGACTCGCACACCCGCTTCCCGATGGGCATCTCCTTCCCGGCCGGTTCGGGCCTGGTAGCCTTCGCCGCTGCCACCGGCGTGATGCCGCTGGACATGCCGGAGTCGGTACTGGTGCGCTTCAAGGGCAAACTGCAGCCGGGCATCACCCTGCGTGACCTGGTTCATGCCATCCCTTACTACGCGATCCAGGCTGGCCTGCTGACCGTCGAGAAGAAAGGCAAGAAGAACATCTTCTCCGGCCGCATCCTCGAGATCGAAGGTCTGAACGACCTGACCGTTGAACAGGCCTTCGAGCTGTCCGACGCCTCGGCCGAGCGTTCCGCTGCCGGTTGCACCATCAAGCTGCCGGAAAGCGCCATCGCCGAGTACCTGAAGTCCAACATCACCATGCTGCGCTGGATGATCGGCGAAGGCTACGGCGATGCCCGTACTCTGGAGCGTCGCGCCAAGGCGATGGAAGCCTGGCTGGCCAACCCGCAACTGCTGGAAGCCGACAACGACGCCGAGTACGCCGCCGTGATCGAAATCGATCTGGCCGACGTGAAGGAACCGGTACTCTGCGCACCGAACGATCCGGATGACGCCCGTCTGCTGTCCACCGTTGCCGGTGAGAAGATCGACGAAGTGTTCATCGGTTCGTGCATGACCAACATCGGTCACTTCCGCGCTGCCGGTAAGCTGCTGGACAAGGTCAAGGGTGGCATTCCGACCCGTCTGTGGCTGGCTCCGCCGACCAAGATGGACGCTCACCAACTGACCGAGGAAGGCTACTACGGCATCTACGGCAAGGCTGGCGCGCGCATGGAAATGCCGGGCTGCTCGCTGTGCATGGGTAACCAGGCTCGCGTACAGACCGGTTCGACCGTGGTCTCCACCTCGACCCGCAACTTCCCCAACCGTCTGGGCGACGCCACCAACGTGTACCTGGCTTCTGCCGAACTGGCCGCGGTCGCTTCGATCATCGGCAAGCTGCCGACCGTCGAGGAGTACATGGAGTACGCGAAGAACATCGACAGCATGGCTGCCGACGTTTACCGCTACCTGAGCTTCGACCAGATCGCCGAGTACCGCGACGCCGCGGCCAAAGCGATCATCCCGAGCGTACAGGTCTAAGACTCATCCGTTAGGCAAAAGAAACCCCGCTTCGGCGGGGTTTCTTTTTTCCAGCTACTTGCGGATAAAAAAACACCCCGCGCAGTGAGCACTGGCGGGGTGTGACAGCGGGTTAAACAGCGGGTTAAACAGCGGATTCAGTAAGGCAACTGCACATCGTTGCTGGCAATCGCCTCACGCGGCTCGGCGATTTCCACCGGCAGGCCGTCCTCGGCTGCCACGACCTCACGTACCACTTCCCAATCCATGCGCACATTGGCCGCCAGATCTTCACGCTTGAGCAGCGCATTGATCACCGCAGCATGCTTGTCGACAACCGAGGGCACGCCCTGATCATCCAGCGGCGCATGGGCCTCGAGATACAGCTTGCCGCCACTTACCCCAAACTTGTAGGGCTCATCGATGATGCGCAACTTGGTCCCTACCGGCACCATGTCCGCCAGTTTCAGCACGTTATGGTTGTACATGCGGAAGCAACCATGACTGACCCGCATGCCGATACCGAACTTCTTGTTCGAACCATGAATCAGGTAACCCGGCACACCAAGATTGAACTTGAACGGCCCCAGCGGATTGTTCGGCCCCGGCGGCACATAGCTGGGCAGCGGATCACCGTTGGCCGCATGCTCTTCCAGAATCGACTTGGGCGGTGTCCAGCCGGGATTGGGTACTTTGCCGGTAATGGTGGTGTTGGCCACCGGCGAACCCCAGCCTTCGCGACCGATACCCAGCGGGAAGGTGTGTACTACCTTGCCACCCGGTGGGTAGTAATACAGGCGGTACTCAGCGAGGTTGATGACAACCCCCTCACGCGGCCCCGGCGGCAGGATGTAGCGCGTCGGCAGGATGATCTCGGTTCCCTCGCCCGGCAACCAGGCATCCACCCCGGGATTGGCGGCAACCATCTCCAGGTAGCCGAGGTCATGCACCTTGCCCAGGTCGGCAAAGGTATCTTCGTACTTGGCCTTGATCACCTGGACCTGGCCGACAATGTCTTCACCCGGGGGCGGCAAGGGCAGCTCCAGGGCTGCCAGCGATGTGCTCAGTGCCAGAGCGGAAAGTGGCAAATAGCGGGCGACAGCGCGCAAACGCAGCGACATGGCGGGTGAATCCTCAAGAAAGATTGATGCGGCGAATTGTACACGTGCCTCTACGCCACGCCAGTGGCTATCACATCAGGTAACGCTTCCCGGCTACAGGGGAAGCTCGCCGCGCCTCTGCGCCTGCAGGCGTTGCAGGCAGAGCGGACATAGCCGACGATCACGCAGATCGGCAGCATCCAGCAGACGATAGCTGGGCTGGGCCGGCAACAAACCGCCGCACAAGGTATGGTCGACCTGGCTATCCAGCGCCAGCTGGCGAGCGAGCAAGTGCACACGGACTTCCTGGCAGGCGAACAGATCCAGCTGCTCGCCGGGTAGCAGCAGGTAGTAGGCGTGTAGCGACCAGACCCGACGTGACATGACAACCGTCCGTTACAGCAGCGGCTGCAGCAGCGGCCAGACATTCTCCAGCAGGCGCGGCTGTGCGCTGCTGCGCGGATGAATGCCATCAGCCTGCATCAGCTCGGCCTGACCACCCACGCCTTCCAGCAGGAACGGCAGTACCGGCACGCGGTAACGCTCACCCAGCGCCGGATAGACGGCGGCGAACGCCTGGGTATAACGCGGCCCGTAGTTGGGCGGCAACTGCATACCCAGCAACAGCACCTTGGCACCGGCGGCCTGGCTTTTCTCGACCATCCCGGCAAGATTCTGTTGCAATTGTTCGAGGGACTGACCACGCAGCCCATCGTTGCCTCCCAGCTCGATCAGCACATGACTCGGGCGGTGTTCGGCGAGCAGCGTCGGCAGCCGCGAAGCCCCGCCAGCACTGGTCTCGCCGCTCACCGAGGCATTCACCACGCGGTGCACATAGCCCTGCTCGGCCAGGCGCTTTTCCAGCAAAGCCACCCAACCCTCGGCGGTATCCATGCCAAAAGCGGCGCTGATACTATCGCCAACAACCAGCAGGGTGCCGGCCAGTGCATTTCCCGTGCACAGCAACAGAACCAGGCAACTGCGGATCAACCAGGCACGCATCGGACACCCCATGAGCTCAAGTATTCTCAGTGCGCGGCACCTTAGCAAAGTGGTCGGCAGCGCGGAAGGTGAACTGACCATCCTGCACGACATCGACCTGGACCTGACACGCGGCGAAAGCCTGGCCCTGCTCGGTCGTTCCGGCTCGGGCAAGTCCACCCTGCTGGGCCTGCTGGCCGGGCTGGACAACCCCAGCAGCGGCAGCGTACGACTGGCCGGCCATGAACTGACACACCTCGACGAAGACCAGCGGGCCAAGGTGCGCGCCGAGCACGTCGGCTTCGTTTTCCAGTCTTTCCAGCTGCTCGACAGCCTCAGCGCGCTGGAAAACGTCATGCTGCCCCTGGAGCTGGAAGGCCACGCCAATCCCCGCCAGCAGGCCCGCGCACTGCTTGAGCGAGTCGGCCTGGGCCAGCGCCTGCATCACTATCCTCGGCAACTCTCCGGCGGCGAACAGCAACGTGTAGCCTTGGCCCGGGCCTTTGCCGCCGAGCCGGACATCCTGTTTGCCGACGAACCGACCGGCAATCTCGACGACCACACCGGCGCGCATATCTGCGAGCTGATGTTCGCCCTCAACCGTGAGCACGGCACCACCCTGGTACTGGTCACCCACGACCAGCGCCTGGCCGCACGCTGCCAGCACCAGCTGCACCTGCAGGATGGCCGCCTGTTGCAGGACACTCACTGATGCGTCGCCTGTCACTGTCCAGCCTGCTGCGCCTGGCCTTGCGCCAACTGTGGCGTGAACGCCGGGCTGCCGAGTTGCGTACCCTGCTAATCGCCCTGCTCATCGCCGTAGCGGCCAGCAGTTCGATCGGCTATCTCAGCCAGCGGTTGAATGACGCCATGCTGCTGCGCGCCAGCGAATTTCTTGCCGCCGACCTGGTGCTCGACAGTTCGCTGCCGGCCACTCAGGCACAGCGCGACAGCGCCGTCCGGCTGGGCCTGCGCCAGGCGCAAAGCGTCGAGTTCGCCAGCGTGCTGATCGGCGAGGAGGCCGTACAACTGGCCAGCGTCAAGGCGGTGGACAATCCCTATCCGCTGCGTGGCGAGCTGAAAAGCGCCGCCAGCCCGTTTGCCGAAGAGCAACCTGGCGACGGCCCGCTGCCCGGCGAAGCCTGGGCCGAGCCGCGCCTGTTGCTCGCGCTGGGCCTGGCCGTGGGTGACAGCGTGGAGCTCGGCCAGCATCGCCTGCGTATCAGCCGAGTACTGACCCATGAGCCGGATCGCTCCAGCGACTTCTACAGCCTGACGCCGCGCCTGCTCATGCACCTGGATGATCTGGCCGCCACGCAGATCATCCAGCCGGGTAGTCGGGTACGTTACCGCCTGCTCTGGCAGGGCAATCCTGAACAACTGGCCGCCCTGCGCGACAGTCTGCAGGGCCAGTTACTGCCACAGCAGCGCCTGCTGGATGCGCGCGATGGCAACAGCCAGGTAGGCAAGGCGCTGCAACGCGCCGAGCGCTACCTCAACCTGTCCAGCCTGGCCGCGGTACTTTTGGCCGGAGTCGCTGTGGCCCTGTCCGCCAACCGCTATGCGCGGCGCCGTTTCGACGCCAGCGCCCTGCTCCGTTGTCTGGGCCTGAGCGCACGGGAAACCCTCTACCTATATGGCATGCAGCTGGCAGTACTGGGTCTGCTGGCCAGCCTACTCGGCGCCCTGCTCGGCTGGTTTGGCCATCTGCTGCTGCTGCACCTGCTCGCCGGCCTGCTGCCGGCCGAGCTTCCGGCGGCGGGCGTACACCCCCTGCTGGCCGGGGTTGCCACCGGGCTGGTGGCCCTGGCCGGCTTTGCCCTGCCGCCGCTGGCCGCGCTGGGCCGCGTGCCACCCCTGCGCGTGCTGCGCAGCGACTTGCAACCCCTGGCCATGCGCGCGGTGCTGGTATACGCCTGCGCGCTGCTGGCACTCGGCCTGATCATGTGGCGACTAAGCCTCGATCTGGCGCTCACCCTCAGCCTGCTCGGTGGCGGCCTGTTGGCCTGCCTGCTGCTCGGCGGGCTGTTGCTGCTCGGCTTGCGCAACCTGCGGCGCCTGTTGCACAAGGCCAGCCTGGCCTGGCGCCTGGGGCTGGGCCAACTGCTCCGTCAGCCACTGGCTGCCGCCGGACAAATGCTCGCCTTCGGCCTGATCCTGTTGGTCATGGCCCTGGTTGCCCTGCTACGCGGCGAACTGCTGGACACCTGGCAAGCGCAACTACCCGAACGCACCGCCAACCACTTTGCCCTGAACATCCAACCCGCCGAGCGGCAGGCCTGGGCAAATGCCCTGCAGCAACTCAAGGCCGAATCCAGTCCGCTCTACCCGATGCTGCCGGGGCGCCTGGTAGCCATCAACCAGCAGCCGGTGGCCCATCAGGTCGAGGCAGACAGCCGTGGTGAGCGCGCCACCCGCCGCGATCTCAACCTGACCTGGAGTGCCGAACTGCCCAGTGGCAACCAGATCACCGCGGGCAGCTGGTGGGACGAGGCCGACACCCAGGGCCTGGGCGTATCCCTGGAAGCCGAGCTGGCCAGCAGCCTGGGCATTGCGCTGGGCGACCAACTGACCTTCAACCTGGCCGGCCGCGAGATCACCCGGCAGGTCAGCAGCCTGCGCACGGTCGACTGGGACAGTTTCCAACCCAACTTCTTCGTCATCTTCGACCCGCGCGGCATGCAGCAGCACAGCGCCAGCTACATCACCAGCTTCTACCTGCCCAGTGCGCAGGCTGACCAGTTACTGCCTCTAGCCCGCCAGTTCCCCGGGGTTACCCTGCTGCCCATCGAGGCAATCCTCGATCAGCTACGCAGCATTCTTGCCCAGGTCAGCCTGGCCGTGGAGTTCGTCCTGCTCTTCGTCCTCGCCGCCGGCCTGGCGGTCGTACTGGCCGGACTACAGGCTACCCTCGACGAGCGCACCCGGCAGTCGGCGCTGCTGCGCGCGCTGGGCGCGGAAAGGCGCCTGCTGCTGCAGGCCCGGCGCCGCGAATTCGCCCTGCTCGGCGGACTCAGCGGCCTGCTTGCGGCATTGGGCTGCGAGCTGGTCAGCGCGCTGCTCTACACCCAGGTGCTCGACCTGCACTGGCAGCCGC
The DNA here is from genome assembly GCF_002234375.1 of Pseudomonas fluvialis. Taxonomy (GTDB): domain Bacteria; phylum Pseudomonadota; class Gammaproteobacteria; order Pseudomonadales; family Pseudomonadaceae; genus Aquipseudomonas; species Aquipseudomonas fluvialis. The sequence continues at coordinate 56,056 of NZ_NMQV01000006.1, forward strand.
ATCCCTGGCTGTTGCTGCTGCCCTTGCTCGGCGCCGCGCTGATCGCTAGCGTAGGCGTCCTGGCTACCCGTGAAACCCTCAAGGCCACGCCGCTCAGCGTATTGCGCGGCCAATAGCAGTGAACCCCCGATGAGTCGTTACCGCCCACCACGCCCTGCCGGCACCGCCCTGATCACCCCTGAGGGCGAGGCGCGCCTGCGTGCCGAGCTGCATGAGCTGTGGCATGTGCGCCGTCCGCAAGTCACCCAGGCGGTGAGCGAAGCCGCCGCCCAGGGCGACCGCTCGGAAAATGCCGAATACACCTATGGCAAGAAGATGCTGCGGGAAATCGACAGCCGCGTGCGCTTTCTCAGCAAACGCCTGGAAAAGCTCCAGGTAGTCGACAGCCGCCCCAGCGACACCGGCAAGGTGTATTTCGGTGCCTGGGTAACCCTGGAAGACGAAGACGGTGAACAACAGCGCTACCGCATCGTCGGCCCTGACGAGCTGGATCTGCGCCTCAACCTGATCAGCATCGACTCGCCCCTGGCCCGCTCGCTGCTCGGCAAGCCTCTGGATGCCGAAGTGCAGGTACAGGCTCCGGGCGGCCTGCGCACCTGGTATATCGTGGCCATCGACTACCCCTGACACATCCTGCCGTGCCAGGCGCGCGACAAAGCGCTACAATCGCGCCCTTTTTGCGCTCCGCGCCCTTGCCTGCAGGATTTTTGCCTTGATCTCCACCGCCAACATCACCATGCAGTTCGGCGCCAAGCCGCTGTTCGAGAACGTTTCCGTCAAGTTCGGCAACGGCAACCGCTACGGCCTGATCGGTGCCAACGGCTGTGGCAAGTCGACCTTCATGAAGATCCTCGGTGGCGACCTGGAGCCCTCGGCCGGCCAGGTGATGCTGGAACCCAACGTGCGTCTGGGCAAGCTGCGCCAGGATCAGTTTGCCTATGAACAGTTCAGCGTGATCGACACGGTGATCATGGGCCATGAGCAACTGTGGACGGTCAAGGCCGAACGTGACCGCATCTATTCGCTGCCGGAAATGAGCGAAGAAGACGGGATGAAAGTCGGCGAACTGGAAGGCGAGTTCGCCGAAATGGACGGCTATACCGCCGAATCGCGCGCTGGCGAACTGCTCCTCGGCCTGGGTATCCCGCTGGAACAGCACTTCGGCCCGATGAGCGAAGTGGCCCCCGGCTGGAAACTGCGCGTGCTGCTCGCCCAGGCGCTGTTTGCCGACCCCGATGTACTGCTGCTCGACGAGCCGACCAACCACCTGGACATCAACACCATCCGCTGGCTGGAAAACATCCTCACGGCGCGCAACAGCACCATGATCATCATTTCCCACGACCGCCACTTCCTGAACAGCGTGTGCACCCACATGGCCGACCTGGACTACGGCGAGCTGCGCCTGTTCCCCGGCAACTACGACGAGTACATGACCGCCGCCACCCAGGCCCGCGAGCGCCTGCTCTCCGACAACGCCAAGAAGAAGGCGCAGATCGCCGAGCTGCAGACCTTCGTCAGCCGCTTCTCGGCCAACGCCTCAAAGGCCAAGCAGGCCACCAGCCGCGCCAAGCAGATCGACAAGATCCAGCTGGAAGAGGTCAAGCCGTCGAGCCGCGTCAGCCCGTTCATCCGCTTCGACCAGAACAAGAAGCTGCACCGTCAGGCGGTGACCATCGAGAAGCTGTCCAAGGCCTTCGACGACAAAGTGCTGTTCAAGAACTTCAGCTTTACCGTTGAAGCCGGCGAGCGTGTGGCGATCATCGGCCCCAACGGCATCGGCAAGACTACCCTGCTGCGCACCCTGGTCGGCGAACTGCAACCGGATGCCGGCAGCGTGAAGTGGACCGACAGCGCCGAGGTCGGCTACTACGCCCAGGACCACGCCCACGACTTCGAGGCCGACGACAGCCTGTTCGAGTGGATGGGTCAGTGGACCAGTGGCGAACAGAACATCCGTGCCGCACTCGGCCGCATGCTGTTCTCCTCCGACGAGATCCAGAAGTCGGTCAAGGTCCTCTCCGGTGGTGAACAGGGGCGCATGCTGTTCGGCAAGCTGGCCTGTCAGAAGCCCAACGTGCTGGTGATGGACGAACCGACCAACCACCTGGACATGGAATCCATCGAGGCACTCAACCTGGCGCTGGAGAACTACCCGGGCACACTGATCTTCGTCAGCCACGACCGCGAGTTCGTCAGCTCGCTGGCCACGCGCATCATCGAGCTGTCGGAAAACGGCGTGACCGACTTCAGCGGCAGCTATGACGACTACCTGCGCAGCCAGGGCGTGTTCTAATCAGCCGCACGCCATTGCAAGGCCACCGAGTTGATGCAATAGCGCAGCCCGGTGGGCGGCGGGCCGTCATCGAAGACATGTCCCAGGTGGGCATCACAGGCGGCACAGCGCACTTCGGTGCGCAACATGCCATGGCTGGTATCGGTTAGCTCACGCAGCCGCTCTGCCGCCAGCGGCTGCCAGTAGCTCGGCCAGCCGCAACCGGCATCGAACTGGCAAGCGGCATCGAACAGTGGCGTGTGGCAACACACGCAGAGGAACTGCCCGGGCCCCGGGCAACGGTAATAGGCACCACTGAATGGCCGCTCGGTACCGCCTTGGCGGCACACCGCATACTGCTCAGCGCTAAGCACGGCACGCCACTCCGCATCGCTGCGGTTGATCTTGCTCATCTGCATCTCCTCTGCCCGTACATTGCCCGCCAGTACACAGAAAAACCCTGGGCCCGGCCTTTTCCCGACAACGGCCCAGTCGTATCATGCCTGCCCCGCCACTGGCCAGTCCCTGCGGCGCTTGCACATTATCCGGCTGCACTGGCGGCAGCCCCTTTACCTTCGGGAATCTTCAGATCATGCAGGTCAGCAAATCGAACAAACTTGCCAATGTCTGCTACGACATTCGCGGGCCGGTGCTCAAGCACGCCAAGCGTCTGGAGGAAGAAGGTCAGCGCATCCTCAAGCTGAATATTGGCAACCCGGCACCGTTCGGTTTCGAGGCGCCCGAGGAGATTCTCCAGGACGTCATCCGCAATCTGCCAACCGCCCAGGGCTACAGCGATTCCAAAGGGCTGTTCAGCGCGCGCAAGGCGGTGATGCAGTACTACCAGCAGAAACAGGTGGAAGGCGTCGGCATTGAGGACATCTACCTCGGCAACGGCGTGTCCGAACTCATCGTCATGGCCCTGCAGGCCCTGCTCAACAACAACGATGAAGTGCTGATTCCCGCCCCGGACTACCCGTTATGGACCGCCGCCGTGGCCCTGGCCGGCGGCAAGCCGGTGCATTACCTGTGCGACGAACAGGCCGACTGGTTCCCCGATGTCGCCGACATGCGCGCCAAGATCACCAGCAATACCAAGGCGATTGTCCTGATCAACCCGAACAATCCGACGGGCGCGGTGTATTCCCGCGAGCTGCTGCTGGACATCGTCGAACTGGCCCGCCAGCACAACCTGGTGATCTTCTCCGACGAGATCTACGACAAGATTCTCTACGATGAAGCCGTGCACATCAGCACCGCTTCGCTGGCTCCTGACGTGCTCTGCCTGACCTTCAACGGCCTATCCAAGAGCTATCGGGTAGCCGGCTTCCGCTCCGGCTGGATCGCCATTTCCGGTCCCAAGCACAAGGCACAGAGCTACATCGAAGGCCTGGATATCCTCGCCAACATGCGCCTGTGTGCCAACGTGCCGAGCCAGCATGCCATCCAGACCGCACTGGGCGGCTACCAGAGCATCAACGACCTGGTCCTGCCGGGCGGCCGTCTTCTTGAGCAACGCAACCGCGCCTGGGAACTGCTCAACGACATCCCTGGGGTCAGCTGCGTGAAACCCATGGGCGCGCTGTACGCCTTCCCGAAAATCGACCCCAAGGTCTGTCCGATCCACAACGACGAGAAATTCGTCCTTGACCTGCTGCTCTCCGAGAAGCTGTTGATCGTCCAGGGTACGGCCTTCAACTGGCCGTGGCCGGATCACTTCCGCGTGGTCACCCTGCCACGCGTCGATGAACTGGAGCTGGCTATCGGGCGCATCGGCAACTTCCTCAAGACCTACCAGCAATAGGCCTGATCAACGTGGATCTGCATATCGACGACTTCTACAAGGATTGTGCGGGCGGCTTGTTGCAGCTCTACCAGGCTTTTCCGCGCAAGCACACCCTGTACGTCGAAGACCTCATCGGCCATGAGGAGCCGGACGAGTTCGGCCTACCCAGCAAGCGTCACCAGGGGTGTTTCAGCACCCTGCTGTGGCTGGCGGAGGAAGGCTACCTGCGCTACGAATCGACCATTCGCAGCGAAGCCCTGGATCAGGCGGTACTCACCGAAAAGGGCTTCCTGCGCCTGGCCAGCCCGGTTGCCGAAGTACAACTCGACACACAGCTGCCGGCCAGCGTGCAGCGCGTGCAGCGCAGCCTGGCCCAGCAATTACGCCTTGCCCTGCACAGCGGGCACAGCGAACGCCTGGTCGCCCTGGCCAGCCAGCTGTTTGCCCGGCCAAGGGACATAGTTTGAAATAGCTGCCGGCTTGAATAGCCCCAGGCACCGCCCTTATATAGCCCGCACAGGCAGAGTGCCTTTCGTTTTAGGAGTTGTAGCTCATCATGATGCGTATCGTCATTTTCCTCGCCACCAACCTGGCGGTGCTGATCATCGCCAGCATCACCCTCAAACTGCTCGGCGTGGATCGCTTCACGGGGGCCAATTACGGCAGCCTGCTGGTGTTCTGCGCGGTGTTTGGCTTCGCCGGCTCGCTGGTTTCGCTGTTCATCTCCAAGTGGATGGCGAAGATGAGCACCGGCACGCAGATCATTACCCAGCCACGTACCCGCCATGAGCAGTGGCTGCTGCAGACCGTTGAGGAACTGTCCCGCGAAGCCGGTATCAAGATGCCGGAAGTGGGTATCTTCCCCGCCTACGAGTCGAATGCCTTCGCCACCGGCTGGAACAAGAACGACGCCCTGGTCGCGGTCAGCCAGGGCCTGCTGGAGCGTTTCTCGCCCGACGAAGTACGCGCCGTGCTGGCCCACGAGATCGGCCATGTGGCCAATGGCGACATGGTCACCCTGGCGTTGATCCAGGGCGTGGTGAACACCTTCGTGATGTTCTTCGCGCGCATCTTCGGCACCTTCGTCGACAAGGTGATCCTCAAGAACGAGGAAGGTCATGGCATCGGCTACTTCGTTGCGACCATCTTCGCCGAGCTGGTACTAGGCATCCTGGCCAGCATCATCGTCATGTGGTTCTCGCGCCGCCGCGAATTCAAGGCCGACGAAGCCGGTGCCCAACTGGCCGGAACCGGCGCCATGATCGCTGCCCTGCAGCGCCTGCGCGCCGAACAGGGCGTGCCAGTGGAAATGCCCAGCAGCATGGCAGCCTTTGGCATCAATGGCGGCCTGAAAAACGGCCTGGCCGGCCTGTTCATGACCCACCCGCCGCTCGAAGAGCGCATCGAAGCCCTGCGTCAGCGCGGCTAAACAGCGCCCTCGCACAGTCCGTCAGCCCCACCTCGCGTGGGGCTGATGCGTTATGGCGGGTCGCTTAACCACGCTGCAAGCGATAGATGCTCTCGTGCAGGCTGCTCAGGCCGCGCTGCAGAAAGCGCCAGTTCTCGTTGAGCACGTCGTGACGCGCCAGCAGTTCGATCTGCCAGTAAGGCGACAGACGCGCATCAATCTCAGCCTGCGACACCGAGAAAGGCGGGCCCGACATTTCCTCCTGGGCATACTCGAGACTCACCAGCAACCCCCGGCAGTTGCCGGGCAGGATGGCCGCCAGGTGCTCGACATAACGTGCCCGCATAGTCTCGGGCAGGGCGATCAGCGCCGCACGGTCATACAGCGCCGTACAGCCCGCCACATGCTCTGCCTGCACGTTAAAGAAGTCCCCGCAGTAGATTTCCACCCCGGCCGCACGATACAGGCGCAAGACACCCTGTTGCTCGACTTCAGGCTGCAGGCCCTGTTCGGCAAAGAAATCCTCCACCGCACGTTCGGCCAGCTCGACCCCCAGCACCCGCAGGCCCTGCCCGGCCAGCCAGGCCATATCCAGGCTCTTGCCGCACAGTGGCACCAGCACCTGGCTGCCCGGTGCGATGGAAAGACTCGGCCAGTGCTGCTGCAGATAGGGATTGACCTCCTGCAGATGGAAACCGATTTGCCCTTGCGCCCAGCGCGCCTGCCAGAATGCCTCTTCCACGCCACACTCCTGAAAATTCGATAGAAACGCCCAGGATTTTACGCTGGAACGCACAGCGCCGAGCCAGCAACATGCTTGTATTACCATTCGCGGAACCTGCCATGTTGCCCAGCCTGTTCATTTCCCACGGTTCGCCCATGCTCGCCCTGCACCCCGGCGCCAGCGGCCAGGCACTGCAAAGGCTGGCCCAGCAGTTGCCACGCCCGCAGGCGGTGCTGGTGGTTTCGGCGCACTGGGAAAGCAGCCGCCTGCTGCTTGGCAGTGCCGCTCAGCCGGCGACCTGGCATGACTTCCACGGCTTTCCGCCGGCACTTTATGCGCTCGACTACCCGGCCCCCGGAGCGCCGCAGCTGGCCCTGGTCATCCAGCAACACCTGCTGGATGCTGGACTACCCTGCGCGCTGGATGCTCAGCGACCACGCGATCACGGCGTCTGGGTACCCCTGCGCCTGCTCTATCCGCTGGCCGATATCCCGGTCCTGCAACTGTCGCTGCCCAGCGCAGGTGGTCCGGCCCTGCAGTGGCAGATCGGCCAGGCCCTGGCCGGGCTGCGCACACATGGTATCTTGCTGATTGGCTCAGGCAGCATCACCCACAACCTGCAGGAACTGGACTGGCAGGATGCCGAAGCGACCGTGGCGCCCTGGGCTGAACAGTTTCGCGACTGGATGGTGCAGCGACTGGAGGACTACGACCGGCCAGCACTGCTCGATTATCGCCAGCAAGCGCCTCATGCTGTGCGCAACCATCCCAGCGAAGAACACCTGCTGCCGCTGTTTTTTGCCTGTGCGGCCGGACAACGTTTCAGCAGTTGCCACCGCGGATTCAGCCACGCCGCACTGGGCATGGATATCTACCGCTTTGACTGACAGCCCAGCAGCGCTTGAGTAGACTGGCTGCGGACTTCCTCGCCATGGACCGACATGAATCCTTCAACCCTGATCGGCATTGTTTCCGGTATCGCTCTGCTCGCCAGCGTCCTGCTGTTTTCCGCAGAAGACCCCTGGCTGTTTCTCGACTATCCCAGCCTGGGCATCGTGCTGTTCGGCACCATGGCAGCTACCTTCATCAGCTATCCGCTGCGTGAGGTGCTGCGCATTTTCAGCCTGATCGGCACCGTACTGCGCAACGAACGGCTGTACGCGCAAAAAGACATCGAGGAACTGGTCGCCATCTCCCGCCTCTGGCTGTCAGGCAACCTCAACGCAGTGGAAAAGCAACTGGAGCAGGTCGCCAACCCATTCCTCAAAACCGGCCTGCAGCTGGTGGTCGACCTGACCCCCGAGGAGGATATTCTCGATTTGCTGCAATGGCGCATTTCCCGCTTGCGCGCCAAGGAGCACGCCGAAGCCCAACTGTTCCGGGTAATGGCCAGCTATGCCCCGGCCTTCGGCATGCTCGGCACCCTGGTTGGCCTGGTCAACCTGATGTTCCTGCTCGGCGATGGCGACATGACGGCTATCGGTCGGCAAATGGCCATCGCCCTGATGACCACGTTCTACGGCGTACTGTTGGCCAACCTGGTATTCAAGCCCGTCGCCGTGAAGCTGGAACGACGCACCGAACAGCGCGTGGTGCTGATGAACATGGTCATGCAGGGCATCGCCATGATGAGCAACAAACGCAGCCCGGCGCTGATCCGCGAAACCCTGAATTCCTTCATGGCCCACTACCACGACGAGATTAATGACGGTCGTCGGGTTAGCCACAAAAAAGCCTGAGGGCCTGGTCATGAGCGAATCCGCTGCCACACCGCCACGCTCCCCCGCAGAGCTGGAACGTCGCCTGGAGCTACTGGACCTGCACCTGCGCCGTGAGCGCAATGCACATAGCAGCACCCAGCACAAACTCAAGCGCCAGCGCATCGAGGAGCAGCACTTCGAACAGCAGGAAGAAGAAGGCTGGCTGACGGTCTATCTGGATATGCTCACCCTGCTGCTGGTGATGCTGGTGATCATGCTGGCCTTCGCCGGCAAACAGGCACTGCGCGAGGCCGACTCCGCCCCCTCACCTGCCGCGCCACTGGTCCAGCAGTCGCCAGCCATGCTCGAGGACATACCGCCGGCCAAGGACAACGACCTGCTGCAAGGGCTGGATACCCGTGGACTAGGCAAGGATGTGGAAATCATCGTCAACGCCGAAAGCGTCAGCCTGCGAGTCAGTAGCGAGATACTCTTTGCCCCGGGACAAGCCGATCTCAGCGTGGAAGGCCTCGCCGTGCTGCAACCATTGCTTGGCATGTTGCGCCACAGCCCGCATCGCATCAGCGTGGCGGGGCATACCGACAGCATACCGATCCACAACCTGCGTTATCCGTCCAACTGGGAACTCTCTGCCGCGCGAGCTGGCAGCGTGGTGCGCTACCTGCAGGCCAATGGCATTGCCAGTAGCCGCTTGCAAGCCATCGGCATGGCCGACACCCAACCCCTGGCGGACAACCAGCAGGCTGCAGGCCGCGCACAGAACAGGCGAGTCGAGCTGATTCTCGAGAAACCGCTCGAATCGGCAGACTGAGCAGCGCCCTGCGCAGCGAATCCAGCCATGCTCAACGTGCAACGGGCAGGCGGTCAGCCACCGCGCCGCACAATGCGAATGCTGTATTCCAGCTTGGGCTTGCGCGTCACGCTGATCGCCCGGCGCGTCACGGTATCCAGGGTGATATTCCAGAACCCCGTGCTGGGTACCGGGATGCGTGCCGGGAATCGCTCGAAGGCCCCGCCGATGTAGTTGTGCCGGGCGCCGTTCTTGAAGCTGCGAAAATTCGCGTCATTCATCAGGCGGATATTGCACGGCTGCGATGACTGGATGACCAACAGATCGCCTTCGTTGAGTTGTTCGCGTTGGTGGATGAATTTCATGATGACCTCTGCAGATAGCACAAGCCCCGCATCAGCGGGGCTTGCCTGGCGTCAAATCGACGTCTCTCAGTCTTCGCGATAACGGCGCAGCTTGAGGGCCTTGCCCGCCACACGGGTATCCTTGAGCTTGCCCAGCAGACGATCCAGGCCGTCTTCCGGCAGCTCGACCAGGCTGAAGGTCTCGCGGATCTGGATACGTCCGATCGCCTCGCGCTGCAAACCACCCTCATTGAGGATCGCTCCCAGCAGGTTCTTCGCGGCGATACCGTCACGCGTACCCAGCGCGGTGCGGCAACGTGCCTTGCCTTCGCTGACCGGCAGCGGCGCACGACGCTCGCGCGGCGCAGCACTGTCGAAAGGCTCGCGCTCACGACGCTCGCGCTGCGGGCCGGCATTCGGCACCAGCGGCTGCTCACGCTCGATTTCCGCCAGGCTCAGCGACTGGCCATTGGTCACCTTGCGCAGCAGCGCAGCGCCGAGGGCACGCGGACTGCACTGCAGATCGCCCAGCAGGCGGTCGAACAGTTCGCCGTGGCTGCCTTCGGCATCGCTGACCAGCGGCGCCAGGCCATTGGTCAGTTTGCGGATACGCGCATCCAGCACCTGCTGCGGGGTCGGCAGCTTGACCTCACCGACTTTCTGTCCGGTTACCCGCTCGATGACCTGCAGCATGCGCCGCTCACGAGGCGTCACCAGCAGCAGGGCACGACCTTCGCGGCCTGCCCGGCCGGTACGGCCGATACGATGCACGTAGGACTCCGGGTCATAAGGCATATCGACGTTGAGTACATGAGTAATGCGCGGTACGTCGATACCACGGGCCGCCACGTCAGTGGCAACCACGATGTCCAGACGACCATCTTTGAGCGATTCGATGACCCGCTCACGCTGGTTCTGGGCGATATCGCCATTCAGGGCCGCCGCCTTGTAGCCTTTGGCTTCCAGGGCGCTGGCCAGGTCGAGCGTAGCCTGCTTGGTACGCACGAACGCAATCAGTGCGTCGAAATCCTCGACTTCCAGCAAACGGCAAACCGCCGCTACTTTCTGGTCGGCATGCACCATCAGGTGCGCCTGCTCGATACGCGCTACGGTCTGGGTCTTGGCGGCGATCTTGATATGCTGCGGCTCGCGCAGGTGCTTCTCGGCAATGGCGCGGATCGAATGCGGCAGCGTGGCGGAGAACAGCACACTCTGACGGCTTTCCGGCATGGCCTGGAAGATCACTTCCAGGTCATCCATAAAGCCCAGCTTGAGCATTTCATCGGCTTCGTCGAGCACCATCATACGGATGGTCGAGAGCAGCTGGTCGTTGCGGCCGAGGTGGTCGACCAGGCGGCCCGGCGTGGCCACGATGACCTGTGCGCCCATACGCAGGGCTTTGAGTTGCGGCCCCATGGGCGCCCCACCGTACACCGCCACCACGCTTACACCCGGCAATTGCTTGGCATAGGTTTCAAAAGCGGTAGCCACTTGCAGGGCCAGTTCGCGGGTTGGCGCGAGGATGACGGCCTGCGGCTCGCGGCGCGCCGGATCGATCTTCGAAAGAATCGGCAGGGCAAACGCCGCGGTTTTGCCGGTACCGGTCTGTGCCTGGCCGATCATGTCGTGACCGCCAAGGATTACCGGAATGGCCTGGGCCTGGATGGGGGAAGGTTCTTCGTAGCCTACGGCAGTGACTGCCGCCAGTACGGAGGGATGAATGCCGAGCGCGGCGAAGCCGCCGATTTCCTGGGTCATGGGTCTGCCTCATGTGCATCCGCAATGACCCATGAGCAAGCTGCATCAGCCGTGTAAGACCCGAAGGTCACCCAGGCAGCTTGGTCTGCGAGTAATTGCGAGAACGCGTAATGGATTGGATGAAACGTCAAGGATAGCCCGCATTGCGGAGCTGCAGTCGAAGCCTGGCCTCGAGGTGATGCACTACCTGAACGACGGCCCCGCTGCGGAGCCGGCGCGCATCATAGCCGAATACTGAGAACCTGGCCAGCATTTTGCAAGGACGCATCAACTACGCCCACCACTCACCTTGAACGCCGCCACCTGTTCACGCAATTGCCCGGCGCTGGACTGTACTCCCTCGCTGCTGTGTTGCAGCAGGCCGAGCACCTCGGCCATGTGCTGCGTACCCTGCTGCATGGCACTGATGCCCTGGCCATACTCGAGACTGCGCTGGTTGAGCCGGCCGATAACTAGGAACATGCGTTCCACGGCTGCCTGCAGCTGCTGATTTTCCGCGCTACCTTGCTCGGCCAGGCGCAGGCTGGTATCGACATTGCCAACGCCCCCTTCCATGAACGCGACGGCATCACGCGTCTGCCCCTGCAAGCTGTCGACCAGTCGTCGGATATCTTCTGCAGCGCTGGCCGTGCGTTGGGCCAGGCTACGCACTTCGCCTGCCACCACGGCAAAGCCCCGTCCATGCTCACCGGCTCGCGCCGCCTCGATGGCGGCATTGAGCGCCAGCAGATTGGTTTGCGTGGTGATATCACTGATCAGCGCGACGATCTGGCCAATCTCGCCCATGCGACTATCCAAAGCCTGGACGCTCTGTGCGGATCGCTCCACCACGTCGCGAATGCCGCGAGTACCCTGGCGCACAATATCCAGGCGCTGGCGGGCACTACTCATCAGCGTATCCATCGCCTGCTTGAGCTCTTCGGCGGTCATCGCTGCCTGCTGAATTTCGCCCAGTTGCTCCTCGACCAACATCAGCATGCTGTGCACGGCCTCATCGACCACCTGCCCGCTGCTGGCTGCCTGACTACTGCGTAGGCACATGTCCTGGCTGGTGCCTGCCACGCGTCGTGACACACCGATGACCTGCCCCACTATGCCATCGAGATTATCGATGAAGCTGTTGATCCAGCGCCCCATGTCACCGGCTTCGTCAGCGCTGAGGCGCTGACGGTCAAGGCGCTGGGTCAGGTTACCGCCGCCTTCGGCGATGGTGCGCAGCAATTCGGTACTGGCCTGCAACTGCCCAGCCAGTCGCCTGGGTCCTCGCCAGGCGAAGACCGCGGCACCGGCAACCAGCAACAGTGCGTTGCACAGGTACAACCCGTGCGGCGGCAATCCGGAAAAGTGTTGCAGCAGGGTGCTCAGACAGAACAGGCTCAGCACCGTACCCAGGTAGGTTTTCATCAGCCGATAGCTGATTGATCGGCGCTGATAAACCTCCTGCAGATCCGCTTCGCACATCATGCCCCAGCGATCCGGGCTACCCGGCAGTTGCAGGGTTACCCCACAACCGACCACTGGCACATGACGATAATCGGCATAGCCTGGATAGCCGACATATAGGTTTTGGCCATGGCGAATGGTTTCACGCACGCCAGGATGCAGCTGTCCACTGGCCGGATCAGTAAAGCGCAGCTCCAGCTCGGTATGCTCACGCACCCTTACCTGTCCAAACGGCGTGCGTACGCCCTGCTTCAGATTATCTCCATGACTGAAGGTACTGTCCTCGAAACGCGAACGTGACAGAGCGGTGCCGGGGGCCAGTCCAGGCGCGAAGCGCGACTCGACCATGAACAGGTAGTTGTCGCCCGACTCCGGATAAATGTGCCCAGCCTCCCGCTGAATGAGATCACCCAGCACGTCGTTGGGCACCCGTCCGCAGAGGCAACCGAGCACGCGACCGGCGTGCTGCAGCGGCATGTAGAACATCAGCGTAACGGCATCATGAAAGCGCGAGCTGCGCGGACCGATACTCAAGGTCAGTGCATCACGATAAGGGCCATGCAGGAACGCATCTCGCAAACCCGCCGCAACAGCCTGATCAGCGAGATCACGCTGACCGATATGCGGCGCATGCGTCGAGGCCATCACCCGCCCGCAGGCATCGATCACGAACAGTTCCGTGAAATCCGCTGCCAGCTCGTACTGGCGACGCAGCACACTGGTGTCCAGCGTAGCCAACTGCCCATCCCAGCCGACCAATGCCCCCTGCAATACCTGCCATTGCGTATCGGCCCAGCGCTGCAACAGCCGCACGCGCGTCTCGGCAATGCCAGAAAAGGTCTGCTCCAGCATGGGGCGCGCCTGACGATTGAGCCAACAGGCCCAGCCCATACGCAACTTGCCGGTCTTGCCCAGCCAGGGCAACCAGCTACGCTCGGCGCCAGACAAGTCCATGGCGGAATCAGGAGCAACAACGGGCATGCGTTTTTCCTTACACAACGGCAACAGTGAACCCGTTCACAGCAAGGAACAGGCCAAAATGCGCCAAAGTGGGGAGTCTCGCGGTTTACAGCTGTGCACTAGCACCAGAAACAGGCGCAATAGGCGCTATGGCGCCCCAACCTGGGGCATGCGCCGCACCAGGATGGGGCCTAACTGGCCGGACGCATGGCCTGCAACAACGGCTGCAACGAATAGCCCAGCTGCGCAGAAAGGCGCTCAACCCGCAGGGCCAGGGCACGTCGATCAAGGTATTGCTCCAGGCTGGCCGGCACCAGCAACACCACATTGCCCTCGGGCACCGGGATCTCCCAGTAGTGCCGGTGAAACAGCCCGCGCAACAGGGCTGCCCCCAAGGGCCGACCGTCCTGGCAGCCCCACTGGTTGATGATCAGCCAGCCGCCCGGGTTGAGCTTGGCCTGGCAGGCATCGAGGAACCGCCAGGCCAGGTGTGCCGCCGCCGGGCCGCTGTCGGTATACAGATCGAGAAACAACAGATCGGTTGGCTCGGCACTCTCCAGCAACTCATGGGCATCACCAATGCGCAAAGTCAGGCGCGGGTCATCCGTCAGCCCCAGGTACTGCATGGCCAGGCGGGGCACGTCCGGGCGCAACTCGATCACCTCGACGTCATCCAGTGGCAAGTGGCGCAGGCAAGCCTGGGTCAGGCTGCCCGCGCCCAGGCCGAGAAACAGTGCGCTCTCCGGCGCGGCATGACAGAGCGCACCGAGCAGCATGGCGCGGGTGTAGTCGTACTCCAGCCAGCTGGGGTCAGGCATAAACACACAGCTTTGCTCGATGGCCTCGCCAAACTCGAGGAAGCGGTAGTCACCGACCTGCAAGACACGGATCACCCCGAAGGCATCCTCGACCTGGCACAACAGCTGTTCTTCTCCGGCAACCGCCACCTGGGCACTCCTCGTTGTCATTGACAGGGACTATGACCCACATGCATTTGAAGGGGCCGGCCAATCCATTACCATGCTAAGCATTATCCCAGACGCCTCCCCGAGAACACCATGCCCGATACCTGGAGCCCGACCAGCTGGAGAAGCAAGCCCATCCAGCAACAACCCCAGTACCCAGACGCCAGCGCCCTGACGCAGGTGGAACAGACCCTGGCCGGTTACCCGCCGCTGGTCTTTGCCGGCGAAGCCCGTGAACTGCGCCGCCAGTTTGCCGAGGTCACCCAGGGGCGCGCCTTCCTCCTGCAGGGTGGCGACTGCGCCGAGAGTTTTGCCGAGTTTTCCGCCGGGAAGATCCGCGACACCTTCAAGGTGCTGCTGCAGATGGCCATCGTCATGACCTTTGCCGCCGGTTGCCCGGTGGTCAAGGTCGGACGCATGGCCGGACAGTTCGCCAAGCCGCGCTCGGCCAATGACGAAACCCTCGATGGCGTCACCCTGCCCGCCTATCGTGGTGACATCGTCAACGGCATCGGTTTCGACGCCGCCAGCCGCGTCCCCGATCCGCAACGCCTGCTACAGGCCTACCACCAGTCCACCGCCACCCTGAACCTGCTGCGCGCCTTTGCCCAGGGGGGGTTTGCCGACCTGCATCAGGTTCACCAGTGGAACCTCGACTTCATCGCCAACTCGGCCCTGGCGGAAAAATACAGCCAGCTGGCCGGGCGCATCGACGAAACCCTGGCGTTCATGCGCGCCTGCGGCATGGACAGCTCGCCGCAGGTGCGTGAAACCAGTTTCTTCACCGCTCACGAGGCCCTGCTGCTCAACTATGAACAGGCCTTTGTACGCCAGGACAGCCTGACCGGACGCAGCTATGACTGCTCGGCACACATGCTGTGGATCGGCGACCGCACGCGCCAGCTGGACGGCGCGCATGTCGAGTTCCTGCGTGGCGTGGAAAACCCCATCGGCGTGAAAGTCGGGCCCAGCATGGACGCGGACGAACTGATCCGTCTGATCGACATCCTCAACCCGAACAATGATCCGGGCCGTCTCAACCTGATCGTGCGCATGGGCGCCGACAAGGTCGAAGCGCACTTCCCGCGCCTGCTGCGCAAGGTACAGGCTGAAGGTCGCCAGGTACTGTGGAGCTGCGACCCCATGCACGGCAACACCATCAAGGCTTCCAGCGGCTACAAGACCCGCGACTTTGCCCAGGTGCTGGCCGAGGTCAAGCAGTTCTTCCAGGTCCATCGCAGCGAAGGCACGGTGGCCGGCGGCATCCATATCGAGATGACCGGGCAGAACGTCACCGAGTGCATCGGCGGCTCGCGTCCGATCACCGAGGCAGGTCTCTGCGATCGCTATCACACCCATTGCGATCCACGCCTGAATGCCGATCAGTCGCTGGAGCTGGCCTTCCTGATTGCCGAAACCCTCAAGCAGGCACGCGCCTGAAGCACCTCACAGGCTGAGGGCAAGGGCCGCGGCGCAGACTAGCAGGAACAGGCAAAACAGCTTGCGCAGCAATACATCAGGCAAGGCGTGCGCCAGGCGTACGCCCCAACTGATGCTGAGCAGACCGCCCAGCGCCAGCGGGATACCCATGGCCCAGTCCACCTGGCCATACCCGGCATAGGTCAACAGGGTCACGCTGGTCGCTGGTAGGGCCAGGGTCAGCGCCAGGCCCTGCGCAGCCACCTGGCTCATGCCGAACAGCAGGGTCAGCGCCGGCGTCGCCAATACCGCACTACCCACCGCAAACAGCCCGCCCAACACGCCCGAGACGCTGCCCAGCACGCCCAGACTGAAGGTGCTGCGCGACCAATGCGCCAGCACCGGAGCGCCGCGACGACGCAATTGCCAGAGAGTGAACAGCGCCAGCAGCACCAGGAAACCGACGAACGCTAGGCGCATACTGCGCCCATCCAGCTGCAATGCCAGCAAGGAAGCCAGCCAGGCACTGAGCAAGCCTGACAACCCCAAGGCCAGGCCCTGACGCCAGGCAATCGGCTGGCGCTGATGGTAACGCCACAGCGCCAGGGCAACGTTGGCCACCACCATCACCAGTGCCGTGCCCTGGGCCATCTGCTGCTCCACGGCAAACAGCACCCCGAGTGCCGGAATGGCAATCAACCCGCCACCAATGCCAAACAGCCCACCCAGCAGGCCCAGCACCACACCCAGCAGGAAATCCACCAGCAACTGCAACAACGACATGTCCACCTCCGCTCAGGCCTGCCATGCTACGAAGGTTCGGCTTTCCGCGAAATGCACAGCCACGCACAATGGCTATGCACAAATCGCAAAGGCACTTGCCATGAACCCAGACACCCTCGGCGTGCAAATGGCCCTGTACCTCGACGTACTGGAGGCCGGCAGCTTCTCCGCTGCCGCACGCCGTCATCCACTGACGCCTTCGGCCGTCGCCCGGCGCATCGACAGCCTGGAACAAGCGCTCGGCTGCCGCCTGCTGCTGCGCACCACCCACAGCGTCAAGGCCACCCCCGCCGGACTGGCCTTTGCCGAGCGCGCACGACGCATCCTCGGCGAACTGAATCTGGCACGCGCCGAAGCGGTCTCGCTGAGCAGCGCACCGGAAGGGCTGATACGCATCGATGCCCCCGCCCCCTTCGGGCGCCGCCACCTGGCACCGGCACTGGCCGAGTTCCTTGCCCACAACCCCGGACTGGACGTACAGCTACGCCTGATCGACAGCTTCGTTGACCTGCAGGGCGCCCACCTCGGTGAAGTCGACCTGGTGCTGCGTATCGGTCCGCTGGGCGATAGCCGCCTGGTAGCCACCGCCCTCGCGCCCATGCGCCGGATTGTCTGCGCCAGCCCGGATTACCTGGCACGTGCAGGCGCCCCCCAGCAGCCCAGCGAACTGCTGCAGCATCAAGGCGTCGATTGGGATAGCTTGGCGCCACCCTACGCCTGGCGCTTTCGCTGCGACGGACAGTGGCGACAACTACGCCCCAAACGCTTGCGACTAACCGCCAACAATGCCGAAGCTCTGCTGCAGGGCGCCCTGGCCGGGCTGGGCATCGCCCACCTGCCGACCTGGCTGATCAGTGAGCATCTGTTGCGCGGCGAATTGCTGCCGCTGTTCTGTACGGACGGTTTGCCCGCCCCGGAACCCAGCGGAATCTATGCACTGCGCCTGGAGCAGGCGGCCAACACGCGCAGTCGCCTGCTGCTGGAGTTTCTCAAGCAACGCTTCGGCCCACAGCCGCCCTGGGACCAGGCGCTGTTGCAGCGCCTGGGTTGAGCACTCAGTCAGCCTGTACCACCCGGGTACCCGCCAGGTGGTCATGCAGGCAGCGGCGGTCGGCACGGAAAATGAACAGATAGTTGATGATGCACAGCAAGCCACCCAGCAGCGGAATCGCCGACACCAGCCACACGCTCAGGTAACGCTTGGTGAGCAGGCCGACCAGCTCCGGCACCTGTCCCTGCACGTCGACAATGCGTACCTTGCAGATCCGCTTGCCCACCGTCTGCCCATAACGCTTGAGCCAGGCACCATTGATCAGCACGAATGCCACCATACCGACCAGCATGCTTTGCACCTGCTGCCACAGGCTCGGCTCCAGCCCCTGGGCAATCTGCTCGAAGGTGCCGTCGAAATAGGCCAGCGGGATGGTGATCAACATCAACAGAAAGGTATCGATCAGCACGGCACCCAGGCGGGCGCCACGGGATGCCTGCAGCAATTCGCCCGGCGCCTGCTCGTGCAATGCCGCCTGGGGTGCCTGGTAGGGATTGGTGTGGTCGTTCATGCGAACCTCCTTGTGCAAGAGTGGGGTATAAAAAAACCCGGCCAACCGGCCGGGTTTTCAGAAGCAACGCAAACTCAGGCTTGCGGAGCCTGGGTACGGCCCTTGTAGGAACCGTCGCGGGTGTCGATTTCGATCCAGTCGTCGATCTCAACGAATTCGGCCACCTTGATCTCGGTGCCGTTACGCAGCTTGCCCGGCTTCATCACTTTGCCGGAGGTATCGCCACGGGCAGCGTTCTCGGTGTAGACCACCTGGCGCACGATGGTGGTCGGCAGGTCGACGGAAATCACCTTGCCTTCAAAGAACACGGCTTCGCACACATCGGTCATGCCTTCTTCGATGAACGGCAGAACGCTTTCCAGGTCTTCGGCGCGCAGCTCATAAGAGTTGTACTCCGGATCCATGAATACGTAGTCTTCGCCATTGATGTAGGACAGGGTCACTTCCTTGCGCTCAAGGATCACCGGCTCCATCTTGTCATCGGCCTTGTAGACGGTCTCGGTCTTCGAGCCGTTGAGCAGGTTCTTCAGCTTCATCTTGACGATGGCGCTGTTACGACCGGACTTGGTGAATTCGGCCTTCTGGATCAGCCAGGGCTGACCGTCGATCAGCGCCACACTGTTCACTCTCATTTCTTGTGCGGTTTTCATACGAAATATCCGAAAAATAGACTGGGGGTGCGAATTTGCAGGCCGCGTATCATAGCCAATTTCGATAAAACTGCACCAGCGCTGCGGCAAGATCGTCCTGCCGGGCCAACTGTGCGGCCCAGTCCAGGGCATGCTGTCGGTGTGCCGGCCAGTATCGCAGGTAGTCCTCCCAGGCTTGGCGCATGTCTCCCCGCCCATTCCAGGCCAGCCACATGTTTCGCAGGCTCTCCGCCTGGACTACTGGCAAGTGCGCCACATAACGATCGAGAAAAGCCTCCAGCTTATCGAGATGGACATCCTCGGCCTGCGGGTAGATGTGCCAGAGCATGGGCCGTGCGGCCCACTGCGCACGCACAAAGGAGTCCTCGCCACGCACGGCATTGAAGTCACAGCTCCACAGCAGCCGGTCGTAGTCATCCTGCGCCAGGAACGGCAACAGCTGAATCCTCAGCTGCCCGACCTGCCGGCACTCCCCCGGCAGCAACGTCTGGCCACCCAGCCAGCCCTGCACGTCACCCAGAATGCGCCCTTCCGGGGCCAGCAGGTGGCTTGGCTGGGGCGCTTGCGCCAGTGCCTCCAGCCAGGCGGGCAACGCAGCATTTTCATAGGCAAACAAGGAGATCAAGCGCGCGCCCAGCGCAGGCTGCACGCCAAGACGCTGCAAGAATTCGCCGGCCTGCCACGCCTGGCGACGCGCCAGCAGATCCGTTTCGCGCAGCAGCCCACCCGTCGCCGGAGTAAAGCCGGGAAAGAAGAAGAACTTGGCCACGCCATTGGCCTGCGGCGACGGCAACGCATGGCAACCCTCCACCCATGCCTCGCCGCTCAGGTACTCGAGATTCAGCCAAAGCACAGGTTGGGCCCGCTGGCCCATGGCTGTTACATAGGCCTCGGGTAGCTCACAGGCAAACGCTTCGATCACCAGATCCGCCACCGCCACGCCGCCTGGCCATAGCGGCGACCAGTGACACACATCTACACCGCACAGCATCTGCCGCGCTGCCTGTGCATCAGTCTCAGGGCACAGGCGCGCCAGGGCCGCCAGCTCATCGACCCACAGCCGCACACGCAGGCCATGCTCGGCGACCAGTTGCCGCGCCAGGCGCCAGGTCACGCCAATGTCGCCGTAGTTGTCCACTACCCGGCAGAAAATATCCCAGTGCATCCACCACCTCGCCAAGAATGCCGGGCAGTGTACCAAGGGCTGCCCGGACAACTTCCAGCAGGTACGTTAAGCGCATGAAAAATTTAAAAAAACGGTTGCCTTGCGCAAGGCCTTCGGCTACCTTAGCGCGCCTCGACAGACCGAACAGGCTGGCGAGATCCGGTGAAGTGTCCGAGCGGTTGAAGGAGCACGCCTGGAAAGTGTGTATACGGGAAACCGTATCGAGGGTTCGAATCCCTCCTTCACCGCCAGACATGATAAGCCCTTGATTTCTAACGATTTCAAGGGTTTTTTCGTTTCAGGCCTCCCCCTGCTGGTGCCTAATAGGTACAAAGAAGGGGTACAGAGCATGTGTCGTATGGCCAAGGTTTGGGCGCATCCCACGACAGGTATTTACTACTGCCGCATAGGCATCCCCGAAGCCATCCGCTCAGCCTTCGGTGGCAAGCGTGAATGGAAGGTCTCACTGAAGACCCGCGACATCTCGGAGGCTCGTTACCGCTTCCGCGCTGAGGCCATGCGCTGCGAAGAAGCCTTCAAGGCTGCCCGTGAGCAGCTCCAGGGCCGTCCCCAGGTTCTCCCCTCAGATGCTCCGAAGCTGGCCGACAGGTGGTCGCAGCGTGTCCTGTCTGAATGGGAAGCAGACCAACAGACGCTGACCGCCTTCCTGGCTCAGGTCGGTGATGAGGTCTTGCCCCTGGATGCTGTGGCCGTGCATGACAGCAGCAACTTCCAAGAGCGGGAGGCGGTGGCCTTGCCTCTGGTGAAGGAGGAGCTGCAGCGTCATTCCTTGCCTCTGCCTGAGACAGCAGACCCAAGCTATCGGGCCTTGATAGATGAGTTCTTCCGTAGCTGGTGCCGCCTCTGTTCGTTCGCTCAGCGCCGCCAAGAGGGTGACTGGCGTTCAGCTCCAGAGTTGCCCGCCGCTGCTGTTCCGCTGGCCAGGGATGCAGCCGGTGCCAAGGCTGAAGCTCCCAGGCTCTCCGAGGTGCTGGAGGGGTGGGTGACCAAGAAGCTGTCCATGGACAAGACCGCAGACAAGACTGTGAGCGAATGCCGTGCTGTGGTACGTCGGTTCATTGAGCTGAACGGCGACTTGCCCGTCTCCCAGATCAGCCGCGCCCGTTGCATGGACTTCTGCAGCGCCTTGCTCAAGATGCCCGCCAAGGGTGACGGGATCCGCTCCCTGACATTGCCCCAGGCCATCGCCAAGGCAGAGGCTGAGGGGTTGCCGACCTTGTCTCATGCCTCGGTGAAAAAGCAGCTGCGCTTCCTCTCCGGCGTGCTGGGGTATGCCTGCAAGGCCCTGGAGGTTATCCCCGAAGAGCCGGTACTCGCCTCTGGTCTTATCAACGATCTGGTGCGTGTCAGCCGCCGCCAAGTGCGTAGGACTGGGGAGGAAAAGGCCTACACGCGCCAAGACCTCCGGGCCATGTTCTCCGGCCCGCTCTTCCATGGTCAGTGGTCGCCCCCTCGCAGTGACTTCGGGCGCGCCTTGTACTGGGTGCCTTTGTTGCTGGCGTACACAGGGGCAAGGCTGGGGGAGGTGGCTCAGTTGTTGGTTGCTGAGGTGAGGCGTTGCCCTGATACCGGGGTCTGGTTCCTCGACCTTCGCCCAGGTGACGACAAGAGCGTGAAGACGGGGAGCAGCGTCCGGCGCGTCCCTTTACATGATGACCTGCTCGCCTTGGGCTTCCTCGACTATGTCCAGGGCTTGCCGGCTGGCGGGCGTCTATTCCCGAAGCTCCAGCCGCACAAGACCAACGGCTACGGCTATGCGGTCGGGAAAGCCTGGGCGAAGTATCTGCGAGAGGTGGCGGGGGTGCATTCATCGGCTAGCCCTGCCCATGGCCTCCGGCATACCTTCAAGACCCTGTGTCGAGAGGTGGGCATAGAGACAGCAGTCAGCGACTGGATAACAGGCCATGCCGCGACCAATGTCGGTGCCGGCTATGGGGGGAATCCTCTGAGCCGCATGGCTGAAGAGCTGAGGAGGTTCCCCAGCATCGCCAAGGATGCCGGGTTGCTCCCTTAGGCCGCCTCTGTGGGCCTCTTGGTGCGCTTCCTGAGCGTTTTCCCAGTGGCCCCTAGCTTTGCCAAGGCGTCGGCGCGTTCGTTGCCCAGAACGCCGCTGTGTGCCTCCACCCAGTGGGCGGTGACCTCTTTCCCCTGCAGCAGTTGGTCAACTCGCTGCCATAGGTCGAGATGCTCCGGGGGCTTCTTGTCCGACTTCTTCCAGCCCTTGGCCTTCCAGCTCGCCAGCCATCCCTGCAAGGCCTTTGCGATGTAATCGTTGTCCGTGTGCAGGATGATAGGCGCCGGCTGTTTGCATTGCTCCAGGGCTTCAGCAACGGCCATCAGCTCGGCCCTACTGTTGGTCTGAGGCTGACCCTCGGGGACTGGCCCTGCAATCTCCAGGGTGTCGCCTTGTGGGTTGGTGAGTACTGCTCCCCAGCCCGCCTGGGCAAAGGGACTGCCGTTGTTGGTGCATGCGCCGTCGGTGTAGATGGTGTAGGTGTTCATTCTGTTTTGAGTTCACTTGGCTGTAGGCCGCGCCGTTACTGGGCTGCGCCCTCGTTTTGTTGCTTGCACTGTTAAAATTTAACAGCATCGCCTAGAGACCCCGTCAGCCGTGGCTTTCAGGGTCTATCGTTAAGAAGTCTGGAGGCTCAGAAGTCGCTTTCCGGCTCCAGCCAGTCCTTCAGGAGTTCCCCCTGTAGCTTATGCAGGGCCTGCCGGATGGCTTCCCTTGCATGGGGGCAGGAGGTGGCCTGAAAGTCCTGCCTGACTTGGGCCAGTCGCTCAAGGGCTGGCTTGGCGTCCGCTGGTGGCTGCTCTTTCTCGGGCATTGCCTCTTCCCCCATACCATTGCTGAGTTCTTGGCCGTACTCCCTGAACAGCTTCTTAAAGTCCTGGGCCATCCAGTTTCTGATGGTGACGTGCGACCGGCCAATCTCTTGGGCTATTTCCCGGTAGCTCATCAGCTTCCCCCGGCCCTTCCGGTATTGCCCAGTGCGGATGAAAGTCCTGAAGACCTTGCGTTGCTCTTTCGCCTTCAGGGGTAGTCCGTGCTGCTTGTTGGCCTTGGCTGCCATCCACTCCGCATCCGGCTTGGTAGCGGTGGTGATGGTGGCTTCTGCAGTGGCCTGCCCCAGTAGCTCCAGAGCAGCCGCCCGGTGGTATCCATCGACAAGGCAAGGGACGCCATCGACAAGAGCAACGCTCAGGGGCGGCAGTTGCTGGCCTGCTTTGATGGCGGCTGCGTAGCGTTTGACTGTGGCTTGGCAGAGCTTGTCCCTGATCTGGAATTCAGGAGCGCGGCAAAGCTGGGCGATGACGACGGCGCTGGTGCTGGTGACGCTCGGTAGTTGTTCCATGCGTCCCCCTTAGCGGCTCAGTTCAGCCGGGGTGAGCGCCTTCCCACCCATGCGATTGACTGGGCCAAGCTGCAGCCAGTGAGGGGCGTCCTTGTCGTCCTGGGCAAGCTCCAAGAGATCGGCAAGCGATTTGCTCAGGCCAGCGACCAGGGCCAGCTCCAGGGCTTCGCCCAGGCGTGTATCGCGCCCCTTCCGCTGTGCCAAGGCGTTGGCCAGGGCGACCAACTGGGTGGCATGGTCTCGGAGCATATGGACATGGAAGCGCACCAGGGGCGCAGGTAGTTGATGCTTCATCGGGTAGTGTTCCTGTGTGATAGGCGAACGTCAGCGCCCCGCCAGGGGTAGCCCTGCAGGGTGTCGGGAGGAGTCGCCGGGGGAGTGCTGAGAGGCAGGAAAGACGCCGCCTAGAGCGGTTTTCCTTTCTGCTATTACTGGGGGTAAAGGGGCGTGGCTGCCGGCTTCATGGCTTCGTTCTGCAGGCGCAGGGTTTCCTTCTGCTCCTCCAGCTCGGCTGCCAGACGCAGGGCTTCAGAGAACGTCTGCGGAACCTTCATCGCCATCGACTCTCCCGGCTTGGTGATGGTCAACTCGGCCTTCTTGTTCAGGATGTCGTCGATGACCATGTCGCAGAACACGGCGAACTTCACGTCCAGCCAGCGGGCGAAGAAGACGGCCAGCTTGGGGTGTGCCCAGGTGCCGCCGTTGCGGCCTTTCAACGGTTCAATGAGGCCGCCAGTTAAATCCCTCACATCTGAGGGAGTTAGCCCCAGGGCTTGGGCCAGCTCCTGGCAGTAACTCAGGGTGCCGTCCAAACGCCAGAAGTTGTCCAGCTTTTTACCGAAGGCCTGTGCAGCCTTGGTCATGTTGAAGTAGCCGTCAGAGCGGAACTGGAAGACGTTGCCGTTGTAGTCGCGGGTGATGATGTTGCTCATGTTGTGTCTCCTAAAGACTGGTCAGTTGGTGGCCTTGGTGGCCGGCTGACGCCAGGAGAAAACAACAGGAGAGGAGACGCAGGGAGGAGAAAGACAGCAGCCAGATACATTCGCTAGCGTTGATGTTCTCGGAAGCGGTTGCGATTGGCTCTGAACGTGCTTCTAAAGTGTAGCCATCGTGCTGGGTAGACTGCAATTTCTCCTTGCTCTTGGGCATCCTATGGGCCGCTCCAGGGGATTGCCTGGAGGCTTCAAGACCAAAGACAAGGAGTAGAACGGATGCAAGCTGTAGCAGTACCGACCAAGACCAGCCCGCATGTATTGGCAGACCAGACCGCCACGCTGCTGACGTATTGGCCGGAGGTAGAGCAGAGGACGCCCCAAGTGCCGGGGGTGTGGTGGCTGGTGACCCGCCCGCTGGCTCAGGCTGTCGAGGCTGCCGGGGAGGTGGTGGTGACTGATGGCTGGTCTGACTGGTGGTACGCCAAGGGGGAGCGCCCGGAGGCTGTGCTTGAGGCGTTGGGGTTGGCTGACTTCCTCGGCTGACCTCGTCCACATGATTCAGATTTGAATCATCCCCCAAAACTGGGGAGACCTCTTCGACATGGCCCAAATTTGGGCCATCTCCTCCGGTGGGGATTATCCAAAACTGGATAACCTCCTAGATACGCCAAGCCCCCGCTGGGTGACCTCCGGGGGCTTCGTCTTTGTGGTGCAGGTGATAGGCGTCAGGCTGTGGCGTTGGCTTTGTCCCTCGCCCGGAGGACGGTGCTGGTGCTGACGTTCAGGAGCTTGGCCGTCTCCCTGATACCTGTCCCTTTGTTCAGAAGGGCCATGATGCTGGCGTGCTTGTCCTTGTCGATGCCTCGCCCCTTGTATGCCCCTTGGGCTTTGGCCTTGGCGATGCCTTCGTTCTGCCTCCTGCGCCGGTCTTCGTAGTCCTTCCGGGCGACCGCAGCGAGCATATCAAGCAACATGTCATTGATGGCCCCCAGCATCCGAGAGGTGAAGGCATCGGCTGCCGTGTTGCTGGTGCTGGCCATGAATTGCTGAGAGGTAGGCAAGTCCAGGGCAACGACCCGCACCTCCTTTGCCTTGATGGTTGCCCGGAGTTGCTGCCAGTCGCCCTCTGTGAGACGGCTCAGGCGGTCGACCTGTTCAACCAAGAGAACGTCCCCCGGCTTGGCGTCAGCCAGCAGACGGAACAGCTCAGGGCGCTGCAGAGAAGCCCCGCTCTCGTTCTCGGTGTAGTAGCTGGCGATGTGTTGGCCATGGCCTTGGGCGAAGGTGTCCAGGGCAGAGCGCGCCCGGTTGGCGTCTTGCTCAGTGGTGGATGCCCGGAGGTATGCACGGATGAACATGGGTGACATCTCCTTGTTGTCGTTAAGGTGTTGTCACTATGCATGTTGCCGTATGAGTGGTCAAGACCCTGTCAAACGACAACAAACTCAGGAGCTGTTGCCGTTGTCGCTGAGGTATACCCAAAGAGAACGCCTAGCACTGTGGCCTCGGCTTGGGTTGTACATGGCATGCGGCATTGCCGGAGGGTCGCAAGGAGGTGGCGCAAGACTGAGCGGCCAGCATTAGGCAGAGAGATTCCGAGGCGGCTTGGCGGGGTGTAGTAAGTGACCCCCACCCCCGGTATGGGGGAAAGGGGGCTAAATCCTTATTACAGAAGATCGCTCAGATTTTTTCGCCATAAACATTCCGGGCAGGTACAAGACGCAGGTACAATATGAGCCGAATCAGCAGTGGGGAACCCTGTAGATTCAAGGGCTTGGTTTTTGGTTGGTGCCATCGAGGGTTCGAATCCCTCC
>NZ_NMQV01000060.1 GCF_002234375.1 Pseudomonas fluvialis
TTGGCCAGGACGAACAGGCCGGGCAGGGCTATCTGCTACTGATACAGCTGGCTGACCTGGCCGGACTCAACCTGCGTTTGGGCGGCGAGCGTGTCGATCAATTGCTTAAAGCCGTTGCGGGGCAGCTACAACAGGTTTGCCAGGAGCGTTTCCTGCTGGCGCGCAACCGTGGGGGAGAATTCATCGTACTGGGTAGCGGCCTGGATCGGCAGGATGCCGAAGAGCTGGCACAGAGCCTGGCTCAGGCTTTCGAGCAGCTGCGCCTGACCGCAGCCAGTGATTGTCAGCCATTGGCACATATCGGCATGACCGCGTTTAGCGCAGACGCTCAGCCTGCGGCGCTCTACCAGGCGCTGGATCAGGCCGTATCACAGGCCTTGACGCAAAGTGATTGCTGCTGGGCATGCGCCGAACAGGGCGCTCAGCCCCCGGTAGATGAGCGGCAACGCTGGCACCAGTTGCTCGACCAGGCGCTGCAACAGGGGCGCCTGCAGCTCTATGTGCAG
>NZ_NMQV01000061.1 GCF_002234375.1 Pseudomonas fluvialis
CATTTTCACGATCAAGAATCGCCCTGAGCAGGTGCGGGAAGCCTTCAAGCGCCATTCAGGGCAGCTGAGCATCAGCACTGTCACCCTGATGGAGCTTATTTACGGCGCCGAGAAGTCCGCTAATCCCGAGCGTAATCTGGCGGACGTTGAAGGTTTCGCTGCGCGCTTGGAAGTACTGCCTTACGACGCTCAGGCAGCGGCTCATTCCGGGCAATTGCGAGCTGAGTTGGCTCGTATCGGCAAGCCTATTGGTCCGTATGATCATATGATTGCAGGACACGCACGTGCCCAGGGACTGATTCTGGTCACGAATAATCTTCGTGAGTTCGAGCGAGTCCCAGGTTTGCGCGTCGAGGATTGGGTGAACGCCTGATTAAGGGCGATCATTTAATGCAGAGCAGCTGAACAACCCCTGATCACCCTTGTGGCGATCAGGGGTTGTGTTTATGCCGCATCAGCTTAAGCGGCGAGCTGCAGCGCTGCGTCCAAGGCGCGTTGCTTGATCTGCGCGCCCTGGCCGAACCAGGCAGAGTCGAGACGGTATTCCGTGCTGCGTGCCCGGCGCTCGTGATCGACGTACTCAGTCACGGCATTGAGCAGACCCCAGGCGGTGCCGCGTGCCGAGTCGAGCTGACTGCCTCGGCCACGGCCTTCGTACAGCTCCTGAACTTTGCGCAGAGCGCGCTCGTTCGGCAGCTGTTCAGGAAGCGGACCGGTCGGGCTGGTCTCACACATCACGTTCATAAAGAAGCCCAGCGCCTCATGCCACTGCACCTTGCGTTCAGCCAGGTGGCGCATGCGGTACATGAAGTCATCCCATTGCGAGACGGCTATGCCGAGCTGCTTCTTCACCAGATCGCTATCAAAGCGGGTGCTGTGCGGCACCTTGATTGCGCGACTGGTGCCGTCCAGGGCGATCGTCAGAGTGTTGTTACACACCACGCGAATAGTGGTCGGTGTGGCCGTGGTAGCCAGGGTGCCGTCACAGGAAGTGGCCAGCAGCAGGTAGCCATTCACCTGATCGTTGCCCTTGAGCGCAGCGCCTTGGCCGGTTCGTGCCAGCGCCCAGAACTTGCGACCGCCCTTGAGCACTCCAGCGGTTTCCAGCTCGTAGCCAGATACCTCGGTCAGGTCACGATAAAATTCGAGCACTTCCCGAGGCTGCACGGTGTGATAACGCTGCGAGACTACCGACAGCGGTGCCTTGGTGTCCGAACGGTAGAGCACTTTCTGCTCCGGGAACGAATGGATCGCGCCCAGGTGGCCGATGGCGTCCGATTTGAAGTGCACTGGGCTTTCCAGGATCTGCCAGTCCATGCCGGCTTCACGTTGCCAGACTTCGATGGGTTGTTTCTGCGGCAGGTTGTTGCCCAGGCCGTGCCACGGAGTAGCGCCAACGTAGGCCATTTGTTCGATTTGATGAGCCATGACGAATTTCCTTTGGGTGCAGGCCGGCATAAAGCGCCGCGCAGAGCGCAGCACCGGCAATCAATGAGAGATAAGGAAGAGGAGAGCGCTGGCCGGATCAGGCCGGCAGGTTGAAGCGGTGACCGCAGAGTAGGCAGAGGTTGTGGGCCAGGACATGACGGTCGAGTGACTCGCCGAGCTGAGCGCCGAGCGCACAACCACCCACGCTTCCGGCCAGGCCACCGAGAATGGCGCCGGATACTGAACCGAGTGTGATGCCGACAGGGCCGGCGATTAAGCCGAGTGCTGCACCGGCCTTGCCGCCTGCCAGAGCAGCACTTATGCCACGGGCGAGACCACCGACAGCGCCGATGGCTGCGCCAGCTTTCATGGCGTGATGGAAAGAAGCGACTTTGGGGGAGTGGCAGCGAGGGCACTGCAATGACATGGGACGAACCTCCTTGGTGCTGATGTCATTGCGGTAATGTGTGGTTGAGATTTTTTTGGATCGAATTGCTGCTTTTCAGCAGCGCTAACTGAGTGCGTACTGGCTGTAGTCGGCCAAAAGCGGACTGATTACCTCTGCGCAAAAAAAAGCCCACCTCGACACCCGCTCAACGTCTTATTTCAATGCGTACCCCTGTAGCTTTCTAGCTTTCTTCTCGCATCTTCAAAATGAGCATAGGTGGTAACAAATCCCGAATTCCCTTGATCAAGGCCATACCCCAGAGGGTGACCTCCATCGGTAATGTAAACCCGTTCAGGCGAGGCATTTCTTGCTTGTTCCTCGGTGATCTGCCGGTAAGCCGGCTCAAAAATTGTACCGCCTTCTTTTTGAAGAAAAAATGAGGCTTTACGCATTGAAGTTAATTCAATAAACCCCCAATCCATCTTTATGGAGTAGGCGTTCGACAGTAGTGTGGCGACACCATTTATAGGTCTCACTTGCCCATCATCAGCCAAAAAAGTGCCAATCCTAGTTACCAATAGCGATGTCACGGAAAGGATATCATTCATTGATATCCA
Source organism: Pseudomonas fluvialis (assembly GCF_002234375.1). GTDB lineage: Bacteria > Pseudomonadota > Gammaproteobacteria > Pseudomonadales > Pseudomonadaceae > Aquipseudomonas > Aquipseudomonas fluvialis. The sequence continues at coordinate 2,434 of NZ_NMQV01000061.1, forward strand.
TTTGGGCTGCCCTTTTTTGTTGAAGTACGCAAGAACGCAGAACTTTAGCTCTTCTATCGTCAGCATTGTTGGGTCTAAAAATGTGACGTACTCACCTCTATTAAGTTGAGCAACTTCATCGCGATGGATTATCACAGGTTTAAATCCATGATCTGTTGACTTCGCCCGCTCCAAAAAATTAAGAAGACTAGAGTTTTCTTCTGATAGGCACTCAATAAGCCTCCTGCTCCTCTGGCGCTCGTATGTCGATACTAAGCCACCGCAGACATCTAAACACTGGGCGGCATTATCCCAAGCTACTTCTGTATTCCAGATATGAACTGGAATTCCAAGTGTTTTTATCGCATCTAAAAACATGCGAAGAGAAACCCAGTACTCTCCACGAGCACTAGAGCGCACCCTTATTTTAAAATAATGTAAATGCTTGTGTTTGTACGTAATCCCATCAAGACAGGTGTCAGACAGCTCCCCATCAGGATCTAATTCCCAGCCCCATGGCTCACATACAATGTCGTATTCATAATTTCCGAGAGTGTGATCTTTAAGATCAGCCATAAGCTCCCCGATAGTAACGTCAGATGCGTACTCGATAATCGATCTATGGCTATTTTTTGCGCCACTTAATACTTCAGAGTTATCTTCAAGGCTATCAAGGAAGTGATCGTTATCGTCTTCGCTTCCGGTATTCCACCCGTTTGAATCACAGAAGTCCTCCCATTCACTCATGAGTGTTTTCCTTTATTCGAGTCTGATGAATATGCGCTGAGGCGGGCGCCTTTCGCCGGCAGTCTGAGTCGCCCCCTCTTTCCCAGATGCCGTCATGCACTTCAATCCGGTGCGGAATCGGTCGCTTCTGGCCGCTTTGAGCCTGTCGTATCAGGCTGGAGCCGGCCACAAGCAGTCAGTCGTTCGCACTGAGCAGCTTACGACCCAAGCGCAAATTTGTGCAGATTGAGGCTTACTACTACTACTGCTGCGTAGCGTGCCGGGCTTTCCAATCGATGGCGTTACCAAACGATGGGCGTAGCGTTCGCCCCGTTTCTGCCAATTAACTGCGATGGAGCACCGTTCTTAACAGCTCCTTGCCCGTTGATGCGAAAGCTCGACGTCATCAACACGCAAGCCTCAATTGCTCGGGTGATCCCCACATAATGTAGGTTTAAGCATTGGGCCTCATTCTCGAAGATAACCTGACCATACGATCCTGCCGGATAACTACGTGTCGGGATCACGTGATCGTAGAGATCGGCATGGAAAACGAGGTCGAACTCCAATCCTTTCGCCTTGTGCAGGGTCATGATCTGAACAGCATCGCGACTGGGGCTTTTAAACCTACGCAGCTTGTCGGGATCTCCGCAAACGCCCCCAAGCTCCATCGCACCTTCTGCAGAAGGCTGCTGCCCCATCAGACCTGTGGCGGCATTCAACACGGTCGCAACGAGGTCGCTATCCAAACAAGATCGGCAATTTAATAGCGCACGGCGAAGCATACGCCGTTCGTTAGCGGCTAGCTTTGGCGCACCGGGCCGATCAATAAGTGCTTCTGCGGTCAACTGCTGGTCGAAGCGCAACTTGAGCACATCCGAGAAAAGACTTGCCTCGGCTGCAGGTGCAGTCTGGAAAGGGCTCTCCTCGACAAGATAGTGGGCAAGTCCCAGATGGTCAGCAATCAAGCGCGCTGAGTGCTGATGTCGGCACAGAATGGCAACCCTGCTTGCGGAGGTCACTTGATAAACACGCATTAGCTGGGGAATGGCAGTATTCAGCCAGGCGCCTATCGCTCGCTGGTCACCGTCGACCGTCTTGATTAACACCCGCATATCACTAGTCGGCGCAATAGGGTGGTTTGGGTCGAGCAGGCGAAGTGCAAAGTCGTTGATGGACGGATGGCTGCGGAAATTGGTTGTGATGGCAAAGTACGCAAAGCCGCTGCCCGGCACCGTAAGTGCCATCAGATGCCTCGAATCCTTGTGCGCGAATCCATAAATGGACTGATCACTGTCTCCGACCGCAACAGCGGTCAATCCCAGAGACTTGAGCTTTAAAAAGAGCTGATGCTGGAAGTATCCGCTGTCCTGATACTCGTCGATATACACGGCGCAATACCGTGCTACGAGGTAGTTCCTACATGCGGGGGAGTGCTCGACTACGTAGCAAGCAATCATGCCCACAGCTTCAAGCGGGACGAGTCCTTGAGCCAGTGCCGCCTGCATGAACGGCAGGAACTCTGCCGTGTTAGCAATGGTAACATCCTGGATTGGCGTTGCCGGAAGCCTGTCTACCACCGCTTCGGGCAACTCCCTCAGCTTGGCCGTCTTGACTGTAGCGGGCATAGGGATCAATTGCCGTGCAAACGGAAACACGATCTCGCGAAGGCAGAAGTCATCTATCGTACCGAAGAAAGAACTCTTCATGTCGAAAGCATCAGCTTTACAACGACTCTCCAACTCATCGCTCGCCTTGTTCGTGAAGGAGATGGCGATGATGCCCTGGTGGCGACGCAACCCCGAAACTAGGTTCCTGACCTTGCATGACAGGACGCTAGTCTTCCCACTGCCTGGACGGGCGACTATCACCATGTCGCTCGCACATTGAATGGCTTGGGCTTGCTCCGCACTAGGCGTGAATGTAGACATTGCTAAACCTGCGCAGCAGCGGTCATACAGTGGATCAGCGGCCTCAACAGATGTCCATTGGGCAGCGCGCTGAGCCGAGTCCCGCAGTGGTCAATGAACTCCTGCATGCGGATGGCTTTCTTGCCTTGCAGGTAAGAGATTGCCTGAGGCAACGCATGACCTTTGAACCCGTTCAACAGTGCCGGGAGTTCGGCGGCAATGTCGTTCTCCAGATCGATCTGCGAAAGGAAGATGCCATGGGGGGCGACGGCGGCGCTGACCGCTTGCCAGGTGCCATCAGCCAACGTGGCCACATGATCGTATGGCTGCGGGCGGTGTTGCTGAGGAGGCATACCTGCCAGCGAAAGAGCGCGATTCATGCCCGCGAGGTTGCGCCACACCACTTGTGCTCCTCGGGACCCGAGCAGAACATCGGAGATGTCGTTGTCGGTCCGCACAGCCCATGGAATTTCCAGAGCGTTTAACACACGCTTGTAAACCTCAAACGCCACACCATCGACAGACAGCATTGATACGTTGCTGTGATCAAGATCGTAGCCATGAGCACGTGCCAGCGCAGCGTAGAACAGCATTTCCGAAGGCCCCTCGACCAGCATGACTGCTGAGGCGAAAAACGCTTCCGCAGGTAGGATGCTTATTCGGTAGCCAAGCCCTGTCCATGCGCTGTCGATGCAATCAGAGCAACCTTGGCTTGCCGCTCGGGTTGCTCCGTTGTTGCGCAGCAGGCGAACGACCGAGTCGGGGCGATAGCTTGCAGCGATCTGCGGAGAATGCGTGGTAACGATGGTCTGGCCGGGCAACGCACTGATGAGATAGCTCGCCAGTTTGCGCTGCTGGTGAGGGTGCAGATGCGCCTCGGGCTCTTCGACACAATAGATCACCACCTCGCTGTCTTGGTCGTGTTCAAGCACGCTCTTGGCCTTCCACAAGGCCAGCAGGATTTGGTTATTGCGGCCGTCACCTCCGAGCATTACACGCGAACCGTTGGTGCTGGCCCCCAGCTCCAACTGTTCGATGAACTGCTCGATACCGATCGAGCCGGTATCCAGCGACACGTTGTATCCAGCGTGATGGTGGGAGAGTGCCTTCAGTTCATCGTTGAGGTCTTTGGTCGCTTCGGCGACGTAGTGCAGGTTCCTCACCCCGTCGTTCACAGACTCCAGCAGCCCAGCGAGCGCCTGCAGCTGGATGGTATCGGCATCCACTTGAACCTGGTCGCGTGACTCCTGCGCAAGACGCAGAAGGTGCCGCTTCTCCGAGCGGATATATCGCGCAAGGTCACGCTGGGAATGGATGTACTTCAGATGCAGGTATTTCAGATAGTAGCGGCTAGGAATAACCTCCATCGCTGCAAGGTCATAGCCTGCAGCGATCTCGTAACTATGGTTTGCCCTGGTGGCGCGGAACTCAAGGAAAAATTTTCCGGCAGCACTGACAAGGCCCTTGAGCTGGGAAAGCACTGCGTCCTGGGTTACTTCGGAGAACGCAACCCGAATTAAGAAGTAGTCGGCCTGCGTGCCTTCTTGTGCGCAATGGAAATCATGTGTCGTCGGTTCAATCTCTGCGTCCGACAAGCTCTTGTCCAACAAGAGCCGCAACGCATGGATCATGTTCGTTTTGCCAACGTCGTTGCTTCCAATCACTAGGCTGTTCTTAGCCAGGTTGATGTGCGCGTCAGCGAAGTTTCGGTACTGATTCAGATAGACGTAGTCGATTTTCATATGAAGTGCAGAGGCGTGCCGTTCCTTGTTGGGGCCCTGCTAACGATGGAATCCTGATATTGGGAGAGCCATAGTTTTGGGCAAGTAGTCCATGGCGCCATACTAGCCCGCGGGCTCAGGAGGAGCCAACAACGCATGCCGACAAGCTCACCTTCAGCTTTGATCCGGCAAGACTGCGCTCGCGATGACCGCTCCTGGCCGGTTTCTGCCTGTTGCTACCGGCTGCTTTGTTGCTGGCTGTGGATGGTCATTTTCTCTCGTGCAGAACTCTGCCCAATCCGCCATCAGTGTCCGGCCCAGTTAACAAATAAAAGTTTGGCCTATCTATATTTGAAAGGCCGTGTGGGCTTCAAGCTCATCCGGGGTAGGGATCTTTCATCCAGATTCGTCCTGAAACCCTCGGGCAATAGGGGCAAAGAGGCTTTCTATGCAAAACATCTCTCAGGCAGCAGTCAGCATTTCTGATCTGAAGAAAAACCCATCCCGCATCTTGGCTGAAGCCGCAGGTGCCCCTGTAGCCTTGCTCGAACAGGATCGTGTTATGGCATATCTGGTGCCAGCAGAGCTGTACGAACAAATACTCGAGCGCCTGGACGATTTCGAGCTGGCTTCATTGGCGAAGGCTCGGGCAGCTGAAAAGTCCATCCAGGTGTCCTTGGAAGACCTGTAAGCAGCAGATGCTCGGGCTTGGATTGGGTCATTCGGTGTTATGCCCATCGGCGTCTTTATAGGCAGCACAGTTTTTTCTCTGCTACGATATTCAAAGGTAATACCTTTAGATAACGGAGGGCTAACCATGGCCACTTCCATCAAAATTGACGAAGAGCTGAAAGGTCGCATTCAGCATTTGGCTGGTTTGCGGCAGCGTTCATCTCACTGGATCATGCGTGAGGCGATCACCCAGTACGTCGAGCGTGAGGAGGCCCGCGAGAGCTTCAAACAAGAAGCGCTGGCATCTTGGGCTGCGTATCAGGAAACCGGCCAGCACTTGACCGGCCAGGAGGCTCGCACCTGGCTTGGTAGTTGGGGTACAGATGCTGAGGCAGAGTTGCCCAAGTGCCACGACTGATCGTCACGGAAGGCGCGGCGAAGGGCCTGGAGCGTTGCCGGCGATTTCTCTCCGATAAAGATCCGCAGGTCGCGCGCCGTGCTGCACAGGCAATCGAGCGCCAATTCGCTCGATTGGAGGAAAGTCCGGAAGTAGGGCGTCCATTTCCAGATCTGCCAGAGCTGCGTGAGCTCATCATTGAGTTTGGTGACTCAGGTTACGTCGCGTTGTACCGCTATGAGCGCGCAGATGACACCGCCTATGTCTTGGCCTTTCGCCATCAAAAAGAAGCTGGCTACTGAGGCTGGACAGCAGCTACCGGAGTCCCGGCAAGAATCGACTCTAACTTTTCGCCCAACAAGCGCCAGGCTTCGGTTTTTTCCTTGGCGTAATCGTGGTGCAGGTAATGTCGACGGACCTTCGAGCCGCCCAGCAGATGGTTCTGGCAGCGGTCGATTATTTCCAGCGTTACACCCAGCTCCTGCATCATCGTCGCGCCCGTGCGGCGCAGGTCATGCGGGGTCCATTCACCCTTGGTTCCTTTGCTCAGTACCAGTGAGTCGTCATGATGCCGGCCGGCCAGTGGCTTGCTGCGGTTCTTGAATCGACACTGGCGGTCTCCGATGAGCTTGCTGACAGTCTTGGTATCAACGTGGCTTCGACCATCCTTGCTGGGGAAGCAGAACGGCGTATCGCCGGTTTCTTTTTGCAGGCGTTTGAACTGCGCAATGGAAAACGCTGACAGGAACACGTGGTGATCTTGGCGCTTTCCTTTATGGCCCTTTGTTGCTTCGGCCGGGATGAACCAGGTGCCTTTCTTCAGGTCCAGGTTGCGCCATTCGGCCTTGAGCAGCTCGCCGATACGACAGAGGGTGCTCAGGCAGATCCACAGCGCGCACTGGACGCGCGTGTTGACCGGGCGAATGCCTGAATACTTCTGTCCAGCAGGAAGCTCTTCGTAGTCTTTCTCCAGGCGTTCGAGGATGTCACGTAGTTCTCGAATCTCGTCAGGCGAGAGCAGTCGATCCCGCTGTTCTTCGTAGTCATGGTCGAGCAGCTTGTGGACGTCTATCAGGTCGGCCGGATTGCCGTCAGCCATTAGGCCGCGCCATGGTTTGCGCTTCTCGGCCCAGCGAAGCATCTGACCGATATCTTTGCTGCGGATAACGACGGTGCGGTTTAAGCCGCGAGATTTGACTGAGCGCAGGACAGCGAGCAGATCCTTTTCAGTAAGATTGCGCAGCGGCTTCTTGCCAATGAGTGGCAGTACGTCCTTCTTGAAGCTGCGGACCAGCTCGGCATTGCCGTCCTGGCGTGAGACGCCGTCACGTATCCACTCATCAAACAGATCGGACACAGTCTTGTTTTCTGCGGCTTCACGCTCTGCTTCAGCAATAGTGGTGGCGATTGCCGCTTGCGCCTCGATCCGTGCTGCTTTGGCGGCAAGGGTAGGGTGCAGGCCTTTGGTGACGAGTACCCGGGCTTCGTCCCGCTCAGACCGAATTTGCACCAAGCTTTTCTTCGGCCAACTACCCAAGCGCTTCCTGGTTCGCGCTCCATCAAGCTTGAATTCATAGCTGAACTGAACCGTGATTCCGCGGACACCGACGCGCACCTCGGCAACCAATCCTCCATCCTCACGGAAGACCTTGCCGTCATCTTGCGCTGTCAGGGCCTCCAATTGCTTGATCGTTATCCTGGACACTCTCTACCCCTAGTAAAATCCTTCGCGCCCGAATTTTGTGCCACTTTTGTGCCACCGAATTGCATGGCTGGTGGTGGACGGTATTGGACTCTGTTGGATGCAAGATTAGCTTGTGAGCCCCGTATTTACTAGGGTTAAGCCTGTCCAATAGTGTCCATTAGGATCTATGGGGATCCGCCAAATAAGCGCATGGGGTGCAAGGGGTCGAGTGTTCGAATCACTCCGTCCCGACCAAAAAACCCTAGAAAATCCAGTTGAATCGCCCCGGCTTTTGTGGAGGCCGTTTCGTTTAAGTCAGGCCGCCATGGCCTGACCTGCTTGTTGCTGGTGGAAGTTTGCCTCAGCCTCCGCAGGCGGGATATAGCCGATTGAGCTCAACAGGCGCTGGTGGTTGTACCAGTGCACCCATTTCAAGGTCGCCATCTCAACAGCCTCGCGGCTCTTCCACGACG
>NZ_NMQV01000062.1 GCF_002234375.1 Pseudomonas fluvialis
CGTTGCTGCGCAGTTGCTGGATATCGGCAGGCATCAGTAGGAGCTGTCCGGCAGGCAATCAGAGAGCGGCATGGTGAGGGTCGCGGGCCAATTCAGCCGGACATTTTTGCACAGTGCCGGCGCCGGCAACAGGCGGCTCAGCGATGCCCCGCGCGCAGCAGAATGCCCATGCAGGCCGGATAGATCAGGTAGTGCAGCAGGAACAGCAGCTGGCCCATGTGCCCGGGGGCATCCTGCAACCACATGAGCAGGTACAGGCCCAGATACAGAGCGCCCAGGCCGAGGGCGTAGCCCAGGCTGAGACGGATGATTTCAGCGCCATTCGGTGCGCGTTGCTGGCGCCACTGAAAGAGCAGGCGCAGGCCGCCGGCGGTCAGCAGGGCCACCAGCAGGGTGGCCGTGAAGCCACCCACGCGGAGCAGACCGCGCACGCCGAGGTTGAGCAGGATTACTGCGGCCAGGGCGCCCAGCACATAGTGCAGCAGCGCTGCATGACGGGTTGGCATGGCTCAGCTCAGCCGCTTGTCGAGGGCAAAGCGGCGTTGCAGCACGCGCATCAACAGCCGTTTGGGCAGCAGCGCAGCGAGCAGCGGCAGGGCGCGGCTACCTTTGCCGATACGCACGCGCAGCGGGCGGTTTTTCCG
>NZ_NMQV01000063.1 GCF_002234375.1 Pseudomonas fluvialis
GGTCTCCACCTTGTCCACGCCATCCCAGAAAGAACCCGGCACGCTGTGGTAGCCACGCGACAGCAATGCCACATCATCCACCAACTGGTCGGTCTGGTAGTCCTCGGCGGCAATCCCACAGGCGCGCGCCTTGAGGCGCATGTTGATGTCCTTGGTGACCAGCACCACCGGCGAGCCGCCGCGACGACTCTGCAGGCCTACCAGCTGGTTGATGATCTTGTTGTCGTTGAGGTGCTCGGGCAGCCCACTGAGCGGCTCGACATGCCGGCTCATGAGGATCGACAGACTGCCGCGTGGCGCGTTCTTGCCGCGGCGAATCGGCACGCCCTGCTCCACCTCCTGCGGCGTCGCAGCCCCCAGTACCTGGTCGATCAGGCGAATCGCCTGGCGACACTCGGCCGCCACCGAATGCTTGCCCGCCTTGAGCTGGTCCAGCTCTTCGAGCACCGTCATGGGGATGGCTACCTGGTGCTCCTGGAAGTTGAGTAACGCGTTGGGGTCGTGCAGCAACACATTGGTATCCAGAACATACAGGGTGGTCGGGGTCTTGCCGGTACGAGCTGCGGACATAGGCGTTTCCTCTGGCGGATCAACCCGGCGCCAGCAGCTGCCGGCGCCCTGCAAGCCATGCATCCCTCAAAGGCGGCCGAGACGAATCGACCAGAGGGTACGCAGGCTCCGGGGTAAA
>NZ_NMQV01000064.1 GCF_002234375.1 Pseudomonas fluvialis
ATCCGCAGGGCCTGGATGCCGACTCGCTGGCTGCCGCCGTGGCAGCGGTGGATCTGGTGCTGGACTGCTCCGACAATTTCTCCACCCGCCAGGCGGTGAATGCCGCCTGCGTGGCAGCGGGCAAGCCGTTGGTATCCGGTGCGGCGATCCGCCTGGAGGGCCAGTTGGCCGTGTTCGACCCGCGCCAGGCGCAGAGCCCCTGCTATCACTGCCTGTATGGCCATGGCAGTGAAGCCGAGCTGACCTGTAGCGAGGCCGGGGTGTTGGGGCCGCTGGTCGGGCTGGTCGGTAGCCTGCAGGCACTGGAGGCGCTCAAGCTGCTGGCTGGTTTTGGCGAGCCGCTGGTTGGCCGCCTGCTCCTGGTGGATGCCCTCGGTGCGCGTTTTCGCGAGTTGCGCGTCCGGCGCGACCCGGCCTGCGCGGTGTGCGGGAACACGCATGCCCAGTGAAGCGCCGATCGGCGTCTTTGACTCCGGGGTTGGCGGCCTGTCGGTGCTGGGCGAAATCCGCCGCCTGTTGCCCGCCGAATCGCTGCTCTATGTGGCCGACAGCGGCCATGTACCCTACGGCGAGAAAAGCCCGCATTACATCGTGCAGCGCAGCCGGGCCATCGCCGAGTTTCTCGTGCAGCAGGGTGCCAAGGCGCTGGTGCTGGCCTGCAATACCGCCACGGTGGCAGCGGTTGGCGAGTTGCGTACGGTCTATCCGCATCTGCCCATCGTCGGTATGGAACCGGCGGTGAAGCCGGCCGCGGCAGCCACGCGCAGTGGCGTGGTAGGCGTGCTGGCGACCACGGGTACGCTGAAAAGCGCCCGTTTTGCCGCCTTGCTCGATCGCTTTTC
>NZ_NMQV01000065.1 GCF_002234375.1 Pseudomonas fluvialis
TGTCCAGCTACCATCACCATTGTTGCTACCTGCGCTCAGCGTGGCCCCGCTGGGAATGCCGGAAAGCCGCAGTGTCATGCTTTCCGAGCCGTCGTTATCCGCCAGTCTGGCGCTGATTGGCAGCTTGACCATGGCGCCGTAGCTGGTGCTGTCACCGGCACGGGTGAAGCTGGCGGTAGAGAGGCTCAGCGAAGAGTCTTTGCGGTAATCGCCACCATTGAGTACCAGCCAGCTGAAACTGTAGTTACCGCTCTCCGTGGCGTTGTAGGAGAAACTGCCGTTACTGGTAAAGGCCGGGAGCTTGCTTTCCGACGAGTCGACCAGGAAGGTTTCACGGACGCCCGAAGGTCGGGTCACCACCAGCACCACCAGATCATTGTAGCCCTCGCTAACCTCGCTTGGGTCGTCCTCGCCATTGGAGAAGGCATAGTTCCAGGTGATGCGTGAGCCGGCGCTCATCAGCTGTTCGCTATGGGTGACCTTGCCGTCGAATACATTGACGTTGCCGTTATGCGTGACTGCGGTTCCTGTAGGGTTGAAACGGTTGTCCAGGAAGCCCGCGTTAAGGCCCACTTCAGCTTCCAGGTTGGACTGGCTGACGCCG
>NZ_NMQV01000066.1 GCF_002234375.1 Pseudomonas fluvialis
GATGGCCAGGTGCGCGCCGAAGCCCGCCTACTACTTAGTCGCAGTCTGCGCGGCAAGCTCAAGGAAGCGCATGCGCTGGTCTACGACGATCTGGAAAGCGACAGCGTCGAGCGCTGGGTGGAGCGTGTCCAGCGCCTATCCAGCCTGGGACTTGAAGAAGAAGCCAGCGAGCTGGAACAGAGCCTGATCGAGTTGACGCGTAACGACCCCGAACTACAGGCAGAGTTCATCCAGCTGCTGTTGAACAAGGCCGGACGCATTGCCGTTGATCCAGGCGAAGGCGACTAGCCCTTTCTCCAAGGCGCTTAAGCGCCAAACGCTGGCAACTCGCGGGGCAGGCTGAGACGAAAATGAACGCCCTGCCCGGGCTGCGAACTGAACTCCAGCTTGCCGCCCAGTTTACGGGTTACCAGGTTGTAAACAATGTTCAGGCCCAACCCGGAACCGCCGCTGCCACGTTTGGTGGTAAAGAACGGCTCGAAAATGCGCTCGCGCAAAGACTCCGGCACACCACAACCATTGTCACGGTAGTCCAACAACACCTGCTCGCTCTGCTCTTGTAGGCGAATCTCGATCAGCGGGGCGGCCTGATCCGCAAACGCATGCCGCACACTGTTGAGAATCAGGTTGGCCAGCACCTGGGTCAGCACACCTGGCAGGCTGTTCATCTGCAGTCCCGACGGGCACTCAAGCAGCGGCTCTACCGGTACTTTGCGGGTCTCCGGATGCAGGCTGGCAATCAGCGCACGCAGCACCTGTTCG
>NZ_NMQV01000067.1 GCF_002234375.1 Pseudomonas fluvialis
GCAGCGCGACGCTGCGGTCGATGATGCAGGGAATCGGCAGATTCAGTGGGCCCAGCGAGCCGGGGCCGGCGCCAATGGCTGCGCGAATCTCGGCTTCCGAAGCAAACAGCAGCGGGCTGGCGACGCGGGCATGGTTGGCCGCCTTGATTTCGTTCAGTTCGTGATCGCCACGCACGATCAGGGCGATCAGCTGACCTTCTTCGGCGGCATGCACCACCAGGGTCTTGACGGTCTTGTCGATGGCCAGGCCAAACTGGGTAACCAGCTCGTCAATGGTCTTGGCGTCGGGGGTGTCGACCAGGCGGAGTGCCTCGCTGGCCGCCGCGCGGGCCTGCTCGCGCGGGATGGCTTCGGCCTTTTCGATATTGGCTGCGTAGTCAGAGCTGTCGCTGAAGGCGATGTCGTCTTCGCCCGACTCGGCCAGTACATGGAACTCGTGGGAGCCGGTACCACCGATGGAGCCGGTGTCTGCCTGTACCGGACGGAAATTCAGGCCCAGGCGGGTGAATACGTTGCAATACGCCTGGTGCATGCGATCGTAGGTTTCCTGCAGCGATTCCTGAGAGAGGTGGAAGGAGTAGGCGTCCTTCATCAGGAACTCGCGACCACGCATCAGGCCGAAGCGCGGACGAATTTCGTCACGGAACTTGGTCTGGATCTGATAGAAGTTGATCGGCAGCTGCTTGTAGCTGTTCAGCTCATTGCGTGCCAGGTCGGTGATCACTTCCTCGTGGGTCGGGCCGACGCAGAAATCGCGCTGATGGCGATCCTTGATACGCAGCAGTTCCGGGCCGTATTGCTCCCAGCGCCCTGATTCCTGCCACAGTTCGGCAGGCTGGATGGCCGGCATCAGTACTTCCAGCGCTCCCGCCGCATTCATTTCCTCGCGTACCACGGCCTCGG
>NZ_NMQV01000068.1 GCF_002234375.1 Pseudomonas fluvialis
TACCAGGCACTCAGCCAGCTGACCTGCCGGCAACGCCTGTGCCTGACCGGCACGCCCCTGGAAAATCACCTGGGCGAGCTGTGGGCGCTGTTCAACCTGCTGATGCCAGGCTGGCTCGGCGACAGCCGGCAGTTCACCCGGCATTACCGCCAGCCCATCGAAAGCCAGCCGGACAGCCCGCGCCTGACTCAACTGCGCCAGCGCATCCGCCCCTTCCTGTTGCGTCGGCGCAAGGAGGACGTGGCCCGCGAGCTGCCCGCCAAGACCGAAATCACCCACTGGGTCAGCCTCAGCCCCGCTCAGCGCGACCGTTATGAAACCCTGCGCCTGGCCCTCGATCACAAGGTCCGGGCAGAAATCCAGCGCCAGGGCCTGGCACGCAGCCAGATCGTCATTCTCGAAGCCTTGTTGCGCCTGCGTCAGTGCTGTTGTGATCTGCGCTTGCTGGATGGCCCGACCAGCAGTGGCGAACCTTCCGCCAAACTGACAGCCCTGCTCGA
>NZ_NMQV01000069.1 GCF_002234375.1 Pseudomonas fluvialis
CCCAGGCTGGCCAGCAGGGGGCGCAGGCGAGCGAACGGGATGGCGATGCGTCGGCTCTGTCCGGGCAGCTGGGCAAGAAAGACTTCATCGTCGTCACGCAAGGCCATGGCCTGCGGGTTGAGCAACCAGGGCGAGCGACGTATCGCCTGCAGGAGAATGGGCAGCAGGCTGTGCGGCTGACCATCGATCTCGATACCCAGCTCCAGTTCGAACCAGTCCTGTGCGGGGCTCTCGTTGACCTGGGCATACCAACGGTCGACTGCGGCCAGGTTGAACTGGAAGTCGTTACGCGGTTCGATCTGCCAGCCCTGCTCGGCGAGAACGGGTAGTTGCTGGCTGACAAAGTCAATCCACGCGGCATCACTGGGGAGTTCGAAGGCTTCCCCGGCACTTTCCGGCAGCGCATCGCTTCGCCGCAGCGCCAGCTGCAGACCCGCGTCGAGTAGTTGCTGGCGGCAGCGGGCCTCGGCGGCGGCGTGCCGCTGGATAACCCACAACCCTTGATCATCACGCAGGCGCACGCTGTCTGGCTGCTTGCCATGCACCCGCTTGCCGGCATAACTGAAGGCCAGGGCGGCGCGATGCTGGGTCTGCTCGAGCATGCGCCCCTTGCGGGCGTCGAAGTGCACGCGGGACAGGCTGCCGAGGGACAGGATCGGTTGCGGGGCGATATCGGCGCGTGATTGTGCGCTGGGCGGGCTGCTGCGAATGGCACTAAGGTCCGCACCGCTGCGTTGCAGTTGTTCGAGGGTCAGCAGCGCCGCGGCGACGTGCCTGCAGTTGTGCGCTACGGGGCATGTGCAGCGGCCGTTGACTC
>NZ_NMQV01000007.1 GCF_002234375.1 Pseudomonas fluvialis
CATGAAGCCCTACACCGCCCTGCAACTGGAAGGCCGTGACATCTACATCAAGGAAGGCTGCGTGGGCTGCCATTCGCAGATGATTCGTCCGTTCCGCGCGGAAACCGAACGCTACGGCCACTACTCGGTCGCCGGTGAGAGCGTCTGGGACCACCCCTTCCTGTGGGGTTCCAAGCGGACCGGTCCGGACCTGGCCCGCGTCGGCGGCCGCTACTCCGACGACTGGCACCGTGCGCACCTGTACAACCCGCGCAACGTCGTGCCCGAGTCGAAGATGCCCGCCTACCCCTGGCTGGTCGAGAACACCCTGGATGGCAAACACACTGCTGCCAAGATGCAGGCACTGCGCACCCTCGGCGTTCCTTACAGCGATGAAGATATCGCCGGAGCCCGTGACGCGGTCAAAGGCAAGAGTGAAATGGACGCCCTGGTTGCCTACTTGCAGGTTCTGGGCACCTCTATCAAGAACAAACGGTAACGCATGATGGACATCGGGACGCTTCGTGGCCTCGGCACCCTGCTGGTGTTCGTAGCCTTTATCGGCGTCGTGCTGTGGGCCTACAGCAACAAGCGCAAATCGAGCTTCGACGAAGCAGCCAATCTGCCCTTCGCCGACGAAGAGACCCGCACCCCTTCGCGTGACGAGCACTCTTCCAGGAGCAACAACGAATGACCTCATTCTGGAGCTGGTACATCATCCTCCTGACAGGCGGCACCCTGGTGGCGCTGACCTGGCTGATCTTTGCCACCCGCAAAGGCCAGCGCAAAGACACAACCGAAGAAACCCTTGGCCACGCCTTCGATGGCATCGAGGAATACGACAACCCGCTGCCGCGCTGGTGGTTCATGCTGTTCGTGGCCACCCTGGTATTCGCCGTGGGCTATCTGATCCTTTACCCGGGCATGGGTACCTGGAAAGGTATTTTCCCAGGCTACGAGGGCGGCTGGACACAGGTCAAGCAGTGGGAAAAGGAGATGGACAAGGCCGACGAGAAGTACGGGCCGATCTTCGCCAAATATGCCGCGATGCCCATCGAGGAAGTCGCCAAGGACGAGCAGGCATTGAAAATGGGCGGTCGCCTGTTTGCTTCCAACTGCTCGGTATGCCACGGCTCCGATGCCAAGGGCGCTTATGGCTTCCCCAACCTGACCGACCACGACTGGTTGTGGGGCGGTGAGCCAGAGGCCATCAAAACCACCATCCTCAATGGTCGCCAGGCTGTCATGCCGGCCTGGGGAGAAATCCTTGGCGAGCCAGGCATCCGCAATGTTGCCGGCTATGTGCGCAGCCTCTCTGGCCTGAAGAATCCTGAAGACCTCGGCATCGACATTGCCGCAGGTCAACAGATCTACCAGACCAATTGTGTAGTCTGCCATGGTGCTGAAGGCAAAGGTATGCAAGCCATGGGGGCGCCGAACCTGACCGACAAAGTCTGGTTGTATGGCTCCAGTTTTGCCCAGGTGCAGCAAACCCTGCGCTATGGCCGTAATGGCCAGATGCCCGCCCAGAAGGACTTCCTTGGCAATGACAAGGTGCACCTGCTGGCTGCGTACGTGTATAGCCTGTCGCAGAACAATAAAGATCAATGATCCTGTCCAGAGGTGCGACAGCCTGTCGCACCTCTTCTCAGACAGACAGGCGTACCATTAATGCAGTTATAAGATTATTCCTGCAAGTTATAAGCAGGAGTCTCATAAACCGCCGTGGTAAGCCGTGATGACTGAACAAATTCCTGTAAAAAACATAACCCCGAATGGCAAGGGCAACGCTGGCGTTGATCTCTATGCCAAACGGCCGGCCATCTACACCAAGGCCTTTACCGGCCTGTTCCGCACTATCCGCATGGGTGGTGGCGCACTTCTGTTCATCCTCTACTTCGGCACTGTCTGGCTCAACTGGGGCGACCGCCAGGCCGTCTGGTGGGATCTGCCCGGCCGCAAGTTCCATGTCTTTGGCGCAACCTTCTGGCCGCAGGACTTCATGTTGCTGTCCTGGCTGCTGATTATCTGCGCCTTCGGCCTGTTCTTCATTACCGTCTTCGCCGGACGCGTGTGGTGCGGTTATACCTGCCCACAAAGTGTCTGGACCTGGGTATTCATGTGGTGCGAGAAAGTCACCGAAGGTGATCGCAACCAGCGCATGAAACTCGACAAGCAGCCCATGAGCGCCGAGAAGCTGGCACGCAAGACAGCCAAGCATTCACTGTGGTTGCTGATTGGCCTGGTCACCGGCCTGACCTTCGTGGGCTATTTTGCGCCCATCCGTGAACTGATCCCGGAACTGCTTAATGGCCAGGCCAATGGCTGGGCCTATTTCTGGGTTGGCATGTTCACACTCGGCACCTACGGTAACGCCGGCTGGCTGCGTGAGCAGGTCTGCATCTACATGTGCCCTTATGCGCGCTTCCAGAGCGTGATGTTCGACAAAGACACGCTAATCGTCTCCTACGATGCCGGGCGCGGCGAAAATCGCGGCCCGCGCAAGAAGGATGCCGACTACAAGGCTGACGGCCTGGGTGACTGTATCGACTGCAAGATGTGCGTGCATGTATGCCCCACCGGCATCGACATCCGCAATGGTCTGCAAATTGAATGCATCGGTTGCGCAGCCTGTGTCGACGCCTGCGACAGCATCATGGACAAAATGGGCTACCCGCGTGGCCTGGTCAGCTACACAACCGAACACAATCTTTCCGGACAGAAGACCCACCTGCTGCGCCCGCGCCTGATAGGCTATGCCATCGCCCTGTGCGTAATGAGCAGCCTGTTCGGCTATGCAGTGTTCAACCGTTCGCTGACGGAGCTCGACGTACTCAAGGATCGCGTGCTGTATCGCGAGAACGAAGAAGGGCGCATCGAAAACGTCTACACCCTGAAGATCATGAACAAGGCCCAGCGCGATCTTACCTTCAGCATCACTGCCAGCGGTCTGGATGGCTTGGTCTATGAAGGCAAGCAACAGGTCGCCGCCAAGGCGGGCGAAATTCTCTCGCTGCCTGTCGAGCTGTCGCTGGATCCGGAGAAGCTGCCCTCGAGCACCAACACCATCGCCTTCACAATCCAGGCGGTTGAAGACCCGAGCATCAGCGACGAATCCGAAAGCCGCTTCATCGGTCCCACCCTGCGCTAATCAAGGAGCCCCATGTCGCACGCTGACGATCTTTCTCTGCAGCCCTGGTACAAGCAGTTCTGGCCGTGGTTCATCATCGGCATACTGCTCTCCTCGGTCATCCTCGGCCTGTCGCTGCTGACCATCGCCACGCGCGGTGCCGACACACTGGTCGTCAGCAACTACTACGATGCCGGCAAGGGCATCAACCAGTCGCTGGACCGGGAGAAGTTTGCCGAACAGCTGTCCATTCGTGGACAGCTGAGCCTGGACAACGCCACCGGGACCGCCGAGTTGCAGCTGGAGGGCTACAGCAATCCGCAGCAACTGGTGCTCAACCTGATCTCGCCGACCCAGGAAAGCAAGGATCGCCGGGTCATCCTGCAGCCTGTCGAAGGCAAGCGCTATCGCGGCTTGCTGCAAGATGAGGTACAGGGTCGTCGCTTCGTGGAAATCCTCGGCGAAGAAGGTGGGCGTCAGTGGCGACTGTTCGAAGAGGAAGAGCTGGTCGATGGCCAGGTGATCCTCCTCGGTCACTGAACGCTCCATGAGTGCCCCCCTACCCTGCTACCACTGCGGCTTGCCGGTTCCGCCCGGCAGTCGCTTCCAGGCCAGCGTACTGCAGCAGACGCGAGACTTTTGCTGTCCGGGCTGCCAGGCCGTTGCCGAAGCCATCGTCCAGGGTGGCCTTGAAAGCTACTACCAGCATCGTAGCGAAACCGCCAGCAACCCCGAAGCCCTGCCGCGCGAACTGGCTGACGAACTGGCACTCTACGATCGCGCTGAAGTACAGCAACCATTTGTACGCCATGAGGGTGAGCTGGCCGAAACCTGCCTGCTGATCGAAGGGATCAGCTGTGCCGCCTGCGGCTGGTTGATCGAACGCCACCTGCGTACCCTCCCAGGCATCGCCGAGGCCCACCTCAACCTATCCAACCAGCGCCTGCAGGTGCGTTGGCAGTCCAGCCAGCTAGCCCTAAGCGGCATCCTCAAGAGCCTGCGGCGCATCGGCTATGCCGGGCATCCCTATCAGCCTGACCAGGCGGCCGAGCAACTGCACCAGGAAAATCGCCGTGCGCTTCGCCAGCTGGGTGTCGCCGGGCTGCTGTGGATGCAGGTAATGATGGCCAGCATGGCCACCTGGCCTGAGTTCAACCTCGACCTGTCCAGCGATATGGACCGCATCCTGCGCTGGGTCAGCCTGTTCCTCACCACGCCCATCGTTTTCTATTGCTGCACCGGCTTTTTCAAGGGTGCGCTGCGCGACCTGCGCACCCACCACCTGACCATGGACGTGTCGGTTTCCCTGGCCATTGGCGGCGCCTACCTGGCCGGTATCTGGTCAACGGTCAGCGGGCGTGGCGAACTGTATTTCGATGCCGTGGGTATGTTCGCCCTGTTCCTGCTGGCCGGACGCTACCTGGAGCGTCGTGCCCGTGAACGCACCGCCGCAGCGACCGCGCAGCTGGTCAACCTGCTGCCGGCCTCCTGTCTGCGCCTGGATGCCGAAGGTCATAGTCAGCGCATCCTGCTCAGCGAACTGCGCCGTGGCGAACAGGTGCTGGTGCCGCCCGGTACCTTGCTGCCGGCCGACGGCATCATTCTCAGCGGACAATCGAGCATCGATGAATCGCTGCTCAGCGGTGAGTACTTGCCCCTGCCTCGCCAGCCGGGTGATCGCGTGACCGCCGGCACACTGAATGTCGAAGGCCCGCTGACCGTACAGGTAGAGGCACTGGGCCAGGACACCCGACTATCCGCCATCGTCCGCCTGCTGGAGCGCGCGCAAAGCGAGAAACCGCGCCTGGCCGAACTGGCCGATCGCGTCGCACAGTGGTTCCTCATTACAGTGCTGATCGTCGCCGCGTTGGTTGGCCTGGTGTGGTGGCAGATCGACAGTGACCGCGCTTTCTGGATCGTTCTCGCCCTGCTGGTAGCCACCTGTCCCTGTGCCTTGTCGCTGGCCACCCCAACCGCTCTGACCACCGCTACCGGTGCCCTGCACCGTGCCGGCCTGCTGCTGACCCGTGGCCACGTGCTGGAAGGCTTGAACCATATCGATACGGTGATTTTCGACAAGACCGGCACCCTCACCGAGGGCCGCCTGACCCTGCGTCAGGTCGTGCCACTCGGAGCACTGGACAGTACACAGTGCCTGGCGCTGGCTGCGGCACTGGAAAATCGCTCGGAACACCCCATCGCCCGGGCATTCGGTCGTGCACCGCAAGCGGCCGAAGAGGTACGCAGCGAGCCAGGCAAGGGACTGCAGGGGCAAGTGGAGGCCCGCACGCTGCGTATCGGCCAGGCCGATTTCGTCTGTGCCCTGAGCGGCCAGATCGTGCCCGCCATACCCAGCGATAGCGGCCAATGGCTGCTGCTGGGTGACCAGCAAGGGCCGCTGGCCTGGTTTGGCCTGGATGATCGCCTGCGCCAGGATGCCCCGGCACTGCTGGCAGCCTGCCGGGAACGCGGCTGGCAAACACTCCTGCTGTCCGGTGACAGCTCGCCGATGGTGGCCAGTGTCGCCGCACAACTGGGTATAGATGACGCACGCGGCGGCCTTACCCCCGATGACAAGCTCGCCGTACTTCGCCAGCTGCATGCCGAGGGTCGCCGCGTACTGATGCTCGGTGACGGCGTCAACGACGTGCCGGTGCTGGCTGCCGCCGATATCAGTGTTGCCATGGGCAGCGCGACCGACCTGGCCAAGACCAGTGCCGACGCGGTACTGCTCAGTAATCGCCTGGACAGCCTGATCAGCGCCTTCGTCATGGCCCGTCGCACCCGGCGGATCATTATCGAGAACCTGTCCTGGGCCACCCTGTACAACGGCCTGATCCTGCCCTTCGCCGCACTGGGCTGGGTGACCCCGGCCTGGGCAGCCCTGGGCATGTCGCTGAGTTCGTTGCTGGTGGTTGTCAACGCCCTGCGCCTGCAAGCACCTGACAAGGCGCCTAGTGCAACGTCGCACCCTCAGGCCCCCGTCCCGGAGTCCGTATGACCGCTCTCTATGTCATGATCCCGATTGCCGTGATCGTGGTCGCTCTGGCTATCTGGCTGTTCTTCTGGGCCGTAGATAGCGGCCAGTATGACGACCTCGAAGGCCCCGCACACAGCATCCTCTTCGATGACGAAGATCCAGCTCACCAGGCTGGACAGGCCGAGGCCAAGGGGCAGACAGAGGAAAAATCCTCGCATGACGCTTGAG
This sequence comes from Pseudomonas fluvialis, assembly GCF_002234375.1. Lineage (GTDB taxonomy): Bacteria > Pseudomonadota > Gammaproteobacteria > Pseudomonadales > Pseudomonadaceae > Aquipseudomonas > Aquipseudomonas fluvialis. The sequence goes on from NZ_NMQV01000007.1 coordinate 6,318, forward strand.
CTGGTCATCCCCGCACTGGTACTCGGGCTACTGGGTGGCGGGCATTGCCTGGGCATGTGCGGCGGCCTGATGGGCGCCCTGACCCTGGCCATTCCGGCGCAGCAGCGCAGTCGTCGCCTGCGCCTGCTGCTGGCTTACAACCTGGGCCGCATCCTCAGCTATGCAACTGCCGGCTACCTACTCGGCCTGGCCGGCTGGGCCTTGGAGAACAGCCCACTGGCCATGCTGTTGCGCGTACTGGCAGCCCTCCTGCTGATCGCCATGGGCCTGTACCTGGCCGGCTGGTGGCATGGCCTGACGCGCATCGAGGCGATCGGTCGCGGACTCTGGCGGCACCTGCAACCCCTGGCCAGCCGACTGCTGCCCGTCAGCAGGCTGCCGCAAGCCTTGCTACTCGGCGCACTATGGGGCTGGCTGCCCTGCGGGCTGGTCTACAGTACCCTGCTGTGGGCTGCCAGCCAGGGCAGTGCGCTGGACAGCGCGCTGCTGATGCTGGCCTTCGGCCTCGGCACCTGGCCGGTTCTGCTTGCCAGCGGCCTGGCCGCCGAGCGCCTGCTGGGCTTGCTCCGGCAACGGGGTATACGCGCGGCTGCCGGCCTGCTGGTCATACTGTTCGGTCTGTGGAGCCTACCCGGCCCACACCAGCACTGGCTGATGGGCCACTGAGCAGAGATTGCAGCGGACAAAACTTGCGACTTTTTGTCCCTTGACACAAGTCAAGTATTCCCTGGCAACTACCCCCTAGACTGGGCGCCATCGAATGACTTTGTCCTGGGTCGACTTTGCATGCTTGACGCCATCCGCTGGGATGCAAATCTCATCCGCCGCTACAACCGGGCCGGACCAGGCTATTGCTCCTACCCGTTGCAGCGACAGTTCCATGAAGATGTCAGCTCCTTCGAGCTACTGCATGCCCTGCGCGAAAGCCGCAAGGCACGTCGCCCGCTGTCCCTGTATGTCCACCTGCCCTTCTGCAACAGCGCCTGCTTTCATTGCGACCGTCTGCGCATCGTTACCCAGGATCGCGAACTCGCCGCACGCTACCTGCACTACCTGCAGCGGGAAATCGACCTGATCAGTTGCCACCTCGACCGTCAGCAGCAGGTCGAGCAACTGCATCTGGGCGGCGGTACGCCGACGTTCTTCAACCAGGAAGAATTGCGTCAGCTGATGGCTCATCTGCGGCAGCGTTTTACCCTGCTCAATGACAGCAGCACCGACTACAGCATCGACGTCGATCCGCGCTCTGCCTCCTGGTCGACCATGGGCCTGCTCCGCGAGCTGGGCTTCAACCGCGTCAACCTGGGCGTGGAAGACCTGGCCCCGCAGGTGCAAAGCGCCGTCAATCGCCAACAGAGCCTGGAGCAGACCTGCAATCTGGTAGAGGCCGCGCGCACCCTGCAATACCGCTCGATCAACATCGAGCTGACCTATGGCCTGCCACAGCAAACCCCGGAAAGCTTCGCCCATACCCTGCAGACCATCATGGCCCTGCAACCCGAGCGCTTGTCGCTACGCCACTATCAGCATCGTCCAGAACGTTTCCCGCTGCAGCAACGCATCAATGCGCTGGAGCTGCCGGGCGACGCAGGCAACCTGGCCATGCTGGAAAATAGCATCGAGCAGCTGACCCGCGCCGGTTATCGCTACATAGGCCTTGAACAGTTCGCCCTCAACGATGACGAGCTGGCGATTGCCCAGGAAGATGGCCTCCTGCAACGCAACGTGCATGGCTATACCAGTCACGGGCACTGTGACCTGATCGGCCTGGGCGTCTCGGCCATCAGCCAGGTGGGTGACCTGTACTGCCAGAACACCTGCGATCTCGAGCAGTACCTGACACAGTTGCACAACGCCCAACTGAGTACCTGCCGCGGACATACCTGCAGCCTGGATGACCGCCTGCGACGCCACATCATCCAGCGCCTGCTGTGCGAGTTCGAGCTGGAGTTCAGCGATATCGAAAAGCCTTTTGGCATCGACTTCCGCAGCTACTTCGCCGACATCTGGAACGACCTCCAGCAAATGGCCAACGACGGCCTGATCGAGCTGTGCGACCGGCGCCTCGATATCACGGCTTCCGGACGCCTCCTGGTGCGCTCGGTCTGCATGCTCTTCGATCGTTACCGCAAACCCCTGACCTGCGCCTGAATCCTGCGACACGTCGTCGCTGACGTGCGCCACTTCACACCCCGCGACAACTGCAGGAGCTGCCTGACAGCAGACCACGCACGCCCGCACAAGCGCCGTCTGGCGCGGCTAGCAGGCCGGTTGTGACAGACACCCACGCCGCAACTGATCCAGATCACTATGCGCTGCGGCCAAGCTATCGATAATCTTGCGGGGGGGAGTATGTCTAGCGGTGTAAGCCGCAGTGGGTTAACCTTGCTCGCACGTTAGCCCAGCCCCAAGGAACTTGCGATGAAAGAGCCGATCAGGGTTCGCACAACCCATCAAGCTCACTGCAACGACTGCAGCCTTGCACCGCTCTGTCTGCCGCTGTCGCTGAACATGGAAGATGTCGCCACGCTCGACGCGATCGTCAAGCGCGGACGCCCGCTGAAAAAAGGCGAATTCCTGTTTCGCCAGGGTGACCACTTCAATGCCATCTTTGCCGTACGCTCGGGCAGCCTGAAAACCTTCAGCGTTACCGATATCGGTGAAGAACAGATCACCGGCTTTCACCTGCCCAGCGAACTGGTTGGCCTGGCTGGCATGGACACAGAAGCCTACCCGGTGTCCGCACAGGCACTGGAAACCACCTCGGTCTGTGAGATTCCCTTCGACCGTCTCGACGAAATTGCCATCCAGCTGCCACAGCTGCGTCGCCAGCTGATGCGCGTGATGAGCCGGGAAATCCGCGACGACCAGCAGATGATGCTGCTGTTGTCGAAGAAGACTGCCGACGAGCGTATTGCCACCTTCCTGGTCAACCTGTCGGCACGCTTCCAGGCACGCGGCTTCTCCGCCAACCAATTCCGTCTGGCCATGTCGCGCAACGAAATTGGCACCTATCTGGGCCTCGCCGTGGAGACCGTTTCCCGGGTGTTCACCCGCTTCCAGCAGAATGGCCTACTGGAAAGCGAAGGCAAGGAAGTACGCATTCTCGACCCCATCGGGCTGTGCGCCCTGGCCGGTGGCAGCGCCGACCGCTAAGCCGCTGGCAAGCAACAACAACGGCCTGCACAGTCCACCTGTGCAGGCCGTTTTGCCATCCGGGCACGACGGACTTGATTTTCAACATGCAGTGTACAGGCGTACACGCCTATACTTCGCCGTCAACACGCGTTAACAGGTTTGTCTTCATGATCTTCGACGAATTTACCGTCAAATCCCTGATCCGTCCGGTGCCCGACTTTCCCAAACCGGGGGTCGTCTTCCGCGACATTACCCCGGTTTTCCAGTCACCGCGCGCCCTGCGCATGGTGGTGGACAGCTTTGCCCAGCGTTATGTGGAAGCTGACTTCAGCCACATCGGCGCCATGGATGCCCGCGGCTTCCTGCTCGGCAGCGTGCTGGCCTATCAACTGAACAAGCCACTGGTACTGTTCCGCAAAGCCGGCAAGCTGCCCGCCGACGTGCTAAGCGAAAGCTACCAGACCGAATACGGCGAAGCCTTGCTGGAGGTACATGCCGATAGCCTGTGTGACGGCGACAAGGTACTGCTGCTCGATGACCTGATCGCCACCGGTGGCACGCTGCTGGCCGCTGCACGGCTGATTCGACGTATGGGCGCCGAGCTGTTCGAGGCAGCCGCCATCATTGACCTACCGGAACTGGGTGGCTCGCAAAAGCTGCAGGATATGCACATCCCTACCTTCACTCTCACCGCCTTCGCCCTCGACGATCGCTGACAGAGCGCGGCAAGACAGCACAACTCGCTGCTCCAGGTAGGCCTTTGCACTACGCGGCAATGCGTACGGCCTACCCGGACAGCCTTCTGACAGCCCGCCACGTCCAGTCCCCAGTCAGCTCGCCCTTACCAGCACCCTGCAAACGCCCGCTCGCCAAGGCAGGCCGAGCTGTGCGCGACAAAAACGCCTGCGACAACACACCGCACACCCCATTGGCGATTATTGATTGAGCCGGTGGCTTTGCTACGACTAAAGTAGTACCGCGCAATACCCCACAGAGTATAAAGATGACAGCCTCTCCGTCGCCCAAGCCATGCACTACCCAGGCGGCCACGTCGGCGCACGCAGGCCCTTCATCCTCACCCTGGCGAATCCCTTTGGTTCGTGAAATAGCGGTGATCGCCCTGATCAAGCTGGCTGTACTGCTGGCCATCAAGGCACTGTGGTTCCCCTCCCCGACCCTGCCGGTGGACGGTAGCGAGCGCGTCAGCCAACACCTGTTGACCGATACCCCGCAGCCGCCTGTTTCTTCTCGCCCTGCCGTATCCAAGGAGTACCGGGATGATCTCGGAACAACTCGTTGACCTATCGCGTTTGCAGTTCGCCATGACTGCCATGTACCACTTTCTCTTCGTCCCCCTCACACTCGGCCTGGCCTTCCTGTTGGCCATCATGGAGTCGGTCTATGTGATGACCGGCAAGCAGGTCTATCAGGACATGGTGAAGTTCTGGGGCAAGCTGTTCGGCATCAACTTCGCCCTCGGCGTCACCACCGGGCTGACCATGGAGTTCCAGTTCGGCACCAACTGGGCCTACTACAGCCACTACGTCGGCGACATCTTCGGCGCGCCGCTGGCTATCGAAGGGCTGATGGCGTTCTTCCTCGAATCAACCTTCATCGGCCTGTTCTTCTTCGGCTGGGAACGTCTGTCCAAGCTTCAGCACCTGGCCGTTACCTGGCTGGTTGCCCTGGGTTCGAATCTTTCGGCTCTATGGATTCTCATCGCCAATGGCTGGATGCAGAACCCGGTAGGCGCCGAATTCAACATCGACACCATGCGCATGGAGCTGACCGACTTCTCGGCGCTGCTGTTCAACCCGGTGGCGCAGGTCAAGTTCGTGCATACCGTAGCCGCCGGCTATGTGACAGGTGCCGTTTTCGTGCTGGCGATTTCCAGTTACTACCTGCTCAAGCGCCGCGACCTCGGCTTTGCCCGGCGTTCCTTCGCCATCGCCTCGGCCTTCGGCCTGGCGTCGATTCTCTCGGTCATCGTGCTGGGCGACGAATCCGGCTACGAGATTGGCGATGTGCAGAAGACCAAGCTGGCCGCTATCGAGGCCGAGTGGGATACCCATGAAGCGCCGGCCGCGTTCACATTGTTCGGTCTGCCTGACCAGCAAGCCATGCGCACCGACTATGCCATCCGTATCCCCTATGCACTCGGCTTGATCGCCACCCGTTCGCTGGACGGCGAAGTGACCGGCATCAAGGACCTGCTGATACAGCACGAGGCGCGTATCCGCAACGGCATGCAAGCCTACGCGCTGTTGCAGCAACTACGCAGCGGTGATCGTAGCCCGGCCACGCTGCAGGCCTTCGACGCCGTGAAGGCCGACCTCGGCTATGGCCTGCTCCTGAAGAAATACACCGAGCAGATGGTCGATGCCACGCCTGAGCAAATCGCCCAGGCCAGCCTCGACACCATCCCGGATGTTGCCAGCCTGTTCTGGACCTTCCGCATCATGGTCGGCTGCGGTGTGCTGATGCTCGCGCTGTTTATCTGCGCCTTCTGGGCATCCGCCAAACGCAATGAGGAGCACAAGCCCTGGCTGCTCAAATGGGCGCTGCTCAGCCTGCCCTTGCCATGGATTGCCGCGCAAACCGGCTGGTATGTCGCGGAGCACGGCCGTCAGCCCTGGTCGATTGGCGAAGTACTCCCCACCCACCTGTCGGTATCCAGTGTGTCCACCACGGACGTCTGGGGGTCGCTGATCGCGCTGGTGGCTTTCTACAGCGTGCTGCTGGTCATCGAGATGTACCTGATGATCCGCTTCGCGCGCCTTGGCCCAAGCAGCCTGCATACCGGCCGCTACCACTTCGAACGCACACAGCCGGCCATCGCCTGAGGAGAATGCCATGCTCGATTATGAAAGCCTCAAGCTGGTCTGGTGGATACTGGTCGGTGTCCTGTTGATCGGCTTTGCCCTGACCGATGGCTTCGATCTGGGAGCCGCCGCACTGTTGCCGCTGCTCGGCCGCGACGATGAAGAGCGCCGAGTCATCATCAACACCATCGCCCCGCACTGGGACGGCAACCAGGTCTGGCTGATCACCGCGGGCGGCGCCTTATTCGCCGCCTGGCCGTTGGTCTATGCCGCCTCGTTCTCCGGCTTCTACTGGGCAATGCTGGTCGTGCTGTTCGCCCTTTTCGTGCGCCCGGTCGGCTTCGATTACCGCAGCAAGCTGGAGAATACCCGCTGGCGACAGAGCTGGGACTGGGGGCTGTGCATCGGCGGGCTGGTACCGGCGCTGGTGTTCGGCGTGGCCTTCGGCAACCTGCTGCTGGGCGTGCCGATTCAGTTCGATGCCGACCTGCGCGTCAGCTACCACGGCAACTTCTGGCAGCTGCTCAATCCCTTCGGCCTGTTGGCAGGACTCGTCAGCCTGAGCATGCTCTGCCTGCACGGTGCCACCTGGCTGGGCATGCGCAGTGAGGGCGCCATCGCCCTGCGCAGTCGCCGTGCCGCACGGTACTGCGCGGTGCTTTACCTGGCCAGTTTTTCGGCTGCAGGCCTGTGGCTATGGCTGGGTGACATTCAGGGCCTGCAACTGGTCAGCGCAGTTGACGGTAACGCTGCCAGCAACCCACTAGCCAAGCAGGTGGCCGTGGGCAATCCGGGTTGGCTGGACAACTACAGCCGCCAACCACTCAGTCTGATCGCGCCATTGCTTGGCCTGGCCGGGGCCGCACTGGCCTGGCTCGGCGCCAGTGGCCGCCTGTTTGGCTGGGCATTCCTGGGCTCCAGCCTGGCCATCATCGGCACGCTGTGCACCGCAGGCTTTGCCTTGTTCCCCTTCGTCATGCCGTCCAGCATTGATCCGCAATCGAGCCTGACCCTATGGGATGCCGTATCCAGCCACAAGACGCTTGGCATCATGTTCGTAGTGGCCTGTCTGTTCGTCCCACTGATCCTGCTCTACACCCTGTGGAGCTACGCCAAGATGTGGGGCACGGTGACTACGGCACAAATCCGCAACAACCCCCACGGTCTTTATTGAAGCTAAACGGGCGATGCTACGCATCGCCCGCTGACGAGGAGCCTGACAGATGTGGTATTTCACCTGGATTCTTGGCGTATTACTGGCCTGCAGCCTGGCCATTATCAATGTCCTGTGGCTGGAAAGCACCCAGGATCTCGACAGCCATGAGCCGTAACAGACACTGGCTACAGCATGCGCTGGCGCGCGCTGTATCGCTGCTGCTGGCCAGCCCGCTGGCCCTGCTGCTGCTGATCCATCCAGCCGCCATGCTGGATAGCCAGGGACGCTACAGCCATGGCTTGCTGATGCTGGTCATGCTGGGCATTTCCGGCGGTTTCGTGCATGGCGTGGGTTTCGACCCACGCCCGCTGCACTGGCGCCTGCTGTTCGGCCCACTCAGCGCCTGGCCACTACTGCTCTTGGGCTATGCGCTGCTCTGGCAGGCGCAAACCACCTAGCCGTTACAGCCCCAGCACCGGACCACCCTTAGCCAGGGCGCGCTGATAAGCCGGACGTGCCTGCAGGCGCGCATGGTAGGCGCCCAGGCAGGGCGACTCGCTGGCCTGGCCACGCGCCAGCAAGGCTTCGATGGCAAAACTCATCTGGAAATCGGCCATGCTCAGTTGCTCACCGGCAAACCAGCGGTGCGTGGCCAGATGTGCTTCGATAAATGCCTGCGCGCTGCGAAGGTTCGGATCGATCAGGCTGGCTTGCACCTTGCTGCACAGGCCTCGCGCGATGGGACGCACAAAAAACGGCATGGGCTTGTTGGGAATCACCGTGAACACCAGCTTCATCACCAGCCAGTTCATCAACGACCCTTCGGCGTAATGCATCCAGAAGCGACACTGACGATGTGCCGGTGTACCAGGCGCAGGCTGTAGACCAGCCAACTCGCCACTGGCCTGGCTGGCGTAGCGTTCCACCAGATACTCGATGATTGCTCCGGACTCGGCGATGACTTCATCGCCATCCGTGATCACCGGCGACTTACCCAGCGGGTGGACAGCCTTCAGTTCTGCCGGTGCCAGGCGCGTCAGCGGATCACGGCGGTAAACCTTCAGCTCATAGGGCACCCCCAGCTCTTCCAACAACCAGAGGATGCGCTGCGAGCGCGAGAATTCGAGATGATGCAGGGTCAACATGGGGCAGTTATCCAGAGCAACCAAGGTGCGCCACGTTAACCAGACAGTATGCCGGCTGACAACACTCATTCAGCAACGGATGCAGCCAGCATAGGCAGGCGGCATGATGCACAGTCACAAAACCGTCATCGCGGCTCGGCAGACTCGACCCGCCACGTTAAGCTGCCAGCAGTTTTCTGCCTGATCATTTCCCCTATGTGCAAACCCCTAGCTGCGCCAGACTCACCCTGGCAGGTTTTCCTGATTTTCCTGCGCCTGGGGCTAACCTCCTTCGGCGGCCCCTTGGCCCATCTGGGCTACTTCCGCCAGGCCCTGGTGGTGGAACGCCGCTGGCTCGACGAGGCACGCTATGCCGAACTGGTCGCGCTCTGCCAGTTCCTCCCCGGCCCCGCGAGCAGCCAGGTAGGCATGGCCCTGGGCCTGCAACGTGCCGGCTATGCCGGGGCCCTGGCCGCCTGGTGCGGCTTCACCTTGCCCTCGGCGGCGCTACTCATCGGCTTTGCCCTGGGTCTGCAAAACTGGTCAGACAGCCTACCAAGCGGCGTACTGCAGGGCCTGAAGATCGTCACCGTGGCGGTAGTCGCCCAGACTGTATGGGGCATGGGGCGTAGCCTGTGCCAGGGCGCGCGGCGGGCCAGCCTGATGGTGTTGGCCTGTCTGCTGATCTTGCTCTGGCCTTCAGCGTGGAATCAGCTGGTGGTCATTGGTCTGGCGGCCCTGGCCGGCATGCTGTGGCTGCAGGCGCCTGTCGAAGCTGCTGCGGCGCCTGGCTCGCGCGCCGCCGGCGCAGGTCCGGCATGGCTCTGCCTGCTGCTGTTCATCGTACTGCTGTTCGGTCTGCCACTAGCGGCCGACTCCAGTCAGTGGCAACCGTTGCAACTGGTGGATGCCTTTTACCGTGCCGGCTCCCTGGTGTTTGGTGGCGGCCACGTAGTGCTGCCGCTACTGCAGGCCGAAGTGGTACCCAACGGCTGGGTCAGCAACAGTGATTTTCTTGCCGGCTACGGCGCTGCGCAGGCGGTACCCGGTCCACTGTTTACCTTTGCCGCCTTTCTCGGTGCCGTCCAGCACGGCCCGTTGAATGGCTGGAGTGGCGGCCTGCTGTGCCTGCTGGCAGTGTTCCTGCCGTCCTTCCTGCTGGTCGCCGCCGCCCTGCCCTTCTGGGATCGCCTGCGTCACCTGGCCCGCATGCAGGCCGCCATGGCCGGGGTGGGTGCGGGGGTGGTCGGCCTGCTGCTGGCGGCGCTCTACCAGCCGATCTGGTATAGCGCGATTGCCGGCCCGCGCGAGCTGGCGCTGGCCTTGCTCGCCTGGCTGGCTCTGCAGTACTGGCGCCTGCCGGCCTGGCTGGTGGTGCTGGGCTGCGCGCTGTGCGGCGGCCTGCTCGGCCTGGGCCACTGACAGGCCGAGCAGGCTACAGATACCACTGGTATTCGCGTGGGCTGATTGCATGGAGAAAGGCCAGGTGATCCTGGCGCTTGTTCTCGCAATAAACCATCACGAACTCACGCCCCAACGCCGCCTGCACGGCAGCGCTGTGCTGCATGTTGCGTACGGCCTGCAGCAGATCAAGAGGGAAGTCGATGCCGCTGTGACGGTCCTCATTGAGCGGGGCAATGGGTTCACAGCCGGCCTGCAAGCCATGTTCGATGCTGGCCAACAGCGCCGCCAGCACCAGATAAGGATTGGCGTCGGCTCCCGGCAAACGGAACTCCAGGCGCAGGTTATGCGGATCCGCATCGGGAATGCGGATACAGGCATCGCGATCTTCGTAGCCCCAACTGGCCTTGCTGGCCGCATTGACCGCCGCCCCCAGGCGCCGGTAACTGTTGTGATTGGGCGCGTAGATCGGCATCAGCTGCGGCAGCAGCGCCAGGCAGCCGGCCACCGCGTGGCGCAGCGGGCGTTGCTCATCGACTGCCAGCAGATTGGCACCGGCCGCATCGTACAGGCTGACATGCACATGCATGCCGCTGCCGGGGTACTGCAGGTAGGGCTTGGCCATGAAGCTGGCCCGATAGCCATGCTGACGTGCCACGCCACGCGTGCTGCGACAGAACAACGCCGAACTGTCTGCCGCCTGCATGGGATCCTGGCAATGGTTGAAATTGATCTCGAACTGTCCCGGGCCGATTTCCGCGGTGATCACCGTGGCATCGATACCCTGCAGGCGCGCCGTGGCGGTCATGTCATCGAGTACATCGGCAAAACGTGACAGCCGCTCGATGTGCATGCTCGGCTGGTCATCGGCATCACCGCCATAGGGGTCGTGCGGGTACTGCGGCAGCCCCTCCTTGAGTGCCTTGTCGAACAGGTAGAACTCCAACTCGAAGGCCACCACCGGATGAATGCCGCGTGCAGCAAGACGCTGTACCACTCGTGCCAGCACCTCACGAGGCTCGAACTCGATAGGCGCGGCGGTGCCATCGGAGGTGATCAGCATCTGCCCCAGCGGCTGGCTTTCCCAGGTCACCGGGCGCAAGGTGCCAGGCACCAGACGGCGCAGCGCATCCGGGTCGCCATCATGAAAGCAATAGTCGCCAATTTCATAGAGACCGCCCTGCGCGCCCAGCAGCACGCAATTCTGCGGCAGCTTGAGCGGGCTGCCGGCGGCCACCTTCTCCAGCAGTTCGATGGGATAGCGCTTGCCATAGAAATGCCCGGGAATGTCCAGGCAGATCAGGTCGACAAAGCGAACTTGCGGGTACTGCTGGCGAAATTGCCGGACTTCACTGAGCAGATCGGGAAAACAGGCTGTCATTGTTATTGTGTCCTGCAGGTAGCGAAGAAAACGTCAGGTGTATACCCACAACACGCGCGCCGGACTGTCGCCGAGGTTGGCATAGCGCAAGCGGGCATAACTGGGGATCTGGAAGGCATCGCCCGGGCCAAGGGTCACGCACTGTTCCGGCTCACCGAGCCACAGGGTGAGCTGCCCGGACAGCACGAAGCCGCCCTGTTCGGAACGGTCCTGCATCTGCCGCTCACCACTCAGCGCGCCCGGCTCGAGCAGGCTGTCGAGCAAGGTAAAGGCACCCTGCAGGGTCGGCGAGGCCATGATGTCGGTAATCCCGTGAGCCAGGTACAGGGTGCGCCGCTCATGGGCCCGCGTCACCCAGGCTACGGCACGTGGCTGGCTGAGGCTGTAGAAATAGCTGGTCGGCACATCCAGTGCTTCACTGATGGCCGTCAGGTCGGCCACGCTGGGCTGGGACAGGCCGCGTTCGACCTGGGAGAGAAAGCCCACCGAGCGGCCGATGCGTTCGGCCAGCTGGCTGAGCGTAAGCTTTTTATGCTTGCGTAGATCGTGAATCAGGATGGCCAGTGCGGCCATCTCTTCCTGCTTGTCCATGGCGAAAAGCCTATGGCGCGCCACACCCGCGCCTCATGAAATTGGCAAACTGCAATTTCATGAAAATCTAGGCTTATTTTTTCACAAAAGCCAATGCCGTTTCGGCATGGCCTGTCTGCACACTACAAACCCATCTGCTTACTGATGATCTCGTTCATCACTTCCCGGGTGCCTCCGCCAATCGACAGGATGCGGTTATCCCGGTACAGCCGCTCGACCAGCGACTCACGCATGAAGCCCATGCCACCGAGTATCTGCGTGGCGTCGTAGGTGATGCGATCGGACACATCGGTGGCAAAGTTCTTGGCCATGGAGATTTCCTTGATCACGCTCTTGCCGGCCGCCATCTTGGCCGCCTGCCGGTAGGTGAACTCGCGCGACACCTCCAGCTGCGTGGCCATTTCGGCCAGGCGGTGCTTGAGTACCTGGAACTTGCCGATCGGCTTGCCGAAGGCCTGCCGCTCATGCGCCCAGCGCGTGGCCTCTTCCAGTGCCAGCTGCGCAGTCATGTTGGCCATGATCGCCAGGCTCAGCCGTTCGCTCTGGAAGTTCGCCATGATCCCGGCAAAACCCATGTTTTCCACGCCGATCAGGTTATCCACCGGCACCTTGCAGTCATCGAAGAACAGTTCGGCGGTATCCGAGCACCACCAGCCCATCTTTTTCAGCGAACGCCCAACGCTGAAGCCTGGCGTGCCCTTTTCGATCAGCAACAGACTGACGCCGCCAAAACCGTCGCCGCCGGTACGCACGGCTACCGTGTAGTAGTCGGCACGCACACCGCTGGTAATAAAGGTCTTGCTGCCGCTTACCCGGTAGTAGTCTCCCTCACGCAGCGCACGGGTCTTCAGGCTGGCCACGTCAGAACCGCCTGACGGTTCGGTAACCGCCAGGGCCATGATCTTCTCACCGGCCAGCACCTCGGCCACCACCCGGTCACGCAGGGCCGGCTTGGCCCACTTGAGCACTGGCGGCAGGCCGATATCCAGTGAGCCGAGCCCGGCCACCAGGCCACCCGAACCGCAACGCATCAGCTCTTCACTGGCGGCCACCTTGGCAAACAGATCGCCCTCGTAACTGCCACCAAAGCGCTCCGGATAGCCAATACCCAGAATCCCAGCAGCACCGGCTTTCTGATACAGCTCGCGCGGGAAGCTCTCGGCCTCTTCCCAGTCGGCAATATGCGGAAGAATTTCGCGCTCGACGAATCGGCGCACGCTGTCACGTACCTGCTGGTGCTCGGTGGTGAAATATTCCTGAAAGGCGGACATGACGGCTCCTGGGCACATAAAAGAGTAAGTGCCAGGACTATAACCAAGCGCTTGCTTGGTTAACAAGAAGGCATTCTCGCCAGTTAAGCCGTCATAACTGCCAGAAGCTACGCAGGTTGCAGACTACAACCACTGTCATGCTGCGTATGAGCTGCTGCGCACTGCCTGCACTCAGCCAAGCATGGGCCGCCGGCCGGCCAGGGCATGCGCCAGGGTACCGCCATCCACCAGCTCAAGCTCGCCGCCCAGCGGCACACCGTGGGCAATACGCGTCAGTGCCATCCCTTTACCTTGCAGCGACTGGGCGATGTAGTGCGCAGTCGCCTCGCCTTCCACCGTGGGATTAGTGGCGAGGATGATCTCGGCAAACTGCCCGGCTTCGATACGCTGCAGCAGCTCGGGAATACCAATGGCCTCCGGACCCAGGCCATCCAGGGGCGAGAGGTGACCTTTGAGCACAAAGTAGCGGCCGCGATAGCCGGTTTGCTCCACCGCATAGACATCCAGCGGCCCTTCCACCACGCACAGCAGGTTGTCGTCACGCCGCGTATCACTGCACAGGTTGCACAGCGCCTCCTCGCTGAGGGTGCGGCATTGCTGACAATAACCAACCCCCTGCATGGCTGTCGCCAACGCCTGCGACAGGCGCAGGCCACCACTGCGATCGCGCTCAAGCAACTGCAAGGCCATGCGTTGCGCGGTCTTCTGCCCGACTCCGGGCAGGATGCGCAAGGCATCGATCAACTGGCGAATCAGCGGGCTAAAGCTCATGACACCTCAGGTTAAAAAGGCAAAGAAGGAGGAAGGACGCCCGCCACAAACGCTGTTCGACGTGCCTGACGGGCGCTTGCAACGGCCTCAGAAGGGCATCTTGAAGCCTGGGGGCAACTGCATGCCGGCCGTCATGCCGGACATTTTCTCCTGGCTGTTCTGCTCGACCTTGCGTACCGCGTCATTGAGCGCGGCGGCAATCAGGTCTTCGAGAACCTCCTTGTCTTCCTGCAGCAGGCTGTCATCCAGGCTGACGCGCTTGACGTCGTGACGCCCGGTCATGACCACGCTCACCAGCCCGCCACCGGCTTGCCCGGTGACCTCGGCGTTGGCCAGCTCTTCCTGCATTTTCTGCATTCTTTCCTGCATCTGCTGGGCCTGTTTCATCAACCCGGCCATGCCACCTTTCATCATGTCGTTGTCCTCAGCTGTTCAGGGGTTCGATGGAGTCGGCGCGCAATGTGGCACCGAACTGTTGAATCATTTGCTGGACCAGCGGGTCGGCGTGGATCGACGCCTCGGCGGCACGCTGGCGCTGGGCGCGCGCCGCGGCAGCCGCTTGCGCTGGCGTCTGTTGCTGCGGTGCAGCCACTTCAACACGCACCTGCAGTGGGCGACCCAGCTGCTGGCGAATCGCATCGCCCAGGCGCTGCAACTGGGTATTGTTGAACAGCGCACTGTGCGCCGGGTCCAGATGCAGCAGCCAGTCATCACCTTCGGCACTCACCAGGCTGCAATTGGCGGCAATGCTGCCCGTCAGCCCGCTCAGCCCCAGACGCGGATAAAGTGCCAGCCACTCCGCCGCCAGGCCGCTGGCAGGTGCCACGGCCAGCAACTCACAGGCCTGCGGCAGCACTTCTTCTTCCTCGGCAAAGTGATAGTCGAGGCTTTCGCCATCCGCTTCGTAATAGTCGTAATCACCCGGCGGCGGCTCATCGTCATCCACCGTCTCCTCGACGGCCGGGACAGGCAGCAGCGGCACAGCCTCCTCCACGCGCGGCTTAACCGTCTCAGCCACTGGCTGCGAAAGCGGCAGCGCAGCCGGCTCAAGCACTACGGCTGCTTCAGGCTCAGGCTCAGGCTCAGGCTCAGGATTGGCGGCCTGCCAGGGCAGGTCAAGTCCACCGGAAGTAGCACTGGCTACAGCGGCTGGTGCTTGCTCAGCGGGCAGCGCTGCCGGTACTTCGGCCACCACGGCAGTCGCCTCGACCACCGTCCGGGCCGGCGAAGACGTGGTGGTCGCACGCTCCGCCTCAGACTTTAACGGTGTACTCGGCGGTATCAGGCTGGTGCCGGCCGGCCGAAAGGCCAGCATGCGCAGCAGGGCCATTTCAAAGCCGCTACGCGGGTCGGGCGCGAGAGGCAAATCGCGACGGCCGATCAAGCCCATCTGGTAATAAAACTGCACATCCTCGGCCGGCAGCGCCTGGGCCAGTGCCAGCACACGTTCGCGATCGCCCTGGCCGTTATCCACCGCATCCGGCAGCACCTGGGCAATCGCCAGGCGATGCAGCACATTAAGCAGCTCGGCCAATACCCCGTGCCAATCCGGGCCCTGTTCAGCCAGCTGGCGAACAGCCTCCAGCAAGGCCCGGGCATCACCGGCCAGCAAGGCTTCCAGCACCCCGTAGACCTGTCCGTGATCGAGGCTGCCAAGCATGGCCCGCACATCGGCCGCCAGCACCTTGCCTTCGCCAAAGGCAATCGCCTGGTCGGTCAGGCTCATGGCGTCGCGCATCGAACCATCGGCCGCACGCCCCAGCAACCACAGCGCATCTTCCTCAAAGGGAATCTGCTCGGCTTTGAGCACATGAGCCAGGTGTTCCACGACACGCTCGGGCGGCATGCTCTTCAGAGAAAACTGCAAGCAACGCGACAGAATGGTCACCGGCAGCTTTTGCGGGTCGGTGGTTGCCAGCAGGAACTTGACGTAAGGCGGCGGCTCTTCAAGGGTCTTGAGCAGCGCATTGAAGGAATGCCCGGAGAGCATGTGCACTTCGTCGATCAGGTAGACCTTGAAACGCCCACGGCTGGGTGCGTACTGCACGTTTTCCAGCAACTCACGAGTATCTTCGACCTTGGTACGACTGGCCGCGTCCACCTCGATGAGGTCGACAAAACGGCCTTCATCGATTTCCCGACAGATCGAGCATTGCCCGCAGGGCGTGGCGCTGATACCCGTTTCGCAGTTCAGGCACTTGGCGATGATCCGCGCAATGGTGGTCTTGCCCACGCCACGGGTACCGGTGAACAGGTAGGCATGGTGCAGACGCTGACTGTCCAGAGCGTTGACCAGGGCTTTGAGCACGTGCGCCTGGCCGACCATCTCGCCGAACGAACGCGGACGCCATTTGCGTGCAAGAACCTGATAACTCATGGAAAACCATCACCGGCAAAATCGCTGAAGGCGCCATGCTAGCGGAGCGACGGGCAAATTGCACCCAAGCCGCAGCGGCGAAAGGCAAAGGTGAGCAATGAAGCGAAAAGCGCAGGCAGAATAGCTGCAGAAGATGGAGGCGGCCCCGCCAGCCACACCCCGGCACACGATGTCACCGCTGCGGCTGCTCCCTTCCGGGCCTGACCGGGTTCACGGCTGATCGTTGCGAGGGGACCGACAGGACCGCCATAACGACACCCGCCTGGCGGCGAGCGGCGCCATTGTACCGGCTTACCGGCAAGTTACAACCGTTGCGTGACATGCTTGGCCAGAAGCCTGGGGTGCGACAATTAGGCCGAGGTATTTTGTACTGCCCAGGGTACGCAAGCTGGGTTAGAGTGCGGGCTTGGCCCGTGCCGCCGACAGGCACGAGCACCGACTTATGGATGGAGCAGAGCATGGCCCTGAATAAAGACCAACTGATTACCGACATTGCCGAAGCCACCGACCTGAGCAAGACCAGCGTACGCGCGGTGCTCGACCAGCTGGCTCAGATTGCCGCGGACGAACTGGAACACAGCGGCGAAATCACCCTGCCCGGCCTCGGCAAGCTGAAGGTTGGCGAACGCCCGGCACGCACCGGCCGCAACCCGCAAACCGGTGCAAGCATCCAGATTGCCGCCAAGAAGGTCGTCAAGTACGTGCCGGCCAAAGCACTGGCCGACAGCCTCAACGCCTAACAGCAGTTTTGCAGAGGCCTGCCGCGCTCGCGGCAGGTTGTGCAGCTCACTTCTCGACGAACGCTCGTTCGATCAGATAGTCCCCGGGCTCGCCCAGGCGCGGGGAAATCTTCAGCCCGAACTCATCCAGCACCGCACTGGTTTCATCCAGCATGCTCGGGCTGCCACAGATCATCGCGCGGTCATCCTGCGGATTGATCGGCGGCAGGCCGATGTCTGCGAACAACTTGCCACTGCGCATCAGGTCGGTCAGACGCCCCTGGTTCTCAAAGGGCTCGCGGGTGACGGTCGGGTAGTAGATCAGCTTCTCGCGCACCGCCTCGCCAAAGTATTCGTTGTTGGGCAAATGCTCGGTAATGAACTGGCGGTAGGCCACCTCGTTCACATAACGCACCCCATGCACCAGGATCACCTTGTCGAAGCGCTCGTATACCGCCGGGTCCTGGATGACACTGATAAAGGGAGCCAGCCCAGTGCCGGTGGACAGCAGGTAGAGGTGCTTGCCCGGCAGCAGGTCGTCGAGCAACAGGGTGCCGGTGGGTTTCTTGCTGATCAGGATCGGATCACCTTCCTTGAGGTGCTGTAACTGCGAGGTCAGCGGACCATCCGGCACCTTGATGCTGAAGAACTCCAGGGTTTCCTCATAGTTCGGGCTGGCAATCGAGTAGGCACGCAACAACGGACGGCCAGTCTCCTGCTGCAAACCGATCATTACAAACTGGCCGTTCTCGAAACGCAGCCCTGGGTCACGGGTGCATTTGAAGCTGAACAGGGTGTCGTTCCAGTGATGCACGCTCAGCACGCGCTCGATGTTCAGGTTACTCATTGCCAGGGCTCCGCACAGCGATAGATCGAGGGGTTGCGCAGCATTCTAGGGAGCGGCACTCTATCCGTTAATCAGATAGTAAAGATAAGGCTTATCGAGAATACAGATATGAAGTTCACCCTGCGCCAGCTTGAAGTCTTCACCGCCGTGGCCAGCCACGAAAATGTCTCGCGCGCAGCCGAACAGCTCTCGCTCTCGCAGTCTGCCACCAGCACCTCACTGGCGGAACTGGAGCGACAGTTCGATTGCCAGCTGTTCGACCGCCTGGGCAAGCGCCTGCTGCTCAATGCACTGGGTCGACAACTGCTCCCCCAGGCGGTGGCCTTGCTCGACAGGGCTCGGGAAATCGAACAGCTGCTGCATGGTCATAGCGGCTACGGCTCCCTATCGGTAGGAGCCACCCTGACGGTTGGCAACTACCTGGCGACCCTGCTGCTCGCGCACTTCATGCAACGCCATGGCGACTGCCGTGCCGCACTGCATGTGCATAACACCGCCAGCGTGGTGCAGCAGGTCGCCAACTTCGAGCTGGATCTGGGACTGATCGAAGGGGACTGCCAGCATCCGGACATCATCGTCGAGCCCTGGGTAGAGGATGAACTGGCCGTATTCTGCGCGCCTCACCACCCCCTGGCACAACAGCCCAGGATCAGTCTGGACAGACTGTTCGCACAGAGCTGGATCCTCCGCGAGCAAGGCTCCGGCACCCGCCTGACCTTCGACCGCGCCGTGCGCCACCACAATCGCCCCTTGAATATCCGTCTGGAGTTGGAGCATACCGAGGCCATCAAGCGCGCCGTGGAGTCTGGGCTGGGCGTGGGCTGCATATCCCGCCTGGCGTTACGCGACGCGGTACGCCGTGGCAGCCTGGTGATCCTGGAAACCCCTGAGCTCGACCTGCGCCGGGCGTTCTGCTTCATCTGGCACCGCCACAAGTACCAGAGCGCGGCGATGCGCGAGTTCCTCGAACTGTGCCGGGCGCTCACCGCTGGCGTCAGCCGCAGCGATCAGATCGTACTCCCGGAGATTGCCTGATCAACCGAGCAGGACAATAGCCCATACAGCCGCAATCAAAGTGAGGGCACAGAACTGCGCGGCACTCCCCATGTCCTTGGCATTTTTCGACAGGGGATGCCGCTCCAGGGAGATACGATCAACAGCCGCTTCAAGCGCCGAGTTGAGCAACTCGACGATCAGCGCCAGCAGGCACACCGCTACCAGCAGGGCACGTTCACCACGACTGACTGGCAAGTACAGTGCCAGCGGCACCAGCAGCAGGTTGAGCCAAAGCAACTGGCGAAACGCGGCTTCGCCCGTGTAGGCCGCACGCAAGCCAGCCAATGAATACCCGGCCGCATTGAGAACGCGCCGCACGCCAACCTGACCCTTGAAGGGCGACATACTCGACACCCCGGTCAACTGGCCGGCACGGATTCCATCTGCTGCAACAGCAACGCGGCCTGGGTTCGGGTACGCACGTTGAGCTTGCGGAAGATGGCCGTGACATGCGCCTTGATGGTTGCTTCCGAGACATTCAGCTCGTAGGCAATCTGTTTGTTGAGCAGGCCGTCACAGACCATCGCCAACACACGAAACTGCTGCGGCGTGAGACTGGCCAGGCCTTCACTGGCGGCACGTGCTTCGGCGCTCAGCGCAGCCCCTTCCTGCAACTGCGGCGGCCACCAGACATCACCATCCAGCACCGCACGCACCGCTTCCTGCAGCACCGGCAAGGCACTGGATTTGGGGATGAAACCGCTGGCCCCGAACTCATGAGCTCGCGCCACCACGGCCGCCTCTTCCTGAGCGGAAATCATCACCACCGGGATCTGCGGATATTGTCCACGCAACAACACCAGGCCGGAGAAGCCATAGGCGCCTGGCATGTTGAGGTCAAGCAACACCAGATCCCAGTCGCTCTTCTGTGCCAGGCAGGCTTCCAGTTCGGCAATGCTGGCCGCTTCGACCAGATTGACCTCGCCGGCCAAGCCTTGGCTCAGCGCCTGATGCAGGGCGCTGCGAAACAACGGGTGGTCATCGGCGATGAGGATATCGAAAGCAGCCATGGGCAATTCCCTGTGTTTTTGTTGTGCGGCCGAAAAACCGGCACAGCATGCCGAGCGATGACGGGGTGGTCAAGTTTGCGCCTTTGCGGCAAAGTCTGCGCCTTTTTCGCACGAGCACAACACATGAACCGCCAAGCCCTGCGTGCCGATCTACTGATGCTGCTGACCGCGATGATCTGGGGCTCGGCCTTTGTCGCCCAGCGCCTGGGCATGGACTTCATTGGCCCCTTCCTGTTTACCGCTCTGCGCTTCTGTCTGGGCGCACTGATTCTGTTGCCGCTGTTCCTGCGCAAACCGCGCCATCGGCCGGCCGAACCGCTCAACCGGGGACTGTTACTGGGCGGCATCGTCATGGGCCTGGCCCTGACGGTAGGTATCAACCTGCAACAGGTCGGCCTGCTGTTCACTACGGTCACCAACTCGGGCTTCATTACCGGGCTGTATGTCATCGTCGTGCCCTTGCTGGGCCTACTGATTGGTCAACGCGCCGGCCTGGGCACCTGGCTGGGTGCCAGCCTGGCGGTGGTTGGCATGTTCTTTCTCAGCGTCGGCGAAAACTTCCAGGTAGCTTCTGGCGACTGGCTGCAACTGGCCGGTGCCTTTGTCTGGGGGCTGCATGTACTGCTGGTCGGGGTGTTCGCGCAGCGCCACGACCCGATTCGCCTGGCAGTCATCCAGTTCGCCACCTGCGGCCTGATCAGCCTGCTCCTGGCTGTACTACTGGAACCGATTGTCTGGTCGGCCATCGTCCAGGCCGCACCGGCCATCCTCTATGGCGGCATCATCGCGGTAGGCATCGGCTACACCCTGCAGGTGGTTGCCCAGCAACACGCGATTGCCTCGCATGCGGCCATCCTCTTCTCACTGGAAGCCGTGTTTGCGGCACTGGCCGGCGCGTTCTTTCTCGATGAGTCGCTGGCCTTGCGCGGTTATTTCGGCGCCGCGCTGATGTTCATCGGCATGCTGGTTGCACAACTGTGGCCACGCCGGCTAGCCAACTGATCAGCCGGCTGCTGGCTCGATGCAGGCTGCCAAGGCTTCGTGGGCGGCACTGCGCAGATTCAGCGGCCAGGCACGCTTAGCGGCGATATAGCGCTCGGTGAACACTTCCAGGTAAGCCTCCACTACGGCAGCGGCGCGAGGCGCGCCGGCCAGTTCCAGGCATAACCCGGCCACCTCCGCCGTACACAGGTGCTCGGCATACTTGGAACGACGCAGTCGGTAACGCGACAGTTGCTCAGGCTGCAGGCTGAGCACCGGGAAGCCCTCCAGATAAGGGCTCTTGCGGAACATCTTGCGCGCCTCGCTCCAGGTTGCATCGAGCAGGATGAACAGCGGTTTGCCCGCGGTTTGCTCCGTAGGCAAGCTGTGCAGCACCCGCTGCGGCTCGACATATTCACCGGGGAACACCACATAGGGTTGCCACTGTGGATCAGCCAGCAACTGCAGGAGCGCCGGGTCAACCTCGGTACGCGACCAGCCAAAGGCAAAGGTGTCGGGCAACAGGTCGGCAATCAACCAACCGGTATTGCTCGGCTTGAGCGGCTCCACATCATGCATCAGCAGGCACACACCCGCATCGGCCTGCACGCGCGGGCGCAACTCACACATGCAATAGCTGGGCAACAAACGACAGCCGGCACAGCGCTCACAACGTGAACCACGTGCCAGGAAGGGTCGACTGCTGCGTGCCAGGCGAGCGGCACGCAGTCGGGATACAGCATGCTCGGTCATGCAAATACTCGGCAAAAACCTGCCGCCCAGGTCGGGCAGGCAGACAAGGCGCGCCAGTTTAGTGACAATGAGTACTTACAACCAGTCAGCGAACCCGGAAAACCACCATGCTTCGACCGATGCTCGTACTGCTGTGCAGCCTGTTGCCACTCACCAGCCAGGCTGCGTCGCTGAAGACCCACGAACTCGAGCAACTACTGGCACAGGTAGCCCGAGCCAGCAGCCAGGGAACCCCGCGCGCGATCAATGAAGACATCCTCGACCAAGGCTTCCAGGCCGAAGGTCGCACCCTGATCAACTACCTGAGCGTGCGTGCCGAGCATGCCCGACAGATGCAGGCCAATCCCGATGCAGTACGTCGTCAGCTACAGGCCAGTGTCTGTGCCAATCCCGGCTTCGTACGCCTGCTGCGCCAGGGCGCGCAGTTGCGCTATGAATTCAGCGAATACCGCAGCAATCGCCCGGTGATCCGCGAGCAATTCAACGCAGCAGACTGCCCGTAATCAGGCACTGTCTCAGTCCGCTTTCTTCTGCACCAGGGGCTGCGCCTGCTGTTCCTGTTGCAACTCACTGAGCAGCGAGTGCAGGAAACGGGAGCGTCGCAAGCCGCCCTCCAGGCGTCGGATGCACTCGTCTTCCAGCTCACTGTGGTTTTCCCGCGCCGCCTGCAACAGCAGGCGGTACAGGTCCAGATCCACTTCCAACGTCAGCTTGGGCATGTTTTTCGTCCTTAAAATGCCACAGGGTGTACCCGCTTAACGCACTACCCGAGGGTCTCCCTTGCCAGCCACGGCAGCAGCCTCCTCCTGGGTCAGCAACGCCGTGCGCGGCAAGTCCAGCAAACGGGCACTGGCTGCCAGAACATTAGCCCAGCTGGCACGATTGGCAAACTGCATACCCGCCTCATCCAGCGTGCCGCCGCGATTGCGATAGCCCAACACGGCGCTGCTGGCTGCATTGGGCAACAACGGCCAGAGGTGGCCACGCGCCACCTCGGGGCGCATATGCGTCAGCAGAATGCGCTTCTCGCAAGCCGCCGGGAACAACTGTTCAACCAGTTCTGCAGGCGCCAGCGCGGCCTGCTCCCAGGTATCACGCGGCGCACGAAAACGTCCGGGCTCCTGCAGATATACCAGACGATAGGCAAAACCTGCCTCACCCAGACGAGTGGCAGCCCGACGCATCTGCGCCAGCTGGTAACTGCCATTGGCAATCAGCAGCAGAGGTTCGTTGCCCGCCACCTCCTCCACCAGCAGGGCACCATCGCGGGCCAGTTGCTCGGCCTGTAGCGGGGTGAAATGACAGGGTTGCTCACGCTTGGGCGCCACCACGCAGGCCAGTTGCCCGCGCGCCTGGTAGATCCCCGGCAAGAGTGCCAACAGGCTGTTGTGGTCTGCCGGAAAGAGCACCCGCAGCATGTCGCTCATCTCGCCGAGCAGGGCTTCACAAAAGGTAGTGTCCTGGTGGGATTGCTGGTTCTTGCCGTTCTCCCAGGTGTGCGAGGTAGCCACCAGCGGCCAGCCCAGCCAGCCGGCCGGACGGCCCACTTCCTTCTGCTGACGGGCATAGATGATGCTTTGCCGCACCGCACCCAGCATCTTCGGACAGAACGCCTCATAACTGGCAACCAGGTTCAGACCGCCCTGATTGGCCAGGCAGGCCGAGACCACCGCTTCTTCATTGAGCGCGGTGATGACCTTGCCATCCAGTGCTTCCAGCTCGCTCTCCGGTTGGCATACCCGATGACGCAAGGCTGCCAGCACGCCGCCCAGGCGATTGCTGGCCAGCTCGTCGGGATTGCCAACACGCGGGCGCAACTGCGGGTTGAGGGCTACCAGGTCAACAAAGAAACGATCCAGCGCCGCCATCGGCGAGCAGGCTTCTTCCCGGTAGTGCAGAGAGGGCAGCTGTGGTGCCTCGGGACGGCGATTGGCCAGCGCGGTATCCCGCTCGCTGACCCGTCCCTGACGCGCGCCGATCAGTCGCTGGCAGGCCTGCTGCAACTCCTGTGGAGGCACCCAGAGCGGTGCGGCATGTTCGTTGAACAACGCGCGCGCCTGTACATCGACATGCGGATTACCCGGCAACGGCAGGTTATGCGCGGCGTTGCTGCCGGCACCATAAAAGCCAAAGCCCTTGAGGGTTTCGGCAATCCCGTAAGGGATCGGCAGCGGGTAATGCAGAATGCCACTGCGCAGCTCCTCGACGCGCCGAGTCAGACGCTGCTCCATTTCCCACAAGGCGCACACAAAAGCAGCCGGATCGCGACCATCGAAGTGGATGGGGTCGAAGCCACAGCGCGCCAGATGCTGGCTGAAGCCCAACAACCCTTCATGGGTACCCATTTCCGTACGCTGTTCGATGCGCCGCCCATTGGCGATCATCACCGGGAAGGTCTGCCCGCAATCCTCGGCACGCCACCAGCGCGGAATCCAGTCACTGCCGCGCTGCTCCTCGGCCGCCCCATCGGACAGGAAGGCCACCAGTTTTTCCCCAGGCAAGGGCATATGCGCGTATTGCAACTCGGCGAAGCCCAGGTAGCCACCTTCGATGACACCACCCGCCGTATGCGGATTGACGTGACTACCCAGTGGCGCCGCAGGGCTGCCATCCGCGGCCTGCGCATAGCCATAGAAATCCGTCAGCAAGCGTTCGGCAGCGTCCTCGCTGCCCTGGTAGCGGGCTTGCTGTTCGGCATGCTGGTTCTGCAACAACAGGTTGATGGCCTCGATGGCCGCCACGCAGTGCCCCTGCCCCATCAGCCAGGCGCGCGTCTCGCCGGTCAGGGCATTGAGGGTCAGGTAACCTGCATAGGCCGGCACCATGTTCAAGGCGCCGCCGGTGTGTCCTTCCGGCTGGGGCTTGAAATCTTCGGCGGCCAACGGTGCGCCATCCCAATGCAGGCGGCGCGCATAGGTCATATGGACGACCAGCCAGAGCCCCGCAGCACTGACCCGGTCCAGCGCAGTCAGCAATTCGTATACCGTAGCCAGGTCAGGCTGCTGGCCAGCCTGTACCAGTTGGTGAGCCAGGCGATAAACCGCTGCCTGGGTCGGCAGGCTATGCTGGATCACCCCGTACCCCTGGCGCCAGCGGGCAAAGGTGGCTTCTGTGGCGGCGTGCGCATCCAGTTCGCTTTGACTGGGGAGCAACTGTGACATGATGGGTCTCCATTGCAGAACTGGCAGCAGTCTAGACCGATACGCCCAGGGTGGCGCTGACCTGCATCAAGGGCCGGCCTGCCACACTCTGGCAAGCTGCCGCAGAAACACATGACGGAGAACACGCATGGCCTTGCTGACCTTTCTCGGAGCCATCCAACAGGTAACCGGCTCCTGCTACCTGATCGAAAGCCGCGACGGCGCCAAGGTGCTGCTGGAATGCGGCATGCGCCAGGGGCGCCGCGAAGACGTGGAAGGCAACCGTGCGCCCTTCCCCTTCGACCCTGCCAGCCTGCAGGCGGTGGTGATTTCGCACGCTCACCTCGACCACAGCGGGCTGCTGCCGCGCCTGGTAGCCAGCGGCTACAACGGCCCCATCTATGCCACCGAAGCCACCTGCGAACTGCTCGAACTGATGCTGCTCGACTCGGCGCATATCCAGGAGCATGACGCCGAGTGGGAAAACAAGTGGCGCGCACGCAGTGGCAAGCCCCCGGTGGTGCCGCTGTACACCACGCTGGATGCCGAGAAGGCCCTCAAGGCTCGCCGCCCCCTTCCCTACGAACAGACCACCGAAGTCGCCCCCGGGGTCAGCATCACCTACCACGATGCCGGGCACATCCTCGGTTCGGCCATCGTCGAAGTAGAGATCCACGACCACCACCTGACGCGTCACGTGGTGTTCTCCGGCGACCTGGGCAACACCTGTTCGCCGCTGATGCGTAACCCCAAGACACTCAAGCGTGCCGACCTGGTACTGATGGAATCAACCTACGGCGACCGTGACCATCGCTGCAGCGAGGCCACCCTCGACGAACTGGCTGAAATCCTCCAGCAAGCCCATCGCGATGGTGGCAATGTGCTGATTCCGTCCTTCGCGGTTGGCCGTACCCAGGACCTGATCTACCACCTTGGGCGTTTCTACCAGGAAGGCCGTTTGCCGCAGCAGGCCGTATTCCTCGACAGCCCCATGGCGATTCGTGCCAACGCCATCTACTCGCGCAACTATGACCAGTTTGCCGAGGCCGACCTGGCCATGCTGCGCGCCAAGAACGTCAAGCGCGTGGAGGACTGGCTGCCCATCCTGCGCTGCACGCCAACCCCGGAAGAGTCGATGGCCATCAACCGCATCAAGAGCGGCGCGATCATCATCGCCGGCAGCGGCATGTGCACCGGCGGAAGGATCGTCCACCACTTCAAGCACAACATCTGGCGCCAGGAATGTCATGTGGTATTTCCTGGTTTCCAGGCCCGCGGCACGCTGGGCCGCAGCATTGTCGACGGCGCCGAGTTCATCAAGGTGCTGCACCAGCGCTTTGCCGTGCGTGCCAAGGTGCACACGCTGGGCGGTTTTTCCGCGCATGCAGGCCGCGCGCAACTGATCGACTGGGTCAGCCATTTTGACCACCACCCCGAACTGTACCTGGTACATGGCGAGCTGGAGAAAATGCAGGCCCTGCAAAAGACCCTCAAGGAGCAGTTGAACTGGGACGCGAGCATCCCGGAACCTGGCGAGCAAATCGCTATCTGAAGCCAGGAATAACGCAGGAGGAAAGGCATGCCCTTTGAAGCTGACGACTACCTGTCGCGCCACTTCCAGACCAGTGGCGTCGACCTCAACCGCAAGCTGGATGAGCTGATCAGTCTGGCCGTCCCGCCGGGCAGCCCCAACCAGGCGCTATACCGGGAAATGCTGCTGAGCGTGACGCGCATGGCGCAGGCTGACCGCAACCGCTGGGACGCCAAGATCATGTTGCAGACCCTGCGCGAGATGGAGTCGGCCTTCAGCCGCCTGGAACAGTTCAAACGTCGCCGTAAGGTCACGGTGTTCGGCTCAGCCCGTACGCCAGGCAGCCATCCCCTCTACCAACTGGCCCGCGAGCTGGGACGGCATCTGGCCGAGCTGGACCTGATGGTGATTACCGGCGCGGGCGGCGGCATCATGGCCGCGGCCCACGAAGGTGCCGGACGCGAAAACAGCCTGGGATTCAATATCACCCTGCCCTTTGAACAGGGCGCCAATGCGGTGGTGGACGGCACCGGCAACCTGCTGGAATTCCACTTCTTCTTCCTGCGCAAGCTGTTCTTCGTCAAGGAGGCCGATGCCATGGTGCTCTGCCCGGGCGGCTTCGGCACCCTCGACGAGGCCCTGGAAGTACTGACACTGGTGCAGACCGGCAAAAGCCCGCTGGTGCCCATCGTGCTGCTCGACCAACCAGGCGGGCAGTACTGGCATGGCGCACTGCAATTCATGCGCGAGCAACTGGAGGCCAATCACTACATTCTGCCCAGCGACCTGCAGCTGATGCGCCTGGCACACAGTGCCGAGGAAGCCACCCAGGAAATCGCCCGTTTCTATCGCAACTTCCACTCCAGCCGCTGGCTGCGCGAGCTGTTCGTGATCCGCATGAACCACCCGCTAAGCGAGACGGCACTGGCCACCCTGCACAAGGAGTTTGCCGACCTGTGTGTCGAGGGCGGTTACCAGCAGCGCGCCTATTGCGAAAGCGAGAGCGATGAGCCGGAGTTTTGCGAGCTGATTCGCCTGGCGTTTCGCTTCAACGCCCGTGACCATGGCCGACTGCGCGAACTGGTCGACTTCATCAACCTGCCGCAGAACTGGGCACAAAACGGCTAGCCGCGATGCGCGGGTTCTTTTGCGCTCAGCTAAGGAGCCAGGGCTTGCCTGGCTAGGCCGGCAGCAGGGCTCGCCCATAGCCCTCGACAAACTCCGGCGGCATGCGTTTGGGCCTGCCGCTGGACAGCTCGATACACACGAAGGTGGTGCGTGCGCGCAACAGGGTGGCGGCATCACGACTGCGCCGCAGCTGGAAGTGCCGGGTCATTTTCAAACGCTGGTCAGACTCGATGATCCAGGTCGCCAGCTGCAGTTCGTCCCCCTGGTAGGCACTCGCCAGGTAATCGATTTCGTGGCGCAACACCGCCATGGCGCGATCGAGGCGTCGGTATTCCGCCAGATCCAGCCCCAGGCTTTGCGAATGACGCCAGGCACAACGCTCCAGCCAACTGACATACACCGCATTGTTGGCATGCCCGAGGCCATCGATATCCTCGGCCTGCACCTGCAGGTCGATCACAAAGGGCGCATCCACCCAGTCCCAGTTACTCATGCCGGCACCTCCAGGCTGCCCGCCAGTTGCCGGGCCTCCACGGCCAACTGGCTGATCTGATCCCAGGCGCGCGCGCGCACCAGGCTGTGCGGGGCAATCCAGGTCCCGCCGACACAGGCAACATTCGGCAAGCGCAGGAAGGTCAGCAGGTTATCGGCTGTCACGCCCCCGGTAGGGCAGAAACGAATGCCGGTAAACGGCCCCTTGAAGCTCTTGAGCATTTTCACACTGGTGGTGCCGTTGGCCGGAAACAGCTTCAGCGAGCGGTAGCCGTATTCCAGGGCCAGGAGCACCTCGGAAGGCGTCATCACCCCAGGCAGATAGGGCAACCCGCAGTCTTCCGCCGCCGCGGCCAGGCGCTCGGTACAGCCAGGACTGACACAGAACTGTGCACCGGCATCACGGGCCTCGGCAAATTGTTCGGTATGGATCAGCGTCCCCGCGCCCACCAGCAGCTCGGGAAACTGCCGGCGAATGGCCTGCAGCGCCTCAAGGGCGCGCGGCGTGCGCAGGGTGACTTCAAGCACCTCTATACCTCCGGCCTGCAAGGCGGCGGCCAGGTCAAGCGCCAGGTCAACTTCCTCGATCACCAGCACCGGCAACACCGGGCGGGCGCGCTGCAATACCTGCTCCATCGTCAAGCTCATCTCAGTCATCCTCGTTCGGGCAACAGGCGCCCTGGTCGGCCGGGCCTACCAGGCGTCGCTGGGCGGCAAACAGTTCCAGACCATAGCCACTCGCCAACGCAGCCGCAGCACGCGCTGGCAAACGCTCGGCCAGTTGCTCATCCGGCACATGCAGGTGCAGGCAAGCGCTGTGCGCATCCAGGCTGATCAGGTCACCGTCGACGACCTGGGCCAATGCGCCACCGGCTGCCGCTTCCGGAGTCAGGTGCAAAGCCGCCAGCACCTGACCGGAGGCCCCCGACAGACGCCCGTCGGTAAGCAGGGCAACGCGCTGCCCGGCCGCCTGCAGGTTGGCCAGCAGCGGCATCAGCTTGTGCAGTTCGGGCATGCCATTGGCACGCGGTCCCTGGAAGCGCACCACCAGCACCAGGTCACCTTGTAGTGCACCGTTGGCATAAGCCTCCAGCACCGCGGCCTCGCTGGCAAAGACGCGGGCTGGTGCACAGATTTGCCAGTAGGCCGGATCAACTGCACTGGTCTTGAGCATGGCCCGCCCCAGGTTACCCTGCAGCAGCAGCATGCCTGCTTCGTCAGCAAAAGGGCTCGTGCACGGACGCAGGATATCCGCAGGCGGCGGCGTGTCGGGTAATTCACGCCAGGCCAGACGCCCTGCCGCCAGCCAGGGTTCACGACAATAGTCCTGCAAGCCGTGCCCGGCGACGGTGGCGACGTCGCCGTGCAGCAGGCCCCCATCGAGCAGCTCGCCGAGCAGCCAGGCCGGGCCACCGGCGGCCTGAAACTGGTTCACATCAGCAGCGCCATTGGGGTAAATGCGCGCCAGCAATGGCACCACCTTGGACAGGGCGGCAATATCTTCCCAGCGCAGCTCATAACCGGCAGCTCGGGCAATCGCCGGCAAGTGCAGGCAGTGGTTGGTCGATCCGCCACTGGCCAGCCAGGCCACCACGCCATTGACCAGCACCCGCGCATCAAGCATTTCAGCCAACGGCAAGGGGCGCGCGCCATGGCGGCTGTTGTGCACGATCAGGCGTGCCGCCTCGTCGGTCAGCGCCCCACGCAACGGCGAGTCTGGCGGCACAAAGGCACTGCCCGGCACATGCAGCCCCATAGCCTCCATCAGCAACTGATTACTGTTGGCCGTACCGTAAAAGGTGCAGGTGCCTGCGCCATGGTAAGCCGCCAGCTCCGCTTCAAGCAGTTCTTCGCGGGAGGCTTCGCCACGCGCATAACGCTGACGCACGTCGGCCTTGGCCTTGTTCGGCAAGCCGGACGCCATAGGACCCGCTGGCACGAACAGTGCCGGCAGGTGCCCGAAGTGCAGTGCGCCAATCAGCAGGCCAGGAACAATCTTGTCGCAGACTCCGAGGTACAGCGCGCCATCAAAGATGCCGTGGCTCAAGCCAATGGCGGTTGCCTGGGCGATCAGGTCGCGGGAGAACAGTGATAGCTGCATGCCCGCCTCACCCTGGGTAATGCCATCACACATCGCTGGCACACCGGCGGCAAACTGGGCGCTGGCCCCCAGGCCGAGCAGGGTCGCCTTGAGTTGCTCGGGATACTCGCGCAACGGGGCATGCGCCGACAGCAGGTCGTTGTAGCTGGACACTATGCCGATATGCGCGGAGCGCCCCTGGCGCATGATCAACCGGGCCGGTTCATTCTGCGCAGCCAGGGCATGGGCCAGGTTGGAGCAGCCCAGCGCCTGCGGCCTGGGTCGCTCGCGGGCCCCCTGCATGCGCTGCAGGTAAGCACTGCGCCGCGCCTGGGAGCGCAGCTCAATGGCCGCAGTGATCTGCTCGACGTGGGGATTCAACATGCTCTTTCCCAAGGCTGGCGAGAGGCGCAGTGTAACCCGTCAGGGTGCCCAGTAGACTGTCAGTGGACGATCACTGGCCGCCAACAGCCGGGTAATCGGCAACTCGGCATAACACTGCGGCCGGGCCTGAATCTGCTGCAACAAGCGTTGCTTGGCCGTGCCGAACGCCAGCAGGCCCAGCCACTGGCTGCGTAACAGCAAGCCCAACTGCAGGCTTATGCGCTGCACAGGCGGCTGCGCGGCGAGGCTCATGCAGGCCGCCTCGCCGCAGGCGGCCTGATCATCCAACGGAGGAAACAGCGAGGCCACATGACCGTCTTCACCCATGCCCAGCAACACCGCACTGAAGGGCGCCCAACTAGCCACCTGCTCTCCCCAGTTCTGTGCTGCCTGTTCGATATGCTCGGCCTGTCGAGGATCCAGCACAAAGGCCTTTGGCAAGCCGCTATACAGTAGCCGCCAGTTGCTCTGCGGCGCATCCGCCGCCACCCAGCGCTCGTCGGTCGGACTGATACGCAGCGCACGCCAGTCCAGTTCCTGCTCGGCCAGCAATGGCAACAATGCGGCTGGCGAACTGCCCCCGGGCAGCAACAGACTGACCATATCCTGTTCCTGCTGCGCTGCACGCAGCAGACGCCCGAGATCGTCGGCCAACTGTGTCAGACAGGCTTCGCGCGAGGTAAATATTTGCCAGGCTAGGTGGGCGGTCATGCGGCCATCCAAAAAGAAAGTCTTGGACATCATGCCTGTTGCGCAGGCTGCCCGTCGCCCTCGACCAAGGTCGGGTCAGAGGAAAAAGTTATTCTCGGCATGACAGTAGCCGGCCCCCTTCCCCGCCTTGCAACGCTCGACGAAATAACGTTTGGCTGCCTTGCGGCAGTCACGATAATTCAAGGATCCGGCACGGTAGTTGGCACACACCGAGGCGTAGTCGATCCAGCCATCCTGACTGCGCCAATGCGCGGTAAAGACCTGGCGACTGCGATCATGCTGCTGCCAGTAGACCTTGGCCTGCTGCTTGACCCAGCGTGGCGGTGCCGGTTTGGCCGCGACCGGCAGGCGCGTTGGCGGCAGCATGCGATTAACAGCCGGTCGCGGCTGGTAGTTATACGTATTGAAATCGGTTTGCCGTGATACGGCCTGCTCTTGCGCCTGCACATCGCGCTGCCACTGCAACGCCGGCTCCTCTCCGGCCAGCGCCTGGCCGCCCAGCCATAACAGCATCAGCCCCTGCATGATCTTGTGCATCCTGCACCTCCTGCTTCGTGATGACGGCCACCCTGGCCGCTACAGCAACGCTAGCACAGCATTACGCCAAGCACTGGGCCGTATATTCAGCTTGAATTCAGCCAGTATGGCTAAGCTGTCCTCACTGAAACGCAACATCCAGCCAATGAGGAACCTGTCATGAACAAGCTGACTACCCTGTTTACCACCACCCTGCTGATCGCCACCGCCGGTCTGGCCCAGGCCCGCGACCTCGGTCCGGACGAAGCGCTGCGTCTGCGCGATGCCGGCACCATCCAGTCCTTTGAAAAACTCAATGCGGCGGCACTGGCCAAGCACCCGGGCGCCAACGTCGAAGAGACCGAACTGGAAGAAGAGTACGGCCGCTATATCTACCAGGTAGAGCTGCGCGACGAGAAAGGCGTGCAGTGGGACATGGAGCTGGACGCCAGCACCGGTGCCATTCTCAAGGACCAGATGGACGACTGATCAGCGTCCATGCCGCGCCCCCGCCACAGCCGTGTGGCGGGGTTTTCGTTGTGTAACCTGCCGGCTCACCCTCCTGGTTGCCCAGAGGCCACAGCACGGGCCACCGCACAAGATCATTCGCCAGCAACCAGCCAGGTATAGCCAGCCGCCGTCATGCCAAGCGACGTCTGGGTGCCTACCGACAGCATTGTTGCTGACAATTCTGTATATTTGCATTTCTCGATTTGACGATTATTATGCCGACGCCTTGACGGTTGCATCAGCCTGGATAGGCCGGCTGGGCTGACCAGCCGCTTTCCACGCCATTAAATCTATTTTTCGAGATATCAAGATTAATATGAGCCAGTTTCCTGCACTCTTCACGCCTCTGCAGTTGGGCCCCTACACCCTGCGTAATCGCATCGTCCTGCCTCCGCTGACCCGCTCGCGCAGCACACAGCCCGGCAATATCGCCAACGAATTGATGGCCGAGTATTACCAGCAACGTAGCAGTGCGGGTTTCATGGTCAGCGAAGGTACACAGATCGAGCCACGCGGCCAGGGCTACGCCTGGACACCCGGCATCCACAGCACCGAACAGATTGCCGGCTGGCAAAAGGTTACCCGTGCCGTGCATGACGCCGGCGGCGTGATCTTTGCCCAACTCTGGCATGTTGGTCGGGTTTCCCACACAGCCTTGCAACCCGAGGGTCAGGCACCGGTAGCGCCTTCGGCGATTCCCGCCAGTCAGGTCAAGGTGTTCATTGAGACCGCGCCGGATAGCGGCATGCTCAGTGAACCCTCGATGCCCCGCGAACTGACTACCGCCGAGGTACGCGAACTGGTCCAGTACTATGCACAAGCGGCGCGCAATGCCCTGCAGGCTGGCTTCGACGGTGTAGAGCTGCACTGTGCCAATGGCTATCTGGTCAACCAGTTCATCTCCGCCCACAGCAACCAGCGCAGCGATGAGTACGGCGGATCACTGGACAATCGCCTGCGCTTTCTCCGCGAGATCACCCAGGCAGTCGCCGAGGTCGTCGGCCCACAACGCCTCGGTGTGCGTTTCGCGCCGCTGTTTAGCAGCACCGACGAGGAACGCGTCTATCTGGGGCTGGTAGAGGATGATCCGCAGGCCACTTACCTGGCCGCCATTCGGCATCTGGAGGAGCTGGGTATCGCCTACCTGTCGCTGGCCGAAGCGGACTGGGAAGGCGCCGAGGAACTGCCGGAGAGCTTCCGCTGGGCAGTACGGCGGGCGTTCAGCGGGCGCATCCTGTATGCCGGGCGCTACGATGCACCACGTGCAGCAGCGGCCATTGAAGCCGGCTGGGCCGACCTGATCGGCTTCGGTCGTTCTTTCATCGCCAATCCCGACCTGCCAACGCGCATCGCCAATGGCTGGCCGCTCAATGCGCTGGACAGCACCAGCATGTACGGAGGCACTGCGCAGGGCTACACCGACTACCCCCGCCACCCCGCTTAAGCAAAGGACATGGCGTTCTGCTCAGCAGGACAGCCAGCGAACGAGCGGAAAAATATCGTAAGATCGCCGGCAACCCGCCCTGCGCAGAATGCGTCCGGCGGATTGCCGGCAAGCCTCCTGCGATCAGGCAACCTGCCGGAGTATTTCATCCACCGAACAGACCCGCAGCGGCCCCTGCCCCCATGACTATCGATGTTAGCGAAGCGCTGAAGGCGCTAGACAACCCTACCCGCCTGGCCATCCTCAGCCTGCTCAAGGAGCCGCGCAAGAACTTCCCTGAACAGGAAGTCGATCCGCAACAGATAGGTGTTTGCGTGAGCATCATTCAGGAGAAGATCGGACTCTCGCAGTCCACCACCTCCAACTACCTGACCATCCTGCAACGCGCGCAACTGGTCAGCTCACAGCGCATCGGCCCTTGGACCTACTACAAGCGCGACGAAGCGAAAATCCAGGAACTCCTGCTGGCCCTGCAGGAACGTCTCTGAGCCGGGCGCAGCGCAACAGCAGCAGTTTTCAGCGACTACCGCGCGTCAGCCTTTGAAGCCTTTCGCGACCAGATACACCTCACGCGAACGTGGGCGTGAAGCCTCTGGCTTGCGAATCATCACCTTCTCGAAAGAGCTGCGCACATCGCGCAGAAATTCGTCAGAACCCTCGCCCTGGAAGACCTTGACCGCGTAGTTGCCACCCGGCTTGAGTACCTGACGTACCATGTCCAGGGTCAGTTCGACCAGGTACATCGAAGCGGCCTGGTCGGCCGCTGCCACGCCACTGATGTTGGGCGCGATATCGGAAATGATCAGGTCCGGCTGGCGACCATTGAGCTTGGCGAGGATCTGCTGAAACACAGCTTCATCGGTGAAGTCGCCCTGGATGAAGTCGACGTTGTCCAGCGGGTCCATTGGCAGGATATCGCTGGCGATGACCCGACCATGATCACCGACGATCTTGCCAGCCACCTGTGACCAACCTCCTGGCGCCGATCCCAGATCCATGACCAGCATGCCCGGGCGGATCAGCTTGTCCTTGTCGTTCAGCTCGATCAGTTTGTAACTGGCGCGCGAGCGATAACCGTCCTTCTGTGCGCGTTTCACATAAGGATCGTTGACGTGTTCATTCAGCCAGCGGCTACTGCTTTTGGAGCGTTTCATGGGGACGACCGGACAATGCGGAAATGGGCAACACATGCCCTGAGAAATTCAGAACAGGTTCGTGTTGCAGGCAAATTGGCGGCAATTATAAGCGGATAATCGCCCATGGGCTAAATGCCCGGCGCTGAGCCCGCCTGACAGCCTGCCGGAGCACAGGTACAATCGCGACCTCCCACCCTTTCTATTCTCCTTTGCCGGAGTCACCGGCCAGGATTTCCCCATGATTCGCCTCACCGAGCTGTCCCTGCCCCTCGATCATGCTGCTGATGAATTGCCCCAGGCCATTGCCCGCCGCCTGGGCATCTCCGCCGCCGAGCTGCTGAACTTCAGTGTATTCAAGCGCAGCTACGACGCGCGCAAGAAGAACAGCGTGATCCTGTTCATCTACATCATCGACCTGGAAGTGCGCGACGAGGCGAGTGTGCTGGCGCGCTTCGCCGACGACCCGCACGTTCGCCCGGCACCGGACACGAATTACTACCCGGTCGGCCAGGCGCCGGCCGGCCTGAGCGAGCGCCCTATCGTGGTGGGTTTCGGCCCCAGCGGGTTGTTCGCCGCGCTGCTGCTGGCGCAGATGGGTTTCAAGCCGATCGTCTTGGAGCGCGGCAAGGATGTGCGCCGGCGCACCAAGGACACCTGGGCACTGTGGCGCAAGAAAACCCTGACTGCCGAGTCCAACGTGCAGTTTGGCGAGGGTGGTGCTGGCCTGTTCTCCGACGGCAAGCTGTACAGCCAGATCAAGGACCCGAAGTTCTACGGCCGCAAGGTGATGCACGAGTTCGTCCGTGCCGGCGCGCCGGAAGAGATCATGTACGTCAGCAAGCCACATATCGGCACCTTCCGCCTGACCGGCGTGGTGGCGGCCATGCGCGAAGAGATCATTGCCCTCGGCGGCGAAGTACGTTTCGAGAGCAAGGTGACTGATCTGCTGATCAACGACGGTCAACTCGAAGGCGTAGTGCTGGCCAACGGCGAAACCCTGCGCAGCCGCCATGTGGTGCTGGCGCTGGGGCACAGCTCGCGCGACACCTTCCGCATGCTGCACCGCCAGGGCGTATTCATCGAGGCCAAGCCCTTCGCCATCGGCTTCCGTATCGAGCACCCGCAATCGCTGATCGACCAGGCGCGCCTGGGCAAGTACGCCGGCCATCCGGAGCTCGGCGCCGCCGACTACAAGCTGGTCTACCACGCCAAGAACGGTCGTGCCGTATACAGCTTCTGCATGTGCCCGGGCGGCACCGTGGTGGCCGCCACCTCCGAGCCGGAACGCGTGGTAACCAACGGCATGAGCCAGTACTCACGCAACGAGCGCAACGCCAACGCCGGCATCGTCGTCGGCATCAACCCGGAACAGGACTTCCCCGGCGGCCCGCTGGCCGGCGTGGAGTTCCAGGAGCGCCTGGAGTCGCGCGCCTATGAACTGGGTGGGCGTGACTACTGCGCACCGGCGCAACTGGTCGGCGATTTCATTCGCGGTGTGCCATCGAGCGAACTGGGCGAGGTGGAACCTTCCTACAAACCCGGCGTACGCCTGGGCGACCTGGCAGCGTCGCTGCCTGACTACGCCATCGAGGCCATTCGCGAGGCACTGCCGGCCTTCGGCAAACAGATCCGTGGCTTCGACCGGGACGACGCGGTACTCACCGGCATCGAAACCCGCACCTCGTCGCCGGTGCGCATCACCCGTGACAACGAGACCCTGCAAAGCCTCAACCTCAAGGGCCTGTACCCGGCCGGCGAGGGTGCCGGCTACGCCGGCGGCATCCTCTCGGCGGGGGTAGATGGCATCAAGGTGGCCGAAGCGATAGCTCGTTCGATGCTGGCCGAGCACAGCCCGCAATGAAACTCGACGACATCAAGAAGCTGCAGCAGAAGAAGTACCGCGCCGAATTCGGCCACTTCCTGGTAGAGGGCGAGCACCTGCTGCTGGAGCTAGACAAGGCCGCAGCGCGCAACCCTGCGTTGCTCGCCAGCCAGCTCTATGTCACCGCCGCCTATCAGCACTGGGAAAGCCCGTTCAAGACCCAACTGATCAGCGAACGACAGATGGCGCAGATCGCCGACACCCATACACCACAAGGCATTCTCGCCGTGGTGCCCATGGCAGCACTGACAACAACGGCGGCGACTACGCCTACACGGGCCGTCTATCTGCACGAAATCCAGGATCCGGGCAACCTTGGCACCATCTTGCGCACGTTGGCCTGGTTCGGCGGTTTCCGCTGCCTGCTCAGCCCCGGCAGCGTCGACCCCTACAACCCCAAGGTGGTTCGCGCCAGCATGGGGGCTATTTTTCATGTTCCCCTGGAGCTGGAG
This sequence comes from Pseudomonas fluvialis, assembly GCF_002234375.1. Lineage (GTDB taxonomy): Bacteria > Pseudomonadota > Gammaproteobacteria > Pseudomonadales > Pseudomonadaceae > Aquipseudomonas > Aquipseudomonas fluvialis. The sequence goes on from NZ_NMQV01000007.1 coordinate 43,122, forward strand.
GTAAACTTGGAATCTCTGGCCAGTCGATTCCCACGCATTGCCTGCCTGGACATGCAAGGCGAGCCGGTGCAGTCGCCAGCCTTTGCCCGCTTCGACTGCTATCTGTTCGGCAACGAGGCGCGCGGCGTTCCCCGCGAACAGCTGACATCCCTCCACGCCCGCCCCTTCACCATCGCTGGTTGCGGCGCGATCGAATCACTCAATCTGGCGACAACGGTAAGCCTGTGTGCCTATGAGCTGAAAAAGTAAGTGTGTAGCACGGCACGCTTAACGCAGAGTCTTTCGCAAGTGCCATATAAACAAAAAGCCCCGGTGTTTTTTCACCGGGGCTTTTTGTTTATATGGCGGGAAGATAGGGACTTTCCGAAAAACAGGCTACAGCCCAGTAAAATCAAGCATTACAGGCACTTACAGACCGTTTTGCTACAAATTTTTGCTACAAATCCATAGAAAAAACGACTAGCCTGTCACCCTAAAGAACATGTTCTTTATGGGTGAACCAAAATGGCTAGCGACAACCTCGTCTTACGTTCGGGCACTTGGCACGCCCGCCTAGCGATTCCACAGGACGCCAGACCTGCACTCAACCGACGAGAGTTCACCGCTTCGCTCAAGACAGGCTCCAAGACCGAAGCCCAGCGGCTAAAAATCCCCTACCTACAGGAATGGCAATCAATGATTGCCAAAGCTCGCAGCGCAGCGAAGATCGACCCCGAAGACGCCCGCATTGAAGCAATGAATCGCCCCGGCTTTTGTGGAGGCCGTTTCGTTTAAGTCAGGCCGCCATGGCCTGACCTGCTTGTTGCTGGTGGAAGTTTGCCTCAGCCTCCGCAGGCGGGATATAGCCGATTGAGCTCAACAGGCGCTGGTGGTTGTACCAG
>NZ_NMQV01000008.1 GCF_002234375.1 Pseudomonas fluvialis
TTTTTTGAAGAATTTTTCGTTTCTTCTCAACCGCTTAGCTGAACCGAAGCAGCGCTTCCGATCAGCGGGATGCGCATATTACAGCATCCGAAAACACTGTCAAGCACCTCATTCATCAACAGCGCTTCAACCCTGCCGACCCGGCTCATTCTACAGAATCGCACCGCTCCTGCAAGCCTTTTATTTACCTAAGCCTTTGATTAAAAAGACTTTTTATGGGGCCTAGCATTGCAAGAGCGGCGAATTATAGGCAGCTCAGCCCGCAGGTCAAGCATTTACTGCTTATTCAAGCGAATACGCGCAAATGCCTTCTTGCCAGCCTGACAGACATGCTCAGCACCCAGCACAAACATGAACTCGCGCCCCACCACTTCACCATCAACCCGCACACCGCCAGAGTTCAGCAAGTCCCGCGCCACCGCAGAGTTCTTCACCAGACCCGCTCTATTCAAAACGGCCGCGATCGGCATATCCGCTTCAGCCTGCAGCTCCACCTCAGGCAGGTCATCCGGCAGCTCACCCTCTTTCATGCGATTCCCGGCGGCCCGATGCGCAGTAGCTGCAGCTTCCTGACCATGGAAGCGAGCAACCAGCTCTTCCGCCAGCTTGATCTTGATATCCCGCGGATTGGCTCCAGCAGCCACATCACGCTTGAACTGTTCAATCTCCTCAAGCGAACGAAAGCTCAACAACTCGAAGTACCGCCACATCAGCGAATCAGGCATGGATACCAGCTTGCCGTACATGACGCCAGGAGCTTCCTGAATACCTATATAGTTACCCAGCGACTTGGACATTTTCTTCACGCCATCCAAGCCCTCCAGCAAGGGCATAGTGACGATGCATTGCGACTCCTGCCCATACGCACGCTGCAGCTCTCGCCCCATGAGCAGATTGAACTTCTGATCCGTACCACCCAGCTCAACGTCCGCACGCAGAGCAACCGAGTCATAGCCCTGAACCAACGGATAGAGAAACTCGTGTATGGCAATCGGCTGACTGCCCTTATAACGCTTGTCGAAATCGTCGCGCTCCAGCATACGCGCCACCGTGTACTGGGAAGCCAGGCGGATAAAGTCCTGCGGACGCAACTGATCCATCCACATGGAGTTGAACGCCACTTCAGTTTTAGCCGGATCGAGAATCTTGAACACTTGCTGCTTGTAGGTTTCAGCGTTCTCCAGCACCTGCTCACGCGTCAGGGGCGGACGCGTGGCACTTTTGCCGCTGGGGTCACCAATCATTCCGGTGAAGTCGCCAATCAGGAAGATCACCTGATGCCCCAGCTCCTGGAACTGGCGCAGCTTGTTAATTAGTACGGTATGCCCCAGATGCAAGTCCGGCGCCGTAGGATCAAAACCTGCCTTAATACGCAGAGGCTGCCCGCGCTTGAGCTTCTCAACCAGCTCAGCCTCAACCAGAACCTCTTCTGCGCCACGCTTGATGAGCGCCAGCTGCTCCTCTACCGACTTCATGAAAAACCCCGAAAGCACCTGAAAACAAAAGGGAACCAACCTTACAAGATCGCTGACTAAATACAAGTTTTGCGCCTGTAAGAGCCAGAAAGACTTTCAGGGTTGCCCGAAGCTTCTTTTGGTTATATTTTATACAGTTAGTTCACTATTCTTCTAAAAACACCACACGCCATGACCCAAGTGACCCCTAAAGCGGCACGCTACCCCAAGAGCCACCTGATGGCTGCTAGCGGCGTAGCAGCCATGCTGAGCCTGGCCCTGCTGGTGTTTCCAACCCAGGACGTAGAGGCCAAGAAGACCTTCCTGGATCTCGACCTCGAGCTATCCGGCGACTATCGCCAGGATGAGGATGCAGAAGACATTCGCCCGGCCAAATCGCCTTTTGCCCAAGTTGATGAGGGCAAGAGCACGGAAGCAACACTGGATAAAGGCTTGCAGCGAATCACCATAGCGAATGGCGACACGCTCTCTACGGTGTTCACCCAAGTCGGCTTGGGCGCTTCCGTATTGCATGCAGCGCTGGCCAGCAGCAAGGAAGCGCGCCAGTTCACACGCCTGAAAGTCGGTCAGGTATTGGAATTTCGCCTTGATGAGCAGGGTGAGCTGAGCTCGCTGCACTCCAAACTTAGCGATCTGGAAAGCATCAGCCTGACCAATAATGGCAAAGGCTTCAGCTTCAAACGTGACCTCATCAAGCCAGAAACTCGCACCCGCTACGCTCGCGGCAACATTGATAGCTCCCTGTTCGGCAGCGCCAAGAAAGCTGGGCTGTCGCATCGATTGACCATGGATCTGGCCAACGTATTTGGCTATGACATCGACTTCGCGCTGGATCTACGCGAAGGCGACGAATTCGAACTGGTTTACGAAGAGAAGTTTGTCGCCGACAAGGTCGTGGGTAGCGGCAATATCCTCGCCGCACGCTTCACCAACCGTGGCAAAACCTACAGCGCCGTACGTTACGTAAACAAGCAAGGCCTACCCAGCTACTATCGTGCCGACGGCACCAGCATGCGCAAGGCATTTATCCGCACTCCCGTTGACTTTGCCCGTATCAGTTCGCGCTTTTCTACTGGGCGTAGACACCCCGTACTCAACAAAATTCGCGCACACAAAGGTGTCGACTACGCAGCGCCTCGAGGCACTCCGATCAAAGCCACAGGCGATGGCCGCGTCACCTTGGCTGGGCGCCATGGCGGCTATGGCAACACAGTAATCATCCAGCACGGCAATCGTTACAAGACGCTCTATGCGCACATGCATAACTTTGCCAAGGGGATTCGTAACGGCAGCCAGGTCAAGCAGGGTCAAGTGATCGGCTACGTGGGCACCACCGGCCTGTCCACCGGACCACATCTGCATTACGAGTTCCAGGTCAACGGCGTGCATGTCGATCCCCTGAGCCAGAAACTTCCCATGGCCGACCCCATTGCCGCCAGCGAGAAGCAACGCTTCCTGCAACAAAGCAAACCGTTGATGGCACTGCTTGATCAGGAACGCAACAGCATGCTGGCCTTGAATCGCGAATCCCGCTGATGCTCTATATAGGCGTGATGTCCGGCACCAGCCTGGACGGACTGGACATCGCCCTAGTCGAGCTGCAAGCCGGCAACTGGACGTTGCGTGATGCCTTCTGTGCCAGCCTGCCAGGCACACTCCGGCAGGAGCTTCTGGAGCTTTGCCAACCAGGCCACAATGAACTAGCCCGTGTCGCCTTGGCAGAGCAGCAATGGGTGCATCTTGCAGCCAATGCCATCAATCAGTTACTGACAGACCTGCATCTGGACGCCAGCGATATTCGCGCCATCGGCAGCCACGGGCAGACCGTACGCCACGAGCCTGGGGCAGGTTACACCTGGCAAATCGGCAACCCCGCTCTGCTGGCCGAACTGACCGGCATCACCGTAGTCAGCGACTTTCGCCGTCGCGATGTCGCTGCCGGTGGTCAGGGCGCTCCCCTCGTGCCGGCCTTTCATGAACTACTGTTTGCCCACCCCGAACAATCACGAGCATTGCTCAACGTCGGCGGATTCAGCAATCTCAGCCTGCTTGCTCCTGAGCAAGCAACTCGCGGCTTCGACTGCGGCCCCGGCAATGTACTCATGGATGCCTGGATCCAGCGACATCATCAACTACCCTATGATGCCCAAGGCGCCTGGGCGGCCAGCGGCAAGGTGCATCAGCAACTGCTGCAACGCATGCTCGCCGAGCCATTTTTTCAGCAGCAAGGCCCCAAGAGCACCGGGCGCGAGCTATTCAACCTGAACTGGCTGGACCGCCTGCTGTCCGCTTTTCCCGAGGTATCGAACACAGACGTGCAAGCCACGCTTCTGGAGCTTACCGCGCAAAGTTGCGCCAGAGCCCTACTCGACACGCTCAAAGACTGCCAACAGCTGCTGCTATGTGGTGGCGGCGCGCACAACCACGCTCTGCACGCACGCCTAGGCGAGCTTTTGCCAGGTATCGAGGTATTAAGCAGCAGTGCACTGGGCGTCGATCCAGACTGGATGGAAGCCATGGCCTTTGCCTGGTTGGCGCATTGCTGCCTACAGGGTATTCCAGCAAACCGCCCAGCGGTCACCGGCGCAAGCGGCTTGCGAGTGCTCGGCGCGATTTATCCAGCATGAAGCACCACAGCCCAGCACCGACAATCAAATGGAGAAGGAAGACCCGCAACCACAGGTGGTTGTCGCGTTGGGGTTATTGATCACGAAGCGAGAGCCTTCCAGGCCTTCCTGATAATCCACCTCGGAGCCTACCAGGTACTGGAAGCTCATGGCATCGACAACCAGACTGACGCCTTCGCGCTCAATCACGGTATCGTCTTCTGCCAGATCCTCGTCGAAAGTAAAGCCATATTGAAAGCCCGAGCAGCCGCCGCCCGTCACGAATACACGCAACTTCAGGCGCGGATTGCCCTCCTCCTCCACCAAGGTCTTGACCTTGCGTGCGGCCCCTTCGGTGAATTGCATAGGGGCTGGAGTAAAGGTTTCGACGCTCATCGTGCAAATCTCCCGGCTCTTGGCCGCTATAGCGCTGTCAGGTAAGCATTATCCGCTTACCCGACAAAAACGGTCAACTAAGCCCTTGCAAATCAGGGCAGCAAGGCTGCGTGATTCAGCCCTAGCCGCTCATCCAGACCAAACAGAATGTTCATGTTCTGCACGGCCTGCCCAGAAGCACCTTTGACCAGGTTATCGATAGCCGCCAACACCACCACCAGATCGCCCTCCTGTGGACGGTGCACGGCAATGCGGCAGACATTGGCCCCGCGCACACTACGCGTTTCTGGATGGCTACCAGCCGGCATGACATCGACAAACGGCTCATTGGCATAGCGCTGTTCAAAAAGCTGCTGCAAATCGACAGATCGGTCACTCACCCGCGCATACAGGGTGGCATGAATGCCGCGGATCATCGGCGCCAGATGCGGCACGAACGTCAAGCCCACCTCAGCTCCCGCCGCCTGTCGCAGGCCCTGGCGAATCTCCGGCAGGTGGCGATGCCCCTTGACTGCATAGGCTTTCATACTTTCCCCAGCCTCGCACAGCAACGACCCGACACTGGCACCGCGCCCGGCACCACTGACCCCTGACGCACAGTTGGCAATCAAGGTCTGCGTATCGGCGAGGCCTGCCTCAAGTAACGGAATCAGTCCCAACTGGGTAGCCGTCGGATAACAGCCAGGCACGGCAATCAAACGGGCACTGCGGATAGCCTGGCGATTGACCTCAGGTAAGCCATAGACTGCTTCGTCCAGCAGCTCGACAGCACCATGCGGCTGTCCATACCAGCGGCTCCACTCCTCCGCGTCACGCAGCCGAAAATCCGCAGACAGGTCGATAACCCGCGTGCCTGCAGCCAGCAGCTCGCCAGCCAAGGCATGCGCGACACCATGCGGCGTAGCAAAGAACACCACATCACAAGCCCCCAGGGTAGCCACATCCGGCACACTGAAACGCAGCTCGTCGTAGTGCCCGCGCAGATTGGGGTAAAGATCAGCCACGCTGAGCCCCGCCTCCGAGCGCGAGGTAATCACCGCAACCTGTGCCTGTGGATGCTGCGCCAGCAAACGCAGCAACTCCACGCCGGTATACCCGGTCCCACCGACAATCCCCACCTTGATCATGGCTCGCTCCCAACCTGCCCGCAGCTACAAAGGCTGCCGATGATAAAGCGGTCAGCCGCGCCAACCAAGCGGGCAATGGCGATATGGCAAGAGCCCCTCGCTGTACGTCAACGTCGGCAAACCTCTACTATGGCTGCAGTACCTCAGTCGTTGGAACGTCATCATGCTGTACTTATGGATCAAAGCCCTGCACATCATCGCTATCGTCTGCTGGTTCGCCGGCCTGTTCTACCTGCCGCGCCTGTTTGTCTACCACGCCATGAGCGATGACACCCTCAGCCAGGAACGTTTCGTGATCATGGAGCGCAAGCTGTACCGTGGCATCATGAACCCATCACTGATCGCCACCCTGGTGTTCGGCCTCTGGCTGCTGCACATCAATACCGCCTGGCTGCAGATGGGCTGGCTGCACGCCAAACTCAGCCTGGTCGTGTTACTGATCGCCTACCACCTGCAATGCGGCCGCTTGCTACGCCGCTTCGCGGCTGGCCAGAATGACCATGGTCACGTTTTTTTCCGCTGGTTCAATGAAGTCCCGGTGTTGTTTCTGCTGGCCATCGTCATCCTGGTGGTAGTCAAGCCCTTCTGATTCGCCAAGGAGTCCGTCATGAGCCTTCCCGCTCTGTTTGAAGAACGTCTGCGCCTCCCGCTGGTAGCCGCTCCGATGTTTCTGGTTTCCGGCCCCGGCCTGGTAAGTGCCTGCTGCAATCAAGGCATAGTCGGCAGCTTTCCGGCACTCAACCAGCGCGAGAGCAGCGGCTTCAGCGACTGGCTAGATGAAATCCGCGCAAACCTCCATGAGGACGCCGCGCCCTACGCCGTCAACCTTATCGTCCACCCCAGCAATCCACGCCTGCAGGCCGACCTGGCGATCTGCGTCGCCAAGCGCGTGCCGATCGTCATCACCAGCCTGGGCGCGGTCAGGGAAGTGGTAGACGCCGTGCATAGCTATGGCGGCCTGGTCTTTCATGATGTCACCACGCGACGTCACGCCGAAAAAGCTGCCGAAGCCGGTGTCGACGGCCTCATCGCTGTGGCGGCAGGCGCAGGCGGCCATGCCGGCACCTGGAGCCCGCTGGCCCTGCTGGCGGAAATTCGCCAGTTCTTCAGCAAGACCGTGCTCCTGGCCGGCTGCATTAACCATGGTCAGCAGATTCTCGCCGCACAATTGCTAGGAGCAGACTTGGCCTATATGGGCACCCGCCTGATCGCCACCACAGAAAGCCAGGCCAGCACAGCCTACAAACAGATGCTCCTGCAGGCCCAGGCAGCAGACATCATCCATACCCCAGCCGTCTCCGGCGTACCCGCCAGCTTCATGCGCCAGAGCCTGGAAGCTGCCGGCTATGACCTCAAGCGACTACAAGACAAGGGCGACATCAATTACGGCGAAAAGCTCAAACCCATGGACGAAGAGGCCAAGGCCTGGAAAACCGTCTGGTCAGCCGGCCAGGGCGCAGGCGATATAAACGATCTACCCGACGTAGCCGGCTTGGTCAGCCGCCTGCGCGATGAATATCTGGCAGGCTTGAAACACAGCCAGCAACTGGGCCAACACTGGCCACGCACCTGAGCTGTGGTAGGGCGCACAACTCGCCCATTTGCGCTTACAGGGATGCTTGTTCTGCCCGGTTGCCTCACTTAGGCTAGCGCTTTCCCCGCTCTTCAGCCCACAAGGACGCGAGCATGAATGACCCCCGCTTCAAGATAGTCTTTGCCGGCGAGCTCATGCCCGGCCATGCCCTCGAACAGGTTCGCGAGAATATCGCCAACCTGTTTAAAACCGATCCCAGCAAGATTGCTCACCTGTTCAGCGGCCGCCCTGTGGAAATCAAGCGCGACCTCGACAGTAGCGAAGCAGACAAGTACCTGGGTGCCTTGCAACGCGCAGGCGCCAAGGTCAGTAAACAGGAAGACCTGGGCGCCAGCCTGAGCCTGGTCGCTACCGAAGACCATCCCGACCCCAACGCCCCTCAGGAGCCTGGCACCGAGGAGCGCATGACCTGTCCGAAATGCGGCCATGAGCAGACGAAAGCCATCGATTGCAGCGCCTGCGGCATCGTTATTGAGAAATTCCTGGCTCGCCAGGCACAGTTGACACAAAGCGCCAGTCCGACAGCCACACCCTCTCCTTACGCTACGCCACAAGCCGCAGTGGGCGAGACGCTGCCGGAGTTCTGCGAACTACGCCCGTTCACCATTAGCGGCCGAATCGGACGCCTGCGTTACCTGGCCTGGTCACTGGTTCTGGTCTTCGCCATGCTGCCGGTGTTTGCCGTAGTAGCGGGTGCCTTCGCGCTTTCGGAAGTCCTCGGCTTCCTGCTCGGCGCCGTTGCGGTGATCGCCCTGCTGGTGGTGAGCGTGCAGATTGGCGTACAACGCCTGCACGACATCGGCTGGTCAGGCTGGCTGTTTCTCCTCAACTTCGTACCCTTTGTCGGCAGCGTGTTCCCGCTGCTGATGATGCTGATTCCCGGTACGGCGGGCGCCAACCGCTATGCTCCGCCGCCGCCGCCCAACAGCACGGCAGTCAAAGTGCTGGCCGGTATCTGGCTGGCTGTCATCGTCATCGCCATCATTGCGCTGATCATCGCCGGCGGCATCGGCGTACTGGCCGGTCTCGAATAAGCTACCTGGCGGTGTCGCGGAGCGCGACACCGCCAGCCTGGCTATTCGGCATTCACACAGCGCTCCTGGGCCCAATGGCGCAGACGCTGGATATCTTCTGCCATCAACACCGACAACGGCACGCTGCTGTGTAGCTCGCCCAGCAACAGCGCCTGGTCGACCGCCACCTGGCGAGCCTGTGCCGCATACAGCGCACTGACCACCGCCTGCTCGATTTCCGCCCCCGAGAATCCGTCACTGGCCTGCGACAGGGCCGCCAAGTCGAACGCCTCGACGTCCAGTTCTCGACGCCGCAAGTGAATGGCAAAGATCTCTCCACGCACAGCAGGCGTAGGCAGGTCGACAAAGAACAGCTCGTCAAAACGCCCCTTGCGCACCAATTCAGGCGGCAGTTTGTGGATGGCGTTGGCGGTTGCCACCACGAATACCGGTACCTTGCGTTCAGCCATCCAGGTCAACAGGGTACCCAGCACCCGCTGGCTGACCCCGCTGTCGTGGTCACCGGTCGCCAGGCCTTTTTCAATCTCGTCCATCCACAGCACGCAGGGCGCCATTTGCTCGGCCAGCTTCAGTGCTTCACGTAGATTACGCTCGGTTTCACCGAAGAACTTGTTATACAGGCAGGCAAAATCCAGACGCAGCAGGGGCAGCCCCCACAAACCGGCTACGGCCTTGGCCGCCAGGCTCTTACCACCGCCCTGCACCCCCACCAGCAACATGCCACGTGGCGAGTCGGCCATACCGCCCTGCAAGAAGGCTTGCTGGCGCTCGCCCAGCCAGCGCTTCAGATTACCCAGCCCGCCGACTTCGGCGAAGCGTGCAGTCTCCGACTCGAAGCTCAGCACACCCTCCATATCCAGCAACTGGAACTTGGTGCGGTTGAGTTCAGGCAGATCATCCTGGGTAATGGCACCATCATCGACAATCAGGTTGCGCGCCAACGCTCGGGCTTCCGCATGACTGAGGCCGCGCAGATTCTTGACCACCTGCTGCAGCGTGCGATTGTCAGTCCGCACACGCGCATTGCGATTCTGCTCACTCCAGCGCTGCGCTTCTTCACGCACGAGGGCCAACAGCTCATCCTCGCTCGGCAACGCCAGGTTGAAACGCGCCGCCAGCCGTTGGACTTCGGCTGGCAACTTGAAGGCATGCGAGACCAGCACCAGCGTCGGCTTGTGGAGCTCCTCAGCCAAGGCAACATCCTTGAGCAGGCGCACCAGTAACGGATTGTCCGCCAAGTGCGCGTGCAGATCACAAAACACGTACAGGTGATGCTGGCGATCCGCCTTGACCAAACGCAGCGCTGCCACGGGGTCCTCACTATCGGGCAGCGCTTCACCGCCAAAACCCAAGTGTTGCAAACCCTCGCTAACCGACCAGCAATACATCCCTAGGCCACGACGCACGGCCAGACCACTGAGGGTTTGCAGCACGCGCCGCTCGTCCCAGGACTCGATGAGGATCAGCTTGACCCGTGAATCCAGTACCAAACCCAAATCATGAATATCGTTTTTCACCCGCACTCCTTGTCTAGTTCAGTCCCAGGCCAGCTCGCGCGATCGTCACCCGACGGCATGCCCAGTGCAAGCTGCAGACCGGCAAAAGGTTGATCGGGTAGACTAGTTGGGTCATCCAGCGGAGCAATAGTCATGGTCAGCGAGCGCCATTATTCTGCGGTCGATCGTCTGCTGCTGCAGACCGACGCCGCCCTGCGAACCCTGCTGCCGTTCAGCGGCCAACCGTACCGCCCCTCGCCGGCCAATCTGCAGGAAGAATGCAGCCTGCCGGCCGAAAGCGCGCGGCATGTCAGCGGCCTGATGCGTATCAACCATACCGGCGAGGTGTGTGCCCAGGCGCTTTATCAAGGCCAGGCACTGACCGCCCGACTACCGGAAGTCCGCCAGGCCATGGAGCATGCTGCCGAAGAGGAAATCGATCATCTGGCCTGGTGCGAACAACGCATTCGCGAATTGGGTGGCCGTCCCAGCCTGCTCAACCCGCTGTTCTACGGCCTGTCATTCGGGGTGGGAGCGGTGGCCGGACTGATCAGCGACAAGGTCAGCCTGGGCTTCGTCGCGGCCACCGAAGACCAAGTCGTCAAGCACCTGGATGAACACCTGGCCCAGCTGCCCGAACAGGATCACAAGTCCCGTGCCATTCTTGAACAGATGCGCGAAGACGAACTACAGCACGCCACCACAGCCCTGGAAGCCGGCGGCCTGCGTTTCCCTGCACCGGTCAAATTCGGCATGACCCTGCTGTCCAAGGTCATGACCAAGAGCACATACCGCCTATAAGACCTGCCGTAAACGTACGAAGGGCGCCCACCCGGCGCCCTTCTGCCTGCTGACCGATAGCCTGACGCCACGCTTAGCCCAGCTCGATGATCTCGTAATCGTGGCTGATGGCAACGCCTGCACGGCCGAGCATGATCGAAGCCGAACAGTATTTTTCAGCAGACAGCTCGACAGCACGCTTGACCTGCGCCTCCTTGAGCCCCCGCCCCTTGACCACGAAGTGCAGGTGGATCTTGGTGAACACCTTGGGGTCCTCATCGGCACGCTCTGCCTCAACAAAGGCTTCGCAGCTTTCCACAGGCTGACGCGACTTGCGCAGGATGCTCACCACATCGTAGTTACTGCAGCCGCCAAGGCCGAGCAGGATCATTTCCATGGGGCGCACGCCCAGGTTGCGCCCACCCGCTTCTGGCGGACCGTCCATGACCAGCGCATGGCCACTGCCTGATTCGCCGAGAAACAGAGCTTCGCCAGCCCATTGAATACGCGCCTTCATGCACCGCCCTCCACTAAAAAGTGCGGCAGTTTAGCACAGGGCGATACGCCTTCCAGGCCACTCCAGGCTGCAAGCCAGAGGCCGCGCGGCCCCCAGGCTGTTGACTGGGTCGCAAAATGGGTGGTGAGATAGCCTGCGTCTGTTAAGCTCAAAGAAGATAAGTGGCAAACTTGTCGGAATAAGCAGAAAAATAAAAAAGCCAAGTGGATGTCGGTAGAGACTGCGTTGTCAGGCTCGAGTGTTAAGCCATCCCTTTTATAAGTAGTCGCCCGTTGGATCAGGGCTTACCTTTTTTTTCCGGGACTTGGGCATGGTAGCTATCACCCTTACACCAAAGATCAAAAATCTCGACAAGATTCTCGCGCACTGCCAGCGTCGGCGTTACACGGCGAAAAGCACCATCATCTATGCTGGCGATCGCTGCGACTCGCTGTTTTTCATCATCAAAGGTTCGGTCACCATCCTGATCGAGGATGACGAAGGACGCGAGATGATCATCGGCTATCTCAATGCCGGCGACTTCTTCGGTGAAATGGGCCTGTTCGATAAAGAGGGTCAGGAGCAGGAGCGCAGCGCCTGGGTGCGCGCCAAGAGCGAATGCGAAGTGGCCGAGATCAGCTACAGCAAATTCCGCGATATCACTCTGCAAGATCCGGATATTCTGCTGACCCTCGGCAGCCAGATGGCCGAGCGCCTGCGCAAGACGACCCGCAAGGTTGGCGACCTGGCATTTCTCGATGTCACCGGACGTGTAGCGCGCACCCTGCTCGACTTGTGCAAACAGCCCGATGCGATGACCCATCCTGACGGTATGCAGATCAAGATCACTCGCCAGGAAATTGGTCGCATCGTCGGTTGTTCACGGGAAATGGTCGGCCGGGTACTCAAGTCCCTCGAAGAGCAGGGGCTGGTCCACGTCAAGGGCAAGACCATGGTGGTATTCGGTACTCGCTGAGCACCGCCAACCCTAACGCACAAGCCCGCCAAATGGCGGGCTTGTGCGTTAGGGCGCATGCATTACTCAGGGTCGGCCGAGAGTGCCGGACGGGACTTTTCCGGAAAGAACAAGCGCTGCAACTCGCTACCCGGATCATCGGCGCGCATGAACGCCTCACCGACGAGGAAGGCATACACCTCGTTCACTTCCATCAGCTCGACGTCAGCACGGTTGAGGATGCCACTCTCAGTCACCACCAGACGATCGCGCGGAATGCGTGGCAACAAGTCCAGAGTGGTTTCCAGGCTGACCTCAAAACTGTGCAGGTTGCGGTTATTGATGCCTAGCAACGGCGTATCCAGGGTTTTCAGGGCACGCTCCAGTTCATCGCCATCATGCACTTCGACCAGCACATCGAGATCGAACTGGCGGGCCGTCGCGGCCAACTCGGCCATCTGCACGTCACTCAGCGCGGAAACAATCAACAGCACACAGTCTGCAGCCAGGGCACGCGCCTCGACGATCTGGTAAGGATCGATCATGAAATCCTTGCGGATTACCGGCAGTTGGCACGCCGCGCGCGCCTCGCGCAAATAGGCATCGCTACCCTGAAAGAAATCGACGTCGGTCAGTACCGACAGGCAGGTCGCCCCTCCCGCCGCATAGCTGCGGGCAATTTCGGCCGGGACAAAATGCTCGCGCAGAACGCCCTTGCTCGGCGAAGCCTTCTTCACCTCAGCGATCACCGCCGGCTGCTTGCGCGCCGCCTGTTCCAGCAAGGCACGGGCAAAGCCACGCGGCGCATCGGCATGCCGGGCCAGCCCTTCCAACTCTGCCAGGCTGACACGCACACTCCGCTCGGCGACTTCCTCGACCTTGCGGGCGATGATCTTCTCCAACACCGTTGGCACACTCATGGCTGATTCTCCAGTTTGCAGACGGTGGTAAAGGACACCAGCTCGGCCAGCTTTTCCCGCGCCAGGCCACTGCTCAACGCATCCTGCGCCAGCGCAACACCTTCAGCCAGGCTGTTCGCCTGGTCGGCCGCATAGAGTGCCGCTCCGGCGTTGAGCACGATCATGTCGGCGGCCTTACGCGCATTCTCGCTCGACTGCTTGCCCAGCGCGTCCTGGATCAGCGCCAGCGATTGCCGGGCGTCCGCGACATCCAGACCAATCAGGCTCTGGCTCTTGATGCCAAAGTCTTCCGGCTGGATGCGGTACTCACGAATCTGCCCGCCTTGCAACTCGGCGACAAAGGTCGGCGCCGCCAGGCTGATCTCGTCGAGACCATCCTGCGCATGCACCACCAGTACATGCTCACTGCCCAGGCGCTGCAGTACCTGCGCCAGCGGCAGGCACAGCGCCTGGCTGAACACACCCAGCACCTGATGACGCACACCCGCCGGATTGGTCATCGGCCCCAGCATATTGAAGATCGTCCGCAGGCCCATCTCGCGCCGCGGACCGATGGCGTGCTTCATCGCACCGTGGTGGGCCGGCGCAAACATGAAGCCTACCCCGACCGCCTCGATACAGCGCGCAACCTGCGCCGGCGTCAGTTCCAGGTGCACCCCGGCCGCCTCCAGCAGGTCGGCACTGCCGCTCTTGCCGGAGACCGCACGATTACCATGCTTGGCCACCTTGCCGCCTGCCGCAGCGACCACGAAGGCCGCCGCGGTGGAGACATTGAAGATATTCATGCCATCGCCACCGGTCCCGCAGGTATCGACCAGGCGCTCGGCATTGACCGCCACGGGAGCAGCCAGCTCGCGCATGACCGTGGCAGCACCGACGATCTCATCGATGCTTTCGCTCTTCATGCGCAAGCCCATAAGAAACGCGCCGATCTGCGCATCGGTGCACTGCCCGGTCATGATCTCGCGCATGACCGCCTGCATTTCCTCGGTAGTCAGGTCCAGATGATTGACGACCCGATTGAGGGCTTCCCTGATATTCATCGACGCACCCCACCCTGTTGTTTGAGGAAGTTGGCGAACAGCTCATGGCCCTGCTCGGTGAGGATGGACTCCGGATGGAACTGCACGCCCTCGATGTTCAGGGTCTTGTGGCGCAGCCCCATGATCTCGTCGACCGAGCCGTCGGCATGCTGGGTCCAGGCGGTCATTTCCAGGCAGTCCGGCAAGGTTTCGCGCTTGACTACCAGGGAATGATAGCGGGTCACGGTCAGCGGATTGTTCAGGCCGGCGAACACCCCCTGATCGGCGTGAAACACCGGACTGGTCTTGCCGTGCATCACCTGACGCGCGCGCACCACGTCGCCACCGAAAGCCTGGCCGATGCTCTGGTGGCCCAGGCACACGCCGAGGATCGGCAGCTTGCCGGCAAAGTGCAGAATAGCCTCGATGGACACACCGGCCTCGCTCGGCGTGCACGGGCCGGGCGAGACCACGATGCGCTCGGGCTGCAGCGCCTCGATCTCGGCGACCGTCAGTTCGTCATTGCGGATCACCTGCACGTCGGCACCCAGCTCGCCCAGGTACTGCACCACGTTGTAGGTAAAGGAGTCGTAGTTGTCGATCATTAGCAGCATTTTTTGCATAACCTCTTGATTTTACTGCTTTTTTATTAGCTTCTACTGCCATGATACCCGCATATATACCCGCTTTTTATTGTGGTGCTGCAGTGAGCTAGGGGTAAGCAGCCGAAGGCTAGGGAAGCAGGAACAAACAAGGACGGACCGGACGAGCCGGCAAGGAGAAGTCAGGCGCGCCAGCGCCAACGGGCCAGGGCCTTGATGACTCGCATCAGGAGGGTGCTGCTAGTGGTCACGGCGATATCTCGCATTGCTATCCGGGCACAGTAGCCGACAGCGCAATACGGTGCAATAACACCGTACCGCCCAACACCCGTGGAAACTCACACAGCAAGCTCTGCTTGCCCTAAAGCCCCTCCGCAGAAGTCGATTTAAAAATATTTCAGACCTTTATTACCCATGGGAAGACGAGCACGAAAGGCTCGTTTCTACCTCTGGGTATCCTCTTTTGAACAGGAGTCTGAATGATGAGTATTTGCTGTCCTTCCTGCGGTTCTCTTCGAGTTGTAGCGCGCAATCATGGTCGCAAAGTCGGTGGCGCTATTGGCGCCGTTGGCGGCACGGCGAGCGGAGCAGCAGGCGCTATGGCTGGCGCAAAAAGCGGCGCGCTTATAGGTGCTTTCGCTGGCCCCGTGGGTATTACGCTGGGTAGCCTGGCTGGCGCGATTCTGGGCGGCCTGGCAGGTGGAACTGCCGGGGGGCTGGCCGGCGCCAAGATGGGTGAAGAGTTCGATTCTCACGTACTCGACAACTATGAGTGCCATCACTGCGGCACTGCCTTTACACAAAATGAGCGCTGAACTCATCGTACCGATATACGAAACGTTATTACGTATACATACGTAGAAGGAGTATTGTAATGGCTCATCTCATCGAAACCATGGCCTACGCTGGCGCTACCCCGTGGCACGGTCTGGGCAACAACCTGCCGCAGAAACAACCCATCGAAGTCTGGCAACGCGAAGCCGGCATGGACTGGCAGATCCTGGAAAGCCCTGTGCATTTCAAGTCGGACGCCATTGGCCATCTGGGCGCGATCCACTCATTCCCCGAGCAGAAGGTGCTCTACCGTTCGGACACCAAGGCACCGCTGTCGGTGGTCTCGCAGCGCTACCACACCGTGCAGCCTCGCGAGGTGCTGGAGTTCTACCGCGATCTGACCGAGGTCTCCGGCTACGAGCTGGAAACGGCTGGCGTGCTCAAGGGCGGGCGCAAGTTCTGGGCGCTGGCGCGTACCGGACACGGTGCAGCGATCAAGGGTAACGACCAGGTGAATGGCTACCTACTGTTGGCCACGTCCTGTGACGGAACTCTGGCCACCACGGCAACGCCCACCACCATCCGCGTAGTCTGCAACAACACGCTGACCATCGCCCTGGACGGCACCAGCCGTGCGATCAAGGTGCCGCACAGCACCCGCTTCGATGGTGAGCTGGTGAAGAAGCAGCTCGGCATAGCCGTCTCGCAATGGGACGACTTCATGTACCGCATGCGCCACCTGGCTGAACGCAAGGTGCAGTGGCATGAGGCACTGGGCTTCTTCATGAACGTGATGTGTGAGACCAGCCCGACCGGTCCGCTTCCTGAACAGCTGCCGAACGAGCGCGCTCTGCGCAAAGTTCAGGAGCTGTACGAAGGCCGTGGCCGGGGCAGCCAGCTGGACTCAGCACGCGGCACTGCCTGGGGCCTGCTCAATGCCGTGACCGAGTACGTCGATCACGAACGCCGGGCGCGCAGCATTGAGTATCGATTGGACTCTGCCTGGTTCGGCCAGGGCGCGCAGATCAAGCAACGCGCCTTGGACGCAGCGCTGCAGCTCGCCGCTTAAGCTGATGCGGCATAAACACAACCCCTGATCGCCACAAGGGTGATCAGGGGTTGTTCAGCTGCTCTGCATTAAATGATCGCCCTTAATCAGGCGTTCACCCAATCCTCGACGCGCAAACCTGGAACTCGCTCAAACTCACGAAGATTATTCGTGACCAGAATCAGTCCCTGGGCACGTGCGTGTCCTGCAATCATCTGATCATACGGGCCAATAGGCTTGCCGATACGAGCCAGCTCAGCTCGCAATTGCCCGGAATGAGCCGCTGCCTGAGCGTCGTAAGGCAGTACTTCCAGGCGCGCAGCGAAACCTTCAACGTCCGCCAGATTACGCTCGGGATTAGCGGACTTCTCGGCGCCGTAAATAAGCTCCATCAGGGTGACAGTGCTGATGCTCAGCTGCCCTGAATGGCGCTTGAAGGCTTCCCGCACCTGCTCAGGACGATTCTTGATCGTGAAAATG
>NZ_NMQV01000009.1 GCF_002234375.1 Pseudomonas fluvialis
CCACGCGATCCGGATGTTTTGAGTGAAGGTGCTCAGATCCGAGAAGTTGAACAGTTCACCTAAGTCGAGCAGTTGCTGTTGCAGAGACATAAAAAATCCGATGCCAGGGATCTGACATCGGATTTTCGGGGAAGCCCCGTCAGGGCTCAAATGCTTAAGTGAACAGCATTACGCCAAGGCCGGGTTTTTTTGCGCGCCGTGTTGGCCTACCGGGCAAAAAAAGCCCGCCATATGGCGGGCCAAGGACTGCTCCGCAGGAGTGCGAAGTCTTCAGGCGTGTCTTGCCACGCTGTGCCAACCTGCCTGGCGGGTTACCTCGCCAATCACCAGAATGGCCGGTGCGCGAAGTTGAAAGGTTTGCGCCGCATGCAGCAAGCCACCCAGCGTGCAGAACTGTTCACGTTGCTGTGGTAGCGAGGCATTCTCGATCATCGCCACCGGCATGCTGGCCGGCATCCCTCCGGCCAACAGGCCATCGCGAATATCGAGCAATCTGGCTACTCCCATGTATACCACCAGGGTGGTGCCGCCCTGGGCCAATGCGGCCCAGTTCAGCGGGCTGTCGTCCAGGGTATGCGCGGTGACCAGGGTTACCCCACGCGCGACACCGCGCAGGGTCAGGGGGATATCGCAGGCGGTGGCGCCCGCCAGTCCAGCGGTGATGCCGTTGACCAGTTCCACTTCGATACCCTGGGCGCGCAACCAGTCGGCTTCTTCGCTGCCACGGCCGAAAATGCACGGGTCGCCGCCTTTCAGGCGTACCACGCATTTGCCCTGGCGTGCGTAGCGCAGCATTAACCGGTGGATAAACGCCTGGGGTGTGGAGCGGCAGCCACCACGCTTACCGACCGCCAGTACACGGGCCTGCGGGCAGTGCTCCAGCACGGCGGGATTGACCAGATCATCGGTCATGACGATCTGCGCCTGGTTGAGTGCTCTGACGGCTTTGAGGGTCAGCAATTCCGGGTCGCCGGGGCCAGCACCTACCAGCCAGACTTTTGCGTTCATCGTGTGCTCCTCGTGCAAGGGGATACGCCAGTCAGGCGCTGACTGGCAGTGCCTGGCTGGCCAGCAGGCGCTTGATTTCTGGAACACAGGAGCCGCACTGGCTACCACAGCCCAGTTGTTCCTGTAGTTCGGGCAACTTGAGACCGTCGGCAATGCCTTGTATGACCGCGGCTTCACTGACGTTGCGGCAACTGCACAGGGTTTTGCCCAAGGTGCAGGCCGTATTGCCGGGCGGGGTGCTCAGCGGGGCCAGGAGCCAGCGCCGCAGTTGTGCGTCGGCCTCACCGCTGTGCCACAGGCCTTTCAGCCAGTGCCTGGCAGCAGTCTCGCCGGCCAAACGGATGGTGTGGATACGTCCCTGTTCGATACGTACACGCTTGCCAACCCGGCGCCGCGGGTCGTCATAGGCCAGAACGGGGCCCTGCTGCAGTTGCAGGCGTTGATCGAGTTGCTCCAGCCATTCGCTTTGCGGCGCGACCAGGCTGCCGGCGTTGATCTGCAGTGCGGGTCGTTCATGCCCGGTGAGGTTGAAGCTGGCGTAGGTGAAACCATCGAACAACGGGCGCAAGGCATTGAAGTGTGCCTGGATATCACCCTCGACCAATACATAGAGTTCCCAGGGCAGGACCAGTTTACTGATCTGGATGGCGCTCAATTTGAGTTCCGGCTGCTTGGAAAGTGGATCATAGGCCGGCTGGGTGAGTACGTTGCAACCCAGTCCATTGAGGAAACGATCGCCCCAGTGCATCGGTAACCAGGCCTGGCCGGGACGCAAATTGGTATCGCCGAGCACCGGCAGGACCAGGCTGGCCCGGCGGCTGCGTACCTTGACCAGGTCGCCGTCCTTGAGCTGACGGCGGCGCAGCTCATCCGGGTGCAGGCTCAGGCAGGCCTGCTCGACATGCCCGAAGGCGCTGGCCAGGGTGCCGGTACGGCTCATGCCGTGCCAGTGATCACGCAAGCGGCCCGTGTTGAGGAGCAGCGGAAAACGTGCATCGCGTTGTTCGCAGGGCGCACGGTAAGCCTCGCTGATGAAGCGGGCACGGCCACTGGCGGTGGCAAAACGCAGGTCCTCATACAGGCGCGGCGTGCCTTGGCGGGCGCCGACAGGCAGTGGCCACTGTTGCGGGCCCTGGCTGTCGAGCAGGGCATAGCTCAGCCCGCCGATATCCAGGTCGCGGCCCAGGGTCAGTCCGCGGTACTCGTTGAACAGTTCCTCGGGCTGCTGGAAGGCGAACAGGCTGGGTTGTCCGGGGCGCAGCAGGTTTTCCAGGCGACGGGCAACGTCGCAGGCAATCGCCCAGTCTGCCCGCGCCTCACCCGGTGCGGGTATGGCTGCACGCACATGGCTGATGCGCCGCTCGGAGTTGGTTACCGTGCCTTCCTTTTCTGCCCAGCTGGCAGCCGGCAGCAGCAGATCGGCATAGGCACAGGTTTCGGTGTGTGCGAAGGCCTCCTGGACGATCACGAAGGGGCATTCGGCGAGTGCCTGGTGGACTTTTTGCTGGTCGGGCAGCGATTGTGCCGGGTTGCTGCAGACGATCCACAGCGCCTTGATGCGCTGCTGGCGCACGGCCTCGAACAGTTCGATGGCGGTCAGCCCGGGTTGCTCGGGCAACTGAGCAACCTGCCAGTAGTCGGCTACCTCGGCGCGGTCCTGGGGGTTGGCCACCTGGCGGTGACCGGGCAACAGGTTGGCCAGGCTGCCGGTTTCCCGTCCGCCCATGGCGTTGGGCTGTCCGGTTAGTGAAAAAGGCCCGCAACCGGGGCGGCCGAGGGTGCCAGTGGCCAGGTGCAGGTTGATCAGCGCATTGTTCTTGGCGGTGCCAGCCGTGGACTGGTTGAGCCCCATGCACCACAACGACAGGAAGCGCGGTGCCTGGGCGATCAGTTGTGCGCAGTGCTGCAGGTCGTCCAGGGAGATGCCGCAGATGTCCGCGACAGCGGCGGGTGTATAGTCGCGCACTAGTTGCTTGAGTTCGGCAAAGCCTTCGGTATGCGCGGCGATGAACGCCTGGTCGAGGGCATCTTCCCAGAACAGCAGGTGCAGAATGCCGTGAAACAGCGCGACATCGGTACCCGGCAGGATGGCCAGGTGCAGGTCGGCCAGGCTGCTGGTGTCGGTGCGCCGCGGATCAATGACGATGATGCGCATTTCAGGGCGGCGTGCCTTGGCCGCTTCCAGGCGGCGGAACAGCACCGGGTGGGCATGCGCCATGTTCGAGCCGGCGATCAGCAGGCAATCGGTCAGCTCGATGTCTTCGTAGTTGCACGGTGGTGTATCGCTGCCCAGGCTGCGCTGGTAACCGACCACGGCGCTGGACATGCACAGGCGCGAATTGCTGTCGATATTGTTGGTGCCGATCAGCGCGCGGGCCAGCTTGTTGAAGGCGTAGTAGTCCTCGCTCAACAACTGCCCGGATACGTAGAAGGCTACGCTGTCCGGGCCGTGCTCACGCACGGTGTCGGCAAAGCGTTGGGCGGCATGTTGCAGTGCACTGTCCCAATCGCAGCGGCTGCGCGGCAGGCTTTTGCCCAGGCGCAGCTCGGGATACAGGGCGCGTGCCGCCGGGTCGCCACTGCGGTGCAGGTTGGCGCCCTTGCTGCATAGCCGGCCCAGGTTGGCCGGATGCTGCGGATCACCCTGTACGTTGTGGATGCGCTGCCCGTCATGCTCGATCAGCACGCCGCAGCCGACGCCACAGTAGCAACAGGTAGAGGCGGTGGTATGCAGGGTCATGGCATTACTCCGGCGATCTACGCCTGACAGCCTTGGGGCCCGTGTTGGGCGAAAAGCGCCGAACGCGTTCAGTGGCAGGCGCAGTCGCGCTGTTTTTCCAGGCAGAGCAGTACCCGGCCGTTTTCCACCTTGGCCGGATACTTGTGTGCGCAACCTTCGTCGGGGGCCAGCGCTTCACCGTTTTCCAGACTGATCTGCCAGCTGTGCAGCGGACAGGTCACCTGCTTGCCATGCACCAGGCCCTGAGAGAGCGGGCCACCCTTGTGCGGGCAACGGTCACGCAGAGCGAACACCTGGTCATCGGCGGTGCGGAAAATGGCAATGTCGCCTTTGCTGCTGGCGACGATGCGCGAGCCCAGCGGGTTGATTTCGTCCAGCGCGCAGATATCCATCCAGTTCATGGGTCGTACTCCAACAGAGAAAAGGTAGGTAACGGTCCACCGTAGGCGGGCCGGCAAGGTCAGGCGGTTTCCAGTTGGGTGACCGGGATGCGTTCGAATTCTTTCTTCAGCGCCGGACTGTGGATGCGCTCTTGCCAGGGGTCCTGCTCCAGCGACAGCGCGTAGCGCAGGCGCTCGGCCAAGGCCTTACGGTTGACTTCGTCTTCCAGCACGGCTTTCTTGATGTGCTCCATGCCGACGCGCTGCATGTAGTGCACGGTGCGTTCCAGGTAGAAGGCTTCCTCGCGGTACAGCTGCAGGAAGGCGGCGCTGTATTCGCGCACTTCCTCGGCACTCTTGAGCTTGACGAAAAACTCCGCTACCTCGGTCTTGATACCGCCATTACCGCCGATATACAGCTCCCAGCCGGAGTCCACGCCGATGATGCCGATGTCCTTGATGCCCGCTTCTGCGCAGTTGCGCGGGCAGCCGGAGACGGCCAGCTTGACCTTGTGCGGCGACCACATGTTGAACAGGTCGTGCTCCAGGTCGATGCCCAGCTGGGTCGAGTTCTGCGTGCCGAAGCGGCAGAACTCGCTGCCCACGCAGGTCTTCACGGTACGGATGGACTTGCCGTAGGCGTGGCCGGAGGGCATGTCCAGATCCTTCCACACACCCGGCAGGTCTTCCTTCTTGATGCCCAGCAAATCGATGCGCTGACCACCGGTGACCTTGACCATCGGCACGTGGTACTTGTCGGCGACGTCGGCGATGCGGCGCAGCTCGGACGGGTTGGTCACGCCGCCCCACATGCGCGGGACTACCGAGTAGGTGCCGTCTTTCTGGATGTTGGCGTGGGCGCGTTCGTTGATCAGGCGCGACTGCGGGTCGTCCTTGGCCTCGCCCGGCCAGGTGGAAATCAGGTAATAGTTGAGTGCCGGGCGACAGGTGGCACAGCCGTTGGGTGTTTGCCAGTCCATGAAGGTCATGGCGTCGCTCAGGCTGGTCAGGTGGTGGTCGCGGATGGCTTTGCGTACCTGGCCGTGGGTCAGCTCGCTGCAGCCGCAAATGGCTTTCTCGCTTTTCGGCTTGACGTCTGCCGCACCGCCGACGGTACTGATGAGGATCTGCTCGACCAGGCCGACGCAGGAGCCGCAGGAGCTGCCGGCCTTGGTGTGCTTCTTGATCTCGTCCACCGAGAACAGGCCGTTCTCCTGGATGGCCTTGACGATGGTGCCTTTGCACACGCCATTGCAGCCGCACACTTCCATGCTGTCGGGCATGTTGGCGGCGCTGCTCTGGCCCTGGTGGCCAACATCCCCGGTGGTACTTTCGCCAAACATCAGGTGGTCGCGAATGGCCGCGACATTGGCCTGTTCACGGATCTGCCGGAAATACCAGCCGCCGTCGGCGGTATCACCATACAGGCAGGCGCCGACCAGCACGTCATCCTTGAGCACCAGCTTCTTGTAGACGCCGCCGATAGGGTCGGAGAGGGTGATGGTCTCGGTGCCTTCGCCGCCCATGAACTCGCCGGCGGAGAACAGATCGATACCGGTGACCTTGAGTTTGGTGGAGGTCACCGAGCCCTGGTAACGGGCAAAGCCGAGCTGGGCCAGATGATTGGCACACACCTTGGCCTGCTCGAACAGCGGCGCGACCAGGCCATAGGCAATACCGCGGTGACTGGCGCATTCGCCGATGGCATAGATGCGTGGGTCGTAGGTCTGCAGGGTGTCGTTGACCAGGATGCCGCGGTTGCAGGCGATGCCGGCCTGTTCCGCCAGTTCGCTGTTGGGGCGGATGCCGGCGGCCATTACCACCAGGTCGGCAGGAATCACCTCGCCGTCCTTGAATTTGACCGCGCATACCCGGCCGTCGCCGTTATCCAGCAGCTCGGCGGTGTGTTTGGGCAGCAGGAAGTTCAGGCCACGCTGCTCCAGTGACTGCTGGAGCAATGCGCCGGCGGTACGGTCGAGCTGGCGTTCCAGCAGCCAGTCGCCGATATGTACCACGCTGACGTCCATGCCGCGCAACTTGAGACCATTGGCGGCTTCCAGGCCGAGCAGGCCGCCGCCGATGACTACGGCATGCTTGTACTGCTTGGCGGCGTCCATCATCGCCAGGGTGTCGGCGATGTCGCGGTAGCCGATCACGCCCTGCAGGTCCTTGCCGGGAATCGGCAAGATGAAGGGCAACGAGCCGGTGGCCAGGAGCAGGCGGTCATATTCGGCACTGCTGCCGTCATCCGCGACTACCCGACGGTTGCGTCGGTCGATCTGCACCACCTTGCGGCCCAGGCGCAGGTCGATGTCGTGTTTGGCGTACCAGTCGAGGTCGTTAAGGATAATTTCTTCGAAGGTCTGTTCGCCCGCCAGCACCGGTGATAGCAGGATGCGGTTGTAATTGGGGTGCGGCTCGGCGCCGAACACTGTGATGTCGTATAGATCCGGGGCTATCTTGAGCAGCTCTTCCAGGGTGCGTACCCCAGCCATGCCGTTGCCGACCATCACCAGCTTGAGTTTTTTCATCGTCCTCACCGTCATGCCTTGCGGATGTTGAGCCTGCTTGGCTGCATCTGTTCCTGGAATGCAGCTGGCCAGGGAGCGATCTCCGTGTGCCGCAGTGTGTCGGGGCTTAAGCAGGAACTGTGCCGTTATTTAAAAATGCTTTTAAAACAGTTAGTTACTTTGTTTATTGAGCGTTTTGACAAAACACCGAAGCGCGTGCAGGGCGGTCTTGGTGCGAGGTGGCGAGCCAGGGATGGGCGTCTGCTTCACGTTGGTGCAGGTGCGCGGCTGTCAGTGCAGCAGGGCAATCAGCAACAGCAGGTTGCCGAGCAGCGCCAGCAGGGCAATGCCTTGCCAGAGGCGTAATGGCTGGCGTATCAGCCAGGGTTGAGCCGTGTGCCGTAATGGCCGCCGTTCGCCCTGTTGCAGGGCATGCTGCCAGTGCTCGGCGGACTCGTAGCGTTGCCTGGGGTCGGCGTGCAGGGCATCGAGCAGCAGGGCGTCGACCCAGTCCGGTAGTTCCGGACGGTAGCGACTAGGTGGCTTTGCCACGCCGAAGCGTGGTCGCTGAAACGCTTCGATCTCACCGTAGGGATAGTGTCCGGTGAGCAGCCGGTACAGGCCTACGCCCAGCGCATAGAGATCCTGCTGGCTATGCGGTGCGGCGCCGGCAAACAGTTCCGGTGCCAGGTAGCTGGGGGTGCCGGCCCCCGCTGGGGGAGCTTCCGGATGCAGGCCTGGGCAGTAGGCCAGGCCGAAGTCCACCAGGTAGAGGCGGCCCTGCGCGTCCAGCAGCAGGTTGTCCAGGGTCAGGTCGCGATGCACGATGTGGCGTCGTTGCAATTGGCCGAGTAACCCGAGCATGGCGCGCATGAGCTCCAGCCAGGGCGCCAGACGCCAGGGCCCCTGTTGCTCGAGCAGCGTGCTGAGTGGCTGGGCATCGAGTTGCCGCTGAACGAAATACAGGTGGCGACGCCCAGGCATGTCGTGCAGGTCGGCCACAGACTGGCCTGCCAGGCGACGCATCAACCACTCTTCGTGGAGCAGTGCCTGGCGTGCCGCACTGTCGGTCGCCAGTTCTTCCGGCAGGGTCTTGAGCAGCCAGGGCAGCCCCTGCGCATCACGTACCCGATACAGCACGGCCTGGCGCGAGCGGCGCCACAGCGCCTCGACCTGCCAGCCTTCGAAGTGCTGGCCGGGCTGCAGGCGTGGCGGGGTTGGCCAATCCTGCCGTTCTTGCAGTTCCGCCGCCAGTTCGTTTTCGGGTACTCCCAGTACATGCACCAGCAGAGCGCTGGCGTTGTCCTGGCCACCATTGCGCAATGCGCTGTCGACCAGGGCCTGGCAGGTAGCCTGGCAGTCGTGACCGGCGGCGAGCAACTGGCTGATCTGGCTGTCTGCCAGGTAAGCCCAGACGCCATCGCTGAGTAGCAGGTAGCGTTCACCGGGTTGCAGACTGCCTTGCTGGTAGTCCACCTGCAGGCTTTGATCCAGCCCCAGGGCACGTCTGAGTACGTGCTGCATGTTGGCTTGTGGCCACACATGGTCCTCGGTAAGGCGCTGTAAGCGGCCATCGGCGTAACGGTAGATGCGGCAATCACCGATGTGCGCCAGGGTATAGCGACGACCGCGCAAGACCAGACAGCTGAGGGTGGTCAGCAGACTCTGCCCAGGGGCCTGGGCCAACAGCCAGCGGTTGTGTGCCTGCAGCAAACGCTCCAGAGACTGCGTTGCCGGCCAGGTTTCCGGCGTGGCGTAGTAGTCCATCGCCAGCGCCTGCAAGCTGCTTTGTGCGGCCAGTGCACCATCGCTGCACTGGCTGACGCCGTCGGCCATGGCCAGTAGATAGCCTTTGCTGCTGGCCAGGGCGGGCGCCGGGGTGACCACGCGCAAGGCGTCCTGGTTATCACGCCGTGGCCCGCGCTGGCTGGCTTCACCAAGGGCAAGTTGCAGTGTCATGCCTGGCCATCCCCGGCTGCTGGTCGGTCATGCCAGTCTGCCTCACACGCGTGCGGCGGTCATGGCCGAACTGCCCCAGGTGCTGCGCCAGCGACGCTTGACGCTGAACAGGCCGATCCAGGCCAGCACGCCAAGGCTGGCGAACAGCCACAGGCCCAGCTGATAGTCGCCGCTGGCCTGCTTGATGGCACCCAGGCCGGCGGCCAGGCAGAAGCCGCCGATGCCACCGGCCATGCCGATCAGCCCGGTCATCACGCCGATCTCGCGGTGGAAGCGTTGCGGCACCAGCTGGAACACTGCGCCGTTACCGGCGCCCAGACACAGCATGGCGACCACGAACAGCGCCAGTGCGGCGCTGGCGCTGGGCAGGTTCACACCGACCACGGCGATTGCCAGTGCGGCTACCGTGTACATCACCAGCAGCGAGCGAATGCCGCCGATGCGGTCGGCCAGCGCGCCACCCAGTGGGCGCATCAGGCTGCCGGCGAAGACGCAGGCCGCCGTGTAGTAGCCGGCCTTGACCGGGTCGAAACCGTACTGGTCGAAAAAGTAACCGGGCAAGGCACTGGCCAGACCGAGGAAGCCACCAAAGGTCACGCTGTAGAAGAACATGAACCACCAGCTGTCCTTGTCGGCCAGTGCCTTGAGATAGTCACCCAGGGCTTTGGGGGCAGGACGGGTGGGGGCGTTCTTGGCCATGCCGGCGAAGATCAGCAGCGTCAGTAGCAGTGGAATCAGCGCCAGGCCGAACACGTTGTTCCAGCCGAACAGGGCCGCCAGGCCAGGCGCGAACAGCGCGGCGAGGACCGTCCCGGAATTGCCGGCGCCGGCGATGCCCATGGCCTTGCCCTGGTGCTCGGGCGGATACCATTGCGAGGCCAGCGGCAGGGAAACGGCAAAAGAGGCGCCGGCAAAACCGAGGAATAGCCCCAGCAGCAGCGCCTGCTCGAAGCTGTGGATGCCATGCAGCCAGGCGACCGCCAGGGCAAGAATCACCACCACCTGGCCAAACAGCCCGGCGGACTTGGGCGAGGTGCGGTCAGCGAGGATGCCCAGTACGAAGCGCAGAATGGCTCCGGCGAGAATCGGTGTAGCGACCATCAGCGAGCGTTGCTGGGTTGTCAGCCCCAGGTCGGCAGCAATCTGCACGCCCAGCGGGCCAAGTACGTACCAGACCATGAAGCTCAGGTCGAAATAAAGAAAGGCGGCAAACAGGGTCGGTGGGTGGCCGGCTTTCCAGAAACTTGTGTGCATGGCGTACCTCGGTATCAGCGATAGAGGGCCCCGTACCGTAGTGGCTAGCGTGCGTGGCACTAGACACTACGGTGCGGAGAGACGCCGACTTGTGGCCGGCGGGGTGTGGCGAGACCACCTTTGGCTTGTCAGGCAAGCGGGCAAGGCACCGGCTAGCCGGATAGGCTGGTCGGTGGCCCCGGTAACGGGGCGGCACAGGAGGTGCTGACAAGCGCCTGCACGATTCCTAGCGGGCAGCCGCCTGGCTGCTGCTGTGGCAGGTTTAGCAAGTCTCGGGCCAACAGGCTGGAGGGCCCGTTGCGGCTGGGGTTGCAGCAGGGGTGAGGCGCGCAGGTGAGGCGTTGGGTGCGCGCTGCTGGGGCGTCAGCAACGTGCCGGTGCGCGCGGTTTGCCCCGTGTTGGTGCTGTGTCAGGCGAGGCGATCGGCCTGGCTAAAGCGTTGCTGCAGCGCCTCGGGCCAGGGGCTGACCCGCGACTGGGTGTAGTCGTAGAAGACAAAGCCGGACTTGGCCAGGGCGATCAGCGTGCCGTCGGCAGGACGGCTGATGCGGAAGATGATATCGGCTCCGTATTTGTTGAGGTCCATCATGCCGACTTCGAACAGCAACTGATCGCGCGCATAGGCTTCGGCGCGATACACGGTGGCCAGGTCGGTGACGATAATCCCGATACCTTGCGGGTTGACTTCGGCGATGGCATAGGCGTGCAGAAAGCGCGCGCGGGCCTCGGAGATCATCGAGATCAGCGCGTCGTTGGCCAGGTGATTGGCGCCATTGATGTCAGTGACGCGCACGCTGAGCGAGGTGCTGAAACAGAACAGCTCTTCAGGGAAATCGAGGGTCAGGCGGGCCATGGTGTTCTCTCGGCAGACAGGGCGGCCATTGTATACCGCCTGGCAGTCGTGGCACGCCACGACTGCCAGCTGCTTCAGGCGGCAGGGCGCTGCTGGCGCTGGTAGAGAAATTCCAGGACGGCACTGCGATAGGCGTGGTATTGCGCGTCGTTTGCCAGTGCCAGGCGGTCGCGTGGGCGCGGCAGGTCGACCTGCAGGATGTCGCCGACCGTGGCGGCGGGACCATTGCTCATCATCACGATACGATCGGAAAGCAGTACCGCTTCATCGACATCATGAGTGACCATCACCACGGTGCTTTGCGTTTGCGTGACGATACGCAGCAGCTCATCCTGCAGGTGAGCGCGGGTCAGCGCGTCCAGTGCCCCGAACGGCTCATCCATCAGCAGCACCTTGGGTTGCATGGCCAGGGCGCGGGCGATGCCGACCCGCTGCTTCATGCCGCCGGATATTTCGTTGGGGTATTTGTGGCTGGCATGGCTGAGCCCCACCATCTGCAAGGCTTGCTCGGTACGTGACTTGAGCTCGGCCTTGCTGTGGTCGCGCCCGAAGACGCGCTCCACGGCCAGGTACACGTTGGCAAAGCAGGTCATCCAGGGCAGCAGACTGTGGTTCTGGAAGACCACTGCACGTTCCGGGCCGGGGCCGTCGATTTCTCGGCCATTGCAGATCAGGCCGCCGCTGTCGGCATCGAGCAGGCCAGCAATCAGGTTGAGCACCGTCGACTTGCCGCAACCTGAGTGGCCAATCAGTGCCACGAACTCGCCACGGGCGATACTCAGATTGACATCGCTGAGCGCCTGGAAACGTCCCTGCTTGGTATCGAAGTGTTTGCTGACCTGGCTGAGTTCTACGAATTTTTCCATGAGAATATCTCCTGCGCCTGCCGTGGCAGGCGTGCTGGGTGAGGTCAATCAGCTGGCATAGTCGAAGCGTTTGGCCAACCAGACGAGGCTCTGCTCCAAAGCCAGGCCGACCAGGCCGACGATGATGATTGCGATGAGGATGTGTTCGACGTTGAGGTTGTTCCACTCGTCCCACACCCAGAAGCCGAGGCCTGTGCCGCCAGTGAGCATTTCCGCGGCGACGATCACCAGCCAGGCGACACCGATGGCCAGGCGAATGCCGGTCATCAGATGGGGCAGCACCGCCGGGAAAAGGATGCGGGTGAGTACCTTGAACTCGGAAAGCTTGAGCACCCGGGCTACGTTCAGGTAGTCCTGTGGCACGCTGGCCACGCCGGCGGCCGTGTTGAGAATGATTGGCCAGATGGAGCTGATGAAGATCACCCAGATCGACGCCGGGCCGGCAGCCTCGAACACCAGCAGGCCGATCGGTAGCCAGGCCAGCGGAGATACGGGACGCAGCAGGCTGATGATCGGCGAGAGCATGCCGTTGAGGAAGGCGAAGCGGCCAATGGCGAAACCCAGCGGGATGCCGACCAGTGCGGCAAGGCCGAAACCAATGCCGACGCGGCCCAGCGAGTGCAGGATGTTCCAGCCGATGCCCATGTCATTCGGGCCGTTGTCATAAAAGGGGTCGGCAAACAGCAGCAGGGCCGCCTGCCAGGTCGACCAGGGGCCGGGTAGGCCTTCACTGCGGCTGGCAATCGCCGCCCATACCAGAAGGAACAGCAACAGGCCCAAAAGGGGCGCTAGCACGGCGCGCGCCAGATTGAGCAGGGTGCTGCGTGAAGGGCTCAAGCGCTGCCAGGCGCTCACCGGCTGAGGAACTGGCGCAGGGACTTTCAGGGGCGCATTCATGGTCTGGCTCCAGGTCAGGCGTGGATGGCAAAGGATTGCGCATAGCCAGCCGGATCGCTGCCATCCCAGCGCTGACCGTCGATCAGTGTGCTGCTACGCAGGACGCTCTCGGGTACGGCCAGGCCCAACTGGCTGGCGGCTTCGCCATACAGCGTGGTCTGGTTGACCTGGGCGGCCAGGCCGGCATAGTCGGGCTGCTCCTTGAGCAGGCCCCAGCGCTTGAACTGGGTGAGGAACCACATGCCGTCGGAGTGATAGGGGAAATTGACCTGGCCCTCGCGGCAGAAAGCCATGGCGTGTTCATCCTGCCAGCTGTTGCCCAGGCCATCTTCGTATTGAGCCAGAAAGCGCGGTTCGATGACCTTGAGCGGAGCGTTTACATAGGCCTTGCCGGAAATCAGCTTGGCCGTGCTGCGCCGATTGGCCTCGCTGGCTTCGATAAAGCGGCTGGCATCGAGGATGGCCATGATCAGCGCGCGTGCCGTGTTGGGGTGTTGCTCGATAAAGGCGCGGGTAGTGCCGAGAACTTTCTCCGGATGGTCCGGCCAGATCTGTTGGGTAGTGACGGCCGTGAAGCCGATACGGTCGAAGATTGCCCGGGCGCCCCAGGGCTCGCCTACGCAGAAGCCATCCATGTTGCCGACGCGCATGTTGGCGACCATTTGCGGTGGCGGTACGGTGATGGTTTTTACGTCGCTCAGTGGGTTGATGCCCAGGCTGCCCAGCCAGTAGTACAGCCACATGGCATGGGTGCCGGTGGGGAAGGTCTGGGCGAAGGTCAGGGGTTTGCCACCTTGCTTGAGGTGAGCGGCTAGTTGTGCGCCGTTTGTGACACCGGCTTCACGCAGCTGTTTGGAGAGGGTAATGGCCTGGCCGTTCTGGTTGAGGCCCATGAGGACGGCCATGTCTTTCTGCGGTCCGGCCAGACCCAGTTGCGCGCCGTACATCATGCCGTACAACACGTGGGCGGCGTCCAGTTCGCCAGTGTTGAGCTTGTCGCGTACGCCTGCCCATGAGGCTTCCTTGCTCGGGGTGATGTGCAAGCCATATTTCCCGGCAAAGCCCTGGGTAGCGGCTACCACCAGAGAGGCGCAATCGGTCAGCGGGATGAAGCCGACTTTCAGGCTGGTTTTTTCCGGGGCATCGGAGCCGGCCGCCCAGGCGGCACTGCGCAAGCTGTTCGGAGCGGCCAGGCCCAGGCTGGTAATACCACCTACGGCACCGGCCAGGGCAATGGATTTTTTTAGAAAGCTGCGGCGGCTCTGGGCCTGGGGTTTGTCACGCTCGGTCATGGCAAAGTCCTTCTGTCTTAACGGCGCCTGGCTAGGCAGGAGCGCCACCTTTTCTTGTTGTTGTGGGTGGCGGTGACAGGAGGTTTGCAAGGTGCGGGCCAGCCGCTCCATAGCAGCTCGAAGAAATTTTCAGGGGTAGATAAAAACCTTTTAAAACAACAGGCTGGCTACCTATTGCGAGGTATTCGTTAACGCTGGGCGTGGCTTGTCGGGCGCATGCAAGAGGAGTCTATGGACAGAATGGCAGGCTTATGGGGAGGCAGCATCGCTGGATGCTGCCTTTTTTTGGTGCGTGCTAGCTGGATTTGCGCGGGCTGGCT
Organism: Pseudomonas fluvialis; assembly: GCF_002234375.1. Classification (GTDB taxonomy): domain Bacteria; phylum Pseudomonadota; class Gammaproteobacteria; order Pseudomonadales; family Pseudomonadaceae; genus Aquipseudomonas; species Aquipseudomonas fluvialis. Next base: position 14,080 of record NZ_NMQV01000009.1, read on the forward strand.
GGCAGCAGGCCATCGGCGCGGAACATCGCCTTGATGCCGCGGATCGCCTGACGGGTGCGATCAAGGTTTTCGATCAGAGCAAAACGCACGTGGTCATCGCCGTAGTCGCCGAAGCCCAGGCCCGGCGAGACGCAGACCTTGGCCTCCAGCAGCAGCTTCTTGGCGAACTCCAGCGAGCCCATATGGGCATAGGGCTCGGGTATCTTGGCCCAGATATACATGGAGGCCTTGGGCTTCTCCACCATCCAGCCGGCTTCGTGCAGGCCCTTGACCAGCATGTTGCGGCGCTGCCGGTACTGCTCGGCGATATCGCGCACGCATTGCTGGTCGCCTTCCAGGGCGGCGATGGCTGCGACCTGCAGCGGGGTGAAGGTGCCATAGTCGTGGTAGCTCTTGATCCGCGCCAGGGCGCTGACCAGTTCAGGGTTGCCGACCATGAAGCCGATCCGCCAGCCGGCCATGTTGTAGCTCTTGGACAGGGTGAAGAACTCCACGGCGATGTCCTTGGCGCCCGGCACCTGCATGATCGACGGAGCTTTCCAGCCGTCGTAGACGATGTCGGCGTAGGCCAGGTCGTGGATCACCAGCACGTCATACTGCTTGGCCAGGGCTACCACCCGCTCGAAGAAGTCCAGCTCCACGCACTGTGCGGTGGGGTTGGAGGGGAAGCCGAGGATCATCATCTTCGGTTTCGGGATAGCTTCGCGGATGGCTCGCTCTAGCTCGGCGAAGAAGTCCACGCCCGGTATCAGCGGCACCGAGCGCACCTGAGCGCCGGCGATCACCGCGCCGTAGATGTGGATGGGATAGCTCGGGTTGGGTACCAGCACGGTGTCGCCGTGGTCCAGGGTGGCCAGCATCAGGTGCGCCAGGCCTTCCTTGGAGCCGATGGTGACGATGGCTTCGCTTTCCGGGTCGATCTCCACGTCATAGCGGTCCTTGTACCAGCGCGAGATGGCGCGGCGCAGGCGCGGGATGCCGCGGGAGGTGGAGTAGCCGTGGGTGTCTTCGCGCTGGGCGACCTGCACCAGCTTCTCGACGATATGCGGCGGGGTGGCGCCGTCCGGATTGCCCATGCTGAAGTCGATGATGTCCTCGCCACGGCGGCGGGCGGCCATCTTCAGTTCGGCGGTGATGTTGAAAACGTAGGGGGGCAGACGATCGATGCGCGCAAAGCGGCGCTTGGCATGTTCAGCCATGATTTCCTCAGCAGACGTAAGCGCCCGGAACCGTCCGAGCGACGTTGGCCAGTAGGCTGGCCAGGTGGCGACAATACGATTGCCGCCACGAATCTGGCAAGTGCTCGTCAGTGATTGATACGCTGGTGCAGCTGCTGGGAGAGTGCCGCCAGGCGCTGTCCGAGTTCGCTGAGTTCGCCCTGCGCGGCGAGCAGCTCGGCGCTGGCTTCGCGCTGGCGTTGGCTGGCGGCGCGCTGGCTGGCACTGTGTTCGCGCACTTCGACCAATTGGCTGTGCGCGTTATCCAGGGTCTGCCGTTGCTCGGCAATGGAGCTGGATATCTCGGCGCTGCGTGCGGCGTTATCGAGAATGGTGCTGCCTGCCTGGCCTACCTGGTTGACGCCGGTTGCGACAATCCCCTGCGAGGCTTCCAGCACGCCCTGCACCGTATCGGCTGTCTGGTTGCTGCGTTGCGACAGGTTGCGTACTTCATCGGCAACCACGGCAAAGCCTCGGCCATGTTCGCCGGCGCGTGCTGCTTCAATGGCGGCGTTAAGGGCCAGCAGATTGGTTTGCTGGGCGATGGCACTGATCATTTGCATGGCTTCGGCAATGCGCTGGTTGCTTTGCTCGATAGCCTGCATGCTCTGCTCGGCATCACCCATGCGTGCGGCGCACTGTTGCATTTGTGTGGTGCTTTGCTCGGTCTGCTGGTTGAGTTGCTGCATGTGTGTGGTGCTGCTGGCCAGCTGCTGCAGGACTTCGTGCACGGCGGCATCCAGTTGTTGCATGGCGTCGGCCTGGTGCTGTACGTCCTGGTCTATGCTCTGACAACGCTGGCGGATGCCGCCCAGGGTGTCCTGTAATTGCTGGGCCATGTGCAGCAGGCTGTTGGCGCCTTGGCGTACTTCTTCGACGAGACTGCCCAGTTGCTCCTGGTTACGGCTGGCCTGGGCGGCGTTGCGTCGTGCCTCCTCCACACCTTCAGCTGCTTCGCCAAAGGCTTGCTGGCGTAAGCGTGCCGTGTACCACTGGGCGAGCCACAAGGTGAGGATCGGCAGGAGGAAGCCTGAGTAAGTGTTGACGGCTGCGTCGCGTGGGCTTAGCTCGAAGACCGGTAGGTTGGCGCCACTGCGCTCCAGGCGAATTAGCCAGAATACGAACAGTGCTTGCAATAAACCCCAGACAGCTGCACTGCGTGGCCCTGCCATCAGGTAGGCGAAAACGATCATTACCGCCGGCCAGTACAGGTGTGCCGAATGCAGGCCGCCCAGCTGGTAGATGAGAATCATCGAGTAACTGGCCATGCAGGTCAGTGCCACGTTGGCTACGGCGGCTACCGGCAGCCAGGCACTGCGCAACAAAAACAGCATCAAGGGCATGCCCAGCACCAGCAGCAGCGAGCCATAAGCTAGGGCTTCATTACCCAGGCGCCCCCACTTGATGCAGCTGTAAAGGCCGATGAGCAGGCTGCACAGGCCACTGAAGGCGAGTGTGCGAGCTTGCAGGATGCTGGCTTGGTCGGTCAGTTGTGACGGAATGAATCTGGCGAGAAGACCCTGTTGCATGAAGAAACTCCATTCATGTGCCTTGTGCAGTATCGGCATAGGGCAGGGGGGACTTGAGCGGCAAATGTGCCAAAACAGCGCACTTCGTGATTAACCATAAGCGAAATGCGCCGTAATGCCAGTGTGAGGTCTGACAGTGTGTTGTCCGGCAGGCCTTGTCGGTCTGGAAGGGATGACAAGGCCGGGTTGGATCAGTTATGGAGTTGTTCGGCGGCGTGCAGGGTGTTTTCCAGCAGGCAAGCGCGGGTCATCGGACCTACACCACCGGGGACCGGGGTGATCCAGGCGGCACGTTGCGCTGCGCTGGTGAAGTCAACATCGCCAACCAGTTTGCCATCGGCCTGGCGGTTGATGCCCACATCGATGACGATGGCGCCTTGCTTGATCCACTCGCCCTTGACCAGTCCCGGCTTGCCCACCGCCACCACGACAATGTCGGCCTGGGCGACATGGCTGGCCAGGTCTTTGGTAAAGCGGTGGGTAACCGTGGTGGTGCAGCCGGCCAGCAGCAGTTCCAGGGCCATGGGGCGGCCAACGATATTGGAAGCGCCAACGATGACCGCATGCAGGCCGTGTAGGTCGGCACCGGTGCTGTGTAGCAGGGTCATGATGCCCTTGGGGGTGCAGGGGCGCAGCAAGGGCATGCGCTGCGCCAGGCGGCCAATATTGAAGGGGTGAAAGCCGTCTACATCCTTGTCTGGGCGAATACGTTCTAACAGCTGCGAGGCGTCGAGATGAGCAGGTAGGGGCAGTTGCACGAGAATGCCATCGATCTGCGTGTCGGCGTTGAGCTGGTCGATCAGTGCAAGCAGCTCCTCCTGCGTGGTGCTGGCAGGGAGGTCATGCGCCCGTGAAACGAAACCGACTTCTTCACAGTCCTTGCGCTTGTGCGCTACATAGACTTGCGAGGCAGGGTCGCTGCCGACCAGGATCACCGCCAGGCCGGGGGCGCGTAAACCTTGCTGGTGGCGCTCGGTGACTCGTTGGGCAATCTGCTGGCGCAGGCTGGCGGCAATGGCTTTGCCATCGATCAGTTGTGCGGTCATGAAGCTGCTTAACCATGCTGGGGCTAAAAAGGACGGCTATTCTCGCACGATGACCAGAACTGGCAAAGGCACTCGCCAGTTGCTGATGTTGTGTCAGCGGAAAGTGTGCTCGGAGCTGGCCAGGCTGCTGGACGAAAATTCTTGCGGCTACGTAACTGGCTGAAATTTTTATTTTTTCTTGTTGACGCTGAGCAGGCGGCTGAGTAACATGCGCCCCGCTTGTCGAGCACAGCCTGCGCTGGGTTAGATGGCACTCTGGACTGGTAACAGTTTGTAGAGCCAAAGCTTTGAGTCTGCGCTCAGCTAAGAATGCAGATTGATAAGCGCCCGTAGCTCAGCTGGATAGAGCATCCGCCTTCTAAGCGGATGGTCGCAGGTTCGAGTCCTGCCGGGTGCGCCATTGGCTCGCAGGGTAAGCAAAGCGGTAACGCAATATGGTGGGCGTAGCTCAGTTGGTAGAGCACAGGATTGTGGCTCCTGGTGTCGTGGGTTCGATTCCCATCGTCCACCCCATATTCGAGAAAGCGCCAGGCTAAGCCTGGCGTTTTCGTTTCCGGCAAGACCACGCGGACGTGGTGAAATTGGTAGACACACCAGATTTAGGTTCTGGCGCCGCAAGGTGTGAGAGTTCGAGTCTCTCCGTCCGCACCATCTCTTCCTTTTATATAGCCAATTTCGGTTGTAGCGGCCTGCTTCATTGCGCGCGCGTGGGTGACTTCTTTTTCGCAAGTCTCTAGAATGCGTGCCCTTGATTCTGGGAGCCGGTGCGGCCGGCCTACGTCTGTGCAACGAGGGATATCCATGCAAGTTTCTGTTGAAAGCACCTCCGCTCTTGAGCGTCGTCTGACCATTGGCGTTCCGGCCGAGCGTATCGAGAGTGAAGTGACCAAGCGCCTGCAGCAAACTGCACGCCGTGCCAAAGTGCCTGGTTTCCGTCCCGGCAAGGTGCCGATGAGCGTTATTCGTCAGCGCTATGAGGACAGTGCTCGTCAGGAAGCGCTGGGCGATCTGATTCAAAGCAGCTTTTACGAAGCCATCGTCGCCGAGAAGCTGAATCCGGCCGGTGCGCCTTCCGTGGAGCCCAAGGTGTTCGAGAAAGGCAAAGACCTCGAGTACGTGGCTACGTTCGAGATCTATCCGGAAATTCAGGTGGCCGGTTTCGAGGGCATCACGGTCGAGCGCCCGCAGGCTGAAGTCAGCGAGGCGGATGTGGACAACATGCTGGACATTCTGCGCAAGCAGAATACGCGCTTTGAAGCCGTGGAGCGTGCTGCTGAGAATGGCGACCAGTTGAACATCGACTTCGTCGGCAAGATCGAGGGTGAGGCTTTTGCGGGTGGTTCGGCTAAGGGGACTGCCCTGGTGCTGGGTTCGGGTCGCATGATCCCGGGTTTTGAAGATGCACTGGTGGGTGCCAAGGCCGGCGAAGAGCGCGTAATTACTCCGACCTTCCCTGAGGACTACCAGAATCTCGAACTGGCTGGTAAAACCGCCGAATTCACTGTGACGGTCAATGCTGTAGCTGCACCGGTTCTTCCGGAGCTCAACGAACAGTTCTTCGCACTGTTTGGTGCGAGCGAGGGTGGCCTGGAAGGCTTCCGCGCCGAAGTGCGCAAAAACATGGAGCGTGAGCTGCGCCAGGCTATCAAGTCGAAGGTCAAGAATCAGGTGATGGAAGGCCTGCTGGCTGCCAACACGGTTGAGCTGCCCAAGGCGCTGGTGGCCAATGAAGTGCAGCGTCTGCGTGTGCAGGCCGTGCAGCAGTTCGGTGGCAACATCAAGCCTGAACAGCTGCCTGCTGAGCTCTTCGAAGAGCAGGCCAAGCGTCGCGTCAGCTTGGGACTGATTATTGCTGAGGTGGTCAAGCAGGCTGAGCTGAAGCCCGATGATGCGCGCGTTCGCGAGTTGATCGAAGAAATGGCTTCGGCCTATCAAGAGCCGGAGCAGGTCGTGGCCTGGTACTACAAGAATGAGCAACAACTGGGTGAGGTTCGCTCGGTTGTGCTGGAAGAGCAAGTTGTAGATACTGTCCTGCAGAAGGCTAAGGTGACCGATAAGCCGGTTTCCTACGAAGAAGCAGTCAAGCCGGCCGCCGCACCTGGTGCTGCCGAGTAAGTACCTAGCTTCCTTCGAGTTGAACATAAGCCAGCGGATTCGCTGGCTTATGTGTCTTAGCGACATGAAAAACCATTAGGGAGCGATCGCCGGACATGTCCCGCAATTCTTATCTGCAGCAAATGCCCGAAATTCAAGCAGCCGGTGGCCTGGTGCCCATGGTGGTCGAGCAGTCTGCCCGTGGCGAGCGTGCCTACGATATCTATTCTCGCCTGCTCAAGGAGCGGGTGATTTTCCTGGTTGGTCAGGTAGAAGACTACATGGCCAATCTGGTGGTAGCTCAGTTGCTGTTCCTTGAGGCGGAGAATCCGGACAAGGATATTCACCTCTACATCAATTCACCGGGTGGCTCGGTTACCGCAGGCATGTCGATCTACGACACCATGCAGTTCATCAAGCCTGATGTCTCGACTATTTGTATCGGCCAAGCCTGCAGCATGGGTGCCTTGCTGCTGACGGCGGGTGCCGCTGGCAAGCGCTATTGTCTGCCCCATTCGCGGATGATGATTCACCAGCCATTGGGTGGTTTCCAGGGACAGGCCTCGGATATCGAGATTCATGCCCGGGAAATCCTGACCATCCGTGACCGCCTCAACAAGGTCCTGGCTGATCATACCGGGCAGCCGATTGATGTCATTGCTCGCGATACCGATCGCGACAACTTCATGAGTGGCGATGAGGCGGTCAAGTACGGCCTGATCGATCAGGTGCTGAGCAAGCGCCCGGTTATTGGCTGACAGGTCGTCAGGAAAATGATGCTACGGCGGCCAATGCCTGCCAGGCAGGGTTGAAAATACCCGGGCTAGCCGCCATCTTGTGTTTTAGGCCTATCGGATTGGATCAATCGAATGACTGATACCCGTAACGGAGAGGATAACGGCAAGCTGCTGTACTGCTCGTTCTGTGGCAAGAGCCAGCACGAAGTACGCAAGCTGATTGCCGGTCCTTCCGTGTTCATTTGCGACGAGTGCGTCGACCTGTGCAACGACATCATCCGCGAGGAGGTGCAGGAAGCTCAGGCTGACAGCCAGGCGCACAAGTTGCCCGCTCCGCGTGAGATCAGCGCCATCCTAGATCAGTATGTGATTGGTCAGGAACGTGCCAAAAAGATTCTTTCGGTGGCGGTGTACAACCACTACAAGCGTCTCAACCAGCGTGACAAGAAAGATGAGGTCGAGCTGGGCAAGAGCAATATTCTGTTGATCGGTCCTACCGGCTCGGGCAAGACCTTGCTTGCCGAGACGCTGGCGCGTTTGCTCAACGTACCCTTTACCATTGCCGATGCCACTACGCTCACTGAAGCGGGTTATGTCGGTGAGGATGTCGAGAACATCATCCAGAAGCTCTTGCAAAAGTGCGACTACGATGTCGAGAAGGCCCAGATGGGCATTGTCTACATCGATGAGATCGACAAGATTTCGCGCAAGTCCGATAACCCCTCGATCACCCGTGATGTATCGGGTGAGGGTGTGCAGCAAGCTCTGCTCAAGCTGATTGAAGGTACGGTGGCTTCGGTGCCTCCGCAGGGTGGTCGCAAGCACCCGCAGCAGGAATTCCTGCAGGTGGATACGCGCAATATCCTGTTCATTTGTGGTGGGGCTTTTGCTGGTCTGGAGAAAGTCATCCAGGGGCGCTCTACCAAAGGTGGTATCGGTTTCAATGCCGAGGTGCGTAGCCCGGACAGTGGCAAGAAGGTCGGTGAGGCCCTGCGTGATGTGGAGCCGGATGATCTGGTCAAGTTTGGTCTGATCCCTGAGTTCGTTGGTCGTCTGCCGGTGATTGCCACCCTGGATGAACTGGACGAGGCGGCGCTGATGCAGATTCTCACCGAGCCGAAGAACGCGCTGACCAAGCAGTACGCTCGTCTGTTCGAACTGGAGGGTGTTGAGCTGGAGTTTCGTGCTGATGCGCTCAAGGCAGTTGCCCAGCGTGCGCTGGAGCGCAAGACCGGGGCACGTGGCCTGCGCTCGATTCTCGAGAATGTGTTGCTGGATACCATGTATGACATTCCCTCGCAGGAGGGTGTCAGCAAGGTTGTGGTTGATGAAAGCGTGATCCAGGGGGCTTCCAAGCCACTGTTGATCTACGCCAGTAATGACCTGCCGGCCAAGGCCGCACCCGACGCGTAATGAAACAAAAGGGGCCTGTTGGCCCCTTAGTTTTATGGGCGCGCGGCTTGTTTTTTTCGCCAGCCATCCCCATCTTGGCTGCATAAGATCCTGTCTTTATCGACCTTCCGGTCGCCGCAGAGCTGAATATATGAATACAACCATCGAATTGCCCTTGCTGCCGTTGCGTGATGTCGTGGTTTATCCGCACATGGTCATTCCTCTGTTCGTTGGACGCGAGAAGTCCATCGAGGCGCTTGAAGCTGCGATGAATGGCGACAAGCAGGTCTTGCTGCTGGCACAGCGCAACCCGGCGGATGATGATCCGGCTGAGGAGGGGCTGTACCGTATGGGTACGGTAGCCACCATCCTGCAATTGCTCAAGCTGCCTGATGGCACGGTCAAGGTGTTGGTCGAAGGGGAGCAGCGTGGCGCCGTCGATCACTTCGATCTGTCCGGCAGCTATGGCCAGGCCTGCGTCAGCTTGCTGGAAGAGGCTGAACCGGCTGAGCGTGAGGCTGAGGTATTTGTGCGCAGCCTGCTCGGGCAGTTCGAGCAGTATGTGCAGCTCAGCAAAAAGGTGCCTGCCGAAGTCTTGGCTTCGCTGAGTGCCATTGATGAGCCCGGACGCCTGGTGGACAGCATGGCGGCGCACATGGCGCTTAAGATCGAGCAGAAACAAGGCATCCTGGAAAAGGTAGAGCTGTCCGAGCGTGTCGAGCATGTGCTGGCGTTGCTGGATGCTGAGCTGGATCTTCTGCAGGTAGAAAAGCGCATCCGTGGCCGGGTGAAGAAGCAGATGGAGCGTAGCCAGCGCGAGTACTACCTGAATGAGCAGATGAAAGCCATTCAGAAGGAGCTGGGCGAGGACGAGGACGGTCATAACGAAATCGATGAGCTGAAAAAGCGCATCGAGGCGGCCGGCATGACGGTCGAAGCCAAGGCCAAGGCGACTGCTGAGTTGAACAAGTTACGCCAGATGTCACCGATGTCGGCAGAAGCGACCGTGGTGCGCTCCTACCTGGACTGGCTGATCAATGTGCCCTGGCAGGCGCACAGCAAGGTGCGTCTGGATCTGGCACGTGCCGAGGAAATCCTCGATGCTGATCACTTCGGTCTGGAGGAGGTCAAGGAGCGCATTCTCGAATACCTCGCTGTGCAGAAGCGGGTGAAGAAGCTCAAGGGGCCGGTGCTGTGCCTGGTCGGTCCGCCAGGTGTCGGCAAAACCTCGCTGGCCGAGTCCATTGCGCGTTCCACCAATCGCAAGTTCGTGCGCATGGCCCTGGGGGGGGTGCGTGATGAAGCAGAGATTCGTGGGCATCGACGTACCTACATCGGCTCAATGCCGGGACGCCTGATCCAGAAACTGAGCAAGGTAGGGGTGCGCAACCCACTGTTCCTTCTGGATGAAATCGACAAGTTGGCCAGCGATATGCGGGGTGACCCTGCTTCGGCTTTGCTGGAAGTGCTCGATCCGGAGCAGAACCACAACTTCAACGATCACTACCTGGAAGTCGATTACGACCTTTCCGATGTGATGTTCCTGTGCACGGCCAACTCCATGAATATCCCGGCGCCCTTGCTGGATCGCATGGAAATCATTCGTTTGCCCGGGTATACCGAAGACGAAAAAGTCAGCATTGCCGTACGCTACCTGGTGCCCAAGCAGACCCAGGCCAATGGCCTGAAGAAAGGTGAGTTGGCCTTTAGTGAGGCCGCAGTGCGCGACATCATTCGTTACTACACCCGAGAAGCGGGCGTGCGTGGCCTTGAGCGGCAGATTGCCAAGGTGTGCCGCAAGGTGGTCAAGCAGCAGGCTGGCAATAAGCGCATCGCCTTGACCCTGCAGCCAGATGACCTGGAAAGCTACCTGGGGGTAGCCAAGTTCCGTTTTGGTCTGGCGGAGCAGGAAGATCAGGTAGGGCAGGTTACCGGCCTGGCCTGGACACAGGTCGGTGGCGAGCTGTTGACCATCGAGACCGTTGTGGTGCCGGGCAAGGGGCAGTTGATCAAAACCGGTTCGCTAGGGGATGTCATGGCTGAGTCCATGACGGCAGCGCTGACCGTGGTGCGCAGCAGGGCGCGGAGTCTGGGTATTGCTACAGACTTTTACGAGAAGCATGACGTGCATATTCACATGCCCGAGGGGGCAACGCCGAAGGACGGCCCGAGTGCCGGTATCGGTCTGTGTACGGCACTGGTCTCGGCGCTGACGAAGATTCCGGTGCGTGCCGACGTGGCAATGACGGGTGAAATCACCCTGCGTGGCCAGGTGCTGGCCATTGGCGGGCTCAAGGAAAAGCTCCTGGCCGCACATCGTGGCGGCATCAAGACAGTGATCATTCCGGAAGAGAACCTGCGCGATCTCAAGGACATTCCCGAGAACATTCGCCAGGACCTGCAGATCAAAGCGGTTAAATGGATTGACGAGGTCCTGCAGATTGCGTTGCAATACGCCCCGGAGCCCTTGCCCGATGCGGCTCCCGAGATGGTTGCAAAGGATGACAAGCGCGAGCCTGATTCCAAGGAGCGAATCAGCACGCATTAGCCGGGGGGCTTTGTTGACACTATTTCCGAGCCCTTGTTATAAAGCCGCTCACGCGTGTCAGCAGGCCAACCAGCGCCCGCTTTGCTCACACCAAAATCAAGAAACAATCCAATAGGAATTAAAGGGGACTTAGAGTGAACAAGTCGGAACTGATCGATGCCATCGCCGCATCTGCTGATATCCCGAAAGCTGTTGCTGGCCGTGCGCTGGATGCAGTAATCGAATCCGTCACTGATGCCCTGAAGGCTGGTGATTCCGTGGTACTGGTTGGCTTTGGCACCTTCGCCGTTAAAGAGCGCGCTGCGCGCACTGGCCGCAACCCGCAAACTGGCAAGCCGATCAACATCGCTGCTGCCAAGATTCCGGGTTTCAAAGCGGGTAAAGCACTGAAAGACGCCGTCAACTGATACGCGTCGCTCAGCCTTTGCCCTGTCAGCTGGCATGTTCCAGCTGACAGCGAAGCGGCAAGCTAGCTTGCCGAGGGGCGCGGAACCGAGTCCCATCCGCTTCGCAACTTGCTAGAAGGCGCATCCTAGGATGCGCCTTTGTTCTATTTAGAATCTACCCAAGCCGCACGACCAGTCGTTTATGGTCGTTCTGGGGGAGCCATGCTGCAGAATATTCGTGACAATTCACAAAGCTGGATTGCCAAGACCATTGTCGGCCTGATTGTTGTGCTGATGGCCTTTACCGGCTTTGAGGCGATCGTCAACTCGGGCAGTAATCGCAACAATGCCGCGTTGGTCAATGGTGCGGAAATCACCCTTGATCAACTGACTCAGGCAGCTGATATGCAGCGCCGTCAGTTGCAGCAGCAACTGGGCAAGGATTTTGATGCTTCGTTGCTGGATGACAAGCTGCTGCGTGAGTCGGCTCTTAAGGGGTTGATTGATCGGCAGTTGCTGTTGCAAGGCGCGGCGGATGCCGGTTTTGCATTCTCCGATGCGGCCATTGACCAGTTGATTTTGCTGACGCCTGAATTCCAGGTCGATGGGCAGTTCAATGCCGACCGCTTCGATCAGGTTATTCGCCAGATGGGTTTTGATCGCCTGCGTTTTCGTCAGATGCTGCGTGAGGAAATGCTCATTGGCCAGCTGCGCGCCGGCCTGGCAGGCAGTGCCTTTGTGACGGATGCGGAGATCAAGGCCTTTGCTCGTCTGGATCGTCAGACACGCGATTTTGCCTACCTGACGGTTGTCGCTGATCGTGCTGCGGTCAGCGTATCCGATGAGCAAGTCGAGTCGTTTTACAAAGAGCATGAAGCACGCTTCATGACGCCCGAGCAGGTGACACTGGAGTATGTCGAACTGAAGAAGGATGCCTTCTTCGATCAGGTCGACGTCAATGAAGATGACTTGCAGGCGCTGTATCAGAAGGAGATTGCCAATCTGGCTGAGCAGCGTCAGGCCGCGCATATCCTTGTGGAAGTCAATGCAGAGCAGGACGAGGCCAAGGCTCGTACCAAGATCGAGCAGCTGGCTGAGCGTATTGCCAAGGGTGAAGACTTTGCAGCTCTGGCTCGTGACTTCTCCGCAGACACCGGCTCAGCTGCCGAAGGCGGGGATCTTGGTTTTGCGGGGCCGGGCGTTTATGACCCGGCCTTTGAAGAGGCCTTGTACGGGCTGCAGCTGCAAGAGGTCTCTGCGCCGGTACGTACGGAGTTCGGTTTTCACCTGATCAAGCTGCTGGGTGTGCAGGCGCCAGAGGTGCCGGCCTTTGCTGAGCTACGTGAAAAACTGGAGCGTGAGCTGAAAACCCAGCAGGTTGAGCAGCGCTTTGTCGAAGCGGTCAAGCAGTTGGAGGACTCGGCGTTTGAAGCCTCTGACCTGCATCAGCCTGCTCAGGAAATGGATCTGGCCGTGCTCAGCGTTGGTCCGTTCGGTCGTGAGGGGGGCGAAGGTCTGGCGGCTAACCGGCAGGTTGTTCAAGCGGCTTTCAGTGCTGAGTTGCTTGAGGACGGTGCCAACAGTTCAGCCATTGAGTTGGACCCCTCGACGGTTGTGGTGGTGCGTGTCAAGCAACACCTCAAGCCGCAACCGCAGGCCTTGGTCGACGTGCAGCTCGAGATTCGTCAGCAGCTGGAAGCCGAACAGGCTGCCAAGCAGGCCGAGGAACTGGCTGGTCAGCAGCTTGAAGCTCTGCGCAAGGGGTTTACATCGCAGGATCAGGCGCAGGCCTGGACGATTCTGGAAGCGGCTGGCCGTGCTCAGGAAGGGGTGGCCCCGGCTATCCTGCAGGCAGTATTCCGTATGCAGCGACCGCAGTCGCCCGAGCAGCCGGTATTTACGCAAGTGGCCTTGAGTAATGGTGACCAGGTGCTCGTGCGTCTGAATGGCGTCAACGACGACCAGGGTGAGTTGCAGCCGCAAGAGCTGGCCATGTACAGGCAATTCCTGGCTTCGCGTGTCGGTCAGGAAGACTTTGCGGCTTACCGTCGGCAGTTGCAGGCCAGCGCGGAAATCGAGCGTTTTTAAGTTGTACCTGTAGACAGCACAACGCCCCGCTTGCGGGGCGTTGTGCTGTCTGGCGTGTTGTTTCTTATCGCGGATCATTGCGTTGCTGAATAATTCTCCATCGCCGTATGGTGCGGAGGTTTCGTGAACTGATCCGTAATTGACAAACGTCGGCGTTTGCCTGAATGTGTGCGCACCCGAATCAAACGGGCGTATGAATTGAGCGTTTGTCCTGTGGGCTTCGCTATTTCGCCTGATTATCGCGTCGGCGGGTGTGCCAGAGAAAAGAATGCAGCTATGCTCCCTCGGCTATGTCCGGGGATGCCTGCTGTAGGCTGGCGTCCGATGTGTAACTGTTCAGCTTCCATACCGTGGAGATCAGTTGATGATTTACGAAGGTAAAGCCATCACGGTTAAGGCTCTTGAGGGCGGCATCGTCGAATTGAATTTCGACCTCAAGGGTGAGTCCGTCAACAAATTCAACCGCCTTACCCTGAATGAGCTGCGTGCAGCAGTCGACGCCATCAAGGCCGACGCTTCGGTCAAGGGTGTGATCGTCAGCAGTGGCAAGGACGTGTTCATCGTCGGCGCCGACATCACCGAGTTCGTCGATAACTTCAAGCTGCCTGACGAAGAGCTGGTGGCCGGCAACCTCGAAGCCAACAAGATCTTCAACGATTTCGAAGACCTGCCGGTTCCGACCGTGGTCGCCATCAATGGCATCGCCCTGGGTGGCGGTTTTGAAATGTGCCTGGCTGCCGACTATCGCGTAGCGGCTGAGAGCGCCAAGGTAGGTCTGCCTGAAGTCAAGCTGGGCATCTACCCAGGCTTTGGCGGTACCGTACGTCTGCCGCGCGTGATCGGTAATGACAATGCCATCGAGTGGATCTGTGGTGGCAAGGAAAACAAGGCAGCTGACGCCCTGAAAGTGGGTGCCGTGGATGCCGTGGTAGCTGCCGACAAGCTGCAGGCTGCTGCGCTGGATCTGGTCAAGCGCGCTATTTCCGGCGAGCTGGACTTCAAGGCCAAGCGTCAGCCGAAGCTGGAAAAGCTCAAGCTCAACAGCATTGAGCAGATGATGAGCTTCGAAACCGCCAAGGGCTTCGTGGCTGGCCAGGCTGGTCCGAACTACCCGGCTCCGGTTGAAGCGATCAAGACCATCCAGAAAGCCGCCGGCATGGGCCGTGACAAGGCGCTGGAAGTTGAAGCCGCCGGCTTTGTCAAACTGGCCAAGACCTCGGTTGCGCAGAGCCTGATCGGTCTGTTCCTCAACGATCAGGAACTGAAGAAAAAAGCCAAGGGTTACGATGCCCAAGCGCGCGACGTGAAGCTGGCTGCCGTACTGGGCGCCGGTATCATGGGTGGTGGTATCGCCTATCAGTCCGCTTCCAAAGGCACTCCGATCCTGATGAAGGATATCCGCGAAGAGGGTATCCAGATGGGTCTGAACGAGGCATCCAAGCTGCTCGGCAACCGCGTTGCCAAGGGTCGCATGGCTCCGGCCAAGATGGCCGAAGCGCTGAACGCCATCCGTCCGACTATGTCCTACGGTGATTTCGGCAATGTCGACATCGTTGTCGAAGCCGTGGTCGAGAACCCGAAGGTCAAGCAGATCGTGCTGGCTGAAGTAGAAGGTGTGGTGCGTGAAGACGCCATCCTGGCCTCCAACACCTCGACCATCTCCATCAGCCTGCTGGCCCAGGCGCTCAAGCGTCCGGAAAACTTCGTCGGCATGCACTTCTTCAACCCCGTGCACATGATGCCGCTGGTTGAAGTTATCCGTGGCGAGAAGTCCAGCGAAGTGGCCGTGGCCACTACCGTTGCCTACGCCAAGAAGATGGGCAAGACCCCGGTTGTGGTCAATGACTGCCCGGGCTTCCTGGTCAACCGCGTGCTGTTCCCGTACTTCGGCGGTTTCGCCAAGCTGGTCAGCGCCGGCGTCGACTTCGTGCGCATCGACAAGGTCATGGAGAAGTTCGGCTGGCCGATGGGCCCGGCCTACCTGATGGACGTTGTTGGTATCGACACCGGCCACCATGGTCGTGACGTCATGGCTGACGGCTTCCCAGATCGTATGAAGGATGATCGCCGTTCGGCTGTCGATGCTCTCTATGAGGCCAACCGCCTGGGTCAGAAGAATGGCAAGGGCTTCTACGCCTACGAGACCGACAAGCGCGGCAAGCCGAAGAAAGTTATCGATGCCAGCGTTCAGGAAGTTCTCGCGCCGATCGTGTACGAGCAGCGTGAAGTGACCGACGAAGACATCATCAACTGGATGATGATTCCGCTGTGCCTGGAAACCGTTCGTTGCCTGGAAGACGGCATTGTCGAGACTGCAGCTGAGGCCGATATGGGCCTGATCTACGGTATCGGCTTCCCTCCCTTCCGTGGTGGTGCACTGCGCTACATCGATTCCATCGGTGTTGCCGAATTCGTCGCGCTGGCCGACAAGTATGCCGACCTGGGCGCGCTGTACACCCCGACCGCCAAGCTTCGTGAAATGGCCGCCAATGGCCAGAAGTTCTTCGGTTAATCGCGCAGCGAACAGAGCGAGAGTAGAAATATGAGCCTGAATCCGAGAGACGCAGTCATTGTCGACTTCGGCCGTACCCCGATGGGTCGTTCCAAAGGCGGCATGCACCGCAACACCCGCGCCGAGAACATGTCGGCGCATCTGATCAGCAAGCTGCTGGAGCGCAACAGCAAGGTCAACCCGGCGGAAGTCGAGGATGTGATCTGGGGTTGCGTCAACCAGACCCTGGAGCAGGGCTGGAACATCGCGCGCATGGCGTCGCTGATGACCCAGATCCCGCACAGCAGCGCTGGTCAGACCGTCAGCCGTCTGTGCGGCTCCTCGATGAGCGCCCTGCACACTGCCGTGCAGGCCATCCAGACCGGCAACGGTGACGTTTTCGTCATCGGCGGCGTGGAGCACATGGGCCACGTTGGCATGATGCACGGCGTTGATCCGAACCCGCACATGTCCCTGTATGCCGCCAAGGCATCGGGCATGATGGGCCTGACCGCGGAAATGCTCGGCAAGATGCATGGCATCAGCCGTGAAGCACAAGACGCGTTCGGTGAGCGTTCGCACCGTCTGGCACACAAGGCCACCGTCGAAGGCAAGTTCAAGGATGAAATCATCCCGATGCAAGGCTACGACGAGAATGGCTTCCTGAAGGTCTTCGACTTCGACGAAACCATTCGTCCGGAAACCACCGTGGAAAGCCTGGCCGCCCTGAAGCCGGCATTCAACCCGAAAGGCGGCACCGTGACTGCAGGTACTTCCTCGCAGATCACCGACGGTGCGTCCTGCATGATCGTCATGAGCGCCCAGCGCGCCAAGGATCTGGGCATCGAACCGATGGCTGTAGTACGTGCCATGGCGGTGGCCGGTGTTGATCCGGCGATCATGGGCTACGGCCCGGTGCCGTCGACTCAGAAAGCACTCAAGCGTGCCGGTCTGAGTATGGATGACATCAGCCATGTCGAGTTGAACGAAGCCTTCGCTGCCCAGGCTCTGCCAGTGCTGAAAGACCTCAAGCTGCTCGACAAGATGGAAGAGAAGGTCAACCTGCACGGCGGTGCCATCGCCCTGGGTCACCCGTTCGGCTGCTCCGGTGCGCGTATCTCCGGCACCCTGCTGAACGTGATGAAGCAGAACAACGGTACCTTTGGTGTTTCCACCATGTGCGTTGGCCTGGGTCAGGGCATCACCACGATCTTCGAACGCCTCAACTAAGCGCTCGTTGCGTGTCAAAAGAACCGGAGCCCTTGGGCTCCGGTTTTTTTTACAGCTGATTTATTCCGTCCAGTAAACCTTGTCGAGCAGCTCTTCGGGTAGCTGGAGTTGCCACCTGGCCAGGCCCGAACGGCTGAACAGGTACTGGCCATTTTCCGCAGCGCGTGGGGTCAGGCTGGATGGCTTGGCGCCTGCGAGAATCTCCAGGGCCAGGCTGGCAGCGGCTTCCCCCTGTACCTGGCCGAATTGCACCAGGCCGCCAATGGCCTTGTCCGGGCCGACGCTGAAGTCCCAGAAGGCAAAGGGGGGGATCGGGCTGTGCTGTGCTGTCCAGGCGAGCACCTGCTGGCCGTCCATGACCCTGTCGTGTTCATCGCGCAGGGTCTGGTAGAGACCGATGATCAGTGCGTCATAACCCTGTTGGCGCGCCTGAGAAACGCGTGCCTGCCAGTCATCGAACTGGCTGACCTGATGGATGTCGGCGCTGACCGCGCCGACCTGATAGTGGCGCCGGTCGGCAAAGCTTTCACGGATGGCCACTGCCGAAGTGATGTCGCTGTCGAACAACACCAGTACGCGGCGCAGTTCGGGCCCCATGATGCGTTGTAGTTCGACGATCGAGCGGCGGAACAGTGGGCGTTCCAGAACGCCGGTGACCAGCGGCAGTTGCTGTAGGCCGAGCAGGCGAGGGTTGTCGTTCAGGCCGAGAAATACTGTCGGGGTGCCATGCTCGTTGAGACGTTTGGCGAGCAGGCGAATGGCTGCATCATCCGCGAGGATCACCAGGCGTGGCTTGCTCTGTAGAAAAAATTGCCAGGCGGCTTCGGCGCGTGCGGCATGCTCTTCCACGGGCAAGCGCTTGGTATCCATGGCAAAGCGCAGCAGGCGGTGCTGTTCGCCGAGCTTGCTGTGCAGGCCATGGATATAGCTTTGATCCCAGGGGTAGCCGTCGTGGTAGCTCTGGATCAGCAGTAGGTCGTCAGCTTGCGTCGTGAGTGCCGGTAGGAGTAGCGCAGCGAGTAACAGTCGAGTGAAGCGCATGGCGTCTTCCTTGCCGGTGCAGTGGCTACATCATAGCGTGTCAGTGCGGTTCAGGCCGACTGCCGCTGTGATCGGCGATATTCACCTGGGGTTGTGCTGCTCCAGCGCTTGAAAGCCCGCTGGAAGGCTGCGGCCGAGGTAAAGCCGAGCAGATAGGCAATCTCGCCAAAGGCCAGTTCAGTGTCGCGGATATAGGTCATGGCCAGGTCGCGGCGCGTATCGTTAAGCAGTTGACGAAACTGAGTGCCTTCCTCGGCCAGACGGCGGCGCAAGGTCCAGGCCGGTATCTGCAGGCGTCGCGCAATGTCTGCAAGGGTCGGTTCGTGCCCCTGTAGCAATGGGCCGAGCAGTTGGCCAACGCGTTCGCTCAGGTTGCGTGTGCGGGTGCGTTGCTGCAAGGCTTCTTCGCAGAGTTGCAGAAGGTGCTGCCAGGTGCTCGGGCAGTGTTGCGGGTTGCGCAGCGCCAGACTGGTCTGGCTCAGGCGCAAGCGATTGGCCTTGGCACTGAACTCTACCGGGCACTGAAACAGGGGCGAATAGCGTTCGCTGTAGTCTGGTGCAGTGAATTCGATTTCGACACGTTCGATAGGCAGGCACCGGCCCGGCGGCTGGGCGCACAGCTGGCTCAGTTGGCAGGCCCAGCTGGCCAGTACCGAATCGACCACAAAGCGGTTATAGCTGTTGTAGGGGCTGATCGAGTAGAAGCACAGCCAGGCGCCACCGCTGTCTTCGAGAAAGCTCGATTGCCCTCGGTAGTTGTGGGCATAC
This sequence comes from Pseudomonas fluvialis, assembly GCF_002234375.1. Classification (GTDB taxonomy): domain Bacteria; phylum Pseudomonadota; class Gammaproteobacteria; order Pseudomonadales; family Pseudomonadaceae; genus Aquipseudomonas; species Aquipseudomonas fluvialis. The sequence continues at coordinate 32,647 of NZ_NMQV01000009.1, forward strand.
AAAGGTTCGAAACGAGTCAGCACCCGTGCGGCTTCGCGCACGTTGGGGGCCTGTGCGGCGGTTATGCCGGCCAGGCCTGCCTGACTGAAATGGCTGAGTTCGCCCATCAGCAGGCCCAGTGCCGGGTTGCTGGTGAGGCTGATGGCGGCATGTCCCAGGTGCATGAAGCGCGGGATGGACAAGCGTGCCTGTGCCTCGCTGAGGCGTGCGGGATCGAGGCCAAACTGGGCGAGCAGCTGGCTACCGGATTGCCCGCAGTGTTCGACGGCTTGCGCCAGGCTTTGGGTAAAGGCCACCGACAGGTCGCCGAGGCGAATGCGCGGTCGGTTCATGGCTGGAGTGGGTGCGCCTGTAGTTGGCTGACCGCTGGGCGGCTGTTGCTGTGCTGGCTGCCGGGTAGGGGCCAGGGCAGGCTGGCCTGCTCCAGGGAAATGGCTGCTGTATGGCCAAGCTGGCGAAGCATCTGCGCCTGCAATTGACCGGGAGGTGTATGGGCGTCCCAGGGCTGTTGCTGCGGTGGTAGCAAGAGAGTGCCATCGGCAGCGCAGGCCAGGCCGACTTGCTGCCAGGCACCGCGGCCATTTGTATGCAGGCGTCCGTCGCGGTATTCGGCGGCGGGCAACAGCAGGCTGCCGGCCAGCAGCGAAACCTGGAACTCGCTGGCCAGCTGGCGACACAGCCACAGATAATCGTCTGCCAGGCGTTGTGCCTTGTGGCGTATCAGTTGCTGGGGCAGCTGTTCGCCCTGCAGTTTGCCTTGCAGCCACAGCAAAGGATGGCTTAGACCGAGCAGGGGCAGCGCCTCGCTGAGTTGCTGTGCCGCATACAGCTGGGGTTTCTCCTCCTGCAGAAACAGCCAGCTGGCAATGTGCTCGGGCAAGACCAGCAGGTTGTCGGAGGACATCAGCTGAGCTTCCTGAGCCTGGCGCAACAGTCCCGCCAGTTTGCCATGCAGGGTGGCGAGATCGCGGTAGTCACTGCTGTAGAGACGTGGCTGCAAATCCAGCAGAAAGGGCGCCGGCTGCGCGCTGGTCAGTATATGTAGACGCAGGTCACTGAGCTGGTAGCTGGCTGTACGTTGTTGTGTCCAGTATGCGTAGCCCAAGATGGCGAAGGCCAAGAGCAGGAGGGCAAGCCAGAGAGCAAATCGGCGCATGGGGTGGTTGCAACGGAATGTGATGGCTCAGGGTAGGAGAAGTGTCTGGTAAAGCCAAGAGCTGCGTGTCTCTTAAGATCATTAACTTGTTATTTTTGGTCATTGAGGCTGTCGGGAAGGCTGATTATCGTCTATGCCATAACCGACTGTAGCGCCGCGACGCTGCAGCTATCCCGTGTAACGCCGTTCGCCTGCTGTGGAGACTTTCATGACTGCTGCATATTTCCCGAACCTGCTGGCTCCGTTGGACCTGGGCTTCACCACCTTGAAGAACCGTACCCTGATGGGGTCGATGCACACGGGTCTGGAAGAAAAGCCGGGCGGCTTCGAACGCATGGCAGCCTATTTTGCTGAGCGCGCCCGTGGCGGCGTTGGCCTGATGGTGACCGGCGGCATTGGCCCGAACGAAGAGGGGGGGGTGTATTCCGGGGCGGCCAAGCTGACGACCCTTGAAGAGGCCGAGAAGCACAAGATTGTGACCCGCGCCGTGCATGAGGCGGATGGCAAGATCTGCATGCAGATCCTGCATGCCGGACGTTATGCCTACAGCCCCAAGTCGGTGGCGCCGAGCGCCATCCAGGCGCCGATCAATCCCTTCAAACCGCGTGAGCTCGATGAAGAAGGCATCGAGAAGCAGATCGCCGACTTCGTCAATTGCGCCAAGCTGGCGCAGGTGGCCGAGTACGATGGCGTGGAGATCATGGGTTCGGAAGGCTACTTCATCAACCAGTTCCTCGCGGCGCACACCAACCAGCGCACTGATCGCTGGGGTGGCAGCTACGAGAACCGTATGCGCCTGCCGGTAGAAATCGTCCGTCGCGTGCGCGAGGCGGTCGGCCCGAACTTCATCATTATTTATCGCCTGTCGATGCTCGATCTGGTCGAGGGTGGCAGCAACTGGGACGAGATTGTCACGTTGGCCAAGGCCATCGAGAAGGCCGGCGCCACCATCATCAACACCGGTATCGGTTGGCACGAGGCACGCATCCCGACCATCGCTACCAAGGTGCCGCGTGCCGCTTTCACCAAGGTGACCGCCAAGCTGAAGGGTCAGGTCAATATCCCGCTGTGCACCACCAACCGCATCAATACCCCGGAAGTTGCCGAGCAGGTGTTGGCCGAAGGCGATGCGGATATGGTGTCGATGGCGCGCCCCTTCCTGGCCGACCCCGAGTTCGTCAACAAGGCTGCTGCAGGGCGTAGCCAGGACATCAACACCTGTATCGGCTGTAACCAGGCCTGTCTGGACCATACCTTCGGTGGCAAGTTGACCAGCTGTCTGGTCAACCCGCGTGCCTGCCATGAGACCGAGCTGAACTATATCCCCACCACTCAGGTGAAGAAGATTGCCGTAGTCGGTGCCGGTCCTGCGGGTTTGTCGGCGGCTACCGTAGCGGCAGAGCGCGGGCACAACGTGACCCTGTTCGACGCCGCCAGCGAAGTGGGTGGACAGTTCAATGTGGCCAAGCGGATTCCTGGCAAGGAAGAGTTCTACGAAACCCTGCGCTACTTTGCCAACAAGTTGCAGCAGACCGGCGTTGACGTGCGCCTCAATACCCGGGTGACGGCTGAGCAGTTGATTGCCGGCGGCTACGACGAAGTGATCCTGGCCACCGGTATCGTGCCGCGCACTCCGGCTATTCCAGGTATCGAGCATGCCAAGGTGATCAGTTACCTCGATGCGATTCTCGAGCGCAAGCCGGTAGGTCAGAAGGTGGCGGTGATCGGTGCCGGTGGTATCGGTTTTGACGTGTCCGAGCTGATCACCCATCAAGGCGAATCGAGCAGCCTGGATCGTGAGGCCTTCTGGAAGGAATGGGGCATCGATCTGGGTCTCAATGCGCGCGGTGGTATCGCCGGGGTCAAGCCGCAGCCGCATGCCGCTGCGCGTGAGGTCTATCTGTTGCAGCGCAAGAAAACCAAGGTGGGTGATGGCCTGGGCAAGACCACCGGGTGGATTCACCGCGCCGGGCTGAAGAGCAAGAATGTGCAGATGCTCAATAGTGTCGAGTACGTGAAGATCGATGATGCCGGCCTGCACATCAGCGTAGCCGGTGGCGAGCCGCAGGTGCTGCCGGTAGATACCATCATCATCTGTGCCGGTCAGGAACCGCAACGTGAGCTGCAGGAGGCTCTGCAGGCTGCCGGTGTCAACGTGCACCTGGCGGGTGGCGCGGATGTGGCCAGCGAGCTGGATGCCAAGCGTGCCATCAACCAGGGCTCGCGCCTGGCGGCCAGCCTGTGACCTGCAGGCCAGCCTGCCGCGTGGTGGGCTGGCCTGACCCGCATCACAGTTTTTCCTGTCGACCTGTTGGCCAGGCACTCCGCTCCGGAGGCCTGCCAACCGGGTCACATTGCCCGCGTTGGCAATTCCCCTAGACTCGCTGAAAAAGCGTCAAGGCACCGAGGGCGAGCCGGGTTGGCGAACCTGCGCTGAACCTTAGTAGCGACGCACTTGCCTGTTGCACTATGGCTGACCGTTGTTGTCCGAGCGGATGGACGGTCGAGTCTGGAGATGATCATGAGCGTGCAAAGCAAACCGCAGATGGTTGAGGCCGTGCTGTTCTTCAACGAGCGCGGCATTTGCAAGGAGATGTTTTATCCCGAGTTTGAGGCCATGCTCGATGGCGTGGTGAACTTTGCCGAGTTTGCTGACCGGCAGATGCGGGCGGCCTATGTGTTGATCAATCCGCGGCTGTTGATTCGCTCGCTGGTGCTGTTCTACCTGGACTTCGACGAGCAGGGGAGAGCCGATACCGGCTGGAACATCCCGCTGCGTCATCTGGCGGAGAAGGCCGGCCGTGGCCCGGATTTGGGGGCAGGGCCGATTCGTCTGGCCTGCCGCAGCCAGTGCCCGGTGTCCTGGCACCAGATGCACCTCTGGGATCCCAGCCTGGCACCCACCCAGAATGATCTGGTACTGCTGCGCGATGCCGTGAAACGCAACAACCTCGGTGTGCTGGTCGAGGAAGACAGTGCGCCGGTTGAACTGGGCCGTCTGCAGGTGGCTTCGGAGGATCGCTGGTATGCCAAGCCGGACGCCGAGCGCGAGGAGGCCGCGCGCTTGGCCGAGCAGTTGGAGCAGGAGCATCGCCAGAAAACCGCCCAGTTGATCAAGCAGCAGCGACTGCGCATCACCAGCCTGATCGCCCAGCATGAGGAAGAGCTGGCCAAGGCACGGCTGGCTGCTGAGCAGCAGCTGGCACCGTTGCAGGAGCAGTTGTTGCAGTTCCAGCAACAACTTAAACAGCAGCAGGCACTCAATCAGAACCTCAAGCAGCAGATTCAGGCGCAGAGTGACAGTTTTGCCCAAGCGCGCCAGGAGATGCAGGAGCAACTGCGCAGCATCGAACACAGCGGTCAAACGGAAAACGATAGCCTGCGCAGCCAGTACGAGGCCGAGCTGCAGGCCAAGGTGCGTGCGGCCGTGGTCGAGTACAAGGAGCAGATTGCCATTCGCGACATGGAGCTGGCCTATCGCCATGAACAGGATGCTCAGGCGCAGGCGGAAATCCAGCGTCTGCGCCAGCAGTGCGAGCACTTGGCCAGCCAGGGCGGCGAGCAGATACTTGAGCGTCTGTCGCGACTAGGCGTGGTGTTCGTCGCCTATCATCCGGGCGCGGGGCACCTGACCATCCCTCTGCAAGACATGGCGCGCTATCAGGACAACCCGGTAGGCTACGCAGCCAGTAAGTGTTTTGTGGCCGAAGGGCAGTATCGCAAGTGGTTGGCGCACTATCAGGAGCCGACGTGCGAGGCCAGTCTGGCCAATGGCGAGCGGTGTGCGATGCCCCTGGATCGGGTCGACACGCCGAGCCGTTTTGTCGATGGGGATAGCAATTGCTGCTCACGCCACAAGGTTGCCTCTCGGGTAAAAAGCCAGGCCTGAACCTGCTGCGTGATGTTCCGGTAGCGTTGCAGCGGGTGAATAGCGACTGGTTGCAGCAGGCCGGTGTTGAGCTGGCCGTGTTGCGACTGGATCAACTGGATCCCGTGCTGTCCGGCAACAAGCCGTTCAAACTGGCCGGCTACCTGCAGCTGGCTCTATCTCAGGGTGCCTGTGGCCTGCTCAGCGTGGGCGGCGCACACTCCAATCACCTGCATGCCCTGGCTGCACTGGCTAAGGAACAGGGCTTGCCCTGTGTCGGTTTGCTGCGCGGCGAGCCGCAGCAGACGCCTACCGTAATGGATCTGCAGGCTTGGGGTATGACCCTGCACTGGTTGAGTCACGGAGATTATCGTCAGCGCCACCATGAATCTTTCTGGCCTGCCTGGCAGGCACGCTATCCCGGTTATCTGCTGATTGGCGAAGGTGGCAGCGGTGCACCTGGCCTGTCGGGCTGCGCGATGATTGTCGAGCACCTGCGTGCCGGGTTGGCAGGTATTGGCTGGTCTGACTATGACGCGCTGTGGCTCGCTGTGGGCAGTGGCACAACCTTGGCCGGCCTGGTGTTGGCCGAGCAGGGCGCGCATCCGTTGTGGGGCGCGCTGGCGCTGCCGCCGCGCTATCAGCCACAGCGGCAGATCGAGGCGTTGCTGGCTGAGGCAGGCTGCCCGGCAGGTGGTTATCAGCTGGTGGATGCCAGCCTGGGAGGCTTTGCTAGAGTCAATGCAGAGCTGCTGCAGAGCATGGGTGATTTTACCCGGCACAGCGGTATACCTTTGGAGCCGATTTATACCGGCAAGGCCTTGCTGGCATTGCGCCAATATGTGCAGCGGGGTTACTTTCCACCAGGAACCCGCCTGGTCATGCTGCACACTGGCGGTTTGCAAGGCGTGCGTGCCCTGCAGACCGATGATCGGCAAGGGTGCAACCCGCAGGAAGCCCGTGATGAATGACGCCTTGACCCCGGCTCAGTTGCGTAGTTTGACGCCGCTGAACATGCTTTCCGAGCAGCAGTGGCGCGAGTTGCGCACGCAACTGGTGCCGCAGCATGTATTGGCCGGGCAATTGTTGTTCCGCCGCGGCGATCAGGCGCGCACGACCTATTACCTGCTCAGTGGCGAGCTGCTACTGGAAGATGCTGATGGCTGCGAGGAGCGTCTGCAGGCTGGCACTGTCGCCAGCTGCCATCCGTTGTCGCCGGCCTTGCCGCGTGTGCAGCAGGCTCGAGCCCTGAGTGACGTCAGTGTGCTGGTGCTGGACAGTGCCACGCTGACTCGTCTACTGACCTGGCATTCCGCCTTGCAGGGGTTGTTGCTGGAGTTGCAGCAGGATGGCGAGGATCTTGAGTGGTTACAGCGCCTGCTGGCCAATCCGTTGTTTGCTCGTGTTCCTCCCGCCAACGTGCGTGCCATGCTGGGTCGTCTGCAGCCGGTTACGCTGCCGGCGGGCAGTGTGGTGCTACAGGAAGGTGAGCAGGGTGATTGCTGCTATTTCCTCAAGCAGGGGCGGGCCGAGGTATTACGTGGCAGTGACAGCGAGCGCCAGGTATTGGCCGAGCTGGAGCTGGGTGCCTGTTTCGGTGAAGAAGCCCTGCTGGCCGATCGTCCGCGCAATGCCAGCGTCACGCTGCTGGAAGATAGCCTGTTGTTGCGCCTGGATCGCCAGGATTTCGTGGCGCTGCTCAAGGCACCGGTAGTCGATCAGCTGTCGCTGGGCGAGGCCTCGCGTCTGCTGGCGCAGGGGGCGGCCTGGCTGGACGTGCGCCTGCAGGATGAATACCAGCAGGCGCATGCAGCTCAGGCGTTGAACATGCCGTTGCACCTGCTGCGCCTCAAGGCACGCCTGCTGGACAAGGAGCGCAGTTACATCTGCTACTGCGACAGCGGCAAGCGCAGTGCCAATGCCGTCTACCTATTGGCTCAGTTGGGTTTCAGTGCCTATGCCCTACGGGATGGTTATGACGCGCTGCCGGCGTTGCAGCGCGATGCGCTGCTTAGCGAGAACGGTGCCGGCTACCTGGCGCGCAGTGGTGGACGCATCGAGCGTAGTGCCTGATCCAGGGCGTTTGCCGGTTTGCTGAGGGATCGTGCTTTCGCCCATAATCGAGCCCTTTTCGGGCGGTGTGGCAGGCAGGGGTCCCATGGAGCAGTTCCGCAATATCGGCATTATTGGCCGCCTCGGCAGCACCCAGGTGCTTGATAGCATCCGGCGTCTCAAACGCTTCCTGCTCGACCGCCACCTGCATGTGATTCTTGAAGACACCATTGCCGAAGTGTTGCCAGGGCATGGCCTGCAGACCTGCTCGCGGAAGATCCTCGGTGAAGTCTGCGATCTGGTGATCGTGGTGGGCGGCGATGGAAGCATGCTCGGTGCGGCGCGGGCGCTGGCACGTCACAAGGTGCCGGTACTGGGGATCAATCGGGGTAGCCTGGGCTTTCTGACCGATATCCGCCCGGATGAGCTCGAACAGAAGGTTGCCGAGGTGCTGGATGGCCAGTACCTGGTGGAGAACCGCTTTCTGCTGGAGGCCGAGGTGCGTCGGCATGGTGAGGCGATAGGTCAGGGTGACGCCCTGAACGATGTGGTGCTGCACCCGGGCAAGTCGACCCAGTTGATCGAGTTCGAGCTGTATATCGATGGGCATTTTGTCTGCAGTCAGAAGGCCGACGGGTTGATCGTGGCCACACCGACTGGCTCGACCGCCTATGCGCTATCGGCCGGCGGGCCGATCATGCATCCCAAGCTGGATGCGATTGTGGTCGTGCCGATGTATCCGCATACGCTGTCCAGCCGACCGATCGTGGTCGACAGCAACAGCGAACTACGCATCGTGGTGTCGCCGAATATCGCGATCTACCCGCAGGTATCCTGTGACGGCCAGAATCACTTTACTTGTGCGCCCGGCGATACCATCACGGTGTTGAAGAAGCCCCAGAAGCTGCAGCTGATCCATCCGCTCGACCACAACTACTACGAGGTCTGCCGCACCAAGCTGGGCTGGGGGAGCCGCCTGGGCGGAGGCGATTGATGGACACTCCGCGTGTGCTCGAGGCAGGGCGTGGCTACGACCTGATCGGCGATGTGCATGGTTGTGCACATACCCTGGAGCGCCTGCTGGAGCAGCTGGGTTACAAGCGCCAGCGGGGTGTCTGGCAGCACCCGCGCCGACAGGCGCTGTTTCTCGGCGATATCATCGATCGTGGGCCGCGTATCCGCGAAGCGCTGCACCTGGTGCACGATATGGTCGAGGCCGGGCAGGCCTTGTGCATCATGGGTAATCATGAGTTCAACGCCCTTGGCTGGCACACGCCGGCTCCGCCGCATAGCGCGTGTCAATTTGTGCGCGAGCATACGCCGCGGCATGCGCGGTTGATCCGCGAAACCCAGCAGCAGTTCGAGGCGCATCCTGTGGACTGGCAGGCTTTCCTCGACTGGTTCCTGCAGTTGCCGCTACTGCTGGAGGGTGCACATTTCCGCCTGGTGCATGCCTGTTGGGATCAACAGTTGATTGACCAGTTACGTGGTCGTTTTGCCAATGCGCAGGTTGATCAGGCGTTTGTTGCCGAGGCCGCGTTACCAGGCAGCCTGGCTGGCCAGGTGTTCGAGCGATTGTTGCGTGGTACTGACCTGCCATTGCCTGCGGGTATGACCTTGACCAGTGGTGACGGCTATACCCGGCGTTTCTTCCGCACCAAGTTCTGGGAAGAGGCACCGCGCACCTATGGTGATGTGGTCTTCCAGCCCGATGCGTTGCCCGAGCCGGTGGCAGCCATGCCCCTGGGGCCGGGCGAGCGTAGCCGGCTGCTGGCCTATGGGGCCGATGAGCCGCTGTTGTTCGTGGGGCACTACTGGCGGCAGGGGCGGCCGGCGCCGATTCGTCCCAACCTGGCCTGCCTAGATTACAGCGCAGTGAAGTTCGGCAAGCTGGTGGCCTATCGGCTCGATGAGGAGCGCCAGCTGGACCCCGGCAAGTTCTGCTGGGTCGAGGTAGAACGCCCGGAGTTGCCGCAATGAGCGGGGTAGTGGTGCGTCGTTGGCCCCTGGATCATGACCTGGTCGGTTTTGCCCGGCAGTTGCAGCAGTTGCAGGTGCCGCATCGTTTTACCGAAGAGGGCGGTGCACAGGTGTTGTGGGTGCCCGAGCAGGCCTGGGTGGCGCAGGTTGAGATGCTCTATCAGCGCTACGAGCAGGATCCGCAGTGGTTGCCGCAGCACAATACGGCGTCGTCTCCGGCGCCGCGTCTGAAACAGCGTCTGCTGCAGGCACCTGTGAGCCTGCTGGTGCTCGCATTGAGCCTGCTGGTCGCACTGCTCAGCGGGCTGGGTGAGCGCATCGAGGTGCTCGTCTGGCTGAACTTTCAGGCCTTTACTTTTGATGAGCGCCATCTGTATTTCCTGCCGTTGCAGGACAGCCTGGCCGAAGGCCAGTGGTGGCGTTTGTGGACTCCCGCCCTGGTGCATTTTGGGCTGTTACACCTGGCCATGAACGGCTTGTGGTATTGGGAGCTGGGGCGACGTATCGAGGCGGCCAGAGGCGGCTGGACGCTGCTCTGGCTGACCTTGAGCAGCGCCCTGGTGGCTAACCTGGCACAGTATCTGATTGGCGGGCCTGGGCTGTTTGGCGGCCTGTCTGGGGTACTCTATGCGTTGCTGGGCTATTGCTGGTGGTATCAGCGCCTCTGTCCGCAGGCCGGCTTGCAACTGCCGGCCGGGGTGCTGGTGATGATGCTGGTCTGGCTGTTGTTGTGCCTGAGCGGGTTGATCACTGCCCTTGGGTTTGGCCAGATAGCCAATGCCGCGCATGTCGGCGGCCTGTTGCTGGGCTGCCTGCTGGGCCTTCTGGCAGGGCTCTGGGCGCGGCGAACGAATTGATAGAGGGCGAGGAGAATGCAATGAGCAGTTTTGCCGAGATGATTGCCAACATAACCCCGGAGATCTACCAGAACCTCAAGCAGGCGGTAGAGATCGGCAAGTGGCCGGATGGCCGCCTGCTGACCCGTGAGCAGAAAGAGCTGACTCTGCAGGCAATGATCGCCTGGGAACAGCACAACCTGCCCGAGGAGGAGCGTACCGGTTACATGGGTGGCCAGGAATGTGGATCCAAGGCCAAGCAGGCGGCAGCCAGCAACGCCCTGTTTGCCCCGGCTTCGGGGACGCGGCATTGATACAGGAGCTGGCGCGTGGCGCACTGCACAAGATGCATACGCAACTGGACACGCCGGTGCAGTATGCCCTGCACCTGGGTGAGCAGCCGCTGCTATTGAACAGCCTGCTGGGTAAAACCGTACGCCTGGAATACCTGGGCGCCATCCATTGCTGCCATTGTGGGCGCAAGACCAAGAGCAGCTACAGCCAGGGTTATTGCTATCCCTGCATGCAGAAGCTGGCGCAGTGTGACCTGTGCATCATGAGCCCGGAAAAGTGCCACTATGAGGCCGGCACCTGTCGCGAGCCTGCCTGGGGTGAGCAGTTCTGCATGACCGATCATGTCGTCTACCTGGCCAACTCCAGTGGTGTGAAGGTGGGTATTACCCGGGCTAGCCAGGTGCCGACGCGCTGGATCGACCAGGGCGCCAGCCAGGCCTTGCCGATCATGCGCGTAGCGACCCGTCAGCAGTCGGGCTTTGTCGAAGATTTGCTGCGTAGCCAGGTAGCCGACAAGACCAACTGGCGTGCCTTGCTCAAGGGCGATGCCGAGCCTGTCGACCTGCCGGCGCTGCGTGAGCAGCTGTTTGCGCGTTGTGCGGAGGGTATCGCCGCGTTGCAGCAGCGTTTTGGCCTGCAGGCCATCCAGCCGGTGCATGACGTCGCTGTCACGACCATTCAGTACCCGATCACGGCCTACCCGGCGAAGATCAACAGTTTCAACCTGGACAAAGATCCTGTCGCCGAAGGTACCCTGTTGGGCATCAAGGGGCAGTACCTGATGTTCGACGGCGGTGTCATCAATATCCGCAAATACACCGCTTACCAGTTGGCGATCCACGAGATTGCCGCTTAAAGACGAAAAGAGCGCTTGACGCTGGAGGCTGAACGCATGACCGAGTCGTTCAGCTTCCCGTTTTCAGTGCTGTTACTCGAATTGGACGAGGCTCCCCTTATGCGTACCGAACAACCGAAGATGATCTACCTCAAGGACTATCAGGTGCCGGACTACCTGATTGACGAGACACACCTGACCTTCGAGCTGTTCGAGGACCACACCCTGGTGCACGCCCAACTGGTGATGCGGCGTAACCCCGAGGCGGGCGCTGGCCTTCCGTTGCTGGTACTGGATGGCCAGCAGCTGGAGTTGCTGGAGCTGAAACTGGATGACCAAGTATTGGTGGCGGGTGATTACCAGCTGAGCGACAGCCAGTTGAGCCTGCAGCCGACGCACGAGCAGTTCGTCATCGACAGCAGCGTGCGTATCCACCCGGAAAGCAATACCGCGCTGGAAGGCCTGTACAAGTCCGGCAGCATGTTCTGTACGCAGTGCGAGGCCGAGGGCTTCCGCAAGATTACCTACTACCTCGATCGCCCCGACGTGATGAGTAAATTCACCACCACGCTCAGCGCCGAACAGCATCGCTATCCGGTGTTGCTCTCCAACGGCAACCCGATTGCCAGCGGCACGGAAGAGGGGGGGCGCCATTGGGCGACCTGGGAAGATCCGTTCAGAAAACCGGCCTATCTGTTCGCACTGGTTGCCGGCGACCTGTGGTGTGTCGAAGACACCTTTACCACCATGAGCCAGCGGGACGTGGCACTGCGCATCTATGTCGAGCCGGAAAACATCGACAAGGTGCAGCACGCCATGGACAGCCTGAAAAAGTCGATGAAGTGGGACGAGGAGGTGTACGGGCGCGAATACGACCTGGACATCTTCATGATCGTCGCGGTCAACGACTTCAACATGGGCGCCATGGAGAACAAGGGCCTCAATATCTTCAACTCCAGCTGCGTGCTGGCTCGTGCCGAGACCGCCACCGACGCCGCCCATCAGCGTGTCGAGGCGGTGGTGGCCCACGAGTACTTCCATAACTGGTCGGGCAACCGGGTGACCTGCCGCGACTGGTTCCAGTTGTCTCTGAAAGAAGGCTTCACGGTGTTCCGTGATGCCGAGTTTTCGGCCGATATGCACTCGCGCACGGTCAAGCGAATCGAAGACGTGGCCTACCTGCGTACCCACCAGTTCGCCGAGGACGCCGGCCCGATGGCTCATCCGGTGCGCCCGGATGCGTACATGGAAATTTCCAATTTCTACACCCTGACCATCTACGAGAAGGGTGCGGAAGTGCTGCGCATGATCCATACCCTGCTTGGCGCCGAACTGTTCCGCAAGGGCTCGGACCTGTACTTCGCACGGCACGACGGCCAGGCGGTAACCTGCGACGACTTCGTCAAGGCCATGGAGGATGCCAGTGGCATCGACCTGGCCCAGTTCAAGCGCTGGTACAGTCAGGCCGGTACGCCGCAGTTGGTAGTGAGTGAACACTACGATGCGCTCGCGCAGCGTTATACCCTGACCTTTGCACAAAGCTGCCCGGCCACGCCGGGGCAGTCGGAAAAACAGCCGTTTGTCATTCCGGTTGCCCTGGGGCTGCTAGATGCCCAGGGTAACGCGCTGCCCCTGCAGTTGGCCGGCGAAGCGCAGGCGCAGGGCGTTCAGCGTGTGCTTTCAGTTACCGAGGCGCAGCAGTCGTTTACCTTCGTCAATCTGGCCGAACAGCCGCTACCGTCGTTGTTGCGCGGTTTCAGCGCGCCGGTGAAGCTGAGCTTCCCGTACAGCCGCGACCAGTTGATGTTCCTCATGCAGCACGACTCCGACGGCTTCAATCGCTGGGAAGCTGGCCAGCAGCTGGCCGTGCAGGTGTTGCAGGAGCTGATCGGCCAGCAGCAGCGTGGCGAGCCCATGTTGCTCGATCCGAGGCTGGTTACGGCGCTGCGCAGTGTGCTGGAAAACCACAGCCTGGATTCGGCCATGGTGGCCGAGATGCTCTCGTTGCCCGGCGAAGGCTACCTGGCCGAGCTGGCTGAGCAGGCGGATGTCGAGGCTATCCATGCGGCCCGCGAGTTTGCCCGTGCTCGCCTGGCCGAGGCACTGTTTGAGCCGCTGTGGGCGCGTTATCAGGCCAACCGCCAGGTGTCGCGCAGCACGCCGTATCAGGCCGAGGCCGCGCACTTTGCCCGGCGCAGCCTGCAGAACATCGCGCTGTCCTACCTGATGCTGTGCAATCGTGGCGAAGTGCTGGAGGCCTGCGTCGAGCAGTTCGATACCGCGGACAATATGACGGAGCGTCTGGCGGCTCTCGCGGTGCTGGTCAACAGCCCCGCCGAGGAAGCCGCGCAGCGTGCGCTGGCCCAGTTTGCCGAGTGCTTTGCCGATAATCCGCTGGTCATGGATCAGTGGTTCAGTGTGCAGGCGGCCTGCCAGCGTCCTGGTGCGCTGGCGCGCGTGCAGGCTTTGATGAACCATGCGGCGTTCAGTCTGAAGAATCCCAACAAGGTGCGTGCACTGATCGGTGCCTTTGCCAACCAGAACCTGGTGCATTTCCATGCGGCCGATGGCGCCGGCTATCGTTTCCTGGCTGACCAGGTGATTGCCCTCAATCGCCTCAATCCGCAGATTGCTGCCCGTCAGTTGCTTCCGTTGACGCGTTGGGCACGCTACGACGCGCCGCGCCAAGCGTTGATGCGCAACGAGCTGCTGCGTATCCGCGACAGTGGATCATTGTCCAGCGATGTCTTCGAGGTGCTCGACAAAAGCCTGCGTACGGCTTGACGGCGGAGTGGCGACCGGCATTTGTGCGGCGTGTTGATGTGCAAACCCGGGAAAAGTGCCGGAAATGCTCAAGCATGCGGGGTTACGCTTAACAAAACATAACGACGGGTTGATTGTCAGGGCTTTGCCTAGGCCTATAGGATAGCCCGTCTGCCCGAATGCAGATTCACCTATAACAATAAGGGGGAAAGGTGTATGAGTGAGCCCGTCTTGCGGCGCACGCGATTCGATGTGGGCATGGAGCCCGTAGCCGCATCGACAGCCAGTCGTCTGCTTCCACTGAGCAAGGTTTGCGCGCTGCTGGCCCTGCTGGCCGGTTTGAGCCTGCCGGCGCTGGTGCAGGCTGAGGCCGTTGCGCCTGCCAAGCCTGGTTACGCCGTGCCTTCAGAGCGTGCCGTGCACAGCCTGTTGGTCGACGTAGTACGTGCCGGCAAGCGTCTGGTGGCCGTGGGGGATCGTGGCCATATCCTTTTCTCCGATGACCAGGGACAAAACTGGCAGCAGGCCGAAGTGCCTACTCGGCAGATGCTGACCGGCGTGTTCTTTGTCGATGACCAGCATGGCTGGGCGGTTGGCCACGATGCGCAAATCCTTGCCAGTCGTGATGGTGGTCAGACCTGGCAACGTCAGTACCGTGATCTCGAACGCGAGGCGCCGTTGCTGGATGTCTGGTTCCGCAACCGCCAGCAGGGCTTTGCCGTGGGCGCCTACGGTGCTGTGCTGACCACCAACAACGGTGGCCAGACCTGGGAAGAGATCAGCGAACGCCTGGACAATCCCGATGCTTATCACCTTAACGGGGTGACCTATGTGGAGGGCGGCGGCCTGTTCGTGGTCGGTGAGCTGGGGCTGATGTATCGCTCGGCCGATTGGGGATTGAGCTGGGAAACTGTTGCCAGCCCTTATGAAGGCTCGCTGTTTGGTGTGGGTGCCACTGGGCAGCCCGGTAGCCTGGTGGTGTACGGCTTGCGTGGCCATCTGTTCCGCTCCAGTGACTTCGGCAACAGCTGGCAGGCGATTCGCCTGGAAGCGGAGAACGGCCCGCTGGAGTTTGGTCTGGCCGGCAGCGCACTGCTGGAAGACGGGCAGCTGGTTGTGGTCGGCCATGGTGGCAGCGTGCTGCTAAGTCGTGATGCCGGCCAGAGTTTCACGGTTATCAACCGTGCCGACCGCTTGCCGCTGGCGGGAGTAGCCAGTGCCGGCAATGGTGGCTTGATCCTGGTTGGTCAGGGCGGCGTACACCTCGCCACGGCCAATGGCAGTGAACTGGATCAACAATAATAAAGGCCGGGAGTTTGCCCCATGAGCATCAACAAGCAACAACACACGCCGGCGCCTTTTCTCGAGCGTCTGATTTTCAATAATCGTCCGGCGGTCATCCTGATCTGTACCCTGATCAGCCTGTTCCTGTTTTACCAGGCGGCGCAGGTTCGTCCGTCGACCAGCTTCGAGAAGATGATTCCCCTGCAGCACCCCTACATCAAGAACATGATGGATCACCGCAACGACCTGTCCAACCTGGGCAACACGGTGCGTATTGCGGTGGAAGCGGTGGATGGCGATATCTTCACCAAGGAGTACATGGAGACCCTGCGTCAGATCAATGACGAGGTGTTCTACATTGCCGGCGTCGATCGTTCCGGCATGAAGTCGCTGTGGAGCCCCAACGTTCGCTGGACCGAGGTCACCGAAGAAGGCTTCGATGGTGGCGAGGTCATTCCGCAGACCTATGACGGTTCCGCGGAGAGTCTGGAAGAGCTGCGTAACAACGTACTCAAGTCTGGTCAGGTCGGCCGCCTGGTAGGCAACAACTTCAAGTCGAGCATCATTGATGTCCCGCTGCTCGAGTCCTACCCGGATCCACAGGATCAGAGCCGTCTGATCAAGCTCGACTACCAGCAGTTTTCCCATGAGCTGGAAGAGAAAATTCGCGAGAAGTACCAGGCACAGAACCCCAATGTGAAGGTGCACATCATCGGTTTTGCCAAGAAGGTCGGCGACCTGATCGATGGCCTGATCGGTGTGGTGATGTTCTTCGGTGTGGCTATCGCCATTACCTTTGTCCTGCTGTTGTGGTTTACCCACTGTTTCAAGAGCACCCTGGCAGTGGTGTGCACCACACTGATTGCCGTGGTCTGGCAGCTGGGCATGCTCAATGTGCTGGGCTTTGGTCTTGACCCCTATTCGATGCTGGTGCCGTTCCTGGTGTTTGCCATTGGTATTTCTCATGGGGTGCAGAAGATCAATGGTATTGCCATGGCCTCGGGGGATGCGCCCGATGCCCTGACGGCTGCGCGTCGGGCTTTCCGCCAGTTGTTCATTCCGGGCATGGTGGCGCTGCTCTCCGATGCCGTCGGCTTCATTACCCTGCTGTTGATCGATATCGGGGTGATCCGCGAGCTGGCCATTGCCGCTTCGGTCGGTGTGGCGGTGATCATCCTCACCAACCTGATCCTGTTGCCGGTGACCATCTCCTATATCGGCATCAGCCAGAAAGCCGTACGCATCAGTCGTGAAGAGGCCAGCAAGAATCATCCGTTCTGGCGCCTGATCTCCAATTTCGCCCACCCCCTGGTGGCGCCGATTTCCGTGGTGGTGGCGCTGGCTGCCCTGGGCGGCGGCATCTGGTATGGCCAGAATCTGAAGATCGGTGACCTTGACCAGGGCGCTCCTGAGCTGCACCCCGACTCGCGCTACAACCTGGATAACGATTTTGTCATCCGCAACTACTCGACCAGCTCGGACGTGCTGGTGATCATGGCCAAGACGGCGCCAGAAGGTTGCTCCAGTTACAAGACCCTGTCGGCGATGGATCAGCTGATGTGGCAAATGGAGAACACCGAGGGCGTGCAGTCGGCGGTATCCATGGTGAGCGTGTCCAAGCAGGTCATCAAGGGCATGAACGAGGGCAACCTGAAATGGGAAACCCTGTCGCGCAACCAGGACGTGCTGAACAACTCCATTGCGCGTGCCGAAGGCCTGTACAACGGCAACTGCTCGCTGGCGCCGGTACTGGTGTTCCTCAACGACCACAAGGCCGAGACGCTGGAACGTACCGTTGCAGTCGCCAAGCAGTTTGCCGAGGAGCATAACGAAGACGGCCTAGAGTTCCTCCTGGCAGCGGGGAACGCGGGCATCGAAGCCGCTACCAACGAGGTAATTGCCTCGTCGGAAACCACCATGCTCATCGCTGTCTATGCGGCGGTGGTTATCATGTGCCTGCTGACCTTCCGCTCCCTGGCCGCCACGCTCTGTGTGATCCTGCCGCTAGTGCTGACTTCGGTACTGGGCAATGCGCTGATGGCTTACATGGGCATCGGCGTGAAGGTAGCAACCCTGCCAGTGATCGCGCTGGGTGTGGGTATCGGTGTCGACTATGGCATCTACATCTACAGCCGCATGGAAACCTACCTACGCCAGGGTATGGCTTTGCAGGATGCCTATTACGAAACGCTCAAGTCCACCGGCAAGGCGGTACTGTTTACCGGTGTGTGCCTGGCGATTGGCGTGGCGACCTGGATCTTCTCGGCGATCAAGTTCCAGGGCGACATGGGCCTGATGCTGACCTTCATGTTCCTCTGGAATATGTTCGGGGCGATCTGGCTGTTGCCGGCCTTGGCCCGCTTCCTGATCAAGCCGGAGAAGCTGCGTCAGGCGTAAGCCATGACCCGGCCATAAAAAAACGCGACCTTCGGGTCGCGTTTTTTATGCTCAGCCCCGCTCAGTGCGGGGTGCCCTGGGCCTGTTCGAGCAGCCACTGTTTCTCGTGTTGCCAGTCGAAGGGTTCATCGTTGGCTTCGGCTTCGAAGCGGCGTTCATCGAGTCGCTGGTACAAGGCGATTTCCTCGTCCGGCATGTAGTGCAGGCAGTCGCCGGCGAAGAACCACAGCAGGTCGCGAGGTACCAGGTGGGCAATCTGCGGATAGCGCTGGAATATCTGGCAGATCAGTTCCTGGCCCAGGTACTGGCTGGTTACCGGCTCCTCACGCAGTTGTTCCTGCAGTTCGTCATAACGCTCAAGGAACAGGGCATGGCTGTCGTCCTCGATCTGCTCGGCGTCGCCCAACGCCTGCAGGATGCCGCGCAGGTGGCGAAGTAAAGCCAGGGGATAGTCGAGGGCAGTATCTTTGGCAGTCATGGCGTGATCCGTGGAGAAGTAGGGCTGGCAATTATACGCAAGGCCCTGGCCTGTTAGGCGGGCAACTTGGCATGATCGGCGCTGGGGACATTGCCGGTTGTCGTCCTAGACTGGCGGAGACAGAGGAGCGTTGCCATGCATGTCTACCTGCAACCCGCCGAGTACATCGATAGTCAGCACCCGGCAGTACAAGCCTTCGCCGAACAGCACCGTGGCGTTCAGGCCGCTCCGCGTGAGCAGGCGGTCAGCCTGTACTACGCGGTGCGTGACCAGTTGCGCTACAACCCTTACTGCTTCAGTAGTGAACCGGCCACGCTCAAGGCCAGTCATGCGTTGCAGCAAGGGGAAAGCTATTGCGTGCCCAAGGCGCTACTCCTGGCGGCCTGCGCGCGCCACTGCGGCATTCCCGCACGTATTGGCCTGGCGGATGTGCGTAATCACCTGTCGTCGCCGCGTTTGCTGCAGCTACTGCGCACGGATGTGTTTGCCATGCATGGCTATACCGAGCTGTACCTGGACGGGCGCTGGGTCAAGGCTACGCCGGCTTTCAATGCTGCGCTTTGTCGCGCTTTCAACGTGGCACCACTGGACTTCGATGGTCGCCAGGACAGCGTTTTCCATCCCTTCAATAGTGCGGGTAACCGCTACATGGAGTACCTGCGGGATCACGGGCAGTTCAGCGACCTGCCGCTGGAGTTGTTTCTGGGGCACCTGCAGGGCTGCTACCCACACCTGTTCAGTGCGCAGCCAGGCGCGCTACAGGGGGATTTACTCGGCGAGGTGCGTGGCGCCTGAGTATCAGCCTCGGCGCATCGGTCGCATCGCTCTGGGTGATCGGGTTTGTGAAAATACCCAGAAGATCGCAAACTGCCATGCATCAGGCTGTGATGTGGGTGAAATGGCGGCGGCCCGAGTCCGGAACGAGTGAGCGCATGTCGATACGAAACCTGTTTTTCCTGCTGACCCTGATGCTGGTGTTGTTGCTGGGGGCATTGGGCCTTTGGCTGGTGGCTGACAGCCATACCAAGGTGTTGGCGGTCGACTGGCTGCAGAAAAGCAATCGCCTGGTCGATACCAGCCAGCAGGCCAGCGCGGAGCTAGCGGTCGAACGGGGGCTTACCGCTCGCCTGTTGGCCAGCCTGGATGCTCCGGATGATGGTCTGTGGTTGCGTGTGCAGGTGCAGCGCAGAGCTGTTGATCGCCAGCATGAACAGCTACGCCGTTTACTCGACGAGCTGGTAGAGCTTTCCCCCGGACACCCGCTTGCCCAGTACCAGCAGCGTCTTGCACAAATGCTGAGCACCTTGCAGTTGCGCCGCGTGGCTGTGGCTGCCGCGGTGACAGGGCAGCGGCCGGCCTTGCAAAGCAGCCAATGGATCAGTGACAGCAGTCGCATGATCGAGGTGCTGCACAGCCTGGCTGGGGTGAGCATGCTGCCGCTGGAAGACAACATCTACAGTTATGCTTCGCAGCCGATTATCAAGGATGTGTTGTTCACCATGGGTGAATACCTGGGCCGTGAGCGTGCCCTGCTGGTCGTGGTGTTGTCGCGGCGCTCGCCGCTGACGCTCGCCGAGCAGCGCCAACTGGATGAGCATCGCAGCGTGGTGGAGCAGGCTCGGCGGCGCACAGAGGCAATTCTTGACCAGTTGCAAGGGCAGCAGGGGTTGCAGCAGGTGCGTCTGCATTTCGAACGCGAAATGCTGGTTTATGACCAGCTGCGAGCCGACATCCTGGCTAGCAGTCGACGCGAGGAGGCCTATCAGGTAACCGCCGAGCAGTGGTTTACCCAGGCCACCCTGGCTATCCAGAGCGTGCACCAGATGTCGCGCAGCCTGGGCCGGCAGTTCGAAGAGAATGTCGAACAGTTGCGACGCAATGCGGTATGGGCAAGACAACTGGTTCTGCTCGCATTCATTGCTCTGTTTGCCCTGTTCAGCCTGGCTGTACACCTACTGCGCAAGCGTATCCTGCAACCCTTGCAGCACCTGACCCTGGCTGCCAACGAGATTGCCGGCGGTCAGCTGGATCACCCCTTGGCGGCACTGCAGGACGATGAGGTGGGCCGGCTGGGCCAGGCCTTCGAGCGTATGCGCGAGCAACTGCTCGCCGATTGTGCGCGCCGCGCCGTGCAGGGACGCGAGTTGCATAAACTGCACACGGCTATCGAGCAGAGTGTGGCGGCCATGCTGATTACCGATCGACACGGCATCATCGAGTACATCAATCCGCAGTTTGCCAAGGTGACCGGCTACCGGGAGGATGAGTTGATTGGTCACAAGGCTGGTGTCTGGCGCTCCGGAGAAACCGCTTCCAGCAATTATCAGGATTTGTGGAATACCATTCGTGGCGGCAAGGTATGGATGGGTGAACTGCTCAATAAGCGCAAGAATGGTGAACTTTACTGGGCGCTGGTGTCGATCAGCCCGGTATGTGACGAGCAGGGACAGATTACCCACTATATCGATATCCACCTGGATATCAGCGAGCATAAGCGCATCGCCGAGCGTTTGGACTTCGTCTCCTATTACGATCAGACCACCAATCTGCCCAATCGCCAGTTGCTGGCGCGACGGTTTACCCAGGCCAGCCAGCAAGCCGGTGAGTTGCACCCGGCGCTGGCTATGGTGTCGCTGAGCATTGGCCGACTGAAAACCATCAATGACAGCCTGGGCTGGGCCGTTGGTGACCAGGTATTGCGTGAAGTCGGCCGGCGCCTGAAAAACTGTGTAAAAGCCCAGGACACCGTTTCGCACCAGGAGGGTGGGCAGTTCAGTGTATTGCTCTGCCAGGTACGCGATGCCGAGGATGCCTTGCAGCGTGCCACGCGCATGGTCGATGCCTTGTCACGCCCCTTTTTGTTGCAGCAGCATCAGCTGCAACTGACGCCCAAGGCCGGGATTAGTCTTTTGCAGGGGGCTACCGGCGGCTTCGAAGTATTGCTGAAGAATGCGGATATTGCCCTGCACCATGCCGAGCAATCACCGGTCGAGCGCGTGCGCCTGTATTGCAATGAAATGGATATCAGCGCCCAGCAGCGTCTGGCCCTGGAAAGTGCGTTGCGTCAGGCATTGAGCGTGGGTGGCCTGGAATTGCACTACCAGCCGAAGGTCGAGATTGCCAGCGGGCGTATCCATGCGGTGGAAGCGCTGGCTCGCTGGCGCGATGTGCGTACCGGTCAATATGTCTCGCCGCAGGTATTCATCCCGGTAGCCGAGGAGAGTGGCCTCATTCATGCGCTGGGTGATTGGGTATTGCTGGAAGCCTGCCAGCAAAGCCGGCGCTGGCAGGAGCAAGGGCTGCCAGCCTTGACCATGGCCGTGAATATTTCCGTCGACCAACTCAAGCAGCCCGGCTTCCCCGAGCGAGTGGCCGAGGTGTTGCAGCTGACGGGGCTGCCGGCGCATTGCCTGGAATTTGAGCTGACCGAAAGCATCTTTATGGAAAATCCCGAGCAGGCACTGGGTGTGCTGGCTCGCCTCAAGCAGATGGGGCTGAAGCTGTCGATCGATGATTTCGGCACCGGTTACTCAAGCCTGGCCTACCTTAGCCGGCTGCCCGTGGATTACCTGAAAATCGATCGCAGCTTCGTCGAACATGTCACCACGGACCTGCGTGCAGCAGCCATTGCCACTTCGGTCATTGCACTGGGGCATCGCATGGGACTGCGCGTGGTGGCCGAAGGTGTGGAAAGCCAGGCGCAGCTGTTCTACCTGGCGCAGCATGATTGTGACGAGATGCAGGGCTACCATTTCAGCCGGCCACTGCCTGCGCAGGGCGTGCTGGAATTGTTGCGTGGCTACCAGGCACAGACACTGGTGGCAGCTACGGCTACCTTGCCACGCTGAGAGCAGGTCAGCTTTTCAGCCGGTAGCCGGTGCGAAACATCCAGTAAACGGTAGCCAGGCACAACGCCAGGAAGCCGAGGGTCATGCCCAGGCTGATGCCGACAGGTACGTCGGTAACGCCGTAGAAGCTCCAGCGAAAGCCGCTGATCAGGTACACCACCGGGTTGAACAGGGTGAGTTGCTGCCAGAGGGCTGGCAGCATGCTGATCGAGTAGAAACTGCCGCCAAGGAAGGTCAGCGGGGTGACAATCAGCGCCGGTACGATCTGCAGTTTCTCCCAGCCGTCTGCCCAGAGGCCGATGATGAAGCCGAACAGGCTGAAGGTGATGGCCGTCAGCAGCAGGAAGGCCACCATCCACAGCGGATGAGCGATCTCGAAGCTGACGAACAGGCGTGCAGTGCAAAGAATAATCAAACCAAGAATGATCGACTTGGTCGCAGCCGCGCCGACGTAGCCAATGACGATCTCCAGAGGTGAGACGGGGGCCGAGAGCACTTCGTAGATGGTGCCCGAGTAGCGTGGCATGTAGATGCCGAAAGAGGCGTTGGAAATGCTCTCGGTGAGCAGGGCGAGCATGATCAGCCCTGGGACGATGAAGGCACCGTAGCTGACCCCCTGTACCTGGGTCATGCTGCTGCCGATCGCCGAGCCGAACACCACGAAATACAGCGACGTCGAAATGACCGGCGTAGCGATGCTCTGCATCAGCGTGCGCCAGGTGCGTGCGAGTTCAGCGCGGTAGATAGCGCGAATGGCATAGAGGTTCATGCCGACTCCCTCAGCAGGTTGACGAAAATCTCCTCCAGCGAGCTCTGGCTGGATTGCAGGTCGCCAAACTCGATACCCGCCTCGTCCAGCGTACGCAGCAGTTCGGCAATGCCGCTGTGTTCCTGCTGGCCATCGTAGTGATAACGCAGCACTTGGCCCTGTGCGTCGAGCTCCAGGGCAAAGCCCTGCAAACTGCCCGGCAGGCTGGCCAGTGGTTGCTTGAGTTGCAGGCTCAGCTGTTTCTTGCCGAGCTTGCGCATCAGTAGCGCCTTATCCTCGACGAGGATGATTTCACCCTTGCGGATGATGCCGATGCGATCGGCCATTTCCTCGGCTTCCTCGATGTAGTGAGTGGTCAGGATGATGGTCACGCCTCGCTCGCGTAGGCGCCGTACCATTTCCCACATGTCACGGCGCAGCTCGACATCGACGCCAGCGGTGGGTTCATCGAGGAATAGAATGCGTGGTTCGTGGGCCAGCGCCTTGGCGATCATCACCCGGCGCTTCATGCCACCGGATAGCTCGAAAATCTTGGCGTCACGCTTGTCCCACAGGGACAGGTCGCGTAGCAGTTGTTCGAGGTAGGCAGGGTCAGGCTTCTTGCCGAACAGGCCACGGCTGAAGCGCAGCGAGGCACTGACGGTCTCGAACACATCGTTGACCAGTTCCTGCGGTACCAGGCCAATCTGGCTGCGCGCGGCACGGTAGTCGCGGACAATGTCCTGGCCATCGACCAGTACCTGGCCACTAGTGGGGTTGACGATGCCGCAGATGATGCTGATCAGCGTGGTCTTGCCCGCGCCGTTGGGGCCGAGCAGGGCGAAGATTTCGCCGCGCTGAATTTCCAGGTCGACCTGGCGCAGGGCGCTGTGCCCCGAGGCATAGGTTTTTGACAGCTGCTGGATGGCGATAACCGCTGACACAGGCTGCTCCGTGAAGTCTGAAACGGGGCTGCAAGGATAAACCACTGGGCGCTGCGCTGTCGTATCGGCGACAATGCGGCGTTTGGTTGTTGAGGTAGCGCCATGAAAGCCGCTTTGCAGGAACTCATTACCCTGATCAGCTCCGGATGCATGAGTGATGAGCAGATCGCCCGCGTAGCCGAGGAAGCCGCGCAGGCTTATGCCGATCCGCAGGCCTTCCTGCAGGCCAATGCGGATATCAATTACGACGATGAATTCCCCATCCCCCTGGGTGAATGGGTGGTGGTGGGCAGTCTGCCGGATACCGTACTGTTCCAGGCTGACCGCTATGACCAGTTGTTCCAGCAGATCACCGAGTCTTTCGGGCCGCAGGTGAACTTTGTGCTCAAGGCCAAGCAGTTGCACAAGGTTGAGGCCGCCAAGGCACTCAATCGCATTCAGGTGCAGTTGTCGGCGTTGTATCCGGAAAAGGGCGGCTATGTGCTAGTGGACTTCAGCGAGCCGCTGGATGATGCCTTGCAGGCAGTGCTGGTCTATCGCTGTGACCTGGAAAGGCTGCTGGAACTGGCTGTGGAAGTGGGGATTTTTGCCCAGCCCAGCCTGCAGCGGGCTACCCAGTCGGCTTAATAGCCAGGCGTCTGGCGGCGCAGCGGAGTGAGCAGGGCGTTCAGTCCGTTGTGGTCAATCTCGTGCATGAGGGCCAGCAGGCGGCCCAGTTCGCCGCGTGGAAAACCCTGGCGGGCAAACCAGGCCAGGTAATGACCTGGCAGGTCAGCCAGCAGGCGGCCCTGGTATTTGCCATAGGGCATGCTCTGGCTGACCAGCTTCAACAAGTCTTGCGGATCCATGCAGCCCCTCCGGTCAATACAAAACATGCCCTGCACTGACAGGGCATGTTCTGTCGCCTGCCTCAGCCTTGCCAGCGCTTGAGTACCAGGGTGGCATTGGTGCCACCGAAACCGAAGCTGTTGCTCATCACCGTGTCGATCTTGGCGTTTTCCAGTGTGCTGCGCTGGATGGGCAGATCGGCGACCTCGGGGTCAAGGGTGTCGATGTTGGCCGAGCCGGCAATGAAGCCGCCTTGCATCATCAACAGGCAGTAGATGGCTTCCTGAACGCCGGCAGCACCCAGCGAATGCCCGGAGAGGCTCTTGGTGGAGCTGATCAGCGGCGCCTTGTCCGCGAATACTTCGCGCACGGCACGGGCTTCGGCGACATCACCGACGGGGGTCGACGTGCCGTGGGTATTCAGGTAATCGATAGGCGTAGTTACGTTAGCCAGGGCTTGCTGCATGCAGCGCACGGCACCTTCGCCGCTCGGGGCGACCATGTCATAGCCGTCGCTGGTTGCGCCGTAGCCGACGATTTCCGCGTAGATCTTTGCGCCGCGCTTGAGTGCGTGCTGCAGTTCCTCAACCACCACCATGCCGCCACCGCCGGCAATCACGAAGCCGTCTCGCTGAGCATCGTAGGCGCGCGACGCACGTTCGGGCGTCTCGTTGTATTGGGTGGACAGAGCGCCCATGGCGTCGAACAGGCAGCTTTGACTCCAGTGTTCTTCCTCACCACCGCCGGCGAAGACGATGTCCTGCTTGCCCAGCTGGATCTGTTCCATGGCATTGCCAATGCAGTGCGCACTGGTAGCGCAGGCCGAGGAGATCGAGTAATTGACGCCCTTGATCTGGAAGGGGGTGGCCAGACAGGCCGAAACAGTACTACCCATGGTGCGCGGCACGCGGTAGGGGCCAATGCGCTTGACGCCTTTCTCGCGCAGGGTGTCGATGGCTTCCATCTGGTTCAGCGTGGAAGCGCCACCCGAGCCGGCAATCAGGCCGGTACGCGGATTGGAAACCTGTTCGGCGCTTAGCCCGGCATCGGCAATCGCCTGTTGCATGGCCAGGTAGGCATAGGCCGCTGCGTCGCCCATGAAGCGATAGATCTTGCGGTCGATCAGCTCTTCCAGATTGAGCTGCACCGAACCGGAAACCTGGCTGCGCAGGCCCATCTCGGCATAGGCCGGATTGAAGCGAATGCCTGACTGGCCGTTGCGCAGGCTGGCGGTTACGGTCTCTTTGTCATTGCCCAGGCAGGAAACGATGCCCAGACCGGTGATCACGACGCGACGCATGCGGATGTCCTTCAGAAGCTGTCGGTAGAGGTGAACAGGCCAACGCGCAGGCCTTCGGCGCTGTAAATCTCGCGGCCATCGACGCTGACGTTGCCGTCGGCGATGCCGAGGATCAGCGAGCGGTTGATGGTGCGCTTGATATGGATGTTGTAGGTGACCTTCTTGGCGGTAGGCAGTACCTGGCCAAAGAATTTCACTTCACCCGAGCCCAGGGCTCGTCCGCGGCCGGGATTGCCTTGCCAGCCGAGATAGAAACCGACCAGTTGCCACATGGCATCCAGGCCCAGGCAGCCGGGCATGACCGGGTCGCCCTCGAAGTGGCAAGCGAAAAACCACAGGTCCGGATGAATATCCAGTTCCGCAACAATTTCTCCCTTGCCATATTTCCCGCCGGTTTCGCTGATGTGCAGGATGCGATCGATCATCAGCATATTGGGCGCGGGCAGTTGCGCATTACCCGGGCCGAACAGTTCACCGCGCCCGCAGGCCAGCAGTTCTTCTCGGGTATAGGCGTTTTGCTTGGTCATGCGGGTTCCTCAAAGTGCCGCGTGCAGCGGGCCGGTAGGTCATCCTGGTCGAGCAGACTTATGCTCAGGGGCATCAGCCTAGCCATAGACTGTGACACGCTGCAGAAAGTCACAGCGCATAGCGTACAACTGTTCACCCATTTTCATCCAATGGTAATGCCAACCGGCTGCAGGGTAGCAGCATGGCGTGTAGCGAGACTTGATGCTACTCATCGAAAGTCGAGGCTCGCGGACTGCTCCATTGCTGCAGCAGGCGCTGGAGTTCGGTGCGTTTGAACGGTTTGGCCAGGTAATCATTCATGCCGCTGGCCAAGCAGGCCTCACGATCACCGGGTAGGGCATTGGCGGTGAGGGCGATGATGGGGAGCTGCGCGGCAGTAAAGCGCTGGCGGATCAGGCGACTGGTCTGGTAGCCGTCCAGTACGGGCAGGCGGCAGTCCATGAGCACCAGGGATATGGGCTCATGCGCCAGCAAATCGATGGCCTGCTGGCCATCGCTGGCGCAGATCACCCGGTGGCCGAGGCTTTGCAACATGGCTTCGATGACACTGCGGTTGACCGCGTTGTCTTCGACCAGCAATACGTTGAGCTGGGTAGGCGGCGCACTGGCCGCCGGCATGCTGCGCCCGGCGCACTGGCCGTGCTGGCAGAAGAACAAGGGAATTTCCAGGGTAAAGGTCGAGCCCTGGCCCTCCTGGCTACGCGCGGTGAGGCGTCCGCCCATGCATTCGGCCAGGGTGCGTGCAATGGGCAGACCCAATCCGGTGCCGCCGTAGCGTCGGGAGATCGAGCTGTCAGCCTGGCGGAAAGCATCGAACATGGCGTCCAGTTGCGCGCTGGCGATGCCGATGCCGGTATCCTGCACGGCGCAGGTCAGCCAAAGGCTGTCTTCATCACGTTGCCGCCAGGCTACATCGATGCAGATAGAGCCTTGCTCGGTAAACTTCAGCGCATTGCCAATCAGGTTGACCAGTATCTGGCGGATGCGCGTGGGGTCGCCGAAGGCCTGGATGCCTTGCAGGCCTTCGGCCAGCTGCAGGTCAAGCTGCAGGCCGCGTTGCTGGGCGCTGTGCTGGAATACCTGGACCGAGTTGCGTAGCAGTTCGGCGGGCAGGAAGGGAATGCATTCCAGCTCCAGAGCGCCCCGCTCAATGCGCGAGAAGTCGAGGATATCGTTGATCACCTTGAGCAAGTGCTCAGTGGACTCCACGGCCAGTTCGGCGTACTCGCTTTGCTCGTGGTTGAGTTCGGTGGTTTCCAGCAGTTGCAGCATGCCCAGCACGCCATTCATGGGCGTACGCAATTCATGGCTCATCATGGCCAGGAACTCCGATTTGGCGCTGTTGGCGCGTTCGGCCTCCTCGCGGGCGCTGATCAGTGCCTGCATGGCCATTTGCTGTTCGCGACTGGCGTGATCCAGGGCGCTGGCCAGGCTATTGATGTGCTGTGCCAGGCTGCCCAGCTGTGGGTCTTCGGGAACCGGTAGGCTGCTCTGATAGTTGCCACCCTGAATGGCTTCCACGGCTTTGCTCATGTCGCTGAGTGGTGTGGATAGTTGCGACGACAGGCGTCGCGCGAGCAGGAAGGTCAGGAGCAGGGCGAACAGGGAAATGCTGATGGCCTTGAGCAGAATACCTTGTTGACGACGGTCGAAGGTGTCTTCGGCAAGACCGACCACAACGCGGCCCAGATAGGTGGTGTCATCGCTGGCTGGTGGGTTGTTGCTGGCAAAGGGTTCACTACCTTCCAGGCTGACCTGTTGCAGGTTGATGGCTGCCTGAAAACTGCGTACTCGCACGGCTGTCTGAGTGTCGCGCTGGATAAAGGCAAGGATCTGGTCCTCGCTGTCACGCACCTCAATGAAGCGCACCGGCTGACTGCTCAGAGTGGCTTGGAGGAGGTTGTCGAGAATCTGCTGGTTGCCGGTGATCACGCCAAATTCGCAGGCTGGCGCCAATTGCGAGGCAATCAGTTGCCCGGTGCTGCGTAGTTCATCCTGCAGGTCGCTGAGCCGGGCATGGGTGAAGAAGGCGGTCAACAGCAAGGTCAGCAGCAGGGCAGGGCCAACACTGATCAGCTGGGTGCGCGTGTGGATATCGAGGGGACGCAAAAGGCTCATGGTTGCGCCTCGTGATCGCGCAGCAGGCGTTGCAACTGCGGCTCGTCAGGTGGTGCCAGACCCAGAGCGCGAGCGACCGGGCGGTTGCTGATGACCTTGAAGTGTTGTGGATACAGGCTGCTCGGCCATTGCTGGCTGGGTTGCTCGAGCAAAGGAGCCAGCGTGGCCAGCCAGTCTGCCTGGTCGCTGTAGCTGCTGGCCAGGCTGCCTGCCTTGACGAAGGCAGCGCTAGGGCCGATGACGGCGCGTTGGCGACTGTAGCTGCTCAGCAGGATGGTCTTGGCGGTTTGCGAGTTGTAGAGCTGGCTGTCGTCGATCGCCAGGAGCAGGTCGCTATCTTGCAGGACCTGTTGCAGGGGGCGATTGTCCCGCGGGTTTTCCCAGAGTTGTGTGGTCAGCTCCAGGTCCAGTGCCTGGGCTGCTTGCTGGTATTCCTCCAGCAGCGTACTGCTGTGCCGCCCATAGAGCAGGCCGATACGCTGGATGCCCGGTTGCAGCAGGCGAGCCAGGCGCATCTGGCGCAGCGGCGGCGGGTCGCTCCAGAGTAGCGTCAGGCCCGGCACGCTGGGCAGATGCAGTTG
This sequence comes from Pseudomonas fluvialis, assembly GCF_002234375.1. Lineage (GTDB taxonomy): Bacteria > Pseudomonadota > Gammaproteobacteria > Pseudomonadales > Pseudomonadaceae > Aquipseudomonas > Aquipseudomonas fluvialis. The sequence goes on from NZ_NMQV01000009.1 coordinate 61,485, forward strand.
TTCAGCACGACTGCGACTGATGCGCAGGGCGAGGCTGGGAGGGTTCTGCCGCTGGCCAAGGCGCCAGGTCAGGGCGGCTTCGTCGAGCAGAATCAGCCGGTCACCAGGCTTCAGGCTGGGTTCTCCCTCCTGCAGCGTGTGCTGGCGAATACGCAGGCCAGGATGCTGCTGTTGCAAGGCCTCGGCGAAGGTGTTTAGCCCCGGGGAGGTGGTCTGGCTAAGCAGGAGGATATCTGCTGCCCATAAAGGTAGACAGCAGAGCAGGCTGGCCAGGGCGATTATCTTGCTCATCCATGAGTTGCGCATGCTCAGAACTCGAGTTCCGCCGTGAAGTAGACGCGGTGGCGCTGGTCGTTGCGGCTTTCCCTTTGAATCTGTTGGCCGTTGTATAGCACCTCACGCCAGGCCAGGGTGCCACTGTCCAGGCGCTGTTGCCAGACACCGGCCAATTCCAGTTGGCTACTGCCCAGTTGCAGGCGCTTGGCCAGGCGCAGATCGAGACGCTGGAAGGGTTGCTCGTTGAGGGCTTCCATCTGGTAGTAGAACAGGCTGCTGCTCCAGCCCTGCCCCCAGTCGGCCAGCCAGCCGGTGGAGCCACTGTGTCGTGCGCTCTGGTGCTTGTCGTTGGGGTTGCTGGGATCGTCTTCGATATAGGCGTAGCTGAGACGCAGGCGGTCACGGCTGCTGGCACGCCAGTCCAGTTGGGTTTCCATGCCGCGCAGGCTGATGCTGCTGTTATTACTGGCGGGAATGGCGTTGTTGAGCAACGGTTCGCTGATCAGGCCGCTGATATGGTCATCGAACAGCTTGACGTCCAGGCTCAGTTGCCATGCTTCGAAGTGACCGTTGTAACCGATTTCCCGCGAGCGCATGCGTTCGTTATCGAGGTTCTCCGGCCCCTGATTACTGACAAAGTAATAGGCGTCGGAGCGTCCGTAGATGTTCGGCGAGATATCGGTGATCCAATAGCTCCAGTTCGGCGTGCTTTCGAACAGGTCGGGTGAGCGGACCGCTTCCGAGTACAGTGCGCGCAGGCCGTGACCGGGGGCCAGCAGGTAATTGACGGCCAGGCGTGGGGTCAGCGAGTCGCCTCCGAGCTGGTCGTATTCGTACATGGCGCCACCTTGCAGCAACCAGCGCTCGCTGGCTTGCCATTCAAGATGGCCGAACAAGCGACCCAGGTTGTTGTGCGTGCTGCCGGCGAAATAAGTCTGCGAGTCGGCCTGGTCACGCCGCAGGCTGACGCCACTGAGCAGGCGCAGGTCGTCGGTAAGGCTAAGGGTGTCGAGCAATTCGATTTCCGCGCGACTTTCGCGCAGGTCCTGATTCACCGTGCCGCAGGTTTCCTGGCGCCCGGAACCATTGAGCCATTCATTGATGATCTGGTTGGCCAGTGCCTGTTCGGCGGCTACCTGGCTGGTTGCGGTGAAGCCGCTGAGGGCAAAACGCTGGGCAAATTGCGGGTTCATCTGCCAAAGCTGTCGCAGCGGGGGGTAGTAGCTGAGCGCGGCGTCACAAGCCCGCCAGCTGCGCAGGTGCTCCCAGTGCTGCAGGTTGCCTTGCAGTTGCAGGCTGTGTTGCGGCGAGAGGTCGATATTCCAGCGCACACTGGCTGCGTAGTCGCGTACCTGGGTGTCGCTGCCTTGGTCGCCGGGGCTGTAGGGGCCGAAGACCGGGCGATAGGTGTAGGGCTGCTGGTTGCTACCTTCGCTGAGAGCCAGTTGCCAGCTCAGCTGCTGCTGGCTGTCCAGATCATGCTCAGCCGATAGCAACAGGCGATTGAGCCGCCGGTCGTCACGCAGTGGTTGTTGATTGGCGTCTTTGTCGAAACCGTTATCCGCCTGGCCGGACAGCGACAGTCGTAGTGCCCCGTTGTCGAGGGCCTGGCCATGGCTGGCATACCAGTCATTGATGCCCGTCTGGCCATAGCGCCATTGCAGGCGGGTGCCGAGGCTGTCCTGGGGCTTACGGCTGATGATATTGACCACCCCGAGCAGGGCATTGGCGCCATAGCTCACCGTATTGGGGCCGCGGAAGACTTCGATGCGCTCGATATCCTCGATGGCCAGTGGCAGGTCGAACCAGTCAACGGTTGCCAGCCCTGGGCGATAGACCGAGCGCCCATCGATCAACACCTGCAGGCGACGTGCCTCGCTACTGTTGCTGCCGTGGTAGTTGACGGTGGCCAGGTTGCCTTGCCGGTAGCTGACCATCATGCCGGGCACCAGCCGCATCAGTTCGGCGATGTCGCGTGCACCGCTAGCGCGAATCAACTCGCGATCAAGTACCGTCATGGCGCCCGGAACGGCTGCCGGTGCCTGCTTGAGGCGCGTGGCGGTGAGCACGCTGGGCAGCTCGCTGTCGCTGGCAAACAAATCATCCTGGCTGGCAAAGGCCTGGGCTAGTCCGGGCAGCAAGAGGGCTAAGGTGGGCAGAAGGCAACGCAAAGCGGCGCATCCTTGGACTGTCTCTGATGCGGGCATGTTAACCGAGGCTCGGCGCTTTGCCAGTAGCTAAATGCCGGAGCAGAGCGCCTGCCCAGTACCCGGTTGGTGCTTTTGCGCAGGGTCGCGTGGTCAGGCTGGCCGTCTGGCGCGAGCTTCGTATAATGCGAGCCTCAGCCCGGCGGGCACACACTGGACGTTTCATGACAGCACAAACACCCGTAGCGGTTCTCGGCGGTGGCAGTTTCGGTACTGCGCTGGCCAACCTCCTGGCTGAAAACGGGCAGTCGGTAAGGCACTGGATGCGCGATCCGCAACAAGTGGCGGCGATTTTGCGCGACGGTGAAAACCCGCGCTATCTCAAGGGTATCCGCATTCATCCGGGGGTGCGCCCGGATACCGATCTGGCCGACATCCTGCACGCTTGTACATTGATATTCGTTGCCGTGCCTTCCTCGGCGCTGCGCCAGGTGCTTCAGCCCCATGGCAGTCAGTTGGCCGGCAAACTGCTGATCAGTACCACCAAGGGTATCGAGGCGCAGAGCTTCAAGCTGATGAGCCAGTTGCTCGAAGAGCTGGCGCCGCAGGCGCGTATTGGCGTGCTGTCTGGTCCCAATCTGGCCCGCGAAGTGGCCGAGCATGCGCTGACCGCCAGTGTGATCGCCAGTGAGGACGAGGCCCTGTGCGAGCAGGTACAGCAGGTTCTGCACGGACGAACGTTTCGTGTGTATGCCAGTCGCGATCGCTTCGGTGTGGAGCTGGGCGGGGCGTTGAAAAACGTCTACGCCATCATCGCCGGTATGGCCGCAGCCATGGGCATGGGCGAGAACACGCGAAGCATGCTGATTACCCGAGCGCTGGCGGAGATGACCCGCTTTGCCGTACGCCAGGGCGCCAATCCGATGACCTTCCTCGGCCTGGCGGGCGTGGGGGATTTGATTGCGACCTGTTCATCAGCGAAGAGTCGCAACTTCCAGGTCGGTTTTGCACTGGGCCAGGGCCTATCGCTGGAACAGGCTGTCGAACAACTGGGCGAGGTCGCCGAAGGCGTTAATACGCTGCGTGTGCTCAAGGCCAAGGCCGAGGAGTTGCAGGTTTACATGCCGCTGGTCGCGGGCCTGCATGCCATTTTGTTCGAGGCGCGTACTCTGGCTCAGGTCATCGAAGCGCTGATGCGTGGTGAACCCAAGACCGATGTCGATTTCATTTCCCCTCAGGGATTCTAACTCCCCAGGAGTGACTGACCATGCCGCAGGATAAACAGACCTTACAACGCGAGTCCCTGCTATTGCGCCTGCTGTGGATGGTGCTGTTTGCCATCGCTTGGCAGTTTGCCGAGTTGTTGCTGGGGCTGGTGGTGCTGCTGCAGATCGCCTATCGGTTGTTCTACGGAGCGCCCAGTGCGGGCCTGCTAGGGCTGGGTGATAGCCTTAGCCAGTATTTGCAGCAGATTGGCCGTTTCGGCACCTTCAATAGCGACAGCAAGCCCTGGCCCTTTGCCGATTGGCCGTTGCCGCGAGCAGCGGAGGGCGAGGCGGCTCACCAGGTGCCACCTGCCGCGCACCCGGTACGCGACGAAGAGCCCCGTTTGTGAGGCTGTGGTTGCTGCGCCATGGCGAGGCGCAGGCCCAGGCCGGCCAGGACAGCCTGCGTGCCTTGACCGAGCGCGGACGACAACAGGCGCGCTCGGCAGCCGAGGTGATGCAGGGTGTGCGCTGGCGAGGTCTGTTGCACAGTCCTTACCGGCGCGCGGTACAAACCACCGAGGAAGTCTGCGCGGCTCTGGGGCTGGACTTCGCCGAGGCGCGCGGCGTGTCCTGGTTGACGCCGGATACGCCGGTTGCACGCACCCTGGAAGAGCTGGCGCTGCTTGAAGAGGGGGATTGGCTGCTGGTCAGCCACCAGCCGCTGGTTGGCGAGTTGGCCAGCTGCCTGTTGCATGGCCATCGTCAGCAACCGCTGGCCATGGCCACCGCGAGCCTGGCGGTGTTTGAGGCCGCCCTGCCGCTGGCTGGCATGATGACCCTCCTGCAGCATCGCCATGTGGCGGACTGACCGGCGATCCGAGGTCGTCCGGCGTCCCGTGCGAAACTGACTGTACAGTCGGAAACATTTCTCGTCTTGCCTCCGGGCGTTGTCTGTGAAAGAGTCAACCAAGCAAGTGCTTGGTTGATTTCCCCACAATAACAACAATGGAGGAAGCGCTGTGGCTGCAGCCGACCGTCTACCGCTGGATATGTTCTACGAGCGCGAACAGCGCCATCCCGATAAACGCTATATGGTGCAACCGCTGGCGGGTGGCCAGCTGGAAACCCTGACCTGGGCGCAGGTGGGCGAGCAGGCGCGCCGTGCTGCAGCCTGGTTGCGCGAGCAGGAACTCGAGCCGCTCAGTCGCATTGCCATCATTTCCAAGAATTGCGCGCACTGGATTGTGGCTGACCTGGCCATCTGGATGGCCGGGCACGTTTCGGTGCCGCTCTATCCGAACCTGACCGCCGAATCGGTACGTCAGGTGCTGGAACATGCCGAAGCCCAGTTGGCCTTTATCGGCAAGCTGGACGATTGGCCTGCCATGGCGCCCGGCATACCCGCAGCTGTGCGCTGCATCGGTTTGCCGCTACGCCCCAGCGGGCGTTTCGACCATCTGTGGAGCGATCTGCAGTGCTGCGCGTCGATCACCGATAGTCCCCGTCCGCCGGCCGAGCAGTTGATGACCATCATCTACACCTCGGGCACCACGGGTACGCCCAAGGGGGTGATGCACAATTACAGCAATTTTGCTTTTGCCGCCTCGCGTGCCATCAAGCTGTTCAATGTCGGTGAGGAGGATCGCCTGCTGTCCTACCTGCCGTTGTGCCATGTGGCGGAACGCATGTTTGTGGAGATGGCGTCGATCTATGCCGGGCAAAGCATCTTTTTTGCCGAGAGTCTGGAAACCTTTGTCGAAGACCTGCGCCGTGCCCGGCCGACGGTGTTTTTTGGTGTGCCGCGGATCTGGAGCAAGTTCCATCACGGGGTGATCGCGCGCATGCCGGCGCGCAAGCTGGATCGCCTGTTGCGCGTACCGCTGCTAGGGCGCCTGGTAGGACGCAAGGTGCTCAAAGGCCTGGGGCTGGATGCCGTACGCTTTGCCTTGTCCGGTGCTGCACCGGTGCCGGAGGCGCTGCTCAACTGGTATCGCCGCCTGGGACTGGACTTGCAAGAGGTCTACGGCATGACGGAAAACTGTGGTTATTCGCATGTCTGTCGTCCCGGGCGTTACAAGGCGGGCTGGATTGGCCAGAACAATCCTGATGTGCAGGTACGCATCAGCGAGGAGGGCGAAGTGCTGGTGCGTAGTGGCGCGACCATGCAGGGCTACTACAAGGATGCCGAGAAAACCGCGGAGACTCTCACCGCCGATGGCTTTTTGCGCACGGGTGACAAGGGTGAGCAGGATGCCGAGGGCAACCTGCGCCTGACCGGGCGCATCAAGGAGATCTTCAAAACCAGCAAGGGTAAGTACGTCGCGCCCGCGCCTATCGAAAATCGTCTGGCCGTACATGCGCGAATCGAGCAGGTTTGCGTGGTCGGTGATGGCCTGCCGCAGCCCATGGCGCTGTGTGTGCTCTCCGAAGTGGCGCGCCAGGAGCCGCGTAGTGATGTCGAGAACAGCCTGGCGCGCCTGCTGGCGGAGATCAACGCGGTGCTGGACAAGCATGAGCAGTTGCAGGGACTGATTCTCGTCAAGGATGTCTGGGCGGTGGAGAACGGCTTTCTGACGCCCACCCTGAAGATCAAGCGTAATGTTGTAGAAAGCGCCTATGGTGGGCGCTTTGCCGAGTGGGGGGAGCGTCGCGAGCCCGTGTTGTGGCATGAGTGACGCTGTAGTCAGCACTATTGGCCTGGTCAATAGTGCTTGTTGATCACCTGGTGGCGCTCCGACAATCCACCGCTTATAGCGGCGCTCAGTCGGAGCGTCGTCTGTCGAGGAAGCCCGCATGTCCAATACGGTGTTCTTTGCGCATGCCAACGGTTTTCCGTCGGCTACCTATGGCAAGTTGTTCAGCGCCTTGCAGCCGGAGTATGTGGTGCAGCATCTGGAGCAGCACGGGCATGATCCGCGCTTTCCGGTGGACGATAATTGGCACAATCTGGTCGAGGAGTTGCTCTGCCAGCTACGCCAGCAGGCTAGGCCGGTGTGGGCGGTCGGTCATTCGCTGGGCGGCCTGCTGCATTACCACGCGGCCCTGCGCGAGCCGCAGTGGTATCGCGGCCTGGTCATGCTCGATTCGCCCTTGTTGACGCGAGCCGATCAGTGGCTGATCCGTGCCGCCAAACGCCTGGGGTTCATCGACCACATTACTCCGGCAGGACGCACCCTGGGGCGGCGTGAAGCGTTCGCCAATCGCCAGGAAGCGCATGCCTACTTTTCCGGCAAGAGCCTGTTTCGCCGCTTCGATCCCGATTGCCTGGAGCACTATGTCGAACATGCACTGACGCCTGTTGCCCAGGGGCTCAGGCTCAAGTTCGATCCGGCCACGGAAATCAGTATCTATCGCAGCGTACCCCATCGTAGTCCGGGGCGGCCGCGTCAGTTGCAGGTGCCATTGGCGGTGGTGCGCGGGCAGCACAGTCGCGTGGTCTGGCCGCATCAGGCACGCCAGGTGCGGCGTATGGCGCGCGGTGAATACCATTGCCTGCCCGGCGGGCATATGTTTCCGCTGGAGCGACCGCAGGATACGGCGGCACTGTTGCGCCGGCTGTTCAGTCGCTGGCAGGCCGAGGAGTCTTGTGCATGAGTGAGGCGGGCTATCAGGCGCGGCGTTTTTGCCTGCCGCATATCGAGTTGGCGGCCTGTTGCTATGGCCCGGAAGAGGGGATTCCTGTGCTGGCCCTGCATGGCTGGCTGGATAACGCTGCCAGCTTTGCTCGCCTGGCTCCGCTGTTGCCCGGTCTGCGCATCGTTGCCTTGGATTTCGCAGGGCATGGTCATTCCGCGCATCGCGCCCCGGGGGCCAGTTATCAGCTCTGGGACTACGCGCTGGACGCCCTGCTGGTGGCCGAGCAGTTGGCTTGGCAGCGCTTTGCCGTGCTCGGGCATTCGATGGGCGCGATCGTCAGCGTCATGCTGGCCGCGGCCATGCCGGAACGCATCAGCCGGCTGGCGTTGATCGATGGCTTGCTGCCTTTCACCGCTGAAGCCGAACAGGCGCCTGCCAAGCTCGGCGAGGCACTGCGCGCGCAGCTGGCTTTGGCGGCTAAGCGCAAGCCAGTCTATGCGGATGCTCAGCAGGCGGTACGTGCGCGCATGCAGGGTGTCGGTGCGGTGAGTCGGGAGGCTGCCAGTTTGCTGGTCGAACGGGGCTTGCAGGCCGTGCCGGGCGGGTATACCTGGCGTAGCGACAGTCGTCTGACCTTGCCTTCGCCGCTGCGCCTGAGCCGCGCACAGGCCTTGGCTTTTGCGCGGGCCGTGCAGTGTCCGGCGCGTCTGCTGCTTGCCGAGGGCGGCTTGCTGCAGGCTCAGCCAGACATTGCCGAGCGTCTGCAAGGTCTGCCGGTGGAGGTGCAGCGCCTGCCGGGTGGGCATCACCTGCATCTGGACGACCAGGCGGGGGCTCTGGCTGTTGCGCACAGCCTGGGGCCTTTTCTGCTGGCTGCGGCTGATCGGTAAAATACTGTGGCAAAGCCTGGCTTGACGTCAGCTGTTGGCTTGATGACCCTGCATACAAGCGCCGTCATGCAGAATGGCTGCTGACCATCAATGCCTAAACCAGGAACCTCATGCGTCTACTTATCGCTTTGACATTGCTTGTGGGCAGCCTGTCTGTCCAGGCCAGCCCGGACTGGTTGCCGTCCACGCCATTGCTGGCGCAGGCGCGTGTGCTGGATGAGCAGTCGTTCAGCGGCGAACGACGCTACCCGCAAAGCCCGCTGGCGCGCATCAGCAACCGGCTGCGCATGGAGCAGTCCGTGACGCTTAGTGGCGAGGGTCAGGCACTTTATCTGCAGGTGCCGGCGCAGTTGGCGGCAGGCGGTCTGGATGAGCTGCGTCGGGATCTGCAGGGGCAGGGTGCGCAAGTACTGTATTGGTGTCGGGGACGCAACTGTGGCGCCAGTAGCCTGTGGGCCAATGGGATCTTTGCCAACCCCCGGCTGACTGGGGCGGACGAGCAGCAACAGTTCCTCCTGCTGCGTCTGGCTGCTCCTCGTGAGCAGTATCTGCAAGCCTATTACCTGATTACGCGGGGCACGCGTCCGGCCTACCTGCAGGCCGAGCAACTTCAGGCAGCCAGTCTGCCCGAGCTGCTGCCTACGCCGGCGACCTTGCTGGCGCAGTTGGAGGCTGATGGAGTGCTGTATCTGATGCCGCCCGGTGTCGTACCGGAGGCAGGCTGGCTGCAGCTGCTGGCGCGTACCCTGCAGCTCAACAGCACGCTGCGGGTCAGTCTGCAGGGTGCACAGGCGGAAGCCTGGCGAGATGCCTTGCAGGAGCAGGGGGTGCGTGGCAGTCGCCTTGAGCTCGATGCGGGGGCTGATCCAGGGCTGCGTGTGCGCTGGCTACGCTAGAAGGCTGTTCAAAGCCTTGCAGGCGTGCTAAAACCAGCCCACATACGGATCTAGCCGCTTGATAAAAAAGGGAAAACCATGACCAAGTCGGAGTTGATCGAACGCATCGTCGACCAGCAGGGACAGTTGTCCCCGAAGGATGTGGAGCTGGCTATCAAGACCATGCTGGAGCAGATGTCGCAGGCACTGGCCACGGGAGAGCGTATCGAGATTCGTGGCTTTGGCAGTTTTTCCCTGCATTTTCGTGCGCCACGGGTAGGGCGTAATCCGAAGACGGGTGAGTCCGTGTGCCTGGACGGCAAGTATGTTCCGCATTTCAAGCCCGGCAAGGAACTGCGCGATCGCGTAAATGACTGAAGGCTCAGCAAAACGTCGGAGAGGAATGCCTACTTCGGCGTTTTTTTTGCGATAAAAAGATTGTATGCAATTTAATTGCTGGCTATCTTTTGCGGCGATTTGGATTCATAGACGTTTCTGAGGCATGAGGTGACACGTGATGAGTGATGCATTGTTTGATATTCCGCTGACTACCATCGACGGCCAGCAGAAGCCATTTTCGGCGTTTGCCGGCAAGGCCACGCTGGTGGTCAACACCGCTAGCAAGTGTGGCTTTACCCCCCAGTACAAGGGGTTGGAGAAACTCTGGCAGGACTATCGAGAGCAGGGTTTGCGTGTGCTGGGCTTTCCGTGCAACCAGTTTGGCCATCAGGAACCGGCGGGCGAGCAGGCGATTGCCGAGTTTTGTGAGCTCAACTTCGGAGTGAGTTTTCCGCTGTTCCAGAAAGTCGAGGTCAATGGCAAGGCAGCTCATCCGTTGTTTGTGGAGCTCAAACAGCGGGCGCCGGGTTTGCTGGGTAGCCAGGCGATCAAGTGGAACTTCACCAAGTTCCTGGTTGATGAGCAAGGACAGCTGATCAAGCGTTTTGCGCCGACTACCAAGCCGGAGGAGCTGGCCCGCGAGATTGAAGCGCTGTTGTCATGAGTGAAGATGATCTGCTGCTTGACCAGCAGCTGTGCTTCAAGCTGTATACCGCTTCACGCCTGATCATTCGCCGCTACCGACCGATGCTCGAGGCGCTAGGCATTACCTATCCGCAATACCTGGTCTTGCTGGTGCTCTGGGAATGGCAGCGTTGCCCGCCTGTACAGTGCACTGTCAAGGCGCTGGGGCAGCGCCTGCTGCTGGACTCGGGCACTCTCACCCCGTTACTCAAGCGCTTGCAGTCGCTGGGTTTGCTGACCCGGCAACGTGACCGGGAGGATGAGCGTGCGGTTTGCCTACAGCTGACCGCAGCAGGTCTTGCCATGCGTGAACAGGCTATGCGGTTACGCCAGCAGCTGCTTTGCCAGCAGGGCCTGGATACACCGGCCATGCAGGCCTGGCGCCTGGCTTTGGGCGAGCAGTTGCAACCTCTGTTGGCGTTGGCCGATGAGGCGACGGGCTCAGTCTGAAGCGCCGGCCTTGGGCAACCACTGCTGCAGCAGGGCGGCCAGGTCCTCGCGGCGGAAGGGTTTGGCGAGGTAGTCGTCCATCCCGGCAGCCTGGCAGCGCTTGCGCTCTTCCGGCAGGGCATTGGCGGTCAGTGCGATGATCGGCAGGCCTTGCCAGCGTGGCTGCTGGCGAATGCGCCGGGTGGTCTGGTAGCCATCCAGCAAGGGCATGTTGCAGTCCATCAGGACCAGATCGAAGTCTTCATTTTCCAGGCGTTCCAGGGCTTTCAGGCCATCCTCGGCCAGGCTTACGCTGCAGCCCAGTTTGCCCAGCATGCCCTGAGCGACCATCTGATTGACGCGGTTGTCCTCCACCAGCAAGACCTTGCCGCTGAACGGGGCGCTAGTTTTTCCGCTGCTGTGCGGGTGGCTATCGGCATTGCCGGTCTGGTTGAGAGACTGCTGCAGAGCCTGATAGAGCGTATGCCGGGTCAGTGGCAGCAGTGCCTGTTGCAAAGGCGCCAGTTCGCTGCTCTGACGGGTATCCAGCTGGGCGGCGAAGTCACCGAGTAGTAGGACGGGGAGCTGGCTGTGCTGACGCATGGCCAGCGCCTCCTCGACATGCTGGCAGATCAGCAGCGCGGCGTCGGGCTGCGGTGCTTGTAGTTCAGTTGCGTCGATGAAGCGCAGTTGTAGGCCAAAATACGGCAGCCACTGGCGTAGTTGTTCGCCCAGGCCACTGCTCGCCGAGCTGGTGAGCAGGACAAGGCCGGAGAGTGCCGGCCAGTTAGCTGGGCCGCTCAGGCTGGTTAGTGGTAGCCAGGCACTGAAACGACTTCCCTGGTTGACCTGGGAACTGACCTGCAGGGTACCCTGCATGGCTTCGCAGAGGCGTTTGCACAGCGCCAGTCCGAGGCCGGTGCCACCGTATTCGCGAGCGATTCCGGCGGCAGCCTGGGTAAAAGGTTGGAACAGTCGCGCCTGGGCTTCTTCACTGATGCCAATGCCGGTGTCTTCGACTTCAATCAACAGGCCGTGCTGGCTGCTGCGCAAGCGCAGGTCGACCCGGCCGCTACGGGTGAACTTCAGGGCGTTGGACAGCAGGTTGCTGATGATCTGGCGTACCCGCTTGGGATCGCCCAGGCACAATGCTGGCAGCTGGGTGTCGATCAGACAGGTGAGTTGGACTTGCGCATGACAGTTGGGGGAGAGCAGGCGCGTGGTTTCCTCGGCCAGTGCGGCTGGATCGAAGGCAATCTGTTCCAGTTCCAATTGACCCGCTTCGAATTTCGATAGGTCGAGGATGTCGTTGAGCAACTCCATCAGCACCTTGCCCGACTCCTGAGCAATATCCAGTTGCTGGCGCTGCTGTTCGTCCAGAGGGTTCTCGCGTGCCAGGTTGAGCATACCCAGCAAGCCGTTGAGGGGCGTGCGTATCTCATGGCTCATGCTGGCCAGAAAGGCTGCACGTGCCTGGGCGGTGTGCAGGGCCTCGGCGCGCGCCTGTTGCAGTTCGAGGTTGGACTGGCTGAGGCGTTCATTGGATGCCTTCAGTTCAGCGGTACGTGCATTGACCCGGTCTTCCAGTTCAGCCAGGTGGCGGGTCAACTGATCTTCGGCCTCGCGGCGCTGGGCATTTTCCTGGGCCACGCTGTGCAGCTGGCGGTTGGTTACCTTGACCAGTACGCCGATTTCATCATCGACATGTGCCGCCGGGCAGGTCAGCGGTTGCTGTTCGACCTGGCGTGGGTTGCGTTCGCTGAGATCGGCAATCAGCTTGACCAGTGGGCGGGTCAGCATGGCATTGAAGAGCACCAGCAGAATCAGGGAAAGCAACAGGCTGCGCACAAAGCCGGTAACCAGGGTCAGCCAGGCGCGTTCGAGGAAGTGACTGCCAAAGGCATAAGTGTCGACCTCCAGTACCAGTACGCCGAGGCTTTCTTCGGGAGCATGACTGACCGACAGGGGGTCGGCGAAGCGTCGTTGCTTGCCGAACAGGAAGTCGCTGAACACCCGGTAGCCGCTTTGTAGCGGTGGGCGGCTGACCGAGGCCAGGGTCAGGCCACTGTTGTCGATCAGTTCGGCGTGGATGACTGCGGGGGAGTTGAGCAGGCCAAGCGCCAGCTCCTGGGCCAGTTCGGCATCGATGTTGTAGGTGATGCGCGCCGCCGGGTTGTGGCTGATCTGCAGCAGGGCGCGGATTTCACGATCGATGCTGGCGTTCTGGCTCAGGTAATCGAAACCCACCTGGATCAGGCTGAGCAGGGTGCCCAGCATGAACGCGACAATCACGGTAAGTCGCGTCTGCTTGTAGGACAGTCGCTGGGTGAAGGGGATATCCATGGGGTTGAACTGACTCGCCTTGTCTGTCTGGCCCTGCAATCATAGCCTAATCGGTACTGTTACCGGCTTGATCCCTTGCACACTGGAGGTCGTCATCGTGCAGCCTGAACTGCTGGCATTTCTGCAGCGTGCCGAACGCTGCCTGGAGCGTTTGGAACCATTGTTGCCTGCGCCGCTGAGCGTGCCCGACTGGAGCGCTTGCCTGGCGGCACGCTGGCAGCGCGAGGGGCGTCAGGGCGGTCTGCGTTCGCTGCGGGTGCGTCTGGAGACACGCCTGGACGACCTGTTGGGGGTTGAGCGGCAATTGCAGCAGTTACAGGCCAACACCCGTCAGTTCGTGGCCGGCTGGCCGGCCAACCATGCCTTGCTGTGGGGCGCGCGGGGCACCGGTAAGTCATCGATGGTACGTGCGCTGCTGCGTGAGTATGCCGAGGACGGGCTGCGCCTGGTGGAAATCGAGCGTGATCATCTGGCCGACCTGCCACAGGTACTGGGGTTGCTGGCCGATCAGCCGCAACGCTTCATCCTGTTCTGCGATGACCTGTCTTTCGATGCCGGGGAAGCCGACTACCGCGTGCTCAAGTCGGTATTTGATGGCAGCCTTGAGCAGGCGCCGGACAATGTACTGATCTACGCCACCTCCAATCGCCGGCACCTGCTGGCCGAGCAGCACAGTGACAACCAGCACTGGCGGATGGTCGATGGCGAGTTACATCCCAACGAGGCGGTCGAGGACAAGATTGCCCTATCCGATCGTTTTGGCTTGTGGCTGTCCTTTTATCCCTTCAGCCAGGAGCACTACCTGGCGGTGGTACAGCACTGGTTGCAGCAGCAGGCGGCAGAATATGCCGTGGTCGTGACGTGGGATGAGTGCCTGCAAGGCGAGGCCTTGCGCTGGGCGCAGGCCCGGGGTAACCGCAATGGCCGCTGTGCCTGGCAGTTTGCACGTTACTGGCTGGGACGGCAGTTGCTCGAAGGCGCGCCGAAAGACATTTAGCGTGGGGCTGGTCGGCGTTGCCAGCGCGGCGTTTGGGGGCCGCGCTGGCTGGCCGGGCCGTTAGGCCAGTTAGCCGAGGTGTTGCTTGTCCAGCTCGATAGCCGCATCGAGGGTTTCCAGGAAGGCCTTGCGGGTCTTCAGCTTGGTGTTGCGATGGGCAGTCATGTTGATCTTTTTCATCTGCTCGGCGACTGCCAGTGCGCTGGGCAGCAGGGCGTCGGCAGCCACGACCTGGTCGAGGAAGCCGGCGCTCAGGGCGCCTTGCGGGTTGAACAGCTCACCATTGATCACCGAGCGTTGGAATGCAGCCTTGCCCAGGCGCTCGCGTGCCAGTTCGATGCCGACATGGTGCATGGTCATGCCGATCAGCACTTCGTTGAGACCGATGGTGAACGGGCCTTCCACACCGATACGGTAGTCGGCTGAAAGCAGTACGAAGGCGCCCTTGGCGACGGCATGGCCCGGGCAGGCCACGATGATCGGGTAGGGGTGAGCCAGCATGCGCCGCGCCAGGGTGGACCCCTTGGCAACCAGGTTAATGGCGTTCTGTGGGCTGGAAGTCATGACTTTGAGGTCGTAGCCACCGGAGAGGATGCCGGGCTGGCCGGTGACGATGACAATCGCCTTGTCCTGCTCGGCGCGATCCAGCGCGGCATTGAAATCGTCGATCAGTTGCGGGGAGAACGCATTGACCTTGCCATTATTCAAGGTCAGGGTGGCGATGCCGTTTTCGCACTGGTAGGCGACAAGTTCAGTCATGGCGGAAGTTCCTGGGGCAGGTAAAAGAGGCAAGACGTTACTCAGCGGCGCGTCGCAGGTAAAGCGCTTTGGCTGACCTGTAAGTCATGTGAACAGGCGTTTACTGAGGATCATGAAAAAGGCCCGCTGCGTGATCAGCGCAGCGGGCCTGTTAGTGGCGCCTTGGAGCCGGGATTATTGCAGATCGAAACGATCGGCGTTCATCACCTTGTTCCAGGCCGCGACGAAGTCGTGGACGAACTTCTCGCGGTTGTCGTCCTGGGCATAGACCTCGGCATAGGCACGCAGGATCGAGTTGGAGCCGAATACCAGGTCGACCCGGGTCGCGGTCCACTTGGTGGCGCCAGTGTTGCGCTCGACGATGGCATAGCTGTTGCGCCCGGTGGGCTTCCAGCTGTAGGCCATGTCGGTCAGGTTGACGAAGAAGTCGTTGCTCAGCACGCCGACCCGCTCGGTGAACACGCCATGCGCGCTGCCGCCATGATTGGCACCGAGCACGCGCAGGCCGCCGACCAGCACGGTCATCTCCGGCGCAGTGAGCCCCATCAGCTGCGCGCGATCGAGGAGCATTTCCTCCGGTTGCACGGTGTAGTGCTGCTTCTGCCAGTTGCGGAAGCCGTCGTGCAGCGGCTCGAGTACCTCGAACGACTCGACGTCGGTCTGCGCCTGGCTGGCATCGCCACGTCCCGCAGCGAACGGCACCTGCACGGCCACGCCGGCCGCCTTGGCAGCTTCCTCGATGGCCAGGTTGCCGGCCAGCACGATCACATCGGCCACGCTGGCGCCGGTGTCGGCGGCGATCTTTTCGTACACCGCCAGCACCTTGGCCAGGCGCGCCGGCTCATTGCCTTGCCAATCCTTCTGCGGGGCGAGGCGGATGCGCGCGCCATTGGCGCCGCCGCGCTTGTCCGAGTTGCGGAAGGTCCGCGCGCTGTCCCAGGCGGTGCTGACCCGCTCGGCAATCGACAGACCGCTGGCGGCGATGCGCGCCTTGACCGCGGCGATGTCGTAGTCGCGGCGGCCGGCCGGCACCGGGTCCTGCCAGATCAGGTCTTCGGCGGGTACGTCCGGGCCGATATAGCGGGCCTTGGGCCCCATGTCACGGTGGGTCAGCTTGAACCAGGCGCGGGCAAACACCTCGTCGAAGTAGGCCGGGTCCTTGTGGAAACGCTCGGAGATCTTGCGGTACTCGGGGTCGATCTTCAGCGCCATGTCGGCGTCGGTCATCATCGGCATGCAGCGGATCGAAGGGTCTTCGACGTCCACCGGCATGTCTTCCTCGCGGATGCTCACCGGCTTGTACTGCCAGGCACCGGCCGGGCTCTTGGTCAGTTCCCAGTCGTGCTTGAGCAGCATGTCGAAGTAGCCGTTGTCCCACTGCGTCGGCTTGCTGGTCCAGGCGCCCTCGATGCCGCTGGTCACGCTGTCGCGACCAATGCCACGGGTCTTGTGGTTCATCCAGCCCAGGCCCTGCTCTTCGACGTCGGCGCCTTCCGGGGCCGGGCCGAGGTTGGCCGCGCTGCCGTTGCCGTGCGCTTTGCCAACGGTGTGACCACCGGCGGTCAGGGCCACGGTTTCTTCATCGTTCATCGCCATGCGGGCGAAGGTGACGCGCATGTCACGGGCGGTCTTGAGCGGATCGGGCTGGCCGTCGACACCTTCGGGGTTGACGTAGATCAGGCCCATCATCACCGCCGCCAGCGGGTTCTCCAGGTCACGCTCGCCGGAGTAACGGCTACCCTCGCTGCCGCTGGGCGCCAGCCACTCCTTCTCCGAACCCCAGTAAATGTCCTTTTCCGGGTGCCAGATGTCTTCGCGGCCGAAGGCGAAACCGAAGGTTTTCAGGCCCATCGACTCGTAGGCCATGGTGCCGGCCAGCACCAGCAGGTCGGCCCAGCTGATCTTGTTGCCGTACTTCTTCTTGATCGGCCAGAGCAGGCGACGGGCCTTGTCCAGGTTGCCGTTATCCGGCCAGGAGTTGAGCGGTGCGAAGCGCTGGTTGCCAGTGCCGGCGCCACCGCGGCCGTCGGCGATGCGGTAGGTGCCGGCGGCGTGCCAGGACAGGCGGATCATCAGGCCGCCGTAGTGCCCCCAGTCGGCCGGCCACCAGTCCTGGCTGTCGGTCATCAGCGCCTTAAGGTCGCGCTTGAGTGCGGCGAAGTCGAGTTTCTTGACCTCTTCGCGGTAGTCGAAGCCCTGCAGCGGATTGGTCTTGCTGTCGTGTTGGTGGAGGATGTCCAGGTTCAGCGCGTTGGGCCACCAATCCATGCTGGCTTTGCTGCTGGAAGTATTGCCGCCGTGCATGATCGGGCACTGGCCGCTGCTCTGGGGGGTCTTGTTGTCCATATGCATCTCCGTTGTGGCTGGCCGGGCTGTCGGCCTTGTCTCGGTAGCTATGAACGTCAGCCTGGTAACTGATGTTCTAGCGTGGCGGAATTGAGACTATCATTCGCTCTCGCTATTGGGTGTTTTTGTTTGATTGTTATTAGCTATCAGTCTGATAGCTGATAGCCCGCTTCCAGTGCCTGGGTATTTCCTGCGTGCAATAAGCGTAGACCAGCAGGGCAGCTGGGCCAGCCCCTTGCCTGGATAAGCTGTTTCTGGATACTGCGCAGCGTGTCGATGCCGTGAGCAGTCTAGGAGCTACCATGCGAGTCAATGCCGATTTCAGCCAGGTGGTGCTGCTGGATACGCAGCGGATGCCCTGGTGTGATTCACCCATACAGGGGGTACAGCGTCGCCTGCTGGATCGCCTGGGAGGGGAGGTGGCGCGTGCTACGTCGATCGTGCGCTATGCCCCTGGTAGCCATTTTGCAGCCCATGCTCATCCTGGCGGGGAGGAGTTCCTCGTCCTGCAAGGTGTCTTCGAGGATGAGCATGGCCGTTACCCCGCCGGGACTTACGTGCGCAATCCACCAGGCTCCAGCCATCGGCCAGGTTCTGCCGAAGGCTGTTGCCTGTTCGTCAAGCTTTGGCAGTTTGCGGCGACTGACCGGCAGTTCGTACGGCTCGATACACGGCAGCTGGCGGATCAGGCTGCCCAGGGCAGCTTTCCCTTGTTTGTTGATGGTTACGAGCGGGTGAGCCTGGAATGCTGGCAGGCTGATAGCGAAATCAGCCTGGATTGCCCGGATGGCGCTGAGCTGTTGGTACTGGAAGGTAGCTTGACCTGGCAGACGCAGCGTCTGGAAAAACAGGCCTGGTTGCGAGTGCCAAGGCATAGCAGCTTGCGCGCCCGAGCAACGTCCGAGGGGGTGCGCTTCTGGCTGAAAACCGGGCACCTGCGTGTCGTGCAGACCCCGCCAGGTGCCTGAGTCAAGCTAGCCAGTCCAGGGTGAGCAGCAGGCGTGATTGACCATTTTCGGGGGTAGGGGAGCGGTGTATGAGTCCACGGCCCTGGTTGCCCAGCCAACGCTCGCCTTTGGCCAGTGCGACATCGCCGGCCTGCAGTGCATGGATCTGCCGGGGGTCGCTGGGTTCGGCAGCGGCCTGGCCGAGTAAGTGACGAGCCATGCACCCCTCCGTCAGCCACTCGCTGGCTGTCCCGGCATAGGTGCAAATCAGCCGTACGGCGACCTGATCAACATGGAAACGCGGGCACATGGGGGTATCCAGGCGGCGTAAGCGCAGGCCAATGCGTTGTGCGCCGAGTAAGCAGGCAAACGCTTCAACCAGCCACTGCAGGTCATCGCGCAAGGCGGCGAAGCCGTCCAGTTGTGACCAGGCAGCCGGCAGGTTGGGAACCTTGAAAGTGCCCGAGGTATGCGCTTGCAGAACCAGCACCTCATTGATGGGGCGGTCGCCAGCCAGCAGCCGTGACACCATGTGCTGCAGCTCCGTGCTTAGTTCGCGTCGCCAGACGGCGAGATTGACGTCCTCCCGGAGGATGTCGGCAAGGCTGTCAGGCTGCGTGCCAATGATCTGCTGCGGCACTGGGTTAATCACTGAATCGAGCATGACGGATATGCCGCTCCTGTAGTTCCTGCCGCTGTTTGGCTTCTATGCACAGGTGCGTCGTAGGCCTGAGCAGCAGGCGTTGCAGACCGATGGGCTCGCCCGTTTCGCTGCACCAGCCGTACTCCCCATTGGCTAGGCGCGCGAGAGCCTGGTCGATCTTGTCCAGCAGGCGCTTTTCACGCTCGAGTTGGCGTATGCGCCACTGTCGCGCTTCTTCGGCACTGCCTTGGTCTGCCAGGTCGCTGTGGTTTTCAGCTTCGCGCAGGTCGGCAAATTCTTCGCTGATGCGTTGTTGCAAGGTCTGGCGCTGCTCCAGCAGCAGCTGGCGAAAGAACTCGCGCTGGATGTCGTTCATGTAATCGCTGCTGGGCATGGCGAGCAGTTGTCGTGTGTCGAGTGGTGGCATGTCGGCAAAAAAATAATGATATCGTTATTGTTATAACATAACATTTTTACGCGGCTCTACGCTTGATGACTTAGGGAGAGGTGATGATTCGCTGCGAGCAATTGCAGTGGGGACCAAAGGGGCAACCCCTCACTCCGCCGCTAGACCTTTATCTGCCGGCCGGCAGTGTCACTGCTGTAGGCGGGCGCAACGGCTGCGGGAAAAGCAGCCTGTTCGAGGTGCTGGCTGGCTGGCGTCAGCCGTTGCGCGGGCGCTTGCGTATCGATGCGCCCCGGCTGGGCGGCATCGCCTATTTGCCACAGCAGCAAGCCGTGGATCGGCACTTTCCCATCACGCTACAGGAGCTGGTTGCCGGTGGATTGTGGCGCTGGCGCTTGCGTGGTGAAGCGCGGCGACAGCGTGTGGAGCAGGTCTTGGCGTTCTGGCAGCTGGAGGGCGTTGCTCAGCAGCCCTTGCAAAGCCTGTCCGGTGGCCAGCTACAGCGTGGTCTGCTGGCGCGTCTGGCGCTGACCGATGCCAGGCTGCTGCTGCTCGACGAAGCAGAAGCTGCGCTGGATACCGAAGGGCTCCTCCTGTTCTGGCAACAGCTTGCGCAGTGGCGCGAGGCAGGTCGCACCGTGATGCTGATCAGTCATGCACTGGAACCACTCAGCCAGCGTGTCGATAGCTTGCTGCTTGTTGCGGCCGGCGGCTGTATTCAGGCGCCGTTGAATATCGCACGCCTGGGACGGGTTGCCTGATGCTCGACTGGCTTTGGCAGCCTTTTGCCGAGTTCTCCTTCATGCGCAGAGCGTTGCTGGGTGGCGTGGCATTGGCGCTTAGTGCCGGCCCGTTGGGCGTTTTCTTGCTGTTGCGGCGCATGAGCCTGATGGGCGATGCCATGGCACATGGCATTTTGCCGGGAACCGCCCTGGCGTTTTACCTGTTTGGTCTCAACCTGCTGGCACTGTTGTGTGGTGGTCTGTTGGCTGGCCTGGGCATGGCCCTGCTGGCCAATGGGATCAGTCGTGCTACGGGGCTGCGGGAAGACGCCAGCCTGGCTGCGCTATATCCCTTGGCATTGGCGTTGGGCGTATTGCTGCTCAGCGTAGCGGGGCGGCAAGTGGATTTGCTGCACCTGCTGTTTGGCTCGGCCCTGGCTGTCGACCAACGCACCTTAGTCATCATGCTGGCCCTGTCAGGGCTAACCCTGATCGTACTTAAGCTGATCTACGCCATGCTGGTGCTGGACAGTCTGGACCCGCGCTTTCTGCGGAGCGTCAGCCGTTGGGGGGCTTGCGCACAGCCTGTTTTTCTCTGCCTGGTCGTATTGAACCTGCTGGTTGGCTTTCAGGCGATAGGTGCGCTGATGGTGCTGGGCTTGCTGTTGCTGCCGGCTGCGGCGGCACGCTTGTGCAGCGTTCGACTGCGGGTGTTATTGCTGCTGGCGGCCTTGTTGGGGGCGCTAAGTGTCTGGCTTGGCTTGTTGTTGTCCTTCTATGCCCTGTTGCCCAGCGGGCCGTGCATCGTACTGATTGCCGGTCTGCTGTTCTTGGTGTGCCTGGTGCTTGGTTCGCATGGCGGGCTGTTGCGCGGGCGCAGGTTATCCATGCCTTTGTGAGGAGTTGTCCATGCGTGTTCTGTTGGCGCTATGCCTTGGTTTTTCCAGCTTATTCCTGCAGGCGGAGGAAAAACCGCGGGTGCTCACTACGTTCAGCATCCTGGCTGATATGACACGACAGTTGGCGGGGGAGCATATCGAGCTGATTAATCTGGTTGGACCTGACGAGGATGCGCATGTTTTTCAGCCGCGCCCGGCCGATGCCTTGGCGCTACGCCAGGCTGACCTGATCATCGCCAATGGCCTGGGTTTTGAGCCCTGGCTGGAGCGACTACTGGCCAGTAGCGAATCATCCGCCCGGCGCCTGGATGCCAGTCGCGGCGTTCTGCCGATATGGCTGGAAGAGCAGGGGCAGCCCGTGGCTGACCCGCACGCCTGGCAGAGTCTGAGCAATGCCGAACTGTATGTACGCAACATCAGCCAGGCATTGATTGCGCTGGATCCTGCTCACCAGGCGGACTATCAGGCCCGGCGAGATGCATACCTCAAGGAGCTGCATGCATTGCTGCGTGAAGCCAATCAGCGCATGGCAGGATTGCCGCTGAGTCAGCGCAAGGTGCTGACCAGCCATGATGCCTTTGCCTATCTGGGACAGGCCTGGCAGCTGCAGTTCATTGCTCCCCAGGGACTATCGACCCAGGCAGAGCCTTCTGCAGGCGAGGTTGCCCAGTTGATTCGCCAGTTGCGTGCTGAAGGTATACGCGCGGTGTTCGTGGAAAACATCCGCGACCCGCGCCTGATCCAGCAGATCGCCAGCGAAGCCGGGGCCCAGGTTGGCGGTACCCTGTACTCCGACGCCCTGGCCAGCGAGGGGCCGGCCAGCACCTACCTGGGCATGTTCAAGCACAACCTCGACACCCTGCTGGCCGCGCTCAAGCCATGAACCTGTGGCTGCAACTGGAACAGGCCGGGCTGGACGACAGCCGCCCCCTGGCAGAGGTGCTGGAGGCCATGCCCTGGAATGCCGACGGCCTGATCGCCGCCATCGCCCAGCAGCACGACTCAGGCGAGGTGCTGATGCTGGCCTGGATGAACCGCGCGGCATTGGAGGAAACCCTCGCCAGCGGCCAGGTCTGCTACTGGTCGCGCTCACGCCAGCAGCTATGGCGCAAGGGCGAAACCAGCGGCCACCGCCAGCGCCTGGTGGAGGCGCGCCTGGACTGCGACGGCGACGCCATTCTGCTGCTGGTCGAGCAGCAGGGCCCGGCCTGCCACACCGGTCGACCCAGCTGCTTCTACAACGCCATCCGCGACGCGCGGGTGTGCGTGATCAGCGTGCCGCAATGAAAAGCCTGCTACTGAGCCTGGTGCGGCTCTACCAGTACCTGATCAGCCCATTGCTCGGCCCGCGTTGCCGCTTCCACCCCAGCTGTTCGCACTACGCCATCGAAGCGCTGCAAACCCACGGCGCATGGCGCGGCAGCTGGCTGGCCGTGCGCCGCTTGTTACGCTGCCACCCCTGGCATCCGGGCGGCTACGACCCGGTGCCGCCCATCCATCGCTGCAATAAGGAACATCCCCATGACTGATCTGCTGATCCGCAACGCCCGCCTGGTCAACGAAGGCCGCGAATTCGACGCTGACCTGCTGGTACGCCACGGCCGCATCGAAACCATCGCCAGCAGCCTGAGCGGCATAAATGCCAAGGTTGAGATCGACGCCGCCGGACAGTACCTGCTGCCGGGGATGATCGACGATCAGGTGCACTTCCGTGACCCCGGCGCGCCGCACAAGGGCAGCTTCGCCACGGAATCCCGCGCGGCCGTGGCCGGCGGCATCACCAGCGTGATGGACATGCCCAACACCAACCCGCCAACCCTCGATCTGCAGGCGCTGGAGGCCAAGGAGCGCCGCGCCGCCAACTGCTCCATGGCCAACTATGGTTTTCACTTCGGCGTCAGCCAAGAAAACCTCGACATCGTCGCCGCACTGGACCCCAACCGGGTGGCGGCGGTGAAAGTCTTTATGGGCGCCAGCACCGGCAATATGCTGGTGGACGACCTGCCCTCGCTGGAGCGGCTGTTCCGCGACTGCCCGACCATTCTGCTGACCCATTGCGAATACACCCCACGCATCCGCGAACGTGAACAGCAGTGGCAGGCGCAGTACGGCGAGCAGATCCCGGCCGACCAGCACCCGCTGATCCGCGATGCCGAAGCCTGCTACCAGTCCTCCAGCCTGGCCGTGAGCCTGGCCCGGCGCTACGGCACCCAGCTGCATGTACTGCATATCACCACCGCCCGCGAGCTGAGCCTGTTCCAGCCGGGCCCGCTGGCCGGCAAGCAGATCACCGCCGAGGTCTGCGCCCATCACCTGTATTTCGATGACCGCGACTACGCGGCGCTGGGCCACCTGATCAAGTGCAACCCGGCGATCAAGACCCAGGCCGACCGCGACGCGCTGCGCCAGGCCCTGCTCTGCGGCCGGCTGGATATCATTGGCACCGACCACGCGCCACATACCTTGGAGGAGAAGCAGCGGCCCTACCTGCAGGCGCCCTCCGGCCTGCCGCTGGTACAGCACGCCCTGCCATCCCTGCTGGAGCTGGTGGCCGACGGCCAGCTGCCCCTCACCACCCTGGTGGAGAAAACCAGCCACGCCGTGGCACAGCGCTTTGCCATCGAGCAGCGCGGCTACCTGCGCGAAGGCTACTGGGCCGACCTGTGCCTGATCGAACGCCTGGCCGAGCCACGCCCGGTTGCCGCCGACCCGATCCTCGCCCACTGCGGCTGGACACCCTTCCAGGGCCGCGCCTTCCGCCATGCCGTGCGCAGCACCATCGTCTCCGGCCAGCTGGCCTGGCACGAAGGCCAGCTGCACAACGATTGCCAGGGGCTGCCGCTGCGCTACCAGCGCGGCTGAGCGCCCCGTTAACCGAACCTGATTAGAGACCCCCTATGCCCAGCATTACCCTGCCCGACGGCAGCCAGCGTCAGTATCCCCAGCCCCTGAGCGTCGCCGAGGTGGCCGCCGATATCGGCCCCGGCCTGGCCAAGGCCGCATTGGCCGGCCGCCTGGATGGCCGCCTGGTGGACACCAGCGCACTGATCGAAAACGACGCCCAGCTCAGCCTGATCACCGCGCGCGACCCCGAGGGCGTGGAGCTGCTGCGCCACTCCTGCGCGCACCTGCTGGCCATGGCGGTCAAGCAGCTGTACCCCAGCGCCCAGGTGACCATCGGCCCGGTGATCGAGGACGGCTTCTACTACGACTTCGCCTTCGAACGCCCCTTCACCCCGGATGACCTGGCGCTGATCGAAGCACGCATGACCGAGCTGGCCGCCGCCGACCTGCCGGTCAGCCGCCGCGAGCTGCCACGCGACGCTGCCATCGCCCACTTCGCAGCCCAGGGCGAGCACTACAAGGCCGAGCTGATCCGCGACATTCCGGCCGGCGAGGTGCTGTCGCTCTATCGCCAGGGCAACTTCGAAGACCTCTGCCGCGGCCCGCACATTCCGCGCACCGGCCTGCTGCAGGCGTTCAAGCTGACCAAGGTGGCCGGTGCCTACTGGCGCGGCGATGCGAAGAACGCTGCGCTGCAGCGCATCTACGGCACCTGCTGGGCCAACAGCAAAGAGCTCAAGGCCTACCTCACCCGTCTGGAAGAAGCCGGCAAACGCGACCACCGCAAGCTCGGCGCCCAGCTCGACCTGTTCCATTTCGACGACTGCGCCCCGGGCTCGGTGTTCTGGCACCCCAAGGGCTGGACCCTGTTCCAGCAGCTGATCGGCTACATGCGTCAGCAGCAGGACGTCGCCGGTTATGTCGAGGTCAACACCCCGGACGTGATGGACCGCAGCCTATGGGAAACCTCCGGGCACTGGTTCAACTACCGCGAGGCCATGTTCACCACCAGCACCGAGGACGACCGCGTGTTCGCCCTCAAACCGATGAACTGCCCCGGCGCCGTGGCCCTGTATGCCCGCGGCCTGAAGAGCTACCGCGACCTGCCACTGCGCATGGCCGAGTTCGGCAAGGTGCACCGCTACGAGCCCTCCGGCGCACTGCACGGCCTGTTGCGCGTGCGCCACTTCACCCAGGACGACGC
The DNA here is from genome assembly GCF_002234375.1 of Pseudomonas fluvialis. GTDB lineage: Bacteria > Pseudomonadota > Gammaproteobacteria > Pseudomonadales > Pseudomonadaceae > Aquipseudomonas > Aquipseudomonas fluvialis. The sequence continues at coordinate 86,019 of NZ_NMQV01000009.1, forward strand.
GCACATCTTCTGCACCGCCGCGCAGATGGAGCAGGAATGCGCCGACACCATCGCCCTGGTGTTCGCCATCTACCGCGACTTCGGCTTCAACGAGGTGGCGGTCAAGCTCTCCACCCGCCCGGCCAACCGCATCGGCAGCGACGCCACCTGGGATCAACTGGAAGGCGCGCTGTCCGGCGCAATGCAACGGATGAACATCGACTACCAGCTCAACCCCGGCGAAGGCGCCTTCTACGGGCCCAAGCTGGAATTCGTCCTGAGCGACGCCATCGGCCGCGACTGGCAGTGCGGCACCCTGCAGGTGGACCTCAACCTGCCGGAGCGCTTCGACATCAACTACATCAACGAACAGGGCGAACGCGAACGCCCGGTGATGCTGCACCGCGCCCTGTTCGGCTCGCTGGAGCGCTTTACCGGCATCCTTATCGAGCACTACAGCGGCCTGTTCCCGCTGTGGCTGGCCCCGCAGCAGGCGGCCGTGCTGACCATTTCCGAAGGGCAGAACGACTACGCTCGCCAGGTACTCGCCGCCCTCAAGCGCGCCGGCCTGCGCGCGGCGGCGGACCTGCGCAACGAGAAGATCGGCTACAAGATCCGCGAAGCCACCCTGCAGAAGGTGCCCTACCTGTTGGTGATCGGCGAACAGGAGAAGGCCGAGGGCCGCGTCACCCTGCGCAGCCGCGCCGGCGACAACCTCGGCAGCCTGGCGCTGGATGATCTGGTTGAACGACTGCGCGCGGAAGCGCGCATGCCCGGCCAGGAGCCGGCATGCTGATCCGCAAGCTGTTCAAGTTCGAGAGCGCGCATATCGTGCGCGGCTGCAGCAGCCGGCGCTGCTCGCGCTCGCTGCACGGCCACTCGTACAGGATCGAACTGCTGCTGGAAGCCCACGCCCTGGATAACGGCCAGATGGTCTACGACTTCGGGCTGCTCAAAGGCGATGTGCGCGATCTGATCGACGCCTTCGACCACGCCGTGACCTTCTGGGATGGCGACGATGCGGACTATATCGCCAGCTGCCAGCGCTTTTCCGAGCGCTGGATCAGCCTGCCGGTGTCGCCCAGCGCCGAGCAGTTCTCGCGGGTGATCTTCCGTCTGGTGGACGGCCTGCTGCAGCTCACCGAGATGGTCAACGGCGAACAGGACGTACGCCTGCACTCGGTGATCGCCCACGAAACCGAGACCGGCTACGCCCAGTGCTTTCGCGAGGACGCCTACAACCCGCGTATGGGCGATTTCCGGCTGGAGCAGATCCGCTTCTCCGCGCGCATCTGCGAGGAGTGGCGGAATCCGGGATTGTTTCAGCGCCTTCTGGCAGGGCAGGGCAGCGTCAATCCGCGGCTGTGCTGAGCGCCCCTTTAACCCATCGGGCTGAAACCATTGGCGGCGGAGCAGTAGCGCTGCTCGCGAGCCAGTGCTTCGGCATCAGCGCTTTGCGCATAGCGCTCGCGCGATTGCTGGCAGATGCGCTTGAAGTGCTGTTTTACGGCTTTGCGGCATTCGCGGTAATCGATAGAACCGCGCCGGTGGTTTGTGCAAACACTGGCGTAGTCGACACGATTGTTGTGTACCGCCCACTCAGCCAGATAGCGGGCATGGCCGCTCCATTGCCGCACCCAGGCCGTTTCATGAGTGACTGATTGCTGCTGGACTGTTTGCTGGGTTGGTGCGCGCGCCTGGGTAATCTGTCGATAAGCGGACGACTGGCGTATCTCGCGGCTGCTGATGATGTTGTCCGCCGGGCGTGGTACGTAGTTATGGTCGTTGAAGTCGGTTTGCCGAGCGGATGCCGTGCTGGTTTGCGATGGCCTGGTTGGGGCGGCGAGGGGCGCTGCCGCTTGCGCTGGCTGGGCGGGGGGTATGCG